>JAUIMC010000007.1 GCA_030433215.1 Alphaproteobacteria bacterium
AGGAGCTCGAAGACGGCTTCTACGTCAATCTCGGCATCGGCATTCCAACGCTGGTCGCGAACTATATCGGCGAAGACATCGACGTGACCTTGCAGTCTGAAAACGGCATGCTCGGCATGGGGCCCTTCCCGTATGAGGACGAGGTCGATCCCGACCTCATCAACGCCGGCAAGCAGACCATCACCGAACTGCGCCGCACTTCTTATTTCTCAAGCGCCGACTCATTCGGCATGATCCGCGGCGGGCATATCGACCTTTCCGTTCTCGGCGCCATGGAAGTCTCGGAAAAAGGCGACCTCGCCAACTGGATGATCCCCGGCAAGATGGTGAAGGGCATGGGCGGCGCGATGGATCTCGTCGCCGGCGTCAAGCGCGTCGTCGTCGTCATGGACCACGCCTCGAAATCAGGCGCGCCGAAACTGCTTCATGAATGCGCGCTGCCGCTCACCGGACAGCAAGTCGTCGATATGGTCATCACCAATCTTGGCGTTTTTGAAATCGAGCGCGGCAAGGGCATGAAACTCACCGAACTCGCCCCCGGCGTCACGGTCGACGACGTCAAATCCCTCACCGAAGCGGATTTCGACGTCGCGGTTTAGCCCGCAAGGCTGACGCTTAAAAAGATGCGGCGAGCGGCGTAACCGTTCCCGCATTGTCATGCGTTTCCTTGTGCACGATGCAGCGCAGAAGGTGGCCGAGCGCCTTCTGATCGCCGCTCATCTTCATGCGCGCCTTCGCATCCTCGAGGCTCAGCTCCATCCGGAAGGACTGCATGATGGTCGCGACGTCGGAAATGATGGTCGCGACGGCGGGCCCGTCCGCGCCGCGGCGCACAGTCATCTGCCCGTTCATGTTGTAGATGGTGTAGGGAAACTCATCGATGATGATATGCGCGACATAATTATTGTCGGGCTCCGGGCAATAGGCCGCGAAAATCTCGATCGCCAGCGCCACGGAGTCGGGCTGTAGATTATCCGTATAAATACATTCCCGCGCCGGACAGGATTCCGGCCGCTCCATGAAATAGAGGATCGACCATTTCATCAGGGTCCGCACGGAAGGCCGCAGCGCCTCGCCCGTGTCGGTCAGCCGGTAGCGCCCGCGCGCATCGCCGGAGGACACCGCCTCGACGAGGCCGGCCTCTTCAAGCTCCTTCAACCGCTTCGACAGGAGGTTGGCGCCGATGCCCGGCAACCCCGCCTGGAGATCGCCGAAACGCTCGGGCCCCAAAAACAGCTCTCTCAAGATGAGAAGCGTCCAGCGCTCGCCCAGCAGATCCAGCGCATGAGCCAGAACGCAGTCCTGATTATATGTGCGCGCCATCCGGCGTCCTCCCGGCCCCTGATTCTGGGGCAGTTTTTCTAAACCTTATTACAACAACTACTAAGCTGTCATATATCTCACAAAATCGTGCGCTATGCGATAAATATACTTGCAACTTCTTTTTCATATAGTAAACTCACCCGTGTTTTCAATCGGCGATTATAAATAACTTGCGCTAGGCCGGGCGCGCAAAAAGGAGAAACCCTATGCGTAACAAAATGATAGCCGGCATCGTCCTGAGCGCCGCCGCCCTTGCCGCCGCCCCCGCCGGGGCCGCCAACTGGACCAAAAATGTCGGAATCTGCGCCGCCGCCGCGGAATCCGAAGGCGTCGTCACCGCCGGGGCCTATCGCGCGAAATTCGTCACCGGCTCCGGCGCAGCCACCAAAACCGTCGCCATCGAGCTGATCCCCGACAGCGGCGATGCGATCACCGCCGAATGCAAGATCCGCCGCGGCGAAGTCACCGAATTCACGGTTAAAGAAGCCTGAGAGCGCCGCCCGCACTCGCAACGGCGCTTTTTTTGACCGTGAACCCCAGCGGCGGGAGGCGTTCCCTGTTTCCATAGTCCCTCGCCGCGCATAACGACCCCTAAGTGAACCCTGAAACTGGCGCCCGTCCCGCGGGCGCCATTTTTATTGGCCATGGGTTCGCCCGGGCGGCGGGTTGCGTGTTGCGGGGCCGGACCCTGCGGGCTAAAGGGTGGCGCGTACGGAGTTTTTTGCTGATGACTGAGTGGACGCCTCAAAGCTGGCGCGACAAGACCGCGCTTCACATCCCGTCGGATTACCCCGATCCGGACGCCCTTACGGCCGTGGAAACCGAGCTTGGGAATTACCCGCCGCTGGTGTTCGCCGGCGAGGCGCGGACCCTGCGCGACTCCCTGGCGAAAGTCTCGCGCGGCGAGGCGTTCCTGCTCCAGGGCGGCGATTGCGCGGAAAGCTTCAAGGAATTCCACCCGAACAATATCCGCGACACCTTCCGGGTGTTGTTGCAGATGGCGGTGATCCTCACCTTCGGCGCCTCCATGCCGGTCATCAAGGTCGGGCGCATTGCGGGCCAGTTCGCAAAACCGCGCTCCTCGCCCACCGAAACCATCGACGGCGAGACCCTGCCGAGCTATCGCGGCGACAACATCAATTCCATGGAGTTCACGCCGGAAGGCCGCGCGCCGGACCCGCAGCGGCTGCTGCGCGCCTACGGCCAGGCGGCGGCGACGCTCAACCTGTTGCGCGCTTTCGCCTATGGCGGCTACGCCGACTTGCGCAACGTCCAGAAATGGAATCTCGAATTCGTCACTGGCAACCCGCAGGAAGACCGCTACCGCGCCATCGCCGACAAGATTTCCGAAGCCATGGACTTCATGGAGGCGTGCGGCATCAACGGCTCGACCGTGCGCTCCATTCACGAAACCGATTTCTTCACCAGCCATGAAGCGCTGCTGCTCGGGTTTGAAAGCGCCATGACGCGCGTCGATTCAACCACCGGCAAATGGTACGACACCTCCGCCCATATGGTCTGGATCGGCGATCGCACGCGCCAGCCCGACGGCGCCCATGTGGAGTTCTGCCGCGGGATCGAAAACCCGATCGGCATGAAATGCGGCCCCAGCCTCGAGCCCGACGAGCTTTTGAAGCTGCTCGACATCCTCAACCCGAAAAACGAGGCGGGCCGCATCGTCCTGATCGCCCGTTTCGGCGCGAACAAGGTCGAGGAAGGCCTGCCCCGGCTGCTTCAGGCGGTCCAACGCGAGGGCCGCAATGTCGTCTGGTCCAGCGATCCCATGCATGGGAACATCATGAAAACCGATAACGGCTTCAAAACCCGCCGCGTCGACGCCATCCTTTCCGAGGTCGGCTCCTTTTTCGACGTCTGCCGGGCCGAAGGCGCCATTCCGGGGGGCGTGCATTTCGAAATGACCGGTCAGAACGTTACGGAATGCCTGGGCGGATCCCGGGAAATTTCCGAAGCGGACCTTCACTCACGCTACCACACCCATTGCGACCCCCGGCTGAACGCCAGCCAGGCTCTGGATCTGGCCTTTATTCTGGCGGACCGCTTCAAGGAAATGCGCACTGGCGGGGCCTGAGCGGGCTCTGTCCTATTTTTTAATGAAATCTAAATTTCTGCTTGGAGAAACAGGTGGAAATATAGTGTGATTGACCTAATGCTTCAGGAGAGGTTTTTCTTCAGGAGACGCAAGCTAGGATAATCGCAGGGGGGCGGCTATCTCAGGGGGCCGTTCCTGCCGGTGTGGGGCGCAACTGGCGGAGTGTAAATTGTGACCAAGCCCATACGAGTCGGCGTCGCGGGCGCCGGTGTTTTCGGCGGCCACCACAGCGCAAAAATCGCATCTCACCCGGATGCGGCGTTTGCCGGCGTTTATGATATCGACCCGGCGCGCGCCGAGGCCTTGGCGGCGCGTTTCGACGTTTCCCCTTTCACGGATTACAGCGCGCTGGTCGAAGCCGTGGACGCGGTCATCATCGCCGCGCCGGCAAGCGCCCATTACGAGCTCGCCCAGGAGGCGCTCGCCGCCGGGCGTCATGTCTTCGTCGAAAAGCCGATCGCCCTCGACACCGCGGACGCCGAGATGCTGATCATGCTGGCGCGGGCCAATGGCGCGGTCTTGCAGATCGGCCATCAGGAACGCTACGTGGCCGAAGCCGCCGGCCTTCTGGCCATCGGCAAATCGCCGGCCCGGATCAGCTGCGTGCGCCGCACCACGGCGTCCGGCCGCTGCGAGGATGTTTCCGTCGTGCTCGATCTCATGGTCCACGATCTCGACCTGATCCGTAAACTGACGAATGCGGATATTGAAAGCCTCACGGCCACGGGCGACGCCCATGACGCGAAAGCCGAACTGGCGCTGAGCAACGGCGCCCTCGCCACCCTCGAGGCCAGCCGCCGCGCCGACGCCCCCGAACGGCGCATGATGCTTGTTTATGATGACGGCGTGATCGAATTCGATTTCGTCAACCGCACCACGGTCAACACGACTGCCGCTCCCCTCCAGGCCGATTTTGACGCGGACGACCCGCCGGCGGCCTTTTGCGACCCGCTGGGCGTCGGGGCGAACGCCTTTATCGACGCCGCTTCGAACCTGCGCGAACCGCTCGTCACCGGCGAAGACGGCCGCGACGCCCTCGACTGGGCGCGGCGCATTGAGGACGAAGCGGGCATCGGACTTGCGGAAACATTCGAAGCAACGGAAAGATTGCGGGCATGAACAGCGTTGTTAATCTTTCAATCGCCGGCAAAAGCCGCGTCGGCGAGATTTCCTTCATCGACCTGAAAGCCCAGCAGCAGCGCATCCGTCCCGCCATCGAAAAGCGCCTCAACAATGTTCTCGATCATGGCCGCTATATCGCCGGCCCGGAAATCGAAGAACTTGAAGAGCTGCTCGCCGAGCGCACCGGCGCCTCGACGGTCATCGCCTGCGCCAGCGGCACCGCCGCGCTGATCATTCCGCTCCTCGCCCGCGGCGTCGGCCCGGGCGATGCGGTCTTCGCGCCGGCCTTCACCTACAACGCGACCGCGAACGCCATTCTTCTCGCCGGCGCGACGCCGGTCTTCGTGGATATCGACCCCAATACCTTCAATATCGATCCGGCCGATCTCGAACGGCGCATCGCGGCCGTGCGCGCCGAAGGCAAGCTGAAGCCGCGCGCGGTGATCCCCGTCGACCTGTTCGGCTCGCCGGCGGATTATCGCACCCTCTCCGCGATCGCCGCGCGCGAGGAGCTGTTCCTTTTCGCCGACGGCGCGCAGAGCTTCGGCGGCGAGCTTGACGGGCAGGAAGTGGGCGCGCTCGCCCCGGCCACCGCCACGAGCTTCTTTCCGGGCAAGGCGCTCGGCGCCTATGGCGACGCCGGCGCGATCTTCAGCCGCAATGTGCTCGACAAGGAACGCTGGGCCTCGATCCGCTGGCATGGCACCGACGAAACCCGGAAGGAATCCGTGCGTGTCGGCTTTAACGGCCGCATGGACAGCTTTCAGGCGGCGGTGCTGCTCGAAAAGCTTTCGATCTTCGACGATGAGCGTGCGGCGCGCCGGCGCATCGCCGCCGAGTATGACGCGCGCCTTTCCGACATCGCCAAACCGCAGACGCATATCGCCGGCGCCCAGTCAGGATGCGCCTATTATTCCCTCTGCGTCGATCAACGCGATCAGATGGTTGCGAAGCTGAAGAAAGCCGGCGTGCCGACGGCGATCTATTATACGACGCCGCTGCATCTGATGCCCGCCTTTGCGGATTATGCGCCGGTAAGCGGATTGCCGGTGACGGAACGGGTGGCTTCGGAAATCTTTTCGCTTCCCATGCATCCCTATCTGACGCCTGATCAGGTGGACTTCATCTGCGAAACGGTGATCGAAGCGGCGGCGCCCGCCGCCTAAGCCGCCGCAGGCAAGCCCTCCTCAACCGCCGGTTTCGTCCTCCCGCGCTTAAAGCCTCCGTGGGCTTAATGCGCCTCTTCCTTTTCGTTGTTCTTGTAACGCTGATGCAGAAGGTGCTGGCCGGCGTCGGGCCCCGCATCGATCTGCGCGAGAAGGCGCTCGCGGTCGAGCTTGCGGAACTGCTGGATATAATCCTCGATAATGCCGTTCTCATAGCCCATGCGCGACAGCGCTTCGCGCGCCAGCATGATGCTCGATTCCAGGGTTTCGCGCACGATCACGTCAGGCCCCAGCTTGCGCAGTTCGATCTCGTGCAGCCGGTCGTGGGCGCAGGCGATGATGATCGTATTGGGAAGCTTTTCGCGCAGCACCGTCACCGCGCGGTTCACGGACGGCGGATCGTCCATGCACAACACGATGGTGCGCGCATCGGCGGCGCCGGCGTTCATCAGCATGTCGAGCCGCGCGCCGTCGCCATAATAGACCTTGAAACCGAGCCGTTCGGCGTTGCGGATGTGACCGGGATTGCGGTCGATGGCGACGATTTCGACGCCTGAATTCATCAGCACCTGCGAGACGATCTGGCCCATGCGCCCGAAGCCGACGATCAGCGCATGATCGCGCCCGCCTTCAGGCTCGTCGAGCCCGTCGGCGCTTTCGCCGGGATCGCGCGCCAGCCGCGCCGCCATGATCGCCATGGGCGGCGTCATCATCATGGACAGGGTGACGATAGCCGACATGACGCTTGCCTGGCCGTTGGTGAACAGCGCCGCGCTGACGCCGAGGGTGAAGACGACGAAGGAAAACTCCCCGCCCTGCGACAGCGTCGCCGCGGATTTCAGCGCCCGTGCATGCGGCGCCCGCATCAGCCGCGCCAGCGCATACAAAATGCCGGATTTCACCGCCACAAGGCCGACCGCGCCGCCGATAACCACCGGCCAGTACTGGACGATCATGGTGAGGTCGAGACGCATGCCGATGGAAATGAAAAAAAGCCCCAAGAGCAGCCCGCGAAACGGTTCGATGTCGGTTTCGATCTGGTGCTTGAAAGAAGATTCCGCCAGCAGCACGCCGGCGATGAAGGCGCCGAGCGCCATGGACAGGCCGACCCAGCCGACCGCGAGGGACACCAGCGCCACCACAAAAAGGGCGGTCGCGGCAAAAGCCTCGCGCGAGCCGGATGAAGCGACCATGAGAAACAGCCGGTCGAGGCCGAACTTGCCGATGACGATGATCGCGCCCACCACCGCCGCCGCCCGGGCGAGCGCCGGCCAGTCGATCCCGTCGCCGCCGGCCCCGGCGATGACCGGCACAGCGGCCAAGAGCGGAATGACGGCGAGATCCTGAAACAGCAGCACCGAAAAGGACTGGCGGCCGTGATTGGTGGAAAGCTCGCCCCGGTCTTTCATCCATTGCAGGGCGAAGGCGGTCGAGGAGAAGGCCAGGGAAAAACCCGCAATGGCCGCGGCGGGCGCGGGCATCACGCCGGCCATCACGAACATGAAGGCGATGGCGCCGCCGGTGACGGCCATCTGCGCAAGGCCCAGCCCGAAAATCTGCTTGCGCATGGACCACAGGCGCGACAGCGATAATTCAAGGCCGATGACGAAGAGGAACAGCACAACGCCAAGTTCGGCGATGTGAAAAACCCCTTCGGGCTGATGCAGGAGATTGAGACCGGAAGGCCCGACGGCGACGCCGGCGGCGAGATAACCAAGGATGGAGCCGAGTTTTAGACGATTGAAAACCGGGACCGCGATGGCCGCAGCGCCAAGATAGGTTGCAGCCTGAATGAGGAAGTCGCTTTCCGTCGCCGCCATAGACCCGTCTCGTATCCTTTCGTCAGTGAAGGCCTTTCAGCTCGTCGAGACCGAGCGCGAGATTCACATTCTGGATGGCCTGCACCGCCGCGCCCTTGAGGAGATTGTCCTCCGCCGCGACGATGACCGCATGTCCCCCATCCGCGCTGACGGCGAAACCGCCGATAATCACGCCTTTGCAGCCTGTTCCATCTTTAAGTTCCGGCGCGGCGTTGCGCAAGGCGATAAGCGGCTCGCCCGCATATTTTTCCTCGAAAAGCGCCATTAATTCGCCGTCAGAAATTTTCTCCGCAAGCGGAACATGTGCGGTGACGATGATGCCGCGGAAGGCGGGATGCACATGCGGCGTGAACCGCACCTTGGTTCCGAGGTGGCGCGTCGCCTCGCGCTCATGATTATGGCCCGTCAGGGAATAAGCCATGAGATTGTCTTTCAGGCGCTCCGGATCGTTTTTCGGCGACGGCTTGGTGCCTGCGCCGGAATAGCCGGAAACGCCGAACACCGACGGAACGCCGCCCAGTTTCGGCAAAAGCGGCGCGATGGCGAGCTGAAGGGCCGTGGCGTAGCAGCCGGGATTGGCGATGCGGGTCTTGCCGGCGATGGCCTTGCGGTTGAGCTCGGGCAGACCATAAACCCACGCGTCGTCGAAACGGTAATCCGCGGACAGATCGACAATGATCCGGCCCGGCGCGTGGGCTTCGATCTCGGCGACATACTCGCCCGCGGCGCCGTCAGGCGCGGCGAGGATGACCACATCGGCCCGGCGCTTGGCGACCTCCCCGGGCGACAGCGCTTCGAAGACGCATTCGTCCTTGTCCTCGGGCGCGATGTCCGAGACCGGCCGGCCGGCGAATTCCCGGCTCACCGCATAAGCGAGCATCAGCTCGGGATGGCCGGCGATAAGCCGGATCAGCTCGCGGCCCGTATGGCCCCTTGCGCCCACAAGACCGACAAGAAAGGGCGTCGTCATGATGCGTCATCCCCGATGAAGGAGGCCTCTAGGCCGGCGACCCGCTCGACGATCCGCGCGATCCGGGCCCAGTCGGTTTCGCCTTTCCAGAACACGGTCCACGGCCCCGCCTTCACCGAGCCGTCGGCGTTGTCGTGGTAAAAGGCGTTGAAGCCGTTATTGGTGCGCGAGCGCCAGAAGAAGGCCGGGTTCTCCCGCACGAAGCTGCGCCAGACCGTGCGCGACAGGCCCTCGCCCCGCGCATCGTCCACCACCGCGAATTTGTCGAGATAGATGAAATCGTCGAGCCTGCTGAGGATCGCCCCGGCGCGGTAGCTCGCGGACATGTGGACCTGATGCACGTCGAGCCCGTTCCACCAGGAATCCTTCAGCTTGCGCCCGAAGGCGTTCTCGACCAGCGCCTCGGTGCGTTCGCGGTCGAGCTCGGCCTTGTCGGTCAGCGTCTTGATGGTCTCGCCCATGCGCACAAGCGTGCCCGAGCCGCCATGGGTGAAGAGCTCGCGGATCAGCCCCTGCGGCGTCGTGATCGAAACGGAGGTCGACAAGGGCGAGGTTTCAAGCAGGCGCTTGATCTCGTTCAGCTTGAGGCGCATCCCGCCTTCGACCCAGCTTGCATTCATCAGCTTGTCGAAATCCGACGCAAGGTTGATCGAGTGCATGACGTCCCCATGCTTGTCGAGGAGCCCGCCGACGCTGGTGAGAAACACGATCTTCATGGGCTGGAGCGCGGCGACGAGCGCGCGGGTGGCGCTGTCGCCGTTGACATTGACGAACTGCCCGCCCGGCGCGATGCCGAGACAGGTGAGGATCGGCACGGCGCCCGAGCGCACGACGGAATTGATCAGTCCCTGCCGGATGGTCGAGGGCTCGCCGACGAAACCGAACTTCTCCTTGTCGAGATATTCAGCCTCGATCACCCCGGCGATGAGGCCCTCGGCTTCGACGCCCTGACGGCGCACGGCTTCGACGAGCTTGATGTTCTCGCCGATGAAGACGTCCCGGGCGACGTCGAGCGTGTCGGCGTCGGTGACCCTGAGGCCGTCGACTTTCTTCGATTCAACGCCCCGGGCCTGCAGCGCCGCGTCGAGCTGCGGGCCGCCGCCATGGAGAACGATGGGGGTCAGCCCCACCGTATGCAGGAAAGCGAGCGCCGAGGCGGTTTCCTCGAGCTGTTCGGAGAGGATCGCGCCGCCGATCTTGATGACCGCGAATCGCGACTGGTCGACCTCGGAGAAGCGCTGAAGATAGGCGCGGATCTCCTTGCCGTCGCTCATATTCGAGAGCAGCTGGACGATGGTCTGGCGCGTAAAGGCGGTCTGGGTCATGGGGCTCGGCGCAGTTCCGGGAAAACAAGTGGTTACGGGGCTTTGATGCGCATTCCGCCTGGTCTTGTAAAGGGGAGGAAGGGCCCGTGGGCCCCACTGTCCGCCGATCCGCCCCCACTAAGAGAGGTTCAGAGCGGTTTCGACAGAACCCGCCCATAGGGGAGAAAGCCTGACTTCCCGTAAAACCCCCGGGCGCGGGCATTCCCCTCGAGCACATTGAGGCGCATCTCGGAGAGCCCCAGAGCCCGGAAGCGGGCCTCGCTCCCGGCGAGGAGCGCGGCGGCGAGCCCTCCCCCGCGCGCCTGCGGCGCGACGAAAATATCCGTCAGCAACCCGTAACGGCGATGATCGGGCAAGACATAGGCGCCGTCTTCCGTCTCCACGAGGCCTATGGCGAAACCGAGCGCTTCGCTGTCCCGCCGCCCGATCAGCGCGAAACCGCCCTGCTCTTTCACGCAAGCCATCAGATAGCGAACATGCTCGAGCGCCGCGGCGTCGCTGAGGTCATGGTAAGGAACGAGTTCGTTCTCGGCTTCATTGAGCCCGCGCATCATCGCCGCGAGTGCGGGTTCGTCGTCCGGGGATGCGTCGGCGATGGTGTGGTTTTTCATCATGCTTCCCGACTTCAGATTTTGCGCCCCATCTTCCCGCAAGGCGTCTGAGGGACCTTCCCGAGCCGCCCGCCGCTCAGGATATGGGAATGTTATGAGTAAAAGCGTACGCCTGAAACGTTTCCCATAAATCTTTGTGGCGAACATTCAGACCCACAGCAGAAATACACAAACCATCAATACCGAGAAGCTTATTCGGCGCACGCGACCACTTCGCCGCTTTTGTCAGCGTCAAGCGCTGTTCAGCTTCCGATCTCAGGGCAATTGCAATAAACTTATTATTTCGCATCCTAATTTCTGAAATGCTCAAAATATCCGGCCAAGCAACAAGCTCGTTTGCGATTCTAACATCCCGCACGCCGGTTTCATTTAAAGAAAGAACCGCTCCATGCGAGGATGCAAATCTCCAAACGACAAGCCCCAAACATGCGCCAAAAAAGATCACTCCGATCACACCAATCAGAACAGGAGAATCTTCCCAATTCAGACCAAACAATCTTGGCGAAGCCATCGTCAGGCTTGCCCCTGTCATAATGACGCCAAGGACAGTCAGCCAAGCCAACTGAAGTTTTGAATAGGAAAATTCCACTTATCCAACTACCGGATTGATTGTCCTCACCCCGCCAGCGCCTTCATGATCGCCTTTTGAATGTGCAGGCGGTTTTCCGCTTCTTCGTAGGCGATGCAGTTGGCGGAATCGAAAACGCCGTCGGTCATCTTCACATTGCGGCGCATGGGCAGGCAGTGGGAGACGAGCGCGTTGTTGGTCTTCGCCATCTTCTCTTCATCGACGATGAAGTGGCGGTACTGATCGCGGATCGGCTTTTCCTCTTCCCAGTTCCCGAAAAAGGGAAGCGCGCCCCAGCTTTTCGCATAGACGACGTCGGCGCCCTTATAGGCTTCGTCGATATCGTGGCTCACATGAATATGGCGGCCATTGGCCTTGGCGTCTTCTTCCGCCTGGCTCATGAATTTCATGTCGAGAAGATATTCCGACTGCGGGCAAAGAAGCGTCACGTCCATGCCGAATTTCGCGGCGATCATCAGCGCGGAGTTGGCGACCGCGGTGTTCAGGGGCTTGGGGTGATAGGTCCAGGTGAGGACGAATTTCTTGCCGTCCAGCGCCCCGCGGCCGTCTTTTTCAAAACGCTCCTGCAGCGCCATGACATGGGCCATCTCCTGACAGGGATGGGTGATGGTCTCCATATTGATGACGGGCACGTCGGCGTACTGGGCGAAGGCGTTTAAAATCTTGTCCTTGCGGTCCTCCTCCCAGTCGACGAATTTCGGGAAGGCGCGGATGCCGATCATGTCGCAATAGCGCGAGAGGACCTTGGCGGCCTCTTTCACATGCTCTTCGGCGTCGCCGTCCATGACGACGCCGTCCTCGAATTCGAGCGGCCACATGCCCCCGGAGGGCGAGAGGACCACCGCATGGCCGCCGAGCTGGTTCGCGCCCACATCGAAGGAGGTGCGCGTTCTCAGGGAATTGTTGAGGAACAGGAGCGCCACGGTCTTGCCTTTGAGGGCGTCCCCATAGGGAGAGGCCTTCATCGCCCGGGCGTCTTCGATCAGGGCTTGCAGGTCGGGGCGGGTCCAGTCCGCGGTGTTCAGGAAATGTTTCATCATGGCTCTTTAACGGCCGCCCGGGCCAATTCCAAGACGCCCGCCGCCTAGAGGCCCGCTTTCACTGGGGAAAAAGCCGCCGGCCCGGCAGGGCGATTCAGAGGTGACAGTTTCGAGCGAAACAGAATAGTTTCCAAAATGTTAACTCGTAAACAAGATTGGCGGCGCGGCCGCCGGAATGGTAGCGTTTTGCGTCCCCCGAAACCCCGGCTCTGCGGGCGTCCGCCCGCCGGCGACCGCTCCGGATCCTTGAATGGCGACCCCTTGATGGCGGAAGAGCATCAACAAATGGACGGCGAGAAGCTCGCGGCGCGCATTGACGCCCTCTCGCCCCGCCGTCTGGCCATCCTGACCGGCGCCTTCCTGATTGCGCTTTCCGCCCTTTTCATCTTCGAGATGAACGAGAAGGCGAAGCTCCGCCAGACCGAGACCGAGCTCCGGCTCGCGCAAGCCGCGACCGACGGCGCGGCGGCGCTCAACATCGCGATCATGACCGGCT
Organism: Alphaproteobacteria bacterium; assembly: GCA_030433215.1. Lineage (GTDB taxonomy): Bacteria > Pseudomonadota > Alphaproteobacteria > Caulobacterales > Parvularculaceae > Hyphococcus. The sequence continues at coordinate 12,573 of JAUIMC010000007.1, forward strand.
CGCCCGTGCGCGAAACCATGGAAAGCCTCCGGCCCGGCGGCTTCACGGCGCAGTTCCACATTTCCCCCACGGGCGACATCCTGACCGCCGACGGGCGCACCGACCTCATCGACCTGCCCGCCGGCGCCGTGCGCGCCCTCGACCTCGACGACGAAACGCGCGCGCGGCTCGACCTGCCCGGCGGCGACGTGGCGCTCTCCTGGCGCCGTCTCGACAATGGCGACGCCTTCCTCGTCGCCGCGCCGGCGCGCGACATGTATGACCGCTCGCGCGTCTGGGTGCTCTACGCCATCATCATGGGCGCGATTACGCTGGTGATCGCCTCGCTGATGGCCGCCTTCATCCGCCAGAGCCGCGCGGCGCAGAGCGCGGCCCACGCCCTCTCGACCCTCACCGATTTCAACGCGGCGCTGTCGGGCGGGCGCTGTTCGCCCTGGTTCTACGACAAGAAGGACCGCACGGTGCATCTCACCAAAGCGTTCCTGCAACCGCTCGGGCTTTCCTCGCGCGACCGCAAATTCACCATGCGCGAGATTTCAGCGCTGGTGCATCCGCAGGATTTGCGCACGGCGCTGGCCGTCATTTCCGGCGAGCCGTCAGGGCTCGCGGAAGGCGTCGTCCGGGTGCGCGAGCCCGGCGGCGGCTGGTCGCGCAGCTATTTCCGCACAGCGCCGGACGCGACGCGGTTTTCCCGCGCCGGGGTCGCTTTCGATCTTGTCGGGGCGCCGCATCTGGCGCCGGGCGCGGCCATCGCCGAGACGAGACTGCGCGACGCCATCGAAAGCATTCCCGAAGCTTTCGTTCTGTGGGACGCGCATGGCAAGCTGGCGATCTGGAACAAGCGCTTCGCGGCGATCTTCAAGATCCCCGCGAAGGTCCTGAAGTCGGGGCTTGAGCTCGAAGACGTCGTCACCTGCGCCGGCGTCGCCGGCGATGTGCTCTCGGCTTATTTCGGCCCGCTTGAAGACAAGCAGGAAGAAAACGTCGAAGTCGCCCTGCCCGGCTCGCGCTGGGCGCATGTCTCGCGCCGCCGGACGGCCGAAGGCGGCTATGTCTGCGTCGCCACCAATGTGACGGACCTCAAACGCCGCGCCTGGGCCCAGAAGAAAAAAGAGCGCGAACTTCAGCACACGGTCGAAGACCTTGAAAAATCGCGCAAGGAGCTGTCCGAAGCCCTGCGCAAATATGAATACGAAAAATACCGCGCCGAGGAGGCGAGCCGCTCGAAGTCGGAATTCCTCGCCAATATGAGCCATGAACTGAGAACGCCGCTGAACGCCATCAACGGCTTTTCGGAACTCATGCAGTCGGAGCTTTACGGGCCGCTCGGCGACGACAAGTACAAGGAATATGTCACCGACATTCTCTCCAGCGGGCGCCATCTTCTCGAACTCATCGACGACATTCTCGACATGTCGAAGATCGAGGCCGGCCGCCTGACGCTCGAGCCCGGGCGCATCGAGCTTGAGAAAATTCTCAATGAAAGCGTGCGCCTTGTCGCCAAGCGCGCCTCCGACTCCGGGGTCAAGCTTACCGCCTCCATCGGCCACGCCCCGGCGGTGTGGGCCGATCAGCGCGCGGTGAAACAGGTGGTCCTCAACCTTCTTTCCAATGCCCTGAAATTCACGCCCAAGGGCGGGGAGGTGACGCTCACCGCCGAGGCCGATCTCGACGGCGTCACGGTGATCGTCGCGGATTCCGGAACCGGCATCGAGCGCGCGAAACTCATCAAGCTCGGCGCGCCCTTCGAGCTTTCCGACAGCCAGTTCGCGCGCTCCGGCGGCGGCTCGGGCATCGGGCTGGCGCTCTCGAAAGCGCTGATGGACATGCAGGGCGGCATTCTGGCGCTGGCCTCCCAGCCCGGCAAAGGCACCGTCGCCTGCGCCACCTTCCCGCGCCGCAAGGAGGCGAAAGTCCGCCTCCCGCAATTCGTGCGCAAGGAAGCCCACGTCCTCACCGGCCGCGACAAGGTCCCGGCTCAGATTGTGGCGACGCAGGCCGCGGAGTAATTCCTTAGAGCGCCATCAGGGTCGCAATGACCCGCCGCGCTGAGCGCGGCACGGATGTCTGGCGCGCGCCCTTGCGCAAGGCTTCGAGTTTGTCCGCATCGAGATAAACCCCGCGCAGGATCACTGCCTCCGGATTTTCGACAAGGCTGACATTCGTTAGAGGGTCGCCGTCCACAAGAATGAGGTTGGCGCGAAAGCCCGGCGCGATTTCGCCGGTCTTTTCAAAGCCGAGCGCGCCGCCCGCATTGACCGTCGCGGTCTTAAGCGCCTCATAAGGCGTCAGCCCCGCCTCGACCAGCAGTTCCAGCTCGCGCGTCAGGGCCGAGCCCGGAATATTCGTGAAGATCCCCGCGTCGGTGCCGGCGATGAGCGTTACGCCCGCGTCATGCAACATCTTCGTCGCTTTCAAATGAAAGGCGCGATGCGGCAGGCCGTATTCCGTGACGTCACGGTTCGACCAGAAGACATAGGTTCCCTCGTCGATCTTGCGCAACACCGGGTTGACGGTCTCGGCGTCAGGGCGGTTCAGATAGTCGCCCTTCGACTGCGCGACGCGCATCAGATTGTCATGGGCGATCAGCGTCGGGGTCACCACGTCGCCGGACGCGGCGATCTTTTCGGCGAGCGCGCGCATTGTCTCTTCGTCGAGATCGTCGCGAAGCCCGTGCCAGACGATCGACTCCACATGCTCGATGGACTGAAAGCCGCGCCCTAAGGACTCCTCGAAGGCGATCCTGAAGGGCTTGTCGTAAGGCATGCCCTCTTCGCGCATGCCTTCGGGCGTGTGGCCCGTCACGCCCATGCCGCGCTTTTGCGCCTCGTCGAGCGCCGCCTCGTAAGGCTCGCGATAAAGGTTCGAATAGACCTTGATGAGGCGATAGCCCTCTTCATCCTGCTGCGCCACGGCGGCGCGCGCCTCTTCCCCCGTTGCGATCAGCAGATGGTTCGCCTGGGCGTTGGCGCCGGGACTGTTGAGGATCGGGCCTGAGGTGATCATGTCGGGCCCGAGGATCTTGCTCGCCTCGATGCGCGCGATCAGCGGCAGGTGAAACGGCATGCCGGACATGTTCCGCACGCCCGTGACGCCATGGGCGAGATAGCCGGCGAGCTCCGCCTCGTCCCAGACATGAACATGCGCATCGATGAGCCCCGGCATCAGCGTCTTGCCGCGCCCGTCCACCGTCACGGCGCCGTCCGGCGCCGCGAGCGAGCCCGCCGGGCCGACGGTCTCGACGACGCCGTTCCTGACGAGCACGGAGCGTCCGTCTTCGGCTTCAGGCGCGCCCGGAACCATGGAGACGAGCCGCACATTCTCGATCAGCATGACCGGCGCGGCGCTTTGCGGTTTCAGCGCAGAGGGATAGCCCGTCGCCGCGAAAGCAAGCCAGACCGCCGCCGCTGCGACAACAAAACCAACCCCCAGCCCGATCCGCCGCCAATTCATCGTTTTTTCCTTCCCTCAGGGGATTGCCCCGCCCCCGCGCGATGCCGAAATATAGGCTTAAAGCGGCGTATGCTGAATTGGAAGCTGGCGCCGCAGCTAACAGCCTGAAGAGCTGGATCACGCGGGGCGGGCCGCAACGCAAGACCCGCCTCAAGACAGTAATGGAGACGTCTCATGGCACAGATCGTTGGCGGCATCGCCACCTCGCACACGCCCACCATTTCCTTCGCGCTCGACGCGAAAAAACATGACGATCCGGTCTGGGCGCCGATCTTCAAGGGCTATGAGCCGGTTCAGGACTGGCTCGCCGAAAAGCAGCCGGACGTCCTTTTCTACATTTTCAACGACCACATGACGTCGTTCTTCATCGATCATTATTCGCATTTCGCGCTCGGCGTCGGCGACGAATTTCCGCCTGCGGACGAAGGCGGCGGCCCGCGCGGCATTCCGGCGATCAAGGGCGATCCGAAACTCGCCGAGCATATCGCCAAGGGCCTCGTGGCGGACGAGTTCGATATCTCGACCTTCCAGAACAAGGGCCTCGACCATGGCTGTTTCTCGCCCCTGTCGCTGCTCCTGCCCGACCATGAGAAAGAATGGCCGCTGAAACTCATTCCGTTCCAGATCGGCGTGTTGCAGTTCCCGGCGCCGACCATGCGCCGCTGCTTCAAGATCGGCCAGGCGATCCGCCGCGCGATCCAGCATTACCCGGAAGACCTCAAGGTGGCGATCGCCGGCACGGGCGGGCTTTCCCACCAGGTTCACGGCGAGCGCTGCGGCTTCAACAACACCGACTGGGACATGGAGTTCATGGACCGCCTCGAGAAAGACCCGGAAGGGCTGCTCGACATGACCCATGCCGAACTCGCCGAGCTCGGCGGGCTTGAAGGCGCAGAGATCGTGATGTGGATGATCATGCGCGGCGCGCTCTCGAAAGAAGTCGAGACCACGCACAAGGCCTATTACCTCCCCTCCATGTGCGCCATCGCGAACATGGTCATCGAGGAACGCTCGGAAGAAAAACCCGAAGAAACGGACGAGGCCTATCTTGCACGCATAAACCGGCAGGTTGCGGGCATCGAGAAACTCGACGGCACCTACCCCTTCACTATCGGGCGCGGGGTTCAGGCCTTCCGGCTAAACAACTACCTGCACAGCCTCGTCGATCCCGAACACCGCAAGCTGTTCCTCGAAGACCCGGAAACGAGCTTTGAAAACGCAGAGCTGACGGAAGAGGAACGCCGTCTGGTGCGCGAGCGCGACTGGCAGGGGCTCATCCATTACGGCGTGATCTTCTTCATGCTGGAAAAGCTCGGCGCCGTCGTGGGCGTTTCGAACCTGCACATCTATGCGGCGATGCGCGACCAGACGCTGGAGGATTTCCAGAAGACCCGCAATGCGCAGATCATGTATTCGGTGGCGGGCACCGACAAGGGCAAGACCGACTGGGACAAGCCGGCGGCGGAATAATCCGCCGGCTTAGTCGTTGCCCTCGGCCGGCGGCGTCTCGCCGTCTTTCCAGCTTCCGTCCTTCTGGTGACGGCGCTTGTACTCTTCTTTCCAGCGCTTGCGGTGCTCGGCGCGCTTTTCGTTGACGGCCTCGATCAGCGCCTTGCGCTCATCGGCGGGGATGTCCTCGAAAACGCCGATAAAGGCGCCGGTGAAGGCTTTCTGCTGGCGCGCCTCGAGGGCGCGGATGTCTTCAAGCTTGGCCTCGATGGCCGCGTCATCCCACTCTTCCGCGCTCATCAGCGCCGCCAGCTCGCGCCGCAAGTCGCGCATTTGCCCATGCGCCTCGCGCATCGCGGGGAGCTGTTCGCGAAAGCTCTCGCGGAAGGCCTGGCGCAGTTCGGGCGAGAGGTCCTCGGCGTAGCGCATAATCTTCAACGGGTCCTCGAACCCGCCGCGCGGCCGGTGATTTTCGACCTGCGGCGGCGGTGCGGGGTTCTGCCCGGCGATCACCCGGCCCGAAACATGGCCGAGCGCGAAGACGTTCAGCGCCAGGGAAATGAACAACAGCGCGCCGAGCGCGATGGTTACTCCGCGTCCCATTCCAGTTCTCCATCTTCATTCAGCGTCGCCACGGAAAGATCGTTCACATAGGCGAGCGCTTCATATTCCGGCGTCAACGGCTCCTGCGCCGAAGCGCTCATGACCCCCGACGCAAGCCCGAGAGCCCCGACGCCGGCGAGCGCGCCGGCCGGCAAAAGCCGCATGCCGGGCGCAAGGCCGCGCAGGAAATCCATGAGGCCGGCTTGCGGCTTCGGCACCTGATAGTTCGCCATGATGCGGTTTTCGAGATCCGCGCTCATGCGCGGCGCCGTGGCGGCGTTCAAAAAACCGTCGAGAAAACGCGCGTCGGCGAGAATGTCGGCGGCGGCGTCCGCATCGAGAAGGTCGCGCAAGTCCTCGCGCGATGCGGCGGGCCAGCGGGCCGGGTCCGCGCCGTAAGCGTCGGCGCAGCGCCGCAGCGCCTCGAGCCGGTCAGTTGATTTGTGCGACGTCGCCATCTTCCATCTTTCCCATCAAATGCTCGCGCATGGGCGCAAGACTTTGCTTCAGGGCCCGGCGCCCCCGCGCCAGCAGCGATTCCAGCGCCTCGACGCTGATCTCCATGATTTCGGCCGCCTCGATATTGCTCAGCTCCTGATAGTGGCAGAGCGTGATCGCCAGTTTCTGGCGCTCGGGCAGTTGCGCCAGCGCCTCGTCAATGGCGAAACGGCGCTCCGCCGCGAACACGGTCTGATCCTGGCGGTCGGCCGGGTCCGCCCTTTCGGGCGCGGCCTCTTCGGGCGCCTCGCGCTTGCGTTTTCGCAACTGGTCGAGGCAGTAATTCATCGCCACCCGGTAAAGCCAGGTTTCAAATTTCGCGCCCTGGGGCTTCCACTTCGCCGCATTGCGCCAGAGGCGCAGGAAAGTCTCCTGCGCCGCGTCTTCGGCGGCGGGCCTGGAGCCGAGCATCCTGTAACAGGCCGCGTAAATCATCTGCGAGTGTCTTTCCACAAGCCGCGCCGCAGCGGTTCTGTCCCCCGCTCCTGCGCGCTTGACCAGCGCTTCGTCGCTGTCTGTTTCCTGTTTCAACAAAGCGCCGGTCTGTCGTCTGCGCGGTCCCCGCGCTGTTGGGCGCGGGGACCGGAATTAAGTCGGAACGGTCAGTCCTTGTCGCCGCCGCGGCGGAAACGGCGCCCATGTCCGTGGCCCCGGCGACGCATTTCATCTTCGCTCAACACGCCGTTGCCGTCCTTGTCCATGCGGTCAAACCGCTCCTGCGCGGCGTTCACATATTCGGTGCGATCAACGACGCCGTCGTCATTCTTATCCGGATTGCGCTTTTCGCGCCATTCGGCGCGGCGCGCCTGGTGGAAGGCTTTCATCTCTTCCTTGGTCACGGCGCCGTCGCCGTCAGCATCCGCCTTTTCGATAAAGGCGGCGTTCTTTTCCGACATTTCTTCGGCGGTGAGCTTGCCGTCGCCATTCACATCCATGCGGTCCCAGCCGCGGCCCTTGCCGCCTTCGGCCGCCATCGCGCCCGCCGCCATCAACGCAGCGCCCGCAGCGACCATGGTTCCAAGCATCAACTTCGTTTTCATCGGGGATTCCTTCCTCGTCTCGAGTTAGCCGACCCAGCACAGGTGAAACGGGTCAGCGGCGGAAATCCGTCGAAGTTCCTTGAACCCCCGCAAAAACCCGCGCGAGCCCGCTTTCCGCGGTTTCGAGGCGTTTTGCGGGAATCCGGCCCTCCGGCGCGCCTGCTGCGGAAATTTCGTAATCATTTCCGTGACTTGCCGCATCGACATCGGCAAAGGCAATGACCCTTTTGCGGACCGGGGACCAGGCGCAGCTGGTGATCCGCCCGACCGGCTTGCCGTCCTGCAAAACGGCTGCGCCCGGGGCCGATTGCTCGGCGTCGATGGAGAGTGAAATCAGCCGCCGGCGGGGCTTGCCGGCGAGATGGCGCAAGGCCCGGCGGCCATTGAACCAGCCCCGGTCGAGGGGCGCGAGATGGGCAAGGCCGATCTCTTCGGGGGTCCGGGGGCTTGCTCCCGGTTTGCCGGCCGGGGTGAAATCGAGGCCGGGACGCGGGCCGCCCGCTTCCAGCCTCAAAATCTCAAGCGCATCGAGCCCGATGGGCGCGCCGGCCCCGCGACGAATGATCCGCTCCCAGATGGTCAGCGCCTCTTCTTTCGGAAAGATCAGCTCCACCCCCGGCATGGCGCCGAACTGGACCGGCCGCGCCGCGGTTTCAACGCCGCGCAAGACGCCCGACGCGGCCAGGGTTTCGCTCGCGGATTTGAGCCCGGCCGCCGCGAGGACGCCCGCCGTCTGCGGCCCGAACACGCCGAGCGCGGCCACCTGGCCGGAAATGTCCTCGGCGACCACATCGAGCCCGCGCCGGCCGAGCGCAATATGGCGGGCGTGCGGCGTCGGCGCCGTCAATAAAAACAGATCGTCGGAAAGGCGCGAGACTTCGGCGAGGTCGATCACGTAACCCTGATCGTTCAGCATCAGCCCACGCGCGCTTTCGCCCACCTGCAAGCTCAGCGCCGGCGCTGTCGTCAGGCGGCCGAGAAACTCCGCAGCTTCCTTGCCGCGCACCGCATAGCGCGCGAGCGGACCAAGATCGGCCAGCGCCGCGGCGCTTTTCGCGGTTTCATATTCTCCGCTGACGGAGGAATAGACCCGCGCCGCCGTCCAGCCATTGACGGCGGTCCATAAATTCGCCTCGCTCGCCGAGGCGACGGCGGCATAAAGCGGCGTCGGGCGCGGCGCGTCAGCAAAGAAATCTTCCGCAGGGAAAATCACGCCGCCCCCTTTCTGTAAGCATGCAAGGCGGCGCGCGCGGCGGCACGGCCCGCCGCGCAGGAAAGGCCGGCGCCGATCTGCGCTTCCGGCCCGCAGAAATAAAACCCGGTGATGTCGCCGGAGCCCGTCACGGCCGATGAGAGCGCCCATTGGCGCAGGATGTCGGGCCTCGCGGCGTAGGCGGCGGGGCTCGCCTTTGCCGCCGCAGCCTCGTCGGCGGCGAGCCTTAAGTCGTCGGCTTCGATGCGCCCGGAGAAACCGGCGGCGAACATTTCGATATTGTCGAGAATGGCCGAGCGGATCGCTTCGCGGCGCTCGGCGTCCGGCTCTGCGTCGAAGGGCAAGGGATGCGCCATGACCGAGACCACCTGGCGCTTGTCGAGGGCCGCGCCTTCGTCGAGCGCCGTCGGGAACACCGCCTCGACGACAAGGCTTTGCGGCACGCGGCCGGCCCGCGCTTCGTTAAAGGCCTTCGCCAGAGCTTCCGGCGACGGCGCATAGACAAGGCGGCGCATCATGTTGCGCCGCGTGGCGTCATCCTGCGCGACGCCTTTCAGGACGATCTGCATGCGCGCGCTGGCGATTTCAGGACGGCGCGCCGTCAGGATGCGCTCAAGCCCGATATCGATCATCCCCGCGCCGATCATGGTGAGATAGGCCTGCTCGGCGTCGATGGCCGCGACGATAATCGGCGCGCGCAATTGCCCGCCATCGGCGAGCGTCACGCCGCCGACCCGGTCGCCCTCGATGAGGATCGATTTGACCGGCGTCGCGGCGCGCACATCGACCTTGGCGCTTTGCGCCGCGCGCCGCAAAGCCGTGATCACCGACACGGCGCCGCCCTTGGGATAGGCCGCCGCGCCTTGCAGCCCCGCGGCCTCGCCGGAATAGCGGCGCAGCAGCGAGAGAAAGCTGAACGGCTCGTTCGGCGCCGCGGCGGAACGGAATGCGGTTTCGGCCAGCAGAAGGGCGCGCAAGGGGCCGTCGCCGAAGCGGCCATGAATGATGTCGTCGGCGTTCGAAAGACAAAAGCGGCGCAGGCGCGCGGCGGCCTCCGGCGTCGCGCCCGCCATCGCCTTTTCGAGCACGCGCTGATGATTGCCGCCGCCGGGAAAGGCGAAAGGCCGGAAAGCGGGCCGCAGCAAGGCCGCCATATCGAGCACTTCGCTCATGAAAATTTCGAGCGCCTCGCGGTCGTCGTCATGATCGAGGGAAAGCAGCGCCGCCTGCGCCAGATCGCCGTCGAAGCGCAACACGTCGCCGCCTTCGAAAAAATAGGTGGTGTCGAGACGGCGCGCGGCGAATTCCAGTCCGTGACGATAAAGATCGAGTTCGGCGATCACGTCCGGATCAAGCGCCGTCACGAGATGTTCGCCGTCGACGCCCTCGACGCCGGACGCGATTTCGCGCTTGGCGATGCGCCCGCCGATTTCAGGCCCGGCGCCCACAAGCACCGTGCGCAGGCCCCCCTTGCCGAGATAGGCGGCCGCGGCAAGCCCGTCCGCGCCGGCGCCGATGACGACGGCGTCGATACCGCCCTCGATGCGATGCGCGCTTTCCTTCGGCTTGTCGCGCCCGTCCTTCGCGCGGGTGGGGTTTTTCGGATCACTCATCGCCGGCCATCACCCGATCCATGAGTTTTACCGCCGCGCTGATCGCATCGTGACGGCGCGGCTGCACGATGACGCGGTTGCAGCCGGCGAAAGGCGACGGCCCCGCCGGCGGCGCGGCGACCTCGGTTTCAAAGCGGCGGATATAGCTTGCAAAGCCCGGCATGCGGCTCGACAGCCTTTCCCTCATGACGGCGGCGGCGGCCTGGCGGTCCTGTCCGGTCCAGCCGCGCCATTCGCCGTCTTCGTAAAACGCCGCCGGGAGATAGGACGAGCGCGCAATGAGCTCGCCATTGGGGGCGAATTCGAACTCCACCGGCAATTGTTCGTAAAGCCGCCCCTCGACCGCCGCGTCGCGCGCATTCTGCAAGTCTTCCGCGCTGTCGATAATCTCGTAAAGCGCCTTCAGATCGCCGCCGGGCGGTTCGACGCCCTCGGCGAGACGGAAGCGCATGGAAAAGACGGCGTGGCCCGCATAGCCGAGGCCGTTCATCATGGCGCCGGGCCCGCTCGCGCCGGCCGCCGCCGCCGCATCCGGCGTGGCGAAGAAAACATGCTTCACCTTGATGCTGGCGTCATTGGCGAAAGTGACGGTCAGGTGTTTTCCCGAAACCGGCTCAATCTCGACGACTTTTTCCGCGGTGAAATCAACGCCCGCATCCTGGCAGATCCGCTCCAGGACAGCGCGCAGGGACGGCCCTTCCTTCGGGGTGCGCACGCGCCAGGCGTCGGCTTCGATATATTCCGACAGCGCCGAGGCCGAGCCCGCCTCGCGGGGACCGGCGCCCGCAAGGCTCAGCGCATGGGCCGCCACATGGGCCTTAAGGCGCGGATCGGTGAAATAATCGTCGAGAAGGTCCGCACACGGACCGAACAGCCGCGCCGCCTTGTCGAGGAGCAACGGATCGGAAAGCAGCGCGGCGAAGCGCTTCGCGCCGGGCGCCTCGCCCTTATACAGCGCGTCGGTCAGATAGCCGTCCTCGCAAAGCGCCGCCATTTCGTCGAGGAAATCCCGCCAGACAAGGTAGTCCTCGCTCTCCGCGCTCTCTAGCGCCGCGGCGGTCTCGCGCGCGCTGGCGTAGCTCGTCACCGCCCCGCCTTCCTTGAGAAGGGTCACCCGGGCGCTGACCGGCTCCAGCGTCAGGTCATAGTCCTGAAGATCGAGCCGGCGCCAGACGAAATTCGGCACCGCCGGCGAGGCCGCCGGGGAGCGCTTTTTGCGCTCGAACGGGCGCTGGACCGCGACGCGCGCGCCGGTCTTGGCCGCCGCGCCGGCGGCCGCAAGGCTCGCTTCGTCATCGCCGATGACCAGAAAGTCGAAAGATCCGTTCATAGCCTCGTTGCGGTTAAGCCCGTCTCCATGCGCCCGTTTACTTTTGGCGGGCGCGCCGGTCGCCGACAATCTTGGTAAACAGCTCGGCGGTCTGCGCTTCGTGATGCAGCAATTTTCGTTCCGCCGCTTCGACGGTCTCTTCTCCGCATACGGACGCCATTCTGGCGCATAAGGCCTCCCCCGCCTTTTCGGGTGAAAACACCCCGCCGGTCGCCGCCCGGCTCACCTGCAAAACCGCTTCAAATAGGCCATGCGCAGCAATTAAGCTTTCTCCGTCTTCCTGCGCCAGTTCGCCGTCTCGCGCAAACAACCTTAACGCATCTGCGACGCCCCGCGGCGGGCGGTCCTCGCCGTCTTTGCGCAAGGCGAGATACTGGCAGATAAAGGCGATATCCGTCAGCCCGCCGATAATGTTCTTCACGTCCCAGGGCCCGGCGCCGGGCTTGGCCTCGTCGAGGCGCCCGCGCATGGCCGCAACATCCTCAACCAGCATGTCGGGATCGCGCGAACGCGCAACGATTGCGTCTATTTCCGCGGAAACGGCGTCCGCGAGCGCGCCAGCGGGGCCAACGACCCGCGCCTTGACCATCGCCATGGCCTCCCAGGTCCAGGCTTCCTCGGCGTAATAGCGGCGGAAGGCCGCGAGGCTGACCGCCGCGGGGCCCGCCTTGCCGGACGGGCGCAACTGCATGTCCACCTCGTAAAGCGCGCCCTCCTCGGTCGCCGCGGAAAGCGCCGTCACCGCCCGGCGCACCAGCCGCGTGAAATAATCGACGGCGCCGAGCGGCCGCTTTCCGTCCGACTGCGCGTTGGCGGGCGCGTCGTAAACGAACATGAGATCGACGTCGGAGGTGGCCGTCAGCTCGCCGGCGCCGAGACGCCCGAGGCCCACGGCCACGAACTCGCCCGCGACGACGCCATGCTGCTCTTCCATCTCGGCGCGCGCGGCGGAGAGGAGCGCGCGGATCGACGCGTCGGCGATGGCCGTAAAATGGCGCGACGCGACGTCCGGCGGCAGGATGCCCACGGCGAGCTGCGCCGTGATCTGGAAATTCTGTTCTCCCGCCCAGCGCCGGGCCGCATTGAGCGCGGCTTCGTAATCGGGCGCCGCCTCGACGACGGTCTTGCAGGTTTCCTCATAGGTTTCGGGCGCCGGCGGCGCATCGGACCAGCGATTGTCGAGCAGGCGCTCGACGAGATTGATGTGCTTGGAAAACTGGCGCCCGAGATAGGGCGAAATGGTCATGATGCGGATCAGCGCGTCGAAGATGTCGAGATTGTTGAGGAACAGCGAAAACACCTGCACCCCGGCGGGCAGGCGCGCCAGAAAGGCCTCGAAGGCGAAAAAGGCTTCGTCCGGATCGCCGGCCTTCGCCAGCGCTTCGAGAAGCGGCGGCACCAGCTTCGTCAGGAGCGTGCGGGCGCGTTCGGTGCGCGTTGCGCGCAAGGTCCCCTTGTGCCAGCGCATGATCGCGGCGCTGACATCGGGGGCGCGCTGAAAACCCAGCCGCTCAAGCGTGTCGAGCGTCGCCGGATGCGGTTCGACGCCGGTAAAGACCAAGGGGCCGAGGCGGCTTTCCGGCGTCTCGTCGGCTTCGAACAGGCCGTCATAATGGCCGCTGACGAGCTCCAGTGTGGAAATCATCTTTTCCCGGAATGCATCGGCGCCGTCCGCGCCGGCGAACAGCGCGATGCGCTGAATGTCTTCCCGGCTTTGCGGAATGCGATGGGTCTGTTCGTCATTCACCATCTGGAGGCGGTGCTCCACATGACGGAGATAGCGATAGGCCTCGCTTAACTCGTCGCGCGCTGCTTCGTCGATAGTTCCCGCTTCGGCAAGCGCTGCGAGCGCGTCCAGCGTGGCGCGCTGGCGCAGGGCGGGATTCTTGCCGCCGAGAATGAGCTGTTGGGTTTGCGCGTAGAACTCGATTTCGCGGATGCCGCCGCGCCCGACCTTCACGTCATGGCCCTCGAAAGCGATGTCGCCGCCGCCCTTCGCGGAATGCATCTGGCGCTTGACCGCATGGACATCCTCGATGGCGGCGTAGTCGAGAAATTTGCGCCAGATGAAAGGCCGCAGGGTTTTCAGAAAATCCTCGCCGAGCGCTGCGTCGCCGGCGGCGGGCCGCGCCTTGATGAAGGCCATGCGCTCCCAGTTCTGGCCGAACGCCTCGTAATAGGATTCCGCCGAGGTCACCGAAATCGCCAGCGCCGTCACGCCGGGATCGGGGCGCAGCCTGAGATCAGTGCGGAAGACATAGCCGTCCGCCGTCTGCATCTGCATCAGATTGACCACGTCGCGGGTGACGGCGACGGCGTGCTTTTGCGCCTCGTGCCGGTCCTCAACCTTCATGCGCGCACGATCGAACAGGACCACGAGATCGATATCGCTCGAATAATTAAGCTCGAAGGCGCCATGCTTGCCCATGGCGAAGAAAACGATCCCGTCGCTCGTCTCCAGCGGCGAGCGGCTGATGGCGGCGGCGAGCGCGCCTTGCAGCGCGGCGTCGGCGAACCGCGACAGCGCTTCGGTCGCCTCCATCACGTCCCAGACGCCGCCGATGTCGGCAAGCGCGATCAGGAGCGCCGCATCCTGTTTCGCCTCGCGCAGCGCCTTCATCTGCGCATCCTGGTCCTCGGCCGCGCTTGCATTTTCCGCCGCCGCGAAAATCTCCTGCAAGGCGTCGCGCGGCGGCGCCGCGACCATCGCGGCAAGCCTGTCCATGCGTTTGAGAGCCAACCGGCGCAGGTAGGGAGACGCGCCGGCGACGCCTTCCAGCAGCGCGCGCGCCTTCTCCGGCAAAGCCGCCAGCGCCGCGCCGCCGCTCTCGGCGAATTGCGCCGCCGCCTCGGCGTCATAAACGGCGGGGGTCGCGCGGATGCTGTCGGCAAGGCTGGTCATAGGGCGTAAACTGACGCGAGACGGCGGGGGAAATCCAGTAAAAACCGGGTCCCCGTCAACAGCCCGCCGCCTCTTTCAGCGCCGCCGAAGGCCGGAAGCGCAGGGACTTCGACGCCTTGATGGTGATTTCCTCGCCGGTGCGGGGATTGCGTCCTTTCCGCGCGGGGCGCTTGGAGACGGTGAAGGTCCCGAAGGTGCCGATGGTGTATTTGCCTTCCTTGCGGGCGCGCCTCAATCCGTTTTCGATTTCGCCGAAAACCAGCTCGACCATGCGTTTGGCTTCCGCATTGGTGAGGCCGCCGGCGTCGGCGACATGGGCGATGAAATCCGCTTTGCTCATCTGTCTCATCCTCTCTCGCGCGCCTCGCGGTTGTCGCGGGGAAGCGTTTCTTAAGTCTTGCCGTCATGGGTGAACGCGACGGGTTGTATGGAATTTCGGACAAGCCCCGCAAGACCAATCAATCCGCTGGCGGAAAGGTCATGACGATGCGCAACCCGCAGCCCTCGCCGCTTTCATGGGCGAGGCCGTCAGCGAGATCGATGCGCGCGCCATGGGCGCGGGCGATGGCGGAAACGAGCGACAGGCCGAGCCCCGATCCCGGCGTCGACCGGCTGGCTTCCAGCCTCACGAACCGTTCGAAAATCCGCTCGCGGTCCTCCGGCTTCACCCCCGGCCCGTCATCAGCGACGGACAACACCGCGCCGCCGTTCTTCGCGCGCCCAACCGTCAGCTCGATGCGCGTGCCGCCCTCGGCGTATTTCAGCGCATTGTCGAGGAAGTTCGCCACCGCCTGGGAGACAAGCTCGCGCGAGCCTTTCACAAGCGGCGTCGGCGCCGCCGTCAGCGTCAGATCGAACCCCGCGTCCTGGGCCGCCGGCTCGTAAAGCTCGGCCATTTCCTCGACAATCGCCACAATGTCGATGGGGCGCAGGGCGCCCGCCCCCTCGCCCGACTGAATGCGCGCAATCGACAAGAGCGCATTGAAGGTGGCGAGCAGCTTTTCCGAATCGTCGATGGTGGCGCGCAAGGCTTCGTCTTTCGCCGCGTCGTCGCCCTCAAGGGCGTTGGTGAGCCGATTGCGAATGCGCGTTAAGGGCGAGCGCAGATCATGGGCGATATTGTCGGAAACGTCGCGCATGCCGACCATCAGCCGTTCGTTCTGGTCGAGCATGGAGTTCAAATTGGCGCTCAGATCGTCGAGCTCGTCGCCGGAGCCGGTGAGCGGGATGCGCTGGGAAAGATCGCCGCCGCGGATCGCGCGCGCCGTCTTGTTGACGACCTCGACACGCCCGAGAAGCGTGCGCGAAAACAGAAGGCCGATGACGACGCCGAGCGCCACGGTGACGAGCGCGGCGCGGGTGATGACGGCCTGCGTCCGGCTGCGCAGATATTCGCGGCTGGCGATGTCGCGGGCGACGACCACGAGAAAGGACTGTTCCGCATCGGACGAGGCGCGAAAGCGCATCATCTTGCCGCGCGCCTCGCGCTGCTGCACGCCGACCTCGCGCCCCGCCGCATCGACCAGCGGCTTTTCAAATTTGAAATTGAAGAAGTCCCCTTCCGCCTCCAGCGCTTCGGGCGGCAGGGCCGTGAGGTTCCCCGCGAGCACCGCGCCCGAGGGGGCGCCGATCAGCATGTAGATCGCATCGTCCGACCAGGCCGTGCGCTGGCGGATGACGCGGGTGAGCATCCCCGACCCGCTGGTGGAGAAAAGCTCGGCAAGGACGCCGATTTCGCTGTCGATAACCTGGTCGGTCTGCTTCGCCGCATCGCCGAAGGTCGCGGTGTAAAGATAGGCGCCCAGAAGCGCCACCGCGCCGGCGAACAGCACGACATAGATCAGCGTGAAGCGGAACGACGTCGTGCGTAGGATGCGAAGCATTGACGGCCTATTCGCCGTCGTCTGAGAGACGGTATCCCGCGCCGCGAATTGTTTTGAGAAGCGGTTTGTCGAAATCCTTGTCGATCTTGGCGCGCAAACGCGAGATGTGAACGTCGATCACATTGGTCTGGGGGTCGAAGTGATATTCCCAGACATTCTCCAAAAGCATGGTGCGCGTCACAACCTGCCCGGCGTGCCGCATGAGATATTCAAGCAGGCGAAACTCGCGCGGCTGAAGATCGATCTTGCGCTCGTCGCGGCGCACGGTGCGGGTCAGCACGTCAAGCTCGAGATCGCCGACTTTGAAGCGGGTCGTCACTTCCGCCGGACCGGACGCGCGCCGCCGGCCCATGGCCTCGATCCGTGCAAGGAGCTCCGGGAACGCATAAGGCTTCACAAGATAATCGTCGCCGCCGGCCTTCAGGCCCGACACGCGGTCATCGACCTCGCCGAGCGCGGAGAGGAACAGCGCCGGGGTCTCGTCGCCCTCCTCGCGGCGGTTCGCGAGAAGCGCCAGCCCGTCCATTTTCGGCAGCATGCGGTCGATCACATAGGCGTCGTATCCGCCGGACGTCGCCATGTTCAGCCCCGATTCGCCGTCGAGGGCGTGATCCACGACATGCCCCGCCTCGCGCAAGCCTTTGGCGGCGTAGGCCGCCGCTTCCGCATCGTCTTCAACCAGAAGGATTCGCATGTGGCCACCTTAGCCGAGTTTGTTGTTGATCTGCAAAAAATTTGCGCCCGCGAAACAGCCGGACCGGCCGTATCTCGCGGGCGCGAAAGGGTTCAGGCTACTGGCTGTCGAGCGACAGGGCCCCGAACTGGCGATTGGCGCCGAACTGCATGCGCAGGAGAACGGCGTCCTTGCCGGAATCCTGCGCGTTTTCGATCTTGTTGCGCAAATCGTCGCCATTGCGGACTTCCTCGCCGTCGACCTGGAGAATCACCACGCCGGGCTGGAGCCCCGCCTCCTCGGCCGGACTGCCGGGACGCACCGCCGTCACGACGACGCCGTCGACATCGTCAGGCACGCGGAACTGCTGGCGCAGCGCCTGATCGAGTTCGGCGATGCGCACGCCCACATCGGCCGCAAGGCTGTCATTGTCATTGGACGGAACGTCGTCATTCGCCGCGACCTGGGAGTCTTCGTCGCGCTGGCCGAGCTTCACCGTCATATTGCGAATCTTGCCGTCGCGCTGCACGCGAAGCTGGATCTTCTCGCCCGGCGGGAAGGAGGCGACGCGGCGCGACAGCTCGTTCGCGGTGCGCACGTCTTCGCCTTCAATGCCGAGAATGACGTCGCCGTCTTCAAGGCCCGCTTTCTGGGCCGGCGTGCCGTCGATGACGTCGGCGACGAGCACGCCGCCGGTTTCTTTCAGGCCGATGGCCGCAGCGATCTCGGTCGTGACTTCCTGAAGCTGAATGCCGAGCCAGCCGCGCGTCACCGAGCCGTTGCGGATGAGCTGCGCCACGGTGTCCTTGGCGGTGCGGGCGGGGATCGCAAAGCCGATGCCGACGCTGCCGCCATTGGGCGAAAAGATCGCCGTATTGACGCCGACCACGCGGCCTTTGAGATCGAAAGTCGGGCCGCCGGAATTGCCGCGGTTGATAGGCGCGTCAATCTGCAAAAAGTCGACATACTGATTGGCGCGGTTCTGGCCGCCAATGGCGGACACGATGCCGCTCGTGACGGTGCCGCCGAGACCGAAGGGATTGCCCACGGCGACGACCCAGTCGCCGACGCGCAGGTTCACGTCATCGGCAAAATCCACGAAAGCCTGTTCCTTGCGGGGCTCCACCTTGAGCACCGCAAGATCCGTCAGCGGGTCGGTGCCGATGACTTCGGCGTCCACCTCATCGCCATTGGCGAGACGGACTTTCACGATGTCGGCGTCTTCAACGACATGGTTGTTGGTAACGATATGGCCGTCTTCGTCGATAAAGAAACCGGAGCCTTGCGCCTCCATGCGGCGCACGCCGTTGTCGAAGTCGTCCTGTCCCTGGCCCTGCTCGTCAGGAAAGCCGAAACGGAACTGGAACAGATCCTCGATTTGCGGCGGCAGGTTGCGGCGCGTTTCAACTTCGCGCTCCACCAGGACGCTGACCACGGCGGGGCTGACGCGCTCGACGAGATCGGCGAAGGAAAGGGTGCCGTCAGCGGCGAGCGGCGGCGCCATCAAACGCGGCGCCTGGGCTTGCGCGGCGGAAAACCCGAAACTGGCGGCTGTCAGCGCGCTTGCGGCGATACCGGCCGCGACGATCCCGGCCCGTCTGGTTTTCGATTTTGTCTTGTACTGGTTCGACAATTTCATCTTCCTTTTTCAGCCTTCAGACAGAAAGCGCCCCAACGCTTAACCATAATGTAATTAAGTGTGGCGAGAGCTAAGCAAAAGCGTCTCAGCCGCATTAAAAATTGTTAAAACTTTGAAACAAGTCGGGAATTTACGGTCACTCCCTGGGTGAGCAAGCGATGAACCGGGCATTTGTCAGCGATTTCGAGGAGCCGCGCCTTCTGCTCGTCATCAAGATCGCCGCTGACAGCCAGTTCCTTTTCATAGGCGTTCGGCGCATGGGAATCCTGGCTCTCGCCCCGGCGGATGCGGATTTCCGCCGACTGCACGTCCCAGCCCTTGCGCCGCGCATACATTTTGATGGTCATGATCCCGCAGGCGGCGAGCGCGCCTTCCACGGTGCGGGTCGGATTGGGGCCGAGATCGTGGCCGCCCTCCTCCGCGCCGGCGTCGAGCGTCATCGGATGGCCGTCGACGGAAAGCGCCACGGCCAACGGTTCGCCCGGCACGGTTTGCGCCAGGGCGCCGCCCTTGAAGGACGGCGCGGCGTTCGCGCCCTGTGTCGCCGGCGCCGGTTCCAAGTCGCCGGCCGGCGCGCCGATATAGCGTCCAGCCCAAGCGGCGAGCACCGACGCAGCGTAACGCGCGTCTTCCGGTTTCGATAAAAGATGATCGGCGTCATCGAGACTGATGAAGCTTTTGGGATGTTTTGCGGCGGCGAAAATCTTCGCGGCGTTTTCAACGCCCACGGTCTTGTCGAGCGGGGCGTGCATGATGAGGAGCGGCTTTTTCAGCTTTTCCGCCGCCGTCGTCACGTCCTGATTTTCAAGATCTTCCAGAAACTGCTTCTTGATGGTGAAAGGCCGCCCGGCGAGATCGACGGTGGCGAAGCCTTTCTGTTCGATCTCGTCGCGATGTTCGGAAATCTGTTTGGCGACATGACCGGCTTCGGCGGGCGCGCCAATGGTGGCGACGCCTTTGACCTCGGGAATGCGCGAAGCCGCGACGATCGCCGCTGCGCCGCCGAGCGAATGACCGATCAGGATCGACGGCGCTTCATAGGTCTCGCGCAGATAATCCGCCGCGGCGACGAGGTCGTCCACATTGGAGGAGAAATTGGTGTTGGCGAATTCGCCTTCCGACGCGCCGAGCCCGGTGAAATCGAAACGCATCACCGCAAAGCCTTCGGCGCGCAAGGCGCGGGCGATTTCGCGCGCCGCCTTGATGTCCTTGGTGCAGGAAAAACAGTGCGCAAAGAGCGCGAAGGCGTGCGGGCGCTCCGGCAGGTCGAGCGCGGCGGCGAGCGTTTCGCCTTCTGCAGATTTGAATTCGGTCTTTCTGGTTTCACCGGTCATGATTTTTCTCAAGCACTAAGGACTAGGGATGAGGGATATGGGATCAGGCGGCGCCCTATTCCCTCATCCCGAACATCTAATCGCTATACTGTGACAGCCGCCGCCGCCGCGCGATCGCGAATGAGGCCGATCTCGTCGTTTTTCAGCAGGGGCGACACCACCGACAGGGTTTGTTCGAGAAGACGCTTGGCGGCGGCGCGTTCGCTTCCCTCGGCGGCGCGGATTTCCGCGACGAGATCGTTGGCGTAAGTACGCGCTTTCTCCGACGCTTCCTCCAGCACCGTCTTGGCGAGGCCGGGATCGGCGCCGAGACGGCGCGCTTCGCCAGGCGCGGCGGACAAAAGACCCACCGCAGCCTTGGCGTCGTCGATGACATCGGGCGCGAGAGCCTTTGAAATGTCCGGGCGCGGCGAGACAAGCCGGCTCGAGCCGCCCGCCTTGCGCACCGGCAGCGCCGCGCGCAGCGCCGTCAACGCCTGCTCCACGAACCGCGCATGGGCCTCGCCCGCAATGTCGCGGCAGGCCTCGATGCGGTTCAGGAAGACATTGTCCCCGGCCTTGGCGGCCTGGCGCGACAGGCCTTCAGCGTAATCGGTGAACCAGGAAAGGCGCGCTGCGGCGGTCTTCGCGTCAAGTTCGTTCGCGCCTGCTCGTTCCAGCGCGCGGGCCATGTTTTCAAGATCCTCGAAGAGACTTTCGGGCAGCGCCATCACCGCCTCGCGCGCCTGCATCAGGCGGTCGTCGGCGCTTTGCGCGAGATGGTAATAAACGCCGAGCGCGCGCCAGGGCGCCTCGAGCCGGCCCTTCAGCGCCAGCAGCAGATAGGCGCCCGTCGCCGGAGACTGTTCGTAAGCGGATAAAAACAGCTGGCGCAAATCGTAAAACTGTTCTTCGGTGAGAGAGGGCGACGCGGACGGCGCAACCACTTTCAAGGTGCGCAAGGCGTCGGCGCCGTCCATGAGGAGGCGGATCTCCTCGAAATCGGCATAGGCCGCTTCGCCGCCAAGGTCGTCGATAAGCTCCGCGCGCGCCGTCTCGCTGTCGCGCGCGCGCGCATCGAGCCGGCCGAGCCCGGCTTCGGCGGCGAGAAACATCGCGCGCTCGAGCGGCTTGACCTCGTCCCCCTCCTTGCCTGCGGCGCCCGCATAAGCGTCGTCGAGCGCGGCGGCGGCCATGGCCGTTTCGGTGAGCGCCGGATCGGTCATCATCACCCGCCACAGGGGATCGAGCGTGGTGCGCGCAATCTGCGCCCGGCGCTTCTTGCCTGTGCGGACAGTGACGAAGAAATCCTCGAAGGGCTCGAAAAAGGTGCGTTTCGCGCTGGGGCGGCGGACCGGCGGCGCCCCGCGCTCCACCAGCTTGCGGCGCAGATCCTCCAGGATGGCGTCATGGGGGATGTCTTTCCCCCCCGCGGCCCGGTCGGCCTCGAGCGCAGTGAACAGCTTCAGCGCCGCTGCGACGGGCAGCTCCGCCAGAAATGCGGACAGGCGCTCTCTTTTCCGCGAAGACAGGGGCATGGCGCTCAATAAGATCCCGAGACAGCGATCGTCTTTACTCGTACGGTTTCAGGCCGGGGCAGTCAAACGAGCCCGCAAAGCGCCTGGCGGTTAGGCCCCGGCGAAGTCCTTGCGGGTTTTCTCCGCGCCCTTCCAGCTTTTGACGAAGTCCTCGAGCTCGGCGTCGCCGCCCTCGGGCAGGATGATCTTGAGCTTCACATATTGATCGCCGGCGCCGCCCGACTTTTTGGCGACGCCGCGGCCTTTCAGCCTGAGGACAGTGCCCGAGCTTGAATATTTCGGCACGTTGACGGTGACGTCGCCGGCGATGGTCGGTGCGGTGATCTTGCCGCCGAGCACCGCTTCCTTCAGCGTGATCGGCGTTTCGATATAGATGTCGTCGCCCTTGCGCTCGAAAATGGCGTGGGGCTTCACCTTCACCTCGACATAAACGTCGCCGGCGCCGCCGGGACCGCGCTCGCCCTGGCCTTTGAGGCGCAGGGTCTGGCCGTCCTCGAACGCCGCGGGGATCGACAGGTCGAGAGTCTTGCCGTCGGGCATGGTGACGCGCTTCTTGGCGCCGTTCACCGCGTCGAGGAAATCGACCTCGAGGCGATAACGCACATCGCGGCCGCGCATCTGCTGACCGCCGCCGCCCTGGGCGCGGCCGGCGCGCGCGCCGAAAATGTCGGAGAAGATGTCGGAGAGGTCCTCGAAAGAGGCGCCCGCCCCCGGCCCGCCGCCGGGACCGGCGTTATAGCCGCCAGAATAACCGCCGCGCCCGCCGCCCGTCGCCTCGCGCTGGGTCCACTGGTGGAAGGGGTTGGGGCGTTCGCGGCCGTCATCGTCGATTTCGCCGCGATCGTATTTCTTGCGCCGCTCCGCGTCGCCGAGAATGTCGAAGGCGGCGGAGACTTCCTTGAACTTGTCTTCGGCCTTCTTGTCGTCCGGATTGCGGTCGGGATGGTATTTCTTGGCGAGCTGGCGGAAGGCGGAGCGGATTTCCGCATCCGTCGCCTTCGGGCTCAAGCCCAGCACAATGTAAGGATTGCGCGCCACTTCCCTTTTAATCCCTTGTTAAAAGCCTGCAAAAAGGAGCCCGTCCCAAGAGGGGGCGAGGCCCATACGCGTAAGAGATAGGTGATTTTCCCCCGAAATGAAGAGTTTAGGGTTAATTTTCCCGGGGGAATTGGAGGGGAAGAAGGGGCCTCTATACAAGCCTTGCCGCCAACATGCCTGCGATAGGTTTGACCGACGCCGTCATTTGGGTGATTTTCACCATTCAAGTAAACATGCATTTGGGGAAATGTCTTGCACGACCAAGATGAAGACAAACCCGGCGTTTTGATTTGGGCGGCCACCGCCTTTTCTCTAATTTCGGTCGGCATTTTACTTTTCAAGGTCGCGACCGACGGTTCGCGCCCCTATCCGCTTCTGGACCTCGTCATCCATATCGCCGCCCTCGCCCTTGGCGTTGTCGCCATCCTTACGCTTTTTGCCGTTCTGGCCGGTAAGGCAATCGACGACGACAAGGCCGTCGAAAACGCCGGCTGGAGCCTGCGTGTGAAACTTGCGCTCTCGGTTTTTGCTGGCGTCGCAGCGACCTTCGGCTTGCTTTAAGCTTACATGTTTTGGCTCACATAACGGAAAAAAAGCGTTCGATGCCCGAGACGGACAAACCGAAAAAAACCATCGGACGCGCCGGCAAAATTTTTCTGTGCGTCGGTCTTGTTTTCATTGTGGCGTCGCTGGGAGCAAATCATCCCGTCTCGACGAAAACGCATTATAATATCGCTTATCATGCGGCCGCCTTTATTGCGACGCTCCTCCTGTGGGGCGCTCTCGCATTCGTCGTCGGCGGCGTGGTTTTCAAATACATAAAAAACCCGCCGCCCTGGGCTGGACCGCTTTTGCTGGCCGTGATGTTGGTCGCAGCAACATACGCCAGACTCCAGCTTGATATGCATCTGAGAGACGGCAGCCATTTGAACCAGCTTACGATTCAAGATTACTCAAGTGACAATTCCCGTTGACACGCTTTTTTCTAGGCCCCGGCTTTCGCCGGGGAGAGCGAGGAAGGGATTCCGGTTCATTTATTCCGCTGTCCCCTTAAAGCGCGATGACGGGCGCGGCGGCGGCTTCCACTCCTTCCCCGACCGCGTCCGAAAGCTGGGCGACGGCGAAGGAAAGGGCTTCGCCGGGATCGGGCGATCCGAAATCGGCGAGGATGTCGGCGGCGGCGTAGAGGTAGTCCGGCGCCGCAGTCTCCACGGTCCTGATGGGGGTTTCGCCGTCATAGATCGTGACGCGATAGGCTTCCGTCAGTTCGCTTAAAGGGACCTCGCCTTCCCAGGCGTCGCCGCCGGTTCGCGTGCGCCGTATCCAGGAGAGGCGGATGTCGCCGCCCTGCCATCGCGCGCGCAGATGCACCGGCGAAAGCGGCAGGAGGCCGCGCGCGCTCATGACGAAATCCCGCGCGGTGAAATTATCCGTATCGGGAAGGTCTGTTTCCGGCCCCGCCTGCCATTCGAAGGAAAGCCCGCGCAGGCTCGCGGCGAAGGCGGCCTGCGTCACCGCCGCATTGAGGAACACGAAGCGCGCGCCAACAGACGCGCCCGCAAGCGCTTCGCGCTCGCTCCCCGCCTGTCCCCGCAACAGACCCGTCAGGCGCCAGAGATTGGCGCCGACCAGTTCGGCAGTCTCGAACTGGCAGACTTCCCAGCAGCCATCATTCGACTGCACAGCAAAGGCGTTGGCGCCGGCGAACACATCCTCTTCCTGTTTCGACGACAGCGTCCCGTAAGACAGCCGCACATCGACGGCACGCCAGACGCGCCGCCCGGCCCCGGCGGGCGGCAGCGCGGTTTCGAGCCGGCCCATGATGGCGCGCGCGGGCGCCAGCCCGGCCAGCGCGGGCGCCCCGCCGCTCGAGCGATAGAGCGCAACGCCGCCCGGCCACGGGTCGGAAAAGGCGGCGAGCCACGGCGCCGCCGGATCGGCCTCGTCGCGGATCAGCGGCAGGTCCATCAGCTCCCAGACGGGCGCGGCATAGACGATCACGTCGCCCGGCGCCGCGAAAGAAGCGGCGGCGGCCGGCGCGTCGTAAACAGCCGGCGCGACGCGCACCAACGCGCAATCGCGCGCCGTCCCGTCCTCGATCTCGAGGATGCGGTAACGCCGGTCCGTTCCGAGATCGTTCAGAACAATCGCGTCGCCGGGCTCCACCGCCAACGCGGAAGGGGGAAGCGAGAACTCAAGGCTTTCGCGCATCACCCAGGCGTCGGCGAGGATGGAGCGCGCCCGCGCCTCCGCTTCCGCGGCGGGGATCACCGCGGCGATGTCCGTTCCCGATTCGCGTTTTGGCCCGGCGCCCGGATCGCGCGCTTCCGCGACGGCGGCGGCGAAGTCTTCCGCCTCGTCGAAAAAGCCGAGCCGGAAGGCGGCGGGCAGATCCGCCGCCTGCGCCAGCGCGAGGGAAAAGGCGCCGCTGTCTCTCGCCGCAAGCGACGCCGCGTCGAGGACCAACACCGGCTCGCCATGGCGCGGCTGGAACCGCAAGCTATCGCCCGTTTCGATCACGTCGAACTGATAAACATCCGCCAGCGGATCGATCATCTCGCGCGCCGACAGGGGCCGGTCGATGACATAGCCGGTAAGAACCCCTTCGAGCCGGTCGGTCTCCACATTGGAAAAGCCGGCCTCCGCCGCCAGCGCCTTGACGAGCAGGCCCAGCGGCGCCCGGCCCAAACGCCCGTTCAGCCAGTGCCCCTTCTCCCAGTTCGCCGTATCGCCCCAGACATCGGCGCGGGCCGGAAAATCCGGAAAGGGCCGCGCATCATACGCATAGACATAGCGCCGGTCCGCATCGACCATGGGCCCGCCATAAACGGAGGACACAGGATTGTTGGCGCTCTCGCGCCAGAACGCGCCTTGCGCTTCGAGGAAACGCCGTTGCGCCATGTCGTCGCGATAACCGCTGGAGAAATGCGGCAGCGCGCTTTCGGTGCTCTTGGCGTCGACAAAGACGTTCGGCTGGTTCGCGCCCTTGTCGACGGCAGGGCAGCCGGTTTCGGTGAAGTAAAACGGTTTCGACTGCGGAACCCACGCGGTCGGAGATCCATCGCGCACGCCGCCGGGGCGGTTATGGTGCGGGTTCACCCACCAGCTCCAGAAATCCTTGGCGCGGAACACCCAGGGCTCGCCATAGGCGCCGTCACTGATCGGCGTTCTTGTTTGCGCCTCGCGGTCGGCCGCGCTCGCATAATACCAGTCGTAGCGCTCGCCGCCGCGAATGTTCTCTTGCAGATAGGCGAGATCGTACTGGCTTTTGGCGCCGGCAAGCGCGTCCGCATGCGCAAAGCCGTCGCGCCAGTCGGCGAGCGGCAAATAATTGTCGACGCCGATAAAGTCGATGTCATCGTCGGCCCAGAGGTCGTCCAGATGAAAGAACACGTCGCCGGAGCCGTCGCCCGGCTGATGGCCGAAATATTCCGACCAGTCGGCGCCGTAGGAGATTTTCGTCGACGGCCCCAGAATGCTGCGGACTTCGCCGGCGAGCGCCGCCATCTCCGCGACCGCCGGATAAGTGTCGGCGTTGTCGCGCGTCGTCGTAATGCCGATAAGTTCCGAGCCCAGCAAAAATGCGTCAACGCCGCCCGCGAGCGCGCAGAGTTTTGCGTAATGCAGAATGAACCGCCGGAACGACCATTCGTTCGGTCCCGAATAGATCACCTCCCCGCCCGAAACGGAAAAGTCCGAAGCGTCCGCATTGCCGAAAAAGTTGCCGATGATCGCAGTCGCCCCGGCGGTCTTGTCCGCCCCGCCCGCATCGATGCGGCCCCGCCAGGGATAGCCGGCCGCATCCATCAGGATGAAAGGGTGGAACATGACTTTCAGGCCCTTGGCCTTCAGCGCCTGAATGGCCTCGACGACAGACCGATCCGCCGGCGTGCCGCCATAAGCGGCGCCGCCGTCGATAGTGGAGATGAGATGCGCGTCGTCGCGCGTCACGCCGCCCGCCTTCCATGAATAAGGCGTGGTCTCTTTGTCCGCCGTATCAACGCCGGGCCGGATTGCGCAGGCGGCGGCGTTCACTGATGTGCCGAACCAGGCGGCGATGAGCGAGACATGCTCGAGATTGGGCGCCGCGTCCGTCAGCGCGTCGAGCGAGGCGGCGAAATCCGTGACGCCCTGAAGATTGTGAATGTTCTCCGAAGCGGTGACGCCCTCCTCGATGAGGCGCGTGACGGCGCTCGTCCCGTAAACAAACTCGCCGGAAGCCGGGATCATGGAGACCGCGGTGAGATTGTTCTCCAGCGCGTTTTCATCGGCGCTTTTGAGGCTCTTTTCGATCTCGAAGGAAAGCTGCGGGATGCGGTTGCCGAAATCCTTCAGCGGCAGATCCTCGAACACGATATAGGCAAGGCCGCGAAAGGCGGGCGCCTCACCCTCCACCGCCGCGATCAGGGCGTCCGGCGCCTGGTTTTCCTCCCCGCGATGGACGCGGACATTATGCTTCGACAGATCGAAGGGCTTGCCGTCGGCCCAGACCCGGCCCACCCGGTCGATGACGCCCTCGCACAGCCCCACCGCGAAAGAAATCGAATAGAGATACTCCGTATAGGTCGTCTGCGCGGCGGGGCGCCCGCCCTTGCCGCCGGAGGACTCCGTCGTCTCTGACGGCGTCTCCTTGAAATTCGCCGCCCAGATCAGCTGTCCCGCGACACGCGCGCGGCCATAGACGCGCAATATCGGCGCGCCCTCCTGCGACGCCTGCACCTGAAAGCTTTCAAGGCGCGGGCCTTCGACCTTGCGCTTGCGCGGCCCGAAGATCAGCCGGTCGGCGTAGCCCGCCGCATAAGAGGCGGCGGTTGTCGCGACGGTGCGCGCCAGAAACGCGCCCATCCCGCCCTTGGCGGCCGCGCCCGCGCCGGCCTTGGCGGCGGTAAGAAGAAGCTGGGCCATTTAAATGCTCCGCATTTTGGGGATGAGGGATTCGGGACTAGGGATTGGGAAGGATCGCTGCCGCCTCCTTTTCCCTAATCCCCAATCCCTAGTCCCTGCTCTATTCCCGGAAATTCAAAAACGCCGGCGATGCGCTGGCGCCACCAGCGGTTCATCCAGCTCTCAACCACGGCGCGGCCCGCATAGGCGTGAATGAAAGCGTTGGGAGAGGATGCGACGCCGCAATGTTTCGCCGGGCCGTTGGCCGCGACGCGAAAGATCACGACGTCGCCGACTTCGATGTCTTTTGTCTCTTTCTCCACGAGATGACGGCGCGCGGCGGAGAGGAGCGGTTCGTCACAATGCCGTTCGTTCCAATCCGGCGTGTAAGGCGGCGGCGTTTCCGGCTCACTGCCGTAAAGCTCGCGCCACACCCCGCGAATGAGCCCGAGACAGTCGCAGCCCGCCCCTTTCGCGCTTGCTTGGTGCACATAAGGCGTGCCGATCCATTGACCAGCGGCGGCAATGACGCGCGCGCGGGTGATGATTGCGGGCGAAGGCGATGGGGCCTGGGCGCTCATGCGACAGCGCTCCATGCTTGCGTTTCGTTGCAGACGCGCCCGCCTTCGCCTAAGCTGATTTCTGCAAGGCCGGAACACAGGACAAGGTTTCGATGACCGCAAGACGCATTCCGAAGCGGCCGATCCGCGCGCTTGAGTGGCTCTTCGGGCTTGTCTTTATTGCAAGCCAACCGCTCCTCATTGCGAAAAGACAGCCCCTTACCGGAGACTACTGGCTCGATTACGCCGTCATTCTTGCCTACCTCATCGTCACCGCGGCCGCCGTGATCGGCGTCTTGGACGGCTTGCCGCGTCTCATCGGACGCAAGCCTCCCCTCCGGTGGGCCGGCGCCGTCGCCATTCTCGCCGCCGCGGCCTTCATCTATTACGGATGGTTCGACAGTTTCATCGCGTCGTTCCTGTAACCGGACACTCATTTCAGCTTGCCTCCGTCGTTTTTCTCCCCCTTCAGCGGATAGGAAATCGCGAAGTCGTTGCCGGGCATGAAGGGCTGGCCGCGGAAATTGATCGCGTTGGAGAATTTCGCTTTGCAGGTCGTGAAGCGCTTGTCGCAGCCCGCCGTGGCGGTGAATGTATCGCCGATGTCGATCGCCGCGCCCGCGGGCAACCACAGGGCGACGGCGCCGTTCTGGGTCTGCGTCTTCACATGTGCGGAGAGCCCGGCATTGGCGCCGGTCGTCCATGTGAGAAGCCCGTGCGCGAACCAGCCGTCCTCGAAAGAGGAAAACCCGTCCGCAATAAAACTCTGCGCGTCTTTCAGCGCCGTCACCTCGCCAGCGGTTTTATAGGCGGCGTTATCGAGATCGACGCCGCATTTCACGCTCCCGAGATTGACGTCGCAAAGATGCTGATAGACGCGGCCTACGGGCTGATCGAGATGATGCGACAGCCCTCTCAGTTCCGCGCGGAAGGCGCCGCCTTCGCGCTTCACTTCGCCGACAACGCCTTTTTTCAGGAGGACGCGCTGCGAAACCGCCGCCCAGTTGACGCGGAAGACTTCGACATCCGCGCCGTCATAACGCCCGGCGGCAAGATCTTCCCCCGACAGGGCCGACGCGGCGAGCGCGCCCTCAATGTCGGCATTGTCGACAGCAAGATCGGCGGAAGACGACAGCGCCGAGCCGGTCGCGCCCGTGTCGGGCAGGAAATCCGTTCCGTCAAAGGAAAGCGCGCGGTCGTGATCGGTGAAACCGAGCACAACCCCGTCGCGGCGCGTCACCCGCCAGCAGGTGGCGAGCGTCGTCGCGCCGGTTGCAAGATGCGTCTGGAGATCGGGATCGAGCGAGCGCATCAGACCAGCACCTCGATCAGCGGGATCGACGGAATGTCCCCCGCCTCGAAGGCCGCGAGATTGATGCGCAGCTCATCCGTATCGAAGCGCACGGGACAATCGAACAGGAACCCCGCCGTCACCGAGAGCCCGGCGCCGGGCGGCGCGGCGAAGGTCACGGCGCCGCTGGTTTCATCCACCGTGAAATCGGCGCCCTCGGTTTGTTCAACGCCGTCCACGGCAACGAGGACCGACCCTGCGACGGGTTTCTTCACGGGCCGCCCATAGGACGCCCCGCCGGAGACATAGCGCTTCACAAGCTGGAAGCCGGTTTCGCTCCCGTCGCCGGTTCCGATCAGCTGATCATCAGGCGCGGGGGGTTGCGCCAGCGCGCAGCTTTTAAAATCGAACGGGTCGCGGAAGCGGAAGCCGTAAAGCCGTCCGTGGCGCGCCTCGAAAAAGGCGATGACATTTTCAATGTCAGCGATGGATTTGACGCCGTAACCGGCATTGAACGACCGCCGCGAGCCCGCCCAGGGCGAGTTGCGCTCTTCATGGCCGGAAACGAGCGCGACAATGTCGGTGCGGCGCGTCGGCCCGCCTTCGGAGTTCAGCGCGATGTCGACGGGGAATAAAACTTCGTGGAAGGACATGGGTTGTTACTCAACTGAACGATTTCTGCTTTTCTCACCCTCATCGGCCCTTCGGGCCACTTCCCCCGCCAGCGGGGGAAGAGAACGCCCGCCTAGAAAGCGTGACATTTCTCCTCCCCCGTTTACGGGGGAGGTGTCAGCGAAGCTGACGGAGGGGGTTGAGGCGCTTAGCAAACGCATGCTCACAGATTCCGCTGCCCTCTCCCCACTGCGCGCGCCAAGGCGGCGGCCAGTTGCGTTTCGGAGCGGCGAAAGCTTTGAACATCCGTGACGCCGGGGAGCGAGATGTTCACGGTCATTCCAGAGGCTCCCAAGGGCCGGACATTGCCGGCGCCGGCGGGCGTGAACAGCTCCGGCCCGCGCTCGCCCACGAGATAAGACTGGCGCGGGGAAACGAAACCGCCATTGGCGCGCCCGCCCCCGAAGACATTGCCGAGCGCGCCCGCGACAAGGTTCTGCACGGGCTGGCGCACAAGGCTGTTGATCGCGAAGCGGCGCAAATCCTTCAGGAGGGCGTCGGTCAGTTTCTTGAAGGACAACTCGCCGCGTTCGGCTGCGCGCGAGAGGTTGGACTGGATCGAACGCGCCGCGGTCGCAAACGCCTCGTCGATGAGCGCGGCGGCGGGCGCGATGCGCTCGCGCGCGAGCTTTTCGATTTCCGCCGCGCCCGCTTCGAGGTCCGCCATGTCGACCGTGACGTTTACATGCTCAGGCATCGCCGCCTCCATATTGTTTGATGAGCGCTTTCAGCGCGTCGCGAGTCATGGCCTCTCCTTGCGGCAGGACCGCGTCGAGAAGCGCGCGCCATTCGGCGGCGGAGAGCGCCCAGAAGGCTTCCGGCGCGAGACCCAGGCGCAAAATCGCGAAAGAAAACATCATGCGCCATGACTGTGAGCCTCCCCCGATGCGGGCTTTCCCGGCGCGTCATCGCTCCCGAGCGCCTCGAAAGCCTTGGCGATGGCGCGCGTCGCCTCCGACAAATCGATGTCGCTCGCTTTCAGGGCTTCGAGCGTCAGCGCCGCACCGCCGCCAGCCAAAAGCGCATGAAGAACAAGCACAATGTCGGAGACGCGGGGGCTTTTCAGCCGCGCCTGCAAGGCGGAGAGATCGCCGCCGAAGCGCTCCTCCATATCCGCAAGCGCGCCGAGCGTAAGGCGGAGCGTTTTTTCCTCTCCATTGATCCTGATGCGCGCATCGCCGCGGGGATGGGTCATGATGCTCTCCCCAACTGGCCGGGCCTTCCTCCTCCCCCGCTTGCGGGGGAGGTGTCCCGAAGGGACGGAGGGGGTGAAACCCCAGATATCCAAGTCGGCAAGCCGGTGAGAGCCCCCCCATCCCCGGCTTCGCCGGTACTTCCCCCGCAAGCGGGGGAAGAGGGAAATTGTAACAAGCGCTCAACCATGCCTCACCCCTCCGCGGTGAAACTCAGCGCGCCGGCGCTTTCGAGCGCCAGCGACATGGACGCCTCGCGGTCATGCTCGCCGGCGTAATCGAGATTGGCGATGAGGAACGCGCCTTCGATGGTTCCGAAGCCGGGCACGATCACCTGCCAGCTGCGCGCCTCATTGGCGAAGAAAACGCCGCGCACTTCTTCCGCCGCTGCATCGTTCAGGAACACCCCGGCGCCGGAGACCGACGCCTGGCGAACCCCGGCGCCCGCGAGCAATTCGCGCCAGCCGCCCGCCGATTGCGAATGGGTGACGTCGACGGTCTGCGCGTTCAAGGACAGCGACTTCGTGCGCAAGCCGCCGATAACGGAGAAGCTTTCTGGCGTTTCGCCGTCGCCGAGTTTCAGCAATAAGTCTTTGCCTTTTTGTGCAGGCATGATGAGACTCCTTAATGAGACTGCGTCACGGCGCGAAAGCGCGCGACGCCCTGATAGATTTCGCCGTCGAGGCGCCTAAAGGCGTCGGCGAAGACAAACCGGATATTGACGAGATCATGACCGGAGAGCGTCAGCGCCGCGTCGTGCAGCGCGTCGTAAACCCCGGAGAGAATGCGCTTCACCTCGCGCCGACCCGCGTAACGGGAAAAGGCGTAGAGCTTCAGCTCGTGCTCAAGCGCGCCGTCGACGCCCTTGTAATCGCTCGCCCGCGCTTCGCCGATAGTGAGATAGGGAAAGAGCGCCGACGGCGGCGGGTCATCGAAGATGCGCGCGGGGTCGCCGATCTGCGCTTTCAGCGCTTCGTCGGCGCGAAGCGCCTGATAGACGGCCTTCTGCAATTCCCACTGGGCGTCGGTCATGACAGCACCTCCTCGCAAATCAGCGTCAGGCGCTTTTCGCGCCCGTCATCGCTCTCGATACTGACGGTCTCGTAGGTCTCGCCCGCGAAGACGATCCGCGTTCCGAGCGCGATATCGGACCGGAAGCGGATGGTCGCGGCGATGCGTTTGAGACGGTTTTCGCGGTCGCCGGCGAAATCGCGGGTGGAGGATAGCCGCTCCACATCGGCCCAGAGTTCGGGGCCCGATAGATAAGCGACGCTGGCGCCGCCCGCCTCGTCTTCCGTGCGTTCGGGCGTCAACAGCTCGATCTTGTGACGAAGGGCGCCGATCACAGCCGCGCCTCCTTATAAGGCGCGATCAGCGCGTCGACGCTGCGCGGCACGGCGTAGATGCGCGTCTCGCCCGCCGCCTCGCGGGTTTCGAAAAAGAACGCGGCGAGCGTCAGCACCGCCTGTTTCAACGGCGCCGGCACGGCCTCGGCGTCTTCATAACCGGCAGTGAAATCGATATGCACGCCGCCGACTTTCGGCGCCGGCAAGGGCCAGGGCCCGGCGGGGCGAAGGCGCGCGCCGGTTCCGAGAACCGCATCGTAAAGCGAAGGGGAAACCTCCTGCGGGTCGCCCGCGCCGTCGATCACCGCCACCGCATCGATGGCGGACACGGGCGAGAGCGGCAGGAACAGCGTTTCTTCCGGCGCCGCATCGAGCGCCAGACGCCATTGCTGCGGCATCAGCGCAAGACCGCCGCGCGCCTCGAGCGCGCGCACAG
Organism: Alphaproteobacteria bacterium; assembly: GCA_030433215.1. Taxonomy (GTDB): domain Bacteria; phylum Pseudomonadota; class Alphaproteobacteria; order Caulobacterales; family Parvularculaceae; genus Hyphococcus. Next base: position 45,140 of record JAUIMC010000007.1, read on the forward strand.
CCGCGACAGCCAAGCCCGTAATGAGCGCGTCTTCATCGTCGCTCGTCACACGCAGATGCGCTTTCAGGTCGGCCAGGGTCACCGGCTCCGCCGCCGGCGGGGAAAGAAGAGTGAGGGACATGTTTGGGCTCGTCCGTTGTTGATGTTCAAGCTTTCCCCCCGCTCATCCCGGCGAAAGCCGGGATCTCGTTCAGCAGAGTCGGAGTCTGCGGTTGGAGATTCCGGCCTGCGCCGGAATGAGCGGAAGAAGGGGGCCTTACGACGCAAATTTCAGGAACTTGATCGCTTCGAAATCCTGAACGCCGCCGCCGACACGCTTGGTCGTGTAGAAGAGGACGTAAGGTTTCGCCGAATAAGGATCGCGCAACACCCGCACGCCGACGCGGTCGACAATGAGATAGGCGCGGCGGAAATCCCCGAACGCAATCGAATGCGTGTCGGACCCGATATCCGGCATGTCCTCGGCTTCGGTCACCGGATAGCCCATGAGGCGCGCGGGCTCGCCCGGCTCACTATTGGGCTGCCAGAGATAATTGCCTTCCGTGTCTTTGAATTTGCGCAGGGCGCCGACGACGGAGCGGTTCATGAGGAAGCGCCCGTTGGCGCGGTAGGCCTGCTTCGGCAGATAGATGAGGTCGAGCAATTTGTCCGACGGGTTCGACGCGGGGAACGCGCCGTCGGCGCCCGTGGCGATGAAGCCGAGCTCATCCGGGTCTTTCGTGGCGTCCGCGGCGATGTCATAGGTGAGGATGCCCTTCGGCGCGGTCGTCCCGTTGCCGGAGATGAAAGCGGCGGATTCTTGCACCGCGAATTCCGTCTGCACCTCGTCGGCGAGCCATTGCTCGATATCGACAATGGAATCGTCGAGCAGCGTCTGCGACGCCGCCGGCATGGCGTAGAGCTCCATGGTCGGGAAATCGAGCGCGGTCAGGGTCGGCGCGGTCGTGGCGCTGTCGCGCGCCGTCGTTTCCGCGACCCAGCCGGCGACCGTATCGCCGTTGGAGACGGGCTTGCGGAATGTATTGCCGCCGATTTCGCGCACCGAGGCGATCTGGCGGATGGGCGAGATGTCTTTCACGGCGGCGGTGATCATGCGCTCGACTTCATTGGGCGCGAGATAACCGCCCTCCTCCCCGGTTCCCGTGTTGACGGACTTTGCTTCGAGATTCGCGACGGCGGTCGCGTCGCCGACGCGCATATAGCGCATGAAGGCGGCTTTGCGCTCGTCGGGTTCCGCAAGGCGGGTTTCGCCCAGTTGCGGACGCTGGTTTTTGAGCGCCAGGCGGTCGACAGCGGCTTTCTGTTCCGTCACGGCCGCATTGATGCGCTCGACCTTTTCGGCGAGCACCACATCGTCGCGGCTTTTCTCTTCGAGCGCTCCGAGGCGCTCGTCATTGGCGTCCTTGAAAGCTTCAAAAGCGGTGAGGAATTCGCGCATGGCGCCGCGGAGTTCCGCATTGGGCGCGTCGGCTTTGGTTTCGATAGTCATTTACTCATACTCCTTGGTGAGACAATTTTCGGGCCGCGGCGTTCAGCGTTTGCGCAAAAAGACGGGCGCCCGCCCCTTCCGTGGGGGACAGCGGAGCGGGCGCCCGGCCGGCTGCGAAGGCGGCCGATGCGTGATCGGCGCGCCTTCGCGCGCGGCTGGTTCGCGTCTCTTGCGCGGCAAGGGAGGGGGAAACGCGAACCGGTTCTTTGAAGATTTTCGCGACGGCGGCGGGATCGAATTCCGGGCGCGCGGGGCCGACCCGCATCACCCGCGCCTCGCGCGCCATGGGGAAGGTGACGATGGAGACTTCCCAGAGATCGGCCTCGAGAATGCGCCGCCCGGTTTTCGTGCGCGACGCGCGCAAAGTCTGATAGCCGATGGAAAGCCCGTTGAGGGCGCCGCCTTCCAAAAGCGCGTGGACCTCCCTGGCGCGCGGCGATGAGAGGATCAGCTCGCCCTTGACGAAAAGGCCGTAAGTATCCTCGCGCAGGAGCGTCCAGCGGCCGATGGGCGCCTCCGCTGCATGGCTGTAAAGCATGGCGGGCTTCGGTTTCTTCTTGAGCGACCTTGCAAAGGTGCCGGGCGCGACGACATCGCCATTGAGGTCCGCGATGTTGAAGACGGAGGCATAGCCTTCGATTTCCGCGATGAAATGGTCCATCACGCACCCCCTCCGTCAGCTTCTCTGACACCTCCCCCGCAAGCGGGGGAGGAGGCGCGTTGCGCTTCAAGAAGGAGCGCCCCTCTTCCCCCGCTTGCGGGGGAAGTACCGGCGAAGCCGGGGATGGGGGTGGCGAAAAAACAAACCATCACTCGCCCTCCCCGCGCGCATCGAGTTTCTCTTCAATGCGCACCAGCGTTGCGGACATGAAGCGCGCCTGTTCCTCGAGGCGCGCAGTGCGCTCGATGATTTCGTGATTATCGTCGGCGCGTCGTTCGAGCTGCGCCAGGCGTTCCGACGCGGCGCCGGCCCAGACGAGCCCCAGCCCCGACTGCACGATCAGCGCCGCGCCGATGGCGACGGTGACGCGCAGCTCCATAGGTTTGTCGAGGGGGCTTTTGGGGAAGGAAACGCTATGCATCGCGTTCCTCCATGGGTTTAAGGCCCAAGACACTGCGCTTTTCATCGTCGGTCAAAAACTCCGCGCGGGAAACGCGCGTCCAAAGCGCATCGCGTTCGGCGGACAGCGCATCGATCTCGCTGGTCTGGCAGATGACTTCCGCCTCGGGCCAGACCGGCGCGATCCAGTTCGTCAGCGCGCTCGCGGTTTTCTTCACCAGCGGCAGCACCGTCTGTTTCCAGAAGGCGAGATTGGCTTCCTTGTAGTTGGAATAGGTGTTGTCGCCGGGAATGCCGAGCAGCATGGGCGGCACGCCGAAGGCCAGCGCGATCTCGCGCGCGGCGGCGTTTTTCGCCTCGATGAAATCCATGTCGGCGGGCGTCAAGGACATGGACCGCCATTCGAGCCCGCCGTCGAGCACAAGGGGGCGGCCGGCGTTCGCCGAGCCCTGATAGGCGTCTTCCAATTCCGACTTCAGCCGGTCGAATTGCGCCGAGGTTAAATTCTCCGCGCCTTCGGGGCCCTTATAGACCAGTGCGCCGGAGGGCCGGGCCGCATTGTCGAGCAAGGACTTATTCCAGGCCGAGGCCGCATTGTGAAGATCGACGCAGGCGCTCGCGGCCTCGAGCGGCGACAGCCCGTAATGATCGTTGGACGGATGAAACAGTTTCAGATGCAGGATCGGCGACAAGGACCCGTCATCGGGCTTCCTGAACGTCACCGAGCGCCCGGCGACGGAATAATCGTAAGCATCGGCCCAGCCCGACTTGCCGGGCCGCGCCTTCATGCGGTCGGGGCGCAGCGCGTAAAGCTCGCGCGGGGCGCCGTCGAGCGCGACCGCCTCGAGATAGGCGTTGCCGGCGGTCTGGAGGAAGCCGTAAAAGCTCTCGAATAGCTCGGCGCCCGACTGTTCGGGGTTGGGTTTGGCGAGCAGCGCGATCAGCGGATGATCGCTCATCACCGCGCCGCCTTCCATGACCCGCAAGGGCGCCGAGGCCGCCGCTTCCGCGACGAGCCGCACGCAGCGATAGGCGATGACATTGCGCTCATAGCCGGCGCGCGCCAACGACGCGTAATCGCGCGGCGTCCATCGCGGCGCGCCGAGCCGGTGCAGCGCGATCAGCGCCTTGGCGGCGGAGGCCTTTTGTTCGGGCGGTTTCGAAGAGAAGAAAGGGAGTTTCACTGAACACCCCCATCGGCCCTTCGGGCCACTTCCCCCGCAAGCGGGGGAAGAGTTTCCGTTGCAAAAATTTGCGGCTTCTCTCCTCCCCCGTTTACGGGGGAGGTGTCTGCGAAGCAGACGGAGGGGGTGTTACGCAACACAAGCAACTCCTAACTCAACTTCCTGACGCCGGGCGTCGGGGCGCGGCGGGACAGCATCAGATCAGTGATCGCCCAAACGAGCGCGTCGAGGCGGTCGGGGCTTTTCCCGCCCTCGCCCGTATAAGTCGCCATCTGGTCTTCGAGTTTCGGGAAGGCGCCGGCATGGCGCACGCGACCCTGTTCGTAGAGCGCGGCGACGGGTTCGGCGCGCAGGCGTTTGCCGCGCGTGGCGTGCACGCCGCGCACCGGCGCCGCCGGGTCGAGCTGCGCGATCACGGCCTTGGCCATGTCGCCGCCCTGGTTCACCTCGACGACGATGCGGTCGGCAGAAAATTCGCGATAGGCGGCTGCGGTTCTCTCCGCCCACTGACGGGGAGAGAGTCCCGCCGCCGACCAGTCCGCGATGACGAAAGCGGTCTCAACCTCGCCGCAAAAAGCGACGCCGGCGACGACGATGCCGCATTCGTCCGCGTTCTCGCCGGCCGTCGCGGGGGGATCGACGGCGACGACGATTCTGTCGAGATCGGGCGCGGCGGAAATCCGCGACGCCTCGATGAGGCTCCAGCTCCAAAGCGCGCCGGCGACATCCTCGACGATCTCGCCCATCAGCTCCTGGCGCCCGAGCGCCGTGCCTTCGTAAGCGTTCGCGATCTCCGTAAAGAACGCCTCGGAAAGATGCGCGCGGTTGTCGTAAGTCGAAGCGCGGGTGAGCGCGGTTGTTTTCGCCGCGGCGAGGCGCTTGATCAGCGCGGTCGGGCGCGGCGTCGTCGTAACGATCTGGCGCGGCTTATCACCGAGGCGCAGCGCAAGCTGGAGGTTCGACCAGGTCTCCTCCGCATAGCGCCATTTGCAGACCTCATCGCTCCAGGCCTCGGTAAACTGATAGCCGCGAATGCCGTCCGGATCCTCGGCGGAGAAGGCGTAGGCGACCGCCCCGTCCGGCCAGACAAGGCGCCGGCGCGAGGCTTCGTAAACCGGCGCCGATCCCGGGGGCGAGACGGCGCGAATGCCGGAGGGTCCTTCAATCATGACTTCCCTCGCATCTGCATAGGACTCCGCGACAAGGGCGATGGCGGGTGGGGCGATGGCGCGTCGCCCGGCATTGTCGTTCGCCCTGCCGGAAACAAGCGCGCGCACCCATTCCGCGCCGGCGCGCGTCTTGCCTGCGCCGCGCCCGCCGAGAATGAGCCAGGTCGTCCAGTCGCCCGCGGGTTCTTTCTGGTGGTCATGGGCGTTCCCCCGCCACAGCTTTGCCGCCATCTCCGCCGCGAGCGCGCGCAGCACCGCGCGTTTGAGGCGCAGGGTCCGCGTCTGCGCGTCCAGCGTCTTCGCGCGCGAGGCGGTCGACGCTGTCGGATATCCGCCGGTAAGCGGCTTCGATGTCTTCTTCCGTGAAGTCGGCTCCGCCGGCGTCTTGCTCATGGGCGTTTCGTTCCTTTGCTTCTTCGCCTTTCATGCGCCCGGCGCTTTCGGCGGAACTCATCAGCGTGCGCAGGGCGCGCGCGCCGCGATCGAACGCGTCTTCATCGTCGCCGCGCCCCGCGAGCAGGCTCTCGGCGCGGCGATGCGCGAGTTCGAGAATGTTTGCGCAGAGCGCATCCAGATCCCGCGGCGGTTTTGAATTTTCGGTTTCGTTCGACATGGGAGGCATTATGGGGCCGTCCCGAGACTCGTGGATAACTACGCACCGAATGCGGGATTCATGAAAGAATTCATCAGATATGATGAATTTCCGGGCGCTGCGTTCGCCTTATTGGGGTGGTTTTTTTGATCTCAAGACCGCTATCGCCTATGCTGTGTTGGCATGAAGACGAAGAGCGGAAAGGAGCCCCCTTTTGGCGAAGATAAAAGCGCCCGATATCGACGTGATCATGGTGCCCGTGGACATGGGCGAGCAGGAAAAATCCGCAAAGGCGCTCGCCATGGCCGCGCAATTCGCCAAGGATTACGGCGCCAAGCTCTATGTCATGACCGCCGCCCACCCGCTCGGCGAGGGCATCACCGAATATCCCGAACATCACAAGCCGGAGTTCGAAGCCTTCATCAAGGAAGCTGGCGACGCCTACGGCATCGAGGTGGAGGCGCTCTTCCGCCAGCATGAATCGGCGGAGAAAATGATCCTCGAGGCGGCCGAGGAAATCAAAGCCGATCTCGTGGTCATGGCGACGCACGATCCGAAAATCACCGACCATCTCTTCGGCTCGCATGCCAGTCATGTGACGCTGCATGCGACATGCTCGGTGATGGTGGTGCGGTAAGGGCGCCAAAGCGCCAGGCGAAAAACTGGCCTGCTTTCCATTTTCCGCTCATTCCGGCGAAAGCCGGAATCTCCGTCCATATGGTCCGAGACCCCGACCTTCGTCGGGGTGAGCGGCGTATTTACGGTCTTCTCACCGCGATCTTGTAATCCGCTCTTCCAGCAAGTCGTCGGTGATCTCGATCTCGTTTTCCGGAATGAGATCGGGCGAGACGGCGATCCCGGCGCGCTCCACGGATTTTTTATCGCCGGTGCGCAAGGGATGCCATTTCGGCAGGCCCTTGCCCTCTGCGAGACGGCGATAGGCGCAAGAGGGCGGCATCCATTTCAAGGCGCCGACATTGTCCGGCGTTAATTGCACGCAGTCCTTCACGCGCTCCAGCCGGTTGGCGTAATCGGTGCAGCGGCGCTTTGCGATATCGAAAAGCTGGCAGGCGATGTCGGTCTCGAACACCTCGTCGGTCTCTTCATTGTGCAACACATAGATGCAGCAGCGCCCGCAGCCGTCGCACAGCGACTCCCACTCCTCATCCGTCATCTCGGAAAGTTTCTTGGTCTTCCAGAAAGGCTTGTCGCGGGTCATGAAGTCTCTTTGGTTTAAATGCGCAGGGTTTCACCCATGCGATCCTCGCTTCGCTGCGGACGCGCAGTCGCGCTTGCCGGCCCGCCGACCGTGGGGCCGGTGTTATCCTATTGCGCCTGCGAAGGCCACGGCCCCTTTGTCTGTTCATCGGCAGGGGATCGCCTTAAGCTCGCCTCAAACAAAAGGGGGCTTTCATGATCCGGTATTTCAAAATCATTCTCGTCGCCTTTGTGGGCCTTAACGGCCTTCTCTATTTCGCCGGCAACATCGCCAACTGGGAAGCGGCGCGCGGCGCGGTCGGCGCCGTCATCGCGCAAGGCGACACGCCCTGGTATCCGGTGAAGCTGGTTCCGGCGATGGAGGGAACGGCGGCCGCGACCGTCGCACTGTGCATCATTCTCGCAGGCGAATTTCTGGTGGGCGTCCTGTCGCTTATCGGCGCCGCCAACATGCTCGGCGCGGCGGGCAAACCCGCCGACCAGTTCAACGCCTCAAAGACATTTGCGCTGGCGGGCTGCGCCATGGCCCTTGTGGTCTGGTTCGGCGGCTTCACCGTGATCGGCGGCGCCCTCTTCCAGATGTGGCAGCATCAGCTCGGCCAAGGCTCGCTCGGCGACGCCAGCAAATACATTCTCGGCAGCGGCGTCGTCTTGCTGTTCGTGAATATGAAGGACGATTAGCCCGCCTTCACCCGATAGGCGCAGCGCCGCGCGCCGGCGAGGATGTGTTCCTCGCGGCTCACCGATACTTTGTCGCCCAGAACATCGGAAAAAACTGCAAGTTCGTTGGCGCAGAGCCCGGTGCAGGCTTTCGCCGCCGAACAGATGGGACAATGGTTCTCGACCAATAGCCAGTCGCGCCCGTCGCGTTTCGCCTCGGCCATGTAGCCTTCGTCGGACCGCGCTTTCGCCAGCCGCTTGACGCGTTCGCCGAGCGTCTTGGCGCTGTCGAGTTTGTCGCCATAGGCCGTGCGCTGCATGTCGCCATGGCGTTTGATGAACTTCTTGAGGCCCTCGGCGCCGAAGAGCTCTTCGACCGACTGGATCATTTCGACGGCCAGCGCCTGATGGGCGTCGGGAAAGATCTTCGCGGAGGCGTCCGTCAGGCTCCAGTAAAGCGTCGGGCGCCCGCGGCCCTTCGCTTCGGAGCGCGTGGCGACGAGCCCCTCCTCTTCCAGCGCGTAAAGCTGCAACCGCGCGGCCATGGGCGTTAGGCCCAACGCCTCGCCGAGCGCGCCGGCGCTATGTTCGCCCTCGCGCTTTAACAGATCGAGGATAGCGCGCCGCGTCGCCCCGCTTTCGCTTTTCGCCTCACTGGCCGGTTCGGCCCTCGCGGCATCGGTTTTCTTGATGGCGCTCTTCGATATTTTGCTCATGGCTTCTTTTTAAAAGGTCTTGCTTTCAAAAACAAGGGCAATTAATGAAAGGGTATTCTTTCATAAATAAGGGAGGCCGACATGGCTGCAAGAGAGAAGAAAGAAGACCCCGCCGCCCAACCTCAAAACACCCCGAGGATCGAGCATGTGAACCTCGTCGTCGCCGAGATTGATCCGACGGCGCGCTTCCTGATGGCCGCGTTTCCCCATTGGGCCGTGCGCGGCGAAGGCGGCGGCGAGTGGTACGGCGTGCCGCGCCGCTGGGCCCATATCGGCGATGCGGACAATTATCTGACCCTGAACGAGTTCAAGATTCCGAAGGCGGCGCGCGGCCGTCATCGCGATCTTGAAGGGTCCGAGCCCGGCCTTGCGCATATCGGCTTCGAGGTGAGCGATCTCGACAGCCTCGTCGAGCGCCTGGCCGGGGCCGGCTACGATCCGGCGAAGCTCGGCGAGGACCACCCCCACCGGCGCAATCTCTATTACGTCAATGAGGAAGGGCTGGAGTTCGAGTTCGTCGAATATTCGAGCGCCGTTCCGTCCGAGAAAAACCTTTATCAATAGGAGGCGGCCATGACCCGCACAAAAGCCTGGAACGAAGGCGGCGATCTTGTGGAACACATGCGCCGCGTCCTCGAACGCAAACGCTGAGACCGAGAGGAAAAGCCATGACCAGCCTTTTCATTCTCGGCTCTTCCCGCGGGGACGGGCACACCGCCCGCCTCGCCCGGGACGTCTTCCGCCATCTTGAAGATCAAGATGGCGGCGGCGGCGAGTTCATCGACCTCGGCGCCCTTACGATCGGCCCTTACGATTACGAATACCGCAATCGCGGCGACGACTTCCTGCCCATAGCGCAGAAAATGGTTCGCGCCCGAACGATCGTCCTTGCGAGCCCCCTTTATTGGTATTCCATGAGCGGTCAGATGAAGATGTTTTTCGACCGCCTGACGGACCTCACCGACCCGCCTTTCAAACCCCTGGGCAAGGCGCTCGCCGGCAAGACCCTGTTTGCGCTCGGCACCGGCGGAGACCCCGAACCGCCCGACAGCTTCGTTCACCCCTTCGAGGACACGGCCGGCTATTTCCGCATGGACTGGGGCGGGCTTCTCTATGCGAAAGGCGCCGACGCGCTGACGCCGGAAACCGCCAAGGCGGCGCAGGACTTCGCGGGCCGCATCGCCGCCGTCGCAGGCCCGATGGCGCTCACCGCCTGAAAGCCGCGCGCGCTTGTGTCGGGCGTCACAGCCCGGCTCGCCTCCCGGCGCTAGGGTCAACGGCGAACCGGGAGACCAAGCTCATGAAATGGCTTTTGACGCTTTCCATCGCGCAAACCGCGCTCCTCGCCATGCTGGGCCTGCGCGTCGCCGCCATCGACCTTGAAACCGATCAGATCGCCAGAGACGTCGACGCCGCGCGCCGCATCGCCGAGGCGCCCGCCCCGCAAACGCCAATCGCACCGGCCCGGGAAAGCGCATCATCTTTCGGCGCGCCCTTGCTCACCGCAGAACAAGCGCGCGCGATCTTTCGCGAGGAGCTCGCGGCGCTGGACATCCCGGCCGCACAGTCAGCCACACAGGCAAAAGCGCCTGCGCCTGCGCAAACCTCGCCCGAGGAAACGCGCCGCATGGCGGCGACCGTCGCCGGGGACATCAATTATTACAAAGGCGTCGGCGCCATCTCCCCGCCCGAGATGGAAGTGCTGCAAACCAAAATCGCCAAACTGCCGCTCGACGAACGCCGCGCCGCCTTGACCGACCTCGCGAAAGCCATGACCCGCGGCGAGATCGACGGCGTGATGTGACCGCCCGTTTTTAACCCCAGCTTTTAACCAGAGGGAGAGCCCATGATGACCTTGAACCGTAAACTGCTTGCCGCCGGCCTTGCCGCCGCCTGCGCCTCCACAGCCGCCATGGCGGGGATGGTCCAGCCGGCGCGGGTCGATGTCGACCTCGTCAACCTGACCGCCGGGGGCGACATGCTGAGCGCGCGTTATGCGCCTAACAAGAACGAGTTTATCGGCTGCGGCGTCCGGAAATTCGACGACGGCGCCGGCGGCGCGACGGCCTTCGGTTTCTGCCAGGCCGAAGACGAAAAGGGCGAGCGCGCCTTCTGCAACACCGACAATGAAGACCTCCTCGACGCCATCGAGGCCAGCGCCGATTACGGCTATGTCTCCTTCTCCTGGGACGAGAAGACCCAGCGCTGCACGCGCATCGGCTTTTCAAACCAGTCTTTCTATGTCCCGCCCAATGTCGGCAGCAATCTCTAGCGTTCAGTTGCGTTTTGTTGCGTATCTTGCGCGCCGGGCGACCCTCCCCGCCCGGCGCGTTTTTGCGCCGCCTTGCCGTTTTGTCATCAAAATCCCTGAAATTTCCCGCTATTGAGCCGTGTTTCCGCCGTCTTCACCGGCCAGAGACAGGCCAAAGAGCGTCTAGCGACTGGCATTTGCAAGGGACCGCGCACGGCCAGTATAAGTCTTGCAAAGACAGGCTTTCGGAAGGCGGAAAGCGCGAGTTGCGTGGAAGGGTCAGCGGCGGCGTCGAATGTCGAAAAAGCACAAGAAGCAATACGACCGAAGCGGGCTCTCGGCGGTGATCGCCGATCTCCTCGCCGACATGAAGCGCGGCGCGGAGGCGTTTCACCGCGATTTCCTGAAGCTCTTCGGCTTTTCGGAAAAACCGCCGCAAGGCAGCCCGAAAAAAGAAGCCTATTCGGAAGCCTCGAAATATCCGAAGCGGCCCGGCGACGGCGTCGCCTGGCGCAATCTGTGGGGCTCTCTGGGGCTCGCGCTCGTTTCCGCGGGGTTTCTCGGCGCGGCGTTCGCGCTCGGGCTCGCCTTCATTGTCATGGCGCCGCGCGTGCCCGCCGGCGCGGACCTCTGGAACGTCAACCGGCAGGCGGCGATCATCGTTCTCGACCGCAATGGCGAGGAGATCGCCGCGCGCGGCGCCCGCTATGGCGAGCATGTGGAGCCCGGCGAGTTACCCGATCATCTGATCAAGGCCATTCTGTCCACGGAGGACCGGCGTTTCTACGAGCATGGCGGCGTCGATCTGCGCGGCATGACCCGCGCCATGATTTCAAACCTCAAGGCCGGGACCGTGGTCGAGGGCGGCTCGACCATCACCCAGCAGCTTGCGAAGAACCTGTTCCTGTCGCCGCGCCAGACCTATGAAAGGAAGGCGCGCGAGGCGCTGCTCGCTTTGTGGATCGAGGGGCACTACACCAAGGACGAAATCCTCTCGCTCTATCTCAATCGCATCTATCTCGGCGCCGGCGCCTATGGCGTCGAATCGGCCGCGCAGACCTATTTCGGCAAGTCGGCCCGCGAGGTGACGCTGGCCGAGGCGGCGATGCTGGCGGGTCTGCCGAAAGCGCCCTCGACCTATGCGCCGACCCAGAACCCGCAAGGCGCGCAGCGGCGCGCCAGCGAGGTTCTCGACAATTTGCTCGACATCGGCGCCGTCGAACCTTTCGCCGCCAGGGAAGCGCGCCAGACCCCGCCGACCGTCGTTACGCAGAATGTGGATTCCGGGCTCGGCTATTTCTTCGACTACGCCGCCGCGCAGGCGAAAAAAATGGCGCCCAATGCTGCCGGCGACGTCATCGTCCGCACCACCATCGACCAGAAACTCCAGCGCGATGCGGAAGCGGCGGTGAAAGCCGCCCTCACCGTCGAGGCGCGTATTAAAGGCGCCGACCAGGCGGCGCTTGTCGCCTATGACGCGGACGGCGCGCTCAGGGCCATGGTCGGCGGGCGCGATTACAAGGAAAGTCAGTTCAATCGCGCGGTGCAGGCGAAACGCCAGCCGGGCTCGGCCTTCAAGCCCTTCGTCTATGTCGCGGCCATGGAAGCGGGCCTCACCCCGCAATCGCGCTTTGTGGACCAGCCCATCGACATCGACGGCTGGCGGCCCACCAATTACACGCCGGGCTTCACCGGCCCCGTGCGTCTCGCCGAAGCGCTCGCGAAATCCATCAACACCGTCGCCGTGCAGGTCACCGAACAGATCGGCCGCGGCAAGGTCGCCGAAGCCGCCAAACGCCTCGGCATCAAGTCCGACGTGCCGCCGCACCGCTCCATCGCGCTCGGCGCCGTCGACGTGACGCTGGAAGAACTGGTGGGCGCCTATATCCCCTTTGCGCGCCACGGCCTCGCGCCCAAACCCTACGCCATCGACAGCATTGAGACCCGCGACGGCGAGATCATCTATGAACATGAAACCGGCGAGCCGCCGCGCGTCATGACCGACGACGTCGCCGAGAAGATGAACCATCTTCTCTATCAGGTGATGCTGTCAGGCACCGGCGCGCGCGCCAATCTCGGCCGGCGCCAGGCGGCGGGCAAGACCGGCACCACCAATGACTGGCGCGACGCCTGGTTCGTGGGCTACACGCCGCAACTGATCGCCGGAGTGTGGGTCGGCAATGACGACTATACGCCCATGGAGAAAGTGACCGGCGGCACGATCCCCGCGGCGATCTGGAAAGAGTTCATGCTCTCGGCCCATCAGGGCCTGCAAGTCGCCGCCATCGACGGCGCTTATCCGGCCGTCTCCTACGCTTCGGAGCCGGTGCTGCTCGACTTTTATGCGGATGTCTCGCGCGGTCTGACGCGCGTGCGCAATGACGGCAATGAACGCCGCTTCCGGCGGTAATTTTTTCTTTCGGCCCCTTCTCCGCTCATCCCGGCGATCCAGAATCGCACAAGTCTGGATGCCCGGGACAAGCCCGGGCATGACACGTCCTGGCGTTGGCGCCGCCTTCAAGTCCGACATCTCACAGCGCGTGATGACCGTCATGCACGAACGGAATATCGGCCGCCCGCGCCCATCGGCCCTGTCGTCAGCAGGCCGATCTTCTGCTAGAGGGGCTGAAAGACCAACGGGGCGGAAAATAAAATCTCATGTTTCGAACGCTGAAATCCTCTCACAATGTGGACGACCTGCGCCTGCTCGCAAAGCAGCGCCTGCCGGGGCCGATCTTCAACTATATTGACGGCGCCGCCGACGACGAAATCACCTATCGCCGCAACACCGAGGCCTATGAGCGTTGCGATCTCGTGCCGAACGTCCTCGCCGGCGTCGAGAATGTCGATATGTCGGTGACGGTGATGGGACAGAAGCTCGACATGCCGGTCTTTTGTTCGCCCACTGCCCTCCAACGGCTGTTTCATCCGGACGGCGAGCGCGCCGTGGCCCTGGCGGCGCAGAAATTCGGGACGATGTTCGGCGTTTCCTCGCTCGGCACCGTAACCCTGAAGGAAATCGGCGAGCTCATCTCGACGCCGAAGATGTTCCAGTTCTACTTTCATAAAGACCGCGGCCTCAACGACGCCATGGTGACGCGGGCGAAAGAGGCGAATTTCGACGTCCTCGCGCTCACCGTCGACACCATCACCGGCGGCAATCGCGAACGCGATCTGAGGACCGGCTTTACATCACCGCCGCGCCTGACGCCGGCGAGCCTTTTCAGCTTCGCCGCGCATCCGGCCTGGGCAGTGAGTTACTTCATGAGCGGCGGCTTCGAGCTTTCCGAACTCAAAAGCCACGTCAAGGAAGGCTCGAATGTCGCGATTTCCATCGGCGATTATTTCTCGAGCATGCTCGACCAGTCCATGAACTGGAAGGACGCGGAGGCCTTGCGCGCGCAATGGGGCGGGCCGTTCTGCCTCAAGGGCGTGATGAGCGTCGAGGATGCGCGCCGCGCCGCCGATATCGGCGCCGATGCGATCATGGTGTCGAACCATGGCGGGCGCCAGCTCGACGGCTCGCGCTCGCCTTTCGACCAGATCGCGGAAATCGCCGACGCCGTCGGGGACCGCATCGAGATCATCTGCGACGGCGGCATCAGGCGCGGCACCCATGTGCTGAAAGCCCTCGCCGCCGGCGCCAAAGCCTGTTCGGGGGGGCGCATGTATCTTTACGCGCTCGCCGCCGCGGGCCAGCCCGGCGTTGAAAAGGCGCTCGGCAATTTGCGCGTTGAAATCGAACGCGACATGAAGCTTGCGGGCGTGTCGAAAATCTCGGACCTCAATCGCGGCATGCTGCGCTGGCGGTAAGCCCGGTTCCCGCGGCCCCTTCCCGGCAAGAGGCGACGTGGAGGGCGCCGGGAAAGAGGCCGCGAGCCCGGCAAGGGACTCCTGGCCGTATTGAACGCGCGGGCTTTACGCGGCGTTCCTTTGCTGGAGGCGGGCAATCTGTTGCGCGAGCCAGCCATGATGGCTTTCAAGCTCGGCGAGAAAGCGCCCGTCCGACGGCGCGTCGGCAAGCGCCTCCTCGATCCACAACCGCAAGACTCTCTCTTGCATGACGAGCCAGGACAGAAGGCTTCGTTCTTCGGCGTGGGTGCGGATCATGCGGCTCTCCTGTATTTTCTCCTCGCCCCGCTTGCGGGGAAGACCTTGCGGCGCGGACGGAGGGGACTAACGCAACACGCCCCCTCCTCCCGCTTGCGCGGGCGCCTTTAAAAACCCTGGCGCCAGCTCACGGCGATCTTGTAATTGCGGCCCGGCTGGCTGACGCCCGCCGCGACCACGTCGTAATCGGCGTCGGTGACATTGTCGGCGCCGAGATCGACGCGCAGCCCTTTCAAGGGACCCGACATGGGCGACCACACGGCGTAAACATCGCCCACCGTATAGCCGTCGCGGGCGTTGGTGGGATCGTTGACCTTGTCGAAGTCAGCGGCGTGCGAGACGCGCGCGCCGAGGCGGAAATCACCGTTCATGAATTTGAGGCCGCCATCGACGAACACCATGTCCGGCGCAAGAACGCCCACATAATCGCCGCTGTCGACGTCTTCGCCGTCGATGGTGGAGAAATTCCCGCGCAGATAGAAATAGCGGCTGTCATATTGCGCTTCGAGTTCAACGCCTTCGAGTTCGGCGTTGGTGACGTTCACATTGCGCGAATAATTGCCGAAGGGCTCGCCGGTCCCGCAGGGCGGCGCGCCGGGGAACAGCTCGGCAGGCGTCAAGAAACAGGTGAAGGGAATGTTGACCTCAAGGTCGATGAGGTTCGTGACATCCGACTTATAGTAGGAGCCTTTCGCCGTGAAGCGGTCGCCCTCGAAAATGACGCCGTCCACATCGACGCCGGCGCCGACTTCCCAGGTTTGCGACTCTTCCGGCACGAGGTCGGGGTTCGGAATGAAGAAATTGGTGACAAAGGCCGGCGGACCGAACGGACCAAAAGGACCGGGCACGGAAAGGTTCGGAATCTCGAAGTGGATGTCGTCGGCGTAGATCTCGTTGAAGGACGGCGCGCGGAACGCCTCGGACCAGTTGCCGAACAGGATGATCTCGGGAACCGGCTTCCAGGTCGCGCCGATTTTCGGCGAGAGAGCTTCGTCGCTGGTGTCGGGATCGCCCGGCGCGGCGTTTTCAAACCGGTCCCATCTGACGCCCGGGATCAGCGTGAAGCGCCCGAAGGCGCCTTCCACCGCCAGCTCGCCCTGCGCGAAGGCGCCGTAAAAGTCGGCGGTCGCATTGGGCACGCCGCCGCGCGTTCCGTCCGCGGTCGTATTGTCCGACCCGACCTGTTCGTCGCGGTAATATTCGCCGCCATAGGTGAAGGTGAGCGAGGCGGGGCCGAGATCGAATTTCGAGCGGTTGTCGAAGGAAAGGCCGAAGGTTTCGACCTCGCGGCTGACGCTCCGCGTGGACTCGACTTCATCTTCCGTGACGGTGTTGCGCGTGAAATAGGCGACGAGATTGGCGTCGATGAGATCAGAGGCGGGGTTGTAATGCGCCGTGCCCTGAAGCGTGTTGGAATCGATGTCGCGGTCGACCAGCTCGTTGCCGGGCCCGGCCATGCCATTGCCTTGCGGGTTTGTCGGGTCGACGCTGTCGCCGCCATAGCGCATCCAAGAGGCCGAAAGAGTTAAATCATCGCTCGGGCGGAACGTGGTTTTCAGAAGCGAAGACAGGATTTCATCGTCGGCGGGCAGGTCAAGACCGCTGCCAAGCTCGATGTCGCCGGAATTTCTGAGCGTGAAATTGCCGACCACGTCGACGCGCTCGTCTTCGCTGCGCCACACGCCCGTGGCGCCGACGCGCCATTCTTCATTGACACTCTGATAGCCGGAGGAAACCTTGACGCCGGCGGTCTGGCCCTCTTCGAGGAAATCTTCCGCGGTAATCGTCCGTACGGCGATCACCCCGCCAAGGGCGCCGGAGCCGTAAAGCGCCGAGGTCGGTCCGCGCACCACTTCCACCGCACGCACGAGATCGGGATCGACGAAAAAGCGCCCGTCATGGCCTGAGAGAAAACTCTGACGCGCGCCGTCGAACAGGACGAGCACGCCCTCGCCGGAAAGCCCGCGCACATCGGGCGTCATGCCGCTGCGGCGCGGGCCGCCGCCGATCGCCGCGCCCGGCACCGCGTCAAACACATCGGCCAGCGTCGACGGGTTGAAGTCCTCGATCACGTCCATGGGGATGACGGTCACCTCGCCGGCGTAATCGAAGGCGGGCATGGGATTGCGCGTCGCATAGACGCTGACCTCGTCGAGCTGGGCGAGCTCGATCGCCCCCTCGCGGCTTTCGGCGTCGTCTGCGGCGTCACCGGCCGCCAAGGCGCCCCCGCCCGCGCTCGCCAGAACGGCCCAGGCCGCTGTTCCCCAAAGCAAATTCTTCTCTCTCGCCCGCATGATGATAGTCATCCCCAGCTACTTGCAAATAATTCTCAATTGCTTCTGCATAACAAGGCGTATTTGCGATTGCAACTTAGAATCACTCGCAGTATTGAAAATTCTGACCTGCCGGCGTTTCTGCGCGCGCAACGCCGCCCGGCGTGCGGAAGACAAGCCGGCCCGGAAAAGCCGCCAGGCGCGCAAAAATGTTTCAACGGACACGACGTCCGGCCAGCTCGGGGAAGACAATGACCGCCAACAGCATTTCAAAGACGCTTTTCAGCGCCCTCGCCCTCGCCGCCCTTTCCATGGGCGGCTGCGCGACGACCGCAACGGCGCCCGCCGCCAGCGCGCAAGGCCAGACGACGCAAGCCGCTCAGTTCCAGAAGGACAGGGAGGCGATCCTCTCCATGGCGGGGACCTATCACGTCTCTTTCGACTTCATTGAAACCGTCGCCTTCGACATCGACTATGCGCTGAAGCCGCAGAAGATTTCCGGCGGCAACGAGGTCGTGCGGGTGATCGCCGATGAAGGCGACTATATCAGCCTGCAACACATTCTCGTGGTGGGCGGCGAGGAGAAGTTTCCGGTCAAGCACTGGCGCCAGGACTGGCGCTATGAACCCTCGAGCGTCCTTATCTTCACCGGCGGCAATTCATGGGAGCGCCGCGCGCTCTCCCCTGCGCAAGCCAAAGGCAAGTGGAGCCAGACCGTCTATCAGGTGGACGACGCCCCGCGTTACGGCGCGCTCGGCGCCTGGTCCCATGACGACGGCTATTCGGGATGGAACCCGCCGGCGGAATGGCGCCCGCTGCCGCGCCGCGACGCCACCACCCGTGACGACTATCACGCTGTCGACGCCGTCAACCAGCACACCATCACGCCCGACGGCTGGGTGCATGAGCAGAACAACACCAAGCTGATCCTCACCGGCGAGACGCCGCAGGCGCTGGCCCGCGAGATCGGGATCAACACCTATATGAACTCCGACGATTTCGAGATCGCCGTCGCCGACGATTACTGGGCGGCGACGAAAGACTTCTGGGCGGAGATCCGCGCCGAATGGGACCGTATCGAAGCGGCCTATCCCGCATTCGGCCTGTCGGTGCAGGGCGAGCCGGAAGAAATCTACATGAAGATCCTCGCGCTCGCCGGGGCCGTGGAGGAAGGCGAGAAAACGGCGCCCGCCGCCGCCGCTGAAGCCCGCGCCGTCATCGCCGACTATCTCGTGACCGATCCCGAGCCCCTTTCCGCGCGCCTCGGCGGCGGCGAATAAATCTTTAAAAGCTTCAGGCCCGCCTTCGGGGCGGGCGAGTTGCGCCCCGCCCTTTCGCCTTCCAGGCGGCGCCCCGCCGGCCCCAAGGCGAAAGGGCCGGTTTTTCCGGGCTAGCGGCGGGCCGGCGCTCCGGTTTTCCCTTTACATAAACCCCCGGCCTGTGTTCACCATCACAGAACGGGCGGGCGTCATGATCTTTACTCAACTCATAAAAACTGACGCCTGAAAATGAACGCAATTTGAACCATCCTCGGTCATAAGCGTTCGGTACGCAGGGAGTCGCACTGCTAGGGGACTTGCCCATGGGTTCGGGTACAAAAGCGATCGTTAAAGATCCAATCTACTGCAACGCCAGCGGCGCGCGCGAGACAGCGCCTTGCGGAGAGTACATCATCGACAACCGATGCGACTGCGTGCTCCTTTGCAAATGCGCCGGCGGGCAAAGCTTCACCCTCTCTCTCGACGCGTTCATCCAGCACCTGACCGAAGGCCGGATCGCCGTCGTCGCGTAAGGCGCTGACGGCCCTCGCGGCCCAAGCCTAAAAAGCGCGAAAAAAAACGGCCCGTCGCCGGGCCGTTTTCCTTCGTCATCTCAGCAATGACAATCAGGCTTGCTTGCGCTTCCGGCGCGTGGCGGCGCCAAGTCCCAGAAGGCCCGGGATCATCAGGAGCGCGCCCGCCGGCAGCGGCACTTCGCCGACCGGCACGGATACTTCCGCGGTAAAGCCGATATTCTGGAAATCGACCTGGCGGTTCGAGCCCGACAGGAACGCCGTCACATAGCGCACGTTCAAGGGCGCGGCGAACACGTAATCCTGCGCCTTGATGCCGCCGGCCGACCCGAGATCCGGCTCGCTGGAGAGCGTGCCGACCTGAACACTATTCTTGTTGAAGAAGGTGAAGTCGATCTGGTCGACGTCGTAATCCTCGCTCGTGTAGTTCCAGAAATGCAGCGTGGAGATGTCGTATTCCAGGCCGAAATCGAACAGGAGCTCGAGACCGCCGCCAACCTCATTGGCCGTGAACCAGATATGCGTCGTCTGGTTGTGAAACTCCTCAGCGTCGGCGCTCGGCGCGTCGATCACCTTGTCGATGGTCTGGCCGCCATTGAACGTGTTGTTGAAGCTTCCGGCCGACGTGCCGGGACCGACTTCAACGGAAATGTTGTCGACATTGAGATAGACAGGCGCGGCGTGGGCGAGGCCCGCAACCGCTGACGCAGCGACAAACGCCGCCGCAAACAAACTCTTGTTCATGATTCTCCACCCGTAAGGATTCCAAAGACAAATCAAACTTTAAAGCGCGCATCTGAAAAAGCGCAATGGGGCGGCGGCGATAAAGTTTCAGTTTTTTAATTTTCCCGCGTGCAGAAATTTTTTCCGATCAACTTGTGCGTGAATATGAAAAATCGGCTCACGCATGAGCGATCACTTTTTGCAAAAAATGCTGTCTCGAAAAAACCGGTGCGAAAAAATCACGGAGCGCATGACAAAAGATGCGGCCGCACGGACGCGACATAATTTCATGTAAAACGAAACGCCGGAAGAGAAAAAGACGCGCCGAAGCCTGCGCAGTCGGCGCCTAGAACTCCATCAGCTCTTCGGGCGCGTTCTGGTCGGGCTGCGGGTCTTCCGCCAGCCGCCAGCCTGCTCCGTCCTTGCAGGCCGCGCCGTCCCATTCATGACGCGCCGAATAGATATTCACCCGCTGGGAGAAAGTACGGCAGAGCACCGGCCGGCGCATGGGGCCCCCGGCAAGCTCGAGCTCCGCGCCCGGCTCCTCGATCAGCAAATCGCCGAAGACATAGCCCTTCACCTCGCCGCCGACCGCGACCAGCATCCAGTTCTTGTCCGCGACCCGCCCGACGACGTCGACGCCGGTGCCCGACGGCAGGACTTCCACCGCCCTGTTGTCGGTGCCGGGCCCCGTGCGGATGTTCGAATTGCGCGTCAGCACATAAAGACCGAGCTCGGTCTCCATGACATGGGCGAGATCGAGATCGCCGCGCGCCGCGGGAATGCGCTGGTTCGGATCGGGCTTCAGATTGGCGAGCGCGTAGCCCTCGGGCGTCACCTCGCCCACGGCGCGATTGCCGCTCCAGCGCTGCGCCGCGCCGGTCTCCATGGCGCGCGTGAACGCCTCAGCCAGCGCCTGGCGGTCGGCGCCGTTCAGCCGCTCCCCGACCGGCGACCCGGCGGCATAGTTAACCGCGCCGTCTTCAAAGGGGCTGAAATCGGACAGGCTCGAACAGGCGCCGAGCGCCAGCGCCGCCAGAAGCGTTAACGCCGGCCGCAAGACATGTCCGCGCAGTCTCCAACTCATTGGATTCACTCCTTTTGCACCCCGCCCAGCGACGGATTTTTTACCTTTGTTGCACACTCTGCCGGACTTGTGGAGTGAGCGACGATGACGGCGGGAGCATCACGGCTTCTAGAGCTGATGGACAAGGCTGGCGACGTCGCACCGGATGCGCGCAGCGCCCTCTTGCGCGAGCTTGCGGATGTTTTCCTCACCGGACCGGATCGTTTCAGCGCCGCCGAGCGCGCGCATTTCGACGCCATTCTCACCATCCTGACGCGCGAGGCCTCGCCGGCCCTGCGCCGTGAAATCGCCGAACGCCTCGCCGACACGCCGGCCGCGCCGAAGGGGGTCGTCCTCGCCCTCGCCCGCGACGAGATCAATGTCGCCGAGCCGGTGCTGCGCCGCTCGCAAGCACTTGGCGAGCAGGAGCTGCTCGACCTCCTTCGCGAAGGCGGGCCCGGCCACTGGAAGGCCGCCGCGCGCCGCCGGGACCTCAGCGAGGCGGTCTGCGAATTTCTGACCGAAACAAACGACGAGGACACGCTGGTTACCCTCGCCAAGAACCAGAGCGCGCGGTTCTCCATGCGCGCCATCCACACACTGATCCACGAAGCCCGGCGGCGCCAGGCGCTGCAAGCGCCGCTCACCGGGCGCCACGACCTGCCGCCGCAGCTTCTGACGCAGCTCTATTTCTTCGTCTCCACCCATCTCAAAAAGGAAATCCTGGCGCGCACGGAATTCCTCGACCCCTCGCTCGTCGAAGTCGCGGTGACCGCCAACCGCCGCCGGATTCTCGAACAGGCCATGCGCGAGGCCGAAGCCCAGCATTCCGACGCCAAGCGCTTCATCGCCGACAAGATCCGCGCGGGCGCGGTCGACGAGGCGCTTTTGAAAGCCCTGATCGCTGAAAAGCAGTATACGGAGTTTCTCTTCGCCTTCGCCTGGCTGGCCGGCGTCGACATGGCCGCCGCGCAGACCATTCTCAAGGACCGGACCTTCGAATCTCTCGCCGTCGTCTGCCGCGCCATCGGCGTCGAGCGCCAGACCTTCGCCAAAATCGTGTTCAACCTGAAGCGGGACAACCACTCAAAGGCGATGGCGCTGCGCATTCTCGACATCTATATCAAGGTGCCGGTGGAAGCGGCGGACCGCATCATGCGGTTCTGGCGCATGCGCACCAAGGAAGGGCGCAACGCTGCCTTCACGAATTTTGCGGATGAAGACGACAGCGCGCAGAACTCCGGCGCGCGGGCGCAACATCTTTAATCCAGAAAGGCGCGGCCTTCGCGATCCTCGATCTCGACGATCCACAAATCCGGATCGATGGAGACTTCCTTTTCGAGCCAGCGGTCGATCTTCGCTTCGATCTCCGGGCCGCTTTCCTCTTCGAAAGGCTCCCGCCAGATCGCCTTGCCGTCGAGATCGCGGCTTTGCACATAAAGCCGCACCGCGCCCGGCCCCTGATAGAGCTTCACCGCGACCGCGCCCGCATCCGGATCGCCGCGCCGCACAATGACCGCAAAGGCCCCGCTGATCTGGGCCCGGCGAATCTGCGCCGAAACGCGGATTTCGGTTTTCAGGCGCGCTTCGGTCATGAAATACCCGGAAATCAAAACAGTTGAAGGCGTTTGAAGGGCGCCTCATCGCCTCATACCTCGTTTGAAGTATGAATCAAAGAAGCCTTCCCGCTAAGCCTTCGTCCGAACTCTAGGGGGCCTTCGGGGAGGGTTGTTGCGTGAGACTTCAAGACGCAGTGATGGCGTCGAAGCCGGTAAAAGTTCAGTCGAAGACGGGTAAAATTCACATTCTTCCAGGCGCCGATTCGCTGGCGCAGAGACTGAGCGACACCCCCGTCCGCTATGTGCTGGACGACGCCTCGGCGGCGCTGGTGACCAATACGGCTTTCGCAAGCAACAACATGCTGGCGCAATCGCTGGACCTGTTGCGGTTTCCGAGCGCCTCGTTCTGGATCGAATGGGACGACCGCGGACGGGCCGAGCTGCTGCGCAAGCTGGATATCGTCGATCCGCATTATGACGGCTATCTGAAACACCGGCGCGCCGGCGCGCTGGTTCGGGCGGACGATGACGGCCGGCGCGGCGAGATCTCGATTCTGTGGGAGAGCGAAGACGGCATGGCCGACCTCTCCCCGCTCACCATCCATTTCGATTTCGGCGAAACCGGCCCTGACGATGCGGCGCCCGAAACGGAAGCGAGTTACGACGTCAATATCGACAGCCTGCCGGCGCTCGGCGATCTTTATAAATGCGCGCGTTTCCGGCTGTCCGAACCCTGGCGCGATTATTTCAACACCTATTGCCGCACAAAGCAGGAATTCGACGAGGCGGTGAGCAAAAGCGTCGTGAGCATCGCCTGCGATTTCGTCTTCATCACCGCCTTCTGCCTTTTGTTGTCCGTGCGCGGCGCCCTCGATTACAAACCCAATGACCTGACGCGCCTGAACGCCTCGCGCGAACGCAAGGGCGTGCGGCCGCTGCTCGATTATCTGACCGTTTCGCTCGATCTCGACGGCGGCGCCGAAAGCGCCCATGACGCCGGCGGCCAGGAGAGCGGCCCGCGCGCGTCGCGCCGGATGCATCATGTCTGCGGCCATCTTGTCCGCCGTCAGAACAGCCTGTTCTGGCGCAGGGCGCATTTGCGCGGCGACCCGAACGCCGGCGTCGTCTCGGCCCGCAACATCATGGTCACCGCCCTGCGCGACGGCGCCCGGCGCCAGATCTGAACGCGCTTACGCCGATTTCCAGACCAGCGCCGCCAGCGCCGATTGCCGGTTGACGCCGGTCTTGGCGAAGATGCTGCGAAGCTGCGCGCGAATCGTATGGGGGCTGACGCCGCCATTTGAAGCCGCATCCTCTACCGAAGCCCCTTCCGCGAGCGCCAGGGCGAGCCGGCATTCGGCGTCGGTAAGGCCGTGACGGCTTTTCAGGGTCGCGCCGATCGCCGGCGGCAGGCCGAGCGAGCGCACCATCACCGTCGCCAGGGAATGCGCCCCGATCAGCGCGCCCGAGGGGACGGTCGCCGGCAGGACCTCGACTTCAAGCGCCTCGGCGCCGGTCTCAAGCCGCAACAGGCCCGGCGGCGTTTCTGCAAGACGCTTGTCGATGGCGTTGGCGACGAGCCGCGCAAAGGCGCGGTCCTCTTCCCCGTCGGTCAGGACAAGCCGGCCGTTCTCGGTCTTCAGGGCGCTTGAGCGGGCCAGAAGCTCTTCGCCGGCGAGGTTCATCCATTTCACCTGCTCGCCCGCATCGACAATAAAGGTCGGGATGCGCGCGGCGGCGAGACCGCCGCTGAAAGCAAAGGCGCCGGGCACATCGAGCTTCAGCGCAAGCCGCGCGGCGCGGCGCACATGCGGCAGCAGCATGGCGATGAAGCGCCGCTCCTCTTCGCCGAAACGCGGCGCGCTCGGCGGCCGGCTGAAAGTGACCGACACTTCCGTTGTACGTCCGCTCCAGGCGATGCCGCCCGCCAGCCAGCGCTGGCCGAGCCTGGCGAAAAAGTTCTGGAAATAGGCGCCCTTCGCCCAGTCTTCTTCAGAAATGTGCTCATGGCATAAAAACGGCGCGCCGCCGATCGCTTGATAAGCGCGGCGCATGGCTTCGCGATGCGCGTTCACATATTGCCAGTGATCGAGATATTCGCTGATCTTTTCTTCCGTGTACCCATCGCCGACGCCGGCGAAAAACAGGCTTTCGAGATTATCCTTGTGGAGTACATGAATATGGGCGCCGCTGGCGCCGACCCGTTCCTTCGCCATGCGCAACGCGGCGTCGAGCTCTTCCGGGTTGGCGATGCCGCCATAAAGAGAATCGAGCAACTGGTCGTCGTCGAAATACACCGCCCCATCCCCTAACGAATAATAAGGCTGCCTTGCGAAAATTTTTCGCAACCATGCTTTTTCTGATGGAAAAGGGGAAGAGCGAATTTACTCATTAATCGATGAACCGAAGGGTGGGGAAGCTGAGCCGCCAGCAAAATTTCGCGTGCGGAACGCAAAATATGACGGCGGCCAGCACGAATATGCCAAAAGGCTCTGCGCAGACCGTCCTAAACGCAAGGATCAGCCAAATTCGCCATTAACGGGAGGTCCGGGATCAACCGCCGGGCTCAGGCAAGCCGGACAGGAAGGCGCGGCCGCGCCCGGTTCCTTACCCGGAGAGTTTGACTCGCGCCCGCGCCGGCTCTGAAATCCGTATACGGATCAGGCCGCGTTGCGGCCGCCTTTGGCGCCAACTTGATTTTCGCCCGGCGCCGCTTTTGCGAGGCCCGTTTCGTCAAGACCGCCCTCGTCGGCCTTGGCGCGTTCGCGGCGGAACTGTGCGACGCGGTCGAGCTGGCTTTGAATGTCGCCCCGGGCGCGAAGCCCCTCGCCCGCCATGTCGGCGAGCGATTTGCGGATGGGCAGCGACAGCGTGCCGACGGTGCCTTCGCCCGGCGCGGAGGCAAGCTCGAGCGCGCCGCCATGAAGCTTCGCCAGCGAGAAAGCGAGCGACAGGCCGAGACCGGACCCGGCCGCGCCCCGGACGCCGCTTTTGTGAAGCCCGGTGAAGCGCTCGCCAAGCCGCGCCAGCGCCATCTGGCTCATGCCGACGCCGGTGTCGGAGACCTCGAACGTCAACACGCCGTCTTTCGCAAAGACCTTGAGGCCGATCTCGCCGGCGGCGGTGAACTTCACCGCGTTGGAAAGGAGATTGATGAGGATCTGCTTGACCGCCCGCCCATCAAGCATGGTCTCGGGCAAGTCTTCTGCGATATCGACATGCAGGGTCAGCCCCGCCTTTTCCGCCTCGCCGCGAATCATCTCCGCGCAGGATTTCGCCAGCGGGCCCGGCTCGGCAAGCGCCGGGGCGAGCTGGTAGCGGCCCGCATCAAGCTTGGCGCGGTCGAGAATCGCCGCGATGAGATCCGCGAGATGGCCGCCTGAGGAGCGGATATGCCCGGCATATTCGCGGTATTTGTCATGACCGAGCGGCCCGAAGCTTTCCTGCTCCATAGCGTCGGCGAATCCGAGAATGGCGTTGAGCGGGGTTTTGAGCTCGTGGCTGAGATCCGCCAGCAATTCCGGGGACACGCCCTGCGCGGGCTCCGCCTCCGCCGAGGCGCGCTCGGTGCGCGCGGCGGCAAGTTCAGCGCCGCGGTCGCGAATCAGGGCCGTCAGCCCCGCCCCGCGCCGGGCGAGGGAAATCTCTGCAAACAGCGCCGGCTGGCCCGGCCGGATGAGACGCAGGCAAACGCGCTCGGCCGGAGCGCCTTTTTCGGCGGCGCGCGCGCGCGTCATCGCGTCCTTGAGCACAGCCCGGTCTTCGCGGGCGACGAAATCGGCCAGGGCCCGGCCCGCCAGGCCGCCTTCCGCGCCGACCAGCGCCTCCGCCCCGTGGCTCGCCGAGATAACGGCGCCCGCCCCGTCCAGCGCCAGCACGGGATCGCCCGCGCCCGAACGCCAGCAGGGGCGAGGGTTAAGACCCAGGAGAGAGGAAAGGCGAAAGCCCATGAAAATCCAGTCCCGGTTAAGGCCGCCCGCGCCGTATCGCGCGACCCGATTCGTTAACGCGCCTTCACCATGCGTCAGGCGTCGTTAACAAAAGATAAATCGCCTTTATGGCGGAAATCGTGGGATTTCAGGGCCAGCAGCCGGTTGAAAGGCCCGAAGGTTGCAGAAAACATTAATATTCCCCGATGGGCGCGCGGACCGGTCGAATTTGATAATAATTTCGCTAGGATGATCAGCGCTGTCTTAAAAATTGGGGCGATAACGTGGCGGCCGCGTCTAGGACCGCCATCTGGGAGAAGACTTTATGTCGCGTAAATTGAAGGGGTTGCGCCGCGTCAAAGCCGCCCCCAAGCCCTGCCTGCGCCCGCACGCCGCCATCGCCGCGGCGATCGCCGGCCTCGCCGCCACCACGGTGGCCGCGGACACGCTGGCCCAGCCCAAGGACAACACGCTGGAGCGCGAAGCGGCCAATTACATCCGCTTCCGCGAGGACGTCGCCGCCATTGAGGCGATGCCCTTCACCAACGCCGAAGTCACCCGCGAGGCGCATCGCCGCCTCGCCGCCCATAACGCCGACAAGCTCTCTTCGGGCTGGGTCGCCTATGCGGCGCTCGTCGTCGCCGACCAGCCGGCTTTCGCCGAGGCCATCGAGGAAGAGATCAAGAAAAAGCCGAATCGCCGCAAGGGCGAGCTCGGCGGCGTCCAGGGACTGATGTCCCAGGCCGCGCAGGACCCGGATTATCTGCGCAACCTGCCCGGCGCCGATGAAGCGGTGCGGGCCGTGCTCGCCATGACCGTGCAGGACGGCGCGCGCATCACCGAGCTTGGCGAAGCCTTCAAGACCCAGGCCTACGCCATGCAGAAGACAAGCTGGGGCAAGGCGAAGATTTCCCCGAGCCAGACCCGCATCACCGAAGCGGCGAGTTACGGCGCCAAGCGCGGCGCGCCGCCGGCCCCGCATTTCGCCTACGCCCTGGACAATGGCGTCCTCGCTCCCTCGCTCGCCAATGCGCAGGAAAACTGGGCCGCCGATTGGGGCGCCGGCGCCGGCGAAGGCAAGATGACGGAAAAGAACGCGGAAGTGATCGTCGATCGCATTCTCGTTCTCGCCGCACGCTATTCCACCGACTCGCTCAATCCGAAAATCGTTCAGGCCTATGCGACGAACACCAAGTCGGAACGCTGCCTGTCCATGGCCAAGCTGACGCTCGACCAGTGCATCGCCGCGACGCGCACGCCTTACGAGGAAGCGTTCTGCCTCGGCGAACACGGCCTCAAAGACGTCGCCGTGTGCACCGGCTGGGTGGCCGGCACCGGCGCCAGCTAAAAACGATCCGTCTACGGACTGCTTTTGCGGAAAACGAGATATGATGAAAGGCCGCTCTGCCGGAGCGGCCTTTTTCATAGGAGCGCCGCTCGCGCCAGCCCTCAACACCCGCCACACCCCGCGAAAACCGGGGTCTTCGGCAAGAAAGGCCCTTTCGCGGAAAAACGCGCCTGATTTCTTTGAATTTTCGCCAATATGGCGTATTGTGCACTGCACAGGAACTTTTCGAGCCGCACCGCCTTTTATTAGGAAACGATCTCCTAACGTGCTGAAATTCCTACGGGATAAAAAATGAGCCGCCTTGTCGCCATTTCCAACCGCACCGCCGTCGATCCGCAGGCGCGCGCCGGCGGTCTCGCGGTCGCGGTCTGGGAATCGCTGAAAGCCACCGGCGGTCTGTGGTTCGGCTGGAGCGGCGAGATTGTCGAGGAAGGCCCGCGATCGAACAGCCTCCACGCCCATTATGACGAGGGCGTCGAGTTCCTCCTCACCGATCTCACCCAGGAAGAGCATGACGGCTATTATCTGAATTACGCCAATCGCGTGATCTGGCCGGTCTTCCATTACCGCATCGATCTCGCCTGGTTCGACCGCGAGGCGTTCACCACTTATGCGGCGGTCAATCAGCGCATCGCGCGCCAGATCGCGCCGCGCCTTCAGGACGACGACATCGTCTGGGTGCACGATTATCATTTCCTCCTGATGGCCGACAGCCTGCGCCATACGGGCTGGGACGGGCCTATCGGCTTTTTCCTGCACATTCCGTTTCCCGCGCCGGAAGTGTTTTCGGCCCTGCCTGAACATCACTGGATCGCCCGGGCGATGTGCGCCTATGACGTGATCGGCTTCCAGGCCGAACGCGACCGCTATAATTTCGTGCAATATCTCACCGAGGAATGCGGCGGCGAGGATCTCGGCGACGGCCGCGTGCGCGCTTTCGACCGTACGCTGACGGTCAAGGCCTATCCCATCGGCATCGACGCGCAAGGCTTCGTCGAGGCGGCGCGTTCGGACAAGGCCGACGAAGCCGCGCAGCGCATCGGCCAGTTCCTCGGCGGGCGCGAACTCGTCATCGGCGTCGACCGCATGGATTACTCCAAGGGTCTGCCGCAGCGCTTCGAGGCGGTGGGCCGCCTTTTCGACAATTTCCCCGACACCCGCGGCAAGGTTTCCGTGACCCAGATCACCCCGCCCTCGCGCTCGAAAGTCGAGGAATACCGGGAATTGCGGGTCGAACTCGACCAGCTCGCGGGCCGCATCAACGGCGACTATGGCGATCTCGACTGGATTCCCCTGCGCTATCTCGCCCGCTCCTACACCCGCGAAGAGCTCGCCGGGCTGTTCCGCATCGCCCGCGTCGGCCTCGTCACCCCTTTGCGCGACGGCATGAACCTTGTCTGCAAGGAATTCGTCATGGCCCAGGACGAGGACGATCCCGGCGTGCTCATCCTCTCGGAATTCGCCGGCGCCGCCGAACAGCTTCAGGACGCGCTGATCGTCAATCCTCACGACACGGATAATGTCGCCGAAGCCATCCACGCCGCGCTCACCATGTCGCTGGAAGAGCGCCAGCGCCGCTGGCGGCGCCTGCGCGACATCACCATGGAGCAGGACATCTCCTGGTGGCGCGAACAGTTTCTCGCCGATCTCGCCCCGAACGGGCTCAGTTAAGCCGCCCCGCCGGGATTCCAGCCTCATGACGCATGAAGACCCGCCCCTGTCCGGTTCTGCTTCTTTGACAGAGCCCCCCTTGCCCGATGCGCGCGCCGCGCTCTTTCTCGATTTCGACGGCACGCTGGCGGGACTGCGCGACGATCCCGACGCGGTCTTTCTGCCCGACGGCGGCGCGGCGGTGCTGTCGAGGCTGTCGGAAAAACTCGGCGGCGCGCTCGCCGTCATCAGCGGACGCGGGGTCGTCGATCTCGCCAAACGCGCGCCCGAAACGCTCTGGCGCATCGGCGCGCACGGGCTCGATGTCTGCCCGCCCGGCGCCGATCCCGCCGGCGCCGCGCATCAGGCCCCGCCCGAGCTTGTCGAGACCCTCAAACAACTGGCGCTCGCCGTTCCCGGCGCGCGGCTTGAGGAAAAGGGCGGCGTTCTGGCGCTGCATTACCGCGCCGCGCCGCAAGCGGGCGAGGCCCTCGCCGGCGCCATGGCGGAAATTTTACGCGATGTTGACGGCTATCGCCTCCAATCGGGCAAGATGGTGCTCGAAGCCAAACCCTTCGGCGCCCATAAGGGGCGCGCGCTGGCGGCGATGATGGAAAAGCCGCCATTTGCCGGCCGGACGCCGCTCATGATAGGCGATGACGCTACCGATGAAGACGCCATCGCCTTCGCCATCGAGGCGGGCGGCGACGGCGTCAAAGTCGGCCCGGGCGAGAGCCGCGCGCGCTTTCGGTTTGCCGGTCCCGAGGATGTTTGGCGATGGCTGGAGGCGGCGGCTTCATGAACGCGACCACAAAGGATAACGCGCACCCCAATCTCGAGCTTGGGATTGTCGGCAACGGCACCATCGCCGCGCTGATCAACGAAAAGGCCGATCTCGTCTGGATGTGCCTGCCGCGCTTTGACGGCGAGCCGGTGTTCAACAGCCTGATCGGCGGCGACGGCGTCTTCTCCATCGAGCTCGCGGGCTGTTGCGAAGCGCGCCAGCGCTATCACAAGAACACCGCGATCCTCGAAACCATCCTTGAATCCGAGGACGGCTCCTCGATCTGCATCACCGATTTCGCGCCGCGCTTTTTCGAGCGCGGACGCACCTTCCGGCCCGCCTCCGTGGTGCGCCGGGTGACCCCGCTCAAGGGCATGCCGAAAATCTCCGTCACGCTGACGCCGCAGACCGGCTGGGGCTCGGAGAGCATGCAGCCGACCCGCGGCGTCTCTCATATCCGCTTCAAGAACGAACATGCCGGCTTTCGCGTCACCACCGATGCGCCGGTCTCCTATATCGCCGCGCAGCGCGAGTTTGTCCTCTCCAACGAGCTGCATTTCATTCTGGGTCCGGACGAATCGCTATCGGACAACCCGGCCGTCATGGCGTCCGAATGGGAAAAACGCACCTGCGAGGACTGGCGCGGCTGGGCGCGCCGGCTCGCTATCGGGCCGGTCTGGCAGGACGCGGTCATCCGCGCCGCCATCACCTTGAAACTGTGCGTCTATGAAGAGACCGGCGGCATCGTCGCGGCGCTGACGACCTCGATCCCCGAACATGGCGGCTCGGAACGCAACTGGGACTACCGTTTCTGCTGGCTGCGCGACGCCTATTTCACGGTGACGGCCTTGAACCGCCTTTCCGCGGTCGGCACGCTCGAGCGCTATCTCGCTTATCTGCGCAACACCGTCGCCCACACCAAGGGCGGGCACATCCAGCCGGTTTACGGCATTTCCCTGGAAGAAGACCTCAAGGAAGAAATCGCGCCCGACCTCAAAGGCTATCGCGGCATGGGGCCGGTGCGCTTCGGCAACCAGGCGGCCGAACACGTCCAGCACGATGTCTACGGCCATGTCATTCTCGGCGCCTCACAGGCGTTTTTCGACGAACGCCTGCTCGCCAAGGCGGGCCCGCATGAATTCGAGCAGTTCGAGCTGGTGGGCGAGCGCGCCTGGGCGGTCTACAACACGCCGGACGCCGGCATCTGGGAATATCGCGGCCGCGCTCATGTGCATACGTCGTCGGCGATCATGTGCTGGGCGGCCTGCGACCGGCTCTCGCGCATCGCCGATCATCTCGGCCGCGACGAGCGCGCCGATTACTGGCGCGGGCGCGCCGACGCCATGCGCACGGTGATCCTGAAGGAATCCTGGAACGAAGAACGCAAGGCCTTCACCGGCGCCTTCGGCGGCAAGGATCTCGACGCGTCGGTTCTGCTGATGGCGGAGATCGGTTTTATCGATCCGAAAGACCCGCGCTATGTGGCGACGGTGGAGCGCATCGACGAGGAGCTGCGCGAGGGCTATCACGTCTACCGCTATCGCGCCGAAGACGATTTCGGCAAGCCGCAGACCGCCTTCACCGCCTGCACCTTCTGGCATATCGACGCGCTGGCGCGCATCGGCCGCAAGGAGGAAGCGCGCGCCATGTTCGAGGACGTGCTGGCCCACCGCACGCGGCTCGGGATTCTCTCCGAAGACATCGACGTCGCCAAGGGCGAGCTCTGGGGGAACTTCCCGCAGACCTATTCCATGGCGGGCATCATCAACGCCGCCGCCCTCCTCTCCCCGCGCTGGGACGAAGTGGTTTAGACGCACCGAGCGTACAAAACACAATTGCAAAAAAGAAAACCGGCGGGCGCAGGAACACGGCCCCGGGGGCGGCTGTTTGCCTTGCATAAGAACACGCAAATCAAGCCGCACGGAAAGATGCGCGCACGCGTGTTCGCAATGCGAATGGAGGAACCGATGAAAACGAGAGAGGTCATGAACGCCGAGTGCCGCTATTGCTCGCCCGACGACTCTGTCGTGACCGCCGCACTGCTGATGTCCCGCGAGGATGTCGGCGCCGCGCCGGTGGCCGAGAACGATCAGCTCGTGGGCATGGTGACCGACCGCGACATCGTCATTCGCGGCATCGCCGAAGGCCGCGACATCAACGAGGTCAAGGTCGGCGAGATCATGTCCGGCGCCGTCTATTATTGTTACGACGATCAGGAGGTCGAGGACGTCGCCGCCAATATGGGCGAGATGCAGGTCCGCCGCATGCCGGTGGTCGATCGCGACAAGCGCCTTGTGGGCATGGTCACCCTCGGCGATCTCGCCAGGCAGACCCCGGGCGGCAATATCGCCGGCGAAGCGCTGGCGGAAATCGCCCGGCCGGCGGCCTGACAGGAGGCCGCGGCGTCCTTTCACCCTCCCTGAAAGGGCGATCTTCATCCTGTCTTTCGCTAGAGCGCGTCTTACGCCACAGCCCCCCGGCGCAAGACGCGCTCGCTTTATGGCGCGCGCGGTCCGGCCAAGGCGGTTGCAGGGGCCGCGCGAAGGCCCTATCTCCCGCCCATGCCCAGTTTCGACGACATTTCAGCCGATTTCGCGTTCCTCGACGAATGGGACGAGCGCTACAAATATCTCATCGATCTCGGACGCGAGCTCGAGCCCTATCCGGAAGCGTTCCGCGACGAGGCCCACAAAGTGAAAGGCTGCGCCAGTCAGGTCTGGCTTTACGCCGACCGGGAGGGCAATGCGATTGCGCTGAAAGGCGACAGCGATGCGCACATCGTCAAGGGACTGGTGGCGCTTTTGATCGCGCTTTATTCCGGCAAGTCGCCGGAAGAGATGCTCGCTATCGACCCCGCCGAAGCGCTGGCGCCGTTCGATCTTGAAGGGCACCTGACGCCGCAGCGCTCCAACGGCCTTCACTCCATGATCAAGCGCATCCGCGAAATCGCCGGCGGCGCCGCTTAAAGGATCGCGCGCTGTTCGCGCATGGCGCCCGCGCCCAGCGCCTTTCGCTCCAGCCCCTCGCCGCGCGAGAACAGCCCCGCAGTTTCAGCGGCGCGAATGCGCGCGCGCAGGCGCCGCTCCATATAGTCGAGCTGTAATTCGATGACCGGGCTGTCGCGGCTGTCCTCGACATTGACGCAGGCGTGAGAAACCGTGGAGCGGTCGCGCCCGAAATGCTCCGAGACTTCGTTCAAGGTCAGCTGGCCGACCACATGGGCGAGATACATCGCCACCTGGCGCGCCCGCGCGTGGGCGGCGCTGCGCCGCTCCGGCGCCATCAGCTCCGCATGAGGCACCGAATAGGCCTCGCACACGATCTCTTTCGCCATGCGCGCAATCAGCCGGCATGCGGTTTCCGAAAAACGGTCCGTTTTTTTCGCCATGCTGCCTCCCATCAGCGAGGCGCAGCGCAAGAACCGGGCCTCGTTTCGGGAACAGGATAGGCGCGCGCGGAACAACGGGGACGGCGCAAGGCGCGTCCTAAGGCGCGCGCGTTAAGGTTGACCGCGTTTGCAGGCGCGAAAAGCCTTAGGCGAGGAACGAGATGAACAGCACCAGCGCCAGCAAAATCGCCGTCCACAGCGCCATGAAGCCGATCGGCCAGGACCGCGCCATCTCGCCTTCCGGTCCGTGCACGTTGTAAATGCGCGCCATCAGCGCTTGCACGCGGCCCGAGAAAATCCCCCATAGGGCGATCCATGTTGCGCGCGACGCACCAGCGGCCCAACCGGCGAGGCCCCGTCCCGGCACGCGGTAAAACCAGTCCGTGTCGAGATTGGTGGATTTGAGCTCCGGCGGATAGAGGCCGGTTTTCTGCAACACCGCGAAAGCGAGCCCGGAATAGAGCAGGATCTGAAGCTGCGTGATGATATGCGGCGCGGTATAGGCGATATAGGGCGAGTGGCTGTCCTTGCCGACCTGATAGGCGACGTCTTCGGCGAAAGGTAAAAGCGCAAAAAGCGGATCGCCCAGGGGCCCCGAAAAGATCTGCGCCGAGCCGATGAAGATGCACAGGAACGCGGTGATGGCCATCGCGATCAACATATGCGGCGGCGCTTCTTTAGGCCGCTTGCCGCTGTCATGGGCGAAGAAGGCGAAAAACGGAATCTTGATGCCCGAATGGTGGAAGACGCCCGCGGCGGCGAACAACAATGTCATCCAGACCCAGAAATAGCCTTCCTTGGCGGCGGCGCCGATCAACAGGCCCTTCGAGATAAAGCCGGAAAACAGCGGGAAAGCGGAAATCGACGCGGCCCCGATGATGCAGAACACCGTCGTCCACGGCATGGTCTTGTATAGCCCGCCCAGCTCGGAGCCTTTCACGGTGCCGGTCCGGTAGAGAACCGCGCCCATGGCCATGAAGAGAAGGCCCTCAAACAGGATGTTGCAGAACGCATAGGCCGCCGTGCCGTTCAGCGCCAGGGGCGTGCCGATGCCGACGCCGACGATCATGAAGCCGACCTGGTTGTTGAGCGAATAGGTCAGAACCCGGCGCAGGTCATTCTCGATCACCGCGAAGAAAATCGGGAACGCCGTCATCACCGCGCCGATATAAACCAGCGCCTCGGCCCCGGCGAAACCGCGCGCCAGAGAGGCGACCGCGAGCTTCGTCGTAAAGATCGACAGAACGATCGTGCCCGTCACCGTCGATTCCGGATAGGCGTCCTGCACCCAGTTGTGGAGCAGCGGAAACGCGCTCTTGATGCCGAAGGCGATCAGGATGAACAAGACCGCCGGATCGGTGATGTCGAACCCGGCCTCGAGGAAGTTGCCAAAGGCCAGCGACCCGGACGCGCGGAAATAAAGGACGATCCCCATGAGCAGCAAAACGCCGGAGGCGATCTGCCAGGCGAGATACCGCATCCCCGCATAGAAGGACCGCCGGTTGCGGCTCGCCCAGATCAGGAAGACGGACGAAATCGCCGCGATCTCCCAGAAGATGAAGAGCGTGACGAGATCGCCGGCGAGGACGCCGCCTAGCGCCGCGCCCGGATAGACGAGGCTCGCCGCCTGCTGCACCGGATCGCGCACATGCCAGGCGTAAATCACGTTCAGCGCAATCGCGATCAGGAAGATGGTCGAAAAGATGCGCGAGAGCCCGTCAACGCGCGTGAGGGTCAGCGTCTCGCCGAAAAGCGCATAGGCGCCGTAATCGCCAAACTCGAAGGAAAACAGCTGCACCGCCCCCAGAACGGGAAGCGCCAGCATGAAAATGTTGCGCGCCCAGCCATTGGGGATGAGCGGGACGAGAAGCCCGCCGAGAAGAACGATCAGCGCTGGCGAGACCTCTCCCATCAGTGAGCTTTCCCTGCTTTTTCGGCTTCGTAATGGGGGTGGCCTTCAAAGGGCGTGTCGGCTGCGTCGGGGTCGGCGCTCGACTGCCCGAGATTTTTCGTCTCATAGGCCGCGTCTTTTTTCTCATAATAATTTTCCGGCCGCATCAGCACCTTGCGCAGTTGCGCGGCGGCGAGGACCAGGAAAACGCAGCCGATAAAGCCGTAAAGGCCGTAGAAATTCGGAATATGTTCAATCGGGAAATAGGGGTGCTTTTCGTAGAAAAAGTCAGCGATGAACAGCAACACGCACACGCCGACCAGCGCTTGCAAGATGCGCTGAACCGTCTTGGGGTTATCGGCCCAGCCGGGTTTTTCGTCCGGATTGTGGTGATGGTCAGTCATTGGCCAGCCTTTCACCTTCCCTTTTCAAGGGGGGAACAAGCCCTGCTTGCAAGGAGAGCTCTCTTGCTTTCATCACTGCCCCCCGATCATCGGCAGGAGGAAATCGTAAAGCGCGCCCATGAAGAAAAACAGGATCAGCGAGCCGGCCGCCGTGACGCCGATGGGCAGGAGGCAGGCGAAGGGCGCTTCGGCGATGGGCGTGCGCGGCGGCGTGACCGGGCCCTTGTCGGCGTCATAGCGCGGCCCGTCATACCAGGCGCCTTCAAACGGATGATTAGCGCCCGGCGGCGCTTTCAAAAACGCCTGCACGGGGATCGAGAGCAGATAGATCACATTGAGGATCGACGAGACCATGAGGACCGCGATGATCGCCAGCTGTCCGGCGTCGGCGGCGCCCAGCATCAGGAAGAATTTCGGCCAGGAGCCGGCCATGGGCGGCAGCCCGATGATCGACATGGCGCCGATGAAAAACGCGCCGAAGGTGAAGGGCATCACCCGTCCGAGCCCGCGCAGTTCGGAAACCAGCGATTTGTGGTGCGCGACGTAAATGGCGCCGGCGCACATGAAGAGCGTCATCTTGCCAAGCGCGTGGGCCGCAATCTGCATCGCGCCGCCCATGACGCCCATCTGCGTCGCGAGCATGGCGCCGAGCGTCACATAGGAAAGCTGCGACACCGTCGAATAGGCGAGCCGCGCTTTCAAATTGTCCTTGTTCATGGCGATGGCCGAGGCGAGGAGGATCGAACCCCCGGCGATCCACATAAAGGGCGTTCCCGCCCCCGTGTCGGCGATGAAGTCGACGCCGAAAATATAGACCGCGACCTTCAGGACCGAGAAGACGCCGGCTTTCACGACCGCCACCGCGTGGAGGAAGGCCGAGACCGGCGTCGGCGCCACCATGGCGTTAGGCAGCCAGGGATGGACGGGCATCAGCGCCGCCTTGCCGATGCCGAAGACGTAAAGGCCCATCAAAACCCCGGCGATGGGCGCCACCGCGTCAGCATGGTCGGCCATGATGCCGCCCGGAACGAAATCCGACGTGCCGGTGATGGCGTATGTCCAGACGATTGCGGGCAAGAGAAGCCCGATGGAGGTCGCCATCAACACGCCGAGATAGATGCGCCCGCCATTGCGCGCCTTGTCGTCGCCGTAATGGGTGACGAGCGGGAAGGTCGAGAGCGTCAGCACTTCATAGAAGATGAAGAGCGTGAAGAGGTTCGCCGCAAAGGCGACGCCCATGGCGGCGGAAATCGCCACCGCGAAACACATGTAAAAGCGCGTCTGATGCTCTTCGCCATGACCGCGCATATAGCCGATGGAATAGACGGAATTGACGAGCCACAAGCCGCTCGCAATCACCGCGAACATGGCGCCCAGCGGTTCGGCGTGGAACGCGATGGGAAGCCCGCCGATCACCTCGATCACCGTGACTTCGGGCCGGGCGCCGCCGGCGACGGCGGCGAAGACGACAATCGCCAGCGCGAACAGCGCGCCGCCGGTGATCAGCGTCGCCGCCTCGCGCAGGTTCGGCTGCTTGTCGAGAAGCCAGATGGCGATGAAGCCGACGAGCGGCAGGGCCAGCGCCAGCGGCATGGCGAGTTCGGGGGAGATCATGGGGCGCCTCCCGCCATAGCCATCAGCGCCTCGGCGGCGCGGGTCGCGATGCCGCCGGTCAAATCCGTGCGCACGCCGAAATAGATATTGGCGGCGACGAGCACCCACATGGGGATCAGCATGGAGAGCGGCGCCTCTTCCTTCGGCATGGCGTATTTGCCCTCTTCAGCGGGTTCGCGCAGCAGCATCACTTCCGCGACGCGGCCCACATAGGCGAGCGCGATCAGCGAGGACGCGACAATCAAAAAGCCCGCATACCAGTGGCCGGCCTCGAACGCCGCCTGCAACAGATACCATTTGGAAATGAAGCCGACGGTCAGCGGCACGCCGATCAGCGACAGGCCGGAAATGATGAACGCCCAGGTGGTGACGGGCATGCGTTTTGAGAGGCCCGCGAAAGCGTGGATCGAATGCGAACCCGCGCGCAACACCACACAGGCAACCGCCATGAAAAGCGCGCCCTTCATCAGCGCGTGGTTGAAGACATGCACCAGCGTCGCGGTCAGCCCCTCGACCGTGGCGAAGGAAAGACCGAGCAGCATGTAGCCGATCTGCGCCACCGAAGAATAAGCGAGCATGCGCTTCACGTCTTCCTGGAACAGCGCCACGAGCGAGGCGACGAACATGCCCGCGAGTCCGAGCGGCAGCAGCACATAGGTGAAGGCAGCGCCGATAAAGGCGAAATCGAAATTGAAGACCGAAAAGATGAAGCGGATGATGACATAGACCGCCACCTTGGTGGCCGTCGCCGCCATGAAGGCCGTCACCGCCGACGGCGCATAGGTATAGGCGTTGGGCAGCCAGAGATGCAGCGGGAACATGGCGAGCTTAAGGCCCATCCCGACGAGGATGAAGGCGAAGCCCGCCGAGATCATGCGGTTGTCCTGGCCGATCAGCCTTTGCGCGAGGTCCGCCATGTTGAGCGTCCCCGTCGCCTGATACAAAAGCCCGATGCCGATGACGAAGAAGGTCGCGCCGATCGTGCCCATAACGAGATAGTTGAAAGCGGCGGTCAGCGCCCGGCGGTCGCGGCGCGCGCCCATGGCGATCAGCGCATAACCGGAGAGCGAGGAAATCTCGAGGAACACGAAGACATTGAAGGCGTCGCCGGTGATCGTAACGCCGAGCAGGCCGGTCATGCAGATCAGGAGCGCGCCATAGAACAGCGGCGTCTGGCGCTCGTCGATTTCGAGCTGCACCGAGCGATAGGCAAAGGGGAAGACCACCGCCGCAATGCCGGAGACCAGCAACAAGACCAGAGCGTTTGCAAGGTCGACATAATATTCAATGCCGATGGGCGGGGCCCAGTCGCCGAGTTCGTAAGAGATCGGTCCGTTCGCCGACACCTGCATGAACAGCGCGATGCAGGCGGCGAAGGTGAGCCAGGAGAACAGCGACGCCCATAGATGCGGCGCCCGGCCCGGCGGCAAGAGGAGCGTGATCGGCGCCGCGATGATCGGCACTACGATCGGCAGGACGGGAAGCTGGGCGATCAGGTTCATGCGCCCGCTCCCGCTTCGGTCGCGGCGCCCGCATTGTGGCCGAACTCTGCGATCTCGTCCGCGGTTTCGAGCTCGTCTTCCTCGATGGTCCCGTAGGCTTCACGGATGCGGACCGCGAGCGCGAGGCCCACCGCGGTCGTCGCCACGCCGACGACAATGGCGGTGAGAATGAGGACGTGCGGCAGCGGATTGGAATAGACGATGGCGTCTATGGCGCCATGCGCAGCATCCGCAGCGCCGTGCGAAGCAGCCTGGGCCGCGTCATGAGCTGCATCGGACGCGCCGTTCATGTCGAAACCGGACGCGGCCTCGGCGGGCGTCTTGGCGAGATGGTCGCCCATATTATTGGCGATCTTGCCG
Source organism: Alphaproteobacteria bacterium (assembly GCA_030433215.1). Lineage (GTDB taxonomy): Bacteria > Pseudomonadota > Alphaproteobacteria > Caulobacterales > Parvularculaceae > Hyphococcus. The sequence continues at coordinate 83,872 of JAUIMC010000007.1, forward strand.
CCCGCTTCCGGCAGTTCGTGCAGGGACGCCTCGCTTCCCTCCCCGGCCGGCGCGTGCTTCAGGGCGTCTTTCAGTTCATTGCCATGGTCGAGCGCGGAATTGTCGATCTTCGCATGCAGCGCGTCGCCGGCTTCCGCCGCGCCGTGGCCCGCCGCCTCTGCGCCGTGGCCGGCGGCCTCGCCCTCTTCGGGGCCGTGATGGCCGCCATCGAGCTCGCCGCCCATATATATCGGCGCGGTGCCGTCGGCGATCTTGCCGATGGTGATGTAGTAGATGAAGACGGAGGTCTGGAAGATATTGAGACCGACAATCTTCTTCACCAGATTGCCGCGCGCGAAGACGATATAAAGCCCGGTCATCATCAGCATGATGACGATCCAGTAATTATAGCGTTCGAGGATGAAAGTGAGCCAGTCGTCCATCGTCTACCAGTCTTCCTGATCGATGTCGGGCTCGCGGCCGGTGAAATGATAGAAAATCGTCAGCATAGTCGCAGCCACGGCGACGCCGACGCCCCATTCAACGAGAATGATGCCGTAATGCTGGCCCGCATGGTGCGTCGAGTTCGGGACCAGCGCGTCATAGGCGAGGAAATTCGCGCCGAGCAGCATGGTGACGACGCCGGTGCCCGCATAGAACAGAAAGCCGATCACCATCAGAACGGTGAGCGCCTTTTGCGGCAGCACTTTTTTCGTTTCCTCGAGACCGAAACAGAAGGCGTGGAGGATAAAGGCGACGGCGAAGATGACGCCGGCCTGAAAGCCGCCGCCCGGGCCGAAATCGCCGTGAAACTGCACGTAAAAGCCGAACAGGATGATCGGCGCGAACATCAGCTTGGTGGTCACGCGGAGGATGAGATGGTCCATCACTCAGCCTTTCCGTTGTCTGCGGCGTCGTCCGCCTCGATGTCGGAAACCCGCCGTCCGCCGCGCATGGAGCCAACGCCGAGCAACAGCATCACCGCGACGCCGGCGGTGAAGATCACCATCACCTCGCCCATGGTGTCGAAGCCCCGGTAGCTCGCCAGGATCGACGTCACGATGTTGGGCATGGGAATTTCCCCGGCGGCGCGATCCACATAGTCCTGACCGACGGCGCTGTTGGCCGGTGAATTGGGGTCGCCGAAAGCCGGCATGTCGATGGTCGCATAGAAAAGGGCCGCGCCCGTCGCGAGAACCGCCAAGAGGGCCACCGGCGCGCGGCCCGGCGTTTTCGGCTTTTCGCGCCGCGCGGTGAGCAGCATCCCCGACAGCATCAGCACCGTCGAAATGCCCGCGCCCACCGCCGCTTCGGTAAAGGCGACGTCCACCGCATCCAAGGAGACGAAAAACGCAGCGGAGAGAAGCGAATAAATCCCCGACAGCATGACGACGCCGAAAAGATGGCGCGAGCGCAACATCGCGATCGCCACCAGAAACAGCATGGTCAGAAGCGCCAGATCGAGAAAGATGATCGGCGAGAAGACGGTTTCGAACTCGGTCATTCCCCGTCCTCCTTATAGCGCAGCTCCGGCCCTTCAAGCGGCTTGAACCCGACCATCCAGGCGGCGTGCGCGATGGCGTGCGTCGCCACCGGCGAGGTGAAGAACAAGAACGCGCCGATGAAGAAGATCTTCACCGCGACGATCCAGGTCGGCGCCTGCAACAGCATGCCGATGAGAATGAGCTCCGCGCCCCCTGTATCGGTGACGCCGGCGGCGTGCAGGCGCGTATAGAAATCGGGAAAGCGCACAATGCCGATGGCCCCGGAGACCACGGCGATCCCGCCGGCCAGAATGAACCCCCAGGAGAGAATATTGCGGAGAATCTCGATATCCGCCCAGAACTGCCCGACCGCTTCCATTACGCCTCCTCGCGCGAGCGGCGATAGGAGAAGAAACGCAGGATCGCGATGGTCGAGGCGAAGTTAATCAGGGCGTAGAGGAGCGCGATGTCGAGAAAGTCCGGCCGGCCTGTCAGAAAGCCCATGAGCCCGATCAAAAGGACCGTTTTGGTGCCGAAAGAGTTGCCGGCGAGAATGCGGTCATACAGCGAGGGCCCGGCGAAAGCGCGCACCAGCGCGAGAACCATGGCGGCGATAATGGCGGCGGTGGCGGCGGCGAACATTATTGGCCGCTCCCTTCGCAGCGCGCGACGCGCTCGCCCATATCGGTGATCGCCGCGACGTCGCAAAGCCCCTCGGTGAGGCCGTGAACGAGAATGCCGTCCTCACGCAGATCCACCGAGACCGTGCCCGGCGTCAGGGTGATGGAATTGGCGAAGGTCGCCTGGCCGACAGTGGTTTTCGGGGGCAGCGGCACAGTAAACATTTTCGGCGACAGTTTCGGCTCCACGGCCAGCGCCTGGCGGATGACGATGATGTTGGCCTTGCCGATTTCCCCGGTCAGCCACCACCAGTAAGCGAAAATGCGCGGCATCAGGCCGGTGGGCACGCTGTCGCCGTCCATGACGCGCGCGCGCGCGGCGAGCCAGACGGTGACCGCAATCGACGCGGCCCCGAGCATCAGCAGGAGCGCATTGTCGAAATAGCCCGACAGCAAAAGCCAAAGCCCGGCCAGCGCCAGAACGAGGATGATAAACCGCCCCATCAGCCCTCTTCGAGGAACCTCTCTTTTGCCCCGGCCGCCCGTTGGATCGGACGGCGCCGTCCTCATGAAATATCGCCGGCGAGAGGAATAGAGACGCGACACGCCGGAGACAATAGAAACTGGCGCTGAAAGCGCGAAGCGCCATGCGCGACACAGCGCAGCAGGCACGCGCCGCGCTTTCTTAATTTCGCAGATTGGGCGGGAAAATCAACGCCTTGACGGGGGTTTGGCGGTAAAATCGGCGCCGCCGCCGGCAATTCCGACCGCACGGCCTTCTTCAAAGCGTTCCGGAAAACTTATGGCGCAACGCCTTCGGCGGTTGCGCGCGCCTCGGCCGCCTAGCCGCGGCGGCGGGCTTTCGCCTTCGCCATCAGGCGCTCGACCTCGCGCCGGATCGCCTCGTCGTCGGACGCGGACGGCACGTCATTGGCGTCGAGATAACATTCAAGCGCGTCGAGAATGATCGCCTGGCAGGACATTTCAAGATCGCGGGATGCGAGCTTCAGCCGCACAAGATCGCGAGCCGGCATGCGCAAGGTGACGATGGCCTTGCGCGCCAGAACGCCGGTCGGCGGCGTTCCGGATGCAGGCCGCGGGCGCGGCGCCGCGCGTCCGCCCGGCAAGGTCCAGGCGTCCGGCGCGTCATGCGCAGCGCGCGGACGCGCCGCAGAAGAATGAACCAACCGCACGGAGGGCGCGCGCCCGTGGGTGTCGCCGCGCGGCCGCGCCTTGTTCTCAGGAGACAGCGATCCGATCGCCTCTTCGCCTACCGAACTCGGCGCCCCCGGGCTGTTCGCCGGACGCATGGGGCGCATGTCGATATCGACGCCCTCATGCGCGACGGCGTCCACCGCCGGCAACGCCTCGCCCTTCCGCGCAAGCAGGCTCGAGGTCAGCGAGGCGAAACCGCCACTGCCGCCGGAGCCGCCATTATTGGCGGGGGGAGTGTTCGGTGCATATGCGTTCATTGCGCCGCCCGTCTTCCAAAGACGCGATTGTGAGGATTGCTCGCGGCGTTGCCGCCTTCGTCCTGGCGATAGCCGCCATCGGCCCTTTGCAGACGTTCATAGAGATAGGTCCAGAGCGCCGAGACTTCCTGCGCCGACTGGCAGAAAGGATCGATCTCCATCACCGTGCGCCCGTCGATCATCGCTGCGGCGAAATCGACGCGGTGATGCACCGTGACCGGCGCCACCGTGCCGTGTTGCGACAGCGCGACCGCGGCTTCCGAGGTGATGCGCGCGCGCTGGGTCGCGCCGTTGACGACAAAGATCAGGGGCTTGCCGCGCGCCTCGGCGATATCGACCGTGGGGCCCACGGCGCGCAGATCGTGCGGGCTCGGGCGGGTCGGCGCGACGACGATGTCGGCGAAGCTGACGACCTCGGAGATCGCGCGCGTCACCGCCGGCGGCGTATCGATGACGACCAGCCGGAACCCTTCTTCGCGGGCCGAGTCGAGATCGTAAAAAAGATTGGAGAATACCGATTGAATAAAGGCCGGCTGAGGGTCTTTACGCACGTTCCACCACTTCGCCAGCGAGCCTTGCGGGTCGGTGTCGATCAGCGCCACGGGGCCGGCCCCCTGGCGCTCCGCCTCCACCGCAATATGGCCGGACAAGGTTGTCTTGCCCGAACCGCCCTTTTGCGATGCGAAAACGATTACACGCATCGATGACAGCATGCGCCCTCCGAAAAACCTGTCAAAACGCCCATAGGCCGCCAGCGAATGATGCAGGACGCGCGTTAACGCGTCGCGTTAAAGGCAACGACAATTTTCATTAAATTTGAGGGATAGCGGGGCCCCTGCACTGAGAGGCGCGCGCGGCGCCGGCGAGCCGGAAAGCCGGGCAAAAAAAAGCCGGCGGCAACCTAGATACGCAAGGCCGCCGCCAGCAAAACCAGTGATACCGCAAAGCTGCTAAAAGAGGCTTAAGAGCCGCCGCTTTTATGAAAAGTCGGGCATGTTGTCCGACAGGCCGCTCATGTCGTTGATATTGATCTCTGACTGCAGCAGCGCCATCAGGCGGGTGATATGGGCGATGCGCGGATTGGTGTCCCAGTCCCAGTAGCGCAGGACGGCGCGCGAGAAATCCCGCGCCATGGAATCGAAAATGGCGAGCAGATAATCGGCGCGCGCCTCAGCCTCCTCGCCCTCGGCGGTGTCGGTTAAGAAGCCGTAAAAATCGTCACGCGCCACGCCGAGGCTCTTGCACAGGACCGCGAAAGGCTCCCCGCCGGGATCGCGCAGAATGCGGCTTGAAAGATCGCGCGACACGCCGCCGATCATGGCGACGGCGTCGATGATTTCCTGGGCGGGATATTTGCAGGCCGCGGCGAGCGTGCGTTTCACCACATCCATAGAGACCGGCTCGCCATTGACGCCGCGCGGGCGGTGACGGCGTTCGGAAAGGGTCAGGATGTCCTTGACGACCGTATCGTTGTCGCCGCCGCGGAAAACCCGCGGGTAAAGATCGGCGAGCGCGTCCTGAATGACGCCGCGGTCGAGAGCGAAACGCGTCAGAATGCGCCGGCGGCGTTCGGCGTCGACCCACCAGAACATAATGAAACCATGCGCAGGCTCGAGTTCGGGGCGGCGCAGAAGAAGCAGCTGCACGTCCCTGTTGGCCGAACTGAGGGCGACGATCCGGTTCACCGCATTGGGCGAAAGCGTGCATTCCTCGCGCTTCAGGATGAGTTTGCAGACATCCATCTCGTCATAGATGAGACAGGCGTCGGCGACCGCCGTGGTCAGATCGAGCCGGCGCGCAATCATCAGGCGGTGCGCCATAGTTCCGTCCCGCGCCGCCTCGATCAGCAGCGCTTCGGGCAGGGATTCGGCGTTCTGGGCGATCTTTTCCGCCACCGCCGGTTCGTCGAGAAGCAGCATGCGCACAAGCGCCGTCGGGCATTCGGGGACCCGGGCGATGCGCTGGGCGACCTCCATGCGGATATCTTCTTCGACCTTGTCGAGGACATGCAGGAGAATGTCGGCGGCGAGAGAGCGCTCATTGGAGGACAGCTTGCCCGCAGGCAGGGCCACGATATCGGTCAATTTGCGCACCAGCAGCGTGCGCACGGTGGGGCCCGACGCCGTCAACGGCGTCAGCATGGTCTCGGCGTCCGGCAGCGGCCCGGCGGAGCGGGGCCGGACGTCCTCGTCATCGGCGTCGAATTCATTCATGGCGTTGCGAATTCGCCTTTCCCTCAAACCCAGGAGTTGCGCCGGACCGTTGTAGCCGGAACACCGTTAACGGGGGATTTCAGTTTATGGGCGAGTTTTCCAAGACCTGAGGGCTTGCGGCTGCTAAGCTCGCCGGCGCAGTTCTCAAGGATTGATGCCCCCCGTGACTTTCCGCAACTTCCCGTCTCGCCGCCGTTTTCTCACCTTGCTGGCCCCCGCGGCCGGGCTGCTGGCCGCCGGCTGCGCGTCCGGCGGAAATCTCGCTGAACTGAGAGAATCCCCAGGTTTTACGGCGGGTTACGGCGATGGCTGCGCCACGGCGACGGAAGAGGACAAGAGCTTTTCGACCCGCACGGAGCGCGACCGCTACGCCTTCGAGAATGACGAGGCCTACCGGGCGGGCTGGCGCCAGGGCTATCTCGAATGCTCGACCCAGTCCCCGGAAGCCAGCGACGGCGGGCGCATTCTCGGCGAGCGCAACGAATATTAACCGGCCAAACGCACCCCGGCGGGCGTCAGGCGCGCCCGATGGGGCCTTCAGGGGGCCAGGGCGCCTTCAGAGCGCTCCCAGGCACATAAGACCATCAACGGACATGAAAAAAGGCGGCTCCTGAAGAGCCGCCTTTTCTTTGTGCAAGAGCACTATTCCTATTCGCCGGCGTCGGCCGGCGGCGGGTTCGACGGGCTCGGCGCGCCGCGTGCTTCCAGCGCCGCGCATTCCTGACGGCGGGCCTCTTCACGCGCCAGCTCTTCCTGGGAAGGTTCGCGCTGTTGCAGGTCGCGGATGCGCTGGTCGCGCTCGAAGCGGGCGATGTCGTCCCGGCAGAGCTCCATATTCTGCTGATAATCGAGACGCAGGCCGGTCCAGTAGGTGTCGACCACCGCGTCGATATAGGCGATCCAGTCGCGAGCCCGGCCGCGGGTGTTCTCGTAGTTCAGGGCGCGCTGGAACGCTTCCTTGGCGCTGGCCCAGCGGGCCGTATCCGAGGGGCCCGCCTGGCTAAAGCGCGCCGTGCCGAGCAGCAGCCAGGCATCGCCGGTGTCTCTTGCGTCCATGCCGCCCTTGTTGAGCGCGCTCTGCAAGGCGGTCTGGGCCGGCCCATATTGCTCGTCGGCGAGCAGCACCATGCCGAGGCGATAGGAAAGTTCGCCGTCGGAGGAATTGCGGGCCGCTTCCTGAAGAATCGGGATCGACTTTTTATGTTCGCGCGCCTGGCTCCAGAGCTGGGACAGGAGAATGAGATTGTCCTGATCGCGGTCGATATTGCCGGCGTTCATCTCGCGCTCAAGCAGAACGGCGCCGCGATAAGGATTGTCGAAGAAAGAATAATACTGAACGAGGGTCAGCATTTCCCCTTCGGTTTCCAGAAGACCCGCGCGATAGGCGACTTCCATGACCGAGAACGCGTCGCGGTCGCGGCCCATGGTCGAATAGATGGAGGAAAGCTGGGTCCAGAAACTTTTCGTTTCAGGCCAGTAATTCACCATCTGCTCGAGAAGCGGCGCGCGCTTCTGGTTGTTGTCGAGCTCCGCATAGACGAGGTTCAAAAGCTCGTAATAGCCTTTGCGCGGCTCCTCGCCCTGATTGGCCACGGCCTTTTCCGCCGGATCGAGCGCCGCGCGATAATTCGGCGGGGTGATCTGCGTATAGGCGGCGGCGAGCAGGTAATAGGCGCTCGGATCGACCTTGATGCCGCAAGTGGTCGCAAGCTCGATCCACTGATTGAGGCCGCGGATCGCGGTCTGGAAGTCTTCGAGCTGGAAGTTCAGCTGAGCGATGAAATAGCGAAGCTGGTTGTTGCGCGCCGGCGGCAGGCCGTTGGCGTCGAGCGCGGTCTGCATGTCCCGCATGCCGCCGCGGAAATCCTCGAGATTGATTTTGACGTTGGCCCGCAGCTCGTAAACGGTCGACCGCTCATAGGCGCTGAAGGAATCGCCGCGGCTCGAGATCAGCTCGTTAAAGCCCGCCAGGGCCTGTTGATACTGATCGTTCTGCATGAACTCGTAAAGTTCCTGAATCTCCTGGCCGATGCGCGGCGAGAGAGTCTTCGACGGGCCGTCCTCTTCCGTGGCGCATTGCGCCGGCTGCGCAAGCGCCGCCGTCGGCGCTGTCGCCGTCATCAGCGCGGCGGAAGCAGACGCCAGGGCCGAAAAATATAACTTACGATAGTTCCCACGCATTTTTTTCATCCTGCCGTCTCAACCCCTGATTGAAGCAGTCTCGGGTCCCGTCCGGCGACCCGGACGGAGCGGTTATTAGCCATCCTGAAGGTTAAACGTAATGACCGTCTGCACGCCGCGACGCCATTGCGCCTGGTTGTCTACGATCTTCGGCTGATATTTCCAGCGCTCAACAGAGCGGATGGCGGCGCGGTTGAGACAGCTATTGGTGCTGTCCACCGCTTCGATATTGGTTGTCTGCCCGTCCGGCGTCACGTCGAACTGCACCATCACGCTTTCCGTCGCCGAGGCGCGCGACATGCAGCGCTCCGGATATTGCGGCGGAATGCGCACCAGCGGCTGGGCGTCGCGGTCCGGGTTGAAGCCCGAGCCGATATTGAGGTCCGCGTTGATTTCCGGGATCTGCGCGGAGACGCCGTCCAGCGCCGGGCGGTTCGACGGGTCGTTCACAGCCGGCGGCGGCGGCGGCGGCGCGTCGAGCGTCGGGCGTTTGAACTCGCGGTTGGCGTTGTTGAGATCCGAGTCCTCAATCTGTTGCGTAATCCGGATATTGACCGCGTCCTGCTCGTCTTCAAGACGCAGATCCGACCGGATCATCGCCGCCATGAAGAGGAACAGACCGCCGGTGACGATCACCGCGCCCGGAATGCCAATTAGCAAACGAAAGAGTGAGCCCATCTTTATGCTCTCCTTAAACGTCTTCCGTCGAGACGGCGACGTCCGTCACGCCGGTCGCGCGAATTTGTTCAACGACTTCCACGAGAAGGCGGGTTTTCGATTCCGAGTCGGCCTGCACGACGGCGGTGCCTTTCGGGTTTTCGCGGCGAAGCTGTTCGACGACGGTCTTCACTTCCTCGAGCGCCACCTGCTCCTTGTTGATCCAGATCTCGTCATCGGAAGAAATCGCGACGATGATCGAGGCGAGCTTGCGCTCGGTGGCCGAGACCGCGCCGGGCCGTTCGATTTCAACGCCCGGCTCCTTCACGAAGGTCGACGTCACGATAAAGAAGATCAGCATGATGAAGACGATGTCGAGCAACGGCGTCACGTTGACGTCTTCATCGCTTTCCGCCGTCTGAGATATGTTCCGTCTCGCCATATATCAATCCGCCTACAAACTAATGCCGGAATGCGCCAGGGCGCCGGCCGTTATTGTTGCTCTTTCTGGAGCGCCAGAGACACTCTGCCCATGGCGCCGCCGTCCTGCGCCTGGTCCATCACCTCGACCGCGACCCCGGATTCGGAATCGGGCGCGGCGCTGACCAGGACGACGCCCTGCGGTTCGCGAGCGATGAATTCCTGCACCACCGGCTTGACCGACGCGGGGTCGATGACGCGGACATTGTTGACGCGCACAAAGCCGTCTTCCTGAACCGCCAGCAAAAGCGCCGGGGGCGGCACTTGGTCCGGATTGTCTTCGCTGTCTTCCGGCGTTCTCACGTCGATCCCCTCTTCACGAAGGAAGGTCGCCGTGACGATGAAGAAGATCAGCAGAATGAAGACGATGTCGAGCAGCGGCGTGATGTTTACGTCCGCTTCGTCGTTCTGGTGGGTCGCTGTTTTTCTCATCGCGTTACTACTCGATCAACAAGTCGTCAGAAATCTGACCGTTCGCTTTCTGGACGTTGCGGTCGAAAGCGTTGATGAAAATGAGCCCCGACAGGGAGGCGACAAGGCCCGCCATGGTCGGAATGGTCGCCTTGGAAATGCCGGCGGCCATGAGGCGGGCGTTGGAGGAGCCGGTCACGGCCATGACGTCGAAGACCTCGACCATGCCGGTCACCGTGCCAAGGAGCCCGAGAAGCGGCGTCACCGCAACCAGCGCCCGGATGACGTTGTTGAAGCGCGAAGCCTCCTGCGTCGTCTCCGAGATCAGCCGCTCGCGGACCGCATGGGCGTTCCAGGACTTGTGGTCCGAGCGCGCGGCCCAGGCCCGCTGCGCCCGCTTGGCGACGCCCGCATGAGCGCCTGTCCAGTACATCAGCCGTTCGATGATCAGCGCCCACATGAAGAAGGTGGTGCACATGATGATGACAAGGACATTGCCGCCGGCGTTGAGAAAGTCCATCAGCGCGTCATATGCGATAGACGGGTTCAATAGCTCGGGCATCTCTCGAGACCCCTTTCCCTAGCGGGTTACGGGGCCGGGCTGTTAAGCCCGGCCGCCTTCAGCATGCTCAGCGATGATGCCGGCCGCCTGCTCTTCCAGGATTTGCGAAACGCGCTTGGAGGCGCCGGCCGCAAAGGCGTGGAGGAGAAGCAGCGGGATCGCCGCGACAAGACCCAGAACCGTGGTGACCAGCGCTTCGGAAATACCCGAGGCCATGATCTGCGGGTCGCCGGTGCCGAACAGCGTGATCGCCTGGAAGGTGTTGATCATGCCGATGACCGTGCCGAGAAGGCCGAGAAGCGGGGCCACGGCGGCGAGCACCTTGACCAGATTGAGGCCGCCTTCGAGTTTCGGCACCTCTTTCAGGATGGCGTCGTCGAGTTTCAGCGCCACCGTCTCGACATCGCTCGAGGAGGTGTTCTCGTAAGCCAGCATGACGCGGCCCAGCGGGTTCGCCTTGGAGGCTTTCTTGCGGCGCACCTGCGCGCGCACGGCGCCGGCGGTCATCATCAGGGTCACCCATTTGTAGATGCCGATGATAATGCCGAGGATCGCGGCGGCGATGATGACTTTACCGATGAAGCGGCCCTGATCGATACGTTCGCGCAGGGTCGGCGTCTCGACGACGAGGCCGAGCAGCGTGCCCAGCGACGGGTCGATGGCGCCTTTGACGAAGCCGTCGCCGGTCGCATTCTCAACGCGGCTCGCCGCGCCGGTGATGTCGCCCGAAGGCTGACGCGCCAGGAATTTCAGCTTGCCGTTGTCATAGGTGAGGTATTTGCCGTTCGAGAACGCGACGAACGGGCCGATGCGGGTGACTTCCGCTTCGGCGGTTTCGCCGTCGGCCTGCACGATTTCCGACTGGAAGGTCGCGGTTTTGCCCTGCTCGGCCATCTGCTGGATCATGATTTCCCAGAGATCGCGAAGCTGGTCTTCGGTCGGCAGCTTGTCGGTCTGTGCAAGCTCGCGCAGCATCGAGCTGCGGCCGCCATACTGAGCGGAGATGAGCGAGCGTTCGACCTGGGCGTTGAGGTCGGCGGCGGCGGTGCGCGCGGCGCCGAAGAGTTCCTGGAATTCGCCCTGTTTGGAAGCCAGCTCCTGGTCGAGCTCGGCGATGGTTTCCTTGTTGGTTTCCATCACGCCTTCAAGGCGGGTGGATTCCTCAGCGGCCGCCGCAACCTGCTGGCGGACCTGATTGAGCAGCGCCTGCTGCTGATTGCGTTCGTTGCGGAAACGGTTGAGGCGCTCCTGGTTTTCCTGGCTGACTTCAGTGCGTTCCTGACGAACGGACTGAAGCACCTGATCCAGCGTCACCTGAGCGTTCGCAGAAGCGATGCCGCCCGCCTGAAAGTCCATGCTCGCCGCAGCAACGCCAGCGATCAGGGAAAGAGAAGCAAGTTTGAAGAGTTTCATGACCTGTAATTCCTTATAACCCGTGGTCGCCTACTGCGCCTGCACCGGCGCCTGCACCGGTACGAAGAAGATGTCAGGGGCGGTCTGCTCTTTGGCCATGCGCATCGCGTATTTCACGTCCTGAAGATAAGAGCGGTTGAGGTTGGTCCAGGCGCCGACGCTGGGATCGTAAATAAGAAGCGTCGAATCGTCCGGCGTTTTGAACATCAGCGCGATCCGGCCGACCTGCAGGAACTCGCCCGACAGCTCCTGGCCGTCGAAGTTCACCGTGCCTTCGTAAGCCGAGATGGTGCGGCCATATTCGCTTTCGATCTGATAGGCCTCGATGATCAGGCGGTAACGCTGCGCCGCAGACATTTCCGGATCGTCGAGAACGCCCGACAGACGCGCGACGCGCTCGGAGCGTTCGTTCGACTTGAACGGCAGGTCCGCGTCAACGAGATCGCCGAAGCGCGCGACCATGTCTTCCATCAGCGGCTGCATGGCGCGTTGCAGACCTTCGACATTATCGATGTCGCCGCGAAGCCGTTCGATCTGACGCTCTTGCGCGTCGATGTTGCGGGTGAGCGACGCGTTGTAGCGGCGGGCCGCTTCAAGCTGCTTCAGGTTTGCGCGATAATCATTGAGCAGCGAAGCCGTTTGATCATCAAGCTGATCAATTTGTTTTTGCGCGTTCGCAGTGTCGCGCGCAGTCGCCTCGCTAACCTCAAGCGCGGAGCGGAACTGCGCCTGCGCCGGAGCGCACAACACAGCAAGCGCCGCCGCCGCTGAACCCAAAATCGCTGAACTTTTCATAAATGCCTCACCTACCGGATTGTTGCGGCTGAAAGAAACGGCGCCATGTCTCTCTAGAACAGTGCCGCGGACCTGTGGCGCGCCTTTGCGCCGATGAGAGGCGCGTTTTGGCGCCTCGAAAAACTGTTGAAAGATGCTCTTCACCAAGAACGTCCCCTAAAAATTCCCCACAAGCACTCGTAGCAATCGTATATTTGGCGCAGAATTGCAACGACGTTTTGATAACAGGTCAAACGTCCCGCTCTTATGCGTCGCCCAAAACGATTACTGCAAGATTCGTGACACCTTTACACTCGCGCGACGCGACTATCTCCAACCTCTCGGCTGTCAGCGCCGGCTACACACCCCGTTAGTTTGTAACAATTGTTTGCACCGCTGGCAATCGCCGGATTGGGGCAAAATTCCCGTTACCTGAAGTAATATTAATGAACCCGAACAGGCCAAGGTTAATCCCCGGCCCGGTCGTCAGCATCCATGACGGCAAGCTGGCGCGCAGGCAATCGCCGGACGCTGTCAGCAGACATCGAAAGCGGAAGAACTTCACGCTGGTCCGCGCAGTCGACTTGCGCGCGCGGGGTGAAAATTGGCTGGGGCGCCAGGATTCGAACCTGGGAATGTCGGTACCAAAAACCGATGCCTTACCACTTGGCGACGCCCCAATCTCCCCGCGCGGCCGCATCTATAAGAAGCCCCCTGCGGGCGGGAGCGGGCCAGATAGCGCTTTCCCTCAGCGCTGGCAATGGGCGCCGCAGCGAATTTTCCCGCGAAAACAGCCCTTCGGCGCCTTTTCGCCAGCCCCGGCGCCAGCCGCCGCAAACCGCCCGCCAGCCCCTCGCCGCCGGCGCCGGGGCGGCGCACGATTTGCGCGTCGGCGCATGGGGCGCGGCGCAAAACGCCCCGTAAAAAGCGCAGCTTTTGCAACGCCGGGCGCCGGCCTTCCGAAGCCGCCTTTTTCACCCCAAGAAATGTTTTGCCATCGGCGGGGCCCCGAGCTATAGAGCGCCGCTCAATTCGGAGTGTAGCTCAGCCTGGTAGAGCACTGTCTTCGGGAGGCAGGGGCCGCGTGTTCGAATCACGCCACTCCGACCATTGATTTCCCCCGCACATTACAGACCGACATGACAGTCAACGCGATTTGAGCCGGCGTTTTCTGTGACCGCCGCCTCAGAGAACCGGAACCGGCTCATCGCACGCGCGCGCCCTTTGCGCAATTTCGCAAACTGACCTCAAAGCGTCCGGCGCATTCAACAGCGCGATTTTTTCGCGATCGCTCAACGCACGGCAGATTTCGTCCGGCGCCTTCAGTTTTTTCGCGCGCTCGCGGCCGAGCACCAACGGCGAATGCACGTCGGCCTCGCCGAGCGCCCAGTGCGCATCCACAAGGGCGAGCCGCCGCTCGCGCAGCGCCGCATCGCCAAGAAGCGCGCGAAAGTCCGGCGCGCCCAGCGCCTCGAAAGCGTCCAGATGCGCAAGCGCGCGCGCATATGATTGAGGCGGGCGCGCTTCGGCCGGCGTCACCAGCAATCCCGCCTTTCGGAACGCGGCGCCGACACGTTCCGAGCCTGTCACCTTCGAAATCGGGATCGCGAAGATGAGGCCCAGCGCCGCCGGCGCCAGCCAGGCCGCAAAAATCGGCGAAATCACGAGGGCCGACAGGAACAGCGCGACGCCGAACAGCGTCGTCATGGCGTGACGGCGCGCCAGGGCGGAGAACGCATAACCGCCCGCATCGCGCGCCTGCGGCGCCCAGCCCGCATCGCGCCCGCTCAAGACCGAAATCACCGCCGAGGTCTGCGCCGCCATGAGTATCGGCGCCACGAGGATGGAGATCGCAATCTCGACAAGCACGCTCAAGACCGTGCGCAAAACGCCGACCGTGCGCCGCCAGTATGGCGACAGCGATGCGAGAATGAGACCGTAAAGCTTCGGCGCGAATAACAGCGCCATCGTAAAGACAAAGAGACGCAAGGCGCGCGCGGAGTCGATCACCGGCCAGTTGGGAAACAGCGTCGCCTGATCGCCGAAATATTCCGGACGCAGAAAATTGCCTTGCAGCGACAGCGCCATGCCGGCGAGGATCAGCATCAGCCACAAGGGCGAGGCGAGATAGGCCATGACGCCGACCATGAGATGCAGCCGGCTCGTCCAGGAAAGCCCCCTCGCCCGCGCCAGAACGCCGAGATGCTGGAGATTGCCCTGGCACCAGCGCCGGTCGCGAATGGTGAGATCGAGTATCGTGGGCGGCGATTCCTCCCATGAGCCCTTGAGGTCCGAGGCGATCTCGACGCGCCAGCCCGCGCGGCGCAGCAAAGCCGCCTCGACAAAATCGTGACTGAGGATGGCGCCGCCGAAAGGCGTCTTGCCGGGCATCACCGGCAGGCCGGCGGACTCGGCGAAAGCGCGTATGCGGATGATTGCGTTATGGCCCCAGAAATTGCCTTCGCTCTGGCCCCACCAGCCGACGCCGGCGCCGAGGAAAGAGCCATAGGCGGAGGCCGCGAATTGCTGCCAGCGGGCGAACAGCGTCTTGCCGCCGACGAGATTGGGCACGGTCTGGATAAGCCCCGTATCCGGCGCGGCGGCGATGCGCCGCACAAGCCCGGTAATGGTCTCATGATCGAGATAGCTGTCGGCGTCATAGACGATCATGAAATCGTAGCGCGCGCCCCAGCGGCTGACGAAATCATGGACATTGCCGGACTTGCGCGCATGGTTGAGCGTACGGCGGCGGTAATAGACCGGCGCGGCGGCCCCCAGCGTGCGGCGCAGGCGCAGATAGGCCTCTTCTTCCTCGAGCGCGATGTCAGGATTTGTCGTGTCGCTGAGGATGAAGATCTCATAGGCGCCCGGCGGCTCATCGCCGAGCGATTGCGCCGTGGCGCGGATATTGGCGAACACCCGCGCCACATTCTCATTATAGATGGGAAACAGGAGCACCGTGCGCGGCGAAGCGCCCTCGCCGGCTTCGCCCGGCGCGTCGCTTTCCTTGCGCCGCGCCAGCACCGTGAAAAAACCCGCCGTGGCGCTCGTGAACGCAAAGGCGATCCAGCAGAAATTGACGGAGAAAAGACCGAGCACGATCCATTCGAGCAAGGTCATCTCCGCGACGGACAGAACGCCGTGCATTTCGCGCATGGCCGCGAGCGTCAGCGCGACCGCGACAACGCCGACAAACGCCTTGCGCCACAGGACCGGCCTCGGCGCCGGACGCTTTTTAAAGGAAGTCGCGCCGAAATCCTGCGCCGGCATGGAAAGCGGCGCCGCTGGCGGGCGGGCGGCGTAGTCCATATCCTTGAAGATCACGTTCATGGCGCGCTCGCCCGGTAAAGCCAGGTTTCGCTCACCGGCTCGCCGGCGCGCAGGAGATTGGCGCGCAGCTCCGAATAGGGCGCGCCTTCCGGATCGAGTTCAAAAGTAAGGCGCGCGCCGCCGGTGATCGGATTGCGCATCAGATGAACCTCGCGCACGGCGCCGTTGCCGGCCGAGACCGACGGCTCGATCCCGTCGAGCCCGCCAATGCCGGCGACATCATAGTCGATGACGAAGAAAGGCCGGCCGCTTTGCAGGGAGCGGCCGACGCGGCTTTGCACGACGCTCGCCGCCGTCGAGATTTTCGGCGCCCGCCCCCAGACCATGCGATAGGCGAGATCGATTTCCTCGCCGGCCTTCCAGACTTTGTCGGGACGCCAGTAAAGAACGATATTGTCGTTGAACTCGTTCTCGGTCGGGATTTCGATCAGCGTCAGCTTGCCGGCGCCCCAGTCGCCTTCCGGCTCGATCCACACGCTCGGACGTCGTTGATAGCGCGCCTCGAGATCCTGATAGGCCGCGGGATCGCGCTCGCGCTGCATCAGCCCGAAGCCGTAGGGCGTCTTTTCCGCGAAGACGGAAATTTCGAGCTTTTTCGGATTGATCAGCGGCCGCCACGCCCATTCGCCGGAGCGCAGGCGCACGAGGAGGCCTTCGGAATCATGCACGCGCGGGCGCACGTCGCGCCGTTCGGGATGCGGATCGTGCGGCGCGAGGTCGAACATCGACGTTACCGGCGCGACGCCGACATTATCGATCTCGGTGCGCGGAAACAGCGTCGCCTTGACGTCGACTATGGTTTGCGCGCCCGGCGTCACGGTGAAAGTGTAAGCGCCGGAAACGCTCGGACTGTCGAGCAGCGCATGAATCACAAGCGCGTCGCCGGCGCCCGGATCCTCGATCCAGAATTCGCGAAACGCCGGAAATTCCTCGCCGGTCTGCGAGGCCGTCTTCACCGCCAGCCCGCGCGCGCTGGCGCCATAATCGGTGCCCGCCGCGAGGACGCGGAAAAAACTCGCGCCCCGGAAATTGATGACGTCGTCGAACTTGCCGCCTTCATTCAAGGGCGTTGTCAGATGAAAGCCGGCGAACTGAAGCGCCTCGATGTCTTCGGGTGACAGCGGCAGATCGAAGAAGTTGAAATCGCCCGCCCGGAAAGGGCGCGGTTCGGCGTCGCCGGCCCGGACCAGATTGACCTTGATCGGCGCGTCGAAAAGATAGCCTTGGGGATCGTAGTGGATGCGAAAGCGTTTTTCGGGCGCCTGCGCCCAGTCGGCGGCGCCGCGCTTGAACTCGATACGGTGGTATTGATCGTAATTGAGTGCGGCGGCGCTTTCAGGCGCCATGCTCTCGGGCTCTTTATAAGGGGTCTGGGCGAGGGTCCGGGCTTTGGCGACCACTTCGGCCCGGGAAAAAGGCTTTTCTTCCAGGCTGCTGGCAGGCTCCGCCTCGGCGGGGGCCATTGTGCTTGCCTGGGACGTCTGGGCGGCTTGCGCGGTCAGGGCGAGCGGCGGGGCCGGCGTGTGCGCGCCGGTGGTCGCCGCGAAACTCGCTGCACACCACCCTATGATCAGACCCGGACGAGCCAAGTGCAGCATGAACCGCGCACACCCTTTCACGACTGACGACCGTGCAAGGAAACATTCAGCATCCCGCACCGCAGCATTTAACACGGGCGCGCGCTGATCCGTTCACTTCGGAAGCGAATTTAATACAAGTTAATGAAAGGGCTTCGGGACAGCGCGAAGGCTGTCCCGGCGTCAGGCGCTCATCAGATCAGGATCGAGACGATCGACGCTTTCGGCGCCGGCCATGACCGCGTCGGCGAGTCCCACCGCCTCGGCCAGATAATTGTCCGCGTAAAAACGCGCAATCGCGATCTTGGTTTCATGATAAGCGGGATCGCGGTTCTCGTGGATCTCAAGCGCAGCGGCGACCGCCGCCTTGCCGAGATAATAACCGCCCGCGACATTGCCGAACTGTTTGAGATAGGGCGTCGCCCCGGCGAGCGCGTGTTCGGGATTTTCCTGCGCCTTTTCCAGAAGCCAGTCGGTCGCGGCGTGCAGCGCGTCGGCGGCGGCGATGAGCTTTTCGCCCACATGATGCAGCTCTTCGCGTTTCGCCGCTTTCAGGACTTTCGCTTCGTTCTTGATTTCGGCGATGAACTTTTTCGCCGCGGCGCCGCCGTCGCCTTGCAGCTTGCGGCCCACAAGGTCCATCGCCTGAATGCCGTTGGTGCCTTCATAGATCGCTGCGATGCGCGCGTCGCGCATATGCTGCGCGGCGCCGGTCTCTTCGATATAGCCCATGCCGCCATGGACCTGCACGCCGAGCGAGGAAACGTCGTTCGCGCGGTCCGTGGACCAGGCTTTCGAGATCGGCGTCAGAAGCTCTTCACGCGCTCTCGCTTCGGCGCGCGCGTCTTCGTCGGGCGCATGCCGGGCGAGATCATAGGCGACGGCGTTGGCGTAACAGATCGCGCGCGAGGCGTCGGTCAGCGCCTTCATGGAATAAAGCATGCGGCGCACATCGGCATGTTCGTAGATGGCGACCATCTCTCCGGACTTGTCGCCAGCGGCGCGGCCCTGTTTCCTGTCCGTCGCATAAGCGAGCGCGCGCTGATACGCGACTTCCGCGACGCCGACGCCCTGCACGCCCACATCGAGGCGCGCGGCGTTCATCATCACGAACATGTTTTTCAGGCCCTTGTTCTCTTCGCCGAGAAGCGTGCCGTAACACTCGCCATTGTCGCCGAAAGACATGACGCAGGTCGGAGAGCCGTGAAGCCCCATTTTCTCTTCGAGCTTGATGCACTGGGCGTCGTTGCGCCCGGCCAGCGAACCGTCTTCATTGACGTGGATCTTCGGCACGATGAACATGGAAATACCCGCCGTTCCCGGCGGCGCGTCAGGCAGGCGCGCCAGCACGAGATGGATAATGTTATCCGTCATGTCGTGATCGCCATAGGTGATGAAAATCTTCTGCCCGCTGATCTTGTAGCGTCCGTCGCCCACAGGCTCGGCCCTGGTGCGGATCGCCGAGAGGTCCGAGCCCGCCTGCGGCTCGGTGAGGTTCATGGTGCCGGTCCATTCGCCGGAGACGAGCTTTTCGAGATAGAGCTTTTTCTGTTCGTCGGTGGCCGCATGCAGGATCGCTTTCACCGCCCCGGTGGTGAGGGTCGTGCCGATGGCGAAAGACATGCAGGCGCCGTTCAGCGCATCCACCAGCGCCACGGCCAGCGTAGAGGGCAGGCCCTGCCCGCCCGCCGCTTCGGGAAAGGCGAGCGACGGCCAGCCGCCCTCTACATATTGCTTGTAGGCCTCCTTGAAGCCGGGCGTGGTGCGCACGACGCCGTTTTCCAGCGCTGCGCCCTGATGGTCGCTCGCCTCGTTGAGGGGCGCGACGACGCCGTCGCAGAATTTGCCCATTTCCTCCAGGATCGCCGCCGTAAGGTCCTCGGAAAGTTCGGGATAGGCCCCCGATTTCTCAAGGGCGGCGAACCCGGCCGCATGATCGAGGATGAAACGCATATCGCGAATGGGGGTCGTGAAAGTCATGTCTGCTCCAAGCCGATTTCTGACGCTTAAATATGCGGCGCGGGCCCGGGAGGCCAGAGCCGCGCGCAGTGAAATTTGGAGCTTTTAGGCGGGCGCGACTTCTTTTGCGGCCCGGCGCGCGCCGGCGAGCGTATAGCGCGTCCCGGCGGGCGAGCTTTCCATGGTGATGGCGCCGCCGGCCTGGCGGGCGAAGGCTTCGATCAGCTCCGTGCCGGACCCGCGATGCTCGTCCGCCGCGTCGTAGCCGCGGCCATTGTCGGCGACCACCAGCCGCCAGGCTTCGCCGTCCTCATCGAAGGTGACTTCGATTTCACCGCCCCGCGCATCGCCAAAAGCGTGCTTGGCCGCATTGGTGACGAGTTCGTTGAGCACAAGCCCGATCGCCGCCGCCTGCTCGCGCGGCAACCGGGCGCCGTTGACGCTAAGCTTCACCGTCACCTCGTCCTTTAGAAACAGCGCTTCGCAAAGATGGTCGGTGAGATCGCCGAGATAGGCGCGCATTTCGACGAGGCTCGCCTCGCTGTTGGTCCTGTAATTGTCGTAGAGGGTCTTATGGGTCGAGGCGAAGCTGTGCATCCGGCCAAGCGCAATGCCGAGCGCGCGCCGCGACTCTTCATTGCTCGCATTGCGCGCCTGCATGCCCAGAAAACTTTCCACGATCGAAAAATTGTTCCGCATGCGGTGATCGATCTCGCGCAGCAGAAGGCCGCGCGCCTTGATCTCTTCGTCGCGCTCCTCGGCCGCGCGCCGCACGGCCCGCCGGAACATCTCCGCGAAAATCACAATGACGAGCGCCGCAGCGCCGTTGACGATGGTGCGCGCGCCGTCGCCGGACACTTCATATGCGAATGAGCCATGGGCCGGCAGCACGAAATACCAGGCGAAGAGGAACGACGTCGCCCATGTCACTACTCCGGCCTGCCAGCGGCCGAACAGGGTCGCAATGAGAATCGTCGGATAGATCAGCGAATAGGGACCGGCCGCCGCCGCAAAAGAATCGACCAACGCGCGCGTGATAATCGCGCCGGTGGAACACACGACGCCGAACAGCGCTTGCAGCAGCAAAGCAGGCCCGAATGCTGCAAACCGATCTGCAACATCAAAATCGCTGAGCCTGCGAGATTTTACATTTTCGCCTATGGCGCACACCTCTATTCGGATACGCCTCAGCAGTAGCATGGAAAAAGTCGCCACGAAGCTTAAATCTTACAAATGTACAGTTCTGGACGAAGCCGCCGCGAAAGCCCCATTCCATCCCGTTTCATTGACGGCATATCCGGCCTGTTCCGGTTCCGTTTCAAACGGCCGATAAAAATAACACAGTATCGCCACATTCTGTGAACGGAACGCGTAGCTGAGCATGCCGGAAAGCTTGAAGACGTTCAGCGACACTCGCCGGTGTAACGCGAGGGGCGACTCAGCGGGCGCCGCCTGCTATAGCCCCGCCATGACGGTCCTCGATCATCAAACCCTGGAAGACGCCGCGAAGATCATTCGCGAAGGCGGGCTCGTCGCCATGCCAACCGAAACGGTTTACGGGCTTGCCGCCGACGCGACGAATGACAAGGCGGTCGCGAAGATTTTCGAAGCCAAGGGCCGGCCGCAATTCAATCCGCTGATCGTGCATGTCGCCTCGCCTGCGATGGCGAAGCGCTATGTCGAGATTTCCCCCCTCGCCGAAACGTTGATGGCGGCGTTCTGGCCCGGGCCGCTGACCCTCGTCCTGCCGCGCCGCAAGGACAGCGATCTTTCCCTGCTTGTTTCCGCCGGGCTCGACAGCGTCGGCGTCCGGGCGCCGAACCATGAGCTGGCGCAGGCCCTGATCGGCGCCGCCGACAGGCCGCTGGCGGCGCCGAGCGCCAACCGCTCGGGGACCATCAGCCCGACCCGCGCCGGCCATGTGAAGGACTCGCTTGGCGAGCGCGTCGACATGATCCTCGACGGCGGCCCCTGCCCGGTGGGCGTCGAATCGAGCATCGTCAAGATCGATGGAGAGACGGCGACGCTTCTGCGTCCCGGCGGGATCGCACGCGAAGACATCGAACGCGTTCTTGGCCGCAGGCTCAAAAGCGCACAGGGAAAAATCGAAGCGCCAGGCATGATGACCAGCCACTACGCGCCGGATGCGGCCATGCGCCTTGATGCGCGAGACCAGAAAGACGGCGAAGCCTTTCTCGGTTTCGGCGCGGTCAGGGGCGGCGGTCCGGCGGCGCTCAATTTGAGCGAGACCGGCGACCTTGCCGAAGCCGCCGCCAACCTCTTCGCTTATCTGCGCGAGGCAGACCGAATGGCGAAGACGCAAGGCTTTAAAACCATCGCCGTCGCGCGCGTGCCCATGGACGGTCTCGGCGAGGCGATCAACGACCGCCTGAAACGCGCCGCCGCGCCCCGCGACTGATACAGCGCGGCTTTGCCTGCGGGCGAAATCATCCGACCACGGAAATTTACGACTTATCAACCATAGGCGCACGCCGTGCGGCAGGTTTTTTGCATCGCGAAAGACGTAATCAACCCCGCCATTCAAAAGAGAACACAATGACGCGCCTTCCCCGACAGTTTTCCCGCTTTCTCATCCCCGCCGCGCTTCTCGCCGCGTCCAGCATTGGGGCGCACGCACAAGCGGCGCCAGTTTCCGCCGCCGATCTGATGGGCGAGTACAATCTCATCGTCCTCGGCGACGCAAAAGTTCGCACCGAAACCGAAGGCGCCGTCTATGTCGGCGGCGATCTCAAAACGACCTCGCCCTATGGGGTCAATCCCGACCATGCGCCGAACGGCGCGCTCGGGGGAACGCTGGTCGTCGGCGGCGACATCAAGGGCCAGGTTCATCTCCAGTCCGGCGATGCGGTGATCGGCGGCGCGGTCAACGGCGCCGTCAACAATAATGGCGGCGGAACCGTCACGACCGGCACGAACATCGACACCGCCGCCGTGTCGCAAGCGGCGCTGGCGCTCTCCGCGCAGCTTTCCGGCCTTTCCGACACCGGCGGGTCGATCACCGGCGGCCAGAACGCCGTCTTCACCGCGGCGGCGGGCCCCGACGGTCTCGCCGTGTTCACCATCGACGGGTCTTTTTTCAACGGCGTTTCAAGCCTCAACTTCAACACGGGCGGCGCAACGACGGTCATCAACGTCACCGGCGACATCATCTCGCTGACCGGCGGCTTCAATTTCAACGGCGCCTATCCGCATATCCTGTTCAACTTCCATGAGGCGACTTCGCTGACCCTCAACAAGGCGTTCGGCGCCTCGATCCTCGCGCCGCTCGCCGATGCGCGGATCAATGGCGGCCGCGTTCAGGGATCGGTGGTCGTGGCGAGCCTGATGCAGACCGCGGAAATCGACGGGCCGCTCTTTGCGGGCGATTTTCCCGACGCGCCGGAAGTCCCGCTGCCGGCGGGCGCTGTGATCATGCTCACCGGCCTTGGCGGCCTCGCCGCCGCGAAACACCGCCGGCGCGCCTAACCGCGCGCCGCTTCGGCGGGCTTTTCGTATTTGTAAAGCACCCGGTCCGTCATCCGGCGCACCGACGGATCGAAGATGTTGGTCTGATACTCATCGTCGGCGTTGCGCAGGACATTGCTTTCGCCCGTCATCACCAGGCCGGCCTCTTCTGCAAGCTGACGAATGATCGCCGGATCGATGCGGTGAACGACGCCGCCGGTCGACTTCGGCGACCCGGGCGCGGCGGCGTGATCGAGCACGATGAAGGTTCCGCCGGGTTTCAGGATGCGCATGATCTCCGCGAACGCTTCGCTGTCGTCGCCGAGATCGGCGCCGCCCGGCGTGTAATAAAGATCGTGCGGACCGAGGATCCAGGTGACGATGTCCATGGAGGCGTCTTCCGCCTCGAGTTCGTCAAAGGGGCTTTTCGTGAGGCGCACATTGTCGAGACGCCCCTCGACGCGCGCCGCGACCGCATCTTTTACGAAAGGATCGAAGCTCGGCGGGTTCTGCATGATCACGAGGCCGTCCGGCCCGACCATGGCGGACAAGAGCTCGGTGTAATAACCGGCGCCGCCCTCCATCTCGAAGACATGATCGCCGGGCCCGACCTCCATGAAGGCGAGCACATTGGCCGGCTTTCTGAGCGCGTCATCGGCGCGGTCTTCGGCGGAGCGCGCGGGATTGGCGACGGCTTCGGACGCGCGGGCGGCGTTCGCATCGGCTTCGAGGGCGGCTTCGGCAGGCGCTGTTTCCCTGACGCAGGCGGCGAGCCCGGTCGCCAGCGCGCCAAGAGCCAAGGCGGCTTTCCAACCTGGCGTTCTCATGGCGTCTTTCTCCCCTGAGGCGTTTGACCGCCCCCGTCTCGGCGAAAGTGATACGCCTCTTCTCGGAGGAAGGCAAAAGCGCCGCACAGGGCAAGAGAGGCCCGGTTATCGGATTTCCGACTGACCGTGATGCCGGCCCGTGGGCGCTCTTGATGGCCCGGCGGCGGCTCACTAGAGAGGAAGAGACATTCAGCAATTCCGGACCCGACGCCATGACCGCCCACGCCCATTCGACGCCTTCCGAGGACAAGCTCGACGCCATCCGCGCCATTGTCGGCCCGAAGGGCGTTTTCGAAGGCGACGACGCCGCGCCTTTCCTCTCCGAATGGCGCAGCCGCTGGCCCGGCAAGGCGGCGCTGATCGTCGCCCCCGCTTCCACCGAAGAGGTCGCGGCGGTCGTCCGCCATTGCAGCGAGAACGACATCGCCATCACGCCCCAGGGCGGCAATACCGGGCTTGTGGGCGGACAGATCCCGCAAGGCCACGAAATCCTCCTGTCTTTGAAACGCATGCGGAAGGTTCGCGCCATCGAACCCCTGAACAACACCATGACGGTGGACGCGGGCGTCACCCTCGCCGAAGCGCAGCAGGCGGCAGAGGAAGCCGGACGGCTGTTCCCGCTTTCCATCGGTTCCGAAGGAAGCTGCCAGATCGGCGGCGTCATTTCGACGAACGCCGGCGGCGTCAATGTGCTCCGCTACGGCAACACCCGCGATCTCGTTCTGGGCGTTGAAGCCGTGACGCCCTCGGGCGAGATCTGGCACGGGCTCAAACGCCTCAGGAAAGACAATACAGGCTACGACCTGAAACAGCTTTTCATCGGCGGCGAAGGCACCATCGGCATCGTCACAGGCGCGGTCCTGAAACTCTTCCCGCAGCCGGCGGAAAAGGTCACGGTTTGCGCGGGACTCGCCAGCGCGGAAGACGCGGTCGCCCTGTTGTCTCACGCGCAGAACTCTACCGGCGGGCTGGTCTCGAGCTTTGAACTGATGGCGCGCATCTGCATCGACATCACGCTCAAAAACATTCCCCAGACCCGCGACCCGCTGGAGACGTCCTATCCCTGGTATGTGCTGACGGAGTTTTCTTCGGCGCAGGCCGGCCTGCGCGATGTTGTCGAGGACGTCCTAGGCGCGGCCATGGAAAAAGGCCTGATCAAGGATGCGGTGATCGCCGAAAACGAAACCCAGGCGCATGATTTCTGGCGCATCCGCCATTCGCTCTCCGAAGCGATCAATGGCGAGGGCCTCGGCGCGCGCCACGACGTGTCGGTTGCGACGAGCGACATTCCCGCCTTTCTCGAAAAGGCCGGCGCGGCGGTGAAAAAAATCTCGCCCGACGCGCGCATCGTCGCCTTCGGTCATATCGGCGACGGCAATGTGCATTACGACATTATCGGCCCGGAAGGCTCGGCCAAGGACGTGCTTGAGCCCGTGCGGCCCGACATCGAATCCGCCGTCTATGATGTGATCGGCGAATTCTCCGGCTCGATCTCCGCCGAGCACGGCGTCGGGCGCCACCGCCGCGATAGCCTCGCCAAGCGCAAGAGCGCCGTGGAGCTCGACATGATGCGCGCCGTCAAACAGGCGCTCGACCCGAAAGGCATCATGAACCCCGGCAAGATGCTTTGATCAGCGAGTTTGCGCTTATTTAGTTTGAGATAGCAGTCTATCTCAAACCGCCGCTTTTATATCAGTAAGCTCGCAAGCTGCTAATTCGACGATTATGGTTTCCACCAATCCACAAAATATTTAGATATAGGATGATGAGCAACTCGTATCGTAAACCAAATCAGACTGGGTAGCGCAAAAAGGAGAATGATAAAGTCAGAAAAGACTCCATTTCCGATAGCGACTTTCGATCCAAACAGTATAACCACCACGAAAGATACAACCTGTCCGATCCCAAAGAAAATATAAGAAAGAACGGGGTCTCTCATGCGCAGGTCCTTGCATTCGAAAATGCGGTTATTTCAGCAGCACGCAGTTATTGTTAAAAGTAAGGACCAAACCGGTGGAATCAAGAATTATGCTGTCTCAAAAGTCAGCGCCGCCACGATGCGATAAAAAATAACGATCCACGCTTCCCCTTCTTACTTTCGCCAAGATGGCCCCGGCCCCAAGGGCATCATGAACCCCGACAAGATACCGTAGGCGCCCCCGCCTCCCGCACTTGAGAACGCGTTTCATCTGCAAACCGGCGGCGCATTTGCCGCATGATCCCGCTTGCTGGCGCGCTCCGGCGCGCGTTGACGCTTGGGACAGCGCCGATTATTGAGTCAGATGATCCTTACAAGGATCATTTGCGTTTGAGAATCAATATCAAGGCAGGTCATGACTGAAACAACCTCTGTGCGCGTCTGGGATCTGCCGACGCGAGTCTTTCACTGGCTGCTCCTCATCCTGATCGTTGTCTGCTGGTTCACCGGCGAGGAGAAAGGCGCCGCCACGCTGATCCACCGGCTCAGCGGCGAGGCGATTGTCGGGCTTCTTGTCTTCCGGTTTTTCTGGGGCTTTTGGGGCGGCGAATATGCGCGTTTTTCAAAATTCTTCGCGCCGCCGCAGGAGGTTTTCACCCATATCAAGGAATTGATGCGGCTGCGCGCCTCGCAGACGCTGGGTCACAACCCGCTGGGCGCGCTCGCCAGTCTTATCCTCCTGCTAATCGTCGCGCTCACCGCCGTCAGCGGCCTTTTCAGCGCCGACGACGACAGGACCGGCCCCCTGTCGCTGCTCTTCAACGTCAACCTGAAGGAGCTGCACGAAGTTTCTTTCCGCGTCCTGCAAGCCATGGTCGCGGTGCATCTGCTCGGCGTCGCCGTCACCAGTTTCGCCAGCCGCGAGAATCTCGCCCGGGCCATGGTGACCGGTGCGAAAAAACGCCCGGCCGCCGACGCCGCGCCGGATGCGAAAACCGCCTCCCGCGGCGGGCTTGTCGCCGCAGCGGGCGCCGCGCTTCTCATCGCGGGCGGGCTGATGCTTATGCCGCATCCGCCGCAAGCCGAGGATCATGAAAGCGGGCATCGCGAAGAGTAGTGCGCCGCCCTCTTTCGCCTCATGTTGAATTTTGGGCATGAGCGTGTATTTGCGTGTCCATGCTGATCCTTCTCTCCCCCGCCAAGAACATGAATTTCGAGCCCGCCGAGGGCGCGCCGCGCGCGACCAAGCCGCTCTTTTTAAAAGACGCAGGCGAGCTTTCCGAAACCACGCGGAAATTGACGCGCGGCAAGATCAAATCGCTGATGGGGATTTCCGAAAAACTCGCGGACCTCAATTACGAGCGCTTTCAGGCTTTCGATGCCGACGGCAAGTCGGAGAGTTCGAAACAGGCGGCGCTGGCCTTTAACGGCGACGTCTATCTCGGGCTCGAGGCGGAAACGCTGTCGAAGGAGGATCTGAAATTCGCGCAGGACCATCTGCGCATTCTTTCCGGGCTTTACGGGCTCCTGCGCCCGCTCGACGCGATCCAGCCCTATCGCCTGGAAATGGGCTCGAAACTGAAGAACCCGCGCGGGTCCAATCTCTACGCGTTCTGGGGCGACATGATTTCGAAGGAAATCGACAAGGCCCTCAAAGGCCATGAAGACCCGACGGTGGTGAACCTCGCCTCCAATGAATATTTCGGCGCGGTCGACCGCAAAGCCCTGAAGGCGCCGGTCGTCACGCCGGTCTTCCGGGAGGTCAAGGACGGCCAGGCGAAGACGGTGATGTTCTACGCCAAGCGGGCCCGGGGGATGATGGCCCGCTGGGCGGCCCAGAACCGGCTCGCGCGCGCCGAGGACCTGAAGGCCTTCGATCTTGAGGGCTACACATTCCAGCCCGGCGAGAGCTCGGAAGATCAGTGGGTCTTTTCCCGGCCCCAACCGGCCCCCAAAAAGCCGGCCCCCAAGGCGCGCAAAAAGGCGACGGCCTAAAAGCCCTCGGCCTCCAGAAAAGAGCCTCGCGGAACCTTTCCGGGGCCTCTCCTGTCATATGCGGACCGCCGCAAATGACCCCTCTTGGCTGTCACATATTAATGAAGCGCGCCCGGAAATGGCGGAATCACTGGGGTTTTGGCCCCTTTTATTATTACATTAATGTGACAAAGGCGCAGTATTTGCGCTTTCCCCTTGACTAAACGCACCCGGTGCGCCACATTCATGACAGTTTTATGACGGACCCTAAAACAAGCAGAGGCGATTTCGCCCAGAACACGCGGTCCTGAGGAGTATAGTTATGGCGATACCATCGAGCCCAGCAGATTTCGCCGCACCGGCCGTGAAACTCGGCCCGAAGACGGCGCTCGCCGCTTTTTACGTCCTGATCGGCATTGTCGCGATGGCCGTGGCCATCCCCGCAGCCTTCGCCACCTTCGGCGGCGCCTGATCGGAGAAAAGGGCGCGCCCCTCCGCGCCTCATGAGATGAATGCAAAAAGGCCCGCCTCCCCTCCGGCGGGCCTTTTTTATGCCCGGCGCCTCTAAGGCGAACCTATTGCGCCGGAAGATTTTCCATGAAGAAGCGCACAGCGTTTTCGCCCATGACGGCGCGGATCGTCTTGTTGTCGACCCCGGCGTCGATCAGCGCATCGGTGATGGCCGCAAGCTCGGAGGCGTCGAGGGCCGTCGTCACGGCGCCGTCAAAGTCCGAG
Organism: Alphaproteobacteria bacterium; assembly: GCA_030433215.1. Classification (GTDB taxonomy): domain Bacteria; phylum Pseudomonadota; class Alphaproteobacteria; order Caulobacterales; family Parvularculaceae; genus Hyphococcus. Next base: position 111,903 of record JAUIMC010000007.1, read on the forward strand.
CCGAGGGCCACATGATCGGCGCCGAGAAGCCCGATCGCGTAGACAATCTGCGCCGCGATCCCGTCCGGGCTGGTGGCGCAGGCCGCCGCCTCCCAATAGCCGACGCCGACAAGCCCGCCATGATCGGCGATCGCCGTCATGAGGTCGTCGGGAATGTTGCGCGCCGTGTCGCAATGGCCTTTCAGCCCCGTATGCGAGACGATCACCGGCTTGTCCGTGCGCGCCAGCACGTCGCGCACCACCGCCTCTGACGAATGGGCGACATCGATCACCATGCCGCGCGCGACCGCCGCGTCCACCGCCTCTTTCCCGAATTCGGTAAGCCCGGCGCCGGAAACGCCATGCAGGGAGCCGCCCAGTTCATTATCGAAGAAATGCTGAAGCCCCATGACGCGCAGCCCCCTGTCATAGAGCTTGCCGATATTCTCAAGATCGCCTTCAAGCGGATGCGCGCCTTCAATGCCGTAGATCCCGGCGAGCTTGCCTTCGTCGAGGGCGCGCGCGAGATCGTCCGCATTCCGTACAAAGACGAACGCATCCGGCGCATCCTCTTCGAGCTTTTGCAGGCGTTCGGCCTGATATGCGGCGCGCTCATAGATCGAAAACCAGGTGCGCGGCGGCCAGGCCTGCGCCGCCATCAACAACGGCAGTTCGTCGCTGTCGGCGGCGTTCTCGTCGAGATTCATGGCCTTGGGGACTTTCGTGACCGCCGTGAAAACCTGCAACGCGACGCCGCCTTCGCGAAGGCGAGGCAGGTCTGTGTGGCCGCGGGGCTGGCGCTTTGCCGGGTCGCGCTTCCAAAGCAGCGTGTCGGCGTGAAGGTCGGCGACGGGAATGGTTTTATGGAGCGCGCGCGCTGCGGCGCTGACCTCGTAAGCGTCATGGGACAGGACGACATTCGTCTTCGCGTCAAAACGCTGCGGCAGAACGCCGTAAAAGACATAAGCGCCGATGGCGATCAGCGCCGCCAGCACCAAGCCAACCCATTTCATGGCGTCTCTCCGCTTTTTTGAAAGGAAGAGTGGCGCGACGCGGGCAAACCGTCAACGCGAAGCCGCAGCCGGCCCCAGCGCGGCGAGATCCGCCGCCTCGTCCACATCGCGCAAGGTTTCAAGTCTCGCCACATCGAAGGACGCCGGCAGGGTTTTCAACGTGTCCTCAAGCGCATGTTTCGTGGACCAGCGCACCTTGTTGAAGAGGTCCGGCGAGGCCCTGCGGCGGTTGAGGCCCACAAGCCAGTAGCCGCCGTCTTCCGCCGGGCCGAAAACCGCATCGGCGCCCGCAAGCGCCCTGAACGCGCCCCGCAAATGTCGCGCGCGCAAGCCCGGCGCGTCGGCGCCGACAATCACGGCCGGTCCCGGCGGCGCGTCGCGAAAAGCGCGGGCCATCCTTTGCCCCAGATCGCCCGGCCCCTGGGCGAACCGCGGAACATGCGGCGGCCAGAACCGCACGTCTTCGCACACAGCCGACGGCGGATCGACGGCGAGCATTGTCTCCCACTCGCCTTTCAGGCTTTCGGCGATGGTGCGCGCCGTCAGGATGCGGAACAGCGCGGCGGCGCGGCCGGCGCCGATGTCCGCCGCGAGCCGCGTTTTCACCCGCCCCGCGACCGGCGCCTTGACGAAGATGATGACGGTTCCGCGCCTCATTGATAATCCTTCGCCAGCGCTTCCGGCGAGGCGCCGAGAAAATAGCGCGTCAGGATCGTCAGGTTCTTGAGGACGCGGCGGAGATAGCCGTCGCGCTCATAGCGCTCGGCGGAAGTCACGGCTTTGGCGTTCAGAACATGCAGCGCCTTGGCGCCTTTCTGTTTCGTCAGTCTGCGAATGAAATCCACATCCTCCATCAGCGGCATGTCGGCATAACCGCCCAGCGCTTCGTAAAGCACCTTGGAAATCAGCAAAGCCTGATCGCCATAGGGCGTTTTCAAGAGCTTCGTGCGCGCCATGGCCCCGGCGGCGACAAGCCCCGGCGCAAGGCCTTTCGCGTCAAATTGCAGCGTGAACACCGCGGCTTTTTCAGGATGGTCTTTAATGAACGCCGCCGCCTCGCCGGCCCACCCCTCTTCCAGCACTGTATCGGCGTGAAGGAACAGCAGCCAGTCGCCGCGCGCCGCCGCCGCGCCGGCTGTCATCTGACCGCCCCGCCCCGGCGGCGCGGTCATGACGCGCGCGCCGAAGCCGTCGGCGATCTCAGGCGTTTGATCCGTCGAGCCGCCGTCGACGACGATCACCTCTTTCACAAGCCCGTCGAGCGCCGGCGTCACCAGCGCATCGAGACATTGCGCGAGGCGGCCCTGCGCATTGAGGGCGGGAACGACAACGGAGACAAGCGCACGCGTCGAAGGGCCGTTCATTCGGCCTCTCCCGTTTCGGGCGTAAAAATAGTTTCGATCGTCAGGCCGAAGACGCGCGCAATCCGAAACGCCAGCGGCAACGAGGGATCGTATTTGCCGCGCTCCAGCGAGTTCACGGTCTGACGCGACACGGCGAGCCGCGCCGCCAGTTCGGCCTGCGACCAGTTCCTCTCCCTACGGAGCTCTTTCAGGCGGTTCTCCATGGTCTTGTCTTTATGCAAACGGGCGGCGGCGCTCTTGTCAAAGAGGCTGGACATTATCCCGCGCGGCGCGCCTGTCCAGCATGCTGGACATTATGCACTTAACATACCATAACGATCCAGAGGATGACCGACCCGACAGGCCGGCGCAGGAAATACTTATTACCCCCGACATGCTTGCGGCGGGCGTGTCGGCGCTTTTGCGCCATAATTCGGATTACGCGACGGACGGAAACGACGCGCTCAATGTCTTTATCGCTATGGCTGAAGCAGGCGGCTTCAAGGTAATTTGGTCTGAGGACGTAGAGCGGGGGTCATGAAAGCCAAGCGCGCAATCATCACCGCAAGCATTTGACACCGCAGAAGATACCGCTCGCGGGCCGTGTCAGTTTTTGCTTCCAACTCTCCCTCTAGGGACACGCCCAGAAGCCTTTCGCACTCTTTGTGAATAAGCGGGTGATTAAAATCGACTGGCTTCACCGTATGCGCGAAAGTGTTTCTGATGTTCTTTATATGGAGCAGCATTTTTTCGGTTTTAGCTCCATAAAATCCGAGAGAACGGCCAAGTAATATTTTGGAATGAAACGTGCTCAGGGGCGCTTGGGGGCCATTAAACAGCTTGTTTCCATGATCTTCCCCGACTTGAACGAACATGCCGGATATTGCCGTTTTCAAGGATAAGCTGACTAATTCGCCCGCAATCACCGCGACGCTTCGGTCCGATTCGGTTTGCAATTTCCCGAAAACATCGAAAAAATCCGCCTCGTCTGGAAATTCATTAATCAGGTCTGTCGCTGATGACTTCTTCCGACCGCGATTCCGAGAAACCATCCCCCGAATCCCCTCCAAAAGAGGAAACCGCACGGCGCCGGGATGAGGTTGTCAAGCGGATGCTAAAGACCCCGCCAAAGCAACGGCCTAAACCCGAGCCCGGAAAGAAGGGGCGCCCGATCAAGGGCGCCGAGAAGATCGGCTCTTCCACTTCCTCTTCTTAGTCCGCCAGCGGGCCTTTTTGTTCGGGCCCTTACGCTTGCGCGGCTTGCCGGAAACCAGGCTGGTTATACATGAGGCGCTTCCCGGCGACGGCCTTCACCGCTTTGTCGGCGCGGGCGCCATCGTCAATATCGAGCGCAGCGCGGTTCGAGTAGCGGAAATCAAATTCGCTTAGGTAACGGTGCAGGTGCTTCTTGTCGCAGTGCTGATAAACGCCGCGCATGCCGCGTTTGAAGATCGCAAAATACCCTTCAATCGTATTCGTATGCACCGTTTGGTCTTCCTTCGACACGTACTCATCGCGCGCATGCGCAACGCTGAGGTGCTTGGCGTACAGCTTGCCGAGCGGCTTGTAGTGGTTCGCTTCGTCCGTCATCAGTTGCGCTTCGCGCGCAAGGTTTTCTTCGAGGATCGGCTTGATCGTGCGCATGTTGACGTTATCGACCACGAAGCTGCGCGCACGCCCTGAATTGCGGTCCACCAGCGAGACGACCTTGCACATATTGTGGATGGGGGTCCGGCTTTTCGGCGCGTCCGGGTCTTTACCGATAAAAGTTTCGTCCACTTCCACTTTGCCGCCGCCGGAACCCATGGAGGGCTCAAAATCTTCCGGGCGCATGGCCTCGCGGATGCGATGCGCCATGAACCAAGCCGTCCGGTAAGAGCCGAAACCAAGATTGCGGTGAAGCTGGGCGGCGCTGATGCCTTTCTTGGACGAGCACATTAGGTGCGTGGCTAGCAGCCACTTGTGCAGCGGGATATGCGAACGCTCATAAAGCGTCCCGATGGTCGCCGTGAACGGCTTGCGGCACGCCTTGCATTTGTAGAGGCCGGGGCGATGCGATTTGCCCTTCATCAGCGTCGATTGATCGTCGCCGGTCACACCGCAGTGGGGGCAGACCCGGCCATCTGGCCAGCGCAGCGCCTCAAAATGGGCGCGAGCGGCCTCTTCATCGTGGAAAATCGGGTCTGTGAGCTTCGTTTTGGCCATTGTTTCTCTCCAATGACCAAAATATGGGGCTTCAGGTTTGGTATGTCAAGTGCATAATATCCAGCATGCTTGTCTTTCCGAGAGGCCTGGCGGCGCTTGGGTAAAAAATGTTCTTGATTTGTTCTTATTCGGCCGATAGCGTCAAGCCATGGCCCGCGCCGCGCACCTTTCCTTCCGCCCTTCCCGCCCCTCCGCCGCCTCCGGAGAACGCGGGGACGCCGCCTCCGGCACCGCCGCCAACCCCGGAGCGCAACACACCAGGGCGACCGCCCAGGGAAAGGGGCGCGGCGCGCGGTCCAACGACAGCGGCCGCTACGAAGCGGACCGCCGCGAGGAGGTCTATGACGGCTGGGACCTCGAGGAAGAGCTGCCGCCCTTCAGGACGGAAGTGACGCTCGAGACGCCGCGCAAGATCGTCACTTTCAACAACTCGCCCTATGTGGGCTTCGACCGCTCGATCAATCCCTATCGCGGCTGCGAGCATGGCTGCATCTATTGTTTCGCGCGGCCGACCCACGCCTATATGGGCCTTTCCGCCGGCATCGATTTCGAGACCAAGCTGTTCGCGAAACCCTCCGCCCCCAAACTATTGGAAAAGGAACTTTCCAATCCGCGCTACCGGCCCATGCCCATCGCCATGGGCACCAACACCGACCCCTATCAGCCGGTCGAACGCCAGATGCAGATCATGCGCGGCATTCTGAATGTCTTCGCGAAATTCAATCATCCGGTGACGATCCTGACGAAGTCGCAGCTCATCACCCGCGATCTCGACATCCTCGCCCCCATGGCTGAGAAAAATCTCACCCGCGCCATGATCTCCATCACCACCGAAGACAAGGCCCTCGCCCGCTCCATGGAGCCGCGCGCCTCGGCGCCGAAATGGCGCTTCGAGGCGATCCGCAAGCTGACGGAAGCGGGAATCGTGACGGGCATCATGACCGGCCCGATGATCCCCGGCCTTAATGACGACGAGATGGAAACGATCATGGAAAAAGCGGCGTCGCTCGGCGCGACTTTCTCAGCCTTCACGATCCTGCGCCTGCCGCTGGAGGTTTCGCCGCTCTTCCAGGAATGGCTCGAGGCCTATGCGCCGAACCGCGCCAAACGCATCATGCGCCATATCCGCGAGATGAATGGCGGCCGCGATTACGACCCGCAATGGTCGCGCGAGCGCGAGATCACGACGCCCTACGCCCAGCTCATCACCCAGCGCAATCGCGCCGCTCGCGCGCGTCTCGGTTTCAATCGCGAGCGCGCCTCTCTCGATCTTTCGCAGTTCCGCGTGCCGGCGGCGGTTTCGGGTCAGATGGATTTGTTTGGATAAGGCGCGGTTTTGTCCGTTTCCGGACAAATGTTGGTATGAAGGGAACTTTATAAACTTTCCCTATCGCCCGGCCGGGATATACTCTAGCATCAGCGCATTATCGGCTTATCGATCATGAGCGCCGGTGACTGAGAGTCGACACGCTCCCGCTCATAAATTGCGGAAGTTCGCATGGACGATCTCGAAGGCAAGACCGACAAAATCGTGGAAGACGCGCTCGAGGAGCTGATCGGCGGCTTGAACGCTCTTTATCCCAAGCCGGCGGCGGGCGTCAGCCCCGCAAATGATCGCGCCCCCAAAACACCCCCTGCCCGAAAAACACTCGAAAAGCGCTCCCAATAGTCTCGAAAATCATTGCAGGACGCGCCCGGCATGCCGCATGCCCCCCCTCGTTGAACAACCCGGCGGCTTCGCCCTAAGCTTGGCGTTTGAAGAAAGCCGAGAGAGAAGCCTGAAGTGGAAAATATCGTCATTGTCGGCGCCGGCGCCATGGGCTGTCTTTTCGCCGCGCGCATGAGCGAAGCCGGCGCATCCGTCACGCTGATCGATGTGGACCGCGCGCGCCTCGACGCCATGGCGTGGGACGGCGTCGATCTCGCCGACGACAACGGCCTGCGCACGGTCAAGGTCAGGGCCTCGCTCGCCGGGGACTTCGACGGTCCCGCCGATCTCGTCATGCTGTTCACCAAGGGCGTGCACTCGGCGGACGCCATCGCCTCGGTCAACCATCTCGCCGCGCAATCCCCGGTCGCCCTCACCCTGCAAAACGGCGTCGGCAACGCAGAGCTTCTCGCGGATACCTTCGGCGCCGATCAGGTGCTGATGGGCACGGCGCATATCCCGGCGGATCTGACCGGTCCGAAAAGCGTCGAAACCCACGGTTTCGCGCATCTCCATCTCGGCGGCTTCACCGCCGCCGCCCACGCCTTCGCGGCGCCCGTTGCGGCGCTCCTCGAGAAAAGCGGCTTTGAAACCCACGTGACGGCGGAGATCGAAAGCGCCGTCTGGGAAAAGCTGGCGCTGAACGCCGCGCTCAACGCCGTCGCCATGATCTGCGAGGCGCCCAACGGCGCCATGAACAATCCGGCGGGACGGCGCATCGCCGCCGCGGTGACGGACGAAACCATCGCCGTCGCCGAAGCGAAAGGTCTTCGCCTCGATCATGAGAGCGTCCGCGCGGTGATCGCCCGCGCTCTGTCTGATCACCCGGACCACAAGGCGTCCATGCTCCAGGACCGGGAGGCGGGACGGCCGACGGAAATCGAGAGCATCAACGGGGCGCTCGCGCGCGAGGGCGCGCGCCTCGGCGTGCCGACCCCGGTCAGCGAAACCCTCGCCGATCTCGTGCGGATCATCGAGGGAAAGCGCCGCGCGCAGTCCGGCTAAAAGCCGAGGGCGGCGAGCGCGTTCGACATGCGCAGCCGCGTTTCCGCATGCTCGAAGGGAAAGGACAGGAAGAACTCCCTGCGGCCGACGCCGGGCATGCGCGCGCGCGCATTTTCCGCCCAGGCTTGCGCCTTCGCCCGGTCGCCATTCGCCTCATGGGCGGCGGCGGCGATCATCGCGATCAGAACATGGGCGCCGGGCGTTCGCGCCGCCTCATCTGCAAAGCGCGCCGCCTCTTCCAGGTCGCCATCGGTGAAACAGGCGAAGGCGCGAACCCCCACCATGCCATAGCGCAGCGGATCGAGCGGGCTCAGGGACAAAGCGAGGTCGATGCGCTCGCGGGAGGGTCCGCTACGCCCCGCCACCGCGTCGGCCCAGGCGCGCGCATAAATCCCTTGCGCATAATTGGGGCTCTGGCGCACCGCCCGGTCGAGCCAGGCCGAACCGCCTGCGATGTCATTTTCGATCCAGTGAACGCGGCCCATGACGAAATTGGCGAACGGATCCAGCGGGTCCAGCTCAACAGCCTTTTCGGCGTGAGCCCGGGCGGCCTTGCGCGCAACCGCCAGATCATCCTTATACTGAATGAAAGCATCCTGAAAGCGCGCGGAGGACAGCCCCGCATGGGCGCGGCCGAAGCCGGGCTCAAGCGCCAGCGCGCGTTCGAACATCGCCGCGGCGGCCTCGTTATCGCGGGCGTTAAAGCGGAAAAGATGCTGGAGTCCCAGATGATAAGCTGACCAGGCGTCGAGATTTTCGGGGCCCTTTAGCTGGGCCTGTTGCGCCTCATGAAGCGGGATCTGGATTTCAAGCGCCGCGATGATATTCGCCACGATCTGCCGGCGCACGCTGTAAACGTCATCAAGCTTCGCGGCGAAACGCTCCCCCCATAAAACGCCGCCGTCGCGGGTGTCGGCGAGCTCCACCGTGACGGCGATGTCCCCGCCGGCGACCTCGACCATGCCCGAGAGACAATAACGCACTCCCAGCGCGCCGCCGATCTGCGCCATGTCCGGATCGCCCCCGCGAAACCGGAAGGAGGAGCCGCGCGCAATCACGAACAGCCAGCGAAGGCGCGACAATTCCGAGATCAACTCATGCGGCAGCGCATCGGCGATCGCCGCATGAGGCCCGGCCACGCCAATCAGGCGGAAAGGCAAAACCGCAATTGAAGGCTTGGCCTGCTGAGGCTGGACCGCCTCAGGTGCAGGCGCGCCGTCGCGCGCCGAAGCCGGCCGCAAACCGAGCGCGCGCGCCTCGGCGGCGAAGCGAAAGCCTTTGCCGTGAACAGTGCGGATATATTTCTGGGCCTTGCCGTCATCGCCCAGCGCCTGGCGGGCCGATTTCACACGGCTTGTCAGCGCAGCCTCTGAGACGATGCGCCCGTCCCAGATTTTTTCAATAATCTCGTCCTTGGAGACCATGCGCTCCCGGTTCTCGACCAGCAGCAAAATGAGCGCGAAAACCTGGGGCTCCACGGCGACGGGCGCGCCCGCTTCGCGCAGCTCCACCGCCCGGCTGTCGAGCTCGAAATCCCCAAACCCATAGATCATGGGGCGGACTATAGCCTGAATTCGGCGATTCTCCCTGAAATCTCCAGATCCTCTTCAGGATTTCCCGGCCGCCGCCCGGCTATTCCCCCTCCATCAGCCACGGACGACCAAAAGCCGTGGACAATCAACCAAGGAAAAGGAGAAACCATATGCCTCTCGTTACCATCGACCTCATTGAAGACGTTTTCACGCCGGACCAGAAAGCCGAGATCATCGACCGCGTCACCGAGGCCATGATCGCCGTTGAAGGCGAGAACATGCGCCAGGTCACCTGGGTCAAGATCAACGAAGTCAAGGGCGGCGACTGGGCCATCGGCGGCCAGAAGCTCTCAGCAAGAGAGGTGCACGCCCTCGCGGCGGGCAAGGCCGCCTGACCGGCCCGTCCCGCCGGCGAAGCCCAACAATAAACATCCGGAAAAGGAGAAACCCATGGTCCGCATATTCGCATGCATGGCCGTTACGGCCGTTCTGGCCTCCGCCTTTGCGCCCGCGCTTTACACCTATGGCGCCCTGATGTGAGGCGGCCCCGACACGAAAAACGCCGCCGGTTTTCCGGCGGCGTTTTTCAACAGGCATGGCGCAAGGGATTTGCGAGCCGGCGCCGACTCGTTACACCAGATACCGATGGCCGCGATCAAACCGACATTCGAGCTTGAAACCCTTCACGCCAAGGCGGGCCCCGTCGCGGGCATCGACGAGGCGGGACGCGGCCCCTGGGCGGGACCGGTGGTCGCCGCGGCGGTTATCCTCGATCCGGACGACATTCCGGCAGGCCTCGCCGATTCCAAAACCCTGGCGGAAAAACGCCGGGATGAAATCGCTGCCGCTATCCGCGGCTGCGCCATCGTCAGCGTCGGGATCGCCAGCGTCGAAGAGATCGACGCGCTCAACATTTTACAGGCGACCTTTCTCGCCATGGCCCGCGCCGAAGCCGCGCTGAAAGAGCGCCCCGGCCTCTGCATCGTCGACGGCTCGCAAAGACCGAAACTGAAAGCGCACACGGAAATGATCGTCAAAGGCGACGCGACATCGCTTTCCATCGCCGCCGCCTCGATCATCGCCAAGACGACCCGCGACGCGATGATGCGCGCGCTGGCGCTGGACCATCCTTTTTACGCCTGGGAAAAGAACAAGGGCTACGGCGCGCCGGCCCATCGCGAAGGCCTCGCGCGCCACGGCGTCACACCACATCATCGCAAAAGCTTTGCGCCGATCCACAAGATATTGTGCGAAAGCGCGTGAAGCGGCCGCGCCGTTAATTTTTGTTACTAACCTATTAACTTTTTGAATCCGCTGAAAAAATTCGCCCGACTCTTGACGGCGACTCGAGCCCGACTCAAAGTGCCGCTCCTTCCTTCACGGGCCAGAGCACAAGGGGCGGGCGATGCCGGCGAGCAAAAAACCGAAAAAGAAAGACGCGGCGAAAAAACCCGAGACAGCGAGCATCGAGACGTTTCTCGATACGATCGTCACGGGCGACTGCATCGCGGCCATGAAAAAGCTGCCCGACGCCTCGGTCGATCTCGTCTTCGCCGACCCGCCCTATAATCTCCAGCTCGGCGGCGATCTGACCCGGCCCGACAATTCCCGCGTCGACGGCGTCGACGACGACTGGGACAAGTTCGAAAACTTCAAAGCCTATGACAAGTTTACGAAGGCGTGGCTCGCGGAAGCGCGGCGCGTATTAAAACCCGACGGCGCGATCTGGGTCATCGGCTCCTATCACAACATTTTCCGCGTCGGCGCGGCGGTGCAGGACGCCGGCTTCTGGATTTTGAACGACGTCATCTGGCGCAAGTCGAACCCGATGCCGAATTTCCGCGGCACGCGCCTCACCAACGCTCATGAAACGCTGATCTGGGCGGCGAAATCGGAAAAGTCGAAATACACCTTCAACTACCGCGCCCTCAAAACCTCCAATGACGATCTGCAGATGCGCTCCGACTGGGAGTTTCCCATCTGCACCGGCGCCGAACGCATCAAGGGCGAGGACGGGGCGAAGACCCATCCGACGCAGAAGCCGGAATCGCTGCTCTATCGCATCCTCATCGCCTCGACGAAGCCGGGCGACGTGGTGCTCGACCCGTTTTTCGGCTCCGGGACGACCGGCGCGGCGGCGAAGTTCCTCGGCCGGCGCTATATCGGCTGCGAACGCGACAAGGCTTACATCGCGGCAGCGAAGAAACGCATCGCGCGCGTCAAACCGCTCGCCGAGGAAGAACTGCAAACCCAGCCCTCGCCGCGCGCGGCGCCGCGCGTGCCCTTCGGCGCGGTGATTGAAACCAAGCTGATCAAACCCGGCGCGAAACTTTATTCGCGCAACAAGAACCACCAGGCGAAGGTGCGCGCCGACGGCTCGCTTTATGTGAAGGACGGCGACGTCGAAATTCAGGGCTCGATCCACAAGGTCGGCGCCGCGGTCCAGAAGGCCGAGGCCTGCAATGGCTGGACCTATTGGCACTATGAGGAAAAGACCGGCCTCAAACCCATCGACTTCCTGCGCGACAAGATCAGGAAACAGATGGCGGGGTAGAGTTTAGCCCCGCTCATCCCGGCGAAGGCCGGGATCTCTCTCCATCAGGGAAAAATCTCTTCTATATCGCGCCAATCCGGGTTCATCTCATTGATTAGCCGGATCTTCCATTCGCGCTTCCAGTCTTTTATGCGCCGTTCACGAAGGAAGGCGCTTTCACGCGTTTCGTGAACCTCATACCACACCAGCATTTCGCAATTATATTTATCTGTGAATCCACGCCGCACATGCTCGCGATGCTCCCACATCCGCCGATTTAAATCGTCCGTCATGCCCGTATAAAGGACGCCATACGGCTTGTTGGTGGCAATGTAGACATAAAAGGCCATGCCGTGATGTTAGCATGGCAATGCCGGGAAGCGAGGCGCTTTACTTTATGAGATCCCGGCCTTCGCCGGGATGAGCGGCAGGAGTCAGCCAGGCGACTGCTCCGTCCAGTAGAGCGCATCCGTATTATAACCCATCGCCTTCAAGTCATTCAGCGTCTTTTCGCGAACCTCATCGGAAATCGTCGGCGTACGGCTTAAAATCCACAGATACCGTCCTTCCGGTTCGCCCACGAGCGACAGCGAATAATCCTCCGCCAAGCCGATGATCCAGTAATCGCCCCAGAACGGGCCGAAGAAACTGACTTCGAGTTTCGCGTTCGTTTCTTCGTCGACAACGCGCGCGCGGCCCTCGGCGACATCCTTTTCGCCATCTGGCGAGCCCTTGTAACAGGTGTTGGTCACGGCGATCAGGCCGTCGTCTCGGCGCGCATAATCGGCGGTGACGCCTTCGCAATTCTCCTCAAAGCGGTTCGGGAAACGCGCGATCTCGTACCAGCGGCCGAGATAGCGCTCCAGATCGACCTGATCGACGGTCTCGAGCGCCGGCGCATCTTCGGCGCGATTGACCGGCGGGCCGCCGCAGCCGGCGAGCAATAACAAGGAGAGGACAAGACAAAGAGAGCGCATGAATACCTCTAATTTTAAAGACCTTTATACACGCCTTCGGCCTGCCTGCGGAACAAGGAAGGGCGCCGTCGTGTTCCATCAGAGGTGAAGCAAAACCCGGGAGCAAAGCTCATGAAAAAGCTCGGTTTCGCCGGCGCTGCGCTGGCCGCGCTTCTGGCGGCCTCTTGCGGTCCCGGCTACAATGACGACGACGTGGACGATGTCGAGGAGTTGCCGAACACCGACGATCTCGGCGAGCCGGAAAACAACGACCTCGATGACGTCCGCGCCGATCTCGGCGGGAGCTTCGGCGCGGGGTCGAACGCAACAATGACGAAAGCCTCCGCCGCCCCCGCCGACAGCGCGGCGGACATGGACACGCTCACCATCAAGGTCATGGATAGCGGTCAATACGGCGCCTATCTCGCGCGCGGCGACGGGCGCCCGCTTTATCTCTTCACCGCGGATACCAGAGCGGTCAGGGGAACCGAGCCTGCCATCGCCTGCACCGGCGAATGTCTCGACGCCTGGCCGCCCGCCGAAACCATCGAGCGCCCGTTTTCGGGCGAGCGCGTCGACAGGAGCCTCGTCGCCACGACGGATTTTCAGGACCGGATGATCGCGACCTATCGCGGCTGGCCGCTCTATTATTTCTCGCGCGACGAAGGCGGCGCCGCCGAACCCAAGGGTCAGGGCATCGAGAGTTTCGGAGGAAGCTGGAGTCTGATCACGCCGGACGGGCTCGAAATTGACGAAAGCCGCGGCTAAAAAAGCCGCGGCTTGAAGGCCTGATGACGGATTGTTTTACGCACGGGCGCGAGCCCCGTGCGTTTTTTAGTTCAGCTTGTCTTTAAGGCCGGCGATGGCCTTGTCGACATAGGCGCCCTGCGCGCCCGCATCCATCCGTTCGCGAATGATGTGACGCGCCGCCTCGATGGCGAGATCGGCGGTCTGGCCGCGCACTTCGGAAATCGCCTGCGCCTCGGCGCGTTCGATCTTCTCCTCGGCGGCCTTGATGCGGCGCTCGGTCTGTTCCTCGATCTTGGCGCGCGCTTCGGCGGCCATGCGCTGGGCGTCTTTCTTCGCCTGCTCGATGATGCCGGCGGCTTCTTCCTCGGCTTCGCGCTGGCGGCGCTGGTAGGAGGCGAGCAGCTCCTGCGCCTCTTCGCGCATCCGCCGGGCGTCGTTGATCTCGTCGGCGATCTTGGCCGCGCGCTTGTCGAGGCCGCCAAGGATCATCTTGTGCACGCCGGCGCGGGCGAACACGCCGATGACGATGATGAAGGCGACAAGCACGTAAATCGCCGTGTCTTCGAAGATGCCGACAGCCGGCGCGTGATCGGAAGCAGCGTCGTGCGCTTCCTGGGCGGCGGCGAGAGCGAGGGTCGAGAGGAAAATCATGGGGCCTTCGTCCTTCAGGCGCGCGCGGCGGCGTCGATGGCTTTCGACACGGCTTCGTCGGTGGGCGCCTCGTCGATCAGGGCCTCAACGACGGCGCGTGTCGTATCGGCGGCCGCTTCCCGAACCTTCGCGGCGGCGTCGGATTTCATCGCCGCAATGCGCGAATCCGCGGCGGCGAGCTGTTTTTCCAGCGCTTCATCGGTGTCGGCCTGAAGGCCGGCGATTTCCTCGTCGACCTCGGCGCGGGTGTCCGCGGCAATGGCCTGCGCCTTGGCGCGGGCGTCGGCGAGCGCCTTGTTATAGGCGCTCTCGGCTTCTTCGGCCTGACGGCGGAACTCCGCCGCCTGATCGAGGTCGTCCGCCATGCGGTCCCGGCGCTGCTCGATGGCGCCGCCCAGCGACGGCAGGAAACGTCCCGCCATCAACCAGTAAAGAACGCCGAAGGTGACGGCGAGCCAGAAGATCTGGCTCGGCCACCAGGTCGGGTCGAGCTGCGGCAGGGAGGCGGAAGCGGCCTCCCCATGGGGTTCCGCGGCTGCGGCTGCGGCGATCATCATGAAGACGGACAATGTCTTCTCCCTCGATCAGGTCTTCCGTGGAGCGTTACTGCGTGTAGATGAGCAGCATCGCGATGACGAAGCCAAGGAGGCCGGTGAATTCCGTCAGCGCGAAGGCGAGCAGCATGGTCGGCTGGTTCTGCGCGCTTGCAGACGGGTTGCGGAACGCGCCCGAGAGAAACGCCGAAAAGATGAGGCCAAGACCGATCGCCGCGCCGGCGAGCGGAAGGGCCGCGAGCCCTGCGCCAATCAGTTTTGCTGCATCTGCTTCCATTTTAGTCTCCTGTTGTTCTCTTCTTTTAGAACTGTTGAACCTTGGTGAGCCTCAAATTCCCGTTGCCGCGACCGGCTCGATCAAGCCGCGCGGGAAAACTTTTCCTATCCCCTAGTGATCGGCGGCGTGCGCCGCGTCGCTGAGATAGATGCAGGTCAGGACCGCGAACACATAAGCCTGCAAGGCGGCGACCAGGAATTCCAACATCGTCACCGCGATGGTGCCGAGGAACGGAAAGATCCCGAGAAGGGCGAAGGCGCCGCCCGCGCCGAACAGGGAAATGATGAAGCCGGCGAACAGTTTCAGGATGATGTGGCCCGCGAACATGTTGGCGAACAGACGAACCGAGAGCGAAATCGGCCGCGACAGGAACGAGACGATCTCGATCACCGCGATCAGCGGCAACAGCCAGACCGGCACACCCGACGGCACGAACAGCTTGAAGAATTTCAGCCCGTTTTTCATGAAGCCGTAAACGATCACGATCAGGATCGTCAGCATGGCGAGCGCCAGCGTCACGATGAGATGGCTTGTGGTCGTGAACGTATGGAGCTCGTGGCGCGCGCCCGGAAAGGTCGGCAGGAGGCCGAAAAGATTGGCGATGAGAATCCACAGGAAAAGCGTGAAGACGTAAGGGAAGAACTTGCGTCCGTCCGAGCCGATCGTATCGCGCACGAGATCGGCGATGAATTCGTACATGACTTCCGCCATGCCTTGAAGGCGGCCGGGAATGAGGCTCGCGCGGCGCGTCGCCATGGCGAAGAACAGAATGATCGCGCCGGTGCCGATGACCATCCACAGCGAGGAATTGGTGAAGGAAATGTCGAAGCTGCCGAAATGCAGCGGCACGATCGGCACGATTTCGAACTGCTCAAGCGGCCCCGCGACGCGTAAATCCATCATCTCTTTTCTTCTCAAGCCCCCGCGAGTCGCATTCGCCCGCGGCTTCCCTAAAGTCTCTTCCGGCGGCGCTTGTCGGAGCGCGGAACAAGGCCCTCTGACAAACGCCGTCTATTCTTTCATCACCCGTGCGACGTTCAGAACGCCCGCCGCGAAACCGACGCCGATCCCCAAGAGCAGGAACAGCGGCGACGTGTTGAGCCATTTATCGAGCCCCAATCCGATAAGGCACCCGACAAAAAGCCCCGCCAGCAGCTCGGTGGACAAGCGCATCGCCCGGCCCATCGCGGAAGGTCCCTTGTGAGGCCCTTCCGGGTCTTCCGGCGCACCGCGCATACGGTCAAGCCGGTCTGAAAACTCGTCCAGGGAGGGTGGTTCCTCTCGACTGGCCTTGTCCTTGCCGGCGTCACTGCCCATGAGCATGCCCGAAAACAGACGCGAGCGGCCGCCCGCGCCCTGCTGAAATTCGGGCGGACCCTATAGGCGCCGCATCGCAGCGTCAAGCAAGGGATTGCCGCCGTAACCACTTGATTTTAAACAGGGAACCTCAGCGCGGCGTCTGGCCGCGCTGAACCTGCGTCCGGCTACAGCTCGACGACCATCTCGAAGCCGCCGAAAATCATCCGCTTGCCGTCAAAGGGCATTGGGTCGGGCGCTTTCATGCGCGGATCTTCCATCGCTTTTTTCATGCCTTGGTCGCGAACCGCCTTCGAGGGCCAGATGATCCAGGAGAAAACAACGGTCTCATCGGGCTCCAGCTTCACCGCCATGGGAAAGGAGGTGACCTTTCCTTCGGGCACGTCGTCGCCCCAGGTCTCAACCATCTTCAAGGCGCCGTGCTCCAGAAAGACCGGCCCGCACTCTTCGGCCATCTTGATATAGGCGTCTTTCAGGTCGGTCTTCACCGCCAGCAAAAATCCGTCCACGTAAGTCATGGAGCTCTCCTTCATTGATTGTTGAACGCCGCTTCGAGCGCGGCGATGTTGATCTTGCGCATTTTCATCATGGCGGCGTGGGCGCGCCCGGCGGCTTCCTTGTCATCGGCCTGCAAAAGTTGCGGCAGGCGCTCGGGGATGATCTGCCAGGAGACGCCGAACCGATCGATGAGCCAGGCGCACATGCTTTCCTCGCCGCCGTCGGCGACAAGCGCATTCCACAAGCGGTCTGTTTCTTCCTGGTCTTTCGTCAGTACGGAAATCGATGCGGCGGGCGTATGCTTGAACATCGGCCCGCCATTCAGCGCCATGTAAGGCGCGCCGGCGAGCGTGAACTCGACGATCAGCGGCGGGCCGTCCTGGCCGGGCGCGAAGGCGGTTTCAATATGGCTGTCCGGCAGGAGCGAGACGTAAAACTCCGCCGCTTCCTTTCCTTCCTTGTCGAACCACAGACAGGTGCGGACTTTCGGTTGCGATGACATGCGCCCTCTCCTAGTCGCCGTCAAAGGCGCCGCGCTCCAGGCGCTCGCCAAGCTCGTCGAGAGTCTTGTTCCAGCTCGTTTCATAGCCCGCGGCGTTGGCGGCCTCGAGCGCGTCCATATCCGGGAACTGCGTTTCAACGGTGAGCCGGGTCTTTTCCTGAAGCGCCTCGAAGAGAACGGTGACCCGCGCGCGCGGCGGCAGCCCCGCGCCGCAAGCGGTCGGCGCATCGGCGGCGCCTTCATAAACGATGCGTTCGGGCTCGACGATTTCGAGAATCTCCGCCCGCGCCGGCACACTCTCGCCGCCGCGCGCTTTCATCATGACGCTGAACTCGCCGCCGACGCGGAAGTCGAGCGCGCATGTGGTGTGCTCCGGCCCGAACGGCCCCCACCACTCGCGAAGATGATCCGGATCGGTCCAGACCTTCCAGACCAGCGAGCGCGGCGCGTTATAGATGCGCGACATTCTGAGTTCGTTGGTGATCAGGGGCATCTTTTTCGCTTCTGCGCAAAACGGCGCCCTTCTTTTTCTGACATCATTTTTTTTCCGTAGACTGAAGGGTTTCGAGGTAGGCGCCGAGGCGGTCGAGACGGCCTTCCCAGACGGCGCGCTGATGGGCGATCCATTCCTCAGCTTCGGAAAGACGCATGAACTGCGCCTCGCAGGTCCTGACTCGTCCCTGTTTTTTCGAGGAGACGAGCCCCGATTCCTCCAGCACTTTCAGGTGCTGAAGAAAGGACGGCAGGGCCATGTCGAACGGTTCGGCAAGCTCGCTGACGCTCGCCGGGCCTTCGCTGAGGCGGCTCATCACCGCCCGGCGGGTCGGGTCCGCGAGCGCCTGAAAAATGGTGTCGAGGTCGTTCGGGTCGGGGCTTTGCTGATAGTTAGGCATGAACCTAACTTAATACCGCCCCCTATCCAGCGTCAAGAACAATTAGGCAATGACCTAAGTTTAATTGCAGGCATGAAAAAGGCCGCCCCGGCTGACGGGACGGCCTCTTTCTTGATCGGTACTGAGCCCTACTCCGCCGCGGCGAGCTGTTCGGCCTTGTTGAGATCCACGGAAACGAGCTGCGAGACGCCGCGTTCGATCATGGTCACGCCGAAAAGGCGGTTCATGCGCGACATGGTGAGCGCATGATGGGTGATGATGATGAAACGGGTTTCGGTCTCCGCCGCCATTTCGTGAAGCAGGCGGCAGAAGCGCTCCACATTGGCGTCGTCGAGCGGCGCGTCGACCTCGTCGAGGACGCAGACCGGCGCCGGGTTCGCCATGAAGACGGCGAAGATGAGCGCGGTTGCGGTCAGCGCCTGTTCGCCGCCCGACATCAGCGACATGGAGGCGAGTTTCTTGCCCGGCGGCGAGGCCATGATTTCAAGGCCGGCTTCGAGCGGATCGTCGGATTCGATGAGGCGCAGCTCCGCCTGGCCGCCATTGAAGAGGCGCTTGAAGAGATCGGCGAAATTGTTGTTCACCGTCTCAAACGCGTCGAGCAGGCGCTGGCGCGCTTCACGGTTGAGATTGGTGATGCCGGTGCGCAATTTGCGGATGGCGTTGTCGCAATCCTCCCGCTCCACGGCGAGTTCCTCGAGACGCTCGGAGACTTCCTGCATCTCTTCGTCCGCGCGCAAATTGACGCCGCCGAGATTTTCGCGCTCGCGCTTGTAGCGCTCGAGCTTGCGCTCCACATCGTCCCGGTTCGGCAAATCGGCGCCGTCCTTGTGCTCGGCGATGGCGAGCAGCTCGTCCGGTTCCGCCTCGCAGGTCTCGTGCGCGAGATGCTTGGCTTCCTCGACGCGCGCCTGCGCTGCTTCGGCCTGCGCCTCGAGCCGGGCGCGCGCCTCGCGCGCATCCGCCGATTCCTGATCGGCCATCTTCGACGCCTTGTCCGCCTCGACCGCCATGCGCTGGCCTTCGGCGAGGGCGTCGGCGGCGTCGTTGCGGCGCTTTTCGGCGCTTTCGATCTGGTCGAGCAGCGCCTTGCGTTTTTCCTCGATCACCGCCGGCGCGCCTTGCGCGGCTTCATGGGCGGCGACGGTTTCATTGAGATGGCTTTCAATGCCGCCAATGCGCGTGCGCGCCGCGTCGCCGCGCTGGGTCCAGGACGCCCGGTCGCGCGCGATTTCCTCAAGACGTTCGGCGCGGCGGCGCGACTCATTGGCGAGTTCATTGTGGGCGCTGCGGGTTTCGGCTGCGCGCGCACGGGCGGCGGTGACCGCGTCGCGGGCGGTCTCGACGCCTTCGGCGATCGATTCGGCGGCGGGGAAAGCCGCGACTTCCGCCGTCAGGCCTTCATGATTGCGTTCGGTCTCGGTTTTTTCCTCGGCGAGACGCGACAGGTTCTCGTCGATGGAGGAAAGCCGGGCGACGGCGCGTTCATGCTGGCGCTCAAGCTCATTCAGCTTGGTGCGCGCGGAATCGAGCGCCCGGCGCGCATCGGTGAAGAGCGCGCGCGCATCGCGTTCGTTCTGCTGCTTTGACTTTAATGTCTCGCTCGCCTCGGCGTGATTGCGCCGCGCGGTTTCGGCGCTTTCTTCCGCGCTTTCAAATTCGCGGTCGAGCACCTGAAGGCGGTTGCGCTGTTCAAGGCGGATCGCCGCGGAGGTCTTGGCGTCGGCGTAAGTCGTGTAGCCGTCCCAGCGCCACAGATCGCCTTCGCGCGAAACCAGCCGCTGGCCGGGCTTCAACTGCGCGCGCAGGCGTTCGCCGTCGGCAGCGTCAATGACGCCAATGGCCGAAAGCCGGCGGTTCAAGGCCGATGGCGCGCGCACGAAACCGAGCAGCGGCGACGCGCCCTCGGGCAGCGCCATCTCTGCGGCGCTTTCGCCGATAGAGGCCCAATGCGCCGGCGCCTTGTCGTCGACCGCCGCGCCGAGATCGTCGCCGAGCGCGGCGGCGAGCGCGTTTTCATAACCGCCCTCCACATCGATCATCTCGATCAGCGGCGTCCAGTCCTCGCTCTCATTGGCGGCGAGCACCCGGCGCAACGCTTCGCGCTCCGCATCAAGCTCGGTGACGCTCTGCTCGGCGCTGCGCAAGGGACCGCGCAATTCACCTTCGCGCGCCTCTGCGGCGTTGCGCTCTTCCTCGGCGCGCTGGAAAGCGTCTTCGGCGGCGGTCGCGGCGTCTTCGGCGGCGGCGTGCCTGGCTTTCGCCGCCTCGAAAGCTTGCGCCTGTTCGGCGGTCGGCTCGATAAGCTGGCGTTCATCCGTATAGGCGCCAATCTGTTCGACGATTTTTTCGAGCCGGCGTTCGGCGGCGGCGAGATTATTCGCGGCGGCCTTGCGGCGCGCTTCGATGTCGGCGGCTTCTTTCGATTGCTGGTCGAAATGCGCCTCGGCGGTTTCGAGCGCCGCGGCGGCTTCATTCATCGCGGCTTCGGCGGCTGAAACCTGCTCGGCCTGGCCCTCTTCGCGCTGGCGCAGCTCTTCTTCCTCGCCTTTCAGCGCCGTCACGGCGTTGTCGGCGTCGTCGAGCAGGTCTTTCTCCCGCGCCATGTCGCTTTTTAGGCGCTCTATTTCGCCCGCAAGACGCGCCAGCTCAGCCTCGGCGCGCGCAGCTTCCTCATCGAGCCCTTCACGCGCCACGGTCAGCCGGTGCAGGGCCGCAGCGGCTTCGGCTTCCGCAAGGCGCAAGGGTTCAAGTTCTTCATGAGCCTTGTTCTGCGCCGCCGAGGCCGCAGCGGCGACGCGCGCGGTTTCCCCGATCAGTTCGCTGATCTCGGCGAGACCGGCGGCGGCTTTTTCCTGCGCCTCCACCGCTTCGCGCCAGCGCAGATAAGCGAGCATCGCTTCGGTGCGGCGGATGTCGCCGGAGACATTGCGGTAACGCGTCGCCTGACGCGCCTGACGGGCGAGCGCGGTCTTCTGGGTTTCGAGCTCGCCGATGACATCGTCGAGACGTTCGAGATTCTGCTCCGCCGCGCGCAAGCGCAACTCCGCTTCGTGGCGGCGCGAGTGAAGTCCGGTGACGCCCGCCGCTTCTTCGAGAAGACGGCGGCGGTTCTGCGGCTTGGCGCTGATCAGTTCCGAGATCTGCCCCTGACGCACAAGCGCCGGCGAATTGGCGCCGCTCGAGGCGTCGGCGAAGAGAAGCTGCACGTCTTTGGCGCGCACTTCCTTCTGGTTGATGCGATAGACCGACTGCGTGCCCTCTTCCTTGCGGATTATGCGGCGGGAGATTTCGAGGGTGTCGTGTTCGTTATATTCCGCCGGCGCGGAGCGGTCGGAATTGTCGAGAGAAAGAATCACCTCGGCCCAGTTGCGCGCCGGACGCATGGACGTCCCGGAAAAGATCACCGCGTCCATGCCGTCGCCGCGCAGGGCCTTTGCGGAGGTCGCGCCCATCACCCAGCGCAGGGCTTCCAGCAGGTTCGATTTGCCGCAGCCGTTTGGCCCGACGATGCCGGTCAGGCCTTCGCGGATTTCAAAATCGGTCGGCTCGACGAAGGATTTAAAGCCGACAAGACGGACATTGGTGAACTTCACGTATCTTTTCCCGATAAGCGCCGCGCCAAACTCCGTTTCCGGACCCACATGCCGGGCGCAGCCTCCCAAGCCCGCAATGATCGACGATTCTGGCGCGAGGCCAATAGGGTTGAGATGTTATTATTCCGCAGCATTATCAAGCGCCTCGCCTGACGCCGCGGCGTTCCGGCCAGAGCCGGTTTTTCGCCGCGGCGGACTAACGCCTTATCGCGCCTATTCTCCGGCGGCGTCGGTTTTCGCAAGCGCCTCGTCGAGCGCCTCGGAGAAATCCTCGGCCGTGGAAAAATGCCGGGTCTGGCCGTTGAGAACGAAGCTCGGCGTTGAATTCACGCCGTATTTTTCGCTGCCTTCCTTGATGTTTGCGTTAAGAAAATCGAGCAATTCCTGCCTTTTCATGCAGGCGTCGAAGTCCTCGGCGCTCATCCCGGCCTGGGACGCGATCTTCAGGAGCTCCTGGCGGGGATTGTCGCCGTAAATCCAGCCCTTGTTTTCCTGATAGGGGTTGCCCTGGTTTTTGAACAAGGCGTCGAGCACGAGGAAATAGGCGTCGTCGCCTCTCTCTTCGGCCGCGCAGCGCGCAAGCATCGACCCGGCCACCGAGAGATTGGCGGGGGCGGTCGGAAACTCCCGGAAAATGTACCGGATCTTGCCGGTGTCGATATAGTCTTCCTTGATCTCCGGGAAGATGTCCTCGTGGAACGTGGCGCAGTGCGGACAGGTCACGGACGCATATTCGATGACCACGACTGCGGCGTCCTTGTCGCCGAGCGCCATGTCGGAAAGCGCCCCCTCCCCGGTTTTCTCGAATGAATTGACGGGCGCTTCGGCGGCGCTTTCCTCGCCGGCCTGGCCTTCTTCGGAATTGGCCCCGCCGCAGGCCGCTGCGAGAAGGGCGAAAGCGCCGGTCAGCGCGGCGCGGCGGAAGTGGGCTGGCTTGAAGGACATGGAGCTAAAACCTTTCAATAAAGAGCGTGCGGGGGCCCCCAGCCGGGGCGCTCAGTGCGAAACTGTCCGGCAAAATCGCCGATGGCGGGGCCCGGCGCAAGACCTTGAACCCGCTTTATTTCCCGCTGTTCCGGCGGTTCACGGCCGCCCGGAAGGAAGCGAGCGCGCTCGACAGACCCGCGTCGTCAGGAGGGGCGGGATCGCCCGCCGGCGGGGCCGGCGCGGCCGCCCTGGCCGCCCCGCCAGACTGGATCACGGCGATTCGCGAGACGGTCCCGGGACCGAGATAGGCGTTCACGCGGGCGATGAGGCCGTCGGTCTCCATCTGCACGGCGGCGGCGGCGGCCCCGCTGGAAACCCGGAGTTCGAGGGTTTTCCCCTGCCCCCGGCCCGTCAGGCGGCCGGGCCGCGACAGCGCCGCCAGCTTTTCCCCGGCGAGCGCCGGCCAGCGCTCGGCAAGCGCCGGATCGACATATTTCGTCTTTCTGGCGAGGTCTGCGAAAACCGACGCCGTCGTCCGCCCGAGACCAGGGGCGGCGGAGCGTGCCGGACGTGTGGAGAATGAAGCGCGCATAAGCCTTTGCCGATTGCCGGCGCACATTCTAACACTGGCCCGTCCCAATTTGGAACGCCGCTTGACGCAACCGTGACCCGTAATTCCGCGAAATCCCCTGCCTTCCCGCAAGCGCTTCTGCGCTGGTATGACGCCCACGCCCGCGATCTGCCCTGGCGCGTAGGGCCGAAGGCGCGACAAGCCGGCGCGCGGCCCGACCCTTACGCCGTCTGGCTTTCCGAAATCATGCTGCAGCAGACAACCGTGGCGACCGTGGGCCCGCGCTATCTCGACTTCCTGACCCGCTGGCCGGATGTGAACGCCATGGCGGCGGCGGCGCAGGACGACATACTCGGGGAATGGGCGGGGCTCGGTTATTATGCGCGCGCGCGCAATTTGCACAAATGCGCGGTTACGGTCGCAAGCGACCATAACGGGGTTTTTCCGGATACGGAGGAAAGCCTTCGCGCCCTGCCCGGAATCGGCGCCTATACCGCCGCGGCGATCGCCGCCATCGCCTTCGACCGGCGCGCCATCGTAATCGACGGCAATATCGAGCGCGTCGTGACCCGCCTTTACGCTATCGAGACGCCGCTTCCCGCCGCCAAACCCGAAATCCGCGAAAAGCTCGAAGCCATCTGGCCGGCGAAACGCTCCGGCGATTTCGCGCAAGCGCTGATGGATCTTGGCGCGGGCCTATGCCGCCCGAAGGCGCCGATGTGCCTCCTCTGCCCCATTTCATCGCATTGCGCCGCGTTCAAGGCGGGAACGCAGGAACAGTTGCCGGTCAAGGCGGCGAAGAAGGCGAAACCGAACCGCATCGGCGCAGTCTTTGCGCTCACCAATGCGAAAGGCGAAATGCTGTTCGAGCGCAGGCCGGAGACGGGCTTGCTCGGCGGAATGCTGGGCCTGCCCGGAACGGACTGGAAAGAGCGCCCTAACGGCGACATTTTCAACGCCGCGCCCGCCGACGCCGACTGGGAGAAAACCGGCGAGGCGACGCACACTTTCACGCATTTCCATCTGACGCTCGACGTCTACGCCGCGCCGGCGCCCAAGGGCTTTCGGCGCGCGCGCGATCAGCAATGGCTGGACCCGCACGAGGCGCGCCTGCCCACCGTCATGAAAAAAGCTGTCGGCGCAGCGCTCTAATCTTTCACTACGCATCCTAAAGTTGTTTTGCAGCATATGGACCGACCGTAATTCTTGAATCTTAATGTTAAGGCCGCTCGAATTCTCGAAAATATTGAATTCCGGCGCGTAACATTTGACGCAAGAAAGTGCAGACACTTTAATGCCCGTCAGGGAAGCAAGCGGGGCGAATGATGAACCATCTCAAGATCACAGCGACGGCGGCATGCGCAACGCTTTTTGCGGCGTTTAACGCCGAGGCCGGCACGCTCAGTTTCGCGGATTACGCAACCGGCAATGAAGGCGGTATTGAAGTCAGCTCCGGCATTAATACGGACGGCCTCACCGTCCATTTTCTCTCCGGATATACGCTGGCCTCCGACAGCGAGCCGTTCACGCCTTTCGCCGGGTTTTATCCTTATTTCGACGGTCCCTCGAGCGGCCTGCCCGGCGGTCTTGGGGTTTGCAGGGAGCTTGACGGGGCGGCCGGCGTCGGCGCGCCTGGCGCCGAATGCGCGGACCCGAGCGACGACAGCATCGATGGCGAGGACGGCCTGAATGAAATCGTCGTCCTGCAATTGTTTTCCAATCCTCTCGCCGTAACAGGCATTTCCTTTCGGGACGGCGATCATAATTTGATCAACGACTCCGATGGAAAGCTGAGATGGCAGATCGGAGAGGTTGGCGGGATTACGACTTTCGCGGATCTATATCTGCGCGCCCTGGCCGGTGAGTTCACCGAGGCGGCCGATATTATGTGGTTCAGCCATGTGGACACGCCGTTCTACATCGAATCCATTTCCTATGCGCCGCTAAAGCCCGTGCCTTTGCCGGCGGCCTTGCCTTTAATGCTCGCCGGTCTGGGCGGCCTCGGCTTTGTCGCGCGCAAGAAGCGCAAGGGCGACCAACCACACCGATGATCGTAACGCGCTGCGAAAGCCGCTTTAGAACGTCAGCGCATTGAGCGCGTCGGTGACCGACGTGAAAAGGTTCAAGAGCGCAAATTCGATCGGCATGACCGCGACCTGCGAGATCAGCATGTACAGCATCTGCGCGATCAGCGGATAGACGAGAAAACGCCATCCCTTGGGCAGCATATGCCAGACCACCGGCGTCATGGTGATCATCACCAGAAATTCGAGCGGGCGCGGCGTCGCCAGCATCCGCAATACGAACAGCGACTGAAGCCCGCCCGACCAGTCGCCGCTTCGCGCCTGTGAGCGGAGCGCCGTTTCATAAGGATCGGTGTCGGCCTGCGCGAAACTCGCCAGAAACAGGAACAGCCCCGTCAGGAGGACGGAGATCGCAATCCATTTGAAGGAAAGCGCATTAAACCCGCGCCTGAGATAGTCGAGAGGACGCGGCGTTTTCTGGGGCCCGCGCACCAGACGCGCGGCGCCGGTCGCCATATTGGTGGTGAGATAGACATTGGCGCGCCCGCCGCCCACAGCCGGCAGGAAGCGGACAATCTTTTCCCAAATGCCGGCCAAGAGAGCCTCCCCCCGCATCGCGATCACCACCAAACTTGCCTATAAAAGTTTCGCCAGAGCGGTCATGGCCGGTAAAATTGTAAGGATTGACGAATGAGACCAATGAATGAAAACGGCGAAGCGGTGCTGCGCTTCTGGTTCGAGGAGACGAAGCCTTACCAATGGTTCCGCCGCGACGATAAGTTCGACGATGCGATTAAGACGCGCTTTGGCGCCCTGCATGAGGCGGCGCGCGAAGGAAATCTCGACGTCTGGCGCGCGCACCCGGTCTATTCGCTGTCGCTGATCCTCATTCTCGACCAGTTCTCGCGCAATCTTTACCGCGACACGCCGGCAGCCTTCGCGCAGGACGCCCACGCGCTTTCCGTCGCGCGCGACGCCCTGTCCCGGCGCTTCGATCATCTCGTGAACAATCAGCGGCGCGCCTTTTACTACATGCCCTTCATGCATGCGGAGGCGCTCTCCGTGCAGGAAGAATGCGTGCGGCTGTTCAAGGCGCAGCTTCCGGACACCATGAATCTGCCCTTCGCCATCGAACATCGCGATATCGTGAAACACTTCGGGCGCTTCCCGCATCGGAACAAGACCTTCGGGCGCGCCTCGACCCCGGAAGAAATCCGCTTCCTCAAGGCCGGCGGCTTCAACCCGTAAAATTTGCCTAACAGTTTATTGACAGGGGCCGGTTAAAACACCTTGCGGCCACAGCCGCGCCTTAATCTTCGCGCGTTATTTCTCTCAAGCGAGAAAGAGGGAATATCATGCGCATTCTAGCAACAGCATTGCTCCTCATCCTTGTGGGCGGCTGCGCGGGCGGCCTGTCCAAGGAAGAATGTCTTTATGCGGACTGGCGGGCCATCGGCTATGAAGACGGCGCGCGCGGAGCGCCGGCGAGCGCCGTTTCCTCCCACCGCCAGGCCTGCGCCAAGAAGGCCGCGGTGACGCCGGACATGAGCGCCTATCTGGCCGGACGCGACGCGGGGCTGCGCGAATATTGCCAGCCTTCGAACGGCTTCGCCGTGGGCTCGCGCGGCGGACATTATTACGGCGTATGCACCGGGCCTGAAGAAGGCCGCTTCGTCACCGCTTATCAGCAAGGCAATCAGCTTTACGCGCTGGAAGGCGACGTCGCGCGCAGCGCCGCGGCGCTCGATGCAGCCCATGCGCGCTATGACGACATCGACCACAAGATCAGCCATGCGGAAGTCGCGCTGATCTCGCCCGAGACGCCGCATATCGAGCGCCTTGAGATTCTTGCCGACATCAAAAACCTGCAGGAAGAAAAGCGCCGGATCGAACATTCCTTCCGCCCGCTCCGGATCGAGCATGAGCGCGCCCAGGAAGAACTCGCCGACTATCGCGCCTTCCTCGTCACCGAAGGGCCTTATCCCGGCGCCGCAGGCGTCACCCGCGCGAGCTACTGATCCGAGCGCCGCATTTCATGAGGCGCCTTCGGGCGCCTCTTTTCAAGCAGTTCATCGAGCGGGATCGACGTGCCGTCCGCCTGTTGAATGCGCACATGATAGCGCTTCAGATTGCGCGCATGGGCGGCGCCGCAGGAATGGGCGATCATCCCCACATCCTTGCGCAGCTTGTCCACATAGCTCGCCGCCCGCACCGACTTGATCGCCGGATCGAGCCCGCCCTGCAGATGCTTCTTGTGCGTCGTCACGCCGGTGGGACAGGTGTTGGTGTTGCAGCGCATGGCCTGGATGCAGCCGATGGAGAACATGAAACCGCGCGCGGTGTTCACGACATCCGCGCCCGCGCAATAAGCCCAGGCGACGTCGGCCGGCGTCACCAGCTTGCCGGACGCAATGACGCGGATGCGGTTCCTGAGGCCGCGGCGCTCGAGAATATCGGTGAGCATCGGCAGCGCCTGGCGCAAGGGAAGGCCGACATTGTCCATCAGCGACATGGGCGCCGCGCCGGTGCCGCCTTCGCCGCCGTCGAGCGTGATGAAGTCCGGCGCCGATTCAATGCCGCGCCGTTCGATGGCGTCGCATAGCTCGTCAAGCCAGCCATAAGCGCCAAGCACGGTCTTGAAGCCGGTGGGCAGTTTCGTGACGCCGCGCACGCGCGCGATGAAATCAAGAAGCTCCTCGATATTGTCGATCTCCGGATGTCGGTTGGGCGAGACCGAGGGCTTGCCTTGCTCGATGCCGCGGATCGCCGCGATCTCCGCCGTCACTTTGGCGCCGGGCAACAGCCCGCCCTTGCCCGGCTTGGCGCCCTGGGCGAGCTTCACCTCGATCATTTTCACTTGCGGATAGGCGGCGATGGCCGCGAGTTTTTCCTCGTCAAGCTCGCCCGCGCCCTTGCGGCAGCCATATTTCGCCGTCCCCATCTGAAAGACGATGTCGCATTCGCCTTCGAGATGATAAGGTGACAGCCCGCCCTCGCCCGTATTCATGTAACAGCCCGCAAGCGCAGCGCCGCGCGAGAGCGCGCGCACCGCCGGTTTCGAAAGCGCGCCGTAGCTCATGCCGGAAATATTGACGAGCGAGGAGACGCGGTAAGGGTTCGGCGTGTAAGGCCCGAACTCGATGGGCGGCGGATCGGTGGCTTCTTCATCGAGGCGCGGGAACGCTGTATTGATGAAAATCGGCGTGCCCACCAGCGAGAGATTGCGCGTCGACCCGAATGGCAAGGTGTTGTTCTTGCCTTGCGCGGATTTGTAAATCCAGTCGCGCTCGGCGCGGTTGAACGGCATCTCTTCGCGGTCGAGCGCAAAGAAATATTGCCGGAAGAACTCGCCCAGCCTTGTAAAGAGAGTGCGGAACCGGCCGATCACCGGAAAATTATGCCGGACGGCGTCTTTCGACTGGCTGACGTCGATGACAAAGAAAACCGCGACCGTCAACACGCCGGCGCCGACCATGAAAACGAAAAGCGTCGTCAGAATGCCGACGCCCTGCATCGTAAGGGTGGAAATGAAATCCATGCGCGCGCTCCTCCCGTGAAGCTGGGAAGAGCTTACAGCGCGTCGGATCTTTCAGTGAAGCGCGCGGCGGGACTTTCCCGTTGCGGCTATTCCGCCGCCTGGGCCGTTTGCGGCGGCGTCCAGCGCAGGACCGGATGGCGCGCCGCAGCGGTTTCATCAAGGCGCCGGCGCGGCGCGTAAACGGGCGCGGCCTTGAAGCTTTCCGTCTCGCCCGCCTTCGCCCGTTTGGCGAGAGAGAGGAGCGCATCGCAGAAAAGATCGAGCTCGCGCTTCGATTCCGATTCCGTGGGTTCGATCAGCATGGCGCCATGCACGACCAGCGGGAAATACATGGTCATGGGGTGATAACCCTCATCGATCATGGCTTTCGCGAAGTCGATGGTCTCGACGCCGGTGTCTTTCAGGAAACGATCGTCGAACAGCGCTTCATGCATGCAAGGGCCTTCGAAAGACGGCGTCATTTCGGACTTGAGGCGCGCCAACACATAGTTGGCGTTCAGCACCGCATCTTCCGAGGCCTGTTTCAACCCGTCGCGCCCGTGGCTCATCATGTAGGAAAGCGCGCGCACGAACATGCCCATCTGGCCGTGGAAAGCGGTGAGACGTCCGAGGGTGTCGCCGCCATCTTCCGCTTCCGCGTGATGAAGGGTTTCGACGAGGCTGTATTTTCCGTCTTCGCAAGAGACATAAGGCAACGGCGCAAAAGGCGCGAGCGCTTCGGACAGAACGGTCGGCCCGGCGCCCGGGCCGCCGCCGCCATGGGGCGTCGAGAAGGTCTTGTGGAGATTGATATGCATGGCGTCGACGCCGAGATCGCCGGGCTTCACCTTGCCGGCGATGGCGTTGAAATTGGCGCCGTCGCAATAGAAATAGCCGCCCGCATCATGCACCGCGTCGGCGATGGCGCGGATGTCGCGCTCGAAAAGACCGCAGGTGTTGGGATTGGTGACCATGATGCCGGCGACGTCGTCGCCGAGTTTTTCTTTCAGAGCCTCGAGATCGACGCGGCCGGTTCCGTCTCCGGGGATCGCCTCGACCTTGAAGCCGCATTGCACCGCCGTCGCAGGATTAGTGCCGTGCGCGGATTCCGGCGCCAGCACGCGCACGCGCCTGTCCGCTTCGCCGCGCGCCTCCAAAGCCGCCTTGATCGCCATCATGCCGCAAAGCTCGCCATGGGCGCCGGCTTTCGGCGACATGGCGACGGCGGGCATGCCGGTGAGTTCTTTCAGCCAGAAGGCAAGCGTGTCGATCAGTTCGAGCGCGCCCTGGGCTGCGCTTTCCGGCGCCAGCGGGTGAAGGTCCGCGAAACCGGGCAGCCGCGCGACTTTTTCGTTAAGGCGCGGATTGTGTTTCATAGTGCAGGACCCGAGCGGGAACGGCCCCATGTCGATGGCGTAGTTTTTCTGCGACAAACGCACGAAATGGCGCATGGCCTCGGGCTCGGAAAGACCGGGCAGCCCGATCGTCTCGTTGCGGTTGACGCCGCCAAGCCGGTCATATTGGCCGGAAAGCTCCGGCAGATCGACGCCGCTGCCCGAAAGATCGCCAACCTCGAAGGACAGCGCCTCCTCGATCATCAGCGCCTTATTGCCGGTAAAGGTTTTGACGTTGGTTTCCATCGCTTCGCCTGCGCCAGAAGTCGGTGTTGTGGGACGGCCCTGATTGTTCATGCTCATGACAGCGCCTCTGCAAGCTTCGATGTAAATGTCTCGATGTCTTCATCGCTGACGCATTCCGTCGCCGCAACGATGAGAAGATTGCGCGCGTCTTTCCGGTGCGGCAGCAGGCGCGCCCCGGGGACGCCCGCGAGGACGCCGTCTCCGGCGAGTTTTTCAACGACCTCCGAGGCGTCTTTCGAAAGACGCAGCGTAAACTCGTTGAAATAGCTCTTGTTGAGCAGTTCGACGCCGTCGATTTTCGCCAGCGCGTCGGCGGTCCTGCAGGCCGATTCGTGATTCAGCATCGCAAGTTTGCGCAATCCCGCTTCGCCCAGCAGCGTCATGTGGATCGTGAAGGCCAGCGTGCACAGCCCCGAATTGGTGCAGATGTTCGAGGTCGCCTTGTCGCGGCGGATATGCTGCTCGCGCGTCGACAGCGTCAGCACGAAACCGCGCTTGCCGTCCGCGTCCGTCGTCTCGCCGCAAAGCCGGCCCGGCATCTGGCGGATATATTTCTGGCGCGTCGCGAAAAGACCCACATAAGGCCCGCCGAAATTGAGCCCGTTGCCGAGCGACTGGCCTTCGCCGACGACGATGTCGGCGCCCATCTCGCCGGGGCTTTTCAGCGCGCCGAGGGAAACGACCTCCGTCACCACCGCCACAAGGAGCGCGCCTTTTGCGTGCGCGGCTTCTGCGATGGGAGTCAGATCGCGGACATTGCCGAAAACGTCCGGCGTCTGAACGATGACGCAGGCCGTGTCGTCGTCGATCTGCGCGGCGAGATCTTCCGACGCGTCCACATTCATGGGCGACTGAACGACTTTCGCATTCACGAGCTCAAGATTAGTGCGCGTCACCGCGCCGTAATGGGGGTGAAGCCCGCCCGACAGCAGGACTTTGTTCCGCTTTGTGATGCGCCGCGCCATCAGCGCCGCCTCGCCGCAGCCCGTGGAGCCGTCATACATGGAGGCGTTGGCGACCTCCATGCCGGTGAGCGCCGCGACCTGGGTCTGGAATTCGAAGAGATATTGCAGCGTGCCTTGCGCGATTTCCGGCTGGTAGGGCGTATAGGCGGTCAGAAACTCCGAACGCTGAATAACATGGTCCACGGTCGCCGGGATGTGATGCTTGTAGGCGCCGGCGCCGATGAAGAACGGGCCTTGCGAGGCCGCGCGGTTTTTCGCGGCGAGGCGCCCCAGCGCGCGCTCGACTTCCATCTCGCCTTGATGATCAGGCAGATCGAAACCGGCGTTCAGCGCATCGGCGGGCACATCCGCGAACAGCGCGTCGATATCGGCCGCGCCGATGGCGTTCAGCATCGCCTGGCGTTCGGCGTTGTTGTGGGGAAGGTAACGCATCGAAACTCCTATTTCTCACCCTTGTCCTTGTTTTGCGTCCGGGCGGCGGTCATCGCCTTGCCCATGCCCGCCCCGATGGCGACGCCGAGCGCGATCCCGAGCGCGATATTGTCGAGGGCCGCGCCAAGCCCGACGCCGATGGCGACGCCGGCGCCCATGCCAATCGCCATGCCCGTCCCTGCCTTGGCGTTCTTGCCGCTCACGACTGCCCCGCAAAATCCTTGTAAGCCGCCTCGTCCATCAGCGCGTCGAGCTCCGAGGCGTTCGACATCTTGATTTTGACGAACCAGGCGGCGCCTTGCGGGTCTTCATTGACCTTCGCCGGCTCGTCGACGATGGCGCTGTTGACCTCGACGATCTCGCCGGAGATCGGCGCGTAAACGTCGGACGCGGCTTTCACCGATTCGACCACCGCCATGTCGTCGCCTTTCGCGAAAGTCTTGCCCGTATCGGGCAGCTCCACAAAGACGACGTCGCCCAGTTGCTCCGCCGCATGGGCGCTGATGCCGATGGTGCAGACATCGCCGTCCGCCTTCACCCATTCATGGTCTTGCGAGTACTTCACGCTCATTTCCGGTCTCTCCTAGCCTCGATAATAATTGTGCGGGACGAAAGGCATGTCCGCGACGACGGCCGGCAGGGGTTTGCCCCGCACGATCAGGTTCACTCTGATTCCGGTCTTTTCAAAGCCCGCTTCCACATAGCCCATGGCGACAGGACCGCCGGCGGTCGGCCCGAAGCCGCCCGAAGTGACCGCGCCGATGGTTTTTCCGTCTGTGGACTGAATTTCCGCGCCTTCGCGGGCGGGCGCCCGGCCTTCGGGTTTAAGGCCGACGCGCAGGCGCTTCGGCCCCTCTTTAAGTTCTTTCTGAATACGGTCAGCGCCCGGAAAGCCGCCTTCCTCGCGGCGGCGCTTGCCGATAGCGAAAGCGATATTGCCTTCGACCGGCGAAATTTCCGGCGTCAGGTCGTGACCGTAAAGACAAAGCCCCGCTTCGAGGCGCAGGGAATCCCGCGCGCCAAGACCGACCGGCTCGACTTCCGGCGCGGCGAGCAGCGCTTTCGCCAACAGGACGGCGTGCGAGTCCGGCACGGAAATTTCAAACCCGTCCTCGCCCGTATAGCCGCAGCGGCTGACGACGATATAAGCGCCGTCGCCGGAGGCCGGCCAATAATGGGGGCGCACGCTCATGAAGGGCTGGTCGAGAGCGCCCGGCAGCAGGCGATTGACCACCGCCGCGGCTTTCGGGCCCTGTATGGCGATCAGCGAACGCTTCTCCGCAATCTCAAGGGTCGCGACGCCTTCGAGGCGTTTTTCAATGAGCGCGAAATCTTGCGCTTTGGTGGCGGCGTTGACCACCAGCAACAGCATGCCCTGAAGATCGTCGCGGTAAAGCCGCGTAATCATCAGATCGTCGAGGACGCCGCCGTCTTCGGAAAGCAGCGTCGTGTAGCGCATGGCGCCTTTTTTCAGCTTTTTGATTTCGGCGGGAACAAGCGTCTCGATCGCGGCGGCGATCTTTTCATGCGCTTCATCGCTGCCGAGCGGCGCCTCGGTGGTCGTCAAATAGGCCTGGCCCATATGGGAGACGTCGAAGAGGCCCGCCTTTTCGCGCGTGTGAAGATGTTCTTTCAGAACGCCCGCCGGATATTGCACCGGCATTTCATAGCCCGCGAATTCCACCATCTTCGCGCCAAGCGAAACATGGAGGTCATATAACGGCGTTCTTTTCAGCGTATTCGTATCGGCGTCGGCCATTCGCACTTCCCATGACAAAGGTACGCCGTTTTTGCGGCGACCCCGGCTGTCACGGGAACCTGAGAGATTTCATGGGCGTGCGGAAGAACAACCGCGAAACGCCCCCTTACTCCTTCGGTGGAGCGGCGCTTACCAAGAAGGGCGCGCCGCCCGCTTTCCAGCCTTTGTCACAGACATGCGGTCCTTTTGCCTGAGAGTTTCCGGGGCGGTTGCTCCTTCGGCGCCGGCGCATCGTAAGCCGGCCTCTCCCGCATGCTGTCTGTCCGGGAAATAATACCGGACTATCTGCGCGACCATAGGCGCGCCGTTTTAGGAGTCAATAAGTCAGACTAACAGTTTCGCGGGAAAAACTTAGGCGGCCGCGCAATTGTTACAATTGCCCTTAATTTCAAGCCGCGCCGTATGCATGTCGAAATCGGCGGCGCGAACGGCGGGCGCGATGTCGGCCTCAACCGCCAGCACCTGAAGTTCCTGAACCGTGGAACAGCGCTCGCAAACCAGGAAGGTCTGCACCATGTGCGGGCCTTCGTGATTGCACAGAACAAAAGCGTTCATGCCGTCGAGCTTGTGGATGTGTCCCTTGGACTCGAGCCCGTCGAGGGCGCGATAAACCGTCATGGGCGCGCGCACGCCCTGCTCTTTCAGCTTGTCGAGAATTTCATAAGCCTTGAGGGGTTCGTTGGCGCCCGCAAGCGCGTCCCAGACCAGCTTTTCGTTTTTCAACAGTCCCGCAGGGCGTTCTTTAAAGCCCTCCTGATCCGCGTTATCGTTGCCCGCGGTCTTCTTCGGCTTATCGCCTTTTCCACGCTCGGATGCCTTGTCAGTCATGGCGGCTCTCCTCAGGGGGCGTCGAGACTGTTATATCTTTGTTATATCAATGCGCCAACCCTGGGGGCGCATATTTTTCGCCCATAGGGTGTTTTTTTCCGCGCCGGCAATCAGCGCGCGGCGAACCCGCCGTCGATCACCAGCTCGGTCGCCGTCACATAAGCCGACTCGTCGCTGGCGAGATAGACCATGCCGCTGGCGATATCTTCGGGCGCGCCGTTGTGGCCCATGGGAATGTTCGCGGCGACGCGGGTGAACAGCGCGTCCGCCTGCTCAGGCTCCAGCTCCATCATTTCCGATTCGCCGATGCGCGTGTCGATGAAGCCCGGATGAATGGAATTACAGCGGATCTTGTATCCCTGTTCGGCGCAATGCAGCGCCACCGACTTCGTCAGAAGGCGGACCGCGCCTTTGGTCGCGCTGTAGGCCGGCGCCTTGGCCTCGCTGACAATGCCGAAGATCGACGAGACATTGATGATCGAGCCGCCGCCGCGCGGCTTCATCAGCCTGATGGCCATCTGCGCGCCGAGAAAGACGCTGTCGAGATTGATCGCCATCACCTTGCGCCAGTTGTCGAAGGAAATGTCCTCGATGTTTTTGAGCGCACCGACGCCGGCATTGTTGACCATGATGTCGAGGCCGCCGAAGCGGTCCATGATCTCGGCTTCAACGTCTTTCCAGCGGTCGGGGCTGGCGACGTCATGATTGATGTAATGGCCCTCGCCGCCATCCTGGGAGATGAAGCCGAGCACTTCCTTGGCGCGCTCGTCGTCAATGTCGGAACAGATGACGGTTGCGCCTTCCTTTGCAAAGCGGATCGCGGTCGCCGCGCCGAGGCCGCTGGCCGCGCCGGTCACATAGGCAATCTTGTTTTGAAGTCTCATCGCTCGCCCTCCCCGGCGTCTATGGAGCGAGACCTTAGCGCGGCCTCCCGAAAGACAGCCGCTCCAGGGGCGAAGAAACTTACGGCCAGTTGACGCGTTCGAAGATCCGCACCGCCTCGGGCTGGTTCTCGCCGAGCTCGGACGCGGGAAGGTCATCCTCGACGAAATCGGCATACGCCGCGATGGGTCCTTGCGCCTCAACGCCCGGAACCACGGGATATTCGTTATTGCCGCGGGCGAAGGCTGTCTGGGATTCCTCGCGCAGGAGAAACGCGATCAGCTTTTCGGCGTTTTCGGCGTTGGGCGCGTGTTTCGTCACGCCGGCGCCGGAAATGTTCACATGGGCGCCACGCCCCTCCTGGTTCGGGAAGAAGAGATCGAATTTCTCGCCGATGGCGGCGGCTTGCGCATTGTCGGACCCGATGAACCGCGCCGTGTAATAGCTGTTGACGATGCCGAGCCGGCAGAGCCCGGCGGCGACCGCTTCGATCTGCGTCGTGTCGTTGCCTTGCGGCTTGCGCGCGAAATTGGCGACGACGCCGGCGGCCCAGTCCTGCGCCGCTTCCGCGCCATGATGGGCGATCATAGAGGCGAGCAAGGACTGGTTGTAGATATTCGAGGACGAGCGCACACAGATCATGCCGCGAAAAGCGGGATCGGCGAGATCTTCATAGGTTTCGAGCCCGTCCGGCAGGCCCATTTCCTTGTTGTAGATGACGATGCGCGCGCGCTTCGAGAGCCCGTACCATTTGCCTTCCGGATGGCGGAACTGTTCCGGCACGCGCTCGTTCAGGGTCTCATTGTCGATGGCGCGGAACACGCCGCGCTGATCGGCGCGCCAGAGAATGCCGGCGTCGGCGGTGATGAACACATCAGCCGGGCTTGCCTCGGCTTCCTGCGCAAGGCGTTCGATCAGCGCATCGCCGCCCGCCTCGATATAATTGACCTTGATGCCGGTTTCTTCCGTGAACTGATCGTAAAGCACAAGATCGGAATCGTAATGGCGCCCGGAATAGACATTGACGACGCCGGCGGAGGGCCGCGCTTCGGCGCCCGCCTCGCTCGCGCCGTCGTCTTGCGCCGGACCGCCGCAGCCTGCGAGGAAAAACGCGGCGGCGAGCCCCGCCAGCGCCGAAAAGCCTTTGCCCGAAACCATCTTCATATTCATTCTGTCCGCCCGTTAGTTTTGCGAATAATTCTCAATTTCAAAATAGCAGGCGCAGGCCCGAATGCAAGGCGCCTAGCGACGCAGCATGCGGGGACCGGCTGTTATCTCGCGCTGAAAATGAACGCCTTCGACCAATCCGCGGCGACCGAAAGCCTGGCGCCAGGCGCCGGCGGCGACTCCATGCGCACGGTGACGGCGGTCTTTTCCGGCCCGTCGAGCCGCACCAGCCAGCCCGGCCCGGCGAAGCGAATGTCGGCGGCGCGGAAAGCGCCGTCCGGATCTTCGCACGCGGAAAGGCAGTCGGCGCGCAGAATCGCTTTCGCCGGCCCGTCTTCAATAGCCGGCGCCGCCGTCTCTCCGAGTATGGAGCGAAACACACCGCCTTTACTTTCGCCGGCGAGTACCTGACAGCCGGGAAAGAGCCCCGCTCCGTCCGGCGTCTGCGGATTCCCATAGAGGTCTTCAGGGCGCGCGGCCTCTACGATCTTGCCTTCGCGCATCAGCGCGATGCGGTCGCCGAGGGCCAGCGCTTCTTCCGCGTCATGGGTGACAAGCAGCACCGCCGCTTTCTGCTCCTTCAGCACACGGCGCAATTCCTCGCGCAGGCGCCGGCGCAGAACGACGTCGATGCTCGCGAAAGGTTCATCGAGAAGCAGGGCCTGGGGTTTTCGCGCCATGGCCCGGGCGAGCGCCGCGCGCTGCTGCTGGCCGCCGGAAAGTTCGTGCGGATAGCGCCGCGCAAGCTCCTCGATGCCGAAAGCATTCAGCTGTTCGGCAATACGCTGTTTTGCGTCGGATGCGCCTTTCAGCCCGAAGGCGATGTTTTTCTCGACCGTCAGATGCGGAAACAGAACGTAATCCTGAAAGACGAACCCGATGGGCCGCTTCTCCGGGGGCGTCTGTCGGCCAGCGCCGGCCAGCGTCTCGCCGTCCAGCGCCACCTCGCCGGCCTGCAGGGGCTCAAGCCCCGCCGCGAGGCGCAACAGCGTGGTCTTGCCACAACCGGACGGCCCGAAAAGGCAGACGATCTCCCCCGGCGCTGCGTCGAGCGATGCGCCGTCGACGGCCCGCACGGCGCCGAAATGATGCGAAATATTGCTGAGGCGAAGGCTCATGCGCGTTTTTCCGCCGTCCCTTTCAAGCCGGTTTTCCTCCTGGGGATTGGGAATTGCCTGACTTTCCCCTAGATGTCACTAGTTGAGAACGAGTATCAAGAACAATGCCAGACGCGAAGCAGGAAAACAGCGGACCAAGGAACAGGCGGGGGCTGGGAGCGATCATCTTGATCGCGCTCCTCGCCGCCGCGCCGATTGCGGCGGTGACCGCCGGGGCGA
The DNA here is from genome assembly GCA_030433215.1 of Alphaproteobacteria bacterium. GTDB lineage: Bacteria > Pseudomonadota > Alphaproteobacteria > Caulobacterales > Parvularculaceae > Hyphococcus. The sequence goes on from JAUIMC010000007.1 coordinate 149,264, forward strand.
TCGGCGCCGGCGAGAACCTTCTCTTCGGCGCACGCGGGATTCACTATCTTTCGACGACGCTTTTCCTGTGCCTGTTCGCGGGCGCGGGTGCGGGCGTCATCGGCGCCGGGGCGGCGATGCTGATCTCCCTTGCGGAGTTTCCGGGCCGGAAGTTTTTCGCCATCGCCCTGGCGCTGCCTTTCGCGATCCCCGCCTATGTGGCCGCCTATGCCTATGGCGATCTCTTCGGACCCTTCGGCGCCGTCGCAGGCGTCATCGGCCCGCAGGCGCTGCCCGAGATCCGATCGCTGCCGGGCGCAGCCTTCGTCCTGATGCTGACGACTTATCCTTATGTCTATCTCGCCATGACGGCGTCGCTCTCGGCGCGCTCGGCCTCGCTGATGGAGGCGGCCCGGGCGCTCGGCGCCCCGCCCTTGCGCGCCAGTTTCGAAATACTCCTGACCGCCAGCCGTCCGGCCTTTTTCGGCGGGCTGGCCCTCGCCCTGATGGAAATCGCCGCCGATTACGGCGTCGCCGATTATTTCGGCGTCCCGACTTTAAGCGTCGGGATTTTCCGCACCTGGCACGGGCTCGGCGATCTCACCGGCGCAATGCAGCTTGCGGCGGGTCTCTTTGCCGTGGCGCTGCTTCTGGTGCTCATGGAAAGCGCGAGCCGCAAGGGCCGCGCGAGTGAAGACGTGCGTGCGGCGCGCGAAAGTCGGCCGTTCAGATTGTCGGGCCTGCACGCCGCCGGCGCCATGGCGCTTTGCGCGCTTCCCATTCTTTTCGGCTTTATCGCGCCCGCCGGCGTGCTTGCCGCCAAGCTCGACCTTGACGCAAGCGCCTTCGCCCTGCGCCACCTCGGAGACGCCGCCCGCCACACCGCCTTTATCGCAGCCGCCGGCGCGATGATCGCCGCCGCCCTCTCGCTCATTCTCGCTTACGGGGCGCGAGCCGCGCGCGGGCGCCTCGCCAAGATCGCGCTGCGCGCCGCGACGCTCGGCTATGCGGTGCCGGGCGCGGTGATGGCCATCGGCGTTCTCGCCTTGTCGGCAAGCTTTGCGCGCATCACAGGCCATGCGGTCGCGGGCGGCGTTATGGTGCTGCTTTACGCCTATGTGGCGCGTTTCCTCACCGCCGGATACAACGCCACCGCCGGGGGCATGGCGCAGATTTCGCCGCAGCTCGATGCGGCGGGCAAGATGCTCGGCGCCGCGCCCGCCAGGCTGGTGCGCGAGCTGCACTGGCCCATGGCGCGCGGATCCATCCTTGCGGGTGCAGCCATCGTCGCCATCGACATCGCCAAGGAGCTGCCCGCGACGCTAATATTACGGCCGTTCAATTTTGAAACCCTCAGCACCCAGATTTATCGCCTCGCTTCCGACGAACGCCTTGCGGACGCAGCCCCGGCGGCGCTCATTCTCATCGGGCTCGGACTGGCGCCGTCTTTGTTTCTCAGCCTCATCGCTGACCGGCGCGCGCAAAAAACCCGCAAAGGCGAGGACGCCTTTGCGGGCCTTGAAACGCAGAGCGCGTCTTAGCGGGACGCCGTCAGTCGCTTTCGCCGCCGCGATAGGCGTGCGGAAGATCGCCGCGGGAAAGGTCGCGGTAACGCCGCATCAGCATGTGCTGGCGGTTTTCGAGATCCTGGCGGCGGCCATTGATGAAGACCGCTTCCGGCTTGGTCGTGACCTCTAAGGGGTCGCCGTCCCAGATCACGACGTCAGCGAGCTTGCCGGCTTCGAGCGAGCCGAGTTCGTCGCCGACCCCGAACATTTCCGCCGGCGCCAGCGTGAGCGCCCGTAGCCCCGCTTCATGCGGCAGTCCCTCCGCGACGGCGTTGCCCGCATGCTGGCGGATGAGCCGCAGATTATGCGCGCCCTCATAAAAGGAAATGTCGACGCCCGCCTGATGCAGACGCGCGGCGTTCTTCAGGGTCGCATCGATATCCTCGAACTGAACGGGAAGGTTGGCCATGCCGTCGATGATCACCGGGACGCCAGCGGTCGCCAGCTCGCTTCCGACCCGCCAGGCTTCCGTGCCGCCGACAATGATCACCTTCAAGCGGTAGGTGTTTTTGAGCCGGATCAGGGTGCGGATGTCGTTGGCGCTGTTCACCTGAACGATCAGCGGCTGCGCGCCTTCGACCACGGGACCGAGGGCCTTGAGGTCCGAAAGCGCGAAGCGCGACTCATGAGGGCGGCGCACATAGTCATTGGGATTGGCGGCGTAGGAGCGCGCCTCGTCGAGATATTCGCGCAACACCGCCCAGGCGCCCATGCGGGTGCCGCCTTTGCGCCCGGCGCCCGCCTCGCCCATGACGGCGATTTGCGCGGTGTCTGCGCGGGTCACGGAGTTGGTCCGGCCGGAAAGATCGACCACCGCCGCCTTGCCCGCGAACAGGGAATCCCCGGCGGCCGGCGCGGACAGCGCCCGGGTGACGCCGCCGGCGCGGTTCACCGGAATCACCACCGACGACGGGTTAAAGGCGTCAATGACATTGAGCGCGGCGCCCAGCGCAAAGCCTTCGGCGGGCCCTGAATCATTGGCGTCCTCGACAGCGCCGATTTCCACAAGACCGATGCTCGAATAGGCGCCGAAAAGCCCCGGCGTCACGACCTTGCCAGACGCGTCGATCACCTGCGCGCCCGCCGGCGGCGTCAGATCGGCGCCGACTTGCGCGATGCGCCCGTCGCGGATGACGACGTCGCCTTCCTCGATGATGTCGCCGGAAACCGTGTGCACGGTTCCGTCCATGATCGCCACGGTCTGCGCGGCGGCGGCGGAAAGAAGCGCCGCCGATGCGCTCGCCAAAACGGCAAGCGGCTTCATCGTGGATTTTTTCATGATGTTTCTCATTGTCCCGCTCCGCCCGTATAATCGTTGTCGTGAAGGCCGAGTTCGAAATCGACCCGCGGCGACCGCGACGGATCGGACCGGTCATACATTAAGGCGCCGTCGATATAGACTTTCTCCGCCTTGGCGTAGACCGAGAACGGGTTGCCGCTCCACAGGACGACGTCGCCCATCTTGCCCGCCTCAAGCGTGCCGGTCTGGTCGAGAATGCCCATGGCCTTCGCCGGGTTCGCGGTGATCCATTCGATGGCGTGTTCCGGCTCGATCGCGAAACCGATGCGCCGGCCGTCGGCCATGGCCTTGGCCGCTTCCTGATTAAGCCGTTGAATGCCGTACTCGTCGTCGGAATGAATGACGGCGCAGCCGCCGGGCTGGGCGTCGACCAGCGCGGCGTTTTCCCCGACTGTGTCGAAAGCTTCGAGCTTGAACCCCCACCAATCGGCCCAGACTGCGGCGCAGACCTCGTTCTCGGCGAGATAATCCGCGATTTTGTAGGCTTCGATAGCGTGGTGGAAGGTCGTGACCTTGTAGCCGAATTCCTCGGCCATATCGAGGACCTGCACCATTTCATCCGCACGGTAACAATGCATGTTGACACGGATGTCGCCGCGCAGCGCGCCCGCCAGGGTTTCGAGCTTCAGATCACGGGCCGGCGCCTCGGGCGCGTCGCCCTTGTCGTCGTCGTCATTGTCGGCCCATTCATTATAGGCTTCTTCGTAGTCGTCCCATTTCTTCTTGTAGCTTTGGGCGTCGATCCAGGCGGCGCGATAGCCCGCCATATTGCCCATGCGCGTGTAGGGCCCGCCCCGCTCGCCGTAAACGCGCTTGGGGTTTTCGCCGCAGGCCATTTTGAGCCCGTAAGGCGCGCCGGGGAATTTCATGCCCTGCACCGTGCGCGAAGGCACGTTTTTCAGGATCGCCGAGCGCCCGCCAAAGAGATTGGCCGAGCCCGGAAGGATTTGCAGCGAGGTGATCCCGCCCGCAAGGGCGCGCGTGAAGCCCGCATCCTGCGGCCAGACCGAATGTTCGGCCCAGACATAGGCGGTGTTGGGGCCGACGATCTCATTGCCGTCGGAAGTCGTGGCGTTCGAGGGCGACGGGTAGTCGCCGAGATGGGAGTGAATGTCGATGATCCCCGGCGTGATCCATTTGCCCTTGGCGTCGATGGTCGTCGCGCCGTCCGGCGCCTCGATGGAATCAGCGGCGCCGACCGCGGCGAGCTTGCCGTCGGCGATCAGGACCGAGCCGTTCTCGATGCGCTCGCCGGTTCCCGTGAGGACGGTCGCGCCGGTCAAAAGCACGGCCTCGCCCGGATAGGGTTCGTAGGTCGACGGGTAGGGATTTTGGGGCGGCGTGACCGACCCCTCCGTTTCCCCGCCATCCTCAGCGCCGTTTCCTTCGCTTGGCGCTTGCGCCTCTTGCGTCGCCGCCGCATCAGCGGCGGCGTCGGCGTTTTCGTCGCCGCTCTCCTGCCCGCAGGCGCCGAGCATCAGGACGGCGGCCGCCGTCCAGGCCAGATTTCGCATAGGTCCCTCAATAGGCTGCGGACGCCGTTCGACAGCATCCCTGATTATGTCATAAGACTAACGCAAATACGTCATAGGACCACCCCGCGCCCCACGGGACCATGGGACGCAGCGTCCGGCGGGATAAAGGGGAAAACCAATGCCAAACAAGATCACGCGCCGCGCCGCGCTGGCGTCCGGCCTTGCTGTCGGCGCCGCCTCCTGCGCCTCAAGCCCGAAAATGACGCCTTATGTTTCGGCCAGCGAAGCGGCGACCGGAATCTTCGCCCATGGCGTCGCTTCGGGCGATCCGGCTGCGACATCCGTCGTCATCTGGACCCGCATCGCCCCGCCCGCAGAGGGCTCGCGCGCCCTCGTCAACTGGGAGATCGCCAGTGACGAAAGCTTCACCGAGATTGTCGCAAAGGGCGACGCGCCCACAGGCATGCACCGCGACTGGACCGTGAAGGCGCTCGCGACCGGCCTGGCGCCCGGGTCGACCTATTATTACCGCTTCACGATCGGCGATGCGTCCTCGCCCACGGGCCGCACGAAAACGCTGCCCGAAGGCGCTATTGAACAAGCGCGCTTCGCGGTGATTTCCTGCTCGAATTATCCGTTCGGCTTTTTCAACGTCTATGATCTGATTTCGCGCCAGGACGATCTCGATGCAGTCGTTCATCTCGGCGACTATATTTACGAGTACAGCCGCGAAGGCTATGGCGGCGAAACCGGCGCCGCGCTCGGACGCGATCATGAGCCGCCGAACGAATGCATAACGCTCGACGATTACCGCCGCCGCCACGCGCAATATAAAGCCGACCCGGCGAGCCAGGCGATGCACGCCAAAAACCCGCTGATCGCCATCTGGGACGATCACGAAACCTCGAACAATTCCTGGAAGGACGGCGCCCAGAACCACGACCCGGAAACGGAAGGCGATTGGGAGGCACGCCGGCGCGCCGCGCTGCAGGCCTATTACGAATGGCTGCCCGTGCGCGAGCCGGAGATGGCGCCCGAAGCCTTCTTTCGCTCCTTCTCCTATGGCGATCTTCTCACCATCGCGGCGCTCGAAACGCGGCTGATGGCGCGGGCCCGGCAGTTCGAATATACCGAGATCATTCCGACCCTGAAGACGGCGGAAGACATCGAAACCTTCAAGACCCAGATTCTCTGGGACGAGACCCGCGAAATGCTGGGCGCGGCGCAGCTCGATTATTTCGACCGCGTATGGCGCAACTCCGTAGCCGCCGGCCAGCCCTGGCGGCTCGTCGCCAACCAGATCATCATGGCCAAGATGGCCGCGCCGGACCTTACCGAATATGTCACGGAAGAAGACATCATCAGCCTCGAGCAGCAATGGGACCAGGCGCGCGCCTTCGTCGAATCCTCCGCCCTCGGACTGCCGGTCAATCTCGACGCCTGGGACGGCTATCCGGCGGCGCGCGAGCGGTTCTACGATATGGTCAACGAAGCGGGCGGCGGCGGCATGATCGTCGTCACCGGCGACACCCATACCTGGTGGGCGAACGACCTCACGGACAAGAGCGGCAAACAGATGGGCGTCGAACTCGGAACCCATTCGGTCACCTCGCCCTCGCCCTACCGCACTGAATTTCTCGGCGGCAAAGGCGCGGAATACGCGCTTCTCACCAACCGCGAGAACGAGGACATCCGCTTCCTCTCCGGCGATTATCACGGCTTTATCGATCTCACGATCACGCGAGAGGCGGCGACCGCCGCGTTCCGCGCCGTCGACACCATCGAAAGCCGCAATTACAACGCCTTTGTTCACGCCTCTTTTGAAATCGCGCGCACAGACGGCGGCGCCGAATTCACCGACGCTGACGGACTTGGCTTTAAGGAGAATTACCTGTTTTGAAACAGGGCGGATTTTCAAAGCGTATTGAAGCCGCATCGCCGGCCGGATTCATTTTCTGGTTCGCGGTCCTGATCGTCTATTCCTACTGGGCGTTCAGTATGGACAGCCCATGGACCCGCGCCATGGAGGCTGCGGGCGGCATCCTGCCCGAAACCAAGCCGGGCATTCCCGCGATCGAGCCGGTGCGCACGCTGCAAGCGCTGGGCGAAGCGACCGGCGATTACATCCTCTGGCAGCTGCTCGACTTTCCCTATGTCGCGATGAATTACTTCGTCGCGGTCTTCGGCATGGGGCTCGGCCTCAAAGCCATGCGCCTGGCGCAAAGCCCGCTGCGCTATCTGCTTGTTCTGCCGATGATTTATGCGGTCTGCGAAGTGGTGGAGAACGCGTTTCTCGCAAGCTTCGCCGCCGGGATTTTACAGCCCGTGGAAAGCCTCGTCCTCATCCAGCAATTTGCGACGACCCTGAAATTTGCGAGCGGGCTTCCGGCGCCCCTGCTCGGCGTTCTCGGCGCCGTCCTTGCGCTCGTCTTCCATCTCGTCCGCAAACGGCGCTGAGCGTAACGCCCGCCGCCCGCCTTTGAAGACAGGCAGGCGGCGGCGCGTTTTATTACTTCACCACCGGCAACACGATGTAGGACGGGTTCTCCGCATCGTGATGAACGGCGTTTTCCGCGACAACCGGCTCGCTTTCGGAGACCGTGTTGCCGCCGGTATTGAGGTTGCGCACGAATTTCGGGAAGTTCGAGGACGTAACCTCGACCCGTATGCGGTGGCCTTTCTCGAACACATTCGAGGTCGTCATGGGGGTCAGATCGACGGGGTAAACGCCGCCCTCCTCCATAAAGACTTCCTTGTCATATCCTTCGCGGTAGCGCGTGCGAAAGATCGTGTCGTCGATGATCCACGCCGTGCCGTCGGGCGCGACATCCACAAGCTTCACGGCGAAATCGGTGTCTTTCGCCGAAGAGGAAACGTGAAGCACGGCGTCGACGAAGCCGGAGACTTCCAGCGGCTCTTCCAGCGGCTCCGAGGTGTAGACAAGGACGTCATGCCTCGCCTCGATTTCGCGCTGGTCGAAGGCGCCCGGGATCACCGTCCCGCCATTGCAGCAATCGCCGCCCCCGACCGTCTGCACCGGGTTCATGGGATCGTAAACGAAGCGGTCGGGCGTCTCGTCGCCCGACGGTGCGTCGAAGGAGAGAACGCCGTCGCCATAAAGGCTGTTGGCGCCGCCATCGCTGCGCAGATAGAGCTTTACTTCTTCTGCGGCTTTCGGCGGCCAGGCCGATGATGATTTCCACTTGTTCTCGCCCATGGCGAAATAGCGGACTTTCGGCGTCCGGTCGGAGAAGGCTCTTTTGTCGCCGCGCAGGAAGCGGTCGAAAAAGCTGAAGATTTCCTCCGCCGTATCGAAAGACGTGTCGCCCATATTGCGCGCGCCGACTTTCGTGTTGGGGCCAAGATTCCAGAACCGGCAATGAGGCACCGGCGCGACGACCGCGTATTGGTGCTTGCGCGTTTCGGCATCAACGCCGGATTCCCGCGCGTGATTGAACAGCGCCATATTCGGCCCGATGGAAACGTCATACCAGGAATTGAACCACAGCCCCGGCACGCCCCAGCCCGCATCATCGTGATAAAGGCCGCCTTCAAACCATTTCGGATCGTTCGGCGCGCGCGCGATCAGGTCCTCAAAGGTGCCCGCCGGTTCGCCGAGCACGGACAGCATCTCGTCGACGGGAAGATGCTTGACCTGTTCTTTCCATTCCACCTGCGGCTTGCGTCCGGCGAGATCGTTATAAAGAGACAGGCGCGCTCTCGTTTCCTGATCCAGTCCCGAGGGAAGCTGGGCGCGCAAGGGGTTGTCCACATTATAGAGCCACGGGATGAACAGGATCCGCTGGACGCCGCCCGTATACCAGTTCCCTTGCTCCTGAAACTCGCCGACGCGGCCGATGCCGGCGCCGGACGCCATGGGCACCATGGCCGCGTGGGCGGGGTGGTTTTCGCCCGCAAGCGCCAATTGCCATTCAGCCGAGGAGGAACAGCCGACCGTGCCGACCTTGCCGTTCGACCAGTCCTGTTCCGCAATCCAGGTCAGCGCGTCATAGCCGTCGGTGCGCGGATAGCCGAGAATTTCAAACTCGCCTTCCGAAAAATATCGCCCGCGCTCATTCTGCATGACGAAAGCGAAACCGCGGGACACGGCCTCCACGGCAAGGCGCTTGTTCGACCCGCGCAGCTCATTGAAATTGTAAGGCGTCTTGACGAAGACGGTCCCGAGCGGTTTGTCCATGTTTTTCGGCAGATAGACATCCGTCGATAGACTCACGCCGTCGCGCATAGGCACGAAGACCTTGCGCGTGACCGTCGCATTCTTGCCAAGATAAGCGCTGAGCGCCTCATCGCTGTATTTATCAAAGGGCTCGGCCTTCGCCGCCCCCGCAACGCTCATGAGCGCCGCCGCCAGGCACGCGAGAGCAAAGAAAACCGCTCCCTGACCTTTTCTGTCCCGCCCCAAGAAATATTGACTCAGTCTCACCGGATTATTCCTTTCCTTTTCAGACAAACAAGCCGCACGCCGCCATGATTGCCGGCGGCGTCGATCGGCAGCGGCGCCTATGCGCCGCCGCCGCTTCAGCTCTTCATTCAGATCCGTTGCGCGCCGCGCATCAGAAGTTTGTTTTCCAGCTGAACAGCCCGTTCACGGCCGCAAACCAGATCACGATGATAATCGCGACCGCCAGCACGAGGCTCCAGAGTTTTCCAAACCAGCTCCGTTTGCCGCCCCAGACGACAACGACGTTCCAGAGCGCGAGACCAAGCGAGATGTAGAGCAGCACTTGCGCCGCCTGCGTCAGGCGCAGCATCAAATTCACGCCGCCGCCAAGCCCGGCAAGGTCCGAGAACATCCCGTTTATCGTCGTTATCCAGGCCGCAAAATACGCAAAGACCAGCACCACGGCGACACGCACGAGGCGATGGGCCATGGCTTCGCCGCCGCTCAAAGAAAAGGGCTGTTTGTAACGCCAGCGTACAACCGCGCGGACAGGCCAGAAGACAAGCGTCAGCGCCAGCGCGCCGAAGGCCAGCATCAAAAGCGGGTTGAGAACCGCCGTCGAGCGATACCATGGCGCAGGCAAGAGATGGAAAATCGGCGACACCGGCTCGAAGGTAACGTAGTCGAGCGAGCCGTCATCGTTGCGCACAGCCGTCAGGCGCTCATAGCCGTTTTCATGGCGCCAGACGAAAGGCTCCACTTCGCGCCAGACCGTCGGCTTGCCGAACAGCATGTAAACGAGATCGCCGTCCTCGTTCATGGAAAGTTTTTCCTGCGACATATACCGCGTGACCGCCGCGAAGCTGGTGGCTGCCCGGCGCGAGCTTTCATAAAGCCCGACGACCATCTCGCCATGCTCCTTGGCGGTGTCGAGGCGCGGACCCACAGGCAGGCTCGCTTCCGGGAAATAGCGCTTGGCGAAGTCGGCCGTGACGGCGAAGCGCAAGGGCCCGGCGCCCTGCCCCGAACTGTTCACGGAGATGTAGATGCCGACATTCTTGTCGATCATGACATTGAGGTCGGAGTGGAAGAAGCCGGTGTCGCCGCCATGACCGCGGATCACCAGATCGCCCTTGTTCAGCTCCCAGAAGCCGAGCGCCATGGCGTTGAGCGGCGGCGAGAGCTGATAAATCGTCTGATACATCTGCCGCCAGGTTTCCGGCTTCATCAGGGCGGGGTCGCGCTCCAGAAGGCCGATCATGAAACGGCCCATGGCCTCGCCATCCGCCGCCAGGGAGCCCGCCGGCGCCATGGGGACGAGCTCGTAATATTGCGCCTCGCCATGGGACGCGCTGCGATAGCCCTTGGACATGTTTTCTTCTAACTGTTCGGGCAGCGGCTGGCGGAACGTCGCCGCCTCCATGCCGAGCGGTTCGAAAATATGGTTCTCGACATAGTCCTCAAAGCTTTCGCCCGACAGGCGCTGAACGATATAGCCCGCGACCGCGGTGCCGTAATTCGAATAGGCGGGCGTTTTTCCCGGCGGGAAAATGCGCGCCGGCGGCGGCGCATCCTTCAGCACTTCTTCAAGCGACAGATAGATGTCGACATCGCCGATGATCAGGTTTCTGAACCGTTCCTCAAAACCCGGCGTGTGGGTCATGAGGTTGCGCATGGTGATCGGCGCGCCGAAAGCCTCCGGCACCTCAAAATCGAGATAGGCGTTGATGTCTTCGTCGAGATCGATCTCGCCCTGCTCAACAAGCTGCATCACTGCGATCCAGGTGAACAGTTTTGAGATCGAACCCGGCCGGAACAGGGTCTTGTAGCCGTCGACAGGCGTCCTGTTCTCAAGATCCGCATAGCCGTAGCCGCGGCTCGTCAGGATCTCGCCGTCTTTCACGACCGTCACCTGGGCGCCGACAATGTCCCCGTCGTCGAGGGCGAAAGGCAGGAAACCGTCGAGCCAGGCGTCGACATCCGCCTTGGTCAGCGGATGGGCGCCGTCTTCCGGCAGCGGCGCGTCAACAGCCGCCTCGGGCGGCGCTTCGGCCTCCAAGGACAGGATGTCCTCCTGAAGCGGCGCAGGCTCGAGCGCCGGTTCCTGCGCTGACGCGCAAATCGGAAATGTCAGAAATGCCGCTGCGGCGGCCAGGCTATAGATTGTCTTGGAAACGGACATGCTATCCTCCATGTCTTATGGACCATTAGGGTACAGACCTCAGTTTCCCAACACTGAAAAAATCCCGACCCCGATGAAGTTGCCGAGAACGTAGCCCAGAATCCCCGTGAGGATTCCGGGCGCGACGAGATTGCGCCATTTCAAGAGAATGGCGATCGCCGCAGCGACCGGCGGTCCGGCGATGCACGCCAGGGACGCCACGATCAACTCGGCGTAATTCAATTTGAAAATCAGGCCGGCGGCGACCATGAAAACGAGATGGCAGATGAAAATCAGGGCGACCATGCCGAACATGGCCGGCGCCGCCTGCAACATGCCGTTGATGTCGGTGCCGACGCCGATAATCGCAAAGAACAGATACATGAAAATCATGGCCGCGACGTCTTCGCCGCGAATATGCTTGAGAACTCCGCGCCCCAGCGTCGCAATCGCCGCCATCAGGGCGGTGAGGAACAAAAGGCTGTAATCGGGAATGCCGGCGGCGGCGGCGATTTGGTTGCTGATCGCCACAACGGTCGCGGCGACGGCCAGCGCCGACAACAACCCGAAAAGCGACGGAGCCGCTTCCTCTTCATTGCCGATGGCCGCGCCCTCGCCCCATACGCCGTCGATCCGCCAGGCGAAGCGACGCTGGAGCAGCGCCCATCCCGCCATGAGATTGAGGAAGACGATGAAGACAACGCCCAGAATATTGTCGATGGCGAGCGCTGCGGAGAGCTGCGAGGCGTCATCGAACTGCACGGCTTCCGCGACAGCGACAAAATTCAGGGAGCCGCCGGTATAGGTTGCGCTGAACACCGCCGCGACCTTCGCCTCGTCGGGCCCCAGGTCGAAAAGCAGCGCGGCCAGCAAAGCGCCGACGGCGGTTCCGACCATGCCCACCAGAAAAGCGATGAGGACGCGGCCGCCCTCCCTGAAGACTCTGATGAGGTCCGCCTTCAACAGGAACAGGGCGATGGCCAGCGGAACAAGGTAAGTCCAGATGACGCTGTAAATCGGCGCGCTGCGCGGCAGGACCTCGAAATGCGCGGCGGCGATGGCGGCCAGCAGGATGACGCCCGGGCCCGAGACGCGTTTGCCGATCGAGGTTTTTTCCAGGCCGGCGGCGAAAGCGCAAATCGCCAGCATGGCGGCAAGCAGTCCGAAGATATTGTCTGCCGCAATCATGATTTACCGCCTGGCGCCAATGAAAAGACGCGCGCCTGTTTTTGCCGGACGCGCCATCATTCGCTGTTTTCCATGTTCTGGATGGTGTCGACGATGGCCTTGACGCCGTCGCGGATGGGGTCTGCGACGGGCAGGCCGGTTTCCTCGGCGAAGCGGTCGTAGAGCGCCGGCCGGTCTTCGGCGGCGATCGCGGAGGTGTTGATCGCCACCCCGACAAACCGCGCCTTCGGATTGACCCGCCAGGCAAGGCGCAGACACAGATCCATGCTCTCCGCCAGCGGCAGCAGCGGAAACGCCTCGCTCCCCTTCGCGCCCAGGAGATAGCGCCGCGACGGGTCGTGACACAGCACCAGCGCGTCCGGCTGCGCCCCGTGCAACAGGCCGAGGCTGACGCCCGCAAAACTCGGATGCGACAAGGCGCCCTGCCCCTCGATCACGTCCCAATGGTCCG
>JAUIMC010000035.1 GCA_030433215.1 Alphaproteobacteria bacterium
TTCTTCCGCTTCCTCGCCGCCGCAAGCGGCAAGACCAAGGGCGAGCATGGCGGCGACGATTGCGGTTCTCATCATATCAGGGGCCTCCGGCCTTTGCTTATGGGGTCTAATGGAGGCAACAGCGTGGCCGCTGAAAGGTTCTCGCAAGGCGAAATGCTGCGGTTTATGCTGCGCAGCAAATCTCACCGGCCCGGAAGCACCGCGAAGCGGACAAAGCGGGCGGGCGCCTTTGCGGCGGCGATATTCGCGCTGGGAATGCCGACCATGACGGAACTCGCATGGCGATTTCGGACCGGACGAGCCTAGGCGGTTTTGGTTTTGCGGGTTGAACCCGATGAACACAATTTTCGAAACGAAGCCTCTGCGCCGAGCGCACGCGATCCCTTGCTAATGTCCTTGCCGCCAGCGGAAGGCCGCACTATTGCTCGATGAAGGGCGGGAGGGAAACTATGTCACAGCAAGCGTCGCCCCAGGAACAAATCCTGGGCATCGTCAACAATTACTGGCAGGGCTGCGCCGTGGGCGCCATTGCGGAACTGGAGATCGCCGATCGGCTGGCGGACGGGCCGCTTGACGTCGAAACGCTCGCGGGGCGCACCGAGACCCATGCGCCGAGCCTGTTCCGCCTGCTGCGCGCGCTGGAAAGCACCGGCATTTTCAAACAAGTCTCGCCGGGCGTTTTCGCCAACACGCCGGCGAGCGACTGTTTGCGCCGCGACGCGCCCGGCTCGCCCTGGGCGTGGCTCCGCGTCACGTTGAGCGCCGACGGCATGGTCAATAATGGCTGGCGCGGCCTGATGCTCTCCCTCAAGGACGGGCGGCCCGGCTTTGAACAGCTAAACGGCTGCACGGGCTGGGAATATATGCAAGCCAATCCGCGCCAGGGCACAATCTTCAACGAAGCCATGCGCGACCTCGCCGGCGCCATCACGCCGGCGGTGACGGCGGCCTATGACTGGGGCCGTTTTCCGGTGATCGCCGATCTCGGCGGCGGGGTCGGATCGCAGCTTATCAGCATTCTCGATGCACATCCTGATTGTCGCGGCGTCCTCTTCGACCAGCCTCAGGTTGTCGCGGAGGCCCCCCGGCACGACCGCATGGAGACGGTCGGCGGCGATTTCTTCTCGGACATTCCGCAGGCGGACGCCTTTGTGCTGCGCTGGATTCTTCACGACTGGGACGATGACAAGGCGCTCGACATCCTGAAGAACGTCAGGCGCGCGGCGAAACCGGGCGCCGCCCTGATGGTCGTGGAGTCGGTGATACCCGAAGACGCCGCATTCGACATGGGCAAGTGGATGGACCTGAACATGATGGTGATGGCGGGCGGACGCGAGCGCACCGCAAACGAGTTTCGCGATCTATTCGACCGCGCCGGATTCGATTTCGAGGAGATCGTTGAAACCGCATCGCCCCTTGGCATCGCCCTAGGCAAGGCGCGGTGCTAAATCTCGTTTCGCGACGTTACCGCCCGCCCAGCAAGTCCATCACCGTAAAGATGTCCTTGTCGCCGCGGCCGCACATATTCATGAGCAGGATCTGGTCGCGGTCCATCTCCATGGCCTTGTCGACGGCGCGGGCGAGCGCATGGGCCGGTTCGAGCGCCGGGATGATGCCCTCCAGTTTTGCGCATAACTGAAACGCATCGAGCGCTTCGGAGTCGGTCGCGGAGATGTATTTCACCCGGCCGGTTTCATGGAGCCAGGAATGCTCCGGCCCGATGCCGGGATAGTCGAGCCCCGCCGAGATCGAATGGGCGTCCTGGATCTGGCCGTCATCGTCCTGCAGCAGGTATGTCCGGTTGCCGTGCAGCACCCCGGCCCTACCGCCGGTAAGACTGGCGGCGTGTTTCCCCGAATCAACGCCAAGACCCGCCGCCTCGACCCCGATGATTTCCACATCCTTGTCGTCGAGGAAGGGGTGGAACAGCCCGATAGCGTTCGAGCCGCCGCCGATGCAGGCCATGATGACGTCGGGGAGGCGGCCCTCCATCTCCTTCATCTGCTCTTTCGCCTCGACCCCGATCACCGACTGGAAGTCACGCACCAGCTCCGGATAGGGATGCGGGCCCGCCGCCGTACCGATGATGTAAAAGGTTGAGTCCACATTGGTGACCCAGTCGCGAAGCGCGTCATTCATGGCGTCTTTCAAGGTCGCCGTGCCGCTCGTCACCGGTATGACCTCGGCGCCGAGCAGCTTCATGCGGAAGACGTTTGGTTTCTGACGCTCCACATCGGTCGCGCCCATATAGACGATGCAAGGCAGGCCGAAGCGGGCGCAGACGGTCGCCGTCGCCACGCCATGCTGGCCGGCGCCGGTCTCGGCGATGATCCGGGTCTTGCCCATGCGCATGGCGAGGAGGATCTGCCCCATGCAGTTGTTGATCTTGTGGGCGCCGGTGTGGTTGAGCTCGTCGCGCTTGAAGTAAATTTTCGCGCCTTTTTTGCCGGTAGTTCCTGATTTTTCATCAGCCATACCGCGGACATACTTGGTTAACCGCTCGGCGTAATACATGGGGCTTGGGCGGCCCACATAATGTTTGAGGTAGTACTCAAGCTCCGACCGGAAGGAGGGGTCGTTCTTGGCGGCCTTGTATTCCTTCTCCAGCGCCAGAACGAGCGGCATCAAGGTCTCGGCGACGAAGCGCCCGCCATAAATGCCGAAGCGGCCTTCTTCGTCAGGTCCGGTGCGGTAGGAGTTGAGCTGGGTCATCGGTTTCTAGCGTTTTCTGAATGCGCCCGCCGGATATGCCCGCTCGCAGGGGCGGCGCCAACCTCAAAGACAGGAATTCAAAGCCGCACAGGCGAGCAAGATGGCCACAATCGCGCTCAATGGCGCAAAAGCGGCGAGAAACAAGAGCCAAACGCCCGAAAATCTCAGCGGCCGAGGGACCCGGGTCGCCAGCGAGGCGATGAAGGCGCCGGCGAAAACAAGGGGCAAGACCGCGTAAGCCGCGAGGGCAGGCCGAAGCACAAGCTGTTTCACACGGCTGAAGGCATCTTTTTCCATCGCTCCTTGAAACCAGGAACCGACGGCGAAAATCAGAATAGGGAATGCCGCGGCCATGACGGTCAGCCAGCCCATCGTTCCCCACTGCTGACGATATGGCGCCGGATTGCCGCTGTCGCGCCAGAGCACAAATCCCACGCCGATAACTACTGGAAGTCCAAGATACGCCCCCCAAAAAAGCAGCTCGCTCAACTCGAAGCCGGCTTCCTGTCCGTCACTGAGACGGCTGGTCCTTCCGATGACGAAATCATGGACATGTTGACCAATGAAATCCGCCCAGAATTTGAAAAAGACAGCGCCGATGGCGACCCAAAACACCAGCCGAAAGAGACGATTGAGCGGCTTCCCGCTTGTCAGCGACGCCAAAAAAGCGCCGATAAAAACCTGCGGCAAAAACAGCATGGGTCCGGCGACAAGCCAGCCTAGGAGCAAAATATGAGGGGGAAAGTCGAGGCTGATAAAAGAGCGATGAACAATAAATCCATGCGTCCCAAAGAACTGAACCATCGAGAGGACGCCCGATAGCGCGCCTACGCCAAGGATATTCGCCAGAATCCATGACGGCGCTTCAGGATTTGGGCCGCGCTGACTCAACACCATAAGCCCCGCCCCGATAATCAAAGGCGCAATATGCCAGGCTAAAACCCATAACAGCGCATTAGGCTGGTCTGCAGAAAGAATCGTCGGCCAGAAGAGTCTGTCCACCAAGTCCATGCCCTACTCCACCGCGGGCGTGACCTTGGGATAGCGCACGAGGAGGTCGACGCGGGCAATCGCCCGCCAGTCGCTGGGGTGGACGAGCCAGATGACGCCGGAGGGGACCTCGTCCTCGCGGCCTCGCGCCGTCGCGCCATAGAGCGGCGCGATATTGGAGTGGCTCGACAGGATAATGTTGGCGCCGGGATTGGCGGCCAGCTCTTTCGCAACCTTGGCCTTCATGGCGGCGACATCGGCGGCTTTCTCGCTGATCTGCGAGGGGTGCGGCTCTACGGGCGCGCCAGCAGCGGCGAGCGCCGCCGTATCCCAGGAGCGGCACATGGGGCTGGTATAGGCCTTGGCGATTTTGACGCCATTCTCTTTCAGGATCTCGCCGATGGCCCGCGCCTGAAAGAACCCTTCGGCGTCGAGGCCGCGCCCGTCAGCGAGCTTGCAGCCTTTGGAAAGGCCGACCGCCCCGGCCTGTCCGCCCGGCGAATTGGCGTGCCGCATGACGATGACATAACCGCCGCGCTTCAGCGCTTCGAAAGCGACGGAGGCCGCCGCTTCGTTCTCGCGCACCACCGGCCCCGTCGCGCAGGACGCCAAAAATGCTGCAGCAAATGCTGCGCACAAAAACCGCAACATATGGCTTTCCTTTCTTATGGTTTCGCTGCCGAGATAAAGGCTTTGACGAGCGCGTCATCCTTTTTGCCCGGCGCGGTTTCAACGCCTGACGAGACATCGACGCCGAGAAAACTTTCGCGGCCCGCCTGTCCTTTGACAGCGTCGGCGACATTGT
>JAUIMC010000027.1 GCA_030433215.1 Alphaproteobacteria bacterium
CCGTGCGCATTCTACAGGGGATGCGCGACGACGCAGTGCCTTACGCCCACGCCCTCGCCTTCGCGGACATGCTCGAAAGCGAGGATGTGGAAATCCTGTTGACGCCCCGGGGCGACCACCGGCTGTCGACCCCGGCGGATCTCGACCGTCTCGGCGCGGCGCTTTCCTCTCTCTGACCCCCAGGCTTACCCAAGGCCTTCCCACTATCCATTCGTCGCAGCCCGCCTTCGGTTCGTCGCAAGCGCCCCGCGAAGGCCCTGAATCGCCTTGCGACAAGTGTCGCAAAGGGCTAGTATGGCCACAAATGTCGCAGGGGGCGTCTTGCGCGCGTCTCCCATTGAAGAAGAGCTGGACGCCGTCATGACCGACCTCAAAGGGACCGATCCCACCAAACCCGAACTCGCCATCCTGAAACTCTTGTGGCGCTCCAGGGAGATGAACGCCCGGGAAATCCATCGCGACATCGAACAGGATTTCGGCTGGTCCTACTCCACCGTGCGCACGGTGCTCGAGCGCATGGCGGACAAGGGGCTGATTTCTAAAACCCCCGTGGACGGCGTCAATATCTACGAACCGCAGGTCGGCAAGGTCGCGCTGTTGTCGCGCATGATCGCCGACTTCTCCAAGCGCGTGCTCGAACTCGACACGACTCCGGCGGCGGCGTTTTTCGCGGACTCGAAACTTCTCAGCGAAGACGAAATCGAAGAACTCGAAGACGTCCTCAGGAAAACGGAGAATGAGCAATGAACGCATTGATCGAGCCGTTTTTCTACTGCCTTCTGGCGTCGATGATCTGGGCGCCGATCATTTTCCTCAGCGCCGCCAAAATCGCCGGCTCCGAAAAAACATCCGCCAGAGCCCGGCCCGCCGCGGGGCTGGTCTGGCCGGCGGCGCTCATTCTCGCCGCCCTGCCCGTCATCATCGCGCCGCTCGCCGCCGCGCTCGGCATTTCCCTGCGCGCGCCGGCGCCGCTGCCGCCCATGGCGGACATCGCCGCGCCCGCCGCCATGACCGAGCCTGCGCTAAACGAGGCGATTATCTACGCCGCGCCGGCGGGACCGTCTCTCGCCGATATTCTGCGCCTGGCGGCGATCATCTATTTCTACAGCTTTTTAATGCTGTTCATCCTAGCGGCGGTGCGCCATGTCTGGTTCGCCTATCGCCTCAACTACGCCGTTCCCTGCGACGAACCGAAACTCGTCGACGCGCTCGAACACTGGCGCAAGCGCATCGGCGTCACGCGCCGC
This sequence comes from Alphaproteobacteria bacterium, assembly GCA_030433215.1. Lineage (GTDB taxonomy): Bacteria > Pseudomonadota > Alphaproteobacteria > Caulobacterales > Parvularculaceae > Hyphococcus. The sequence goes on from JAUIMC010000027.1 coordinate 1,248, forward strand.
CCGCGCTATGTCTTCTCGCATATCGTGTCGAGCGTTTGCGTGTACGGGTATTTCCGGCCCGTGGTGGTGATGCCCGACACGCTGCTCGACCGCATTTCGATCGCCGACGCCGCGCTGATGGGCGCTCATGAGATGGCGCATGTAAAACGCGGCGACGTTGTTCTCTTTGCGCTGTGCTCGGCGGTGAAGGCGGTGTTCTGGTTCAACCCGTTCATGCACCGCATTTGCGCGCGCGCAACGCTCGCCGCGGAACAGGGCGCCGATGCGCTGGTGCTGGCGCGCGGAGTCGACCGGCGCCAATACGCCCATTGCTTCGTGCAGGGGCTGCGCCTCGCCGCCGGCGCGCAAGGGCGCTTTGCAGGCGAGCTCATCCCCTCCTTCACGCCTTTCGACAAACGCTCGCGGCGCGAACGCCTCGACGCCATCCTGACAGGGTCGCCGGAAAAACCGCTGATCGGATTCGCCGGCAAGCTCGGCCTCGCCGCCAGCGCCGCCGCCGCCGCGGGACTCGCTTTCGCGCAGGCCGCCTTCGCCGTGACGCCGCCCGAACCGCGCGACGCGCTGACCGTGGCGCCGGTTGAGGGCAAGATCACGTCGACATTCGGCGAAAAGAGACGCCTTTTCGGAGAAGACCTCCCCGCCCATAACGGCGTCGACATCAAGGCGGCGCGCGGCGAACCGGTGCGCGCCGCGGGCGGCGGCAAGGTGATCGACGCGACCGACCGCTATAATGACGAGGACGCCTGGGGCAAGGTGGTCGTCATCGACCACGGCCACGGTCTCGTCACCCGCTATGCGCATCTCGACAGTTACGCCGTGCGCAAGGGCGCGCGCGTCGACGCCGGCGACGTCATCGGCGCGGTCGGCGCCACCGGCAAGGCGACCGGTCCGCATCTCCATTTCGAGGTGATCGTCGACGGCGACCTCATCGATCCGTCGCCCGTTCTCGGCGCGGCGCTGCCTCCCGCTTCCGACGCGCCGAAAGCCACGCAAACCCGGAAGGTCCTCCTGGCGCCGTTGGGCGATTACCGGCTTGAAATCGACGGCGACGACAGCCGCGCCGCCCAACGCGACGAAAACAAGGCGAGCCAACTGGCCGAGAAGATGACCCGCCTCGAAGAGCGCATGCGCGAACGGTTCGGGGATTTCGACGCTTTCGGCGATCTCGAAGACATGACCCTGCGCATCGGCGCCATCGATCTCGAAGGCTTCGAAGGCGCCGCTGAACTGGCCGGCCTGCTGGAGAACAGAACCGTCAACGTCAAGGATATCGCCGAACTCAGCATCGCCCTGCCCGACATGGCCGAAGCCTGGGCGGGCGCGCATCTCAGCGAAGACGACCTCGAGGACATTCGCGAGGCCCGCCAGGACGCCATGGACCGCGCGGCGGAGGCCGTCGAACGCGCGCGCGAGCGCCTCGCGGACTCCCGCGAAGCCCGGCGCGAAGCTCTCCAGGACATGCGCGAGGCCCGCCGCGAACACGAGGCCGAGATGAAAGCCTTAGAACGCGAAGCCGCGCGCGCTTTTGAAAGGGCGAGCGAGGAAGCGGAAATGCTGGCCGAGCGCGAAGCGGAGATCCGCGACGCCAAGGCCGATCTCGACCGCGAACTCGCGGAAATCGAACGGCGACGCAAGCAAATCGCCCATGCGGCGCAACAGGACGGCAAGCCTTAACGCCCCCTTAAGGGCGGCCCAGCGCCGCGCGCCTCGCTTCACCGCACCAATCGAGCGTTTGGTCGATATTCGGATGCGTTAACCCTTGAAAAAAGAGACATTCATCTGGAAAGCAGCGGCCCTGTCCAAGGGCCGCGCCCATAAGTCCGCCGATTTTACGAAGCCAACAAGACGACGCTTTCCAGAGGAGCACGCAGGATGGGGATCACCCGGCTTTGCCTGAAAAACCCCGCCGCCGCAGCCGTAGCGCTCGCGCTGATCACGCTGCTCGGCGCCTTGTCCATATCGCAGCTGCCGGTGCAGCTCTTCCCCGCCATTGAGCGCCCGCAGATCAGCATCTGGACAGGCTGGCGCGCCGCCTCGCCGCGCGAGGTGGAAAGCGAAATCGCAGAGCCCATCGAACGCGAATTGCGCGGCATTCCCGGCGTCACCGTGATGCAGTCCTGGTCGGACCAGGGCGGCGCCTGGATCTCGCTCGAATTCGCGCTCGGCACCGACATGGACAAGGCGTTTTCCGAAGTGAACGCGCGCATGCAGCAGGTGCGCGGCCTGCCCGCCGATGCGGACCGTCCGCGCATCAATATTGGCGGCGGCGGCGAAAGCGGCGAAACCCTGATCTATCTGTTCATGCAGCGCCTGCCGGACAACGCCAATCCGGACATGAAGCTCGGCGATTTCGCCGAACAGCGCATCCTGCCTGAGCTTGAAGCCGTGCCGGGCGTCGCCAGCGTCGATATTCAGGCCAATGACGGCGAGCATATTCTGAACATCGAGTTCGATCCGTTTCTCGCCGCGCAGCTCGGCGTTTCGGTCGACGACATCGCCCAGAACGTCAACCGCTCTACCGACGTCACCGGCGGAACTGTCGATATCGGCCGGCGCAATTACACCATGCGCTTTGAAGGGCGCTTCACCGCAGAGCAACTGAACGAAACAATCCTCGCCTGGCGTGACGGCGCACCGGTGCGGCTCGGGGACATCGCTGACGTTTCCGTCGCCGTCGACCGGCGCCAGGACGAGATCGTCTATCAGAACGGCAACCCGGCCATCGGCATGCGCGTCATGCGCCAGCCCGGCGCCAATACGCTCGAGTCAATTGACGCCCTGACCGCCGTTGTCGACGAACTCAATGCCGGCCTTTTGGCGGAAATGGGCTATTCGATCCAGAAAAGCTTCGACCCGTCGGTCTTCATCAAGCGCGCCATTTCGCTTCTCACCGGCAATCTCCTTCTCGGCGTCATGCTGGCGGTCGCCGCCTTGTGGCTGTTCCTGCGCCGCGCCGCCGCGACGCTGATCATCGCCGCGTCGATCCCCATCTGCCTGATGGCGACACTGGTCGCGCTCAATCTCTTCGGGCGCTCGATCAATGTGATTTCCCTCGCGGGCCTCGCCTTCGCCACGGGCATGGTGCTCGATGCGGCCATCGTCGTGCTGGAAAATTTCGTGCGTCTGCGCGAAGAAGGCCGCTCGCCTGCGGAAGCGGCCGAAGCCGCCGTCGGCCAGGTCTTCGGCGCGCTCTTCGCGTCGACCGTGACGACCGTGGCGATCTTCATCCCGATCATGTTCTTCGAAGACGTCGAAGGCCAGCTCTTCGCGGACCTTGCGCTCACTATAGCCATCGCCGTCTCTTTCAGCCTCATCGTCGCGGTGACGCTGCTGCCCACGGGCGCGCGGTTTTTCATCAAAACGAAACCCGCCGAAAAAGAAACCGCGACAGGCGAGCGCCCGCTCTTCGCGCAGCGCCTCGCCAACGCCATCATCCGCCTTACCGGCACGGCCAGACGCCGCCTTGCAATCATCGGATCGCTGACAGCGCTGCCCATGCTCGTCATCTATCTAATGTTCCCGCAATTGAACTATCTGCCGCCGGTGAAGCGCGACGCTGTCGACGCCTTCATCAGCTTTCCCTCCGGCGCCAGCATGGACATGGTCCGCACCGAATTCGCCGATGTCGTCATCGAGCGGCTGCAGCCCTATCTCGACGGTGAAAAAGAACCGGCGCTGCGCAATTACTATCTCTTCTCCGGCGCCAATGGCGGCAATATCGGCGTGCGGATTCTCGACCAGTCGCGCATCAACGAGATGGTCGACATCGTGAACAACGAAATTCTCGCCGGCTTCCCCGACACCCGCGCCTTCGGCGCACAGGGCGATCTCTTCGGCAGTTTCGGCGGCGACGGCTCGATCATCCTGCAGCTTCAGGCGGGCGATTACGCCGCGCTGTCCGAAGCGACGCCCGCCGCCATCGGCGTCGTTCAGGCGGCCCTGCCGGGTGCGCAGGTCTGGCCCAACCCCGACCCGCAAGTGGTGACGCCCGAGTTGCGCCTCATCCCCAATGACCGGCGCATCGCGGAAGTCGGCCTCACCCGCGACGCCGTCGCCCGCGCCGTGCGCTCGCTCGGCGACGGACAATGGCTGGGCGAGTTTTTCCATGAAGACGGGCGCATCGACGTCATCCTCCAGGCCAAGGAATGGTCGGAGCCGGAATATCTCGACTCGACGCCCATCGCGACACCGTCGGGCGTCGTCGTGCCGCTCGGCGAACTTGTCACGGTCACGCGCAATGTCGGCCCGCAGCGCATCTTCCGCCTCGACACGCGCCGCACCATCTCGCTCGGCATCACGCCGCCGGACGGCATGGCCCTCGGCCCCGCCGTCGATGCGCTGAAAAGAAACGCGCAGGCTGAACTCTATGACGTCCTGCCGCCCGGCGCCTCGATCAAATGGGGCGGCGACGCCGACGCGCTGGCGCGCGCCGTGAAAAATCTCAGCGCAAACTTCTTCCTCGCCATCGTCATCCTGTTTCTGATCATGGCGGCGCTGTTCAAATCCGTGCGTGATGCGGGGCTTGTGATCGTCACTCTGCCTATGGCGGCGGTCGGCGGCGTGCTCGCCATTCGCGCCTTCGATCTCGTCAAGACAACACCGCTCGACCTGCTCGGCATGATCGGTTTCATCATCCTGCTCGGACTTGTCGTGAACAATGCGATTCTGTTGATGGCGCAGACGCGAGCCTCCGAAGCCGAAGGCAAGTCCCGCACCGAAGCGGTGCGCGAAGCGCTCGCCTTGCGCATCCGGCCGATCTTCATGTCGACCTCGACGACCCTCATGGGCATGCTGCCGCTGGTGCTCGCGCCCGGCGCCGGCAGCCTCATCTATCGCGGCCTCGCCACCGTCATTGTCGGCGGCATGGCGGTCTCCACCCTTTTCACCCTCGTCCTCTTGCCCGCGCTGATGCAGCTCGGCGCTGAGCGCGTCTCCCCCGAAGCGCGCGGCCTCGCCCTGCGCCCGGCGGAATGAAGGAGCACTTGTTCATGAACCGCAAAATCATCTTCGCCGGCGCCGCCGGGCTTTTCCTGATTGCCGCCGCGGGCGGCGCCTTTCTCTATGGCGGCCATGTGGGCGCCAGCGGCGAGGAAACGGCCGACGCCGAGGCCGCGCCGCAGAACGGGCCGCCCGCGCCGGTCGCTGTCGCCAAGGCCGAAACCCGGAACCTGGCGCCGCGCGCTGAAACCCCCGGCGCCGTCGTCTCGACCCGCGACAGCCGCGTCGCCGCGGCGACCGCCGGCAAAATCGAATGGGTCGCCGAAGTCGGCGCCGAGGTCGAGCAAGGCGACACCATCGCCCGGCTTGAACAGGCGGACGCGATATTCATGCGCGACGACACGGCGGCGCAGGTCCGGCGCCTGCGCGCCCGCGCCGACTATCTCGAGAGTTTCTATCAGCGCTTTGCCGGGCTCGAGGAAGCCGGCGAGTCCGAAGCCTCCATGGATGAAATGCGCTCGAACCGCGACGAAGCCATTCAGGCGCTGCGCCAGGCCGAAGTCGCGCTGCAGCGCGCCGAGACCAATCTCGAACGCACTGAAGTCAAGGCGCCCTTCGCGGGCCGTGTCGTCTCCCAGGAAGCGCAGATCGGCGAATACGCCAATCCGGGCACGGAGATTGTCCGCCTCGTCGACACCCGCCATCTCGAAGTGACGGCGCGCGCGCCGGCGGGCCTGACGCGCCACCTCCAGCCAGGCGAAACGATCCAGGTCATCAACGGGACCGAAGCGCTCGACGCCACGTTGCGCGCTGTCGTGCCGGTGGGCGACGAGCGCTCGCGCATGCTCGAGATCCGTCTCGAACTGCCCGAGACCGGCTGGTATATCGGCTCGGGCGTGCGGGTCAGCCTGCCGTCCGACAGGGCCCGGCGCGTGACGGCGGTGCCCCGCGACGCGCTTGTGTTACGCGCCGACCGGATCAGTGTTTACGTGATCGGCGCCGACAGCACGGCGAAACGGGTCGATGTGGAGCTTGGCGCGGCCGATGGCGGCTTTATCGAAGTGATCGGCGAAATCGCGCCCGGCGACGATGTGGTGATCCGCGGCGGCGAACGCCTGCGCGACGGTCAGGCGGTGATCCTGGCGAAAACGCCGGTGGAGCCGTCGGCTTAATTCTTATCGCAGCAACAAAACTTTCTCCGAGAATACAGAGTCTTACCGGCTGCTGAGCGCTCCCTTCGCGGCGTCTGCCGGAACAAACGCTCAAATTCAGGCTATTTGACCCTGACTTGATGGCGCCTGCCTTTGGCCATGATCGAATTTGATTTCGATCAAGCCATAAAGCGGCTGCAGAGCCATGATGCGCCGATCGATCTGTAAACAATCCCGCATTCATTACTGGTTCGACTAAGTACTTCAGTGTTTACGCGTATAGGCGCGCCGCTGCGATGGAGATGAGCAGCCTCCATTGCGCGCGCAACAGCTTCGTTTCCTTACCCGTGAAAAAACGAACAGTGAGGCGATAGGATGAACAACGCAAAGCGCGAACAGCACGCGAAAGATTGGGATGTTATTATCATTGGCTCGGGCATGGGCGGCATGGCCGCCGCAAGCGCGCTCTCGCAAACAGGACACAAAGTCCTTTTACTGGAACAGTATCACACGCTCGGCGGCCAGACGCATAGTTTCTCGCGAAACGGCTTTCGCTGGGATGCAGGCATTCACTATCTTAGCGGGTTCGCGCCTGGAGAGCCTGACCGCGAAGCGCTCGACTGGCTGTGCGACACGCCAATTGAACTGGCGCCGATGGGGGCCGTTTATGACTACCTCCACCTCGGCGATACCGACCCTTTACCGCTTTCGAGACCCTATGAAGCCCATACGCTTGATTTGAAAGAGCGCTTTCCCAATGACGCAAAATCGATCGACGCCTGGTTTGACGCTGTCCATAAGGCCCGGGAGGCCGCTTACGCTGTCTATCATACCCGGGCGATACCCCGGCCCTTTGGCGAGATCCTGGAATGGTGGAAAAGCGGGGCGATAAACAAGTGGTGCGGACGGACTATTGCGGAAGTGGCTTCCAACATTTCGGATAATCCTCAATTGATAAATGCTCTTGTTGCGCAGTGGGGAGATCATGGCGGGCGCCCAAGCATTGCGAGCTTCGCCGTCCACGCCATCGTGGCGCACTCCTATCTCGAATGCGGCGCATGGTATCCGGCTGGCGGCGCGAAAGTCATCGCAGAACACATCCTGCCGGTCATCACCAAAGCTGGAGGCGAAGCGCGCGCGGAGGTGCGTATCGAAAAGCTGTTGATGGATGAGCAACGCGTCATTGGCGTTCGGACCGCTGACGGCGAAGACCTTTATGCTGACGCGGTCATTTCCAATATCGGCGTCCGGGAGACTGTGGACCGGTTGCTGCCTGACGGGCATGGCGAAGAGGAATGGGTGCGCGAGATTCAATCCTTCGGCCCGAGCCTTTGTCATTTCTCTCTATTTCTAGGCTTCGAGGGCGACATCGAAGCGGCCGGGGCTACAAAAGCCAATCACTGGCTCTACCCGACCGGAGAAACGGACGTCATCTGGACTGATGCGCCCAAAGGGACGCCGCCGGGCATGTTTGCCTCTTTTGCATCCCTGAAAGACCCGGAGCATGAGCCCGGCCCGAAGCAACAGCATTCAGGCGAGCTGATCGCCTGGACGGATTGGTCCGTTGTTGATCGCTGGGCGAATATGCCGCCGGGCGAGCGGCATGAAGACTATGCAGCCTTCAAGGCGCAGGTGGAAGAAGCGTTGTTCGATCAGTTCACGGCCTATTTTCCGGAGCTCGCCAAACTGGTCGTCCTCAAGGAACTCTCAACGCCTCTGGCGACGGCTGCAATAACGGGTCACCGCCAGGGCGCTTTCTATGGCGTCGAGGCCACGCCGCAGCGCATGCTGTCGGATGCGCTGCGCATGAAAACGCCCATAAAGGGGCTCTATCTTTCCGGTCAGGACGTGGTCTCGCCGGGCGTGCCCGGGGCCATGTGGGGCGGCATCCTCTGCGCCGCGAGCATCGACCCCAGAGTCATGATAAACCTCAAAAGAGGAAAGAGCGATTAAGGACGACAAGAACCTCTTTCGATAAAAGCAATGAAAGAGTACGCCGCCGGCCTAATCCTTTTCGCCAAAGCGGTCCTTCACCAGCTTGACGATGGCGTCGACGGCTTCTTCCGCCTGCGCGCCGGTTGCGGAAATTTCCAGCTTGGCGCCCTTGCTGGCGAGCAGCATCAGAAGATCGAGCTGGGAATCGGCGAGCGCGACGCGGTCATTGTTGCGCACCGTGACTTCCGCTTCATAGGACTTGGCGAGCGCCGAGAGATAGCGCGACGGGCGGATGTGAAGGCCGAGCTTGTTGCAGACTTCGACGGTCTCGGTCACAGGCTCTTCCTTGCCGTCAGACACTGTTAATCCGCCGCCTCTCCGGAAAGCACCCAGGACGCGACATTGATATATTTGCGTCCCGCTTCATGGGCGGCCTTCACGGCCTCGGCGAGATCGTCCTCGGCGCGCGCGGATGCGAGCTTGATCAGCATCGGCAGATTCACCCCGGCGACGACTTCCGCATTCGCCTTCTCCATCACAGAGATTGCGAGATTGGATGGCGTGCCGCCGAACATATCCGTCAGGATAATCACGCCTTCTCCGGTGTCGACGGCTTTGGCGGCGGCGAGAATATCCTGCCGGCGTTTTTCCATATCGTCGTCCGGCCCGATGGAGACGGCCTTCACCTGCTCCTGCGGACCGACGACATGTTCGGCGGCGGAAAGAAATTCTTCCGCAAGACGACCATGGGTGACGACAACAAGACCGATCATGCTCTTCGCATCCAACTCCCTATACGCGCCAATATGGTGCTGTTTTGTTCAACGATGTCTAGAGAAAAACGACGATTAACGCCCCGGAAGTTCTACGACAAAACGCGCGCCCTTGCGCGCGCCTTCGGGCAAGTCAGGATCGACCAGGCGGTTTTCCGCATAAATTCGCCCTCCGTGGGAGTTAACGATTTGCCGGGAAATCGCGAGCCCAAGCCCGGAATTATTGCCGAAAGCCGATCCTTGAGGCCGCTTGGTGTAGAAACGGTTGAAAATCGAATCGAGATTGTCAGGCGGAATGCCCGGCCCGTCATCCTCAACGATGATGCGGCACAGCCCCGCGCGCGCCGTTGATGGTTCGAGTCCCACGCGCACTTCGCCGCCCTGGGGGCTGAAGGAGCGCGCATTGTCGATGATGTTGCGGATCACCTGGCTCAGCGCCGATGGATTGCCGAGCAGATAAACGGGCTGAAGCGGCTCTTCGAACGAAACGCGCACATCGCCGTCCTTGGCTGTATCTTTATAGGTGGCCACGATGTCGTTGATCAGCTTGCCAAGCTCGAAGGCTTCGCGGCTTTCGCGCGCCAGCTCCGCATCGAGGCGCGAGGCGTTGGAGATATCGGTGATCAGCCGGTCCATGCGCGCAACGTCTTTCTGGATGACGGCGAGCAGCTTGTTTTGCTGTTCCGGGGTTTTCGCGATCTTCAGCGTTTCCGCCGCGCTGCGGATCGAGGTCAGCGGGTTTTTCAATTCGTGGGAAACATCCGCGGCGAAACTTTCGATGGCGTCGATGCGCGCATAGATCGCCTGGGTCATGGATTTCAGCGACCCGGAAAGCTCGCCGATCTCGTCCTTGCGATTGGTGAAGTCGGGAATGCGCGCACGCCCCGCCGCCGCGATCCCTTCGCGCACCTTGTCCGACGCGATCGCAAGCTGGCGGATCGGCTGCGCGATCATGGTGGTCAACAGGAGTGAGGAGAGGATCGCCGCCGCGACCGCCCATCCGAAAAAGGGAAGGATCGACAAACGCGCATCCTCGACAAGCGTGTCGATGCCGCCGCTTTCCGCCGTGACGATGCCGTAGATCGCCTGCACCCGGCGGATCGGCACTGAAACCGAAGCGACCAGTTCGCCCTCCTCGTCGATACGCACCGACGCCGCGCCGCGCTCGGCCGCGAAAGGCGAAGAGGCGAGCGCCGCGTTGAGCTCGTCCTCAAGCGACCGGCGCCCCGCCTCGGCGCGGTAATCGCGCGAAAAGAACCGCGAAAGCCGGCGCCATATCCCTTCTTCATCCAGCGCCTCCATGAGGGAGCCGCCGTCATCGAGCGGCGGCAGGGTCTGGGCGACGATTTCGTCTTCGCGCAGAACCACGTCTTCGATGAGGAGCGCATTGGCGTTGGTGACCGGCGGGTCCTGAAAGGTCTGCGGCGCGTTGAAGATGCGCACGCGGCCCTCGAAACTGTCCCAGACGCGGTTGAAGACCTCGCGCACGTCACGCTGGCTCAGGGAAAGCGCGCAGATGGCTTCGCCGTCCTGGTTCTGGATATCGGCGGCCTCCACCGGCTGGCAGGTGGATTCGTCAATCGCCACCTGCGCCAGAACGTCGGCGATGATCTGCGCCTGGGCGCGCACACCCTCGAGTTTCGCCTGGATGAGGCCGTCGCGATATTGCGTCAGCGCGAAAGAGCCAAGAAGGAGAATGACGAGACCGATGAGGTTGGCGAGGACAATCGTCAGCGTCAGCCGCGACACCGCCATGGGTGCGCGCGGGGGCGCGCGTCTTCGCCGCGCGATGCCGCCCTCTTCAGCCATCCCCGATCAGGCGTCCTTATATTTATAGCCGACGCCGTACAGCGTTTCGATGGAATCGAATTCCTTATCGACCTGGCGGAATTTCTTCCGCACACGTTTGATGTGGCTGTCGATGGTGCGGTCGTCCACATAGACCTGATCGTCATAGGCCGCATCCATCAGCGCGTCGCGGCTTTTGACGAAACCGGGCCGCTGCGCCAGCGCCTCGAGAATGAGGAACTCGGTCACGGTCAGCACCACGGGCTGGCCTTTCCAGGCGCAGGCATGGCGCATGGGATCGAGCGTTAACTCGCCCCGGCGCATGATCTTCTTTTCTTCCTCTTCGGTCGGGGTGTCGCCCGCCTGGTTGCGGCGCAGGACCGCCTTCACGCGCTCCAGGAGGAGGCGCTGGGAAAAGGGTTTCTTGACGTAATCGTCGGCGCCCATGGTGAGGCCGAGCACTTCGTCGATCTCCTCGTCCTTGGAGGTGAGGAAGATCAGCGGCAGGCTGGAATTCTGACGGATGCGGCGCAGCAGCTCCATCCCGTCCATGGTCGGCATCTTGATGTCCGACACAACCATGTCCGGCGGCGTCGCATTGATGAATTCGAGCGCCGCCGCGCCGTCTTCGAAGGTTTTCACCGTATGCCCCTCCGCCTCGAGGGCGATGGACACCGAGGTGAGGATGTTTTCGTCGTCGTCGACGAGCGCGATAGTCGCCATCTTTCTTCAATCCCCTTGTGAATTCAGCACCTTACTAAAGACGCCCGCGGGCGTATAGAAGGCGCGGGCAAGGCGTTTTTGTGTCCGGCGGCGGTTTTTCCGCCTATTCCTGGCCGGCCGCCGCGTCGATGAAGCCCGCCAGCGAAACGTCCCGCTCGGAGAGCCCGCCGGCGTCATGGGTCGTCAGCGTAATCTCAACCCGGTTATAAACATTGAACCATTCGGGATGATGATCGGCCTTTTCGGCAGCCAGCGCCACCCGGCACATGAAGCCCCAGGCTTCGTTGAAATTGTCGAAAGCAAAGCTCTTTTTCACAGCGTCCCGGCCCTCCACCGGGGCCCAGCCCGGGCGATCCTTCAAAAACGCCGCGCGCGCGTCGGGACTTAGGGTCTCCACCATTTCAACTCTCCAAAATTTTTACCGTCTGCGCTGGATTTAGGGGTCGCCGGGCGATTTGTCATGACTTGACGCGCCCGGGCCCGCTTCTCCCTCAGCCGTCGCAATTGACAATCATTATCACCAAAGATAGCGAAAGCGATAATCACTCGCAAATCCTGCGCCCGCGTTAAAAAGAGAGCTCGCCGATCCTCATGCCCAGACCCGCCCTTTTCGCCGCTGCTTCGCTGTGCGCCCTCGCCGCTGCCGCCAGCGCGGAAGACGCGCCGCAAATTCAGGTGGCGGCCGTAGATGAAATCACCGTCTTCGCCGCCGCAGGCGGTCTCGATGAAGTGCCCGGCGCAATCACCTATCTCGGCGCAGAGGACCTCGCGAAACAGTCATACACCGACATCCTGCGCATCCTGCGCCGCGCGCCGGGGGTCAACCTCCAGGAAGAAGACGGCTATGGATTGAGGCCGAATATCGGCCTGCGCGGTTCGGGCTCCGACCGGTCGGCGCGCATTACGGTGATGGAGGACGGCGTTCCCATTGCGCCGGCGCCCTACGCCGCCCCTTCCGCCTATTATTTTCCCTATACCGGCCGCATCAACGCCATCGAAATCACCAAGGGCACGGGCGTCGTCAAATACGGCCCGCGCACGACCGGCGGCGCCGTCAATCTTTATTCGACGCCGATCCCCGATGACTTCGCCGCTAAAGCGCAGCTTTACTTCGGATCCGACGATGGCCGGCGCCTTCACGCCTGGGCGGGCGGACGCGGCGATCTTGGCCCGCTGGAAGCCGGCTTCCTGGTCGAAACCTTTCAATATGAAACCGACGGCTTCAAACGCATCGACGCCGGCGGCGATACCGGCTTCGACGTTTCAGACTATGTCGTAAAAGCAGGGCTCTTTACAAAAGACGGCGCCGCTGTGCCGCAAAGCCTCGAGTTCAAATATCAGCGTTCGGATGAAACGTCGAACGAGACCTATCTCGGCCTGACCCGCGCAGATTTTTCCGCCGCTCCGCAGCGGCGCTATAACGGGTCCCAGGAAGATACGTTCACCAGCGACCACGAGACCTTCCAGCTCAGCTATTACGCAGAATTCACGCCGGATCTGACGCTCGACGTCATCGCCTACCGGACGGAATTCGCCCGCGACTGGTTCAAGCTGGAGCGCGTGCTCGGCGTTTCAACCTCCGCCATTCTCGACGATCCGGCTTTTTATTCGGCTGAATTTGAAAACATGCTCGCGGCGCCGGGCTTTACCGGCCCAGACGACGCCCTTGAAATCCGCCATAACGCCCGCGACTATTACGCAAACGGCGTGCAGGGCATTCTTACCTACAAAACCGCGACCGGCGACATCGACCATACTTTCGAGGCGAGCCTTCGCTGGCATGAAGACGAAGTGGACCGGTTCCAGAATTTCGAATTCTTCCGCGCAGAGAACGCCGCGCTGCTGCGCACCGAAATCGGCGCGCCGGGAACTGACTCAAACCGCATCGAAACCGGCGAAGCGCTGGCGATCTTCATCCAGGACAATATCGACTGGGGCCGTCTGCATGCGACGCTCGGCGTTCGCATCGAAGACATCGACCTCAAACGCCTTGACTATGGACGCATGGACCCGGACCGCACCGGCGCCGACCTTTCGACGCGTGAAAATTCGCTGACAGCCGTCACGCCCGCTTTCGGGCTTGTCTATGACGTCACCGACGCGCTCTCCGTCCTTGGCGGCGTTTATCGCGGCTTCGCTCCGCCCTCACCCGGCAATTCAAGCTCGAACGAGGAAAAATCCACAAACTGGGAAGCGGGCCTGCGCTGGGCGCAAAACGGCATGAGCTTTGAAGCCATCGGCTTTTTCAACGATTATGCAAACCTCCTCGGCACCTGCACCGCCTCCACCGGCGGCGGTTGCGCCATCGGCGATCAGTTCGATGGCGGCGATGTCGACGTCTACGGGCTCGAAGTCACGGCGGGCGCGGACGCGGCCGACTGGACCGGCGCGCCCGTCGCGCTCCCCCTATCGGCCGTCTACACCTACACCCATGGCGAGTTTCAGACGGCGTTCTCCTCAGGCTATGAGCCGTGGGGCGATGTCAGCGCCGGAGATGAGCTGCCCTATCTCGCCGACCATCAACTATTTCTGACCGCCGGCGTCGAAGGACAGCGCTGGGGCGGCGAACTCGCCATGCTTTATCAGTCCGAACGCAGGACTGTCGCAGGCCAGGGCCCGATCGGCCCCGATGAAAAACTCGACGCCCATACGGTTTTCGACCTCTCGGCCTATGTCACGGTGCTCGAGGGCGTCAGCTTGCGCGGCAAGATCGAGAATCTTTTCGACGAGAACTATATCGCAGCGCACCAGCCCGCCGGCCTGCGTCCGGGTCTGCCGCGCGTATTCTGGGTCGGCCTCGACCTTTCCCTGTAAACGCAAAAGGGGCCGCTCTGGCGAGCGGCCCCTTGCAACCCTTGTTCAGGGTTCGCGATTTCGTCAGCCAAAAGGCCTCGAGATCCCGAAAAATCCGGTGGTCAGACGACGTTCGAAGGCTGCTCCGAGACGCGTTCTTTCCACAAAGACCTCACTGGCTTCCTGAAATCACTCGACATCGGATCACCTCCTTTCGTTTGTTGAACCTGACCCGAAGCATGAAGCGCATCGGCGCAAATTGCAAGGGCCGAAAAGTTAACGCCCCGCCCGCGCCCAAGGCGCGAAAAAGGGGCCGCGCTTTCGCGCGGCCCCTAAATATCCGTACAAGGATAATAACGCCGGCCCGGCGCCCTAGCCGGCCGTGTTCACCAGCATCGGCGCGACGTAAGGCGCCCAGACCGTCGAATAGGCGATGACGAGAAAAATCCCGATGGGACAGACCCAGCGGATGAGAAAACGCCAGCGCTTGAACCAGACTTCCGATTCAAACCCGATCGCCTCGCGCGCCGTCGACGTCGAAACGATCCAGCCGGCGAACACTGCGGTGATGAAACCGGCGATGGGCAGAATGAGATCCGTGGTGGCGCTCAGGAAGTCGAGCAGCACCATGCCCTGGAACAGTTTCACCTCGCCGAGCGGCTGCCAGGTGTTCCAGAAGCTCGATTGATCTTCGCCATTAAGGCCCGTCTGCGGCACCTGGCTCAACGCATTCATCACGCCGATGGCGAACGCGGCGAGACCGAGCCCGCCAGCGGACAGAATCCGGTTGTCGGCTTTGGTCTGTTCGTCGACCCATTTCGTCGACGTCTCCAGAAGCGCAATCGACGAAGTGACGGCCGCAAAGAACGCCAGCAGGAAGAAAGCGAGACCGAAAAGCCCGCCGCCCGGCATGCCGTGGAAAGCCAGCGGCAGCGTCTGGAACATCAGCGTCGGGCCGCCGCCGGGCGCCAGCCCCATGGCGAAAACGATGGGAAAGATCGCGAGACCGGCGACGATGCCGACGCCGGTGTCGGCGATGGCCACAAGCCGCGCAGAGCGAGGCAGCTTCTGATCCTCGCGCATATAGGCGCCGTAGGTAATCATCAGCGCCGAACCAAGGCCGATGGAGAAGAAGGCCTGGCCAAGCGCGGCGGAAATCACCGAGCCGTCCTGCAAACCGTGCAGAAGGCCGCGGCGGATGGCGCCGTCAGCAAGCTCGGTGTCGTAAAGGCGCACGCCCATGAGGAAGTTCAGACCCTGCGTGCGGTCGCCGGTTATGAGCGCGTAAATCAGCAGCATCACCAGCAGGATGAAAAAAGCCGGCATCAGATAGGTGACCGCCGCTTCGATGCCGCCCTTGATGCCGCGCATGACGATGAACACGGTGATCGCCATGAACAGGGCGTGATAAATGATCATCCGGGTCGGATCGTTCAGCAGTTCGCCGAGCTTTGCGCTCACCTGCTCGTCGGAGAGGCCGGCGAAGGCCGGAGAGGCGAGACCGCCGATCCCGTTGGCGCCCACGGAGGCGAAAAGATCGCCCGCGATCATGCCGACATAGGCGAGGACCCAGCCGGCGATTACTGAATAGAAAGTTAAGATGATGAAGGCCCCGAGCATCCCGATCCAGGACTGCAGGGACCAGAGCGGCGAGCGTCCCTCGGCCTTGGCGATCTTGACGACGCTGCCCACCACGGACATCCCGCCGCGCCGGCCGATGAAAAGCTCGGCCACCAGCACAGGCAGCCCGATCACCGCCACGCAGATGATGTAGAAGACCACGAAGGCCCCGCCGCCATTCTCGCCGGCCACATAAGGGAAGCGCCAGAGATTGCCGAGACCGACGGATGAGCCGATAGCCGCCATGATAAAAGCGGCCCGGGAGGACCAATGGGCGCCTTCGCCCGCAGTGCCTTGCATAGGATTTCCCCTTAAAACTTTTTCGCCAAAATGGCTTATTCTTCGATTTTAGACAAATTTTTACGTTTGTTAGCAAATATTGCTCAAGCCTACCGCCGTAAAAGGCTAGAAGATGGCGCTAACCGCCGCAAAGTCGTGTTTAGGGACTGGAACATTGACTGAACCGCAGACGATTGAGCCAGGGCATATCCACACGGAGCAGGTCAACAGCCTGGTGTCCGCGGCTGGCGTCGACGGTGCGAGGGCCATCCTCGAAGCATTTCAGCGCTCCACAGCCGAACTCCTGGCCTCCCTCAACGAAGGCATCAAGGGCGGCGCGCTTACCGAAGCCGGCCGCGACGCCCATGCGGTGAAAGGCTCGGCGGCGAATGTCGGCGCCCAGATGCTGGCGGACACCGCGGCCATGATCGAAAAAGCCTGCAAGGCTGGCGACGTCGCCACGGCTGCAAACATGCTCGCCGACGCGCATTCGTTGTTCGATCATTTCTGCGTTCATTTCGAAGCGCATCTCGCCCAGTTCTAAGACAGCCAATCTAAGACAGACCCAACGTCACCCGATCGAATCGCCGGAGCGGTACATGTCCTGATCGCGATGGACATGGGCGCTCATCACGAAACCGAAGCCGGCCATGATGGTCAGCATAACGGTGCCGCCATAGGAAACGAGCGGCAAGGGCACGCCGACCACCGGCGCGAGCCCCATCACCATGCCGGTGTTGATCAGCACATAGAGCGTGAAGGTCGCGACGACGCCCGTGGTGGTGAGCCGCGCGAAATGCAGCTTTGTCGACATCGCGATCGACAGCCCGGTGAAAATGATCGCCAGATAGACAAGCAACAGCCCGATGGCGCCGACAAAGCCGAACTCCTCCCCGAAAATCGTGAAGATGAAATCGGTCTGCATTTCCGGCAGAAATTTGAGCTGGCTCTGGGTGCCTTCCATGAAGCCCTTGCCGTCGAGCCCGCCGGAGCCGAGCGCGATTTTCGACTGCAACAGGTGATAGCCCTGCCCTAGCGGGTCGCGCTCCGGATCGAGGAAGGTCAGGATCCGGTTCACCTGATATTCCTTCAGAATGTCGAAGCGATAGGCGCCGTAGGCGGCCGCGACGCCGCCGAGAATCCCCGCAAGGCCGATGCGCCAGGACAAGCCGGCGACGAAAATGATGATGGCGCCGGTCGCGCCGAGCAGCAGCGCCGTGCCGAGATCGGGCTGGATGAAGATCAGGCCCACCGGCGCCGCGACCATCAGCGTTGGCGGAATGAGATAAAGGATGTGCGAGACCTGCTCCGCGCGAAGGCCGTGGTAATAGCGCGCGAGCCCCAGCACGAGACCGATCTTCATGGCTTCGGAAGGCTGGAATTGCAGACCGCCGAATTCGATCCAGCGCCGGGCGCCCATATTAACGACGCCGATAAGCGGCGTCAGCGCCAGCGCAATCAGCGCGGCGAAATAGATCGGATAAGCGAGCGCCATCCAATAGCGGATCGGCACCATGGCGATGCCGACCATCAGGCCGAGCGCCGCCACATAGCGCAGCCCGTGTTTCAGCGCCCAGGGCTCCCAGTTGCCTTCGGCGACGGAATAGAGCGTCACCACGCCGGCGCCGGCGATCATGGTGAGAAGAATGATCAGCGGCCAGTGAAGCCTTGAGAATTTGTCGCGCACGCCGCGCCGCCGGCCGGGAAGGATGATCGAGGACATCAGCTTTCCCTCGGCCCCGGCGCGCGCGCCAGGGTGCGCGGGTCGAGCGGCTGTTTCGAGGCGGGATCTTTTTCCGCCACCGCCTTCATGATGTCGCGCGCTTTCGGTCCCGCAGCGCGGGACCCGCCGATGCCGTGCTCGACAACGACGGAGCAGGCGTAGCGCGGATTTTCATAAGGCATGTAAGACACGAACAGGGCGTGATCGCGCCGCGCCCAGGGCAGGTCCTCCGGCTCCTGAAGACCGCGAGCGCGGTCCTCGGCGGTGATCTGGTAAACCTGGCTGGTGCCGGTCTTGCCGGCCATCTGCCAGTCCTCGTCTTCGAGGCGCGAGCGCGCCGCGGTGCCCCATTCGTTGGTGACGGCGTTCATGCCGGCGCGCACAATATCGAGATAGTCGTGATCGACATCGATCAGCGGCGCTTCCGGCGCCGGCAGAACCAGTTCGCCCACGGCGCGCACCAGACGCGGGCGCACGGCGCGTCCCGTCGCCACGCGCGCCGCCATCACCGCCAATTGCAGCGGCGTCGAGGTGACATAGCCCTGGCCGATGATGCAGGAGAGCGTTTCGCCCTGGAACCAGGGCTGCTGCGCCGGGTTGCCGGCGAAATATTGTTTCTTCCAGTCGCGGTCGGGCACGACGCCGCGCTGCTGGCCGGAGATGCCAAGTTCGTAAGTCTGGCCGAGGCCGAAATCGCGCGCCGTTTCCGCAAGAAGGTCAATATCGAGCGTCTTGGCGATTTCATAAAAATAGACGTCGCAGGAATGCTTCAGCGCATCCTTCATGTTGACCGTGCCGTGGCCGCCGCGTTTCCAGCAGTGGAAATAGCGGTTGCCGTACCACATGCGGCCCGGGCAATAGGCGGTCTCGCTCGGCTTGACGCCGGCCCGCTGCGCGGCGACGGCGGAGATCAGCTTGAAGGTCGAGCCCGGCGGATAGACGCCCGACAACGGCTTGTTCAAAAGCGGCTTGTACGGACTTTCATTGAGCTCCTTCCAGAGCTCGGGATTGATGCCGACATTGAAATCGTTCGGGTTGAAGGCCGGCGTCGAGGCGAGCACCAGAATGTCGCCGGTGACGACATCGATGACGACCGCCGCGGCGCTTTGCGGCTCGTCGGGCATGCGCTCGCCCGGCACCGACAGAACCTGCATGGCGTGCGCCTGCAATTCCGCGTCGATGGTCAGCGCCAGCGTCTTGCCCTGCACCGGCGGCACCGCGCTGTCGGCCATTTCCTCAATGACGCGGCCATGGGCGTTGATCTTGACGTTCATGGCGCCGGCGCCGCCGCGCAATTCTTTTTCGTAAGTGCGTTCGAGCCCTTCGCGGCCGACCTTGAAACCGGGCTGGCGCAACAGGGTGCGCTCGTCGTCGCTTTCCTGCGCAGCAAGATCGCGCTCGGTCACCGCGCCCACATAGCCGATCACGAAGGCCGCTTCAGCACCGTAAGGGTAATCTCGGGTCTCGCCCACATCGGGCAGCACGCCGGCGAGATGCGGCAGCTGGAAATTGATCCGGGAAAAGTCTTCCCAGGAAAGGTTGTCGGCGATCTGCACCGGCGTGAAAGCGCCGCGGCGGCGGATCTCGCGCAGGATGCGCGCGCGCCTGTCTTCGCTGACCGGCGTGATCTGCGAGATCTTGTCGAGCGCCGCATCGACGTCGCGCGCCTGTTCGGGCACCAGAAGAACGCGGAAGTTCTTGCGGTTGGAAGCGAGCGGCGCGCCGAAGCGGTCAACAATCTCGCCGCGCAAAGGCGTCAGGATGCGTTTGTTGAACTGGTTGTTCTGGGCGAGGTCGAGATATTTCTGATGCTCGGCGATCTGCAACTGGTAGAGCCGCGCGCCGATGCCGGCGAAAAGAAGGCTGACGCCGCCGCCAAGCAGCACCGTGCGGCGGCTGACGATTTCCTGGCGTTCGGGATCGTGGGCGTTGACGCTGACCATGATCTACGCCTCCACAAGAACGCGGCGGTGCAGTTCGCCGAAAGCCACGCCGAATAGCGGATAGATCAGGACCGTGACCGCAAGCTGCGACATGAGGTGACGCACAGGCAATAACGCGCCGGAAAGGAGACTCATCACGAGCCACAGGATAAGCCCCGCGCCGATGGAAGCCAATGCAAAACCGAGCCAGACGACCTTTTGTTCGCGGCCCAGGAAATAGGCCCGCTGGGACATCACGATATATTGCGTGACAAGGTAAACGGCCGGCCAGAGGCCGAGCGGGCCGCCGGTTAACAGGTCTTGTAAAAGACCGATCACGAAGACGCTCAAGGGCGGCAGATAGTCCGGCCCGTAGACCGACCAGAAAAAGACGATGACGAGAGGCAGGATCGGGGTCGGCGCGAAGCCTTCGAAAAGCCGGATCGGCGCGGCGAGGATTAAAACGCCGAGGACGCCGAGCATGGTCGGGGCCGCCGCTTTCAGGAGCCGGAACAGGGTTTCGGCGCGATAGCCCATGACCTAGCCCTCCGCCGGGGGCTGGTCCGCCGCGGATTGATCTGAGGCAGAGGGAGGGCCGTCTTCCGGCGCCGCATCGCCTTCGCCCGTCACATGATCGATCGCCGGAAAGGCGTAGTTGATGACGCGCACCATGCGGGTGCGGGCGTAATTGGCGTAGAGATCGACCGTGATGCCGCCGCGGATTTCGCCTTTGACCGTGCCCACGGGAAGCCCGCGCGGCAGCGCGCCGCCGGCGCCCGAGGTCAGCACGCGCTGGCCGGGCTCGGCCTCGACATCGTCGGCGCTCGCCGTGAAGCTGATCACCGGATTGGAGCGGGTGTTGCCGACGAGGATGCCCTCGACATCGGCGCCCTCGATATAGACCGGGATTCGGCTTTGAATGTCGGTGAGGAGAAGGACGCGCGAGGCGTCGCCGCCCGCTTCGACGATGCGGCCCACGAGACCGGCGTCGTTGACCACCGCCTGGCCCATCTCGACATTGTTGGCGCGGCCGGCGTTGACGATCATCGAGCGCGCAAAGGCGTCGTTGGATTCGCCGATGACGAAGGCGCTGATCGGCTGCGCCTCCGGCGGCGCGGCGTAATTCTGCAAGGCTTCGTAGGTTGCGACGGTCTCGCGCAACTCCAGCGCTTCATTCATCCACTGGCGCAGCTCGGCGTTTTCTTCGCGCAGCGCCTTGTTCTGTTCCATGACGTTGAAATAGTCGCCGACCGAGCCCATCACGCCGTTGACGTAAGCGACCGGGCCCGCAATCAGCGACAGCACCGGCGAGGCGGCGTCCATGACGCCCTCGCGCGCCTTTTTGAAGACCGAGGCTTGCGCGGAATAAAGACTGGACAGCAAAAGCAGGACGGAGACGAGAATAAGCAAGACAAGGGTGGTGCGGGAATGCGCCCTGCGTCCCAGCCCTTCCCGCCTGTCCTGACCCAGATAATCCATGCTTCGCGAACGTAACCGTATTCTACTTAGACGACGCCTTCGTTCGCTCGATCCAAGGCGCCAGCGCCTTTAGATCGCGGACGAAAGAACGCCGCGCATTGCTTTCGTGTTTTCCAGCGCCGCGCCCGTGCCGAGCGCCACGCAGGAAAGCGGGTCGTCGGCGACGGAAACCGGCAGGCCGGTCTCGTCGCGCAGCACCTGATCGAGATTCTTGAGGAGCGCGCCGCCTCCCGTCAACATGATTCCGGTGTCGACGATATCGGCGGCGAGTTCCGGCGGCGTCGCTTCGAGGGCGACTTTCACGGCCTCGATGATGGAGCTCACCGGCTCCGCCAGCGCTTCCGCGACCTGGGCCTCGCCGATGCGCACCTCTTTGGGCACGCCGTGCATGAGGTCGCGGCCTTTGATCTGGATGGTCACACCCGAGCCTTCGGTCGGGATCATGGCCGAGCCGACTTCCTTCTTGATCCGCTCCGCCGAAGCTTCGCCGATCAGGAGATTGTACATGCGGCGGATATAAGCGACGACCGCGTCGTCCATCTTGTCGCCGCCGACGCGCACCGAGCGCGAATAGACGATGCCGCCGAGCGACAGGACCGCGACTTCCGTGGTGCCGCCGCCGATGTCGACGACCATGGAGCCCGTGGGATCGGTCACCGGCAGCCCGGCGCCGATCGCGGCGGCCATGGGTTCTTCGATGAGTTCGACCTTGCGGGCGCCGGCGCTAAGCGCCGATTCCTGAATAGCGCGGCGCTCGACCGCGGTGGCGCCGGACGGCACGCACACGACGATGCGCGGCGATGCAAAAGAACGGCGGTTGTGAACCTTCTTGATGAAGTGCTTGATCATCGCCTCGGCGACTTCGAAGTCGGCGATGACGCCGTCGCGCATGGGGCGGATCGCCTCGATCTCGCCGGGCGTGCGGCCG
>JAUIMC010000008.1 GCA_030433215.1 Alphaproteobacteria bacterium
TGGCCAGCATTTCCTGGCCGACATTGCCGGTGGCGCCGACAACCGCGACGTTGACTTCCATGGTGCACTCCAGAGTAACGGGCCGCGACAAACGATGTTGAGCTGATGATGTCAACCCGAAAGGCGGCGAGGGGGCTTTTGCGCGGTCTTTGCGAGGATTTCCAGTGAAAAAATGTCGCTTAGGGATCAGTCGGGCTATACTCGGTGTTTCCTCCTCTCCCGAAGGAGCCGTCATGCCCGATTTCGCCGCCGACATATCCCTCGACGACCTCATTCATCTCGCGGTTGCGCTGGCGATCGGCTTTCTCATCGGCTTCGAGCGGGAGCACACGCACCGGGCCGAGGCGCGCGAGCACAGCTTCGCCGGCGCCCGGACCTTCGCCCTGACGGCGCTGGCGGGCGCCCTGTCGGGCCTTGCCGACGAGGGGCTGATCCTTCCCTCGGTCTTGTTGCTGTCGATCGCGGCGCTCACGGCGGTCGCTTACTGGTCCTCGGCGCGGGAAAAGCCGGGCGCCGGCGGCACGACCGAGATCGCGCTCTTCCTCACCTTCGTGCTCGGCCTCGCCGCGACGCGCGGCTATGTGGTGGAAGCGGCGATCGGCGGGGTCGCGACGGCGATCATCCTGAGCATCAAGCAAAACGTGCAGCACTGGGCCTCGTCACTGAGCGAGCGCGAGCTGCATGCGGCGCTGCGCCTGCTCGCGATTTCCGTCATCGTGCTGCCGATCCTCCCCGATCAGGATTTCGGTCCTTATGACGCGCTCAATCCGCGCACCATCTGGCTGATGGTGGTGTTCATCAGCGGGCTGTCCTTTTTCGGCTACTGGCTGATCAAGCTTGTGGGCGAGAGCGGCGGCATTCTCATCACCGGCCTCACGGGCGGGCTCGCTTCCTCGACGGCGACGACGCTGTCCCTGTCGCGCTTCGCCAAGGACGGCGCCGAGGGCCGCGCGGTGGCCGCGGGCATCATCGCGGCGAATGTGGTGATGCTGATCCGCGTCGGCATCCTCGTAGCGGCGATCTCGCGGCCGGTGCTGGCGGCGCTCTGGCCGGCGCTGCTCGCCGGGGCGCTCGCGGGCGCGGCGGCGGCGCTTTATCTCTGGCGCGGGCGCGACACCTCGACAAACGCGAAAGCCGCGCTCGATATCGACAACCCCATGGAAATCCGCCCGGCCCTGTTTTTCGCGGCGCTGCTCGCCGTCATTTCCGTCGCCGCGGCTTTCGGCGCCGACAAGTTCGGGGATGCGGGGCTCGCCATTGTGGGCCTCATTTCGGGCCTCGCCGATGTGGACGCGATTACGCTGACCGCCGGGCGCCAGGCTGCGGCCGGGTCCATCGGCGCGGACGGCGCCGCGCTTGCCGTGATGGCGGCGGTGGGCTCGAACATCGTCGTCAAGGCTGGCATGGCCTGGGGCATCGCCGGGCCGCGCACCGGCGCGCCCGTGGCGGTCGCCTGCGGCGTCGCGGCGGCGGCGAGCGCCGTGGTGTTTTTCGTTTTCTAGGCGGCAGGCGCCGCGCCGAAGGGGACGACCTTGTTGCCGGAATCGTGACCGATATCGGCGCGGCCGAGATAGGGAACGCCGGCGCGGCCGCACCAGTATTCGATGACCTCTTCCTCACTCGCGCCGAAGGGCCGGTCGTTTTCGGGAATGTCGCTGAGGCGGCCGAGCATGACGCCTTCGGCGTTCCGAATGTTTTTGTCACCCATGATCGAGAACAGCGCGCGGTCGGTCGCGTAGAGATATTCGCCTACATCCTCGAGCATGACGATATGGCCGGAAAGATCGGGCATCCAGTCTGTGCCAGCGAGGTGGGCGAGAATGGTGATGTTGAAGGCCGCGCATTTTTTGCCGGACTTGGCGGTCGGCTCGACGCCCGAAGCATCGCCGTCGACAAGAAAGGCGAGGGAACGTGCAATCGCCTCTTCGCCGCCCTCACGGGGCAGATCCGCCGGGATGGGCCCGTGAACCGGGCGGCCGATCCCTTGCTTGTAGAGGCGGGCCAGCAGCATGCCGTTGTCGGAATAACCGAGCCAGGTTTTCGTGCGCGCATAATCGTTGAGCTTGGCGAAGAGCGCCTCATCGAGGCGGCAGGCGCCGTAGCCCCCGCGCGCGAACCACACCGCATCATATTGCGGATCGTTGGCGACCTCGAGAAAGGCGGCCGAGCGCTCCGCATCGCTCCCGGCGAAATGGCCGGCGGCGGCAAAGCACTGCTCATGGAAATGGAGTTTCACCGAATCGCCAAATCGCGCCGCCGCGATCCCGGCGGTCTTTTCCGCAAGGTCTTGTGTGATCGGCCCGCCGGGACAGACGAGAGCTATGTGTTTCTGATTATCCATCTTTGCGCTTTAGCCTAGCAACCGGGCGTAAATCAGGCCCTAACCATCTTGGTGACGCACTATAAACAGATTTCGCCTATAGCCTCGGGTCCATGACGCATTCAAAAGACTATTTCTTCTGCGGGATCGGCGGGTCGGGCATGCTGCCGCTGGCGATGATCGTCGCTGCGCGCGGGGCCCATGTGGAGGGCTCGGACCGGGCCCTCGATCAGGGCCGCACGGGCGCGAAATTCGATTATCTGCGCTCCCTCGGCATTGCGCTCCACCCCCAGGACGGCTCCGGCGTCTGCCGCCCCTCGCAGACCCTCGTCGCCTCCGCCGCGGTGGAGGAGACGGTGCCCGACGTCGTCGCTGCGAAGAAAGCGGGCGCGGCGCGCCTTTCCCGCGCCGAATTGCTGGCCGAGCTTTTCAACGAGTCTGAATGCCCTATCGGCGTCGCCGGCACCAGCGGCAAGTCGACCACCACGGGCATGATCGGCTGGATTCTGCATCACGCCAGGAAATCCCCCACGGTGATGAACGGCGCCGTGATGAAGAATTTCGTCAAACCCGATGCGCTGTTCGCAAGCGCCGTCGTGGGCGAGGGCGAGGCTTTCGTTTCCGAAGTCGATGAAAGCGACGGCTCCATCGCCATGTTCCGCCCGAAGATCGCTGTACTGAACAATGTCGCGCTCGATCATAAGTCTATGGATGAATTGCGCGGCCTCTTCGACGATTTTATCGGTCACGCGGATACGGCGATCCTCAATCTCGACAATGATGAGACATCGCGATTGGCGGCAATGTATCAAAAGGCGAAAATTACATACAGCCTATTTCGCGATGATGGTGATTTGACTGCAATTGACATCAAGCCGCAACCGTTTGGCGTTGCATTTGACGTAATTGATAGGCGAAATAACGGGATTGAGTCTGTCGCTCTGAGAATGCCCGGCCGGCACAATGTGTCGAACGCGCTGGCGGCCATCGCCGCAACGCGCGCCTGCGGCCTGTCGCTGACGCAAGCGGCTGCCGCGCTCGGCGAGTTCGAGGGCGTCAAACGCCGCCTCGAATATGTGGGGGAGGCGAAAGGCGTCACACTGATCGACGATTTCGGCCACAACCCCGACAAGATCACGGCGAGCCTTAAAACCCTGCACGAATTTCCGGGCCGGCTGCTCGTGATGTTCCAGCCCCACGGCTTCGGGCCGTTGCGGCTCATGAAAAAGGAATTCATCGAGACTTTCGCGTCGCAGCTCGCGCCCGACGACGTGCTTTTGATGCCGGAGCCGGTTTATTTCGGCGGCACCACGGATCGCTCGGTTTCAAGCAAGGATATTGCGGAAGGGGTCAGTGCGGCGGGAAGGAATGCGAAGGCTTTGCCGACGCGCGAAGACTGCGGCGCAAAACTGTTGAAACTCGCAAAGCCTGGCGATCGCATCATCGTCATGGGCGCGCGCGACGATACGCTGTCCACATTCGCCGCCGGTCTTCTAAAACAGCTCTAGCTCAGACTTCTTTCACGTCGCGCTCGTCCGCGGCCCACATGGTGCGGCTGACGAGCCCCGCGCCGGCGAGCGCTGCGCGCCAGGCTTTCAGATGCGGCTTTTCAAAATGCGCGTTGAGCGCGTCCCAGCTGTCCCATTTCTCGATCACCAGAAAGGCGTCGGGATCGGAAAGGTCGGGGCCGTAATGATATTCGATGCAGCCGGGTTCGGCGCGGCTCGCGGCGAGCATCGCCTGCATCACGGGGCGCAGTTTTTTAAGGGCGCCTTCTTTGACGACGATCCGCCCGGAAACAACAATCATGTATGCGTCATCCCATCAGGTTGCGTTCTTCGCCCGCTTCGATGAAGCGGATTTCCTGGGAGATGACGCCGATCTCGCCAAGCTTTGCGAACCATTCGCCCATATGCGGCTGCTTCACATGGGCGTCGAGCGCCGCCCAGCTTTTCCAGTATTCCAGCACCAGGATCGTGTCCGGCTCCATGACGTCCGCGCCGAAGGAATAGCCGATGCATCCTTCTTCTTTACGGGTGGCGGCGATGACACCCTCCATCTCTTTTTGCACTTTCGCGAGGCCGCCGGGCGACAATTTCGCCTTGCCGGAAACGATGATCATGGGGGATGCTCCTGTTTCTGCGCGGCGGACTATGGGCGCCGGGAGAGAGCCCGTCGATAACAAAACACAACTGATCATGGCATGAATAGAGAACTCAACTGGTCCGGCTGCACGGCGCCGGCGCTCTCGCGGGTCGCTGGACGTTTCGTCTCAGTGGAGCCGGCGGTCTTTCCCGAAGCGGGCGAGGCGCTGTTTCCTGTCCTTTGCGGACCGGGCGATGACGGTCTGTGGACCTACATTCCGCTTGGGCCCTTTGAGAACCCGTCGCAATTTGGCGAGGCCATGGCCGCCGCCATAAAGGCCGGCGGCTGGAAGACTCACCTCTTCCGCGATGTCGATGACGGCGCGCCGCTCGGCATGGCGAGCTATATGCGCATCCGCCCGGAGGCGGGATCGGCCGAAATCGGCACAATCGTTTTTTCGAACAGGCTGAAACGCACCCCCGCCGCAACGGAAGCCATGTATCTCATGGCCAAGCATGTTTTCGACGATCTCGGCTATCGCCGTTACGAATGGAAATGCAATAACGCCAATGAAGCTTCGAAGCGCGCGGCGGCGCGCCTCGGTTTCTCATTTGAGGGTATTTTCCGGCAGGATCTTGTGGTGAAAGGGCGCAATCGCGACACCGCATGGTTTTCAATGCTCGACAAGGAGTGGCCGGTTGCAAAGGCTGCATTCGAGGCATGGCTGGCGCCGGAGAATTTCGATGCGGATGGCCGGCAGCTTCATCGCCTTCAGGACATGCGCGCTGCATAAACTTAAATTATTCAGTACACGGCTTATAGTGTGACGAGAATTGGGCGATGTTAAGGCGTTTTTGTTTTCGGCGCCGGTGCGCGCGAATATTATAAAAAATTAACATGCATAAGCCTTTAGGGCTCTTAGGTGGATGCACTGGGTGAGCGGAACTCTTTGTCCGGATGATCGTTATTATTGCGATTGCATACATGCCCAAGATGGGAGAGGTGTCCTAAAGATGAGTGAGAAAGACAAAAAAGTCGTTCTCGGTGAAGATGATGTACGCGGCATGACGATTGAGCGCATGCCGCTCGCCATGGTCGTGACGAATCCGCGTCTGCCGGACAACCCTATCGTGTATGTGAACCGCGCTTTTGAAAGATTGAGCGGCTATTCGAGCGACGCCGCCATCGGGCGCAATTGCCGTTTCCTGCAAGGCGCGGAAACGGACAAGAAAACCATTTCAGCGCTTGCGAAAGCCATCGATACAAAAACCGAAGTTGAAGTCGATATTCTGAACTACCGCGCCGACGGCGAGAAGTTCATGAACCATTTGCTGATCTCGCCGATCTATGACGATGACGGCGCCGTGACGTATTTTCTCGGCGTGCAACGGCGCGCCAACGGAGATGCGCCGGCCGCCAGGGTTGATGATCAGTTGCGCGAAGTGCAGCACCGCGTGAAAAACCATTTGCAAATGGTGGTGAGCATGATCCGCATGCAGGCCGAGCAGCGGCCCGAGGATGCGCGCGGCGAGTTCTCAACGCTCGCCAATCGGGTCGAGACCCTGCAGCTTCTCTACCAGGAGATGACCGATGCGGGCGTTGGCTCGGTGCGGGCGAAAAAGATCCAGCTCGGCGCCTATCTGACGCGCATCGTGTCGGCGATCGGGTTTCTCGGCGGCAAGGAAGGCGTGCGCATCAATGTCGACGCCGACTCTTTCGAGACCAGCGTCGAGTTTGCCGCCCGGGTGGGGCTGATTGCGTCGGAAATTTTCACCAACGCTCTTCAGCACGCCTTTGAGGGGCGCGACAGCGGCTTTGTAGAGATCCGGGTGAAGCAGCTTTCCGGCGGCGTCATTCGCCTGCGCATCACCGATGACGGCTCCGGAATCCCCGAGGGCGTGCAATGGCCGGGCGGCAACAGCCTCGGCGGGCGCATCGTCAAGACCCTGCTCGAGGGCATCGACGGCAGGCTGTCGGTGGACACCATGCTGGGCTCGGGCACGACGGTCACCATCGACATCCCGCACCAGGGCGAGACGGCGCAGGGCGCCAACTAGGCCCCTCTTTTTCAGACCCGTGTTGCGTCGCCGAAGCGGACGGTTATAAGGCGGGAAACCGCACTTTTACCCCGCTTTCGGAGCCGCGAAGATGAATATCCACGAATATCAGGCGAAACAGGTCCTTAAGAGCTTTGGGGCCCCGGTCTCCGAGGGCCGCGTCGTGACCAAGGCCCAGGAGGCGGAGGCTGCTGCAAACGCGCTGCCCGGCCCGGTTTACGTGGTGAAGGCCCAGATCCACGCCGGCGGGCGCGGCAAGGGCAAGTTCAAGGAAGCCTCGGCCGGCGAAGGCGGCGGCGTGCGCCTCGCCAAGTCTCCCGCCGAAGCGGCGAAATTCGCCAAGGAAATGCTCGGCGCGACCCTCGTCACCAAACAGACGGGCGAAGCCGGCAAACAGGTCAACACGATCTATGTGGAGAACGGCTCGGACATCGAGACCGAACTTTACCTTTCCGCGTTGGTCGATCGCGGCTCAGGCCGGATCGCGTTCATCGCCTCCACCGAAGGCGGCATGAATATCGAGGAAGTCGCCGAGGAAACCCCTGAGAAAATCGTGACCGTCGGGATCGATCCGGCGACCGGCTGCATGCCCCATCATGCGCGGCGCATTGCGCAGGCGCTGGGACTTTCGGGCAATGCGGCCAAGCAATGCGGCAAGCTCATCCCGGCGCTCTACAAGGCCTTCGTCGAAAAAGATGCGAGCCTTCTCGAGATCAACCCCTTGATCGTCACCAAGGGCGGCGACCTCCTCGTGCTCGACGCCAAGATGGGCTTCGATCCGAATGCGCTGTTCCGCCATTCCGACATTCTAGAGCTGCGCGACATCACCGAGGAAGATCCGGCGGAAGTCAAAGCCTCCGAATTCGATCTTTCCTATGTGAAGCTCGACGGCAATATCGGCTGCATGGTCAACGGCGCCGGTCTCGCCATGTCGACCATGGACATCATCAAGCATTACGGCGCGGAGCCCGCGAACTTCCTCGATGTGGGCGGCGGCGCGACGAAAGAGAAAGTCACCGAGGCCTTCAAGATCATCACCTCCGATCCGGGCGTCGAGGGCATTCTCGTCAACATCTTCGGCGGCATCATGCGCTGCGACGTCATCGCGGAAGGCGTCATCGCGGCCGTGAAGGAAGTGGGCCTCACGGTGCCGCTGGTCGTGCGCCTCGAAGGCACCAATGTGGAGCAGGGCAAGGAAATCCTTGCGAACTCGGGCCTCAAGATCACCCCCGCCGACGATCTCGAAGACGCCGCGCAGAAGGTCGTGAAAGCGGTTCAGGGCTAGGCCGGGGAAGTCATGTCTTCCCGGGACGCCTTTACGCTTCTTCACCCTTTGCGCGTGCGCTGGGGCGAATGCGATGCGCAGGGCATCGTCTTCAACGTCAATTATTTTCTCTATTTTGATGTGGGGATGACGGAGTGGATGCGCGCCCTCGGGCTCAAAGGCGACAAGGCGATGGATTTCTTCACCGTCCACGCCGAGGCCGACTACAAAAAATCGGCGAAGTTCGACGACATGCTTGATGTCGGCGCGCGTTGCGCAAGGCTGGGGCGCACGTCCATGACGCTTGAGTTGGGCGTTTTCCGTGACGGCGATCATCTGACATCAGGCAGGATCGTCTATGTGCACGCCGATCCGATAAGCCAGGAGAAAAAGCCGCTGCCGGAGGATTTCCTCCAAAAAGTTCTTGGCTTTGAAAAGGCAGCGCCGGCGCGCGGCTAAATCTGATACGGAAATTGCGAAAGGTCGACGGGCGTCAGGCTTTGCAGCCGGCGGTTGCTCTCGGCGAAGCGTCCCTCGAGAAGCGCCGCGATCTTTTCCTCGTCCTTTTTCTTGCATGCATCCTGCCAGCTTTTCGGCGCGCGCTTGTCGATGCGCGCGGCCTGGCGAGAGACAAAAGACCGTTGCCGGCGTTGGGTCGGATCGTAAGGCCAGAACCGATTTAGCTGGCGCACCATCCGCGTGGTGCCCGCCTTGGCGCTCTGGTAAACCGGCGCCTTCTCACACTGAAGCAGTTGGTCATTGCCGAGAAAGGCCGCGAGATTTCCGACGACCTCTCCCCCGTTCATTGCTTCAAGCGGGAGCGCCAGCACGCGTTCCCGCCCGAACAGGTCGGCATAGGCGCCGATGAGTTCGTCATACCGCAAAAATTCATGCGGACAGAACGGGCGATACCCGGGCGCGACGCCGTCCGCCCCGATATAGGCGTCGATCGGCGTCAGGCCGCCGCGCCTGACATGTTCGCGCCAGGCGGAATTTGCGTAAGCCTCCTGTGCGCGGAAAAGGACGATGACGCGCGCGCCGGGGAACGTCGCAGCGAGGCGCTCCGCAGTTTCAAAGCCGTCATAGCGACCGACGATAGGGTCGCCGGCGAGCGCCTCGTGACTGATGACCGGGCGTCCGCTCTTCCCGGCGCATGCGGACGAAAAATCATCCCAGATCTTTTCGGGATCGAAAGACGGTTTGGGCGTCAGGACAAAATGTTCGACCGCAGTGTTCGCATGCGTCGCCCATGGCGTCTGAAAGCCGAAGTCAGCGGTGAACACGCGGCGCTGGAGCCACGTGCTGGCCACTTTCGGATAACCGATATGGAGAATGACGTCGGAAGTCTGCACGAGGGCCAGCCTTGTCCTTTTCGCGGCGTCCGGCAAGCCGGGGCGCGCGTTTATAGGACGGCTTTATGAACAAAGCCTCACATCGGGCGGCGCGCGTCAGGGGCCTCAGATCGGACCGGCCTGGCGCAGCGCGCAATCGCGCCGCGCCATCTAGCGCTCCGGCTTACCAGTAGCGTTCGGTCTTGTAATAGTCATAGGCCGCGTCGCGGGCGCCGAGGCCGTCATTTTCGGTCAGCTCGTGCAGCGAATCTTTCGGCGCCTGTTCGAGCTGCTCTTTTGTGTAAGGCACGACATAGCCGCCCTTGTCTTTCTCGAAATTCAGGCTGGCCCAGGGGATCGGATGAAACTTTTCGCCGAGCCCGAGAAAGCCGCCGAACCCGACGATCCCGAACATGATGTTGTTCGTGGTCTTGTCGAGCATGACGTCTTCGATTTCGCCAATCTGGTCGCCCGCCGTATTGTAAACCGGCGTGCCGATGACGCGCGACGCGCGAATGGCGGTTGTATGTCCGGTTGCTGTGGGCATACTCATCTCCTTGATGGTGGTGACGTCAGGGCAACAGCGGGCTGCGGTTCTTCGTTCCGGCCGCCTCGCGCTTTTCAGCGAATGTTCATGAACGACGAAGGGTGACGTCATGGCTGTAAAAAAGATCAATATCCCCGAGGCTTTCGATCATATTCACGAATGTTGGTCGCCGCACATTGCGGCGCGCGTCAACGGACAGGAAGTGCGCATCGCGAAGATCGACGGCGCCTTCGAGTGGCATCGTCACGAGGGCGTCGAGGAAGCCTTCTTCGTCGTCAAAGGTTCTTTCACCATGCGTTTCCGGGATGAAGACGTGACGCTGGAGGAGGGCGACTTTCTCACCGTGCCCGCCGGCGTCGAGCACATGCCGGTCGCGGAAAAGGAATGCTGGATCATGATGGTCGAAAGCGCCGGCACGCTGAATACCGGCGATCATGTCTCCGAGCGGACGAAGACCGATCTGCCCGAGCTTTGAGCCGGAAAAGAAAAAAGCCGCGCGGGAAGTCCGCGCGGCTTGAAGTCGGGAGGGGCTATAAAGCATGAGCTTTCAGCGCGCTCTCTCTTGCAGGGGAATGTTGCGCCGGCGCGACCGTTTCGTGACAGTTTGGTGGCGAAGGGCTTTCGGCCGTGCGGCCGGCGGTCGCACCGCGCATCCAATCAGGAAAGCGCGGCGGGAAAGTCGCCCCGGGACAGCGACAGCGGCGCGCGATAGGCGGCGAGCACAAAGCAATAAAGCGAGAACGCCACCATGCCGGCGCCCGAAAGACCGAGCAGGGTGCGCCCGAAGGGCTGGGTTTCCAGAAGCGTCAGCGCTTCGCCAAGCCCGACCGCGTGCTCGGGATTGGTGGTCAATCCCGCATAGGCGATCATGCCGCCGATGATCAGCAGCACGAAACCATGGGCGGCAAGGCCGAAGCGGACGAGCGGAGCAAGGCGGCGGGTGGTCTCGGTCTCGCGCAGATCGATGCGGAAGGTCCGCGCGCCCGATTTGTAGAAGAAATACAGCCCGACCCCGATGGCGATCATCCCCGCGAGCGCCACCGCCCAGCGTCCGAAGGGCGCGCCCATGACGGTCGCGCTCCAGTTCGCGGCGGTATTGTCGTCGGCCTTGGCGCCCTTGATCATGATGGTGACCGCCGTCGCGCTCAAAAAAACATGAGAGGCGCCGGAGAAAAATTTGGTCAGCCGCGAGCCGAGGCCGCGGGCGTGATCGCCCTCGTCTTCGAGATCGAAGGCGGCGTCGGCGAAGCGCCAGAGGGCGAAAGCGAGGAGGCCGAGCGCCACGAAACCGACGAGGGCGATGCCGAAAGGCTGGCGGACCAGATAGTTAAGCGCGCCCGTGGCGCCTTCCGCCTCGCCGCCATTGATCGCGGCGAAGACCGCGAGGACGCCGATCAGCAGGTAAACGAGCCCGCGGGCGCTATATCCGGTGCGCATGGCGCTCTCGAGCGCGGCGTTCTTTTTTTCATGCATGAGGGGCCATCCTGGCTCACCTGGGCCTTAACAGCGCCGCTGGCCGTCCGGTTCCGCAAGAAAACGGGGCTCCGCCATTGCCGCCGCCGACCAGCTTGGCTAGGAGAGGCCAACTTCCGGCTTCAAGTTTGAGAATCCCATCCATGTCCATTCTGATCGACAAGAACACCAAGGTCATCTGCCAGGGCCTGACTGGCAAGACCGGCAGCTTCCACACCGAGCAGGCGATCGCCTACGGCACCAAAATGGTCGGCGGCGTGACGCCGGGCAAAGGCGGGTCGACCTGGGAGGCCGGGGAGCCCGCAAAAGGCAAGACCCTTCCCGTTTTCGACACGGTCGCCGAGGCGCGCGAGAAGACCGGCGCTGACGCATCGGTGATCTATGTGCCGCCCCCCTTCGCGGCGGATTCGATCCTTGAGGCTGTGGCGGCTGAAATCCCGCTTGTTATCTGCATCACCGAGGGCATCCCGGTGCTCGACATGGTGAAGGTCAAGCGGGCCCTCGACGGCTCCAAGACCCGCCTGGTCGGTCCCAACTGCCCTGGCGTCATCACCCCGGACGAGTGCAAGATCGGGATCATGCCGGGCCATATCCACCGCAAGGGCCATGTTGGCGTCATCTCCCGCTCGGGCACGCTCACCTATGAGGCGGTGCACCAGACGACGGCCGCCGGGCTTGGCCAGTCGACCTGCGTCGGGATCGGCGGCGACCCGGTCAAAGGCACCGATTTCATCGAAGTTCTCGACATGTTTCTTCACGATGACGAGACCCACTCGATCATCATGATCGGCGAGATCGGCGGTTCAGCCGAGGCCGATGCGGCCAAATTCCTGGCGAGCCACAAGATAAAGAAGCCCACTGTGGGCTTTATCGCCGGCGTCACGGCCCCTCCGGGCCGGCGCATGGGCCATGCCGGGGCGCTGGTTTCGGGCGCTGACGACACCGCCGCGGCGAAGATCGATGCCATGAAATCGGCCGGCGTCGCGGTCTCGCCCACGCCGGCTGCGATGGGCCGGACGCTTCTTGAAGTTCTCAAAAAATAAATGATTTTATCGTTAAAGGGCGGGTCCAATAGAGATTGAAACGCGCGCAGGTTGGCGTATCTAGGGTGCTATCGTCACAAGGGCGTAAAGACGGACAGGGTCATGGCCAAAGACGGGAATGCTCCCGCAGCTCCGGCGGCAGGAAAGCCGGAAAATCAATCGGTTCTTTCGGGCGCCAACGCGCAGTATCTTGAAGCGTTGTACGCCCGTTACGCAGCCAATCCGTCCTCGGTGAGCCCGGAATGGCGGGCCTTTTTCGAAAGCGAGAGCGACTCGGGGCCGGCATTTGAGGGCCCAAGCTGGGCGCGCGCCGACTGGCCGCCCAAGGTCAATGGCGAGATCACGGCGGCCCTTGACGGCGACTGGGCGGCGGTGGAGCCGCAATTAAGGGCGAAAATCGAAGAGCGCGCGGCGCTCAACCCCGCCGCGGCGCCGGGCGGCGACGTCCATCAGGCCACGAAAGATTCCCTGCGCGCGCTGATGCTGATCCGCGCCTATCGTATTCGCGGCCATCTGATCGCCGATCTCGATCCCCTGGGTCTTCAGAAAAAGACGGTCCACCCCGAACTCGATCCCGCCTCGCTCGGCTTCACCGAAGCCGACATGGACCGGCCGATCTATATCGATTACGTGCTCGGCCTTGAAACGGCGACCCTGCGCGAGATACTAGACATTCTGCAACGGACTTACTGCGGCACCTTCGCGGTCGAGTTCATGCACATCACCGACCCGGAACAAAAAGCCTGGCTGCAGCAGCGCATCGAAGGGCCGGACAAGGACATCACCTTCACCAAGGAAGGCAAGCGCGCCATCTACAACAAGCTGGTGGAGGCGGAAGGCTTCGAGCAATTCCTGCACACCAAATATACGGGCACCAAGCGCTTCGGCCTCGATGGCGGCGAGGCTATGGTCCCGGCGCTCGAGCAGATCATCAAGCGCGGCGGCGCCCTCGGCGTCAAAGAGATTGTCATCGGCATGCCGCATCGCGGCCGCTTGAACGTGCTCGCCGCGGTGATGGGCAAGCCCTATCACCACATCTTCCACGAGTTTCAGGGCGGCTCTGTGACGCCGGACGACGTCTCCGGCTCCGGCGATGTTAAATATCACCTCGGCGCCTCCTCCGACCGCGAATTCGACGGCAACAAGGTCCACCTGTCGCTGACCGCCAACCCCTCGCATCTCGAGGCGGTGAACCCGGTCGTCATCGGCAAGGCGCGCTCCAAGCAGGACCGCATCGAGGCGCCCGATCTCGACCAGCCGCGCACCCATGTGCTGCCGCTCTTGCTGCACGGCGACGCCGCCTTTGCCGGCCAGGGCGTTGTTGCTGAATGTTTCGGCCTTTCCGGGCTTCGCGGCTATCGCGCCGGCGGCACGATCCATTTCATCGTCAACAACCAGATCGGTTTTACGACGAGCCCGAAATTCTCGCGGTCCTCGCCTTATCCGTCTGACGTGGCGAAGATGGTCGAGGCGCCGATCTTCCATGTAAATGGCGACGACCCGGAGGCGGTGGTTTACGCCGCGAAGGTCGCGACGGAGTTTCGTCAGAAATTCGCCGCCGACGTCGTCATCGACATGTTCTGCTACCGCCGCTTCGGCCACAATGAAGGCGACGAGCCGGGCTTCACCCAGCCGAACATGTACAAGAAGATCCGCAAGCTGGAGACGACCCAGGCGGTTTATGCGCGACGCATGGTCGAGGAGGGCATCCTCAGCAAGGGCGATGTCGAGGCGGAAAAATCGAAATTCCGCGAATTCCTCGACAGCGAATTCGCTGCGGCGGAAAGTTTCAAGCCCAACAAGGCCGACTGGCTCGACGGACAATGGTCGGGTTTCGTGCCGCCGGTGGACGACGACCGCCGCGGCGACACGGCGATCGAGCTTGAAGAGCTGAAAGACATCGGCTCATCGCTCACGCGCTTTCCCAAGACCTTCAATATCCACAAGACGCTCTCGCGCATCCTCGAACAGAAAAAGAAAATGTTCGACAGCGGTGAGGGGATCGACTGGGCGACGGCGGAAGCGCTGGCCTTTGGCTCGCTGGTCAAGGAAGGGTTCGGCGTGCGCCTGTCCGGTCAGGATTCGCGCCGCGGTACCTTCTCCCAGCGTCATGCGGTCTTCATCGATCAGGAGACGGAGAAAACCTACACGCCGCTCAACCATTTGCATAACGCCGAAGCGACCTTTGAGGCGCATGATTCGAACCTCTCCGAATTTGCGGTGATGGGCTTCGAATATGGCTATTCCCTCGCCAATCCGAAATTCCTGGTGCTCTGGGAAGGCCAGTTCGGCGATTTCGCGAACGGCGCGCAGGTCATCATCGACCAGTTCATTTCCTCCGGCGAGCGCAAATGGCTGCGCATGTGCGGTCTCGTTCTCCTCTTGCCCCATGGCTATGAAGGCCAGGGGCCGGAACACTCTTCGGCGCGGCTCGAGCGCTTCCTGCAATTATGCGCGCAGGACAACATGCAAGTCGCGAACTGCACGACCCCGGCGAATTACTTCCATATTCTGCGCCGTCAGATGCGCCGCAATTTCCGCAAGCCGCTCA
This sequence comes from Alphaproteobacteria bacterium, assembly GCA_030433215.1. Lineage (GTDB taxonomy): Bacteria > Pseudomonadota > Alphaproteobacteria > Caulobacterales > Parvularculaceae > Hyphococcus. Next base: position 14,672 of record JAUIMC010000008.1, read on the forward strand.
TCCTGATGACGCCGAAATCGCTGCTGCGGCACAAGAAATGCGTTTCCTCGCTCGACGAGATGGGCCCCGGTTCGTCCTTCCACCGGGTGTTGTGGGATGACGCCGAATACCGTCCCGGCTCCACGGTGAAGCTGGTCGCCGATTCGAAGATCAAGCGCGTCGTGATCTGTTCGGGCAAGGTCTATTACGACCTTCTCGAAGAACGCGAAAATCGCGGGATCAATGACGTCTACCTCCTGCGCGTCGAGCAGTTTTATCCGTTCCCGGCGATGTCGCTCATCAACGAGCTGCAACGCTTCCGCAACGCGGAAATGGTCTGGTGCCAGGAAGAGCCGAAAAATATGGGCGCCTGGTTCTTCATGGAGCCGAATATCGAATGGACGCTCCAGCAGATCGACGCCAAACACAAACGCCCCCGCTATGTGGGCCGCGCCGCCGCGGCCTCGCCTGCGACCGGCCTGATGAGCCGTCACAAGCAGGAACTTGCAGAATTTATGGATGATGCGCTCACGCTGTAGCGCTGTTGGAGAAAAACATGGCCACCGAAATCCGCGTTCCGACGCTCGGCGAATCCGTCACCGAAGCGACGATTGCGAAATGGATGAAGAACGAAGGCGACGAGGTGTTCGCCGACGAACCGATTGTCGAGCTTGAGACCGACAAGGTCTCGGTGGAGGTGCCGGCCCCGGCGGGCGGGGTGATCTCGTCGATCGCCGCCAAGGAAGGCGACACGGTGGAAGTCGATGCGCTGCTCGGCGCCATCGAGGAAGGCGCCGCCGCGGCGCCGAAAAAAGCCCAGCCGAAAAAGGAAGCCCCGTCTCATGAAGGCGAAAAGGTCGAGGTCAAAGTGCCGGCCTCGGGCGAAAGCGTCACCGAGGCCGATATCGGCGAATGGCTGAAAAAGGAAGGCGACCGGGTCGAGCTCGACGAGCCGCTGGTCAGCCTCGAAACCGACAAGGCCGCCATGGACGTGCCGTCCCCGGCGGCGGGCGTCCTGCAGGAAATCCGCTCCAAGGAAGGCGACACGGTCGAGGTCGGCGCCGTTCTGGCGGTGATTGTCACCGGCGACGCGCCGACGAAAGGCAATGGCGCGGCGGCGCCTGCGTCAACTCAGGCTGCTGATCAATCCGAAGATAAAGCGCCTGCCGCCAGTTCCAATGAAGCGCTGTCGCCGGCGCCGCGCCGGGTCGTCGCCGAGCGCGGGCTTGATGCTTCCGCCATCGAAGGCACCGGCAAGGGCGGGCGCGTCACCAAGGCCGACGCCCTGAAAGCTGAAGTCAAACCGCAGCAGGCCAAAGCCCCGAGCGCGCCGAAAGAGCTGGGGCCGCGCGAGGAGCGGGTGAAAATGTCCCGCCTGCGCCAGACCATCGCCCGGCGCCTGAAAGAGGCGCAGGACACGGCGGCGATGCTAACCACCTTTAACGACGTCGACATGACGGCGGTGATGGAGCTGCGCAATCAGTACAAGGACCTTTTCGACAAGAAGCACGGCATCAAGCTCGGCTTCATGTCCTTCTTCGTCAAGGCCTGCGTTCATGCGCTGAAAGAGGTGCCGGACGTCAATGCGGAAATCGACGGAAACGACATCATCTACAAGAACCATTACGATATCGGCGTCGCCGTGGGCTCCGACAAAGGGCTCGTCGTGCCGGTGCTGCGCGACGCGGACCTCAAATCCATGGCCGATATCGAGCTTGAGATCGCCGATTTCGGCAAGCGCGCGCGCTCGGGCGAATTGAAGCTCGAGGAGATGCAGGGCGGCACCTTCACCATCTCGAATGGCGGGGTCTACGGCTCGCTGCTGTCGACGCCGATCCTCAACCAGCCGCAGTCTGGCATTCTCGGCATGCACCGCATCGAGGAGCGCCCCATCGCGCGCAATGGCGAAGTCATTATCCGTCCGATGATGTATCTCGCCATGTCGTATGATCACCGCATCGTCGACGGCAAGGGCGCGGTCACCTTCCTCGTGCGCGTGAAGGAAAATCTCGAAGACCCGCAGCGTCTGCTGCTCGATCTTTAGAGGCTTCAGAACGACATCCAGGCGCCGGCCCCGTAAAGGGCGGCGATGCTGACGCCTTCGAACCCGACATTGCCGGGGCCGTGACGCTCGCGCGCGAGCATCCCCAGAATAATGAGCCCGGTCATGGCGATGGCGACGGCGATCCAGAACGCCTGGCGGTCGCTCATGGCGTGATAGATCGACCCTTGGCGGTAGGCCATGTCGGATGCGGCGATGAAGAGGGTGTCAAAGGCGTTGCCGCCGAGAATCCCGCCGATGGCGAGCCGCACCGCGCCGCGCCGGACGGCCGCGATAGTCACGACAAGTTCCGGGGTCGAGGTCGCGATGGCGATGAAAAAGACGCCGACGGCGGTCTCGGACATGCCGAAGCGCTCGATGAAAACCGTCCCCGCCTCCGCGACCGCCCAGCCGCAGGCGAGCGTCATCGCCGCGAGCCCCGCAAACCACACCCATAACATGCGCGTCGATTGCTTTTCGTCATCGGCGTCCTCGTCTTCGGACTTGGTCTCTTCGGTTTGTCGCGGCCGCCACATGGGCTGCGTTTTCGCGTGATCGGTGAGACGCACGACGAAAGCATAAGCAGCCAGCAAGACGACGCTGACCGGGTGAACGGCGAAGAATGAAATGTCCGGTCCGGCGCGCGCCAGGATGGTTAGCGCCAACATGATCATCAGCGCCGTGCCGTAGAAAATATTCTGGAGCGACGCGGCGGCGTGTTCGAGATTCGCCCGGCGATAGGCGATATCCGCGAACACCAGGAACAGCGTTTGCGCGGCGATGCCGCCGACGGCGTTCGAGACGGCGAGTTCCGCCGCGCCGCGCCAGGCGGTGAGCGTTGAGGCGGTGAGCCCCGGCAGCGAGGTCGCCGCGCCCAGAAATACGGCGCCGAAAAACGCCGCGCCAAGCCCCAGCCGCTGGCTCAAGGCGTCTGCAATGCGCGCAAGACGCGATCCGGCGATCATGATTACCGCGCCGGCAATGACAAAGGCTGCAAAAGGGGCTGCGCCGGAGAGCATGGGATATTAACAAATTTTGGGGAAATGGGTTCGCGGGGGCGTTTCCGCGTCAGCGGGCGCTGTTGACGCTCCGGCCCGCTGCGCCTAGGTCCAGCGGGAACTCATTTCGGTTCCGGCGCAGCCTGCGCCGGACTTTTTATGACGAACCGAGGAAGACATGGCTGATCAATACGACGTCGTCATCATCGGCGCCGGTCCCGGCGGCTATAATGCGGCGATCCGCGCCGGCCAGCTTGGCCTCAAAGCCGCGATCATCGAAAAGCGCGACAGCAAAAAGCTCGGCGGCACCTGCCTCAATGTCGGCTGCATCCCATCGAAGGCGCTGCTGCACGCCTCGCAGCTTTACGACATCGCCGTGAAGGATTTCGATGGGCTTGGGATCAAGACGACCGGCCTCAAAGTCGATCTCGATCAAATGCTGAAGCAGAAAGACGACGCCGTCGAAGGCCTCACCAAGGGCGTTGAGTTCCTGATGAAAAAGAACAAGGTCGAGGTGTTCTACGGCGCCGGGGAGATTCTCTCCGCAGGCCGCGTCCTCGTCTCCGGCGCCGATGGCGACAAGGAGCTCGATACTAAAAACATCGTCATCGCCACGGGCTCTGAAGTCACGCCTCTGCCGGGCGTCGAGATCGACGAGCAGCAGATCGTCTCCTCCACCGGCGCCTTGTCGCTTTCGCCTGTGCCGAAACATCTCGTCGTCATCGGCGGCGGCGTGATCGGGCTCGAACTCGGCTCCGTCTGGCGCCGGCTCGGCGCCAAGGTCACGGTGGTCGAATATCTCGACAAGATCCTGCCGACCATGGACGGGGAGGTGTCGAAACAGTTCCAGCGCATTCTCAAAAAGCAGGGCGTCGATTTCAAATTGTCCTCGAAAGTGACGGGCGCTGAAAAGCTGAAAACCAAGGTCAAGCTTTCCGTCGAACCGGCGGCGGGCGGCGAGGTCGAAACCCTCGATTGCGATGCGGTGCTGGTCGCCATCGGGCGCCGTCCCCATACGCAAGGACTGGGGCTAGATACGGTCGGCGTTAAAACCGACAAGCGCGGCTTCATCGAGACCGATCATTTCAAGACGAGCGTCGAGGGCGTCTGGGCCATCGGCGACTGCATCACGGGGCCGATGCTCGCCCATAAGGCCGAAGACGACGGAACCGCCTGCATCGAGCTGCTCGCCGGCAAGGCGGGCCATGTTAATTACGACACGGTGCCGAGCGTCGTTTACACCTATCCGGAAGTCGCGAGCGCCGGCAAAACCGAAGAGCAACTCAAAGAGACCGGCGTCAAATACAAGACCGGCAAGTTTCCTTTCGCAGCCAACTCGCGCGCCAAGACCAATCACGAGACGGACGGTTTCGTGAAAGTCCTCGCCGATGCGGATACGGATAAGGTGCTCGGCGTGCATATTATCGGCGTCGAAGCGGGCGAGCTCATCGCCGAGGCGGTGAGCGTCATGGAATTCGGCGGCGCGTCGGAAGACATCGCGCGCACCTGTCACGCCCACCCGACGCGCTCGGAAGCGGTGCGTCAGGCGGCCATGGGCGTCGAAGGCTGGACCATGCAGGCATGACGCCTGCGGCCGATCGGGACACTGTTTCCATTCGCCCTGTTGAAGCTGGCGACGTAGATGAGCTTTTCGCGCTGATGTGCGCGCTCGCCGACACTGAGGGCGAGCGGGCGCATCTGACCGTCACGCCGGAACGGCTTCGCGAAACCGGGTTTGGAGACCGCCCGTCCTGGAGCGGGTTTTTCGCGACGCTGTCGGGAGAGATCGCCGGTTACGCGACATTCACCCATGATTTCCATCTGTGGAGCGGTGCAGCGCGCATCACGCTTGACGACATTTTTGTCCGCCCGGAATGCCGAAGCTTGGGAATTGGCGAGACGCTGATGAAAGCCGTCTTCGATGAAGCTGAAAAAAGGCGCGCGCTTGTCAGTTGGACGGTGCAGACCGGCAATGAGCGCGCAATCAGTTTTTATGAGCGCCTTGGCGCCAGCTATCGTGTGACGGGAAAATGTCTCTGGCGGCCGGCCGGCTGAAGGCCGGCCATTCGGCCTTGCCGGAACGTCCTGGGTCCGCCAGTGTTGGCCAGTCATGGCCGAAACCGAAACCTCCAAACCCGACGCCGGGGCTGACGACGATGTCGGCCCGCTGGAAGAGATCGTCGATTACGCGATCGCGCATTCCGAAGACGGCCGGGTTTCCCTCAAAGCTCTGTTGAAAGCCTGGGACGACCGCAGCTACGGGCCGCTCTTTATCATGCTTGGCTTTGTGGGCGGCACGCCGCTGGCCGTCGTGCCCGGCGCGGCGGCGGTGGTCGGCGTCGTCATCGCGCTCTTGGGGCTGCAGATGACTCTGGGACTGAACCACCCCTGGCTGCCGGAGGCGGCGCTGAAACAATCCGTCTCCGAAGAAAAGCTGCGGGAGATTCGTGAAAAGATGGATAAGCCGCTGCGCTTTATCGATCATCTCATTACCGAGCGCTGGACATGGATGGCGGGCGAGGCCATGCGCCGGGCCGCCGCGATTTTCGTCACGATCCTCGGCGTGTTGATGATTCCCTTCGACGCCGTGCCCTTCGCGGTTGCAGCGCCCGCCTGGAGCGTTGTCTTGTTCGGCGTCGCCATCATCGCCCGCGACGGCCTGGTGATGACGCTGGCGCTCGCGGCCTGTCTCGGCGTCGGCTATCTCGCCATTGGCGCCCTTTAGAGCCGGCCTCGAACTTTACCGCTGAATGGTCTAGACAGGCGCCATGAACTTGACCCTTCCGGATTTTGTCGGCTTTGCGGGCGTCACGCTGGTTGTCGGCACCTATTTTCTTTCGCAAGTGGGCCGCATGGATGTGCGCCGGCCGCTCTATCCGGCGCTGAACGGTCTCGGCGCGCTGCTGATTCTCTATTCCCTGTCGAATACCTTCAACGCCGCCTCTTTCCTCATCGAAATGTTCTGGCTGTTGATTTCCGTGATCGGACTGATCCGTGCGTTCTGGCTGAAATCGAAGGAATAGCGGGCGCGTGCGTCCGGCCGCCGCGACGCTCGTACGAAAGGCGAACATCAGGCGCGGTGATGGCGGCTTCGGTCACGATGCGGGGCGGGAACGCTTCGAGGCGCCGTAAATGCTGGATTCTTTGAGCATTTTCATCCTACAGTGCGCGCTAATCATGCGCGCCCCTGTGGCGCGCCGGGGGTGAGATCTGGACGCGGCGCCGCTTCGCGCTCGCCGCAAGAGGGAGTTCATATATGTTTTATCTGGTCCTGGGCGGCATTGCGCTCGTTGGCCTCCTGATGACGCTTTTTCAGATGCGCAATCATCCGAAAGGGCTGTTCATCCTGTTCTTCGCCGAAATGTGGGAACGCTTTTCCTATTACGGGATGCGCGCCCTTTTGGTCCTTTATCTGACTCAGCATTTCCTTTTCGGAGAGCGCGCTGCCTATGGCCTTTACGGCGCCTATACGACGCTGGTTTACATCCTTCCGGTGATCGGCGGGGTTCTTGCCGACCGCTATCTCGGTCAGCGCCGCGCCGTGATGATCGGCGCCGTTTTGCTTGTGATGGGCCATCTCGGCATGGCGGTCGAGGGCGAGCCGGTGTCGCCGGGCGGGTCGCCTGATGCGACCATCATCAACATCTTCTATCTTTCGCTCGCGCTCATCATCATGGGCGTCGGATTCCTCAAAGCGAATATCTCCACCATCGTTGGCGAGCTTTATGCGAAGACCGACACCCGCCGCGACGGCGCCTTCACGCTGTTTTACGTGGGCATCAATCTCGGCGCCGCCTTCGGCGCGCTGCTTGCCGGCTATCTCGGCGAAACCTTCGGCTGGAAATACGGTTTCGGTCTCGCCGGCATCGGCATGCTGGCGGGCCTTGTCGTTTTCGTCGCCGGCAAGTCCTGGCTGCAAGGGGCGGGCGAGTCGCCGAATCTTGCGCTCCTCAAGGCGAAACGTTTCGCCGGCCTATCGACAGAATGGCTGATCTATATCGGCACGCTCGCGATGACGATTTTCGTCTGGTATGTGGTGCGCGATCAGGACACGGTGAACGTCCTCTTGATGGTCGCCGGCGCGCTGACGGTCGGCTACATCCTTTATCGCTCTGTCTTCACGCTCGAGCCTCACGCGCGCGACCGGATTTTCGCCGCCGTGTTCCTGATCTCCATTCAGGTGCTGTTCTGGGCGCTCTTCGAACAGACCGGGTCGTCTCTCAACATCTATACGCGCGACGATGTCGACCGCACGATTTTCGGCCAGGAGATCGTGACTTCGGTGTTCCAGTCGATCAACGCGATCTACATCATCCTGCTCGGTCCGCTGTTCGCGATGTTGTGGGTGTTTCTCGGCAAGCGCGGGCTTGAACCGACGGCGCCGCAGAAATTCGGGCTTGGCGTCATCCAGCTCGGGCTCGGCTTTCTCGTGCTCGTCTGGGGCGCCCAGACAAACGCCGGCCTAACGCCGGTCATCTTCATCTTCCTCATCTATCTGCTGCACACGACCGGCGAGCTATGCCTCTCGCCGGTGGGCCTTTCGGCCATGACCCGGCTTTCGACGCGGTCCATGGTCGGTCTCATCATGGGCACCTGGTTCCTCGCCTCCGGGGCGGGGAACGCCGTCGCTGCGATCATCGCCCAGGCGACGGCGGCCGTGGGCCCGGACGGCGAGCCTGTGGTGCTCGACGTCTATTCCAATGTGGGCTGGCTCGCCGTGGCGGTGGGCGTCGGCCTGATCGTCGTCTCGCCGGCGATCAATTACCTGATGCACCTGAAGACCCTGAAAGACGACGAGCATCCGCTCGCCGGCGAAAAGGAGATCGGCGAGCCCATGGGGCCGGGCGTTCACCCGCCCACGAAAAACTGATCCCGCTCCATCTTGTGAAGCGCCCGGCGGTCGAACCGCCGGGCGTTTTCTTATAAAGTGAGGCCTATGTCAGACAGGCTCAACAAAATCGTGACCCGCGGCGGCGACAAGGGCGAAACCTCGCTCGCCGACGGAACCCGCCTTGCGAAAGACGATGCGCGCATTGCGCTGATCGGCGAGGTGGATGAATTGAATTCCCATATCGGGGTCGTCATCGCGCATCTGGAAAAAGGATCGCTCGCCGATCTTCTGACCGGGGTGCAGCATGATCTGTTCGATCTCGGCGGCGCCTTGTCCTTTCCAGGCGCGCCGGTTCTGTCGGACGATCATCTGGCGCGGCTCGAAGACGCAGCGGCGGCGATGAACAAGGACCTGCCGCCCTTGAAGGAGTTCATTCTTCCTGCCGGCGCGCCGGTCATTGCCTTTGCCCATGTGGCGCGCGCCGTTTGCCGCCGGGCCGAGCGGGCCATGGCGGCGTTCCATCGCGATGCGCCGGAGGCGTCCATGGGTCTGCAATATCTCAATCGCCTGTCGGATGTTCTCTTTATCGCCGCGCGGGCCGAAGCCAGGCGTCAGGAGATTCCGGAAGTCTACTGGCGCAAGGAAAAGAGCGCCGGGGCCGATTAATTTTCCATCGCGTGAATGGCGAGGCCGCCTTCAGCATCGAAGCGGGCGCTGATTTTGAATACCCGCTGCAACAGATCATCGGTCAATACATCCTTGGGGGCGCCGTCCGCGGCGACGCTGCTGTCATGCATCATCACGATACGCGTGCAATAGCGCGCCGCCAGCGTCAGATCGTGCAGCGCCGCCATGACGGCTTTTCCTTCGTCCGCCTTGGCGCGCAGGAGCTGCATAACCGACAGCTGATGGGCCGGGTCGAGGGCGGCGGCGGGTTCATCCGCAAGGAGGAGCGGCGTTTCGCCTGCAAGCGCGCGGGCCAGATGCACGCGCGAGAGTTCGCCGCCGGAAAGTTCGCTTGCCGGGCGGTCGGCGAGATGGCTTGCGCCGCAGGCGTCAAGCGCGCGGTCTACGGCTTCGGTGTCGCGCGCATCTTCCGTCAACGGATTGCCCCAAGCGAAACGCCCGAGCGCCACGAGGCTGCGCACGGGCATCGCCCAGTAAAGCGGGCGTGTCTGCGGCAGGTAGGAAAGCGCGCGCGCCTTTTCCTTGGCGGAGAGCGTCTCCATCGCCGCGCCGGCGAGCCGCCGCGTGCCCGTCTCAATGGGTAAAAGTCCGGCGGCGGTTTTGAGGAGGGTCGATTTCCCTGCGCCATTAGGGCCGATCAGACCGATGAATTCACCTTCGCGCGCGCTCATGGAAACGTCGCTCAGAATGCACCGGCCTTTGAGCGATACTGAGATATGATCGAGGTCGAGGATCATGAGGCGATCCTTTTCGTCGTCGCCGCGACCCAGACGAAGCCGGGCGCTCCGATCAGCGCTGCGGCGACGCCCAGCCTCAATTCCTGATCGAAAGGCAAGAGGCGGATGACGATATCGGCGCCCGCGAGCATGAGGCCGCCCATCAGCGCCGAGGGCAAAAGAAGCCGCGCCGGGTTCTGTCCGGCGAAGGCGCGCACGAGATGCGGCGCGACAATGCCCACAAAGCCGATGGCGCCGGCGGTGGCGACGCTGGCGCCCACAAGAAACGCCGCGCCGATGATGACGAGCGCGCGAGTGCGTTTGAGATCCGCGCCCAAACTGTCGGCGGTTTCCTCACCCAACGTCAGGGCGAGAAGGCCCGGCGCCGCGGCGATAATCATGACGAAACCGAGAAACGCGAAAGGCGCGGCGAGGGCGAGATCGGCAAAGCTCCGGTTCGCGACCGTGCCGAACAGCCAGTTGATAAGATCGGACAGCGCGAAGGGGTTCGGCGAGAGATTCATGGCGAGCGAGATCAGCGCGCCGGAAAAAGACGACAGCCCGACGCCGATAAGAATGAGCCTTGCGGTGGTGACGCGCCCCGCGCCCAGCGCATAGAGCGCCGCCGTCGCGCCGAGGGCAAAGAGGATCGCCATCATCGGCGCGGCCCAGAAGGCGAGCGCAGCGAGATTGAAATAGATCGCGATAACCGCGCCGAGCGCGGCGGCCGCGGAAACGCCGAGCACGCCCGGATCGGCGAGCGGGTTGCGCAATAATCCTTGCAGCCCCGCCCCCGCCGCGCCGAGACAGGCCCCGGCGAGAAAGGCGGCGAGCGCGCGTGGCAGGCGGATCTCGCGAATGATGGCCGAGACGGCGCCCTGATCGGAAAAAAGCGCGGCGAGCGCGTCCCCCGGGGCGATCGCCGCCGGGCCGATAAACAGCGACAGGAGAATGAGCGCGATGCTGGCGCCCGCCAGAATAGCGTTGAGGGAAAGGGCGCGCATCATTCAGCGCCTTTCGCGATCATTTCCGCCGCATCGACGGCGAACCAGGCGGCGCAGCTTACTATGTCCGCCGGCAACTGCACGGAAGGCGTTTCAGCGAGGAGCTTTTTCAAAGCGGGATGTCGCGCGGCCGACCAGTGATTGATGTCCTGATCACGGGAGACGAAAAATCCGCCGACGATGAAGTCCGGCGGCGCCAGCAGAACTTCTTCCGCCGACAGAGAAGGCCAGTAAGACTTGCCTTCCTGCGCAGCAATATTGACGAGGCCGGCGGCGTTTATCGCCGCGTCGATCATCGTATGAGCGCCGGCGGTGACGCCGCCTGGCGTGACGTAAAGCGCGCGCTTTTTTGAGTCGTTGTCTCGCGCCAGCGCGTCGAGACGCGCCTCCATATCGGCGATCAGGGCTTCGCCGCGCGGCTCTTGGTCGAGGGCATCGGCGACGAGACGGATATTGTCTTTGACGCCGTCGAAATCTTCCGGATAGCCGAGCGAGACCACGCGCGCGCCAAAGGCGGTGAAATTTTTCTCGGCATTGGCGCCGCCGCCCCATTGGCGCAGGACAAGATCGGGCGCCAGCGCGAAAACCTCTTCGCGGGACGGACGGATCTGTTCATGTCCTGCCGCCTTATCTCGCATATGAGAGAAATCCTTGTCCGCGCCGCGCGAGACGGCGAGGACCTGGGTTTTATCGGCGAGTTTTAATAGATATTGATCGGCGCAGTAATCGAGGGAAACGGCGCGGGGGCTCGCCGCCGCCGGAAAGGCGGCGGCGAGCGCTAAAAGAAAGACAGTCAGCCGGATCAAAGCCGCACCCTGACGCCGCCATAGGCGGCAAGACCCGGCTCGCCATAGCCGGAGACATCCTGATACTCCGTATCGGTTGCATTTTCCATGCGCCCGTAAATCTCCAGCGCGTCGGTGATCTGATAGGCGCCGCGCAGATCGAGGCGGACGAAGCCGTCATTGGGGGCGGGGCTGTCATTCTCGCGGCCATTGACGATGACGCTGGCGGAAAGAGACAGCTTGTCGACCGGCTTATAGGTGACGATCGCCGTGCCCTTGTGCTTCGGCTGACGCAAGAGCTGCGTATCCGTTGCAAGATCGATGGCGTCGGTGAAGGTGTAAGTGAGGTCAGCGGAAAGGCGCGGAGAGAGCGCGAAACTTCCCTCCACCTCGACGCCGCGCGAGCGCGTTTCGTCGATATTGAAATAGCCGTTGCCGCCAAGATCGAAATCGATCTGGTCTTCAACGCGCGTGCGGAACAAGGTGACGGCAACACGCTGGCCCCGGTCGGGGCCGAAGAGTTTTTCAACGCCGACATCGAAACCGTTGGCTTTTTCCGGGCGAAGATCGGGATTGGGAACCGTGCCGAACTGGTCGTAATTCAGTTCGAACAGGCTCGGGGCGCGAAACCCTTCACCCCAGCTTGCGCGCAGGCGCCATGTCTCGTCGACGCGCCACACGGCGGAGGCGCGCGCGGTGGTCGCGCCCTCGAAATTGGAAAACTCGTCGCGCCGTCCGCCGACGGAAAGCGTCACAGCCTCGACCGGCTCGACTTCAAGGGCTGCGAAAAGGGCGCCGGCTTTCGCGCTTTCATCGACGCCGGAAACCTCGGCGCTGGTGCGTTCGGCCTCGGCGCCGGCGAGGAGGCGGATATTCTCGCTCAAGGCGATGTCGGCGAGGTAATCCACGGTGACGCGGTCGCCTTTCGCCGAATAGGTCTCAACGCCGTTATCGGTGTTGCGCCGGTCGATGGCGTTGTAAGCGACGGTCAGCGCGCCGTTGAAATTCGCGAAAGACTGCAAAAGCCTGCCGCTCGCGAGATAGTCTTCCGTGCGCTCGACTTCTGCGGTGTCGCCGAGCGTGTAGGCCGGCGGCGGAAAGCCGTCGATTTCGGCGCGCGAATGCGTCGTGCGCAACGCAATTTCTCCGCGCCAGTTTTCAGAGAAGCCGGCGCCTGCGGAAAGCACAGCGGTTCCGGAGCGGTAGCCGTCTTTCTCGGTTCCGGACGCAGCGCGGGAGACGCCGTCGGTCGTGACGCCGCTTAAAGAGAGGCGGCCATAGGCGCCTTTGTTTTCAAAACCGGCGGCGAGGCCTGCGCGCGCGGTTCCGAAAGAACCGCCTTCCAGGAAGCCCTCCGTTCCGCCGCGTCTTGTTGTGATGGCGATGACGCCGCCGATAGCGTCCGCGCCGTAAAGCAGGGATTGCGGCCCGCGCAGAACTTCGATGCGTTCGACGGTGGAGGCGTCGAGATTGGCGAAGTTGAACCCGCCCTGGGGCGCTGACGGATCGTTGGCGACGACGCCGTCAATGACGATTAGCGTCTGGCCGCTCGAGGCGCCGCGGATGCGCGCGCTCGAAACGCCGCCGGCGCCGCCGTTCTGCGCAATGGCGACACCCGCCGCGTCGCGCAGGGCGTCTGCGGCGAACACATATTGCCGCTCGATGATGTCTTCGGCGGTTATGACAGATACGGACGACCCGGTTTCAGACAGGGGCGTCGGCGCGCGCAGGGCTGAAACGATGATTTCGTCTTCAGCGTGAGCGAGATTGAAAGCGATGGCGCCCGCAAGGGCTGAAGGCAGGCAATAGCGCAAAGCGCGCGTTGATAACAAAGTCATGGCGACTCTCCTTTAAAGTTGGATGTCGCCCTGACGGAGGTTCCGCTCGCCATGGCTGATCCCGGCCGGACGAGAGACGACGCGGACGGCAGGTCTCCTGGCTTTGCGGATAATCGGCGCCGCCGCCTTCCCGGAGTTCAAGAGGTCTCCAGTGGCTTCGTGGCGGACGCCTGGCCGCTTACAGTTGCGGGTACAGCCGCGGATTTACACCGCGTTCCCTATTCTCTCCCATATACGGGAGCACCGTCGCCGGCCTTCATAGAAAACGCCCCGCAAGAGCGCAACCCATGACGGGTGTTCCTGCGGGGCGTTGGAATAGCGTTTAGTTTTTGCGCCGGTTTTATTCGAGCGCCGCTTCGGCGGACTCTTCAGCCGAAACATCGATCATCGGCACGTCATAGAGATCGAAATACTCTACGATCGACACGACGCCGACAGCCGCCAGCAGCAACAAAATAATCCAGAGGATAGCTTTCATTTGGACACCCCACGTTTTTTGGTTTCCCCGCGGCGAGCCTAACCGAGGGAAATTCAGATGACCAGAATAAAGATGAGCGCTAACGGCCGTGGCGGATGCGCTTTCCACGGGGGCTTTCGCAGATAAGTTGCGCCGGCGCAGGGCTTATCGCGCGTCTTCGCGCATATTGTGCGCATGCGAAATAATTTTCACTCGCCGAAACTGCCCGCCGCGCCCGGAAACACAACCGGACTTTCCGCCCCGTCTTCCGAAAGCGAAGAGACGCCGAAGAAGTAATTGTCGATGACGATATTCTCGAGCGTGTACTCCTCGACATCGCCAACATCGACGCTGTGGGTCCATTGCGGCGCGTCGGTGAGGCGCCAGTGAATGCGATAGCCGGCGAGGTTGCGGGCGGCTTTGCCTTCGGGGCGCGACCATTTCAAGGTCGTTGAGGGCTGGACGGCGCCTTCGATTTCGACATTGGCCGGGAAGGGCGGCGCCGACGCCATGGCGGCGAGCGCGACGACATTGAGAGAGGTCAGCTTGCGCGCGTAATCAAAATTGACGCCTTCGATCACGTCGCCATAAGCGATCCCGTCTTCGGTTCTGAGATCTTGATGCTGGCGCGTGTAGTTCTCATGGGTCTCCATGATTCTGACGCCCGGAATGCCGGCGGCGTTGAACGGGCGGTGATGGCCGCCGCGCGCGAAGCGGTCGAGGCGATAGACCATCATGATGTCGAGATTGGGAATGAAGTCGTCCGCAAGCTGATCGATGTAACGGGCGAGATTGCGCGACGGGCTGTCGACTTCGCCGCCCGTGAAGCGCCGGGTCCTGGCTTCCTCCGGCGTTTCGGTTGCGCGCACGCCTTCTGAAAAGACGCGGGCGGTGGAATTGTCGATGACGCCGTCGACGCCCTCGATATTGCCGATCATGTCGTTGTTGAGAACCGCCTTGATGCGCCAGCCATTGTCGAGCGCGTAGCGGGCGAGGATCTTGCCGCCGAAAAGGCCCTGCTCTTCACCGGACAGGCCGGCATAGACGATGGTCCCGGCGAACTTCTCCTTGGAGAGAACCCGCGCCGCCTCCAGAACGCCCGCCATGCCCGATGCGTTGTCATTGGCGCCGGGGCTGTCGTCGGTCCCGTTCAGGGGATCGGAGACGCGGCTGTCGATGTCGCCGCTCATCATCACCATGCGATCGGTGTCGAGCCGGCCGCGCTGGATCGCCACCACACTGACCACTTCCGTGCGCTCGGGGATGCGCTCCTGGCCCTCGACGAAGTCGCTGACGGTGATGACCTCGAGGCAGCCGCCGCACTCGGCGGAAATCGCTTCAAACTCGGCCTGGATCCAGCGCCGGGCGGCGCCGATGCCGCGTGTCTCCGATTGGGTTTCCGACAGCGTATGGCGGGTGCCGAAGCCGACAAGGCGTTCAATGTCGGCCTCGATGCGCGCGGCGGACACCTGGTCTTGCAGGCGCACGAGGCGCGCGGCGTTCTCGCCTTCCGCTGCGGCGATGGGGGTTGAAATCATTAACAAAAATAAAACGATCAGGAGGCGCATCGAAAACCTGCTTATTTTTGGCGTGGCCGGAACCATTGGCCCGGCCCGGCCGTTAGCCCGCAATTCGGCTGACCTTGCGGGCTCCGATGCGTTGATGCAACATCGTTAATCCGTTATTAATCCTTTTGGAGAAATTCATACTAGCGAGGCTATATTTCGGACGCCAAACCCGCTACGGAAAGCGCGAAATTCACCCGGCGGCCGCCCCTTATCTCGCGGTTGCCGCATCCAGTCCGGTCCACCTGAGGAGGGGAAAATGAAACTCAAAACGACTTTGCTGGCGGCTGCTTCGGCCATGGTCTTTGCGCCTGCCGCACAAGCCTATGAAGGCCTTTATGGCGCGATCGGCGCCGGCCTGAACTATATGGGCTACGAAAATGACGTCAGCAATGACGGCGTCTCCACTCCCGGGCCGGTCGTCTTCGACAGCTCCGCGGACATGGACCCCGGCATCGGCGTCTACGCCGCGCTCGGCTATGACTATGAAGGCCCGTTCCGCGCGGAACTCGAATTTTCCTATCGCTCCAATGATATCGACCAGATTGACCCCTATGGCGGCTTCAGCGGCTGGCCGGCGGGCTCGATTTCCGGCGATTACAAGACCATGGCGATCCTGGGCAACCTCATCTACGACTTCGAAACGCAAAGCGCGCTCACGCCTTATATCGGCGTCGGCGCCGGCATCGGCTTCGTGAACCCGGACGTCGTCGGCTCGGTCACTCCGGGCGCGCCGACTTCGCCGCTCAGCATCAGCTACGGCGGCAGCGACACCGCGATCGCTTATCAGGCGCTCGCCGGCCTCGCCGTCGACCTTGCGGAAGGTCTCGCTCTCGACCTCAGCTACCGCTATTTCGGCACGACCAAGCGCGATCATTCGGGCACCATCAACGGCGCCCCGGCGACGATCTCCGCCGGCAACCGCTCGCACAGCCTGTTCGCCGGTCTGCGCTGGAACTTCGGCTCTTCCGAACCGGCTCCGGCGCCGATTGAGTATAAAGATTGCTGGGACGGCTCCAGCGTTCCGGTTTCGGCGACCTGCCCGCCGCAGCCCATGGAAGACACCGCGGCCGATCTCGAGCCGATCGCGTTCACTGTCTATTTCGACTACGACAAGTCGAACCTGACGCCGCAAGCCTCGACCCTCGTTCAGGAAGCGGCGGCCCGGGCGCTTGAAAACGACATCGACAACGTCGTCGTCGCCGGCAACACCGACACCTCGGGCAGCTCCGCCTACAACCAGGCGCTTTCCGAACGCCGCGCCCGCACGGTGCGCGACGCGCTGATCGCCAATGGCGTTCCGGCGGAAAACATCACGCTGGAAGCTTATGGCGAAACCAACCTCGCCAAGCCGACCCCGGATGGCGTGCGCGAGCCGCTGAACCGTCGTTCGGACGTGACGATCTCCTTCGAATAAGCCGACCGGCTTATATCAGTGAATTTCTGGAACCGGCGCAGTCTCTGGCTGCGCCGGTTTTCATTTGCGCGGGCGCTGCTGCGTGCGACTGGCTGAGCTTCAGGCGAAGATCTTATTCGGGGGCGTAGATTTTCTTGAACGCTTCGACGCCGTTTTCGATCTGGGCGTCGATGGCGGCGTCAAGATTCTCCGGCGCCGCGCCGAGGAGAACGCGCGTGTAGAGCGGTTCCGTAATCAAGGCACCAAGCCGCCAGATCGCATCCGATGCGTCGTCGATCTGGACAAAACCGCGCTTGGCGAGCCGTTCGAGAATAGGCGCGCATTGCGCCACCATCCATTCCGCGCCGCGTTCGAGATACATCCTGCCGATGGCCGGGTTGCGGCCCGCCTCAAAGGCGGCGATGCGGCGCAGGGACAAGGCCTCCGGTTCAAGCACGCCTTTCACGAATTGCCGGCTCAGGGCGCGCACCAGCTCGTCCGGCGGCAGCGTCATTTCGATTTCATCGACATTGACCGGCAGAAAGGTCTTGCAGGTTTCGGTAATGGCGGCGCCGAACAGCTCTTCCTTGGAGCGGAAGCGGTTATAAACGGTTCGCTTTGAAACGCCTGCGGTGAGCGCGATCTGGTCCATGCTTGCGCCGTCGAACCCGCGGTTCAAAAACATTTTGCGCGCCGCGGCGACAATCGCCTCGGTTTTTTCGTCTGGGCGCGTCTCCAGCACCGCCGCTTCCGGCATAGTTTGTCTTCCCGTCTTCTTAAGCGCGTCCCCCCTCGCGCTCTCGGCCCGTCCCGGCGTTTTAAGCGCCGGAGGACCAGTATGGCGCCTTTTGGAAGCAAGTAAAATGTCAGGCGGGCCAAGGATTTGCGGCATTTACGGCTCGTTAACCACGAGGTCCGAAGCATGGGAGCATGGCTCGCCGACCCGCCAAACGAAAAACCGCGGCCCGAAAGCCCGCTTCATCCCGCGCGCGCCGTCCGGCGGCGGGCGGGCGCCGGCGTTCGCGCCGCAAGCGCAGGCGGACCACGAAGACCGCGGCGTTCGCGCCTTTCGCCCGGGCGGCGTCGGAGCTTGGCGTTTTCGCTTTCACCGGGCTGATCGGTCTTGCGGCGATCTTCGCCTATTTCGCGAGTGATCTGCCGGATACGGGCGCCTTGTGGCGCGAGGGCGAAGGGCCGCGGATTACCCTGCTCGCCGCGGACGGCGCGCCGATCATGACGCGCGGCGCCGCCCAGGGCGCGCCCTTGAGGTTGTCGGAATTACCGGCGCATGTGCCGGAAGCCGTGCTCGCCGTCGAAGACAGAAATTTCTATCACCATTTCGGCGCCAACCCGGTGTCGATCGTCCGGGCCCTGATCGTCAACGCCAATCAAGGCGAAGTGCGCCAGGGGGGCTCGACGATCACCCAGCAGCTTGCCAAGAACGTGTTCCTGTCCAGCGACCGGACCATGAAGCGCAAGATTCAGGAATTGATGCTCGCCTTCTGGCTAGAGCGTAAATTCCGCAAGGACGAAATTCTGACCCTTTATCTCAACCGCGTTTATTTCGGCGCCGGCGCCTATGGCGTCGATGCGGCGAGCTATCGCTATTTCGGCAAGTCGGCGCGCCATCTGAATGTGGGCGAGGCGGCGGTGCTGGCGGGGCTCCTGAAGGCGCCGTCGCGCTATGCGCCAACCTCTAATCCCGAAGACGCCGGAAAACGCGGCCGGCTCGTCATCGAACAGATGGTCGAGGCGGGCTTTTTGTCTCGCATCGAGGCCGACCGGGCGATCGGCGAGCCGATCCTGCTTGCCGCGCCGCGATTTGAGGCTGCGCCTTATTTCGTCGATTATGTGATGAAGGAGATGCGCCCGCTCGCCGCCGGCGTCGACGCCGACTTCGTGGTGCGCACCACCTTCGATCCGAAGGTCCAGGCGGCGGCGGAAACCGGGCTCATTGCGGGCGTCGCGCTGGCGGGCGGAGACCTTTCCGAGACCGAGGCCGCGGCTGTCATTCTCGACGGCGAAGGCGCGGTGCGTGCGATGATCGGCGGGCGCAATTATGCGAAAAGCCAGTATAACCGTGCGACACAGGCGCGCCGCCAGCCAGGCTCGGCGTTCAAGCCGTTCGTTTATCTCGCCGCGCTGAAGGCGGGCGAAACGCCCGACAATCTGGTGCGCGATGAACCGGTGACCATCGGCGACTGGTCGCCCGGCAATTATCACGACAAGTTTTTCGGCGACGTCACCTTGCGCGAAGCGCTGGCGCGCTCGCTCAACAGCGCGGCGGTGCGCGTGCAGGAAAGAACCGGCCGCGCCCGGGTGCGCGAAACCGCGAAGGCCATGGGCTGGCCCGGCGATCTCAATCTCGGTCCGGCGCTGGCGCTCGGCGTCGATGAAATCTCGCCGCTCGATCTCGCCGGCGCTTATGCGCCTTTCGCCAATGGAGGGTTTCGCGTGGAGCCTTACGTAATCGATCGTATCGAAACCACGGACGGCGATCTTGTCTATCGCCGCAAGGGATCGATCATCGCCGAAGCCGCGCCCTCGCATGCGATTGCGCAGGCGAACGACATGCTGATGAGCGTCACGGAATGGGGCACGGGCCGCGCCGCGCGCATCCCCGGCTATTCGGTCGCTGGCAAGACCGGCACGTCGCAGGCGAGCCGCGACGCCTGGTTCGCGGGGCACGCAGGCGGGCTTGTGGGCGTCGTCTGGATCGGGCGCGACGACAATGCGCCCATGGACGACGTTACCGGCGGACGGGCGCCGGCGCTGATCTGGAAGGAAATGCTGGAACGCGCGCTGCCGCCGCCGGTCTATGTTCCCCGTGCAAGACAGACTGACCCCATCGCAGGCCTCTTGGACGCCAGCGGTTAGAGCAGGATCTTTTTAGGCAGAGTCCGCTCCTGCTCTAGGTCTTTGACGGTCGCGTGATCGAAGCGGAAAACCGGATTCCACTTTTCCTGATCACGCTCTGTACTATTTTTCTGAAACAACGCCGTAAGTGAAAAGCGCCGGCCCGTGATCGCCGAGCCAGCGCGCCGCGCCGCGCGCGTCGACCTCAAGTTCGCGCACCACGCGCCAGAAGGCCGGCGAGTGATTGAGGTGAATGAGATGCGCGCATTCATGGGCGGCGACGTAATCGAGAATTTCCGGCGGCGCCATGATCAGCCGCCAGCAAAACGACATGTCGCCGTCCGAGGTGCACGATCCCCAGCGCGTTTTGGTATCGCGAATGCGGATGGCGCGGCGTTTCTTGTCGATTTTTGCGCAATAATAATCGGCGCGCTCGGTCAGGCGCTTTCTGGCTTCGCGTTTCAGCCAGTCCGTGACGCGCCGGTTCAGATGTTCCGCGCGCCCGCCCACGCGAATGGCGGGAAAAAGCTTGTCATCGAGCCGCGCCGCCGCGCGCAGATTTTCATCATGGATGATGACGTGGTCGACGCCCTGGAACGGAATGCTCATGCCCGCCTGAAACGGCTTGCCGCGCAGGTCATCCGCCAGCTGGCTGGTGATCCAGTCGATGCGCTCATGGGCGAAGCGGATGGCTTCGGGCAGGGAGCGTTTCGACGGCGCCGTGACATGAATTTCCCCAGTTACCGCATCGACCTTCAAAATCAGCCGTTTGGCGCGGCGATTGACGCGCGCGATCAGGGGCGCCGCGCGGGCGCCGATATTGATTTCAGTTCGGGTGATGTGATTAATCGACATAACAGGGTACGCTCACGACTCATCCTTACCGTTTTCGCGGAAAGATCAATTCTTAAGTTGCAATGAAGGCGAAAGAGTGTCGCCTGAAGGCTGAATGATGACGGCGGGAACAGAGAAGGAAGGATAAAAGCATAGTATGAAAACGGCCGCCCAGCCGACGCCGATGATGATGCAATATCTCGCCATCAAAGAACAGGCGGGCGATGCGCTTTTGTTTTACCGCATGGGCGATTTTTACGAGTTGTTTTTCAAAGATGCCGTGATCGCCGCCGGCGTTCTTGACATCGCGCTCACAAAACGCGGCCAGCATGGCGGCGAAGACATCCCGATGTGCGGCGTGCCGTTTCACGCTTACGAATCCTATCTGGCGAGGCTTATCCGCGCCGGACATAAAGTCGCCATCTGCGAGCAGATGGAGAGTCCGGAAGAGGCGAAAAAGCGCGGTTCGAAGTCCGTTGTCAAACGCGAAATCGTCAGAACGGTGACGCCGGGGACGATTGTTGAGGATGCGCTCCTCGATGCGCGGTCCAATAATTTTCTCGCCGCGCTTGCTGTCCATCGCGACGGCGCCGAAGCGGCGCTCGCCTGGGTCGATGTGTCGACAGGCGAGATTTCCGTACGTGAAACAGATATTGAACGGATCGCCGCCGACCTCGCCGCCATCGCGCCGAAAGAACTGGTGCTGCCGGACTTCGAGGAAGAGAGCCCATGGCGCGCGGCGGTGACGGCGCGCAGCCAGGCGATCACGCTGACGCCTCAGGCGGCGCATCTGTTCGATTCCGCCGCCGGCCAGCGGCGCATCATGGAGACCTACAATGTCGCTTCGCTCGACGGGTTCGGCGCCTTTTCGCGCGCCGAATGCGGGAGCCTCGGCGCGCTTTTGAGCTATGTGACGCTGACCCAGGCCGGGCGTCTGCCGGCGCTCAATCCGCCGCGCCGCTCGGCGATTTCCGACGCGATGGTGATCGACGCGGCGACGCGCGTGTCGCTGGAGCTGTTGCAGACGCAGACCGGGGCGCGCAAGGGCTCGCTTCTCTGGGCGGTCGACCGCACGGTGACCGGCGCGGGCGCGCGGGCGCTCGCCGCGCGGATTTCGGCGCCGCTGACGGATATTCAGACCATTGCGGCGCGCCATGACGCGGTCGGCTTTTTCGAGGGCGCGCGTGACCTATGCGAAAAGACCCGCGGGTGCCTGAAGGAAACGCCCGATGCGGCGCGGGCGTTGTCGCGGCTTGCAACGGGGCGCGGCGGACCGCGCGATCTCGCCAGCCTTCGCGATGCGCTGATCCGCGCGCGCGAGATTGCCGGTGCGCTGGCCGAAGGCGAGGCGCCGCCCGATGAATTGAAACGCGCCGGCGATGCGCTCGAAGACAGAAACGGCGAAGGCTTTTCCGCTCTCATCACGACGTTGCGCGAGGCGCTGGCGGAAGAGCTTCCCATGCTCGCCCGCGACGGCGGCTTCATCGCCAAGGGCTATGATGAGGGTCTCGACACCGTCCGCATGCTGAGGGATGAATCGCGCCGGGTTATTGCCGGGCTCGAGGCGCAATATCGCGAGCTTGCCGGCGTCAAGACGCTGAAGATCAAGCACAACAATGTGCTTGGCTATTTCGTCGAGACGCCGCCGTCCCAGGGCGACAAGCTGATGGCGGCGCCCCTGAACGAGACCTTTATTCATCGCCAGACGCTGGCGAGCGCCGTGCGGTTCACCACGGCGGAGCTCGCCGAGCTCGACGCCAAGATCACCCGCGCCCGGGACGAATCGCTCGCCCGCGAGCTTGAGCTTTTTAATACGCTCTGCGCATCTGTGCTCGATCGGCGCGGCGCCATTGCGGGCGCCGCCGCGGCGCTGGCGGAAATCGACATCGCGGCGGCCGGCGCGGTCCTCGCTTTTGAGCAGCGCTATGTCCGCCCGCAGCTCGACGACAGCTTCGCCTTCGAGATCGGGGGCGGGCGCCACCCTGTGGTGGAGCGCGCGGCGAGCGAGGCCTTCATCGCCAATGACTGCGATCTAGGCGGCGAGGAAGAGGCCAAGCTCTGGCTCGTCACCGGCCCCAACATGGCGGGCAAATCGACCTTCCTGCGCCAGAACGCGCTGATCGCCATTCTCGCCCAGGCGGGGCTTTACGTGCCGGCGGATGCGGCGCGCATTGGCGTCGTGGACCGTGTTTTCTCGCGCGTCGGCGCCTCGGACGATCTCGCCGGCGGGCGTTCGACTTTCATGGTGGAGATGGTGGAGACCGCCGCGATCCTCAATCAGGCGACGGACCGGTCGCTGGTGGTGCTCGATGAAATCGGGCGCGGCACCTCGACTTTCGACGGCATGTCCATTGCCTGGGCGGCGGTCGAGCATCTTCATGACGTCAATCGCTGCCGCGGTCTTTTCGCCACGCATTATCACGAGCTGACGGCGCTCGCGGAAAAGCTCGCGCGTCTCGTCAATGTCTCCATGAAAGTGCGCGAGTGGAAAGATGACGTTGTCTTTTTGCACGAAGTTGCGGCGGGGCCTGCGGACCGGTCCTACGGCGTTGCCGTTGCGCGGCTCGCGGGGCTTCCGCCGAAAGCAGTGAAGCGCGCGCAAGCGGTTTTGAAAATGCTTGAGGAGCGCGGCCAGGCCGGTGGCGCCGTCAATGATTTGCCGTTGTTCGCCGCCGCTGAAGGGGCGTCGTCCGCAGACGAATCTTGTCATGAAAATGTCACGCAAGACGGCGTTCGTCATGAAACTGTCATCATAAACGCACTGGATGCGCTCGATCCCGATTCCCTTTCACCAAAAGACGCGCTTGATGCGCTTTATCGGTTGAAATCCATGTTGGATGAGCTATAGCCCGCGCGAAACGGGCGGCGTTGCGCGGCTCACTTCGGCAAGGGCTTCGGCATGAAAAACCGGGTTTTGGTCAGCCTCGCGGCGGCGCTTTCCATCCTCATCGCGGGCGGCGCGTCGGCAGGGTCATCCGTATCAGGATTAAATGACGGCGCGCTCGAGCGCGGCGTTGCGGCTTACCGCGCAGGCGATCACGATGCGGCCCGGCCGCTTCTGTCGGCGGCGGCGGACGACGGCGCGGTCAAGGCCAAGCGCTATCTCGCCTATATCATGCTCGACGGGGAAACGCCGAAAGAGGACGATCTTCTCAGCGGCGTCGCGCTCTTGAAAGAGGCCGCGCTCGAAGGCGATTACGCCGCGCTGATCCGGCTTGAAAATCTCCGCCGCGAGCGGCTTGCGCACAGCCCGACCCTTGACGACATGATCGCCCTTGAAGAAGCGCGCGCCGAAGATGGCGACCCCGTCGCCGCCTGGCGCCTCGCAAAGCGCTTCGAGACGGGCGAGGGCGTCGCGGCCTCCGAAGCCGGTATGGCGAAATGGCTGGAAGTCGCCGCCACGGCTGAGCCCGCGCGTTTTCCCAAGGCTGGCGAGGCGGCCTACCGGCTTTGCGAGCTGAACGCCCTCGGCGGCGAGGCCAAAGACCCGGATGCGGCAAGGCGCTGGTGCGCGGTTGCGGCGGAAAACGGCCATACGGGCGCGGCGATCGTGCTCCGGCGGCTGGCGCAGCTTCAGGGCTGAGCTTTTTCGAACGTCTCCCGTAATTTTTGTCTCAGGTCCTGCCTGTTGAAATCGTGCGCCCGGCGCGCGACAATGCGCGCCTAGCGCAGCCCGGTTCTTTAAGCCCTTTCTCCAGTGACAGCAGAGCCAACGCCCTCCGGCGACAAAACCTATCTCTCCGGCGACTCGCTCGAAGAGCAGATTGCGGCGGCCATGGCGGCCGAACGCGCCGGCCAGGCCCATGGCGCGACCGGTAAAGTTTTAAAACACGCTTTTGTCGACTTGCGCCGTCGCACCTTGCGCGAGGTGGTGCGCGGCGACCGCATCGCGGCGCGCCTCGCCAAGGGCGTCGACGATATCGTGCGTACGCTTTTTGCGCTGTCGAAGGAGGGCGTCGGCAAGGACATCGCGGTATGCGCCGTCGGCGGCTATGGCCGTTCTGAACTCGCGCCCTATTCGGACATCGACCTTCTCTTCCTGCACCGCCCCCAGGTCGAAAAGACCTTGCGCGACACCCTGAACCGCCTGCTTTACCCCTTGTGGGATTCCGGCGTGAAGCTCGGCTATGGCGCGCATACGCCGGCGAGCGCCATTGAATTCGCCAAGAACGACATCGTCGCGCGCACCGCTTATCTCGACATCCGGTTCCTGTGCGGCGCCAAGGACGTCTATGACGAATTTTACGCGAGCTTCGACAAGCTGCGCCGGCGCACCGTGCCGGAATTTGTCAGCGCCAAGCTTGAAGAACAGAACGAGCGTCAGGCGAAATTTCACGAAACCCGCTATCTCGTCGAACCGGACGTGAAGGAGGCGAAAGGCGGCCTCAGGGATTTGCAAACGATCCGCTGGATTTACCGCTACGCCTATGGCGATATCCTTCGCGATCCCAAGGAAGCCGAGCGGATCGTCGGCAAGGCGGAACGCCAGGCCTTGCAGAAAGCCAGCCGCTTCCTGTGGTCGGTGCGCGCGCATCTGCACGATCTGCGCGGGCGCGCCGACGAAAAACTGACTTTCGACGTGCAGCCGGAAATCGCCCATCGTCTCGGTTACGCCGACCGCAAGAACATGACCGCCGCGGAGCGGTTGATGAAGCACTATTTCGTTAACGCCGTCGAAGTCGGGCGCCTGACCCGCATCCTCTGCGCGCGCCTCGAGGAGGAAAAGGCCAAGCGCTTGCCGCGTCTGCCGCGTTTCCTGCCGCGCGCGCTTCAGGAAGACGAGGCGCCGGGCAAGCCGAATCTGCGCATCAACAATGGCCGTCTCGATTTTGAGAGCGCGGCCAAGGCGCGCCGCCAGCCGCGCGATCTCTTCCGGCTTTTCCGCGCCTATGGCAAACAGCCGAAAATCGACTTTCACCCGGACGCGCTTGCGATCGTCACTGAGCAGGTGCCGAGCGTCACGGGCGAGGTGCGCCGCGATCCCGTCATCGCGAAACTTTTCGGCGGCATCCTGACCGACAGCGAGGACCCGGTGCGTGTGCTGCGCATCATGACCGAGACGGGGCTTTTGGGGAAATACATTCCCGCTTTCGGTTCGATTGTCGGGCGCATCGATTACGGGCTTTATCGCCGTTTCACGATTGACGAACATGTGCTGCGTTGTCTCGGCCTGTTGTGCCAGATCCATCGCGGCGAAATCGAGGAAAACCACCCAATCGCCTCGATCATCGTGCGCAATGCGGAAAATCCGCTGATCTATTATTTCGGCGTGCTGCTGCATGAGGCGCGGTGGTCCCTGAAGGAAAGCTCTGTCGAGGCCTGCGAAAAGCTTGTCATCCGCGTCTCCAAGCGGCTCGGGCTCAATGAAGAGGAGGCGGCGCTCGCCGGCTGGGGCGCGGCGCGCCATTTGAAGCTCGTGCGCACCGCCGAGCGGCGCAATCTCACGGAGCCGCATGCGATTTCGGCGTTCGCCCAGTCCGTGGGCTCGCGCGCGCGTCTTGATATGATGCTTGTCTTGTCGGTCTGCCATTTGCGCGTCGTCGGCTTTCAGTCCTGGGACGAGATGACCCGGCTGCGCCTCGCCGAACTTTACGATGCGGCGGCGCTCTGGTTCGATCATGGCGAGGAGGCGCTTGGCAAAAGTCTCAACGACCGCGCCAGGACAGTGCGCAGGGAGGCCGCGGAGCGGCTTTCCGGCTGGAGCGAGAAGGAAAAGACCGCGTTTCTGGACCGCCTCGACGATTCCATGATGCGCTCGCTCGATCCAGATATCATCGTGCGTTTTGCAACGCTCGCCCGCGCGGCGGAAAAGGATGCGGCGAACAGCGCTGTTGTCGTCACGCCGCGCGACGGCGATCTTGAAGCCATCGTCTATACCGACGACCGCGGGGGGCTGCTCGCCGATCTCGCCGGCGCCGTCGCCTCCACCGGCATGAGCGTCCGCACCGTGCAGGCGCTCACCACTGACGACGGCAAGGCCATCGACATTTTCATCGTCCAGTCTCCGGACGGCGTGCCGGTCGAAGACAAGGAGCAGGGCAAGCGCCTTCATGAAGCCCTGTTCACCGCCGCCGCCGCCGCGCCCGAAAAGCCGCCGGAGCTCCGGCGCCGTCTCGGCGACCGGCGCGAGATTTTCTCCGTCGACCCGAAGGTGCGCATCGAAACGGACGCGTCGGAAGAAGCGGCGGTGGTGGAGGCCGAAGGCCTCGACCGGCCGGGGCTTCTTTACGAGCTCACCCAGGCGCTGGCGCGCGAAAACGCCACCATCACATCGGCCCATATTGCGACATATGGCGAACGCGCTGTCGACGCATTCTACCTTCAGACCGAAGACGGCCTGAAGCTGGAAGACGACGCGGCGCTGGCGCGCATTAAAAAAGCGCTGGTGGAAGTGCTGACGGCTGGCTCCGGCGACTGAACAGGGCTAAGCCCCGCTAGACCTGTGGTGCTTTGAAGCGCGAAACCTTTCATGAGCGGCAATATCTTCAGATCTCTGGCGACGGTAAGCGGCATGACCATGGTCAGCCGCGTCCTCGGTTTCGCGCGCCAGATTTTGATGGCGGGGATTATCGGCGCCGGCGGCAATCCGGTGGCGGACGCGTTCTGGGCGGCCTTTCGCCTGCCCAATATGTTTCGGCGCCTGTTCGCCGAAGGGGCGTTTCACGCCGCTTTCATTCCGATGTTTCAGGGCCGCCGCACCGACGGCGGCGAGGCGGACGCCAAAGCCTTCGCCGAGGAAGTGCTGGCCGGTCTCATCTTTATACTGACGATCCTGACCGCGCTTGTGGAAATCGCGGCGCCGGCCTTCGTTTTTCTTCTCGCGTCGGGGTTTGAAGACAATCCGGAAAAGTTTGAACTGACGACGCTCTATACCCGCATCATGTTCCCCTATCTCATGATGATGTCGTTGGTCGGGCTCTACAGCGGGGTTTTGAATTCCCTCGGCCGTTTTGCGGCTTCGGCGGCCGCGCCCATCGCACTCAACATCTTCATGATCGGCGCGCTTCTCATCTATGCCGACGCTGAAACGGAAATTTCGGGGCTCGCCGTCGCCTGGGGCGTCGCCGCGGGCGGGCTGGCGCAGTTTCTCCTCCTCGTCGTCGGCGCCTGGCGGCAGGGCTATCTCCTGAAACTAAGGCTCCCGCGCCTGACGCCCGCCATGAAGCGGCTCTTCGCGCTCGGCGCGCCGGGCTTCATCAGCGCTGGCGCGTTGCAGATCAATCTCATCGTCGGCACCAATATCGCCAGTCAGGAGCAGGGCGCCGTCTCCTGGCTGATGAACGCCGACCAGCTTTATCAATTGCCGCTCTCGGTGATCGGCATCGCGCTCGGCGTCGTTCTCCTGCCCATGCTCTCGGCAAGGGTGAAGGCGGGCGATGAAAAAGGCGCGGCGCGGGCTCTCAACCGCGCGCTTGAACTCTCGGCGCTGCTCGCCATTCCCGCCGCCGCCGCCTTCGTCATTATGGGCGAGGCGATCTGCGACGCGCTGTTCCGCGGGCTCGCGGGCGACGCCCTGTCGCTGGTCGGCGTCCGGCGCTCGGCCTTCACGGAAGAAGACGTGGTGATGACCGGCGCGGCGCTGGCGATCTTCGGGGCGGGGCTGCCCGCCTTTGTCTGGCTGAAGATTTTCGCGCCGGCCTATTTCGCGCGCGAGGACACGCGCACGCCCATGAATTACGCGCTTGTCGCCATCGCCGTGAATACCGGGCTGTCGCTCGCGCTGTTTCCCTTTTTCGGATTTCTCGCCGTGGCGGGGGCCACGTCTTTTGCGGCCTGGCTGCAAATGACGCTTCTCGCCCAGCGCCTTTACCGGCTGCATCTCTTCCGCCCCAGCGCCAAGCTCATGGGCCGCTTCGCCCGCATTCTCGTCTGCGTTGCGGGGCTTTCCGGCTTTCTTCTCTGGGGCCTGACGCGCACCGAGGCGATGGCGGGGCTCTTCTGGGGGCGCGAATGGCTGGCGGTGCTGGCGCTGTCGGCCGCGGGGCTCGTTCTCTACGGCGCGCTCGCCCTGGCGCTTGGCGCCGCGCGCCCCGGCGACTACAAGACCGGCGCGGGCGGCCGCTAAGGCCGTCAGTTTCAGCAAAGGCAGGCGGATTTAAAAAATGAGCGATTACCAGGGTCCCATGCGCGTGCTGTCGGGCATTCAGACGTCCGGCGAAATGCACCTTGGCAATTATCTCGGCGCGATCCGCAAATTCGTCGCCCTGCAGCACCAGCATGAGTGCCTTTACTTCCTCGCCGACATGCATGCGGTGACGGTCTGGCAGGACCCGGAGCAGCTTCGCCGCCAGACCCTGCATATCGCCGCGTCCTTCATGGCGGCGGGCATCGACCCGGAGACCGCGACCGTTTTCCCGCAGAGCCAGGTGCGCGCCCATGCCGAGCTCGCCTGGATCTTCAACTGCGTGGCGCGGCTCGGCTGGCTCGACCGCATGACCCAGTTCAAGGACAAGGCCGGCAAGAATGCCGAGCGCGCCTCGGTAGGGCTTTACACCTATCCGGTGCTGCAGGCGGCGGACATTCTCGTCTACAAAGCGACCCATGTGCCCGTGGGCGAAGACCAGAAGCAGCATCTGGAGCTGTCGCGCGACATCGCCGGCAAGTTCAATCACGACTATGAAAAGCCGGATTTCTTTCCGCTGCCCGAACCGCTGATCAAGGGCGAGTTCGGCGAAGCGGGCGCGCGCATCATGTCCTTGCGCGACGGGTCGAAGAAAATGTCGAAATCGGATCCGTCGGAAAATGCCTGCATCTTCCTGCGCGACGACGCGGACGCCATCGCCAAGAAAATCAAGAAGGCGAAGTCGGACGCGGACGCGCTCCCATCCGAACCGGACGGGCTTGAAGACCGGCCTGAGGCGAAGAACCTCGTCGGCATTTACACTGCGCTGTCGGGCAAGTCTTCGGCGGAAGTGCTTGTCGAGTTCGGCGGTCAGGGCTTCGGCGTTTTCAAGCCGGCCCTCGCCGAGCTTGTTGTGGAGAAGATCGCGCCCATCGGCGAGGAATTGCGCCGGCTCGAGGCCGATCCCGGTTATCTCCAGGGTGCGCTCCGGACCGGCGCGGAAAAAGCCGCCTCAATCGCCGACCCGGTGGTTCGCGAGGTCAAGGACATCGTCGGTTTCCTGACCTAGCCCGCCTTTCTTTCCGGCTCTCTTTCCGGCCCGCTTTGTGGTCAGGCGTTACTGAATTGTTAACGCCTTCGCGCGATGGTTCGCCCGAGCATGGTTAACCTTTAGGCGAAGACCGTTATGGGCGACGGCGCGATCGACAGGATCGAAGAGGCGCAAAGCGTGGCGCGCAAAGCGAGGCCCCGTCCCGCGCGTCCGCTCATTTCCGTTGTGGCGCCCTGTTTCAACGAAGCCGACGCGCTCGGGCCCTTCATGGCGGCGATGACGCCGGTCCTTGGCGGCGCCGATTTCGAATACGAACTCGTTTTCGTCGATGACGGCTCCACGGACGGCACCCGCGACAAGCTCGAACATCTGGCGGCGCAGAACAGCCATGTGAAAGTGGTGATCTTCTCGCGCAATTTCGGCAAGGAAGCCGCGCTGACCGCCGGGCTCGATCACGCCAAGGGCGATGCGGTCGTGGTCATCGACACCGACCTTCAGGACCCACCGGAACTGATCCGCGATTTTGTCGCCAAATGGCGCGAGGGCGTCGACGTCGTTTACGGCAAGCGCGAAGACCGCGCGACGGACACCGCGGCCAAGCGCATGACGGCGGAAGGCTTCTATCAGTTCTTCAACCGCATTTCGGCGGTGAAAATCCCTGAAAACACCGGCGATTTCCGGCTGATGGACCGGCGCGTTGTCGACGCCATCAAGGCATTGCCCGAACGCTCGCGCTTCATGAAGGGACTTTTCGCCTGGGCCGGCTTTTCTTCCGCCGCGGTGCCTTATGCGCGTCCGGCGCGCGCAGCCGGCTCGACCAAGTTCAATCTCTGGAAGCTCTGGAACTTTGCGATTGACGGGATCGTCAGCTTTTCAACCGCGCCGTTGCGGGTGTGGAGCTATATCGGCGCGGTCGTTGCGTTTTTCTCATTTCTCTACGCTTCTTTTATTATCATGCTGACGGTCATTACCGGCGTCGATGTGCCCGGTTATGCGTCATTGATCGTCCTCATCCTTTTCTTCGGCAGCGTGCAGATGATTTCTGTCGGCGTTCTCGGCGAATATATTTCGCGGCTCTTTATCGAGGTGAAGCGCCGGCCCATCTATATCGTCGACGATGTCATCGGCGAGGACGCCCCCTCACAGTAAAACGGCCGGCGCTGTGCCGCGTCTTATACGCCATGCCAAGTTGCAGGCTTTGCCGGCGCGGGGCATATAGTCCTTTGAGTTGTGGCGGAGAGACGAGGCGGGCGTGAGACGATTGGCGGCGATGATAGCGTTCGTTTTGCTCACGGCCTGTGGGCGCGGAGCCGCGCCCGCGCCGGAAAAACCCGCCGCCGAGCCCTCCGGCTCCATCGTTCGTTTCGCCGCCTTCAACGCCTATCTCAACCGGCCGGAAGAGGGCGGGCTGATTGCGGATCTGGAAACGCCGGACAATTTACAGGCGCAAAAGGTCGCCGAAATCATCCAGCGGACGGCCCCGGACGTCCTCCTTCTCAGCGAGTTCGATTACGATGAGGAAGGGGAGGCGCTGCGCCTCTTCCGCGAAAACTACCTTGAGCGTAGCTGGAACGGCGCCGACCCGGCGGTCTATCCCTACGCCTATCTCGCGCCGTCAAATACCGGCGTTCCATCCGGTCATGATCTCGACCGCGACGGCGTTGTGACGGCGGAGCCCGGCGAGCGCGCCTATGGCGGCGACGCTTTTGGGTTCGGCGCCTTTCCGGGGCAATATGCGTTCGTCCTGTTGTCGAAATATCCCATAGACGAAGCGGGCGTCAGAACGTTTCAGACTTTTCTCTGGAAGGATATGCCCGGCGCCATGTTGCCCGACGATCCGGAGACGCCGGCGCCGGATGACTGGTACAGTATAGAGGCGCTGGAGGTTTTCCGGCTTTCCTCCAAATCCCACGCCGATATTCCTGTGATCATCGGCGGCGCGCGCGTTCATGTGCTGGCGAGCCATCCGACGCCGCCGAGTTTTGACGGCGAAGAGGATCGCAACGGCAAACGCAATCATGACGAAATCCGTCTCTGGACGGATTACATCGCGGGCGCGGATTACCTTTATGACGATAAGGGCGGCGAGGGCGGTCTCCCGGCGGGAGAACGCTTCGTCATCATGGGCGATCTGAACGCCGACCCCCATGACGGCGACGGCGTCCCAAGCGGCATTGGCGGGCTTCTGTCGTCGCCGCTGGTCGCGGATGCGCCCTTCCCGAAAAGCGAAGGCGGCGCGCAGCAGGCCGCGCTTCAGGGCGGCGCCAATGAGACGCAAAAGGGCGATCCCGCCGAAGACACCGCCGATTTCGGCGACGATCCGGAACAAGGCGGCGTCGGCAATCTGCACCTCGACTATGTCTTGTTTTCAAAAGCCGGACTGCGCGAGGAAGCCGCCGGCGTTTTCTGGCCGGCGAGCGATCAACCCCATTACGATCTCGTGGGGCCGGGCTTTCCGGTGGAAAGCTCCGATCACCGATTGGTCTGGCGCGATCTTGAAATCGTTAAAGACTGAGACGCTTAAAACGTCGCCGCGAAGAGCGGCCGGTTGGGCCCGAACCCGGCGCGCTTCATGCCGTCGGAATTCCACGCGAAAGCGACTTCGCCCTCGTTCGAGACCGCGATGACGCCGCCGTCGCCGCCGAGCCTGGCGACATCCTTGATGAGGCCGGAGGCGGCGGTCTGAAGATCGGCGCCCTGATAGCGAACGCGGCTCGCCACATCCTGCGCCCCGCCGGCGAGAATGAAATATTCCCCGAGCCCGGTGCAGGACGCGCCGACAAATTCGTCGGCCCAGGTGCCGGACCCGATCAGCGGCGTGTCGCCGACCCGTCCTTCGAGCTTGCCGAAAACCCCGCCCGTGGAGGTCGCGGCGGCGATGCGGCCTTCCGCGTCGAGGGCGACGGCGCCCACCGTGCCGTGGCCGAGTTCGGCCTGGGTCATCTCTTCGGGTTCGACGCCCACGGGCACGACGTAATAGCTCTCCGGATTTTCAACGAAGGCGAGGCCTTGGCGGCTGCAGAAATTTTCCGCGCCGCGCCCGGCCAGCATCACATGGGGCGTCGTGTCCATCACCGCGCGCGCCGCCCGGATGGGGGATTTCAGGTGCTTCACCGCCGCGACCGATCCCGCCTTGCGGGCGAGGTTTCCGGTTTCGCTCGCCATGATCGACGCGTCGAGCTCGGCATAGCCCGCCCGGTTCGGCGGGGCGCCCTTGCCCGCGATGTAAAGCCCGGAGGCTTCCATGGCCTCCACCAGCGTTTCGACGACATCGACCGCCGGCGCGCCGTCATGGAGGAGCGCCTCGCCGCGCCCGGCAAGCTCGAGAAGGTGCGCTTCAGCTTTTGAATAGTCGCGGCCCTTGCGGGCGCCGGCGCCGCCGTGAAGGGCGAGGGCGACGGTCGGTTTTTTGGACATGGTCGGTATCCGCCTGTTGCCGCCCCTATGTAGGGCGGAACCGGGCGCCTAGCCAACGGGGGTTCAAGCTTTTATGAGAACGCCCGACCGTTTGCATTGCAGGAGACAGACATGACCCGCCTCGCCTTGATCCGTCACGGCCAAAGCCAGTGGAACCTTGAAAACCGCTTCACCGGCTGGGTCGATGTGGATCTCACGGAAAAAGGCGTCGCCGAAGCGAAAAAGGCCGGCGATCTCCTGCGCGACACGGGCGTTGAGTTCTCCGCCTGCTACACCTCGGTGCAAAAGCGCGCCATCCGCACGCTCTGGATCGCGCTCGATGAGATGGACCGCATGTGGCTGCCGGTCACGAGGGCCTGGCAATTGAACGAGCGCCATTATGGCGGGCTCACCGGGCTCGATAAGGCCGAGACCGCCGAAAAACATGGCGAGGATCAGGTGAAGGTCTGGCGCCGGAGCTATGACACGCCGCCGCCGGCCATGGAGGCGGGCAGCGAGTTCGATCTCTCAAAAGATCCCCGCTACAAGCTTTACGGCGCCGACGTGCCGGCGACGGAGTCTCTCAAGCTCACCCTCGAGCGGGTGCAACCCTATTTCGAAAAAGAGATCGCGCCGCGCCTCAAGGCCGGCGAGTCGCTGATTATCGCCGCCCACGGCAATTCCCTGCGCGCGCTGGTCAAGATCCTCTTCAATGTCGCCGATGACGACATCGTCCATGTGGAGATCCCTACGGGCAATCCCCTGCTGATCGATCTCGATGGAAATCTGAAGCCGACGGACGCGCGCTATCTCGATGAAGCCCGCGCACAGCCTCTTCCGGACGCCGGTTAAGCTTAATTATCGAGCTTTGACGCGATGTCGTTGACGCGCTTTGCGGCCGCATCGACGGCGCGGCTCGCCCCGCCCATGGTGTCCGGGTCGAGCTGTTCGCCGGCGCCGTCCATGTCCTCGAGCTGGTCGCGGGCCTCGAAGAGCTCGTCGCAGATGGTCAGCGCCGACAAAAGCATCAGCCGCGCATCGGAGACGTCGGGCAATTCCGCGGCCATCGCCGAGGCGCGCTTGTCGAGAAACGCCGCCAGCTGGCGCAGGCGGTCTTCCTGGCCCGCCTCGCAGGTGACGCGGTATTCACGGTCGTTCACGCGGATTTCAACCTGGCTCATGGTTCACCGCCTTTCTTTTCGTCCTCGGCGAGGATCGCCTTGAGGTCGCTGATCGCCGCGGCCACGCCGCGGGCGGCATTGTCGGTCTGCTTGCGGGCGGCCAGCGCCTGGCGGCGGGCGGCCGTCATGGACTCCTCGGTGATGGAGGCCTCGTCCAGCTTGGCGTCGAGGCGCGATTCGAGGGCTTCGATCGCCTCGGCGAGGCTCTGCACCGCTTTTTCGAGCGCTGTCATGGTCGATTGTTTCCGTTTCACCCGCTGAAAGCCGGGCCAATGTGGCCCTCGATGCTGATTCTGTCCAGCGGGGATCGGGCGAGCCTTGACCCCCGCACGCGCGCGATGCATGAAGCCCCCGAAAGTCAACGCTTTTCGAGACATATTGGGGGTTTCCCGCATGACCGGCGCCGGCCCAGATCGGGCTGATTTTCCACAGATGGCGAATGCGATCCGCGCTCTGGCGATGGACGCAGTCGAGAAAGCCAATTCGGGCCACCCGGGCATGCCCATGGGCATGGCGGATGTGGCGACCACCCTTTTCGCCGAACATTTGAAATTCGACGCAGGCAATCCTGACTGGCCGGACCGGGACCGTTTCGTCCTGTCCGCCGGCCACGGCTCCATGCTGATTTATTCCCTCGCCTATCTCCTGGGCTATGAGGGGATGACGCTCGACGAGATCAAGAATTTCCGCCAGCTGGGTTCGAAGACCGCCGGCCACCCCGAATATGGTCACGCGCCGGCCGTTGAAACCACCACCGGCCCGCTGGGCCAGGGGCTCGCCAATGCGGTGGGGATGGCGCTCGCCGAAGCGCATCTGAACGCCCGGTTCGGCGACGACGTTGTCGATCACCACACCTACGCCATCGCCGGCGACGGCTGCCTCATGGAAGGCATCAGCCAGGAAGCGATTTCGCTCGCGGGTCATCTGAAGCTCCGTAAGCTGATCGTCCTTTGGGACGACAACAATATCTCCATCGACGGGCCGCTGTCCCTGTCCGACTCCACCGACCAGCTCGCGCGCTTTGCGGCCTCCGGCTGGGCGACGGCGCGCGTCGACGGGCACGATCCGGCGGCGGTGTCCGCCGCGATCGAAAAGGCCAAAGCCTCCGACCGGCCGACGCTGATCGCCTGCCGCACCACCATCGGTTATGGCGCGCCGACCAAAGCCGGCACCTCCGGCGCGCACGGCTCGCCCCTGGGCGAGGGCGAGATCGAGGGCGCGCGTCAGGCGCTTGACTGGCCGCATGCGCCGTTCGAGATTCCGGACGGTCTTCTCGCCAAATGGCGCGCAGCCGGCGCGCGCGGGGCCGAGACCCGCGCAGCCTGGGAAGCGCGGCTTTCTAAAGACGCCCACTGCGAAGCCTTCAAGACCGCCATGGCGGGCGATTATGCCGGCGTGCTTCACGAGGCGATTGCGAAATACAACGCCTCGCTCGTCGACACGCCGCAAAAGCTCGCGACGCGCAAGGCTTCCGAACTGGCGCTTGATGTCATCAACGAAGTTGTCGCCGAAACCGTGGGCGGCTCGGCCGACCTCACCGGTTCCAACAACACCAAGACCAAGAATATCGACGCTCTGTCTGCGGAGAATTACGCCGGGCGCTATGTCTATTACGGCATTCGCGAGCACGGCATGGCGGCGGCCATGAACGGCATGGCGCTGCATGGCGGCGTCGTTCCCTATGGCGGCACCTTCCTCGTCTTTTCCGATTATTGCCGTCCGTCGATCCGCCTGTCGGCGCTGATGGGCGCGCGCGTCGTCTATGTGATGACCCACGATTCCATCGGGCTCGGCGAAGACGGACCGACGCACCAGCCGGTCGAACATCTGGCGGCCTTGCGCGCGATCCCCAATCTCAACGTCTATCGTCCCTGCGACGGCGTCGAGACCGCCGAATGCTGGGAAATGGCGCTGAAGACCATCGCGACGCCTTCTGTGATTGCGCTCACCCGTCAGGGGCTGGAGCAGGCGCGCCTGAAAGCCTCCGACGAAAATCTCACCGCCAAAGGCGCCTATGTGATCGCCGGCAAGGACGCCGAAGACGTGACCCT
Organism: Alphaproteobacteria bacterium; assembly: GCA_030433215.1. Taxonomy (GTDB): domain Bacteria; phylum Pseudomonadota; class Alphaproteobacteria; order Caulobacterales; family Parvularculaceae; genus Hyphococcus. The sequence goes on from JAUIMC010000008.1 coordinate 50,400, forward strand.
GATCGCCTCGGGCTCGGAAGTCTCCCTGGCGCTGAAGGCGCGCGAGGCGCTGAAGGAAGACGGGATCAAGGCCCGGGTCGTTTCCGCGCCCTGTTTCGAGCTTTTCGAGATGCAGCCGGAAAGCTACCGCAAAGACGTTCTCGGCAAGGCCCCGCGCGTCGGGATCGAAGCGGCCATCCGTCAGGGCTGGGACGTGTTCCTGCGCCGCAAGGACGGCTTTGTCGGCATGACCGGTTTCGGCGCCTCGGCGCCCGCCGGCGACCTGTTCACCCATTTCGGCATCACCGCGGAGGCTGTCGCCGCGGAAGCAAAACGCTTGATTAGTTAGGAGAAACGAAAAATGGCGCTCAAGATTGCAATCAACGGCTTTGGACGGATCGGACGTCTTGCGCTCCGCTCGATCGTCGAGACCGGACGCAAGGGCGTTGACATCGTCGCGATCAACGATCTTGGACCGGTGGAGACCAACGCCCATCTCGTCCAGTACGACTCGATCCACGGACGTTTCCCGCATGAAGTCAAAGTGCGCAACGACACCATCGATGTGGGCCTCGGCCCGATCAAGGTGTTCGCCGAACGCGATCCGACGAAGCTGCCCTGGGGCGAGATTGGCGTCGACATCGTTTACGAGTGCACGGGGCTTTTTGCGTCGCGCGAGAAGGCGGCGATGCATCTCGATGCGGGCGCGAAACGCGTTCTCGTCTCCGCGCCGGCGACCGAAGCCGACAAGACCATCGTTTTCGGCGTCAATCACGGCACGCTGACTGGCCAGGACCATGTCGTTTCCAACGCGTCCTGCACCACCAACTGCCTCGCGCCGGTTGCGAAAGTGCTGAACGACGCGGTCGGGATCGAGCGCGGCTACATGACGACGATCCACTCCTACACCGGCGACCAGCCGACGCTGGACACCATGCACAAGGATCTCTACCGCGCCCGCGCCGCGGCGATGAACATGATCCCGACCTCGACCGGCGCGGCGAAAGCCGTGGGCCTCGTCCTGCCCGACCTCAACGGCAAGCTCGACGGCTCGTCGATCCGCGTGCCGACGGCGAACGTCTCCGTTGTCGATCTCGTCTTCACGCCGAAGAAAGACACGACGGTGGAAGAGGTCAACAACGCCATCATCGAGGCGGCGAACGGCAAACTGCGCGGCGTTCTCGGCGTCACCGACAAGCCGCTCGTCTCGTCCGACTTCAATCACGACCCCCATTCCTCGACCTTTGCGCTCAACCAGACGCAGATCCTCGAGGGCAAGCTCGTGCGCATCCTCACCTGGTACGACAATGAGTGGGGCTTCTCGACGCGCATGACCGATACGGCGCTTGAAATGGGCCGCCACCTTTAAAGGGAACTGACATCGCTGGAAATTCGTTTCTCCGGAAACGTCTTTCCAGCGGAGACCGCCATGACCCTCTATTCGACGCATGCAAGAGTTCTCGTCCCGCTCGCCTTTCTGGGCGCGGCCGCGTGCAACGAAAAAGTCGTCGTCAAGGAGCCCGAAGCGACGCAAGAGGGCGAGGTCCTCATCGGCGATGATGTCGATCCGCTTTATATCGGTGTCTGGGCGGCGCGGCCTGATCTTTGCGACGCCGAGCCGGGCGCGGTCGAGTTCACCGAAAACCGGTTCCTCGGTTATGAAAACGCCTGCGATATTCTCTCTTCGGAAGAGGGGACCGATGGCGGCTGGCGGTTAGAGATGCGCTGCGAAGGCGAGGGCGAAACGGCGCTCGAGACCTTCGATGTCGATCTCGACGGCGAAAGCCTGCGTTTTTCGCGCAATGGCGGCGAGCCTGTGACTTTAGTTTCCTGTACGGATGATGACGAGGACTGACCTGAATGGCGCATCGCACCCTTGACGATCTCGATGTTGCAGGAAAACGCGTTCTCTGCCGCGTCGATTTCAACGTCCCCATGAAAGACGGCGAAGTCACCGACGCGACGCGGATTGAGCGCGCCCTGCCGACCATCAACGAGCTTTCGAAGAAGGGCGCGAAGGTCATTCTGCTTTCCCATTTTGATCGGCCCAAGGGCAAGGTCGTGCCGGAAATGTCGTTGAAGCCGGTCGCCGCGGCGCTTGAGAAATTTCTCGGCGGCCCGGTGGACTTCGCCTCCGACTGCATCGGCGATGAAGCCAAGAAAGTCGTCAAGAACATGCTCGACGGTGATGTGGCGGTGTTCGAGAACACCCGCTTTCACGCCGGTGAAGAAAAGAACGATCCGGACTTCGCCAAGGCCCTCGCCGAAAACGGCGACGCCTATGTGAACGACGCCTTTTCCGCCGCGCACCGCGCCCACGCCTCGACGGAAGGGATCGCGCATCTTCTGCCGTCGGCGGCGGGCCGCGCCATGGAGCGCGAACTCGATTATCTGAAAGCCGCTTTGTCCGAGCCGGTCCGTCCCATGATGGCGGTGGTCGGCGGCGCGAAAGTCTCCACCAAGATCGAGCTTTTGCTGAACCTCGTCGGCAGGGCCGACATCCTGGTCGTCGGCGGCGGCATGGCGAACACCTTTCTTTTCGCCAAAGGGATCGGTGTCGGCAAGTCGCTGTGCGAGCCGGACCTTGCGGACACGGCGCGCGAGATCATGAGCCAGGCCAGCACAAAGGGCTGCGAGATTGTTCTTCCGAGCGACGTTGTCGTCGCCAAGGAGTTCAAGGAAGGCGCGGACCGGGAAGTCAAACCCGCGGACGCGGTCGGCGCCGACGACATGATCCTCGATCTCGGCCCCGACACGGTCGATCTCATCGCGGCGAAAATCGAAAGCGCCAAGACGCTTGTCTGGAACGGGCCGCTCGGCGCCTTCGAGATCAAACCATTCGACACGGCGACGGTGGAGGCGGCGCGCTACGCCGCCAAGCGCGTCGAGAATGACGGTCTTGTGGCGGTCGCCGGCGGCGGCGACACGGTGGCCGCGCTCGCCGCGGCGGGCGTGGAAGACGATTTCACCTATGTTTCAACGGCGGGCGGCGCGTTTCTTGAATGGCTCGAAGGCAAAACGCTGCCCGGCGTTGCGGCTTTAGAGAATTAATCGGCGCCTGGCGCTTTTGAAATTTTATTGAGTTGGGAGAGCAAGATGACTCAAGCGAAAATGGCCGAGCAGGCCGCGAACAAAGACGGGTTTATCGCGGCCCTCGATCAGTCCGGCGGGTCGACGCCGAAAGCGCTGAAGCTTTACGGCGTCGAGGAAAGCCAGTGGTCGAATGACGAGGAAATGTTCGGCCTCATTCACGACATGCGCGCGCGGATCATCAAGTCGCCGGCCTTTACGGGCGACAAGGTGATGGGCGCCATTCTCTTCGAGCGCACCATGGACGGCGAGATCGACGGCTTGCCCACCGCGCAATATCTCTGGGAAAAGCGCGGCGTCGTTCCCTTCCTCAAGGTCGACAAGGGGCTCGCGGACGAAAAAGACGGCGTGAAGCTGATGAAGCCCATGCCCGATCTCGACGCGCTTCTGGAGCGCGCGGTCAAGAAAGGCATTTTCGGCACGAAGATGCGCTCGGTCGTTGACGCCGCGAACCCGAAAGGCATCGCCGCGATCGTCGATCAGCAATTCGAAGTCGGCAACCAGATCCTTTCTCACGGGCTCGTGCCGATCCTCGAGCCGGAAGTGACGATCTCGATTGCCGACAAGGCGGAAGCCGAAGCCATTCTGCTGGCGGAAATCAAGAAGCATCTCGATCAGGTTCCCGCCGGCAAGCAGGTGATGCTGAAGCTGACGCTGCCGACCAAGGCCAATCTCTACAAGCCGCTCATCGACGATCCCCGCGTCATGCGCGTGGTGGCGCTTTCCGGTGGTTATTCCCGCGAGGAAGCCAACGAGAAACTGGCGCAGAACACCGGCATGATCGCCAGCTTTTCGCGCGCTCTGACCGAAGGGCTTTCGGCCAAGCAGAGCGATGCGGATTTCGACGCCAAGCTGGCGGCGGCGATCGACAGCATTTTCGAGGCCTCCCGCGCCGGCTAAGCCAAGGGGGCGTCTCGCCCGACATTGTCGCCAATCTCAAGGCCGGGGCCGCATGCCAGCGCCCCGGCCGTTTTTCGTCTGGCTTACGGAAATTCCATCATGGGCCCTCTTGCAATTCGGCCCGCCCGGCGCGACATTCATGAAAGGTAAACTGGTTAGTGTAACGCTATCCGGTAACACCAATGAAACGCGCAGGGATTAGGCGAAAATCCATGACGGACGCAGCACAAGCCGAAAAGCCGCCGAAAAAGGAAGTCCCGCCCGAGGACTATGTCTGGATCAACGGCTTTCCGACGCCGCCGTCGGAGCCGGTGCGCCCCTTCCATGCTTTCGCGTCCGTTTTGCGGCTGATCCGTAACAAGGAAGACACGCGGCAGGTTTTCGAAATCGTCCAGGCGCTGTCGGGCGATTCCTCCAAGCGCCTCTTCAAGCGGTTCACCGATACGGATTATGGCCGCCGCGTCGTCACTGAGCCGGTGAGGCTGGAAGAAGTGCTCGGCGACCGCGAGCGCCTTCGCGCTTACCCGGAAGGCACGCTGGCGCGGGTCTATCTCGCTTTCATGGAAGGCGAAAACCTGACGCCGGAAGGCTTGCGGTCGGCGGCGGAAGAGGCCGACATCGATTACGAGGCCTATCCGGAATTTTCCGAGCTGATGCGTCTCTTCATGCATCTTCAGGTCAATCACGATCTCTGGCACGTCCTGTCGGGCTATGGCCGCGACGCCCTGGGCGAACTTTGCAATCTCGTCTTCACCCGCCAGCAGACGAAAAACCCCGGCTTCCGTCTCATCGTGCTGATTGGCGGTTTGGCGGTGAAGCTCGACAACTGGTCGGTTCCCACCATCAAGGCGCTGAGGGAAGCGGGCCGCAATGCGAAGAAGAGCGCGTGGATTCTCGCCCATGATGTCGAGGACTTGCTGGCGTTGCCGCTCGCCGACGCGCGGGCGCGGCTCAATATCGCGCCGCCGGAAATCTACAACGCCATTCCCGCTGATGTGCGCTACGCGCTCCTGAAGCCGAAAATCGAGCAGACGCAGACGGAACGCGAAAGGGCGGCCCGCGAACGTGCGGCCCTGCAATCGGCCTAGTCTGCAATTCTCGGAAACACCTTCCCAGCGCATCCGCGCTTTCCTATATAGCGCCCGATGCCTCACGACTGCCGCCTTTACCTCATCACGCCGCCGCAGATCGCCGATCTCGAGCAGTTCTGCGACTCATTCGAACGCGCGCTCGGCGCGGGCGACATCGCCTGCGTGCAATTGCGGCTGAAAACCCCCGAAGGCGAAGCCGTGGGCGACGACGAAGTGCTGGCCGCGGCGGCGGCGCTGCTGCCGATCGCGCAAAAACACGATGCGGCCTTCCTCATCAATGACCGCCCTGACCTTGCGCTGAAATCCGGCGCCGACGGCGTTCATGTGGGCCAGACCGATGCGCGCTGCGAACAGGCGCGCGCGGCGCTGGGCGACGACGCGACCGTGGGCGTCACCTGTCACAATTCGAAACATCTGGCGCTCCTCGCCGGCGAGGCGGGGGCGGACTATGTCGCCTTCGGCGCCTTCTATCCGACCAGGACGAAAGAGGCGCCGACGCAGGCCGATCCCGCGCTGCTTGAATGGTGGAGCTTTGCGACGACGCTGCCTTCCGTCGCCATCGGCGGGATCACGCCGGACAATTGCGGCCCCCTGGTGCGCGCCGGGGCGGATTTCCTCGCTGTGTCGGGCGCGGTCTGGAGCTGGGAAGAGGGCCCCGCCGCCGCGGTGAAGGCGTTCGAAAGCGCAATTCGCGACGCCTGACCCTTTCTGGAACAGATCTTGCGAGACCTCCCGCCGGGTATGGTGTGGAGGCGCGGCTTGGGAAAGTCGCGCGCAAGCGATGAAATCTCAATGGATCATGACAGGCTGTGCCGCGGCGATCATTTTGATCTGCTTTGCGGCGGCCTTTCTTGAAGGCGCGCAGATCGCCGTCAACGCAGCTCGGTAGGGCCGCTCAGTAGGGCCGCTCAAGAGAGGCGCTAGGCGCGGGCGGCGAAACCGCGTAAACCGGCGGCGATGATCGCCCGGTTTGCGATAGCGCTTTATCTCATCTTCGCCGCTGCGCCCGCCTTCGCGCAGGACGCCCGCGCCGGCGCGGCTTACGCGGCCCTGAGCGAAGGCCGTTACGAGGACGCGTTGCGCGAAGCCGAAACGCTATCGCAATCAGGCAACGCCGAGGGCGACGCCATTCTCGCTTATCTCCACGAAAACGGGCTCGGCGTCGACCGCGATCTTCAGCATGCGGTGGATCTTTATACCAAGGCCGCCCGCGCCGGGCAGCCGGACGCGCAATTCGCGCTGGGCGAGCTCGCCATGTTCGGCGACGGGGTCGAGCGCAGCGCGGAAACGGCGGCGGGCTGGTACAAGCTCGCCGCGCGCCAGGGCCATGCGCGTGCGAAACTGCGTCTCGGCGTGATGCACGCTGAAGGCGACGGCATGGAAAAGGACCAGAGGCGCGCCATCGATCTCTTCCGCGAGGCGGCGGAGGGCGGCGAGCCGGAGGCGGCGCGCAATCTCGCCATCGCCTATCTGTCCGGCGACGGCGTCGTGCGCGATTACCGCACGGCGGCGGATTGGTTCGAAAAAGCCGCCGATCAAGGCGACCCGGTGGCGAGCTACAATCTCGGACTGCTCCTGCAATCGGGAACGCTGGCGCCGCCGGATATCGACAAGGCGGCGGCGCGCATGCGCGCGGCGGCCGAGGCCGGTTTCGCCCCGGCCATGGTCGGGCTCGGGCTTCTCATCCATGACGGCGCGACAAGCGATGAGCTTCCCTCCGACTGGTTCGCGCGCGCGGCGGAGGCCGGCGACGCCCAAGGCCGGTTCCTTTACGCCGTGGCGCTGGCCGAAGGCGACGGTCGCGATGTCGATATCGACGCCGCCATCGCCCAGCTCGATGCGCTTCTTGAGGAGCCTGCGGAGCCCGACCTCATTCAGCAGGCGCGGTCCCTGCGCAAGGATCTGGAGCGCCGGAAAAAGGGCGGGCGTTTCGGCTTCGGCAAAAAAGAGAACTGAGACTTTGGGGAAAGGTTATTCCCCTTTTGTTCCAAACCCCGTTATGGTCCGGCCATGAGCGCAGTGATTCGCATTCTGGGCGTCGATCCCGGCTCGGCGGCCACCGGCTGGGGCGTCGTCGACATGGCCGGCGCGCGGCTTTCCTATGTGGCCTCCGGCGTCATCCGCCCGAAGAAAACCGCGGCCCACGCCGAAAAGCTCAGCGTCATTTTCGAGGGGCTTCAGTCGGTCATCGCCGATTTTGACCCCGGCGAGGCGGCGGTGGAGGAGACGTTCGTCAATGCGAGCCCGCGCGACGCGCTGGTTTTGGGGCAGGCGCGCGGCGTCGCGCTTCTGGCGCCGGGGCAGGCCGGTTTGAGCGTTGCGGAATACGCCGCGAACTCGGTGAAGAAATCGGTGGTCGGCAAGGGTCATGCGGACAAGGCCCAGGTCGCGGCCATGGTGAAAGTGCTCTTGCCCAAATGCGGCAAGCTCGCGAGCGATGAGGCGGACGCGCTCGCGGTCGCGATCTGTCACGCGCATCACGCGGGCATGAGACGGTTGGAGGCTTCGTAAATGATCGGCAGGCTGAAGGGTTTGGTCGTCACGGTGACGGAAGAAACGGCGCTGATCGACGTCAATGGCGTCGGCTACGAGATCTACGCCGCCCCGCGCGTGTTGCAGAACCTTGCGCCGGGCGAGGAGGCGATTGTCTCCATCGAAACGCTGGTGCGCGAGGACATGATCCGGCTTTACGGCTTTCCGTCGGAGAATGAGCGTCAGGCCTTCCGGCTGTTGCAGAGCGTGCAAGGGGTCGGCGCGCGCCATGCGCTCGCGGTGTTGCAGGTCTTGTCGCCGTCGGAGCTTTATGACGCGGTGACGGCGGAAGATGTGACCGCCGTTTCGCGCGCGCACGGCGTCGGCAAGAAACTCGCCCAGCGTGTGGTTACGGAATTACAGTCGAAAGCAGGAGCGCTCGCCGGCGCCACCGGCGAGGTCTATTCCCTGGCGGCGCGCAAGAAAGTTTCGGAAGCCGGGTCCGCCGATCCCGTGCTGGCGGCGAAAGCCGACGCGGTCTCGGCGCTCGCCAATCTCGGCTATGACGGCGTCGAGGCGCGCAAAGCCGTCGCCCGCGCCGCCGAAAGCCTGGATAGTCCCGGCGTCGAAGCGCTGATCAAGGCGGCGCTGAAAGAACTGGCCGCAGCGTGAGGGGGTGCTTTGTGCAAAAGATTTTACTCTTTGCGGCGGCTCTTTTCTTTCTGTCCGCGCCTGCGTCCGCGCAAGAAGATCAGTCGCCATGGTATGAACCTTATGAACAGATTTCCTACAGCGAGCTCAGAACGCTGATTGACAATGGCGAGGTCGATGAAGCCAGAGTGCTGAATGATGGCTGGTGGGTGACGGTAAAGACGAAAGAGGGGGAATACTTCGATACGAAGGTGACGCCGGAAACCCCGATCGCCGATCATCTTTATGAAGCCGGTATTCCGGTGACGATCGAACATTACAACGAAGGATCGGAAGAGGAAGCGGATGATTTGCCGGCTTGGCTTAGCTTGGTCATTAACATCCTTCCTTTGCTTCTGTTTTTGGTGTTTTTTGCCGGTATAATTTTCCTGTCGCGCAAACAAACGAACGCTTATTACGGCCGTGCGGAGAAGATGCAGGCGGACTTTTTTGAGCGTCTGGAAAAACTGTTGACCGAGCGCAAAGAAAACTAATGGCTGAACCCGCTTACGATAATGACCGGCTGATCGATGGCGAGAGGAAGCCGCAAGACGCCGATGCGGCGCTGCGGCCCAAAAAGCTCGACGATTTCGTCGGCCAGCCGAGCGCCAAGGACAATCTGCGCGTTTTCGTGCAGGCGGCCCGCGCGCGCGCCGAAGCCCTCGACCATGTGCTCTTTCATGGGCCCCCGGGGCTCGGCAAGACGACCCTGGCGCAGATCGTCGCCAATGAGCTTGAAGTGAATTTCCGCGCCACCTCGGGCCCGGCTATTACGAAACCCGGCGATCTCGCCGCGCTCCTCACCAACTTGGAAGCCGGCGATGTTCTCTTCATCGACGAGATTCACCGCCTCTCGCCCGCGGTTGAGGAAGTGCTCTATCCGGCCATGGAAGACTTCGCCCTTGATCTCATCATCGGCGAAGGCCCGGCGGCGCGCTCGGTTCGCATCGATCTGCCGCGCTTCACCCTGATCGGCGCCACGACGCGCTCGGGGCTGCTCGCCAAACCCCTGCTCGACCGTTTCGGCATTCCGGTGCGCCTCGATTTCTATTCGGAAAAAGACCTCGCCCACATCGTCGCGCGCGGGGCCTCTCTGTTGAACGCCGAAATGTCGCCCGACGGCGCCGGAGAGATCGCAAGACGCGCAAGGGGCACGCCGCGCGTCGCCGGGCGTTTGCTTCGCCGGGTGCGCGACGTCGCAACCGTTGAAGGGGCGGGCGTGATCGACGCGGGCGTCGCCGACAAGGCGCTGAAACGCCTCGAGATCGACAAGCTTGGCCTCGACCCGCTCGACCGGCGCTATCTTCGTCTGATTGCGGAGCATTTCGGCGGCGGTCCCGTGGGCGTCGAAACCATTGCGGCGGCTTTGGCCGAAGCGCGCGACGCCGTAGAGGACGTCGTCGAGCCCTTCCTGTTGCAGCAGGGGCTTATACAACGCACGCCCCGCGGGCGCGTGCTCTCTGTCAGCGCCTGGACCCATCTGGGTCTCGCCGCGCCGAAGGATGCCTCTTCCGATCTCTTCGACTAATTTTTCCGCTCATTCCCGCTTTCGCGGGAATGAGCGGGCCGGAAGTTGATCCAATTTAGTCATCATCTGGTGACCATTGCGCCGTATTCTGACGGTTCCATCAGGGGAGGCGCAAGCTATGGGCGGATCGGTTTTCCTCACGCTGTTTTTCGGGCTGTTTCTGGCCATTGGGCTCGCCATGCTGGGCTGGGGCGGGCGCTCCTATTATTACTCGCAGCAGGCGGCGCACTGGCCCACGGCGCCGGGCGAGGTCACCGCTTCTGACTTCCGCGTCAATTCCGACAGCGACGGCACGACCTACGAAGCCAAAATAGAATACCGCTATAACCCCGACGGCTATGAACGCACGGGCAAGACCATTGCGTTCGGCTATACCGGGAGTTCCGGCCAGCAGTTTCATCGCGAGATCTATGAGGCGCTGCCCGTGGGGGCGCAGGTCGCCGTGCGCTACGATCCCTCAAGCCCGGACCGCGCGACGCTGTCTCATGGCGTCAACAAGTCGATCCTGTTCATCCTCATCTTCGGCGCCGTGTGGACATTCTTCACGGTCGGCATCGCCTCGATCTTTCTGTTGAGCGAATCCGGCGCCGGCGGTCTCCTCGACAATATGCTGATCTATTCCACGGGGCGCTGACGGCGCCTTGCCATGGCGGGACGCCTTGCCATGGGAGGGCGGGCGCGAGCATGATCGGCCCATGAGCGACAAGACTTTCACCCTGCCGATCCGCATCTATTACGAGGACACGGATTTCTCCGGCGTCGTCTATCATGCGGCCTATCTCAAATTCTTCGAGCGCGGGCGCACGGAAGCCCTGCGCGAAACCGGCGTTCATCATTCCGAACTTTTGGGGCGCGAGGAGCCCCTCGCCTTTACGGTGCGGAAGATGACCACCGAATGGCTCGTCCCGGCGAAGATCGACGACATGCTCGAGGTGAGGACCCGCTTCGTTGAGGCGAAAGGCGCGCGCATGACGCTTTCCCAGGAGATCTGGCGGGAGGAGACCCTGCTGGCGCGCGCGGAGGTTGAGGCGGCCTGCATGTCGCTCGAGGGGCGGCCCCGGCGCCTGCCGCCGGATATTATCGCCCGTTTTTGATCGGGCCTTTGCGGCCGGTCCTCGTAAACCTTTCATTAACCGTCATTAAACTTTGGAAATCGGCGCCTCGGGGACCTTCGCCGGCCCCGCAATCGCCTAAATTCCGGCCATAAGGGGATTAAATGTAAAGCCGTTCAATGTTAACCATGGCCTGGGCGTTTTGAAGGAAAGCCGCGTTTGCCGGTTTTCCGTCTCAAAACGCCCAAATGTTGAGTATTGAGCATCCTGAATGTCAGGATGCTGGAGGCCCGGCGCGGGGCGAACGCGCAACCGGGCGGTTTGCGCCGATTTCCTGCTTTGAAAGGCGGGGATCAGCGAAGAATTCTGTATGTCCCGCTCAGTGCAGCGGGCGGCTTGAGGGATGAAGTAAGCAATGGAAACAGAAGTCGTAAGCGCTGCAGCCGGAGCGGGGGCCGATTTCAGCCTCTGGAGCCTTTTCCTGCGCGCGGACCCGGTGGTGAAATCGGTGATGGGCATTCTCGTCATCGCCTCGGTCTGGTCATGGGCGGTGATCTTCGAGAAATCGATGACCTTCGGGCGCATCAAGTCGAAGGCGAACAAGTTCGAAGACCAGTTCTGGTCCGGCAAGCCCCTCGACGAACTCTACCGCAAGATCCGCGACAAGCAGGACCATCCCATGGCGCGCGTCTTCGCCGCCGGCATGGAGGAATGGAGCCAGGCGAAAAGCGGCGGGCGCACGGACGCCCTCGTCATTTCCTCGCGCGACCGCATCGACAAGATGCTGAACGTCTCCGTGGCGCGCGAGCTCGAAAAAGCCGAAACCAATCTCGGCATCCTCGCCACCGTCGGCTCGGTCTCGCCGTTTATCGGCCTTTTCGGCACGGTCTGGGGCATCATGAACGCTTTCACCGCGATCGGCATGACCAAGGACACGAACCTCGCGGTCGTGGCGCCCGGCATCGCTGAGGCGCTGTTTGCGACGGCGCTCGGGCTTATCGCGGCGATCCCCGCGGTCATCGGCTACAACCGCTATTCCGGGGTGCTCAATTCCTTCGCCGTGCGCCTGCAAGGCTTCGCCGACGAGTTTTCCGCCATCCTCTCCGGCCAGCTTGACGGGAGAACGCGCTGATGGCGGTCAGTCTCAACACCGGCGGCGGGCGCCACCGTCCCGGCCACACCCGGCCCATGGCCGAAATCAACGTAACGCCCATGGTCGACGTCATGCTTGTTCTCCTGATCGTTTTCATGGTCGCCGCGCCGCTTTTGACCGTCGGCGTCGCCGTCGATCTGCCCGAGACCTCGGCCAATCCGATCCAGGACGAGGGCGAGCCCCTGACGGTGACCGTCTCCGCGGACGGCACGATCTATGTGCAGGAAACGGTCGTGGAATACGAAAATCTCGTGCCGCATCTCGAAGCCGTGGCGACCGCCGGCTATGACCAGCGCATTTTCATTCGCGGCGACCAGAACCGCGCCTATGGCGACATTGTCCGCGTCATGGGCCGCATCAACGCCGCCGGATTCCGCCGCATCGGTCTCGTGACCGATCCGGAACTGGAATGAGGCATACGGACGTTTTGTAGTCAGGACCCCTTAGGTTCATGCGTTTTGGCCTCTTTGCATCGGTGCTGTTTCACCTCGCTGTTATTTTCGGCGGGCTGGTCTGGCTGCCGTCTTTTCGCAAGCTGCCCGATGTCGCGCCGGAGCCTTACATCCCGCTCGACCTCATCAAGGACGCCGAGCTCGATCTGAAAACCAGCGTCCCGGCCGCCGCGCCCGAGCCCGTCGAGGAAGAAGAGCCGGAACCGGACCTGCCTGAACCTGTTGTCGAGGAGGAGCCTGCGCCGGCCGAAGAAGCCGCGGAGCCGGAACCCACGCCAGAGCCCGAGCCCGAACCGGAGCCTGTCGAGGAGGAGCCGGCGCCCGAACCCGAGCCTGAAGAACCCGAGCCGGAACCCCAGCCTGACCCGGAGCCGCCCAAGGAAGCGCCGACCGTGAAGCCGAAGCCGCAAGAGGACGAGCTTGATCTCGACGCCCTGTCGAAGCTGATCGACAAGGAGCGCGAGACCGAACAGACGCAGCAACAGCGCGACGCGCCCTCGCAAACGACCGAGCAGGCGGACGAGGCGCGCCCGGCCATCGGCGCCGGCGACCGGCTGACGGCCAGCGACGAGGCCAAGCTGAAAGCGGCCATGGCCCGGTGCTGGAACGCCAGCGCCATCATCGGCGCGCCGGAGCCGGAACAGCTTCTGGTGGTGATCGATTTCGAACTCAACCGCGACGGCACGCTCGCCTCGCCTCCGAGGGTGGTGAACGAGCTGCAAATCAATCTATCGGGAAACAGGTTCTGGCGGGTGGCGCAGCGCGAGGCGCTCAGCGCCGTCTCCAAATGCGCGCCTTACGATTTCCTGCCCGTGGAGCGTTACGAGAGCTGGAAGGAATTCCGCTTCAATTTCAGCCCCTCCGACATGGTCGGGCTTTGAGGCGGAAAAAGCATGAAGCGTTTGTCAGTTCGAAAGCGCGTCGACTGAATTTAGGGTGAACATTTTTCAGGGGGCCTGAAAGAGAGTAACGACATGAAAAAGATTTTGACCATCCTCCTGACCGCGTTTGTTGCGGCTGTTTCGCTGGCCCTGTCGCCGGCGACGGCGCAGCGCGCGACCATCGACATCACGCAAGGCAATGTCGACCCGATGCCCGTCGCGGCGCCGGATTTCATCGGCGCGGACGAACAGACCATGGGGCTCGGGCGCGACATCACCGGCGTCATCATGAACGATCTCGATCGTTCTGGTCTTTTCCAGGTGATCGACCAGCGCGCCTATATCCAGAAGCCTGAAAGCGTCAATGAACGCCCGCGCTTTCCCGACTGGCGCCTGATCAAGGCCGAGGTCCTCATTGTCGGCGAGGTGCAGGAGCTTTCCGACGGACGCATCCAGGTCTCGACCCGCGTCTGGGACGTTTACTCCAACGAACAGCTCGGCGCCGTCGCCTTCAAGACGCCCGCCGACAACTGGCGGCGCGCCGCGCACAAGGTGGCGGATTTCGTTTACAAGACGCTGACCGGCGAAACCGGCTATTTCGACACCCGCGTCGTCTTCGTGCATGAAACCGGGCCGAAGGAAAACCGCGTCAAGCGCCTGATGATCATGGATCAGGACGGCGCCAATCCGATCCCGCTCACGGACGGGCTCAACTATCAGGTGCTGACGCCGCGCTTTTCGCCGACGCAGCAGCAGATCACTTACATGGCGCTGTTCGATAATCGTCCGGGCCAGGTCTATCTCTTCAACATCGAAACCGGCGAGCAGGAACAGCTCGGCAATTTCCGCGGCATGACCTTCGCGCCGCGTTTCTCGCCGGACGGGCGCAAGGTGCTGATGTCCATGGAGCGCAGCGGCAATTCCGACATCTTCATGATGGATCTGTCGACACGCCGCCTGACGCGTCTCACCGACAATCCGGCGATCGACGTGTCGCCCACCATGTCGCCGGACGGCCGGCGCATCGCCTTCACCTCCGACCGCGGCGGCACCCAGCAGATCTATACGATGAACGCCGACGGCACGAACCAGAAGCGCATCACCTTCGGCGAAGGCCGCTACCAGACGCCGGTCTGGAGCCCGCGCGGCGACCTCGTCGCCTTCACGCGGCAATATAACGGCCGCTTTTACATCGGCGTCATCCGCCCCGACGGATCGGGCGAGCGGCTGCTGACGGAAAGCTATCTGGAAGAGGGGCCGACCTGGTCGCCCAACGGCCGGGTCATCATGTTCTACCGCCAGACGGCCACCCGCCGCGACGGCTCCGGGGGTGAAAGCCAGCTCTGGTCAGTCGACCTGACCGGCAGAAATTTGAGGCGCGTGCGGACGCCCGGCGACGCTTCTGACCCGGCCTGGTCGCCGCTTTTGCCGTAAATTGTTCGAATCAGGAGCTTTTTCCGGGCAATCGTAACTGAAAATTCATTTTCGCGCCGGAACGGGCGTTCTTGATTGCTGAGGCGGGTCTCGCTACGATTCAGATGTTGGTTAAATTTTATCCTTTGACCGACACTGAATTGTAATGCGGGGGAATTAAACCTTCCGTTGCGATTATGCGCCACAATAGCGTGCGGCATTGTGTGAAATGTGGCTTAGGGGCGGGGGCGCGCTCGCCGGGCCGGATCAAAAAGCCCAGCGGTTGAAACCGGTGACTGGGGAAGTGGAGCTGAAGAGATGAACAAATTTTTGAAAGTGGCGGGGATTTTCGCCTCACTGGCGCTGATTTCTGCATGTGCCTCGACTGGTCCTGACGTCGATACGACGGACACCAGCGACACGATGGTCGACACCGGTCCCTCGGGCCCTGTGCCGGGCACCCAGGCCGATCTGGAACAATCCGCCGGTCATCGCGTGTTTTTCGGGTTTGATCAGTACACGCTGACGACGGAAGCGCAGTCGACGCTTTCCAAGCAGGCCGCCTGGCTGAAGGAATATCCGGAAACCCGCATTCTCGTCGCCGGCAATTGCGACGAACGCGGCACCCGCGAATACAACCTTGCGCTCGGCGCCCGCCGCGCGGAAGCCGCCAAATCCTATCTTGTGAGCCTCGGCGTCGACGCCGCGCGCATCACGACGGTCTCCTATGGCAAAGAGCGTCCGATCGACCCGCGGTCGACGGAAGCCGCCTGGGCGATGAACCGGAACTCGACCACGACGATCACGTCCACCGGCGCATAACGCGTTGGCGGCGCCGTCAGGCGACGATAATAAGGGGGCGCGCCGTCACGCCGGCGCGCCTTTCTTTTTGCGATTAGACCATGCAATTTGACGAAGGGCGCGTTTTCGCCTTGTTTTCGTGTCATACTGGCATTCGCTGTTTGGGTTTGAGGTAATCATGACGTCAATCAACACTGGCATCAGAACGGGTCTTCTGGCGGTTGCGGCCGCGCTTTTCACAGCCGCGTCCCCGGCGCAGGCGGGCACGAAAGACGACATTCGCGACTTGCAGGCGCGTCTCGCCACGGCTGAACAGGCGCTGGCGGCGCAGTCTCAGACCACCGTGAAAATCTCCCAGCTCGAACGCCAGATCCAGCAACTGACCGGCCAGGTGGAAGAACTCAGCTATCGCCTCGATCTCGCCAATCAGCGTCTCGACGCGGTCAGCGCGGTGCTGGCGGGCGACGCCAACTTTTCCGCGCCAGGCGATTTCGGCGCCAATGGCGCGTCAAGCGGTCCCGGCGGCGGTCCCGTTTCGCTGATGCCCGGCGCTGAGGGCGGCGACCCGATTGGCGACCAGATCGCCCAGGCCGGCCAAAACGCCCAGGCCGGCGGCCCTGACGCGGACGCGGCGGCGGCGGGCGACGTTTCCCTGCCGCTCGATCCCAATGCGGCCTTCGACTACGCCTCGAGCTTCCTGCTCGCCGGCGATTACGCCCGCGCCAAGGCGGCCTTCAACATGTATGTCGAGGCCTTTCCAAGTCATCCGCGTACGGCGGATGCGCAGTTCCGGCTAGGCGAAATTCATCTGGCGCTCGGCGAAAACGCCGCCGCCGCCGATGCTTTCATCGCGCATATCCGGAACTATCCGAACGATCCGCGCTCGGCCGAAGCGTATCTGAAACTCGGCACCGCTTTCGCGCGTCTTGAAAAGACGAAAGAGGCCTGCACGGTGTTCAAGACCATGAAGTCGAAACATCCGAACGCGTCTTCGCCGGTCCTGCAGCGCGCCGATCTCGAAATGGCGCGCATCGACTGCCAGTAAGCGGTGGCCCATGACGCGCTGTCGCCGGAGGCTTTCGCCGCACGGCTCGACGCGCTTCATCCTCCTCAAAAACTTGCGCTCGCCCTTTCGGGCGGGCGCGATTCCGTTGCGCTCCTGAAACTCTGCGCCGGCTATGCGCGGGCGAGGGGGCTTTCGCTTTGCGCCTATACCGTCGATCACGGTTTGCGCGCCGAAGCGGCCGACGAGGCCCGGCGGGCCGGGGAATGGGCGAAGGCCGCCGGCGCTGCTCATCGCATTCTCAGATGGTCAGGCGACAAGCCTTCGGCAGGCGTTCAGGCGGCGGCGCGCCAGGCGCGCTATCGTCTTCTCATTGAAGCGGCGCAGGAAGACGGCTGCGGAGCGCTGATGACCGCACACACCCTGGACGATCAGGCGGAGACGCTGTTCATGCGCCTTGCCCGCAGCGCCGGGCCGAAAGGGCTGGCCTCCATGCGCGAGGAAAGCCTCGTTGCGAGCGGGCCCGGCGCGCCGGTCCGTCTGTTGCGGCCCCTGCTTTCCTTTTCACGGGGCGAAATCACGCGATGGCTCGAGGGTGAGGGACAGGACTTCGTCGACGACCCCTCCAATGACGATCCGGCCTTCGAGCGCGTGCGCGTGCGCGCGCTGCTGGCGGCGCTGGGCGAGCAGGATATCCTGACGGCGAAAGCGCTCGGCGAGACGGCGCGCAGGATGGCCGCCGCCGCCGACCGGCTTGCGAAGGCGGAAGACGATCTCTTCGATCATAGCGGCGGCTGCTTTTACGGCTGGGGCGGGATTTCCCTCGACCGCTGGGACCCCCAGGCCTCCGGCGCCGCCGGTCTCGCTCGCCGGCTTGTCCATGCGGCGGGCGGCGGCGCGTTCGCTCCGAATGAAGACGCCGCCGCCGAGGCGTTTGCGGGCGCCGTCAGCACGGGCGGGGGCGCGCTTGCCGGCGCGCTCCTGCGCCGCTGGAAGGGGCGGTTCTGGGTCGTGAGAGAACCGGCGGCGCTTCTGGGACGCGCCGGGGAGGCGGCTGCGGCCCCCGAGCCGCTTCAAGGGGCGCTGTTATGGGACCGGCGCTTCATCGTCTCCGCGCGGGACGGGGCGCAGGATCTCGCCGTCGCGGCGCTCGGGGGGGCGGGTAAAAGTTTTCTCGGACCCCGGGCGGGGCTTTTTCCCGGCCCGGCCGAAGCGCTCTCGACTCTGCCCGGGCTTTACCGCCGCGGCGTATTGATCGCCGCCCTGTCGTCCCCATTTAGGACCGGTGAGACGACGGCTGCGCGCGCGCTGGCGCGGGAACGCTATGATGGCGGAATTGTTAGATTTTATTAGATTTGGCGGGTTTTGCGCCATTTAAGATGGCGCTGGCATTTCTTAACGCCTATCTAATAGGCTCTCTATCAGTACGGACCGGCGCGCCGCCGGCTTGGCGGGGCGACGAAAGGAACGGGATCGAATGAACGGACGCAATCTACTCATCTGGGGCCTAGTCATCGTCTTTTTCGTGGTGGCCCTGCAATTGTTCGAGTTCTCGAGCCCCGGCCCGCAGCAAACCCAGCTCACCTATTCCAACTTCATCCAGCGCGTCGACAATGGCGGCGTTTCGACCGCGTCCGTCTCCAAGGGCGAGGTCACCGGCGAGCTTTCCGACGGCACGGCCTATGTCACCACCATTCCCGAGGACGGCCAGATCGCCATCGCCGACAAGCTCGATGCGGCGGGCGTCGATACGGAAATCCAGAAGGAAGAAGAGCTGCCGATCCTGCTCTCGCTCCTGATCAACATCCTGCCGCTCCTCATCTTCCTCGCCTTCTTCCTGTTCATCATGCGCCAGATGCAAGGCGCCGGCGGCAAGGCCATGGGCTTCGGCAAGTCCAAGGCGAAGCTTCTGACCGAGCGCCAGGGCCGCGTCACCTTCGACGACGTCGCTGGCATCGACGAAGCGAAAGAAGAGCTCGAGGAGATCGTCGAATATCTGAAAGACCCGATGAAGTTCCAGCGCCTCGGCGGCAAGATCCCCAAGGGCGCGCTCCTTGTCGGCCCGCCGGGCACCGGTAAGACGCTGCTCGCCCGCGCCATCGCCGGCGAAGCGAATGTGCCCTTCTTCACGATTTCGGGCTCCGACTTCGTTGAGATGTTTGTCGGCGTCGGCGCGTCCCGCGTGCGCGACATGTTCGATCAGGCGAAAAAGAACGCGCCCTGCATCATCTTCATCGACGAGATCGATGCGGTGGGCCGTCACCGCGGCGCCGGGCTCGGCGGCGGCAATGACGAACGCGAGCAGACCCTGAACCAGCTTCTCGTCGAGATGGACGGCTTCGAGGCGAATGAGGGCATCATCCTCATCGCCGCCACCAACCGTCCCGACGTGCTCGATCCGGCGCTGTTGCGTCCGGGCCGCTTCGACCGCCAGGTCGTGGTGCCGAACCCGGATGTGGCGGGCCGCGAAAAGATTTTGAACGTCCACGCCAAGAAAGTCCCGCTGGCGCCGGATGTGAACATCCGCACTATCGCGCGCGGCACGCCGGGCTTTTCCGGCGCTGATCTCGCGAACCTCGTCAACGAGGCGGCGCTGCTCGCCGCGCGGCGCGGCAAGCGCTTCGTCACCGCGAAGGAGTTCGACGATTCCAAGGACAAGGTCATGATGGGGGCGGAACGCCGCTCCATGGTGATGACCGAGGACGAGAAAAAACTCACCGCCTATCACGAGGCGGGCCACGCCATGGTGTCGATCTGCGTGCCGGGCAACGACCCCGTGCACAAGGCGACGATCATTCCGCGCGGCCGGGCGCTGGGCATGGTGCAATCGCTGCCCGAACGCGACCGCTATTCCATGACGCTGGAGCAGATGACGGCCCGCATCGCCATGGCCATGGGCGGACGCGTCGCCGAAGAGCTGAAATTCGGCAAGGAGAAAGTCACCTCCGGCGCGTCGTCCGACATTGATATGGCGACCAAGATCGCGCGCGCCATGGTCACCCAATACGGGCTGTCCGAAAAACTCGGGCCCATCGCCTATTCCGAAGACGAGGGCGAGGTGTTCCTCGGTCAGTCGATCGCGCGCACCAAGTCGATCTCCACCGAGACGGCGAAACTCATCGAGGACGAGATCAAGCGTTTTGTCACCGAAGGCTATGAAAAGGCGCGTCAGGTCCTGACCGACCGCCGCGACGACTGGGAGCGGCTGGCTCAGGCGTTGCTCGAGTTTGAAACGCTGACCGGCGAGGAGATTCAAAAGCTTCTCAATGGCGAGACCATCGTTCGCGAAGACCCCATTGATCCGAAAGATCACACGCCGCCGTCCTCTGTGCCGAGCACCGGCGCGCCCGCCGGCGGCAAGAAGAAAGACGACGACGGGACCGGCGGCATGGAGCCGAGCCCGCAAGGGGCGTAACAACAAACGGCGGCTTCTATGACTGGCGATATTCAGGAGCCGCCGCCCCATCTCATAAGCCGCCTTCAAGAGCGCTACGGCGAACCCCATCGCGCTTATCACACTTGGGCGCATGTCGAAGCGCTGCTGAAATGCTTTCATAGCAACAAGAACATGCTCAACGCCCCTGTAACGGTCTTGTGGGCGCTTTACTGGCACGATGCGATCTATGATCCTGCATCTGGCGAGAATGAACTGGAGAGCGCCAAGCTCTTGCGCAATGACGCAGAAGGCCTTCTCTCGGAAGAGGCGACGGCTGATGCGGCGGCGATCATCGAAGCCACAGCAAAGCATCTGGTTCCAAACGCCATGCCCGCCGGAAAGCAGTCGGATCTTGAATTCTTTCTGGATATAGATCTTTCCATACTTGGCCGGGATGAAAAGACGTTTGATGCTTATGAAGCTGCAATCCGAAAGGAATACGCTTTCGTTCCCGAGGCAATGTACAAGGCTGGCCGCGCGGCTGTCCTCAAGGGGTTTCTAGATCGCGAATGTCTGTATTTTACGGATATATTCAGGGATCGCTGGGAAGCACAGGCAAGGGCGAACCTGCAACGTTCGATTGCCCATCTGGAATTGGCGTCATAGCGCCGTTTTGAGGAATGGCTAACAGGCCGCAGCATGTCTGAGAAAACCGCCAGCTATAAGATCATGGGCGTCGTCAATGCGACGCCCGATTCCTTTTCCGACGGCGGACAATTTTCCGACGCGCAGGCGGCGGTCGCCCATGGGCTGAAGCTCGCCGAAGAGGGTGCGGAGATTCTCGACATCGGCGGGGAGTCGACGCGGCCCGGCGCCGACCTCGTCTCGGTTCAGGATGAAATCGCCAGAACCGTTCCGGTGATTGAAGGGCTTGCCCGAGAAGGCGCCAAAGCTGCCATTTCCATCGATACGCGAAAGCCGGACGTAGCCCGCGCCGCCATGGAGGCGGGCGCCGCGATCTGGAACGACGTGACGGCGCTTTCTTTCGCGCCGAACAGTCTCGACTGCGCCGCGTCGCTTTCGTGCGACATTGTCCTGATGCATGCCCAGGGCGACCCCAAGACCATGCAGGACGATCCGCATTATGACGATGTGGTGGAGGAGGTGTACGCCTATCTCGCCGGCCGCATCGAGGCCTGCGTCAAGGCCGGCGTCAGCGAGGACCGCCTGATCGTCGATCCGGGGATCGGCTTCGGCAAGACGCTCGAACACAATCTTCTGCTGCTCCGCGATCTCGGCCGGTTCTGCGCCCTCGGACGGCCGGTGCTGCTCGGCGCCTCGCGCAAGCGGTTTATCGCCGCCCTGGACAGGAAGAGCCCCGCCGATCAGCGGCTCGGGGGTTCCCTGGCGGCGGTTCTGGCTGGGTTCCGCCAGAGCGCCTCGATTTTCCGCGTGCATGACGTCGCCGCCACCCGGCAGGCCTTAACTGTGGCTAACGCCATAGAAAATCCGCATTTTTCCCGTTAAGGCATTTTCGAAGCCCTTATGCTAGGGTGGGGACTGGCGGATCGCGCGACGCGCAAGGCCGCCGCGTGACGAAGGAGTGCAGGGCCCATGCGGGGCGACGACCAGATGACCGGCAAACGCGAAATTTTCGGCACCGACGGCGTGCGCGGCCTCGCCAATGCAGGCGCGATGACGCCGGACAATATCATGGCGCTCGGCCTCGCCGTGGGGCGGGTGTTCAAGAACGGCGCGCACCGCCATCGCGTGGTGATCGGCAAGGATACGCGCCTGTCCGGCTATATGATCGAGCCTGCGCTGACCGCCGGCTTCGCCGCCTCCGGCATGGATGTTTTCCTGCTCGGTCCCTTGCCGACGCCGGCCATGGCGATGCTGACGCGGTCCTTGCGCGCCGATCTCGGCGTTATGATCTCCGCCTCGCATAATCCCTATTTCGACAATGGCGTGAAATTTTTCGGTCCCGACGGGTTCAAGCTGTCCGATGAAACCGAGCTCGAGATCGAGCGCCTGATCAAGGAAGGCCCGGGCGCAGGGCTCGCTGATTCCGCCGATCTCGGCCGGGTGAAGCGCGTCGAGGATGCGGGCGCGCGCTATATCGAATTCGCGAAAGCCGCTTTTCCGCGCCGCTCCTCTCTTGAAGGGGTGCGCGTCGTCATCGATTGCGCGAATGGCGCCGGTTACAAGGTCGCCCCGACCGTGCTCTGGGAACTCGGCGCCGAAGTGAAGATGATCGGCGACGAGCCCAACGGCTTCAACATCAACCAGAATGTGGGCTCCACGGCGCCGAAGAAGATGCAGGATGCGGTGCTCGAATATCGCGCCGATATCGGCATTGCGCTCGACGGCGACGCCGACCGGGTCATCATCGCCGATGAAAAAGGCCGGCTTGTCGACGGCGATCAGATTCTGGCTCTGATCGCGCGGGCCTGGAAAAAGAGCGGCGCCTTGAAGGGCGGCGGCGTGGTCTCCACCGTGATGGCCAATATGGGCCTCCATAAATTCCTGGAGAGCGAAGGGCTTTCCCTGCTGCGCACGAAAGTCGGCGACCGCTATGTCGTTGAGGAGATGCGCGCACGCGGCATCAATGTCGGCGGCGAGCCCTCGGGCCATGTAGTGCTGTCCGATTACGGCACCACGGGCGACGGTCTCGTGACGGCCTTGCAGGTGCTGGCGGTGGTCGTCGACGAAGGCCGCAAGGTCAGCGACGTCTGCAACTGTTTCGAGCCCTTCCCGCAGTTGCTGCGCAATGTCCGCTACAAGGGCGGCGACCCCCTGGAGGCCGAAGGCGTCAAGCTCGCCATCAAGGCGGGCGAGGACAAGCTCGGGTCGAAAGGGCGTCTCGTGATCCGCAAATCCGGCACCGAACCGCTGATTCGGGTCATGGGCGAGGGCGAAAGCGCGGCGCTTGTGGATGGCGTGGTAAGCGACATCTGCGCGGCTGTCGAAGCCGCGGCCTAAAGCTTTCCGCCAAAACGAAAACGGCCGGGCGCGGGGACCGCCCGGCCGTTCTCACGCCGGCGCTACGCGGCTTGCTGCTGCGTGCGCACCACGGGGAAGTCGATCGCCGTTTCGGCGACGTGATTGATATAGTTGGTCAGGATATTGGCGACCGTGACGGCCACGGTCTCAACGATCTCGCCTTCGCTGAGGCCGCCATTGCGGGCGTCGGCGATATCCGCGTTGGAGACGAGGCCGCGCTTGTCGACGACGGCGACGGCGAATTTCAGGATCGCGTTCAGTTTCGGATCGGACGAGCGGCCATTGAGGCGCGCGGTGATTTCCGTCTGGTCCACTTTGAGGTTTTTCGAAATCGCCGAATGAGCGGAGGCGCAGTAATCGCAGGTGTTTGCGCCGGCGACGGCGAGCGCCACGGCTTCGCGGGTTTTCTGATCGAAGGAGCCTTCGCCCAGCGTGTCGTTGAAATTCAGCGCGGCGGCGAGGACGGCCGGTTCATTGGCCATGACGCGATAAAGATTCGGGACCATCCCGACTTTCGATTTGATGGCGCCGAAGAGATTTGCGGCTTCCGGCGAGGCGGCGTTGTCTGAAACGGGATTAAGGCGTGACATAGGGTTTCTCCTTTAGCGGTTATGGGTTCGATCTTGTTTTGCCCCGGTGTTGTTGTGCCCGGCTGCAGGCTCCATATGGAATTACGGACTGATTGGTCAATAATTGGATCCGGACTATCCGGTAACGATAGAGTGAGAGGATTTACCGATGGCGCGCTTGCGGGAATTCGATATCGACGAAGCCCTGGACGCGATGATGGATGTCTTCTGGCGCGAGGGCTATGAGGGCGCGTCGATGCAGGACATCGAGGCGGCGACGGGGCTGAACAAGCAGAGCCTTTACCGTGTCTTTGCCGACAAGCGGGCGATGTATCTCGCCGCGCTCGCCCGCTATGAGGAGATGGCGTCGGCCAGGATAGAAGAGATGCTGACCCGCGCGGGGACGCCTGAAGCGCGCTTTCGCGCGCTTTTCGACGATCTTCTGGCGCAGGCGGCGAAAGGCGAGCGGTCGGGCTGCTTTCTCTGTAACGCCGCGGCCGACCAGGGCCAGCAGGACAAGGTGACAACCGAGCGGGTCGCCGCCGCCATGCGGCGCATCGAGAAAATCTTTCGCGCCGGTCTTGCGGAAGCCCCCGCCTATCAGCGCGACGCGCAGGCCCGCGAGGAAAAAGCGGCTTCCCTTATGGCCGCCTATCTGGGGCTGCGCGTTTTGAGCAAAGCGAACGCGCCCTTGCGGCTTTTGAAAGAGGCGGCGGCGGGTGCGTTGGCGGACATATAAAAACCCGCCGGCAGGATACGCATGCCGGCGGGCTTTGAAGACGCTCTAAAGACTGAGCGGTTTAAGTGATGATGCGGATCTCGGCGCGGCGCGAACATTCGCGGCGAGCGATCCGGTGCAGGCGGCGGTTCGGCACATAGCGGGCCTGGGGGCCGCGCGCATCGACCGTGCAGAGAAGGCGCTGGCCGTGACGCGTGCGCACCACCCGTTCGGTCAGCACGATGCGGGCGCGATAGCGCGTGTCATAGACTTCGCGATTGACGAGACGCCCGCCGCCCCGGCCGCGATGGTCGCCGCGATAGCCATTGCGGCGGCCGCGGTCGTCATAACGGTCATAGCGATTGTACCGGCCGCGGCGGTCATGGTCGCGATCGCTGATGCTGATCGAGAAACTGACGCCCGAGTCGCGGCGCTGTTCGGGGTGACGGTCAGGCGCGGCCGAAGCCGCGCCGAAGCCAAGCGCCGAGACGGCGAGGCCGGCGGCGATCAACGGTTTCAGGAATTTTTTCATGTCGGTCTCCGTGCTTGCCCCAGCCGGATGTCGATAACCGCCAACATGGCCGCAGAATGCGGCGAGATTGGCGCAATTTAGGGTCGAAAAGCCGCCGGAGAGGCCAATCCGCGCAACTCTTTGTGAAGGGCGCGCGAGCGTCCGGCGATGGCCGGATATTGGGCAGGGGGCGCGCAGGGAGGCGATTGCGCGCGCGGCGCAAATCGTCTTAATAATTTCCCCATGGGCTTTACGAATGGACAGGCGATGACAGGCGCGGGCGCTGAGAAAGACGGCGACGGCGCGCCGCCTATGGAAAATTGCGGCCTCGCGGCGGCGATCGACGTCGTCGGCGACCGCTGGACCCTGCTCATCATCCGCTCCGCGCTTTATGGCGTGACCCGCTTCGACGAGTTGCAGACGAGCCTCGCCATGCCCCGCACGGTGCTGTCGAGCCGGCTGAAGCGGCTTGTGGAGCACGGGGTGTTGCGCCGCCGCGCCTATAAGGAAGAGGGCCAGCGCACGCGCCACCAATATGTGCTGACCCAGAAAGGCGTCGATCTCGCGCTGCCCTTGATGGCGCTGATGCAATGGGGCCAGAAGCACGTCCTCACGCAAGGCGGCGCTCCTGGCATTATCAGCCGGCGCACCGGCCAGCCCCTGCAGCTCGGTCTCATTGACAATACCGGCTCGACCGCGGCGCTGACCGACGTCCAGTTCCGCAAAGCCTCCTAAGCCAGATCCATCGTCATTTGCGGCGCGCCGTCAGAGGTTTTCTCCGCCGTCACGCCTTCCTGGCCGATAACCGCCGACACGCGGCTGCGATAAGCCGAAAAGCTCTCGAAACTGACGACGTCCACCGGTTCGTCGAACTGGATGACGACGCGCAAATGATCGTCCTGCATGGCGCGCAGCGCGATAATCTCGCCCGTGAACGCCTGGCCGAGATAGCGGCCGCTGACGCGCGAGCCCAGTTGAAAGCGCTTTAAAGGCGGCCGGTTGCCGGCCGCCGCATGCAGCGTGTTCCAGTCGCGAAAGCCGTATTGTTTCGCAACCAGCTCCAGGCTTTCGCTGTGGGTGAGAAAATCGCCGTCTTCATCGAGACCGGCGCGCAGGCGTCTCGCCTGTTGTTTGAGCGCATCAAGAGACGGCAAAGTGGGATCGGTCATGGCAAGCCTCGTCTTTCGCCATGCGGAATGTTCAGATGGGGCTCGCATTGCCATCGGTCCGCAGGGCTTCATGAAAGCGGGCTGAACCAAGGATCAATCGAAGGACTTCACCAAAAGCTGAAAAGCTCGCGAGCGGCTGGGGCCTTCACCCGTGGCGGGAAATAGGCGCGGGGGCCGCGCCTGTCAATCTGTCTTGTTCGCGCGCCGGCCGCCCGTGGCGATCACCGCGCCGGCGACGATCAGGAAAATCCCGAACCCGAAGAGGAGCCAGGACGCGGCAGGGTCCGCGCCGAGGCGGAAGGCGGCGCCCGGAAAAAGCTGGATCGCCAGCGCCGCAAGGCATGAGCCGAGCCCGGTTGAAATCAGCATGTTGGTCATGAAAAGCTCTCCCTCGCCGTCGCTTTTCGAGCCTCTATTGCGCAATTCGGGCGCATGTTTGAAAACCTCGTGGCGGATTGTAGCAAAAGTGGTGGCCGGTTTTGCGTCAGCAATCCGCCAAAAGGAAAAACAAGGCGACAATGGGAAGGTTTATGAAAGGCCGCGTCCTCATCATCGCCGGGTCGGACCCCTCGGGCGGCGCCGGCATCCAGGCCGACATCAAGACCGTGACGGCGCTCGGCGGCTATGCGGCGGCGGCGATCACCGCGCTCACCGTGCAGAACACGAAAGGCGTTTCCGCCGTGCATGGCGTCGCGCCGGAAATCGTCGCCGCGCAGATCGAGGCGGTGATGGACGATATCGGCGCCGACGCCATCAAGATCGGCATGATCGGGGACGTCGAAACCGCCAAAGTCATTGAAGCGGCTTTGAAAAAACACGCCTCCGTTGCTGTCGTGCTCGATCCCGTCTTGGTCGCGACCAGCGGCGATGCGCTCGCGAAAGACGGCGTTGCGGCGTTCATTCGCGACCGCCTTCTTCCACTCGCGGCGGTGATTACGCCGAACACGGATGAAGCGGCGGCGCTCACCGGGCTTCGCATCGGGGCGCGAGAAGACAAAATCCAGGCGGGAAAAGCCCTGATCGGGGCGGGCGCCGCCGCCGCCCTCGTCAAGGGCGGGCACGGGACGGGCGAAACGGCCGAGGACGTGCTGGTGCTGGAAGGCGGCGAGCGCGTCTATTCCAATCCGCGCCTTGAGACCACGTCGACCCATGGCACAGGGTGCACGCTTGCATCCGCTATCGCGACAGGGCTGGCGCAGGGAATGGCGCTGCCCGCGGCGGTCAAACGCGCCATCGACTATACGCACAAGGCCATCGACACGGCGCCGGGTTTCGGCGGCGGGCATGGGCCGCTCAATCACGCTCATCCGTGTGAGGATTGAGCCGCGCCAGCGCTGCTATCGAAAACAGAAGATATTCTGGTTTGCCTGGAATTCCTTCCGGTTCGATATGAACAACGAGAGATGAGGAGACACGCGCCATGGCCGATTATGATTTCGTGACGCTCGACGTTTTCACGGACAGGAAATTCACCGGCAACCAGCTTGCCGTCCTTCTCGATGCGCAAGGGCTGACGCTCGACCAGATGCAGACCATCACGCGCGAATTCAATTACGCGGAATCGACCTTTGTCCTGCCGCCGGAAAATCCGGAAAACACCGCGCGCGTACGGATATTCACGCCGGGCTATGAGATGCCTTTCGCCGGCCATCCGACCGTCGGGACGGCGATTGCGGTCGCCCGCGCAAGGGGCCTTAAAGGCGAGGTCCGGCTGGAGCTCAATACAGGCGTGTTTCCGGTCAGGGTCGATCTCTCCGAAGATTCCGGCTTCGCCGAGTTTCAAAACCCCAACCTGCCGGAAGAGACCGGCGCGGCGCCCTCTGCCGAAAAGATCGCCGCGGCTCTTTCGCTGCCTGCCGATGTTCTCGACGCGGGGGATCACAAGCCCCGCCGCTGCGGCGCCGGCGTGGATTATGTCTATGTGAAAACCTCGCTCGAGAACGTGAAGAAGGCGAAAGTGAACAGCGCCGCCTGGGATGCGCTGGAGATAGACGAGATCGTCGGCCTTTATCTCTATGCTGAGGGCGGCGAGGCCGCGGACGCCGATTACCATGTGCGCATGTTCGCCCCCGGGGCCGGCGTCATGGAGGACCCGGCGACCGGCAGCGCGGCGGCGGGCTTCCCGGCGCAGATCGTCCGCAGCCAGAGCGTTCCGGATGGCGAACATCGCTTGGTGATCGAGCAGGGCTTCGAAATGGGCCGGCCGAGCCGTCTCCTGGCGACGGTCGCGGTCGAGAACGGCGCTGTGCGCTCCGTGCGCATCGGCGGCGACGCGGTGTTCGTCCAGGAGGGGCGGATTTCGGTCTGAGCCCCTTTGCCGGCGGGGCCTAAGGCGTCTTTACCCGCCGTTTACGCTTCGCGCGCCCGCAGCTTCTTTTTCCCGAAAGAGAGAAAATCTCTTCATGGCGCGCCATTTTGTCATTTGACGGCGCCGCCCCATCCATGCAATGCCATGCGCGGGCCACGCCTCCCCAACGAGGCGCGACCCATCTGAGAGGATGGGAGTAAAAACATGACTCAGAAACCGTCTGCGCGCCCCCAGCGCGCTTATTTTTCGTCCGGACCCTGCGCAAAGCGCCCTGGTTGGTCTCCGGAAAATCTTCAAACCGACACCCTCGGCCGCTCGCATCGTTCGAAGCTCGGCAAAGCCCGTCTTCAGGATGCGATTGCGCGCACACGCGCGCTGTTGGGCGTGCCTGACGATTACCGCATCGGCATTGTGCCGGCGTCGGACACCGGCGCCGTTGAAATGGCTATGTGGTCCATGTTGGGCGAGCGCCCCGTGGACATGCTCGCCTGGGAAAGCTTCGGCGAAGGCTGGATCACCGATGCGGTGAAGCAGCTGAAACTCGATGCGCGGGTCTTGAAGGCGCCCTACGGCGAAATTGCCGACCTTGCCGCCGTCGATCCCAAGCACGACGTCGTTTTCACCTGGAACGGCACCACCTCGGGCGTGCGCGTGCCGAACGCCGACTGGATCAGCGAGGCCCGCGAAGGCGTCACGATCTGCGACGCGACGTCTGCGGTTTTCGCGCAACCGCTCGACTGGCCGAAGCTCGATGTCGTCACCTATTCCTGGCAGAAAGTGCTGGGCGGCGAGGGGGCCCATGGCGTTCTCATTCTGTCGCCCCGCGCGGTCGAGCGGCTTGAAAGCTACACGCCGCCCTGGCCGCTGCCGAAGCTGTTCCGCCTCACCAAGGGCGGCAAGCTCAATGAGGGCATTTTCGAGGGCGCGACCATCAATACGCCGTCCATGCTCTGCGTCGAGGATTATCTCGACGCCCTGAAATGGGCCGAAAGCCTCGGCGGGATCGAGGCGCTCCACGCCCGCGCCGACGCCAATGCGGCGGCGCTCGGCGATTTCGTCGAAGGCGCGGACTGGCTCGATCATCTCTGCGCCGATCCGGCGATCCGCTCCAACACTTCCGTGTGCCTGAAGATTGTCGATCCCGACATCGTCAAGCTCGACGAGGACGCGCAGCGTGCTTTCGTGAAGGCAATGGACAAGCTGCTCGAAGCGGAGGGCGCAGCCTACGACATCAACGGCTATCGCGACGCGCCCCCGGGCCTTCGCATCTGGTGCGGCGCCACGGTCGAGACCGCGGATGTCAAGGCGCTCGGTCCCTGGCTCGACTGGGCCTTCGCCGAAGCGAAAAAATCCCTCAGTTAACAGATTAAATCCGCTCGTTCCGGCGAAGGCCGGAACCTTGTTCCCAAGCGTGAAGAGATCCCGGCTTTCGCCGGGATGAGCGGTAAAAAAGGAATAAACTTATGCCCAAAGTTCTCGTATCCGATAAATTGAGCGAAACGGCGGTCCGTATCTTCAAGGAACGCGGCGTCGACGTCGACTATGAACCGAGCCTCGGCAAGGACAAGGAAAAGCTGCTCTCCGTCATCGATCAGTATGACGGCCTGGCGGTGCGCTCCGCCACCAAGGCGACGGCGCCGCTGATCGAAGCCGGCAAGAACCTCAAAGTCATCGGCCGCGCCGGCATCGGCGTCGACAATATCGACATTCCGGCGGCGACCGCCGCGGGCGTCGTCGTCATGAACACGCCTTACGGCAACGCCATCACGACCGCTGAACACGCCATCGCGATGATGTTCTCGCTGGTGCGCCTCATCCCTCAGGCGAACGCCTCGACCCATCAGGGCAAGTGGGAAAAATCGGCCTTCATGGGCACCGAAGTCTACGGCAAGACGCTGGGCGTCATCGGCTGCGGCAATATCGGCTCCATCGTCGCGGATCGCGGCGTCGGCCTTAAAATGCGCGTCGTCGCTTACGACCCGTTCCTGACCGAGGAACGCGCCATCAAGCTCGGCGTTGAAAAGGCCGATCTCGACACGCTCCTGTCGCGCGCCGACATCGTCACGGTGCACACGCCCCTGACCGACCAGACGCGCAATATCCTGAGCCGCAATAATCTTTCCAAGCTCAAGAAGGGCGCTTTCGTCATCAACTGCGCGCGCGGCGGCCTCCTCGACGAAGAGGCGCTGAAAGACCTGCTCGATGAAGGCCACCTCGCCGGGGCGGCCCTCGACGTTTTCGAAACCGAACCCGCGACCGATCACCCGCTCTTCGGCAATCCGAAAGTCGTGGCGACGCCGCATCTCGGCGCCTCCACCAATGAAGCGCAAGAAAACGTGGCGATCCAGATCGCCGAGCAGATGGCCGATTACCTGATGCGCGGCGCGGTCTCGAACTCCCTGAACTCGCCGTCTGTGACGGCCGAAGAGGCGCCGCGCCTGAAACCCTATATCGCGCTCGCTGAAAAACTCGGCGCCTTCGCCGGGCAACTGACGCGCTCGGGCCTGAAAAAGATCGAGATCGTCTATGAAGGCGACATTTCCGAGCTTAACCTGAAACCGCTCACCGCCTCGGCTGTGGCGGGCGTGTTGAAGCCGATGCTGTCGGAAGTGAACATCGTCAACGCGCCGGTGATCGCGCGCGAGCGCGGGGTCTCCATCGCGGAAACCGTGCGCGACGAAGCCGACGCCTATGACAGCATCATCCGTCTCAAGATCACCTCGGAGACACAGACCCGGACCGTTTCCGGCACGCTCTTCGGCGGCGCCCCGCGCATTGTCGAGATCAAGGGCGTCGACATGGAGGCGTCGTTCTCGCCGCACATGCTCTACACCACCAATGAGGACAAGCCGGGCTTTATCGGCGCCCTCGGGCGGACGCTGGGCGAGGCGGGCATGAATATCGGCACCTTCAATCTCGGCCGCGAGACGTCGGGCGAGGGGGCGATCGCGCTGGTCGCGGTGGACGAGCCGATTTCCGACGAACTCCTCGAACAGGTGCGCGCCCTGCCGCATGTGACCCAGGCGACGGCGCTCGCTTTTTAGGCCCGCAAGGCGTCCCGAAACGGCCCGTTTGCGGGTGCATTGACCGGGCCGAAGAAGGCCCTATGGTGCGCCCGCAATTACCCGACTTTGGAGGCTTGAATGGCGGATGTCGCGGTCATCGGCGCGCAATGGGGCGACGAGGGCAAGGGCAAGATCGTGGACTGGCTGTCGGCGCGGGCCGATGTGGTGGTGCGCTTTCAGGGCGGCCACAATGCCGGCCACACGCTGGTTATCGACGGCGCGGTCTACAAGCTGTCGCTCTTGCCTTCGGGCGTCGTCCGCAAGGGCTGCATCGGCGTCATCGGCTCCGGCGTCGTCGTCGATCCTTTCGCGCTTCTCGCTGAAATCGACCGCATCCGCGCGCAAGGCGTGGAGGTCAGCCCCGACACGCTGATGATCGCGGAAAACGCGACGCTCATCCTGCCCGTGCATCAGGAGCTCGATGCGCTGCGTGAAGGCGCGGCGGACGGCGTCAAGATCGGCACGACGAAACGCGGCATCGGCCCGGCTTATGAAGACAAGGCCGGGCGCCGGGGCCTGCGCGTCATCGACCTCGCCGATCTTTCAAGCCTCAGGGCGAAGATTGAAAACCTCCTCGTCCACCACAACGCCCTGCGCCGTGGTTTCGGCGTCGAGGATGTGGATGCGGACGCGCTATTCGATCAGCTGTGCGAGCTCGCGCCGAAAGTCGCGCCTTTCGCCAGGCCTGTCTGGCGCGAGCTTGATCTTGCGCACAAGGCCGGCAAGCGCATTCTCTTCGAGGGCGCGCAAGGCGTGCTGCTCGATGTGGATCACGGCACCTATCCTTACGTCACGTCGTCGAACACGGTGGCGGGCCAGGCGGCGACGGGCTCCGGCCTCGGGCCGCGCGCGGTTCATTATGTGCTCGGCATCGTCAAGGCCTATACGACGCGGGTCGGCGAAGGGCCGTTTCCGACGGAGCTCACCGACGACACGGGCAAGCGCCTCGGCGAGCGCGGCCATGAATTCGGCACGGTGACGGGACGGCAACGGCGCTGCGGCTGGTTCGACGCCTGTCTCGTGCGCCAGTCCCTGAAGGTTTCGGGCGTCAGCGGCATTGCCCTGACGAAGCTCGACGTGCTCGACGGCTTTGACGAACTCAAAGTCTGTGTCGGCTACGAGATCAACGGCCAGACTTACGACTATCTTCCCGCGGGCGCGCATATCCAGGCGGCGGCGAGGCCGGTCTACGAAACCATGGCCGGATGGAAGGACTCCACGGAAAAGGCGCGCTCATGGGCGGACCTGCCGGCGGAAGCGGTGAAATATGTCCGCCGCATCGAAGAGCTGATCGAAACGCCCGTGGCGCTCGTTTCAACGAGTCCCGAGCGCGATGACGTCATCCTCATGCGCGATCCGTTTCAGGACTAGGCGCGTTGCGCCGCCGCAATGCGCTGCGCCATCTGCGCATGGCCGGCGAGCATGCGGATGCGCTCGCCTTGATCGGGCTCCAGCGACCAGTTCCCGTGCTCCACCGTGCCGCCGAGCAGGACCGAACTCTTGCGCGGGAACATGTAGAGATAGCCCTCGGGCGTGCCCGTGACATAGCCGTAATCGACTTCCGGCTGCGGCAAGAGCATGGTCAATTGCCCGCGCGCCGGCGCCATTGCGTCGTCGCCGAACAGCGCCTTCGCGCCGAGCCCCGTACAGTTGAAGATGAGCCTTTCTTTTAAGTCGAAAACCTCATCGGCGGTCTCGAAGTTTTTCTGCATGATGCGCCCGCCTGCATTCTCGACGGCCTGCATCAGCGCGCGCAGATAAATATCCGGGTCGATCATCAGCGCGTGGTGGCGCTCCACATAGCCATAGCCGAAATAACGCTCGGGGTTCTCTTCCGTCGCCAGCCCCGTATAGAGATCGTCGCCTTCGATATAGGGTGTGCGCTCTTTCAGGGGCGGGGCTTCCCGGAGATTGAGATAGCGCATGTAGTAAACGCCGTAAGCCGGATCGTTTGCGAGATGCTGGAATTTGCGCTGGGCGATGCGCGCCGCGCGCACGAACTGCATCAGGAATTCCTCCGTCACCGCCTCGCGCCCGGCGAACAGCGTCGTCGGATGCCAATAGGCGCCGGCGATGTTGGACGTCGTATGGGGCGGCAGGGCGCCGCCGTAGACGCTCACCTCATAGCCGCGGCGTAACAAGAGCAGCGCTGTCGTCAGCCCCATCACCCCGGCGCCGAGAACGGCGGTGCGTTTCCGGTCGATCCCATCCGCAAGTTCGACGGCGAGCTGCGCGCAGCCCCAGGATAGCGTCACCCCGCAGCCGCCATGGCCGTAATTGTGGATGACGTCGCGGCGCCCGAACTTTTCGCGCTCGAGGCGGAAGCCGCTGCGGCGATAGGGGCGAAGGCCGACGACCGTGCGGATCTCGCGTGAGGGTTGGGACAGGACCGGCGCGTAAGGCGCCTCGAAAGGGCGGGCGTGATCGTCCGCGGCGCGCGCGGGCGAGAATGCGGGAAGCGAGCCAAGGGCGGGACTGAGGGCGGCCGCTGTCAGAAACCGGCGTCGTGCGATCATGATGCGTCATTCCCCTGATGATTGCCCGTGCGCGCATCTTTTCGCGGCCCGTCTCTCGGCGCAAGCTCCCGGGCTCGTGACGGAAGCGGTGCTGGCGCGCCATGTCGCCGCGGCCTATACTGCGCATGGAAAGGATCGTCATGAACAAGGTCAAAAGCTTCATTTTCCCGGCCGTTCTTGCCGTCGGCGCAGTGGTTTTCGCTCTTTCCGGGCGGACCTCGGCGACGGGCGCCGACTACGCTCTCGACCGCGAGCCGGAAGTGATCGCCGCGACCTTTTCTTCGGCCTGGTGTTCCGCCTGCAAGATCCTCGAGCCGCGGCTGGCGAAAGTGATCCCCGACTTCGCCGACAAGCCGGTGAAATTCGTCGAGCTCGATTTCACCTTCGGCCAGCGCGAGGAAGTCGAGGCCAAGGCGCGCGCTGAAGGTCTCGCCGAGATTTATCCGCGCTTTGAAGGCGCGACGGGGTTCACGCTGCTCGTTGACCGGGAGACCGGTGAGATCATCGACAGGCTGACCGTCGACTATTCCCAATCGGCCATGCGCTCTGCGCTCGCCCGGGCGCTCGCCGTGGCGCAGGCCGCGCCGGCGGCGGAATAGTTATTCTTTATACGGAACTTCCGATTTCGGGACGGTTTCGCGATTGCGAAAATACCGCTTCGGGACGCGCCGGCGACGCCTTTGGCGCGCGATTTTTCTTGCGCTTTTTCGCCTTTTGAGGCAGCATGAAAGCCGTTCCGAGGGGCGTCCCGCCTGTCGCCAGTGGACGACGGCTCGTGCGACGCGCAACTCATTGATCCTTCTTGGGATCAGGAGCAATACGCGCCAGGGAGCCAGGGCAATGGGACTGAGAGAGACCCTTTGAACCTGAACCGGGTCATGCCGGCGCAGGAACGGAACAGCGAAAGACTTGGAGAACCCTGCGTTTTTAAGATGCAGCGTCGACTGAGCCTGACGTCGATTTCCTCATCGCTGGATCCGCAAGCTTAAGCGGCGATGAGGAGACCGGCCCTTTTGTAAAGTTTAGGCGCGGCGTCTGGTTGCGCGCATCCGGCATATAATTCCTGTACGGCGCAGCGCCGCCCTTTCGGGGTGCGGCGCATGAATGGCTGTGTCCTGGCTCTATTCCTTTCGCCGCCGGGGGGGGCTAGACTTCTTCCCTTGAGAACAAAGAAGGGGAGACCATCATGAAAATTATTCTGTTGAGCAGCTTGCTGCTTCTGCCCGGCGCGGCGTTCGCGCAGCCGGCGAAAGAGCTGCAAAAGCCGGCGATCTCGCAAGTCATCACCGCGCAAATTGGCTCGAACGAAGGCGAAACGGGCCCCACCTTGTCCGGCCTTTTGAGCGAGGGCTATGAAATTATCAATGTGGACGCGCCCGTAGGCGAGGCCAATGCGCGCTTTATCCTCAGAAAAGGCAATGTGATCTATTCCTGCCTGCAGCGGGTTTATCGCGAAGGAACGGGCTCCGGGCGCAATCGCGGCATTCCGTCGATCTGCGAAAATCTTACGCCCGCGACATAAAACCGGCGCAATTTCCGAAAAAATAAACAGCATGATGAACACAGCATTGCTCGCCGGGGCAATCATGCTTCTGGCGGCGCCGGCTTTTGCACAAGAGCCGGCGCCGCACTGCGCAGCGGTCTCGGATAACGATATCGAATACATCGTCTGCCGTTTCGACCCGCAAGAGAAGGGTCTTCGCCTGTTCCTCAAGGACGAGGCGGGCGAGCCTTACCGCCATTTCAATTTCCTGAAAGATGCGCTGGCCGAACGGAACGAACGCCTCGTCTTCGCCATGAACGCCGGCATGTATCATGAAGACCGCGCTCCGGTGGGGCTATATGTCGAGAAAGGCGAAGAAGCATCGGCGCTCAACGACAATGACGGGCCCGGCAATTTTCACCTGAAACCGAACGGCGTTTTCTTCGTCACGCAGACCGGGGAAGCGGGCGTTCTGGAGACGCAAGCCTTTAAGGATGCAGGCGTTAAGGTTGGGTACGCCACGCAATCGGGACCCATGCTGGTGATCGACGGCGAGATTCATCGGCGCTTCCTGCCCGATTCCGATTCCCTGAAGCGGCGCAATGGCGTCGGCGTCACCGAAGACGGAGAAACGATCTTCGTTCTTTCCGACAGCCCGGTGCGGTTTTATGATTTCGCGACCTTCTTCCGCGAGCGCTTAAAGACGCCGAATGCGCTTTATCTCGACGGAACAATCTCGCGCATTTACGCGCCGGAGATCGACCGTAACGATCCGGGCGTGGCGATGGGGCCGATTGTCGGCGCCGTCGCGGGGGCAAGAAAAGATTGACTTTACCGCCTGCGCGCTGCGCCGGCCCTTTGCATCCGGCGCGGAAAGCGGCATGCTGGCGGCGCCGCAGCCCGAAGGAGCTCTTGTTTCCGTGAAAAGCCCCGTGAATATACTCGCCGCCGCCCTTGGTCTCGTCCTGTCTCCCGCCGCCGCGCTCGCGCAAGACGCGCTCAGTGAAGAAGAGGCGGCGATTGTCGCCCGCGTGGACGCGAATTTCGAGGAGTCGATTTCGTTTCTCGAAGAGGTCGTGAACATCAATTCCGGCACCATGAACCATGAGGGCGTGCGCGAGGCCGGCCACGCTTTCACCGGGCCTTTCGAGGCGCTCGGCTTCAAGGTGAAGTGGATCGAACAGGACAGCGTCAACCGCGCCGGCCATTTCCAGGCCGTGAAGAAAGGCGATACGGGCGCGAAACTTCTTCTCATCGGCCATCTCGACACGGTGTTTGAAAAAGACGGCGACTTCCTCGAATGGAGCCGCGACGGTGATGTCGCCAAGGGGCCGGGCGTCGTCGACATGAAGGGCGGCGACGTCGTGCTGCTCTACGCGCTGAAAGCGCTCGACGATCTCGATCTTATTGATGACGCCGACGTCACCGTCCTGATGACCGGCGACGAGGAAATGAGCGGCAAGCCCATCGACATCTCCCGCAAGGATCTCATCAAGGCGGCGAAACGCGCCGATGCGGCGCTGAATTTCGAGGGCGGCTCTGAGGGCGAAGTCGTCGCCTCGCGCCGCGGCTCCTCCGGCTGGACGCTGACCACGACCGGCGTGCGCGCCCATTCGAGCCAGGTGTTTTCGGACACTGTCGGCGCCGGCGCGGTTTTCGAAATGGCGCGCATTCTTGACGAAGTTTACGAAGCCCTCGCCGAAGAAGAGTTCCTGACCTTCAATCCCGGCGTCATCGTCGGCGGCACCGACGTCAAATACGACAAGGACGCAACGCGCGGTTCGGCCTTCGGCAAGACCAATGTGGTGGCGCAGAAGGCGGTGGTCGACGGCGGGCTCCGCTTCATCTCCGAAGAGCAGAAGGCGGCGGCGCGCGAGACAATGCGCGAGATCGCCGCCAATCACCGGCCGCAAACCGGCGCCGAGTTCGAGTTCGAGGACAGCTATCCGGCAATGACGCCCACCGAGGGCAATATGAAA
Source organism: Alphaproteobacteria bacterium (assembly GCA_030433215.1). Lineage (GTDB taxonomy): Bacteria > Pseudomonadota > Alphaproteobacteria > Caulobacterales > Parvularculaceae > Hyphococcus. Next base: position 87,602 of record JAUIMC010000008.1, read on the forward strand.
CTCCTCGCGCTCGTCTCCGAGGTCAGCGAGGATCTGGGCCAGGGCCCGTTGAAGGCCAACGACCCGGCCCAGCGCGGCGCCGCGGACATTTCCTTCGCCGCGCCCCATGTGCCGGCCTCCATGGACGGGCTCGGGCCGCTCGGCGGCGCCGGGCACACGCCTGACGAATGGCTCGACATTCCCTCCGTCAAGGCGGCGACGGCGCGCGCGGCGCTGATCATCTATCGCCTGACGCGCGAAGACGCGCCGAGCTTCGAATAGGGCGAAGCGGATCATGTCCGGCGCGATCAAAACCGTCATCATCGGCGAACGCTTTTGCGGGCCGAAGACCTCCGGCAATGGCGGTTATACGGCGGGCCTAATAGCGCAAGCCATCGCCGGGCCCGCCTCCGTCACGCTGAAGGCGCCGCCGCCCCTCGACACGCCGATTGACTTGCGCGCGGGCGAGGGCGGCAAGGTTGAAGCCGTTGCGGGCGACACGCTGATCGCCGTCGCTGAGCCGGGCGAGGTGACGGTCGACCCGCCGGCGATCCCCGGCGACGACGCCATCGCGCAGGCTCATGACGATTTCCTGAAAGCCGAGGACGGCTTCCAGATCATTCCCTATTGCTTCGTATGCGGAAAGGAACGCGCGCCGGGCGACGGCCTGCGCATTTTTTCCGGCCCCGCGCCCGAAAGCCCGGTCAACGCGGATTTCTGGACGCCGGGCGAAGACCTCGCTGGCGAAGACGGGCTCGTCCGCCCTGAATATCTCTGGGCCGCGCTCGACTGTCCCACGGCCTATGCCTTGCGTGTCGGCAAGCGCATGACCCTGCTCGGGCGCTTCGCGGCGGACATCAAACGCCGCCCGAAGCCCGGCGAGCGCCTGATCGCCGCCGCCTGGCGCACGGGCGAGGACGGGCGCAAGCATTATTCCGCTTCCGTCCTGCTCGATGAAAGCCGCGCGGTCATCGCCTGCGCCAACGCCATCTGGATCGAGCTTGCGGACCCCGCGCTGATCGAAAAACTCCGGCGCGAAAACGCCTGAAACCGCCCGGTTTTCCCCGCCCGCCCGTGCGTGGTCTTCCTTGATGCGCCGTCGCCGATTTGCTAGGAAAGCGGCGTATTCCGAGGGGCGCCGGCGGCACCGGCTGAGACCTTGTTTTTTCTCTTCCCATAGGAAGGGGAAACGGCACAGGGGCACCCTTTGAACCTGATCGGTTAAGACCGGCGTAGGGACGGAGGCTGAAGATGATCACCACTGCAACCGTGCTGACCCTGTCGCTCGCGAAAGCGATGGGCGTTTATTTCATCGCCGGCGGGCTGTCGGGCTTGATCAGCCGCGAGCGATGGGCGGCGATCCTCGATGAGTTCATGGCGCGGCCCGCGCTTACCTTCATCTCCGGCGTCTTCGTGTTCGTCCTCGGCGCGGCGCTCGTCATGCTCCACAATCTCTGGACCGACCCGCTGGCGATCGCCGTGACGCTGATCGGCTGGGCGGCGGCCATCGAAGGCCTGATCTTGGTGGTCTATCCGGACCCGCTCCTGAAATGGGCGGTCAACTTCGTCCGCCCCGGCGCGGTCCGCGCCTTTTCGGTTCTCACCATCCTTCTCGGCGCCGTCTTCCTGGCGCTCGGCTTCACCGGCCGGGCGGGGCTTTAAGGCGCGCATCACTGGTTCCCTCCAAAGAGAGATTTTAAATGAACAAGCACATCCCCCAATCCGAGTTCAAAACCCCGGACGTCACGACCGGCCCCTTGCCGTCGAGCCGCAAGACTTACGTTGCGGGCGATCAGTACAAGGACATCCGCGTGCCCGTGCGCGAGATCGACCTGCACCCCTCAGCGGACGAGCCGCCCTTGCCGGTCTATGACACGTCGGGCCCCTATACCGACCCGGATGTTTCCATCGACGTGGAAAAAGGCCTCGCCCGCACGCGTACCGCATGGATCAAGGCGCGCGCGGCGGAGCATGGCGACAATATCGAGGAATATGACGGCCGCGAGGTGAAGCCGGAGGATAATGGCGGCGCCAGCGGCAATCATCTCGCCCGGGAATTCCCGGTCCGCAACCGCCCCTTGCGCGGAACCGGCAAAGGCCCCGTGACGCAATATGAATTCGCGAAAGCCGGCATCGTCACGGCGGAAATGGAATTTGTCGCCATCCGCGAAAATCTCGGCCGCAAACAGATGCTCGAAGGCGCGCAAGACCGCGTCGAGGCGGGCGAAAGCTTCGGCGCCGACATCCCGCCCTTCATCACGCCGGAATTCGTGCGCTCGGAAATCGCGCGCGGGCGCGCCATCATTCCGTCCAACATCAACCACCCGGAGCTTGAGCCGCAGATCATCGGCCGCAACTTCCTCGTGAAGATCAACGCCAATATCGGCAACTCCGCCGTCGCGTCTTCCGTCGAGGAGGAAGTCGACAAGATGGTCTGGGCGACGCGCTGGGGCGCGGACAATGTCATGGACCTGTCGACGGGCCGCAATATTCACAATACCCGTGAATGGATCATCCGCAACTCGCCGGTTCCCATCGGCACGGTGCCGATCTATCAGGCGCTGGAGAAGGTGAACGGCGTCGCGGAGGATTTAAGCTGGGAGGTCTATCGCGACACGCTGATCGAGCAATGCGAACAGGGCGTCGATTATTTCACCATCCACGCCGGCGTGCGCCTGCCCTTCATTCACCTCACCGCCGACCGGGTGACGGGCATTGTCTCGCGCGGCGGGTCGATCATGGCGAAATGGTGCCTCGCCCATCACCGCGAGTCGTTCCTCTATACGAACTTCGAGGAAATCTGCGAGATCATGCGCCGCTATGACGTTTCCTTCTCGCTGGGCGACGGGCTGCGCCCAGGCTCGGTCGCGGACGCAAACGACCGCGCGCAATTCGCCGAGCTCGAAACCCTCGGCGAGCTCACGAAAATCGCCTGGGACCATGGCTGCCAGGTGATGATCGAGGGGCCGGGGCATGTGCCGATGCACAAGATCAAAGTGAACATGGACAAGCAATTGAAGACCTGCGGCGAGGCGCCGTTCTATACGTTGGGGCCGCTGACCACCGACATTGCGCCCGGCTACGACCACATCACGTCAGGCATCGGCGCGGCGATGATCGGCTGGTTCGGCACGGCGATGCTTTGCTATGTGACGCCCAAGGAGCATCTCGGGCTCCCCGACCGCGACGACGTCAAGGTCGGCGTCGTGACGTATAAACTTGCGGCGCATGCGGCGGACCTCGCCAAGGGCCACCCGGCGGCGCAACTGCGCGACGACGCGCTCTCCCGCGCGCGCTTCGAATTTCGCTGGGAGGATCAGTTCAACCTGTCGCTCGACCCGGAGACCGCGCGCGACTTCCACGACCAGACCCTGCCGAAGGAAGCCCACAAGGTCGCCCATTTCTGCTCCATGTGCGGGCCGAAATTCTGCTCCATGAAGATCACGGCCGAGGTCCGCGACTATGCGGCGGGCATGAGCGACAATGAGAAAAAAGACCTCGAAAAACTCTCCGAACAGGGCATGGCCGAAATGAGCGAGAAATATAAGGAAATGGGGTCCGAGCTTTATCTTGAGGAAGATGCGGTGAAGAAAGCGAATAAGGGGTTGTGAAACTTATCAACCAATTATGATTTTTTTGGTCACTTCATCTCAGTTCGTTTCGCTTGGGTTGGCGCTAGACTTAGTGGGCGTTCTAATGCTTGGAATTGATTTGATTAGAGTTCAAACGCGTTCCATTGAGAGCGTAAATGAACTCAAAGTGAATTTGTTCGAAAATAAGGAGAGTCTGAAATTCTCAACCGAATGCCTAAAAGAGTCGTCATCAAAATTAGGAAGATGGATTTCAGAAGACGAGTATTGGGATTTTCACGTAGAAGACGAAGTCTCCTATAATGTGCGGGAAATGCGCAGTCAGTCGAAGGAACTCGGCGAAAATATTGAGGCGGTAACTTTATCTATAGATAGTCTTGTTGAGGCGTTAGAGAGAAACGCTATTAATGTTGATCAGGTGGCGAACGCAACTTTGGTAGTTTCAAAAATTGGGTTGGCGCTAATATTCATTGGTTTTGTTTTGCAGTTGTGCGGAGCTGCTGGAGCTGAAATTTATTTTAAGTTGTTTTAGCAAGTAGGGCGGGTTAGCGCAGCGTAACCCGCCATTTGTTTTGCGGCTGAACTTACCCCCTCCGTCATCCCGGGCTCGCGCCCGGTCTGACACCTCCCCCGCAGGCGGGGGAGGAAGGGAGCCTTGTTGCAAGTCATTCCTTGAAGAAATCCATCCGCCTTACGAAACTTTTTCACGGCCGCCCTTGCGCCAACCTCCTTAAATGTATATACATTTGATATCGAAGTGATAACGGAATGGCGCCGGTCCCATGGCGGATGACAGGAAGAACAGCGACAAGAGCCCGAAAAAAGGGGCGGTGAAGAAACCGGCTGACGACAAACGCGAAAAGAAAAACAAGAAAGACAGCCAGCTTGTCATCCGGCTGAACCGGGAGTTGCGCGACCGTTTCGTGGATCTTTGCGATGAACTGGACACCAGTGCGGCCAGAGAGCTGCGCGGGTTCATGAAAGAGTTTGTGCGCAAGCACGACGAAAAAGAAAAATAAGGAGGCCATTTAAATGGCGAAGAAAAAAGTCAAAGCGCTGAAAAAAGAGATCCGCTCGCGCAAGAAACGCATTGCGCGCCAGGAATCCAAGCTGAAAAAAGCAAGAAAAGCGCTGAAGAAAGCGGCCTAACGCGCCGCTTCTTTTGCTAAGACTAAAACCCGCCGCTCTTTCCCCCAAGCCGGCGGGTTTTTTTCATGCCTGCGCGTCTTTTTTCTTCCCCCGTTTACGGGGGAAGTACCGGCGAAGCCGGGGATGGGGGGGGCGGCGATGCGGAAAACCGGTTTTGCGTGGCTTTGGCGAAACCCCCTCCGTCATCCCGGGCTCGCGCCCGGTCTGACACCTCCCCCGCAAGCGGGGGAGGAGGGCGCTTCTGCTACAGGCCAGCGCAAGCGCCTCTTCCCCCGTTTGCGGGGGAAGTCCCCGCGAAGCGGGGGATGGGGGTTAGTCTTCCTTTTCGGGTTTCGAGCTCAAAAATAAAACGGAGTTTCGCGCCGCGTCATGGATCGTCTCCAGGACGCCGTCCATATTGTCGTGGATTTCGCGGTTCCAGAAACGCAGCACTACCCAGCCTTCCTGGTTCAAAAAAGCATCACGCTTCGCATCATGGGCGAGTGCTGTCTCGAAGCCATGCTGTTCGCCGTCGCATTCGATGACGAGCATCGCTTCTATGCAGGCGAAGTCGGCGATGTAGGGACCGATCGTATGCTGGCGGCGAAAACGGAAACCGCCGAGCTGCTTGTTGCGTAACCGCACCCATAAGCGCCGTTCCGCTTCTGGCATGATCTTGCGCAGGTTTCGCGCCTGTTTGTGAGGTTTGCGGATCGGCATGAGGAGAGGCTAACCCCCTCCGGCCCTGCGGGCCACCTCCCCCGTGAACAGGGGAGGAAGAGTTCGGCGCTTAGGCGACGTTCATCGCCACAATCACTGCGCCCAGCACCAGGCATAATCCGTAGACCGCCTTTCCCATGCGGTCGGGCGAGATGCCGGCGGTGATGCGCTTGCCGATGAAGCTCGCGACGATGACGGCGGGAATGCTCGCCGCGGCGTAGGTCAGGACCTCGCGGCTCCAGAAGCCGGCGACGGCGTGGCCCGCGGCGATCATCACCGTCACGGGCAGGAAGAAAGCCTGCGTCACCGCGAGGAAGCGCTCGGGCGGCCAGCGCCGCATGGCGCCGTAGAAAATGATCGGCGGGCCGGGGATGTTGTAGGCGCCGCCGAGAATGCCGCCCGCGAATCCGGCCGCGAAGCGCCAGCGCCGGTCCTTGATCTCGACCGACGCCGGGCGGAACAGGGAATAAAGACTGAAGGCGATGATGATCAGCCCGAGCGCGACGAGGAGCGGCGCGCGCGGCGCATGGGCGAGGAGAAAGACGCCGATGGGAACGCCCGCCGCCGCCGCCGCGATCAGCCCGGCCGCCTCGCCGAGGTGAAGGCCTTTGCGGTTCTGGACGATCATCACGGCGCTGAGCGAAATGCCTGACAGCGCCACCAGCGCCGCCGCCGAAGGGGCGTCCATGACGAGGGCCAGCGCCGGCATGGCGACGAGCGCAAAGCCGAAGCCCACCCCGCCCTGCAGGATTCCGGCGACGAACAATATGGCGATGACCGCAAGCATAGGCCGGGTTTAGCGGGTTCTCGCCGTTTGGAAAGGGGGCCTGGTTGAAAGGGGGGGCGGCAAATCAACAGTGCGCCGCCGGTCGTGAGATTGTCGCAATATTTCCCTTCCCCCTCATTTCACCGCAGTTATATTGGGCGCTGGAATTGGACTTGAGCAAAAGGGCGGGGGCTTCATGCGCGCTATTCTGGCGATACTTCTTCTTTTGGCGCTCGGCGCCGGGGGCTACTGGGCTTATCGGCATTTCGCAGAGCCTACCGCGTCGCTTTCCTCGGGCGCCGACCCGATGGACGCTGAGCTTGCTTTCTTCGAGGCCATGAAAGACGCGGTTGTCGACTCGCCCATGGCCGGGGAAGAGGAGCTCAGAGCCTTCGCCGCTGCGCTGACGGATTATGCGGCGATCGAGATCGGCTCCGTTGAAGCGGAAGAAGGCGGCGCCGTGGCGCGCGATGTCGTCGTGACGCTGCGGGACTTTGACGAGGCCGGCATGCGTATCGACGAGTTCCGGCTGTGGGGCGCAGACCCCGCGGCGCTCGCCGCCATTTCCGGCGGCGGCGAAGAGGGCGTGCGGCTTGCCGAGCGCATCGACGCGCGCGGGATCGAATGGTTCGGTCTCGACGGGCTTGTGAAACAATCGATGCAGGCCGGTGAAGACGCCCTCATCGCCTCGGCGGCGAGCTTTGCCGGTGAGCTGGACGCGGCCGATGCTGCGGCTCTGGAGATGGAGATCGGACGCTATGATGTGGGCGCGGGGCGCACCATCATCGACGGCCTGACGCTTTTCCCCTTGTCTTCCGACAGGCCCGCAGAAGACGCGGCGCCCTTCATGAAGATCATGGCGGAGATCGCCCGCGTGTCGCGCATGGCCAGCGTCGACGCCGTCGCGGTCTACGACATGAAGACTGTCTTCGACTTCGAACAGGCTGGTCAGGAATCCGCCATGGCCCTGACAATGCCGCTTAGCGGCTATCGCGGCTATGCGCGCGGCGACATCGAAAGCATGGCCGCGCGGGACATGGTCTATTCCATGGATGGGGAGATTCCCGCCGCCACGCCGGAGGCGCCGGATGCGCCGCCTGTGCCCATGACCATGGCCGGCGGGTTTGATAGTTACGCCGTGTCGGGTCTTCGTCTGGCGACGCTTTACGCCTATCTCGAGAAGGGCCAGTTGCCGCCCACAAGCGAGCATGATTTGATGAGCCTCGGCCGCTGGCGCGTGCTGGGCGAACGCATCGAAATCGGCGGCGAGCCGTTTTACTCGGTCAAAGAAACCAATATGGACCTGTCGAAGTTCCACTGGCTGGTCCCGACCGAGATTGCCTTCGCGTCCGACGACATCGTCTATCACATCGGCGGGTTCATGGATTATGTCGCGGATATCGCCGCCGCGCAGGATCCGTCTGCGGCTGATCAAGAGACGATGGAAGACATGGAGGCGGCGCTCGCAATCCTGGAAAAGCACGGCCTCTCCGACGTGGTGCTCGATTTCGACATGCGCGCGGCGTGGGACCCCGGGACCGGCGGCGTGAAAGGCGGTTTCGATCTGGACGCCGCTGATTTCGCTTTGGTGGAGGAAAGCGCCGAAGGCGCGCTTGCGGATTTTGAGTCTTTTGCGGCGCTGGCGCCGGCTGAGGGCGAGGCGATGGACTGGCCCGCGCTTGCCGCCCTCGTGAGCGAAACATTCGTGATCGACCATGCGGCGCTTTCGCTTGAAGACAAGGGCGGCATAGCAAAGAGCTTTGGCCTGGCCGTCGACTTCGCCCAGCTGGCGCCGGAGGGCGATCCGGGCGCGGCGATGTTGCGCAACTCGACGCCCGAGGATCTGCGCCAGTCGACGGCGGGGATGATGCGGATCGCCGCGAGCCAGGCGGCGCAGGGCTTCCCGCCGGCGGTCGCCTATATCGGCGCCGTCGCGGATTTCATTCAGCATGGCGGCGCGCTGCGCGCAGAAATCGCCCCGTCCGGGCCGGTCAGTCTGGGCGACATCGAGGCGGCGGGCGCTTCCGGTCAGGATCCGCAAGGGCTGATCGACCTTCTGGGCTTTACGCTGGTCCATGAGCGCCCGGCCGAGGCTGCGGGAAACTAGGGGCGAGGCAAGGGCTGTCGGCGCCCTACCGCCGCGCGATCATCCGGGCTAAACAGGCCGCCCGTTCCACGCCCCCGAAGGGAAGATGCTCATGACCGACGAAACCCCCGCCTATAAATTTGAAACCGCGCAGCTGCACGCCGGCGCCGCGCCGGACCCGACGACCAAGGCGCGCGCGACCCCGATCTATCAGACCACGTCCTATGTCTTCGACGACGTCGACCACGCCGCGCGGCTTTTTAATCTCGAAGAGTTCGGCAATGTCTATACGCGGATCATGAATCCGACGACGGACGTCCTCGAACAGCGCGTCGCCGCGCTCGAGGGCGGAACGGCGGCGCTCGCCGTGGCGTCCGGTCATGCGGCGCAGCTCGTGGTGCTGCACACGCTTCTGGAGCCGGGCGACCATTACGTGGCGGCGCGCCAGCTCTATGGCGGCTCGGTCAACCAGTTCGACCACGCCTTCAAGCGCTTCGGCTGGGAAGTGGACTGGGCCGACGGCGCTGACCCGGAAAGTTTCAAAAAAGCGGTGGGCCCGAAGACGAAAGCGATCTTCATTGAGAGCTTCGCCAATCCGGCGGGCGCGCCGACCGACATCGCCGCCATCGCGGCGGTGGCGAAAGAGGCGGGCGTGCCGCTGATCGTCGACAACACCATGGCGACGCCCTATCTCGTGCGCCCCTTCGAGCACGGCGCCAATATCGTCGTTCATTCCCTGACCAAGTTTCTCGGGGGCCACGGCACCTCCATGGGCGGGATCATTGTCGACGGCGGCAATTTCGACTGGTCGGCGGATCAGCGCTTCAAGCATCTCGTGGAGCCGAACGACGATTATCACGGCATGGAGTTCGTGAAGACCTTCGGGCCGATCGCCTTCGCCATCGCCTGCCGCGTCCTCGGCCTGCGCGCGCTCGGGCCGGCGATTTCGCCGTTCAACGCGTTTCTCGTCTTGCAGGGGATCGAGACGCTTTCCCTCAGGATGGAGCGCCATTGCGAAAACGCGCTCAAGATCGCGCAATATCTCGAGGCCCATGACAAGGTCGACTGGGTCGCCTATCCGGGGCTTGAGAGCCACCCCAAACACGCGCTGATGAAAAAGCTCTCGCCCAAGGGCGCGGGCTCGGTCTTCACCTTCGGGGTCAAGGGCGGCTATGCGGCCGGCGTTGAAGTCGTCAAGAACGTGAAGCTTTTCAGCCACCTCGCCAATATCGGCGACGCCAAGAGCCTGATCATCCATCCCGCCTCAACGACGCACCGTCAGCTGACGGATGAACAAAAGACCGCCGCCGGCGCCGGGCCGGACGTGGTGCGCCTTTCCATCGGCATCGAGAACGCCGACGATATTATCGCCGATCTGGCGCAGGCCCTGGACGCTTGTTGAGTGATGATAACTATCTGATATAAAGAAAGAATTTCGCGAGCGAACTGATTGGCCCGCGGACTGTTGGAGTATTTGCGTTTTAATGAACCCAAGGGGATTTGATGATGAGAAAAAAGCAACTTTTGTTGAGCGCCGCCTTCGGTCTTGCCGCAGCCGGTCTTGTCGCTTGCGGCGATGACAGCATCGAAGACGACATGGAAGACGCTGCGGACGATATGGAAGACGCAGCGGACGATGTCGGCGACGACATTGAAGATGCGGCCGACGACACCGGCGACGCCATGGAAGACGCGGCTGACGATGTGGAAGACGAAGTCGACGACGATCCGATGCAATAAGTCCGGCTTTCGCCGCTGACATCGTTTTTTAAAAAGTTGAACCGGCGCTTCGCTTCTTGCGGGCGCCGGTTTTTCATGCCGAGACCAGCCACAAGACCAGGGGAACGGTCGCCGCCGACAACAGCACGCCGGCGGCGATGGCGCCTGAGACCGCCGCGACGCTGGCGTTCTCCTTGATGGCGAAAAGATAGGGATTCATGCCCGTGGGCAGCGCCGCGAAAATTGTGACCAGCGCCGTTTCGCGCGGCGGCAGGTGAAAAACGAGCGCCGCCAGCACCCAGGCGATGAAAGGGAAAATCGCCATCTTGAGCGCCATGATCGCCGCGACGCCGGCGAGATTGCCGCGCAAGGGGTAGGCGGCGACAGCGAGCCCCAGGGCGAAAAGCCCGGTCGGGATCGCCGCCTCGCCGCCGAGATCGATGATGCGCGCGCCGATCGCCGGCATGGTCCAGCCGCTGGCGTTCCAGAGCGCGCCGGCCGCGAGCGACAGCACCACATTGTTCTTCGCGAGCGAAACGAAAACGCCGCCGGTTGTCTTGATGATATTGACGTCGCGCTGGCGGTTCGCCAACGCCGCCCAGAGCGTGCCGAAGAACCAGTGGCTTGCGGCATGGACCGCGATGATCAGCGCGGCAATGATAAGGCCTTCTTCGCCATAGGCGAGATAGGCGATGGAAAGACCCATCATGCCGAGATTGCCGAAGGTCGAGGCGAAGGCCGTCGCCGAGCCGCCCGCCGCGCCAAGTCCTTTTATGCGGCTGGCGCCGAAGAGAACGATCAGCCAGATGATGGCGGCGGCGGCGTAATAGGCGCTCCACACGCCGGTGGCCGACTGCGTGATCTCCACTTGCTGCATGGTGCGGAAAAGCAGCGGCGGCACGCAGAAATAAAGCACGAAGTCATTGAGTCCCTTCACGCCCTCGCGGCTGATCAGGCCGGTTTTCGCTGCGGCGTAGCCGCAGGCGATGATGAAAAAAACCGGAATGATGACAGTGAGGATTTCGGCCATGAAGGAGGAACTCGCGGGGTCTTGGGGCTTCGCGATGTCACTTCTTTGCGCCGATGTCGAGGGCGGGCGCCGAAAAGTCTTGCCGGCGCGCCATGGAAGCCGGCGGCGCGATGGGCTATCAGGAGAGGAAGAGAAGGAGCGGCGGATGAGAGTTTGGGCGATCCTTGCGGTCATGTGTTTCGCGGGCGGGGCGCTGGCCCAGCCGGCGGACGACCCGGCGCAAGACTTTGCGATGAGGCAGGAGGCCTATCTCGCGGAGGCCCGGGCCGCGCTCGCCGAAAACCCCGATGATTCCGATGCGCGGATCTGGGCCGGGCGCCGGCTCGGCTATCTCGGCCGCTATGACGAAGCCATGGAGGAGTTACGGGAGGGATGGGGCCGCTTCCCGGAGGATGCGCGCTTTCCCCGCCATCTCGGCCACCGGCTGATCTCGACCCGCCGCTTCGACGAGGCGGCGAATGTCTTGCAGGCGGGCGCCGATCTTATGGCGGCGCGTCCCGACAAGGTCGAACCGGACGGGCTTCCCAACGCCGCCGGCGTGCCGACCTCCACCCTAAAAGGAAATATCTTTTACCACCTTGCGCTCGCCCATTACCTGATGGGCGATTACGCGCGGGCGGCGACCGTCTGGGCCGAGGCGGCGGCGGTCGCGGAAAACCCGGACGCCGCGGCGGCGAGCCGGTACTGGCTTTACCTCTCGCGGATGCGCGCCGGCGATGAAGCCGGCGCCGCCGAAGCTTTGGCGCCGGTGACGGCGGACTGGGAACTGATCGAAAATCACGATTACCATCGCCTGTCGCTTTGTTTCAAAGCGGTCGATGAATGCGAGGCGCTGGAAGCCGAAGCCATGAAAAGCGAAGGCGTCGCGGCGGGCACGCTGCTTTACGGGCTCGGCGCCAAGGCGCTGATCGACGGCGACGAAAAGCGCGCGCAAAAAATCTTTGCGCGCATCCTCGACGGCGCCGCCCCGGCGAGCTTCGGTTACATTGCAGCAGAAGCGGAATAGCATGACCCGGTCTTTCAATCCTGTTTACTCCGGCCGTCCGGAATCGATCTTTCCCACCATGTCGAAACTGGCGCGCAAGGTTGACGCGATCAATCTCGGTCAGGGTTTTCCCGACGAGGACGGACCGTCGGAAATCCGCAACATCGCCGCGCAGGCGATCCTTGAGGGACCGAACCAGTATGTGCCCGTCGAAGGCACGCCGGACCTGCGCGAGGCGGTGGCGCGCGATAACAAGCGTTTTTACGGCCTCGATATCGACCCCATGACCGAAACGCTGGTGGTCTCCGGCGCGACCGAAGGGCTCGCCGCGGCGTTTCAGGGGCTTCTTGTTCCCGGCGACGAGGCGGTGCTGCTGGCGCCGTTCTACGAAAGCTATGCGCCGCAGATCGAGGCGGCGGGCGGCGTTCTGCGCATCGTCGATCTCGAGCCGCCCTCATGGCGGCTTGACGCAGACGCGCTCGAGGCGGCGATCACGGAGAAAACGAAGCTCATTGTCGTGAACACGCCGCACAATCCGCTCGGCAAGGTGATGAGCATGGCTGAGCTGGAGATTGTCGCCGATGCTGCGCGCCGTCACGATCTCTTCGTCGTTTGCGACGAGGTTTACGAGCGGCTCGTCTTCGACGGCGAGCGCCATACGCCGCTGATGACGCTGCCCGGCATGCGCGACCGCGTGTTGCGCATCGGATCGGCGGGCAAGACCTTTTCGCTCACCGGGTTTCGCATCGGGTATGTCACCGCTTCGGCGCCGCTGATCACGGCGATCATGAAAGCGCATACGCATCTCGCCTATACCTCGCCCGGTCCGCTCGAGGCGGCGGTCGCGGCGGGGCTTAATCTCGGCGACGATTATTTCGATGCGTTCGTTGCGGACATGCAGAAAAAACGCGACCTCCTGGCGTCGGGGCTTGCGGCGGCGGGGCTGGAGACGATGCCCTGTGAGGGGACTTATTTCATCACCGTCGACATTCGCTCGGTCGGGGGGGACGACGACGTCGCGTTCTGCAAGGAAATCACGGAAAAGGCGAAGGTCGCGGCGGTGCCCATTTCCGCTTTTTATCATCCCTCCCAGACGGGCGCGCCGCGCAACTATGCGCGCTTTTGCTTCTGCAAGCGTCCCGAGGTGCTGGAAGAAGCCTCGCGCCGGCTCAAAGCCTATTTCACCGGGGCCTGAGAAAGGAAAGACCCATGCGCCTGTTTCTCATGCTGTTTCTTATGCTGGCGGCCGGTGCGCTCTTGTCAGGCTGCGTCGTCGCGAAGACCGCGACCGGCGTCACCAAAACGGCCGTGAAGACCACGGCGGGCGTCACGGGCGCCGCCGCCGGCGCGGCGTTCGGCGGCGATGACGACGATGACGGCCGAGAAGCGCGCGGCCATGACGACGACCCGCGGCCTTTCGAGCCGGGCCGCAACGCCATGATGGATGTGGACATCGCCTTGCAGGCCGCAAAGATCAGCAGACGGAATGTTCTTCTGGTGCTCGGCGCCAACTGGTGTCACGACAGCCGCGGGCTCGCGGCGCAGTTTCAGGAGGGCGAGCTGCAAGAGGTGATCGCGGAAGGCTATGAGCTGGTCTGGGTCGACACCGGCTATCGTGACCGCAACCTCGATGTCGCCGCGCGTTTCGGCGTCATGGAGCTTTACGGCACGCCGACGGTGCTCATCGTTTCGCCGGAGGGCGCGCTTTTAAACCGCGAAAGCGTCCATGACTGGCGCACAGCCGCGTCGACGCCTTACGATCAGACGCTATCCTATTTCAGGCGTTACGCGGGAAAACGGTAAGCGCTTACGCGCCCGCTTTGCCCTGCTGCTCCGAGGTCCAGTAGGAAACGCACGGGATCTTGGTCTTGTCGCAGCGATGGGCGTATTTCTTCGCGATTTCCGTGACTTCCTCGAGAAGCCCGTCTTCGAGGGTGATCGGGTCGAGGCCCAGCCCCAGAAGGCGCTGGTTTTCCACGTGAAGGTCGTTTTCAGCGTCCTCTTTGCGCGGATTGCTCACATATTCGATGGCCGCGCCGGTCTTTTTCTCGATCAGCTGGGCCAGTTCGCGCACCCGGTGGGTCTCGGTCATCTGGTTGAGAATCCGCACGCGCTCGCCATGCTGCGGCGGGTTTTCGATGGCGAGCTCGATGCACTTCACCGTGTCCTGAATGTGGATGAAGGCGCGCGTCTGGCCGCCGGTGCCGTGCACGGTCATGGGAAAGCCGACCGCCGCCTGCATCAGGAAGCGGTTCAACACCGTGCCGTAATCGCCGTCATAATCGAAGCGATTGATCAGGCGTTCGTCTTTTTTCGTTTCTTCGGTTTGCGTGCCCCAGACGATGCCCTGATGGAGATCGGTGATCTTCAGTCCGTCATTCTTGTTGTAGAACGCGAACAGCAGCTGATCCTGGGTCTTGGTCATGTGATAGATCGAGCCCGGATTGGCCGGGTAAAGGATCTCCTGGCGGATCTCCTGGCCGTCGTCGGTTTCGATCTTGATCGGCAGATAGCCTTCGGGAATTTTCATCCCCGCCGTGCCGTAGCCGTAAACGCCCATGGTGCCGAGATGGACCAGATGCGCGTCGACGCCGCTCTCGACGATGGCGGCGAGAATGTTGTTGGTGGCGTTGAGGTTGTTATCGACCGTGTAGCGCTTGTGATAGGACGACTTCATCGAATAGGGCGCCGCGCGCTGTTCGGCGAAGTGCACGATGGCGTCCGGTTCGAAATCCTTGATCAGGTTTAAAAGCCGCGAATAGTTCCGCGACACGTCGATATGTTCGAACATGATGCGCCGGCCGGAGACTTCCTCCCAGGCGGCGAGACGGGCCGAGACAGGCTTGATCGGCGTGAGGCTTTCCACCTCGAGCTCGATGTCGATCTTGCGCCGGGAGAGATTGTCCACAATAACGACGTCATGGCCGATATTCGAAAGATGCAGCGCCGTCGGCCAACCGCAGAACCCATCTCCCCCAATCACCAGGATCTTCATATCGCTTCCTATTTCCAGGTATCGCCGCGCTGCTTCGCGCCCCTGCTTGCAACGCTTAACGGCTCGTCTTAGAGCCCCGAAGGCGCTCTGCGCAACCCCTTGAGCCTCCAATCGGCGCCGCTTTCGGCCTTCCGGCGATTGACGGCGCGCGCCGCGCCCCGCTAGCCTTTTGCACCGCAGCGAATGGTTTGCGCCGGGATGGACGGGGATGGCTTGCTTGACGGCGATTGAAGACAAAACGGAGAGCCTCAACAGCCTCTATAAGGGCTGGGGCGCGGCGGCGATCATCGCCCATGCGGCCGGGGAGGCTTTTGCGGGCCGGATCGCTTTCGTTTCCTCTTTCGGCGCCGAATCGGCAGTGCTTTTGCACCTGATGGCGTCCGTGGACCCGGCGATCCCGGTGCTTTTCCTCGACACCAACAAGCTTTTCGGGGAGACGGTGCGTTACCGCTCCCGTCTTCAGCATCATCTGGGCCTTGAGGACTGCCGCGTGATCGGGCCGCGAAAGCGCGATCTGGAACGCGAGGACCCGCAAGGGGTCCTGTCCATGCGCGATCCCGACGAATGCTGCCGGTTGCGCAAGGCGGAGCCCCTGACCCGCGCCCTAAAAGACTTCGACTGCTGGGCGACCGGCAGGAAGCGCCACCAGACCGAGTTCCGCAACGCCATGGAGACCGTCGAGCATGACGGGTCGTCCTTCAAGCTGAACCCGCTCGCCGACTGGACCCGCGCCGACATCACCGATTATTTTTCAGCCCATAAGCTGCCCGAACATCCGCTGGTCAAACAGGGCTATCACTCCATCGGCTGCATGCCCTGCACGTCGAAAGTCGTCGACGAAAACGACGCGCGCTCGGGCCGCTGGGCCGGCCAGGCCAAGACCGAATGTGGGATTCATTCGCCGAAGAAGTGACTACTCGCCGGCGAGGCGCAGGAGATATTGTCCGTACTGATTTTTCTTCAGCGGCTCAGCGAGGCTTTTCAGCTGCGCCTTGTCGATGAAGCCGGCGCGATAGGCGATCTCCTCGGGGCAGGCGACTTTCAGGCCCTGCCGGGTTTCGATGGTCTGGACGAAATGCGAGGCCTCGAGCAGCGATTCATGGGTGCCGGTGTCGAGCCAGGCGAAACCGCGCCCGAGCATCTGGGCGCTGAGCGCGCCGTCCTTCATGTACATTTCGTTGAGCGTCGTGATTTCAAGCTCGCCGCGGGCCGAGGGCTTCACCTTCTTGGCGCGCTCCACGACGGTTTCGTCGTAGAAATAAAGCCCGGTGGCGGCGAAGTTGGATTTCGGCTTGGCCGGTTTTTCCTCAATGGAAATCACTTCGTCCTTGTCGTTGAATTCGATGACGCCGTAGCGTTCCGGGTCCGTCACCTGATAGGCGAAAATCACGGCGCCTTTGTCGAGCGAGGCCGCGTCGCGCAGATGGTCGGTCAGGCCGTGGCCGTAAAAGATGTTGTCGCCGAGAACGAGCGCGCATTTGTCGCCGGCGATGAAGTCTTCGCCGATGATGAAGGCTTGGGCGAGCCCGTCCGGCGAGGGCTGCACCGCATACTCTATATTGATCCCCCATTCCGACCCGTCGCCGAGCAGGCGCTCGAAAGAGGCGCGGTCTTCCGGCGTCGTGATGACGAGAATATCCTTGATCCCCGCCAGCATGAGAACGCTTAACGGGTAATAGATCATCGGCTTGTCATAGATCGGCGTCAGCTGTTTCGAGACGCCCCGTGTCACCGGGTAAAGACGCGTGCCCGAGCCCCCGGCGAGAATGATCCCCTTCATGACGTCTGTCCTTCTTTCCTTAGGCCGACTTCAATAGGCCGATGACGCGGCGCAGGCTTTCGCGCCAGTCCGGCTGGCCGATCCCGAATTCGCGTTCGATCTTCGCGCAGTCGAGCACCGTGTTCAGCGGCCTTTGCGCCAGCGTCGGATAATCTTCGGTTTTGATGTGCGAAACCTTTACGTCGCGCCCGGCGATCTCGAAAATCTTTTCCGCGAAGCTCGCCCAGCTCACCGCCGGGGCGCCCTGGAAATGATAGAGCCCCGCGCCGGGGGCGCCGCGATGCTTCTTGCCCGCAATGGCGAGCAGCGCCTTGGCGATATCGCCCGCCGCGGTGGGCCCGCCGATCTGGTCGGCGACGATGGATAATTCGGCGCGGCTTTCCGAAAGGCGCAGCATGGTTTTCACGAAATTGCCGCCATATTCGGAAAACACCCAGGAGGTGCGGATGATCACCGCCTGGCCGTGGGCCGCGGCGACGGCGATTTCGCCTTCGCGTTTGGTCGCGCCATAGACATTGAGCGGCGCGGTTTCCGCGTCTTCGCCGAGACGCTCTTCGCTGGCGCCGTCGAAGACGTAATCGGTTGAAAGATGGAGAAAGGGAATGCCGGCGGTTTGCGCGGCCTCGGCCATTTCCGCCGGGGCGGCGGCGTTAAGGCGACGGGCCGCGGCTTCGTCCTCTTCGGCCTTGTCGACGGCGGTGTAGGCGGCGGCGTTGATCACAAGATCGGGCTTGTGCGCGGCAATGGCCTCGCGCGCCGCGCCGGGCGTCATCAGGTCCGTGTCTTCGCGGCCGAGCGCTGTCACCGTCTCTCCGCCCGCGTCCTTCAGGGCCCGGGCGACCTGACCGTTCTTGCCGAAAACCAGCATGCGCATGATGCGTCTTCGCTTTCTTTAATCGTCTTCGTGGCGGGCGTTTGGCGTCAGGCCGATTTCAGGCCCTGGCGTTTTGCGGTGTCGAAGCCGCCCTGGCGGATCTTTTCCCACCAGTCGCGATTGTCGAGATACCACTTCACCGTTTCGCGCATGCCGCCTTCGATGGAATGCGCCGGGGTCCAGCCGAGTTCCCGGCCGATCTTGTCGCAGTTGATGGCGTAGCGCTTGTCGTGCCCCGGACGGTCGGCGACGAATTTGATCAGGCTGTCATGGGGCGCGTGCGCGGAGTCTTTCAGTTCCTCGTCGAGCACCGCGCAGATCGTCTTGACGAGCTCGAGATTGGTGCGCTCGGCGCGCCCGCCGATATTGTAGGTCTCGCCCGGCTTGCCCGCGCGCGCGACGAGCAAGAGCGCCTGCGCGTGGTCTTCTACATGCAGCCAGTCGCGGATCTGGTCGCCCTTGCCGTAGATCGGAATGGCCTTGCCTTCGAGCGCGTTGATGATGACCACCGGAATAAGCTTTTCGGGAAACTGGTAAGGCCCGTAATTGTTCGAGCAGTTGGTGACGATCACCGGCAGGTTGAAGGTCTCGCGCCAAGCGCGCGCCAGCATGTCGGAGGAGGCTTTGGCGGCGGAGTAGGGCGAGTTCGGCTGATAGGGCGAGGTCTCGGTGAACTCGCCGGTCGGCCCCAGCGAGCCGTAGACCTCGTCGGTGGAAATATGGTGGAAGCGAAAAGCTTCCGGCGCGTCGCCGCTCGCCACATAGGCGCGCGCGGCCTCGAGCAGCACATAGGCGCCGACGATATTGGTCTGGATGAAGGCGCCGGGGCCGTCGATCGAGCGGTCCACATGGGTCTCGGCGGCGAGGTTCATGATCGCGTCCGGCTTGAACTCTGAGACCAGGCGCGTCATCGCCGCAAAGTCGCAGATGTCTTCTTTCGCGAAGCGGTAGCGCGGATCGTCCGCAACCATGGCCACATTGTCCGGATTGGCGGCGTAGGTGAGCTTGTCGACATTCAGCACATCGTCGCCATCCGCGATCGCCTGGCGCACCACGGCCGACCCGATAAAGCCGGCGCCGCCGGTAACCATAAGCCTCATGGCTTGTCTCCCTCTTGCGTCTGTCACGCGCGATACCGCCGCGACGCAGCAAGAAACGCGCCGCCGCGTTTCCCGTCACAGGTGTCTAACACGGCGCAGCGGCGTTTAAAGCCGCGATCCCTCGAAAATAAGGTTAAAGATCGGGGAGGGGCGACGGGGAGTGGAGCGGCCGGAGCAGCCGCCGGGATCGCTCGGCGGCGCGGCCGAAATCGGGGCGTGACCCGTTTTTCCGGATTCTTACGAAAACATTAACAGGAGGCTGATGCGCGTCCGCCGCCGATTGCGGGGCGCGTCTGGGGCTTTCGTCTCTCCGCTGGCCGGAGGGGGTGTGGGGGTTGCGGATGGCCGCGGCCTGAAAATTCAGGAGTAAAAGTAATGAAGTTACTGAAATATATGGCCGTCGCAGGGGTCCTTACGGCCTGGAGCGGGGCGGCGAATGCGGCCGCGATCCTCTACGGGATCGACAACGATACGGACTCGCTCGTGACCATCAACACGTCGACGGGCGTCGTCTCGACCGTCGGGCCGACCAATCAGTCAACTGAATCCTACTACAACTATATCGGGATGACGGTGGCTGATGACGGCACGATCTACGTCACCGATCAGAACAGCTTCGGCCCGGATGGCGCGTTGGTGACGCTTGACCGGACGACGGGCGCCGAAACCTCGCGTGTGGAGACGACGCAGGCTTCAAGCGGCTTCTCCCGCGCGCAGACAGGCATTGCGTTCGACGAAGGCGGCGTCCTCTATTCGACGCAGTCCCTTTCTTCCTCCGCCTATCTCAACACGGTCAATACGGCGACCGGCGTCTTGACGGAGATCGACAGGCTCGCAGCGCCGATCATCGGCGGCGATCATCCGTCAAGCCTCGCCTTTGCGCCGGACGGAACCCTTTTCGGCATCGATGGAAGGCATCTAGTCACCATCGACAAAACCAACGGCGATGTCGTGCATCTTGGGCCGGACCTGTCCGGCCTCTACAACAACCTCAACATTGCGTTCGATCCCGACGGCACGCTTTACGCAACGACCAGCGGTTTTGACGACTATCTCCTGACGCTCGATCCGCTGACCGGCGCCGTCATCTCGAGCATGCTGCTTTCGAGCGTTGACAGTTCTCTCAGCCTTGCGGGCATTGCGTTCTTCACGGAGGGCGATGTGACCTCGCCGTCGGAAGTACCGATCCCGGCGGCGGCGTTTCTGTTCGCGCCATTCGCAGCCGGCTTCATGCGGCTGAAGCGGCGCAAAGCGTCGTAAACACCGGAAACAAAGTTTGTTTTCAAAGGCGGGGATGCGCGACGGCGCGTCCCCGTTTTTCATGGGCGCTGCCGCGTTCCGAAAGCCGGGCGCGCCTCCTTGCTTTCTATTGCGCCGTGCGACAGTTTCCTCGTCGTCTCATCCCTCCCGTTCCATAGACGCGAAACATGTCCGCCGATCCGCTGCACGTTCTAAAAACCGTCTATGGCTATGACTCTTTCCGGGGGCGTCAGGCCGAGATTATCGAGCATGTGATTGCAGGCGCGCACGCCTTTGTGGTCATGCCCACGGGCGGGGGGAAGTCGCTGTGCTATCAGATCCCGGCCCTGTGCCGGGAGGGCGCGGGGCTCGTCGTCTCGCCCCTGATCGCGCTGATGGACGATCAGGTGACGGCGCTGGCGCAGGCTGGCGTTAAAGCCGCCGCGCTCAATTCACGCCTTGCCGGCGCGGAGCGCGAAGCGGTCTGGCGGGATCTGGAGCGCGGCGAACTCGATCTTCTCTATATGGCGCCGGAGACGCTGTTGAGGCCCGGGACCCTTAACCGGCTGAAAGGCGCGCCCCTGTCGCTCATCGCCATCGACGAGGCGCATTGCCTGTCGCAATGGGGGCATGATTTTCGCCCGGAATACCGCGCGCTGGACTGTCTCGTGGATCTCTTCCCCGAAACACCGCGGATTGCGCTGACCGCTACGGCCGATGCGCCGACGCGCGCCGAAATCGTCTCACACCTCAATATCGGCGAGGAAAACAGCTTCATCGCCGGCTTCGACCGGCCGAATATCCGTTACAGCGCCGCCGAAAAACGCGACACGACCCGGCAGATGCTACAGTTTCTGGAGGCCCGCAAAGGCGAAAGCGGCATCGTCTATTGCCTCAGCAAGCGCAAGACCGAGGATGTCGCCGAGACCCTCAACGCCCATGGCTTCACGGCGCTCGTCTATCACGCCGGCATGGACATGAAGGACCGCGAGGCGAATCAGCGGCGCTTCCAGCTCGAGCCCGGCGTCGTCATGGTCGCCACCGTCGCCTTCGGCATGGGGATCGACAAGCCGGATGTGCGTTTCGTCGTGCATGCGGACCTGCCGTCGAGCATCGAGGCTTATTATCAGGAGACCGGGCGGGCGGGCCGCGACGGGCTGCCCGCCGAGGCGTTGATGTTTTACGGCGCGCGCGACATTTCGCTGCGGCGCATGTTCATCGATGAATCCGATGCGCCGGACGCGCGCAAGCGCATGGAGCACGCCAAGCTCGAAGCGCTATTGGGCTTCGCGGAAACCTGCGGGTGCCGGCGCAGCGTGCTGCTCGATTATTTCGGCGACGACAGCGGTCCTTGCGGCAATTGCGATGTCTGCCTCGATCCGCCCGAGACCTTCGATGGCGCTCTGGCGGCGCAAAAGGTTTTGTCGTGCATCTACCGCACGGGCGAGCGGTTCGGTCAGGCGCATGTGATTTCCGTGCTGCTGGGCGAGGCGGATGAGCGCATCGAGCGCCTCGGCCATGACGGCGTCTCCACGTTCGGCATCGGCAAGGAGCATAATCGCGCGAGCTGGCGCTCGATCATGCGCCAGTTGATCGCGCAAGGGCTCGTCACGGCGGACGTCGCCGGTCATGGCGGTCTTTCCATCTCGCCGAGGGGGCGGGACTTTCTGCGCGACAAGCCGCCGCTTAATCTCCGTGTACTGAAGAAACCGCAGGGCAAGAAGGGCGCGAAACGCGGCGAGGCGGCCGCCGATCTGGCGCCGGCCGACGCGGCCCTGTTCGAGGAGCTGCGCCGCAAGCGGCTTGAGCTCGCGAAAACCCAGAACGTGCCGCCTTACGTGATCTTTCACGACAAGACGTTGCGGGAAATGGCGCGGCGGCGCCCCTGCGCGCCGTCCGACCTCGCCGGGCTCGCCGGCGTCGGCGAGGCCAAGCTTGAACGCTATGGCGAGGCTTTCCTCGACGTGATCAACGCCCATGAGGCGGGCGCCGCCGGCCCTTAACGGGCTCCGGGCGAAAAGAACTGTCGTGAGATTTGAAATGGCGGGACGAACAAATCTCGTCTGAACTTAAAACGAGCCTGCCAAGCCGTGCCCAACCTACAGCCGTTTCGCGGCAAACGCTCGGCCCGAGCCTGATTTCAAATATGTCTCAAACTTAACAGCCCGCGCCTCATCGCTGAAGGCCACATAGGTTTGCAGGCGCCAGGGTCTGTATTTTCGCGTGTGCGCCACGGCGCCGGAATTATGTTTGAGAAGACGCGACTTTATGTCGTCGGTAAGGCCGGTGTAGTGGCGGCTCTCGTCAGTGAGGCTTTGCAGGATGTAAACATATTTCATGACACGTCCGCCTTCGCTGAAGCTTCGGCGGGACAGCCTTCGCCTGCTCAAAGCTTGCACACGTCATGATCGTATTCATTTGGGTTGGCTTGCCAAGCCGAAGCCAGCGTAGCTGGCGAAGGCTGGTGGAGCTAGTCGGAATCGAACCGACGACCTCTTGCATGCCATGCAAGCGCTCTCCCAACTGAGCTATAGCCCCGTGCCAGTCATGGGCGCTTTGGGGAGCGCCCGCGGAACCTCCCGCCAGGGCCGGTGGTCCTGTCGAGAGCGGCGGAACCTAGCCACGCCGTTCCGCCGATGCAAGACGAAAATAAGCCCTGCCGTAGTCTTCCTTAGTCTTCGTCGTCGCCGCCCTTTTTGACGATGCCGGTGACGTCGTCGTCGTCATCGTCGTCGAGGAGGCCGCTATTGTCGTCATCCTCGTCGTCCTCGTCGATGTCGACGCCGATATCGCCGATGCCGGCCAGTTCGTCGTCGTCATCCTCGTCACTGCTCTCGTCGTCATCGAGCGAGGGACGGCGGTTCGACTTGGGCGCGCGTTTTTCCTTCTCCGCGCTTTCAAGCGAGGTTTCCTTCTCGGTGGGCTTGGACTCTGTCGTCTTTTCCTCTTCGTCATCTTCCTTGCGGCCCCGGCGCGGCTTCAACAGCGCTTCCGGAATGAATTCATGGTCGCATTTGGGGCAATGCGCCGGTTCTTTGTTGAGGTCGTAAAAGCGCACGCCGCATTCCGGGCAATCGCGCTTAACGCCGAGTTCAGGTTTTGTCATGAATGGTCGTCCGTAGGGAAATGTCTGATGAAAGGCGCCCTGTTGCCACGGCAAGGGGCGGCTGTCAAAAGGATTGCGCCCATTCCAGCCGGGCTTCAGGAGAACTGACCCAGATGACCGCGAGCCAAGCGAAACCGGCCCGTCTCATGACAGGACGCGTCTCGGCGCGCCGTGCGGGGCCCCTGCATGGGGCTGCGGCCGCGCCGGGCGACAAGTCAATTTCGCACCGCTCGCTCATTCTGGGCGCGCTCTCGCCCGGCGAGACGCGGATCAGCGGCCTGCTCGAGGCTGACGACGTCCTGAGGACGGCGGCGGCCATGCGGGGCCTCGGCGCCGGGGTCGAGCGCGACGGCCCCCACGGGCAGGCTGTCTGGCGGGTTTCGGGCGCGCCCTGGCAGAGCCCCGAAAAAGCCCTCTATCTCGGCAATTCCGGCACCGGGGTGAGGCTCATCATGGGCGCGGTCGCGGGCGCGCGGATTGCGGCGACCTTCGAGGGCGATATTTCCCTGCGCGGGCGGCCCATGGGCCGGGTGCTCGAACCCTTGCGCATGATGGGCGCGGAGGCCACGGACCGGGACGGGCGCCTGCCGGTGAGGTTGGAGGCGAATGGCGGGCTCAAGGCCGTCAAGGTGAAGCTCGCGACCCCTTCCGCGCAGGTGAAGTCGGCAATCCTTTTGGCCGCGCTCGGGGCGGAGGGCGTCACCCGCGTCCACGAGCCGGAACTCTGCCGCGATCATACGGAGCGGATGCTGGAGGCTTTCGGCGTCGCGCTTTCCATGGAGCCCGAGGGCGCGGGCGGGCGCTATATCGAGATTGCAGGCGGCCAGACGCTGAAATCCTGCGATGTGGTCGTGCCGGGCGATCCCTCTTCGGCGGCCTTTCCCATCGCGGCGGCGCTGATTATCCCGAATTCCGACGTCACCATCAAAGGCGTTCTGGTTAACCCGCTGCGCGCCGGGCTCTATGAGACGCTGCGCGAGATGGGCGCGGACATTTCCTTCGAGAACACGCGCGTCGAAAACGGCGAGCCGGTCGCGGACATCCGCGCGCGCCATTCGGTGCTGCGCGGGGTCGAGGTGCCGGCAAGCCGCGCGCCTTCGATGATCGACGAATATCCGATCCTCGCCGTGCTGGCGTCGCACGCCCATGGCGAGACCATGATGACCGGGCTCGAAGAGCTCCGTGTCAAGGAAAGCGACCGCATCGCCTGCGTCGAGGCCGGGCTGGCCGCGAATGGCGGCGATGTGGCGAGCGGACCCGACTGGCTGCGGGTGCGCGGGCAGGGCAAGCCGCTGAATGGCGGCGCCATGGTGAAGACCCATCACGATCACCGCATCGCCATGAGTTTCCTGGTGGCGGGGCTGGCCAGCGGCAAGCCCGTGGAGATCGACGACGCCTCGATGATCGCCACCAGCTTTCCTGACTTTTTCGACCTCATGGCCGCGCTCGGCGCCGATATCGTCGCCGGGTGACGTTTCGCGCCTTGCGTAAAGCGGCGGCCATCGCCTAAGCAGCACGCCCATGGACGACGCTTCCGGGACCCCTTCACTGGTTATCGCCCTCGACGGCCCCGCCGCCTCCGGCAAGGGCACGCTGGCGCGCCTGATTTCCGATCATTACGGCTTTGCGCATCTCGACACCGGCACGCTCTATCGCGGCGTCGCCTGGGTGGTGATGAATGCGGGCGGCGACCCGGCGGACCCGGAAACCGCCGCTGCGGCGGCCCGGGACTATGCGGTGGAGAAGGTCGCCGGGGCCGATATCCGCACCAAGGAGGTGGGGGCGGCGGCGAGCGTGGTGGCCGCGAACAGCGCGGTTCGGGCGGCGCTCCTCGATTTCCAGCGCCGCTTCGCCAAGCATCCGCCCAAGAACGCCGCCGGCGCAGTGCTCGACGGGCGCGATATCGGCACCGTGGTCTGCCCCGACGCGACGGTGAAGTTCTTCGTCACGGCGAGCCCCAAGACCCGCGCCCGCCGGCGCTGGCTGGAGCTTGCTCCCGCCCGTCCGGGCCTGGAAGAATCCGAGATTTATCAGGACCTTCTGGACCGGGACGCCCGGGATGCGGCCCGCGACGACGCCCCCATGGCGGCGGCGGCGGATGCGGAGTTGCTAGATACGACTCATTTGTCTATAGACGCGGCCTTCGCGGCGGCGCGCCGCGTGATTGACGGCGTTTTCCGGCGCTGCGGCTGACAGGCCGTTCCGCCGACCGATCTCAGAAAACGTGTTTTTTTGTCCGTCTATCCGGAATCAGCGCCGTCATAACCTTAACTCGGCTCAATTGTCCGGGGTGACCAACTTGCCCGGAAAGACCGCCGGATAAACCGGCAGGCATTGAAAAGCTGAAACTGGAGATACGTGTTAACTCATGTCTGAAACCCTTAACCCGTCCCGCGACGATTTCGCGGAAATGCTTGAAGCCTCCCTCGTCGACCGCCAGGATTTTGAAGATACGGTTGTCAAAGGCAAAATCACCGCCATCGAAAAAGACGTCGCCGTCATTGATGTCGGTTTGAAAACCGAGGGCCGCGTCCCTCTCAAAGAATTCTCCCAGCCCGGCAAACCGGCCGACCTTTCCGTCGGCGACACTGTCGAAGTCTTCATCGAGCGCGTCGAGAACGCGCAGGGCGAAGCGGTGATCAGCCGCGAAAAAGCGCGCCGCGAAGAAGCCTGGGACCGTCTCGAAAAAATCTTCGAAAAAGGCGACCGCGTCGACGGCGAGATTTTCAATCGCGTCAAAGGCGGCTTCACCGTGGATCTCGGCGGCGCCGTGGCGTTCCTGCCGGGTTCGCAGGTCGACATCCGCCCCGTGCGCGACGCCGGCCCGCTGATGAACATTCCGCAGCCTTTCCGCATTTTGAAAATGGACAAGCGCCGCGGCAACATCGTCGTGTCGCGCCGCGCCATCCTTGAAGAAGACCGCGCCGAACAGCGCCAGGAAGTCGTCAAGGAGCTCAATGAGGGCGATGAACGCGAAGGCGTCGTCAAGAACATCACCGAATATGGCGCGTTCGTCGAACTCGCGCCGGGCGTCGATGGTCTTCTGCACGTCACCGACATGTCGTGGTCGCGCGTCAACCATCCGTCGGAAGTGCTCGGCGTCAACGACACCGTGCGCGTGAAGATCATCAAGATCAATCCGGAAACGCACCGCATCTCGCTCGGCATCAAGCAATTGACGCCGGATCCGTGGGAAGGCGTCGCGGCGAAATATCCGATCGGCGCGAAGTTCTCCGGCAAGGTCACGAACATCACCGATTACGGCGCGTTCGTGGAACTGGAAGACGGCATCGAAGGCCTCGTCCACGTTTCCGAAATGAGCTGGGTGAAAAAGAACGTCCACCCGGGCAAGATCGTGTCGACCTCTCAGGAAGTCGAAGTCATGGTGCTCGAAGTCGACGAGCAAAAGCGCCGGATTTCGCTCGGCCTCAAACAGTGCGCCGACAATCCATGGGAGCGTTTCGCCGAAGAGCATCCCATCGGCTCGATCATCGAAGGCGAGATCAAGAACATCACCGAATTTGGTCTGTTCGTCGGTCTCAACGAAGAGATGGACGGCATGGTCCACCTCTCCGATCTCGACTGGAACCGGTCCGGCGAGGATGCGATCAAGGATTATGAGAAGGGCCAGGTCATTCAGGCCAAGGTTCTTGATGTCGATCCTGAAAAAGAACGCATCTCGCTCGGCGTGAAACAGGTCGGCTCCGACCCGATGGACGCCATCGGCGGCATCTCGCGCGGCGCGGACGTCACCTGCACTGTCACCGCCATCGAAAGCGGCGGCATCGAAGTGCAGATCGGCGGCTCCGACGGTCCGAAAGCCTTCATCCGCAAGTCGGATCTGTCCAAAGACCGCGGCGAGCAGCGTCCCGAGCGCTTCGCCGTGGGCGACAAGATCGACGCCCGCGTCACCGCGATCGACTCCAAGACGCGCCGCATCAACGTGTCGATCAAGGCGCGCGAAGTGGCGGAGGAGAAAGAAGCCGTGGAACAATACGGCTCTGCGGACTCAGGCGCTTCGCTCGGCGACATTCTCGGCGCCGCGCTGAAGGAAAATGAAGGCAAGGACGACTAAGTCCAAACCGCCTTTACTGTTCATGAAACGCCCCCGCAGCGATGCGGGGGCGTTTTTGTTTCCGGGATAAGGGATGTAGGGACTAGGGATTAGGCGGTAAGAGCCTTAAATTCGTTGTGTCCTAATTCCAGAAACCCAGTCCCCGGATACTGTTGCTGTCTCATGCCCGAGCTGCCCGAAGTTGAAACCGTCCGCCGCGGTCTTGCGCCGGTGATGGAAGGCGCGGTCTTTGCCGGGGTCGAGGCGCGCAGGCCGGATCTGCGCTTTCCCCTGCCGGGCGATTTCGCCGGCCGGCTCGTCGGCCAGCGCGTCGACAGTCTCGACCGGCGGGGCAAGTACCTGATTGCGCATCTGTCTTCGGGCGAAAGCCTGATCATGCATCTCGGCATGTCGGGGCGGTTCACCATCGAGGCGGGCGCTGCGCATCAGCCCGGGGTTTTCTCCCGCGCCCATGACTGCAATCCCCGGCACGACCACGTGGTGTTCGAGTTTTCCGGGCCCGCGCCGGGCCGTGTGACCTATAATGATCCGCGGCGTTTCGGGTTCATGGACATCGCGGGCCCCGGCGAGCTGGAGACGTGCCGCCATTTCAAGGGCATGGGCCCCGAACCCCTGGGCAACGGCTTTTCTCCCGCTGTCCTGAAAGCGGCGCTGAAGGGCAGGGCGGCCCCGATCAAGGCGGCGCTCCTCGATCAACATGTGGTGGCCGGGCTCGGCAATATCTATGTCTGCGAGGCGTTGTTCCGGGCCGGAATCTCGCCCCGGCGCAAGGCGGGGTCCGTGGCCGGCAAGCGGTCGGACCGGCTTTACAGCGAGATTATTGCAGTCTTGAATGACGCGATTGAGGCTGGCGGATCATCGTTAAGAGACTTCGCCGCCGCCGACGGGGCCTTGGGGTATTTCCAGCATCGGTTCGATGTCTATGACCGGGAAGGCGAGCAATGTCGCCGATGCGACAAACCCGTGCGCCGGCTTGTCCAGGCCGGGCGGTCGACCTTTTTCTGCCCCTCTTGCCAGCGCTGAAATTAGGCGGAAAATAAGGCTCCCCGCTATGTTGACGGGTCCGGATCAGGGGTCTATACACCGCCGCTCGCGCCGCAGGGCGGCTCCTGAAATTGAGTGACGAAATATGGCTAATACAGCTTCCGCAAAGAAGATGGTGCGCAAGATCGCGCGCCGTACCGCAGTGAAAAAATCTCGCCGTTCGCGCGTGCGTTCCTTCCTGCGCAAAGTTGAGGAAGCGATTTCGTCCGGCGACAAGGCCGCTGCAGAAGCAGCGTTCAAGAATGCGCAGCCTGAGCTGCATCGCGCAGTGAATAAAGGCGTCTTTCATTCGAAGACGGTGTCGAGAAAACTCTCTCGTCTTTCCGCGCGCATTAAAGGTCTTGCTGCGTAAGATTTTTCGCGTAGCACATTTCGGTTTTTGTAAGGCGCGCGCGCAAGATTTTGCGGGCGCGTTTGTTTTTTCAGTTTGTGTTGTTGTTGTGTTTTCATGAAGCGGGTTTGCGCACCGCATGCATCATGCATGGAATGCGCTTAGCCTATTTCGTGCGCATCTTTGTGTAACGATTTGTTTTTGTTGTAAGCGTGATTTTTGTTGGCGTTTCGCGGCGTTTTGAGTGCAAAAAAAATGACACAAAATACGCTGCTGAGGCGAATCAAAGCTTGACGCTCATCCTTAAGATTATCTATGCTGGGTTTAGTCAATTACGACGGGTGCGGACGAATTTCCGCGCAATCAGTTTCAGTTTTGATATGTGTTTTTGGCTGGCCGTTTCGTTTCCAATGAAACGGCTGCTGCGTAGGCACGCTGTGTGACTTTAGAAAGTCGGGGACAGACAGAATGAAAAGCGGCGACTCTCTTCCATTAGCATTTTTACATCTTGCCTTTCTGGAAGCGGACGGGCTTCTGCTCTAACCTGAATATGCTTACGCGCCGGCTTGTACTGTCGGCTTTTACCAAAACGAAAACAAGCAAGTTAAAAAAATCTGGCGTTCGGCGTCCGGTCTTTCGGCGCCGCGCGATGGCGGGGTTTTGACTTAATTTTGGGCGGTTCAACCATGACAGGCGAAAACAATATGAGCGGGCGGGAGACAGAGGCGGATCTCTTCAAGCGGTACCATACGGCGCTGCGCATGCGTGTCGGCGATGCGAAATACACTTCCTGGTTCAAGGATCTCGGCCTTGAAGAATACAGCGAGGAATGCGTGACGTTGTCGACGGGCTCGGAAGCCAAGCGCGACATGCTCGACCATCGTTTCTTTCCGGTGCTGAAAGAAACCTGGCTGAAAGAAGTCGGACCGTTCCGCAAGATGCGGCTGACGGTGATGAAGAACGCGCTCAGCGCTTTTGCGGCGCGCATTGACGCGCAGGAAGAACGGCGCGCGGCGGCCGTTGAGACCGTTGCCGCGCCGGCGGCCGCTCCGCGCGGCCCGAAGGAAGCGAAAGACAAGGACGCGAATTTCGGCGAGCTGGCGACGCCGCTCGATCCGCGCCGCACCTTTTCCTCTTTCGCCGTGGACGCCTCCAACCGCATCGCCTGGGCCGCCGCCCATGAAGCGCTTTCCGAGGGCCGCGCGCGCGAGCTGATTTACGTTTACGGGCCTTCGGGCGTCGGCAAGACGCATATTCTTCAGGCGATCGCGCATGCCTGGCTTGAAGACGACGCGCGCGGAGCCGCCGGCTATGTCACCTATAATAACTTCTCCAACGCCTGCGTCAGCGCGGTGTGGTCCAATGCGACGGCGGCGCTTCACAAAGCGCTCCTGGCGCACAAGTTTCTCGCTTTTGACGACATTCATTTCTTGAACGGCAAAAATCGGACACAGGAGGAATTATTGATCGTGATTGACGCAGCGCTCGACAGCGGCAAGCAGGTCGTCATCGCCGGCGAATTGCCGCCGGCCAAACTCGCCGAGGCGGGCATCAACCAGCGCCTCGCGGACCGGCTTGCGGGCGGCATTTGCGCCCCGATCCACCCGGGCGACGAAGCGCTGCGCATGGCGGTCCTGAAAAAGCGCCTGGAGCAGAGCCCGGCCTCCTGCACCGTCTCGGAAGATGCGCTCGCCTTTATCGCCCGGACCTTCACCCAGTCCATGCGCGAGACCATCGGGGCCTTGAACCAGCTCCTGTTGATGTATGGCGCGGAAGAGATCGTGGTCGATCTCGATGAAGCGAAATCGGTCCTGAAATCCCGCCTCGAGGACCGCCGCCGGGCGGCCACCATCGAGGACGCCATCGCCGCCGGCGCCGAGGCTTTCGGGCTGAAGCTGGAGGATATGACCGGCCGCTCCCAGCCTCAGCGTATCGTGCGCGCCCGTCACGCGGTGGTCTGGTGCGCCCGCGAGGTCCTCAAAGAGTCGTTCCCGCGCATCGGCAAGGCCCTGAGACGCGATCATACGACCGTCATGTCTTCCTATCGCCGGGCCCAGGCCCTGATCGAGCGCGACAAGGCGTTTCAGGACGGGGTCAAGCGGATCCGCGAAGCTCTCGAGGGCTAATTTTCCGCCCTTTGAGGCGGCATAAAAACCGCTTTGAAAACAGCCCGATACCGGCCCGGCGCCGGCGCGTGAAATACGCGCCGGCGCTAGCTTTTTCGGGGCTTTTTCGGCTATACTCCAGGTGGATTTTTCGCCCTTCGATTCG
Organism: Alphaproteobacteria bacterium; assembly: GCA_030433215.1. Classification (GTDB taxonomy): domain Bacteria; phylum Pseudomonadota; class Alphaproteobacteria; order Caulobacterales; family Parvularculaceae; genus Hyphococcus. The sequence continues at coordinate 118,420 of JAUIMC010000008.1, forward strand.
TGTCTTTCGCGCCCTTTCCGACGAGGCGCCGAAGCGCCGGACCGGGGGCTTCAAAATAGCAGCGGCGGGCGTTTTTTCTTCGCCCGGGATCATTTCGAGAGAGCACTCCGCATATGAAAGTCACGATTGAACGGTCAGCCCTGTCGAAAGCGCTGGGGCATGTGCAAAGCGTTGTCGAGCGGCGCAACACGATCCCGATCCTCTCGAACGTCTTGTTGCAGGCCGACGGCGGCGCGCTGACGCTGACCGCCACCGATCTCGACATCGAGATTTCCGAGGAGGCGCCGGCCGATGTCGCCGGCAAGGGCGCGACCACGGTTTCGGCGCTGACGCTTTTCGAAATCGTCAAGCGTCTGCCTGACGGCGCGCAGGTGCGCCTGGAGCTGTCAGCGGAAGAGGGCCGGCTTCAGGTCTCTTCGGGGCGCTCGCAATTCTCGCTCGCAGTTCTGCCCGAGGACGATTTCCCGTCGCTGGCGACCGAGGATCTCGAAACGAAATTCTCCATGCCGACCGCCGATCTGCGCCGCCTTCTCGGCAAGGCGCGCTTTGCGATGTCGCAGGAGGAAACGCGCTATTACCTGAACGGCGTTTATCTCCACGCCCATACGGAAGGCGATGCGCCGGCGCTGCGCGCCGCGGCGACGGACGGCCACCGGCTGGCGCGCATCGATGCGGGGCTTCCCGACGGCGCGGCGTCGATGCCCGGCGTCATCGTGCCGCGCAAGGCCATTGCGGAGCTCGGGCGGCTTCTCGAGGACGCGGAAGAGAACGTCGAAATCTCCGTCTCCCCGGCGAAAATCCGGTTCGGTTTCGGCGCCGGCTATCTGACGTCGAAACTCATCGACGGCTCGTTCCCCGATTACGAGCGCGTCATCCCGAAAGGCAACACCAACGTCCTGCGCGTCGAAACCAAAGATTTCTCGCAGGCCGTGGATCGCGTCTCCACCGTCTCGGCGGACCGCACGCGCTCGGTGAAGCTCGCGCTCGAGGCGGACCGGCTGCGCCTTACCGTCAACAATCCCGAGGCGGGTTCGGCGCTTGAAGAGCTTTCCGTCGATTATGGCGGCGATGCTTTGGAGATCGGGTTCAACGCGCGCTATCTTCTCGATGTCGCGCAGCAGATCGACGGCGAGACCGCGACCTTCCGGCTCGCCGATCCGTCCTCGCCCACGGTCATTCTCGATGAAGAGGATGAGCACGCGCTTTACGTTCTCATGCCGCTAAGGGTCTGATGTTGAGCGAAGCGGCGGTCACACATTGGGAAAGCGAAACGCAAGGCGATGCGGCGGCGGGAAAACGCGCGCGCATCACGCGTCTCGCGGTGACCGACTTTCGCTCTTACGCGCGTGTTGAGATTGCGTTTGACGGACGCCCGGCGGCGATTTCCGGCCCCAACGGCGCCGGCAAGACCAACATTCTCGAAGCGATTTCGTTGCTTGGTCCCGGCCGCGGCGTGCGCGGCGCCAAGCTCGACGAACTGCCGCGCATCGGCGGCGCGGGCGGCTGGGCCGTTTCGGCGCGGGTCGATGACGGCGAGGATGAACGCCGCTTCGGCGTCGGCGCCGTGGCGTCCAATCCCTCGCGGCGCATCTGCCGCATCGACGACGCCGACGCCGGGCCGGGCGCGCTCGCCGAGCATCTGCGCTTCATGTGGCTCACCCCGGCGCAGGACCGGCTCTTCATGGAAGGCGCGGGCGATCGCCGGCGGTTTCTCGACCGCATGACGCTGGCTCATGATCCGGCCCATGGCAAACGCTCCAACGCTTATGAACAGGCCATGCGCCAGCGCCAGCGCCTTCTTGAAGAAGGCGGGCGCGACGAAGGCTGGCTTTCGGCGGTGGAGACGCAGATGGCGGAAGCCGGCGTCGCCATCGCGGCGGCGCGCCGGACCATGGTCTCGCGTCTTGCGGCGGCGGAAGTCGCGCCGGAGGAGAGCGTCTTTCCCTCCGCCGACATTGCGCTCGACGGCGAACTTGAAGCCGCGCTCGCCGGCGCGGGGCGCGATGACGTCGAAGCTGACTTCACGGAGGCGCTGCGCGTCAAACGCCGCCGCGACGCGGAGGCGGGGCGGGCGCTTTCGGGGCCTCATCGCAGCGATCTTCTGGTGACGCATCGCGAGAAAGGGCGCGCCGCCAAACTGTGCTCGACCGGCGAACAAAAAGCGCTCCTCATCGGTCTCGTGCTGGCGAATGCGCGGGCCTTGAGCCTTTCCGATCCGAATGCGCCGCTTATCCTGCTGCTCGATGAGATCGCCGCGCATCTCGACGAGAACCGGCGCGCGGCGCTGTTCTCGATCCTCGACGATCTCGGCTTCCAGGCCTTCATGACGGGAACCGACAAGTCCCTGTTCGAAGCCTGGGGCTCGCGCGCCCAGCATTTCAACGTGTCGGGCGGCGCGGTTCATGAAACCCAATTGACGTAATAAAGAAAGAAACGACCATGGCGGAAAACGCCGCGACCAATCCTTCTGACGAACCCAAAGCCTCCGGCGGCGGCGACGATTACGGCGCCCAGTCGATCAAGGTGCTCAAAGGCCTCGACGCCGTGCGCAAGCGGCCGGGCATGTATATCGGCGACACCGATGACGGCTCGGGCTTGCACCACATGGTCTACGAAGTTGTCGACAACGCCATCGACGAGGCGCTGGCGGGCTATTGCGACACCGTCGAGGTTATCCTCAACGAAAACGGCTCCGTCACCGTGACCGACAATGGCCGCGGCATTCCGACCGACATCCATGAAGAAGAGGGGGTCTCCGCCGCGCAGGTGATCATGACCCAGCTTCATGCGGGCGGGAAGTTCGACCAGAATTCCTACAAGGTTTCGGGCGGGCTGCACGGCGTCGGCGTTTCCGTCGTCAACGCGCTGTCGGAATGGCTTGAATTGCGCATTCGCCGCAATGGCAAGGAACATTTCATGCGCTTCAAGATGGGCGAGCCGGAAGGCGATCTGGAGATCGTCGGCGACGCCATCAAGACCGGAACGGAAGTGACCTTCCTGCCCTCGACCGATATTTTCACCGGCATCGAATTCGATTTCGACACGCTCGAACACCGCCTGCGCGAACTGGCGTTCCTGAATTCCGGCGTCGCCATCCGGCTCATCGACGACCGCCATGTCGAAAAGCGCGTCGAGGAAATGATTTACGAAGGCGGTCTCGACGCCTTTGTGCGTTATCTCGATGACGCCCGTTCGCCGCTGATTGAAAACCCGCTTTCCTTCACGATCGACAAGGACGGGATCACGGTGGACGTCGCCATGTGGTGGAATGACAGCTACCACGAAAAAGTTCTGTGCTTCACCAACAACATTCCCCAGCGCGACGGCGGCACGCACCTCGCCGGTTTCCGCGCTGCGCTGACCCGCGTCATCAACAGCTACTCGCAAAGCTCCGGCATTGCGAAGCGCGAGAAGGTGACGGTCACCGGCGATGATGCGCGCGAAGGGCTGACCTGCGTTCTCTCCGTCAAGGTGCCGGATCCGAAATTCTCCTCGCAAACGAAAGACAAGCTCGTCTCCTCGGAAGTGCGGCCCGTGGTTGAAAGCGCGGTCGCGGAAAAGCTCGGCGAATGGTTCGAAGAAAATCCGGGCGAGGCCAAGCGCATCGTTCAGAAGATCGCCGAAGCCGCTGCGGCCCGCGAAGCGGCGCGCAAGGCGCGCGAGCTGACGCGGCGCAAATCGGCGCTCGACGTCGCCTCGTTGCCGGGCAAGCTCGCCGACTGCCAGGAACGCGACCCGGCTCATTCCGAGCTCTTCATCGTCGAGGGCGACTCCGCCGGCGGCTCCGCCAAACAGGCGCGCAATCGCGAAAACCAGGCGGTGCTGCCCTTGCGCGGCAAGATCCTCAATGTGGAGCGCGCGCGGTTCGACAAGATGCTGTCGAGCCAGGAGATCGGCACGCTCATCACCGCGCTCGGCACCGGCATCGGCCGCGACGATTTCAATCCCGACAAGCTGCGCTACCACAAGATCGTCATCATGACCGACGCCGACGTCGACGGCGCGCATATCAGAACGCTCTTGTTGACCTTCTTCTTCCGGCAGATGCCGGAGATTATCCGGCGCGGCCATCTCTATATCGCGCAGCCGCCGCTGTTTAAGGTCTCGCGCGGCAAGTCCGAGCAATATCTGATCGACGAAAAGGCGCTTGCCGATCACCTATATGCGGAAGGCATAACCGAAGCCTCGCTGGCGCTTGAGAACGGCGAAACCGTCGCCGGTCCCGACCTCGCCGATCTCGTGGCGCGCGCCCGCAAGGTGCGCAATGCGATCGACGAATTTCCCCTGCGCTTCAATCGCGACATCATCGTGCAGGCAGCGCTCGCCCGCGCGCTCTCCGAGGCGCCCGACGACGAAGAAGCGGAACGGCTCGCCGCCAAGGTGGCCGAGCGTCTCGACATGGTCGCCGAGGAATTCGAGCGCGGCTGGGAAGGCAGGCCTGACGGCGAGGGCGGTTACGTGTTCGAACGCGAGCTGCGCGGCGTCCGGGAAATTTATTCGCTGCCCCGCGATCTCCTGATATCGGCGGACGCCCGGAAGGTGCAGGCCGGCATGGAAGGGCTCGCCGACGTTTTCGGCAAGCCCGCCAGATGGGTGCGCAAGGACCAGCGCGCGACCATCACCGGCCCCAATTCGCTGTTGCGCGCCGCCTGGGTCGCCGGCGAAAAGGGCGTCTCGGTGCAGCGCTATAAGGGTCTTGGCGAAATGAACCCGGACCAGCTCTGGGAGACGACGCTGGATGAGAATGCGCGCGTTCTGTTGCAGGTGAAGATCAAGGAGGCGGACGACGCCGACGGCATCTTCTCGCGGCTCATGGGCGACATCGTCGAGCCGCGCCGGGAGTTCATTCAGGACAACGCGCTCTCGGCGGCGCTCGACGTTTAGCGGCCTAGTTGTCGTTCGCCGCTTCGACGCCGTAGCGCGTCACCTCATAGCCGCGAGCTTCGAGCAGCGCCGGCACGGAATCGTCGCCCACGAGGTGTCCCGCCCCGACCGCGACGAAACCCTTGCCGCTCTCGGCTTTTAAAACCGCGTCGAGCTGTTCGACCCAGTTGCGGTTGCGCTCTGCGAGGAGGCTTTCATAAACCGCCGGCGCCATGTCGCGCATGTCCTCGTTCATCTGCGCGTCGATGACGCCGAGATCGGCGTTCGCCCAGGCGCGGTAAAGATCGTCAAAGGATTCTTCCTGCTCGTCCCAGTCGCGAATGGTGAGGATGAGGAGGTTCTTTTCCACTTCCGGCTCGAGCGTGGTGAAGAGGGCGAGCTGTTCCTGGATGGTTTCGAAGAACCGCACGTCCTTGCCGGCGGCTTTCGCCTCTTTCATGAGAACGCTGTCGGCGCCGTGGCTCGGGTCGAAGCCCTGATTGATGATGAACTGAACGCTGAGGCTCAAAAAGGCGTTCCAAGGGCGCATGGTGTCGATTGCGGCGAAGGGCAGCTTCACTTCGTTTGCGATCTCGCGCAGTTTTTGCGCGTCCGCCTCGTTGAGCATGCCTGACAATGTCACGCCGCGCTTGTTGAAGCCTTGCGTCATGACCGTGTTGACGGTGATGGCCTCCGCTCCGGGCGTGTCGGCCTCGACTTCGAAATAGACGACATCCGCTTCGCTGAAGGCGGCGTTGAGGGCGTCCCGGCGCCAGTCGAGGCCCGGGGGCAGGATGTGGAAGGTCCCGAACAGGACGTAATCGGAATCGGCGTCCCGCACCCGCCACATGGCCGGCGCCGCGATTTCCGCGCCCATCTCTTCGGCTTTCGGCGGTTGCGCCTTGCCGGCTTGGGCTTGGGGCGCCTGCGCGGCGGCTGGGAGCGATCCGGCGCTGAGGACGGCGGCGCTGGCGGCGGCGAAAAGATGTTTCATCACGGGAGCTCGGGACCTCTCATGGCTGCGCAGGGGAGCCGCGCGGAAAAAGGGCGTTCACCCTATCTGGCGCCTTCATCCTGGCGCATCAAGTGGGCGAAATCAGGGCCGCGCGCGGGCCTAGGCCGTGCCGCTGAGGTCGTGCAGCCGGGGTCGTGTGCTCGGGGCCCTGCGGGGCTCCGCGCTTGCGGGGGGCGCCTCAATCGCGTAAACCCCGGAACCTCAAGCCGGTCCCGTAGCTCAGCTGGATAGAGCGCTGCCCTCCGAAGGCAGAGGCCATAGGTTCGAATCCTATCGGGACCGCCATTTTTATATCTCGCGCCGGTTCGCTTCGCGAACGGCTCCGATGGGGCGCCCTGGCGGGGCGGCGCGCAGTCGCGCTTTGAAGCGCTGCCTAAAACGACTTTTCTTTTCGCTCGCTGCGGTTTGCGCGAGTCTATTGTTATGCGTGGCCGGCCTGGTGATAGGCGCGGACCACCTCGAACGGCTTCTTCGGCGCGGCGGCGCTTTCGAGGACTACCGGCGGCGCCTCGATCGTAAAACCTCCCGCCTTGAAACTGTGCGCCACGGTGTTGGCGGCGGCGCGGCCCATCTCCTCGCCGCGCCCGCCCATGAGCCAGCGCAGATGTGCGTCCCGGCGCGCCGCGTCGTCATCCTGGGCGGCGGCGAGCATGGCGACGATGCTGAGCTCGTCGCAGGTGACGCCGCAGCAGCCGGGCGCCGCGAGGCAGATGCGCCGGGCCCCTTCCGACCCCAGCGCGCGCGCCAGAAAGCGAAGTCCGCCGAGCGCCGGCGTTCCGTAATCGCCGAACGCCGTCTTGAAGCCGCGCACCACGACATCGCAGCGTCCCTGGCCGAGCGCCGCGGCGCGAAAGCCCCAGACGGCGTAGCCGCCGCCGTCGCCGAGACTGGGGATGGTGATTTGAGCGACAAAAGCCATGGCGCGGCTCCCTTCCGGTTTCGCCCGGCAAGGCGGGCGTCGGGACACTTTATTGCAAATGAGAATTATTCGCAATACAAAAGCGGCGCTTTGTTTCCCATAGGTCCGGGGCCTTGCCCGGCCAGTCTCTGGACAAGTTGTCTCTGGCAAAGCTGTCCCCGGTCAAGCTGCCTGTGGCCAGGCGCGGCTTTGGCCGGGCGCGCCGTCAGGCGAGACAAGGCCGGCGCCGCCGGGCGCGGGGGACCATCAGCCTACGTATGAAATAGAGGAAAAAAAAACCGCCGCGGGCGAGGGCGCGCGCGGCGGTTGATACGCTTAAACGTGGCGGGAACTCAGATTTCCTTCAAATTCCCGGCGGATGTTTTTCCGCGTTGCTCAACAAGTTCGTACGAGACTTTCTGGCCCTCTTGCAGATCGGCCATGCCCGCTTGCTTGACGGCGGAAATATGCACGAACACGTCTTTGCCGCCATCGTCAGGGGCGATAAATCCGTATCCTTTCGTGGCGTTGAACCATTTGACAGCGCCTGTAGCCATTCTTCGATCTCCTATCATGGCGTCTTCCCCTGGCCTGACCGCGATTTTCGCGTTTCGGCGAGGGTCTTGGGTCGGCAACCATGTCTTGGGATCTAACGTAACGGCCAGTCTTCCCGGAAAGGAGCGGGGTCGTGATAGACAGTCAAAACAAAGTCGCGAAGTAGATTTGAGTACACAGGGCGCTCGCCGTCAAGTTGTGTAGAGTGCGCTGGGTGCGCTAATCGGTAAATACAAATGTCATAATTTAATCAATATTAAGACGCCCGCCCGCTTCATTACGGACGTCATTTCCTTCAATTACTGGCGCTACCCCCGTCCCGTTCCGCAAAAACCGGCCATTCCGGTTGCGGTTGATGATTCTGTTGCCGGTTATGACCAGCGCATCTGCGGTTCCGCCACGGGTCTGATCATAATTGATAAGCGTTCCGTTGTCTCCGTCGGCGGCCTGGATGAAATGATTGCCTTCGAGTGTGACATGTCCGCCACGGGAAGCGTCGACGGAGTAGCTTGTCTTGCCATCGGCGTCATCGAAACTGGAATCGACGATCCGCGTTACCGCGGCGAGCGATTTAACGTGGTGGCCGATGCGCGTGCCGATGAACTTGCTGGCGCGAATGTCAAGTTTGTGACCATCTGCGACGTAAATCGCGTGCGAATAGCCGTCGCCATAGCCGTTATCGCGGAAAACCGAGCCCGTGATTGTGATCACGCCGTCCGGCTGGCCCGTGGCGAGAATCCCGTCTTCATTGTCAGCAAAGACGCAGTTCACGATTGTGAGGTGAAGGCCGTCATGGCGAATGCCGGCGCCGTTTAGGTCAGGCGCGCGCGCGCCTTCAAAGCGGATATTCTCCACACGGAGCGATGTGTCCCAGAGAGGATTCAAGATCCCCTTTTCCGTCGGGCGGGTCGAATAGAAAACCACGTCGCCGTTGCCTATCAGCGTCACGTCCCGGGGAAGTTTCAGATCTGTTAGATCATAACGCCCGGCTGCGATCACGATGGTCTCGCCTTTGCGCGCTTTTAGGACAGCGCGTTCCAGGTCGGCGGCTGAACCGACGGCGATCTCCGCCGCCGCCGGGCTGAGGACAGCGGCGAGGGTGAAGAATAGGACAAGGATGCGGCGTTTCATGGGGGCGGCGTTGCGATTTTCGTGCCGCGGCAAGGGTTTTTTACTGGGCGCGGGTCGCCGTCGCCGCCTGGCGCAGCGTGTCGGCGAGCCGCGCGGGGGGCAGGGCGCCGGAAAAGCCCGTGCGCTCGTTAACGATGAATGTGGGCACCCCGCTGACGCCCGCCTGCCGGAAGGCGCCGGCTTCGGCCTTGATCTCGCCCGCGCTTTTCGGGTTTTGCAGATCCTGAAGGGCGTTTTTTCGGTCGAGGCCGGCTTCCGCCGCGATCCCGGCGAGGGTTTCGTCGTCGCCGATATCTGCGTTCCGGTCCCAATAGGCCGCATAGAGCATCATGGCGAGCCGCTCCTGCGCGCCGTCGAAATGCGCGAGGCGAATGATCTGATGGGCTTTCAGCGTGTTGGGCAGATGCGTCGGCAGGGACGGATCGAACGCAAAGCCTGCGCCCAGCGCCGCGGCTTTGAGCTGATGGATCATTTCGGCGCGCTGCGCCTCGTCGGGAAATTTCTTTGCGTAAAATTCCTGGCGGTCGACGCCTTCGGTCGGCGTGTCGGGATTGAGCTGATAGGCCCGGATGCGCGGCAGGATGATGAACTCGTCCTTGAGGCGCTCTTTCGCGAGGCCAAAGGATTTGAGGCCCACATAACACCAGGGGCAGACCGGGTCCGCGACGATGTCCACGAGAAGGCGCGGCCGCTCGGGTTGTTTCTGGTCGGGATCGGTCATGAGGCGGCGCTCCGGCGGCGGGGTTTGACGGACGGTTCGGACATGGGCCTATACTCCATGCGTTAAACTATAAGCCGGTTGCGCCGTCCAAGACCAGTTTCGCAAGCGGCGCGCACAACAACGGGATTTTAAATTCGATGAAAAAGAGCTTCGGGCGCGCCGCGTTTCTCGCCGCCGCCTTTTTGACGCTTTCGCCGGCGCAGGCGGATTTCTCGGCCTTTTCCAAGGGCCCGGTCTTCGAGGACTTCGGGCCCGTCGCGGATGTGGATGCGGATTTTGAAATTCCCGAAGGAACGGCCTTCAAGATCGTTTACGACACGAATGAAGCGGCTGCGCCGGGCGAGCTCAACAAGATGCTGGTCACCGCCGCGCGCTTTTACAACATGCATGCCGGGGCCGGCGTTGCGGAAGAGGATATCGACCTCGCGGTCGTGGTCCACGGCAAGGCGGTGCACGATCTGACCGTGGCCGCGCATTACGCCGAAGCGGTGGGCGGGGAAAACCCGAACGCGCCCCTCCTGGCGGCGCTGATGGAAAAGGGCGTGCGGGTGATCGTGTGCGGCCAGAGCGCCGTCTATTACGAAGTCGGCAAGGAAGACCTGCTGCCCGGTGTTGAAATGGCGGTGTCCGCGATGACAGTTCACGCGGTTCTGCAAAACCAGGGTTATACGCTGAACCCGTTTTAAGGCCCGCCCCTAAATCAAATTGCGGCGTGCGGGCGGCGGGTGGTATTCATGGCCTTAAAGGAACACCCATGCGCCCATGACCCCGACGCCCGCCGCCAAACCGAAGCTTGTCCTCAGAAACGCCGATCCGAAAGACGCGCCCGCGCTCGCCGCGCTGTCGCGCAAGGTCTATGGCGATGCGGCGGGCTCCACCGAAGATGCTCTGAGGGGCCAGATCAACCGCTTTCCCGAGGGCCAGTTCGTCGCCGAGTATGAAGGCGAGATCGTCGGCTTCTGTTCGACTTTCATCGTCTCCGAAGCGCTCGCGTTCAAGCCGCACACCTGGATGGAGATCACCGGCGGCGGCTTCGCCGCGCGTCACGACCCGGACGGCGATTTTCTCTACGGCATGGAAGTGACGGTCGATCCCGAACGCCGGCGCCTCCGGATCGGCCAGCGCCTTTACAAGCTGCGCCGCGATCTCTGCCAGCACTGGGAGCTCAAGGGCATTGTCTTCGGCGGGCGCATGCCCGGTTTCGCGCGGCGCGAGAAAGACTATCCGACCCCGCGCGCCTATCTCGACGCGGTGGTCGACAAGAAGATCAAGGACCCCGTCGTCAATTTCCAGCTCGCGCAGGGGTTTTCCATCGAGGGCGTTCTGGCGAATTATTACGCCGACCAGGAGTCCAAGGGCTATGCGGCGCTGATGGTGTGGCGCAATCCGCTGGCCCCGGGACCGGACGCGGCGCGGGCGACGCGGCCCGATGCGCGGCTTCCCGATGCGGTGCGCGTCGCGGCGGTGCAGTTCCGGATGCGCCGCATCGCCAGCCTCGAGGAGTTCGAGGAACAGCTCGAATTTTTCGTCGACACCGCCGCCGATTACGGCGCCGATTTCGTCGCCTTCCCGGAAATGTTCACGCTGGCGCTGTTGTCCCTCGATGAAAAGAACCTCGCGCCCACCGTCGCGATCGCCCGCGTCGCCGACTACAAGGACCGCTTCTGCGCCTTCATGGAAAAGCTGGCGGTCTCCTACAACATCAACATTATCGGCGGCACCCACCCGACCAAGATGGCGAATGGCGACATCCGCAATGTCTGTTACGTGTTCCTGCGCGACGGCTCCGTCTATGTGCAGGAAAAACTCCACCCGACGCCGACCGAAGCCACATGGTGGAACATCAAGGGCGGCGAAAGCGCATCGGTGATCAACACCGATTGCGGGCCTATTGGCGTGATGATCTGCTACGACAGCGAGTTTCCGGAGGTTGCGCGTCATCTTGTCGATCAGGGCGCGCTCATTCTGTTCGTGCCGTTCTGCACCGATGAGCGCCGCGGCTATCTGCGCGTGCGCTATTGCTGTCAGGCGCGGGCCGTCGAAAACCAGTGCTACATGGTGCTGTCCGGCATTGTCGGCAATCTGCCCAATGTGGAGAATATGGGCATCCATTATGCGGAAAGCTGTGTGATGACGCCGTCGGATTTCCCCTTCGCGCGCGACGGCATCGCCGCCGACACGCCGGCCGGCGCGGAAACCGTCGCCGTCGCCGATCTCAGCCTGAAAGATCTCCTGACGGCGCGCCAGACGGGCTCTGTTCAGAACCTGAAAGACCGCCGTTTCGATCTCTACAGCGTGCGCTGGCCCGCGCAGGCGAAGGAAGACGGGCGCTAGGGAGTTTTGTCTCAGGCCGTGACGGCGACCGGATCTTCCGGCCCGTCATCGTCACTGGCGTCCGCGGCGCGGCGGATGCGGCTCAGATAATCCTCCGCGGCGCGTTCCCCCTTTTCGTGAAGGGAGCGGATCAGCGCCGGCGTCGGGCGGTTGGAAATCTGCGCCTTGGTCTCGTATTCGCCGAGCGCGATGACGTCGAGATCGCGCATCTGCGGATGCTCGTCCTGAAGACGCGCCAGCTCCTCGTCGAGGGAGCGGTTGAAAAGAAGGTTCTTCATATAGGCGTCGACTTCCGCGCCGCTTTTCGGCAGGCCCTCGGCGCCGGATTCGATCAGCCGCACCAGCAGCGTCCTGTCCGCCTCAATGCGCGCCAGCGGCGCCATCGCCGGATTGGCGGAAAAGCCGCCATCCCAGTAAGGCTCGCCGTCGATCCATACGGTCGGGTGGATATTGGGCAGGCAGGCCGAGGCAAGGAGCGCGTCGATGCTGATATCCGCATTCGTAAAGATGCGCGGCTTCGCCGTCTTCACATGGGTTGCGGAAACGAACAGCGCCGGCGCCTCGGGCGAGCGCAGCGCGTCGATGTCGACAGTCTTGGCGAGCGTCGCGCGCAGCGGGTTGACGCTCATGGCGCCGGCGCCGGTCATCGCCTGGCGCCACAGATCCTGTTGCGCGCTCATCATCATGGGCGAAAACATGAAAGCGGAAAAAGATGAGGCGTCGGCGATGTCGGTCCAGAAAGCTTTCAGCGCATGGCGCGCGCCGGACGCGCCGCCGGTCATGAAACCGGAAATGAACAGCGCGGCGTTGAGCGCCCCGGCGGAAGCGCCGGTGATGGCTTTGACCTGAAGCGCGCGTTCATGGCTCAAGCGGTCGAGGACGCCCCAGGTGAAGGCGCCGAGCACCCCGCCGCCCTGTAGCGCGAGATTGAGCGTCGCCGGTTTCACGGTGCGGCGGTCGAAGTCGCGGGCCGCCCGGAGATAGGCGAGGCGCAGGCGCCGCCCGGGGCCGGACCCGTAAAGCCAGTTGTTGATGGTCTCGCGCATGGTCATGGAAAGCAGGCTTCCTTGCGGGCGAAGGAAAAGGATTGCGGGAAACGATTACAATTTATTGTGCGTCGCACAAAAAGTTGAAGGCTTCTCGTTCAAATTTTCCCCACGCCCTGCTTTTTAAGGACAAGCCTTTGATTTTGCGCTGGAAACTCAAAAACTGACGACCCAGGCCGCATCGGCGGGCGTCTTACCGGCGCAGAGCTGGCTCCAGGCGTTCGCGACCGCCTGCGGCCCGTTTTCGCGCCGGATGATGAGCCAGTCCCGCGATTTCAGCGCCGCCTCCTTCCAGAACCCGAAAGCCTGCTTTTCAAAAGCGCCGGGGCCCCATTCTTCCGCCCGCCGCTGGATATGGCCGGGGGCGAAAAACATTTCGCTCCGCTCACGGATGAAATCCGGGCCCATGCCGCCGGCTTCGTAATGGGTGACGCCGACATTCGAGGTGAATTTCATATTATCGCCGAGATGCTTGTGGAGCCGGCCCAGAACCTCGCCATTGCCGGACATGTCGATGATGAGGGCCGGCTTTGCGGCGTCGATCTTATCGATTTCCTCATAGGTGAAAATGTCGGCGTAGAGTTTCAGCTTTTCGACCGCCGGTTTGTTGCGCGCCGAAGTGAGGCCAACGAGGCGCGGCGCCGATGCGTCGGCGGCGATGGCGTAGGCGGTTCCGATCGCGGTTTTCGACGAGGCGCTGGGGAGGATGATCTGCTCGGCGCCGAACCAGCCCCTGTCTTTCATGAAATCGTAAAGGCAGAACGAGGTCGCATAGAGCGGGAAGAGCACCATGCGGTCGTCATCCATGTCGCGGTTATAGCCGGGCTCGGCCTTGACGCGCGCATAGGAATTATAGACCGGCGGCAGGCCCTTGCGGTGGGCCGCGCCGTCGAAGAGACGCTTTTCGTCCACTTTTTCCGGCTTCATGACGAGATGGCTCGCCATGGGGAAATAGCCGTAAAGCCGCTCGCCGACGGGGATGTCGGGATTGTTCGATTCGACGATGTCGGCGAAGCCCCAGACCGGGATGATCCCTTCGCCTTCCTTCGCGACGGGAAAGAACTTCCAGTAGCCGATGCGCTCGCCGACGACGCCATAGGTGACGTTGTTGGCGGTCAGCGCGAAGCGGTCGATTTTCGCCAGCACTTCGCCGCCTTTCAGCGCCGGCGCCTCGCGGGTTTCGACGCGGCCCTCGGCCAGATTGTCTTTACGCACGATGAATTCGCTGATGGTCGTCATGGTTTGCTCCGGCGGCTGTCAGGCGAGGCTAACATCCGCGCCCGCAAAGGTTGAGGCCCGGGCGCAGCCTTTTCCGCGGAACGCGAAAAACACCCGGAATCCCGCATTCGGTGCGTAGTTATCCACGCTCTGCGCCGCCGCCTTAGACTGTGTCTCTTGCGGCATGCGCCTCCTTTGTGAGGCGGCGGCGCGCCGCGTCGTTTGGCGGCGGAAAGGAGCAGGAAATCGCGTGGAACATTTGTCGCAAATGGCGCCATTTTCGCCTGAAGCCCAGCAAATAAGCCGTGAAAAGACATCGCGCGATGGTTTTACGTCGAAATGTTTCACGGCTCTTGCGCAAGGTTGGCGTGCGTCCGCCCGGCGCGCCTCAGGCGATGCGCAGGTCAGGCGCGGGCGCGAAGTCCTCGCGGTCGAGCCGCATGCGAAAGCAATCCGCTTCGCCGCCGCGGCCCAGGGAAAACTGTTTGCGCGTCTCGCCGGTATAGCGAAAGCCCGCCTTTTCGAGAACGCGCCCCGAGGCGGGATTGTCCGTGTAATGCCCGGCGATCAGCGTTTCGGCGCGGCGCTCGGCGAAAGCGAAATGCGAGACGGCGCGCGCCGCTTCCGTCGCAACGCCGCAGCCGCGCGCCGCCAGCGCCACCCAGTAGCCCAGCTCATAGAGTTCGTTGGTGATGCGCATGACGCCGCAACAGCCGACAATGTCGCCATGATCGCAGACCGCGAAGGCGAACTCCTTCTCCAGCGCAAAAGCGGTGGCGGTCGCGGCGGCAAAGCCTTGCGCGTCGTCGAGCGTGTAGGGGTGGGGGATGCGCGCGGTGTTGCGGGCGATGTCCGCATCGTTGCAAAGGCGCGCGAAAACCGGCGCGTCGGCTTCTTCTATGGGGCGCAGGACAAAACGGCTGGTGTGAAGAACGGTCATGGCTTGAAAGCTCCAAAAACAAAGAAGGCGCCCGTTGGGCGCCTTCTTTTGGAAACTCTCGATCACCGGCGCCCGAAGCGCCGGAAAACGGCGCGATTAACTGTCCGTACCGCCGCCAATGACGGAAACGTAGTTCTTGCCGCCGCGCTTTTGCGCAAACGAAACCTTGCCGTCCACGAGCGCAAACAGCGTGTGGTCTTTGCCCATGCCGACATTGTCGCCCGGATGATACTTGGTGCCGCGTTGGCGCACGATGATGTTGCCCGGAACGACGCCTTCGCCGCCGAACTTCTTCACGCCGAGACGGCGGCCCGCCGAGTCGCGTCCGTTGCGGGATGAACCGCCTGCTTTTTTATGCGCCATCTCTTACTCCTCTTCGCCTGCGGCGAGTTTCTTCGCCTGTTCGACCCAGCCTTCGCGCTCGATGCGGCCGTGGAAGGCGAGCTTTTCGTCAAACTCTTCGATGTCTTTCGGGCCCCAGGCCGCGATCTGCGCAAAGGAGGTCACGCCTGCTTCGTGCAGTTTTTTCTCAAGCACCGGGCCGACGCCGGAAAGCTTTTTCAGGTCGTCGCCGCCGGCGTCCGCTGCTGCGGCTGCTTTCGGCTCTTCTTTCTTTTCGGCTTTCGGGGCGGCTTTCTTCGCCGCCGGCTTCGGCTTGGCGCCGCCGGTCAGGATGTCGGTCACTTTCAGGACCGTCAGGTGCTGGCGGTGGCCGTTCTTGCGGCGATAGTTCTGACGCCGGCGCTTTTTGAAAACGATGATCTTGCGGTCGCGCTTTTGCTCGAGGATTTCTGCGGCGACCGAAGCGCCGTCGACTTTCGGCGCGCCGACCGTCACGTCCGCGCCGTCGGCGACCATCAGGACGTCTTCGAGCGTCACCACATCGCCGGCTTCGCCGGGCAGGCGCTCGACCTTGAGAATATCGTCTTTGGAAACGCGGTACTGTTTACCGCCAGTCTTCACGACTGCGTACATATCCGACTCCGTGAGGCGTCTTTTCCGGCCTCAGTGTCCTTTTTCGCCCCGGTTTCTTTTGCCCGGTTGTTGAGAAGAAGCGGGTCTCTAGCCCGGGGAAGGAACCCCGTCAAGCGGACTTTCACGGCTGAAACGGCGCGCATCGGGACTTTGCGCTTTTCCGGGCGGGACCCCGGACGACATCACGGGTCTTTCTCTCCGGGCGCGGCCTCCGCCGGGGAATGGGTAGGACGCATCAGCCAGATCCTGATTGGGAACGGAAGGCCGTTTCGCCTCTTGAGCGGCCGCAAAGGGCTCGCGGCCAGCTCGTGACCTTTTTGCAACAATATGCCACAGGGACGCCAAAAAAAGAAATTAGACAGCCATAGCACTTTATAAAACAGCTATAATGGGTAGGGTTAACTGCCAAAAGTAGAGAGGGTGTACCCACATGAATTGCAGAAAAAGCTGGCTTATGACGACCCTGGCGGCGGCGGCGCTGACCGCTCACGCCAACGCACAGGACGGACAACTGGCGGGAGCCGCCGACGACGTCATCACGGTGACGGCCTCGCGCCTCAACACATCGAATTTCGACGCGCCGACGCCTGTCGCCGTGGTGGGCGCAGAGCTGATCGATCAGCGCGGCGCAACGAATATCGCCAATACAATCAATGAGATGCCGGCTTTCACGGGGACCATCACGCCCTCCGCGACGAACCTCAACAGCCGTCAGAACGGCGTCAACGCCGTCGACCTGCGCGGTCTCGGCACCAACAGAAACCTTGTTCTCATCAATGGCCGCCGCGCGGCGCCGTTCGATGAATACGGCAATATCGACCTCAACGCCGTGCCCTCGCTCGCGATCGACCGGGTCGAAATCGTGACCGGCGGCGCGTCCGCGGCCTGGGGTTCCGACGCTGTCTCCGGCGTTGTGAACATCATTTTCGACAACGACCTCGAAGGCCTGAAGCTGAATGCGCAATACGGCCAGTCCGACAATAACGACGCCGAGGATTATCGTTTCTCCGCCGCCTGGGGCAGCCATTTCAACGAAGACCGCGGCCACATCCTGCTGGCCGGGGATTATGTGAAAAACAAGGGCATCCCTGAAGGCCGCGACCGCGACTGGCAGCGTTTGTCTCCCGCCCTCATTCCCAACAACGCCGATACGGGCCCGAATGACGGCATCCCTCAATTCCGCTACGCCAATAACGCCGTGCTCTTCGTCGGGTCGCCGAATGGCGTGACCCTGCCGTCGGGCACGCCCACGGGCAATCTTGAGTTTTTCCCTGACGGGACCGCGCGCGATCGCCAGCTTGGCGAGATCGGCGGCAACTTCATGGTCGGCGGCAGCGGCGCGCGTCTCGGCGACAGCACGGCGATCTTCATTCCGGTCGAGCGCTTCAGCTTGCTCGGCGCGTTCGAGCACGAACTGGCCGACAATCTGGAATTCTTCGCCGAGGCCAGCTTCTCGCAATCGGAATCTCGCGGCGCCCTGCTGGACGCCTTTTCCCTCGGCAACGTCACGATCACCCCGGACAATCCTTATCTGCCGGCCGACGTGGCGGCGGCGGGCGAGTCTTTCTCGCTCTTCCGCACCTTTACCGAGTTCGATCCGATCACCTCGATCTCCAAGAACCAGAATATGCGGTTCGTCGGCGGCGTGAGGGGCTCGTTTGGCGAGAGCTGGCAATGGGAAGTCTCCGCGCAACATGGCCGCGGCGATTTCTCCAACGACCAGGAGAACAACCTTCTCGTGGGCAATCTCATCGCGGCGGCGGATGCGGTTTACGATCCGTCCGTGGACGACGTTGTTTGCCGCGCCAATCTTGGCGGGGCGAACGGCGCGCCGGGCTGCTCGCCGATCAATCTCTTCGGCGCCGGTTCTCCGAGCGCCGAGTCGATCGCCTATATCACCGAAACGGGAACTTCCGACACGGAAATCGAGCAGAGCGTTGTTGCGGCGACCCTCAGCGGCGAGCTGTTTGAAGGCTGGGCCGGGCCGATCCTCACTTCGGCCGGTTTCGAATATCGCGAGGAGTCTCTCTCTCGCACGGTCAGCGCCGAAAACGACAATGAAGAGTTCTCTATTGTCAACGCGCAGCCCCTGAACGGCGCATATAACGTGAAGGAAGGCTTTCTCGAGGTCGGCGTGCCGTTGATCGGCGGTTCGCATCCCCTCGATTTCAACGGCGCCGTTCGCTACACCGATTACAGCACGATCGGCGGCGTCCTGACCTGGAAGACCGGTCTGGTGTTCTCCCCGACCGAGATGATCCGCTTGCGCGGGTCCGTTTCCCGGGACATCCGCTCGCCCAGCATCGGCGAGACCTTCGTTGAAACGGTTCTTCTGTTCACGAACATTTCCAACCCGTTCAACGGCATGGAAGAACTCATCCAGGTGCCAGTTTCCGGCAACCCCACTCTGGAGGAAGAATCGGCGCTGACGACGACGGCCGGCGTTGTCTTCACCACAGGCGGTTTTGAAGCCTCGGTCGACTGGTACCGTATCGATCTTGACGGCGCCATCGGCGTTCTCGGCGGTCAGTCGATCGCCAATCGCTGCTTCGGCGGCGAGACCGAGCTGTGCGAGCTCATCGAGTTCGGCGCGGGGCAATCCATCATTTCGATCTCCAACCAGAACCTCAATCTGGGCACGTTCGAAGTGCAGGGTCTCGACTTCGAGGGCCGTTATTCGCAGCCCCTCGGCGCCGGCGAGCTTAGCCTCGGTTTTGTCGGCAGCTATCTCCTTGAGAAGAACATCGCTCCCTCGGGCGGCACGCCGAAAGACGTGGCGGGCGAGCTCGGCTCGGTGTCCGGCTTCGGCACCCCCGATTTCCGCGCCACGGTCAGCGCCGCCTATGACACGGAGCGCTGGGGCGGTTACGCCCAGCTTCGCTATATCGGCGACGGCCTTTACGATCCCGATTTCGGGCCGGAGCAACTTTCCGACAGCGAGAACCATATCGGTTCGGTCGTTTATCTCGACCTGTCCGCCAACTACGTTCTCGAAAATGTCGGCGGCGGCATGATGGAGATCTATGGCGGCGTCGACAACGTGCTTGACCGCGACCCGCCGCTGGTTCCGGATAACTTCATCTCGAACCTCGGGACCAACGCCAATCATTACGGCGTCATCGGCCGTAAATTCTACGTCGGCGTCCGGGCGTCGTTCTAAACGCCGGAAGCTGTTCAACGGAAGCCGCCGCATGTTTCAACCGTGCGGCGGTTTTCATTTTTGAGGGGATGGAGAGAAAATGCTCGCTCTATGATTCTGCAAAGACGCGACTGCGGCTCGGCCGGTCAGGCCGCCCCAGCGGAGGACATTGCGCAGCGATTGTCCGCGAGCGGGAAAATGGCGGAGAGAGAGTCCGCGCTCCGTTAAACTCGGAGCGCGCAACCAATTGAAAATAAAGAAAAAAATATTTGAGTGTGTAGCGGAATGTGTAGCAAAATGTGTAGCAAAAAATCGGCCGCATTAGCGGATTTCTGGAGCGCCCGTTCTCGAAGCAGCAACGTCTACGCGATTCGCCTTTTTATAGGCCTCGCTACGAATATTTCGCGTCGTCAAGGTCCGGAATATCGGCGTCGCCGACCCAGCAAGGTTTAAGACGCCGCTACTACGGTTCTCGCAGCAATTCTAACGAATGTTGCCTATCAGCTTACCGAGCTTGGAGAGAAAAAATCGGCTGCTCCACAGTTCCAGCGATTTCAGTTCTTCCGGCCGCAGGAATCGACGGACGTCATCCTTCGCATCGTTCCAGTTTATCGCTTCAATCGCCCTCGTCAGTTCGCGCTCCAGCCATTCTTTGTCGACTGAAAGTCCGTCCTCCCCGGCCCAGGGACCGAATTGCACAAGCGCCGATTGGAGGTGCGGCAGATTTGGGGTCAAGCTTTTGGAAACGTACCAAGAGAAATCGTACCAATCACGCCCTTTCAAAAACCCCCGGCACAACAATGCGTGGATTTTTAGGGCAAAATTAGAAGGCAGATCCTGATGGCGCACTTCATAGTCGGTCGGGAAGTCCAGATATGTCCACGCATCGCCCGAGTGTGCCGGCGGTTCGACGTCAATCTCCAGCTTGATATTGATTTTCTTATCGGGGTGTCGATCAGCAAACGCCAGCTCTAGCTGGCCTGCTACCGACGTGTCCTTGATAACGGCCGCCCTTATACGCTTATCCATTTCGCCTTTGGGCTTAGCTTCCGGCTTGATGCCAAACGTCTCAAACGTCTCCATCAGATTCGCGAGATAAGGCGACCAGTCAAAGCCTGGGTTCGGTTCCAGCAGCATGAAGTCTAGGTCTTCGGAAAAGCGCGGCAGGCCGTGCAATATCCGCAGGCTGGTTCCACCCTGGAACACGGCCTTGTCGAAAAAGTCAGCCTTCCAGAGACCGTAGAGGGCGACCTCCTGCAGAATTTCCTTGGTCGCGTTTTCTTCTTCCAGTCGATTGGTCGCCCCGTAGGCGCGAAGCTTTTCTCGGATCAGGTCAATCATACACCACGCCTTTTCACACCTTGCCCGCAGATTTCAGCGCCATCACGTCTGCTTCCAGGGCTTGCAGGAAGTTCCGTGCCTTCTGGTGCTTGTAGACGTGACGTAGTCTCGAAAAGTCCGGCTTCCGTAAAGCCTGCAGATGGCTTTGCTCGATGCGCAGGCCTTGCTCCAGCCAGCTCATTCCTTGCCATTTGACCTTTCTGAACGCCACAAGATCCATCAAAGCGCGTA
>JAUIMC010000036.1 GCA_030433215.1 Alphaproteobacteria bacterium
CGGCGATATTCTCGAAATCACCCGCCTCTGCCTTCCATTGCGTAAGAAGAGCCGCATCGCGGCGCGCAACATTCTGGCGCGCGGGATCATCGATTATGCGGCGCTCGCCGGCGTCGCCAGCTACACCGCCGTCTGCCATATGGCGTTTCTTTCCGAGCTCCTGTCCGCCGGATGGCGCTGCACGCCGCTTGGCTTGCCGCAGGCGGTCGATGGCGCCGCCGCCGGCGCCGTTCAGATCCACATGGAGGAGAACACCCGCGCCCTGCTTGACGAAGGCTGGCGATGTCCGCGCGACGCACCGCGCCTCACTCTGAACCAGTCCGACCTTGCAGCCTGAATTTTGGGAGCCGCTCCGATGATTACCGCCGCATCAGTCGCCAAGGCCAGTTTGAATGTCGAGACAGACGCCTTAACGCAGGCGCTTCTTTCCGACGGGTATCTCATCGTTCCACGTCTTCTCGACGCGGAAGTGATCGACAGGCTCTGCGCTGAACTCGATCCGCATTTTACAGCGGCGCCGTTCGGCGACGGCCTTTTCTACGGCGGCGAGACGAAACGTTTCGGCGCCGTCCTCAAGCGCTCTCGCACGGCGCACGCTCTCGCCTTGCACCCGGACGTCATGAACATTGTTGGGCGCGTCCTCGGCCCATGGTGCCAGTGCCTGCAGCTCAATCTGACGCAGGCGATCGAGATTCATCCCGGCGCGCCCGTGCAGGTTCCCCATCGCGATCAGGACATGTGGGCGGGCCCGAAAGGCGCCATGCACTATATGGTCAACGTCATGTGGGCGCTCGACGACTTCACCGCCGAAAACGGCGCGACGCGCCTTTGGCCGAAAAGCCATCTCGGCGACCAGGACGCGATGCTTCCCGAGGAAGAGGCCGTACCGGCGGTGATGCCGCGCGGCTCGGCCTGTTTCTTTCTCGGCTCCACACTTCATTCGGGCGGCGCCAATCGCAGCGCGGCGCCCCGGCGCGGGCTCATCGTTTCCTATTGCCTCGGCTGGCTCAAACCCTGGGAGAACCAGTGGCTCGCCTATCCGCCGCCGGTTGCGCGGGAATTCCCGCCCGAGCTCGCAGCGCTTGTGGGCTACCGGCAGCATCTTCCGAGCCTCGGCAATTATGAAGGCCAGTGTCCGAGCGTCCTGCTCGGAGATGATCCGCTCCCGGACCATCTCCCGTTCACCGACGCCCTGAAGGAGGAGCATTATGAGCTTATGCGCCAATATTACGCTGCCCTGGACGCCGGCGCCCCATCCCTTCAAACGCCCGACGGAGGCCGCGATGACGGCGGCGCATCCCTGGCGGCCGGGTGAGCTCGTCGACTTTACGGACGCGGACGCGCCTTCCGGATACGCGGCCGCCCTCCGCCTCGCCGCTGGGGGCGTCCATCTAAGCCGCGGCCGTCTCGCCGCCAATCACGGCGTCGAACTCGGCGCCGCGCAGCTGACAATCGCGGTCGTCGAAAGCGGCGCCTTCGACTTCGAATGGCGCGCCGGCGGCGGTCTCACCAGCGCGCCGCTCCTGCCGAACTCGGCGCTCATCGCGCCGCCCGGTCGCCCCTGTTGCTGCCGCTGGGCCGCGCGCCCGACGATCCTCGCGGTCGCGTTCGAGGGCGGCTTCATCGGAAAACGACGCACTGAGACCGGCGTCCGCGGACATCATGAAATCGCCTTTCGCTGCGGCCTGCGCGATCCGGAGATCGATGCGATCATCGCAAAGCTGCGGCTCGAACTTGAATTCGGCGGCTGGTCGGGCCCGCTCTATCTCGAATCTCTCGGGGTCTTTCTCGCTGTCCACCTCCTGCGCAACTACGCCGGCGCGAAGCCTCCCCGGACGCGCGGAACCGGTCTCGACGCGCGCCGCTTGCGCGATGTCGTGGAGTATATCGAAGCCCATCTCGGCGAGGAGGTGACGCTTGATGATCTCGCTGGCGTTTCCGGATTGAGCGCTCATCATTTCGCGAGCGCCTTTAGGACATCGGCGGGCGTCGCGCCGCACCGTTATTTGCTCGAGCGCCGCATGGCGAGGGCGTGCGACCTTCTCGCGAAGTCCCAAGCAACGGTGACGACAGTGGCGCACGCGCTCGGCTTTTCGAGCCACGGGCATTTTTCGGAAACCTTCCGGCGCTTCGTCGGCGTCACGCCGTCCGAATACAAGTCGCAGAGCCGGTGATCGTTGAGCCGTAGAACATAACGACCAGCAAAAGGAGCGTTTGGAATGGCGGGAGAACCCATGCTTGTCGCGCGGCATTGCGCCGTCATCCTCATAGAAGAACGCCTCGCCCGCGATCTCGCGGCGACCGGCGGGCCGGTGCAATGGTCGCTGGCGGCCGACCTCGCCGGCGCCATCTCCGCCCCGCTGCTTGATCTGCGTCTTGAAAGCGACTTTGTCGTCGATAGCGATCTGATGGCGAAATTTGCAGACCTGAAACGCCGGTCGCTCATCCTCTTCGGAACCCTCCTGGAAGGCGCGGTCACGCAAATTGCGCTCACCATGCTGCTTGAAGGCTATGACGTCTATGTTTGCGCCGATCAGGTGCGATCGGCGGACCCGAAACACGAAACCGTCTTTCACGAACGCATCCGGTTTTGCGCCGGCCATGTGGTCACCCTGCCCCAGATCCTTCTCGAACTTCTCTCGCGCGTTGAGGACGAAAAGGCCCGTCAGTCCCTGAAGGCCGTGCTGGAACTGGGCGCCCGCCGCCAGGGCGCCGCCGGGCTCTAGGCGGCCGATAAGCCATCGGCCCGCCCGAAGCCGCCACAATAATTCTTATTGGGCCGTCTTCGCCGTCCGGTGACGATCCCTGGCGCGGCCGGACCCTTGGTCCGGATACGGACGGCGCGCAAAAGCGCGCCGGCATTCTTTCGATTCGTTTCCCCAGGCAGTCGGGGGTGGGCGGCGGGCGGTTCTGCGCGAGGGCGCCGGCCGCGCAAGGGGCCGGGATCTTTTTTCTTTGAATGTCTTGAAGCCTCCTACCTGGAGCCCCTTGCCCGCCCGGCTGACGCCCTCGCGCCGCCCCTCCCTTCCGCCGCCCACCCCCGCCTGCCGGGGAAACTGGTGCGGGAGGAGATGGAGGCGAACGATGTGCGAAGAAACGGAAACGGGAACGCCAGCGGAGAACCCGGCGCCCCATGCGCGGGACCATGTCCCGCGCATCTACGTGGCCTGTCTTGCAAGCTACAATGCGGGCGTCCTCCACGGACGCTGGATCGATGTGACGGACCCGGACGAAATCCGGGCGCAAGTCGCCGCCATGCTGTCGGCGAGCCCGGAGCCGGACGCCGAGGAATGGGCGATCCACGATTATGAAGGATTCGAAGGCGCCGAAATTTCCGAATATGCGGGGTTCGATCAGGTCTGCGACCTGGCTGCATTTATCGAGGAGCATGGCGCGCTCGGCGGGAAACTCGTCGCGCATTTCTGCGGTGATCTCGACGAGGCGCGCGCCGCCTTCGAAGACTATGCAGGCGAATATAAAAGCCTTGAGGATTTCGCTTACGACTTCACCGAGCAGACGGGCGTCACCATTCCCGATAGCCTCGCCCTCTATATCGACTATGAGGCCATGGGCCGCGACATTGAACTCAATGGGGACGTCTTCACCATCGAAACGGGCTTCGAGGAAGTCCACATTTTCTGGGCGCGGTGACCGCCATGACCTTCACCGAAAAATTCGGCGTCTTTGTCTGCGAAGGCGACGCCATCACTTGCGAGGTTGACGGCTTCGATATCGCCGCCCGCATCCTTCGCGACGACAGTCCCGACACGCCGGACGAGCGCCAGGACGGCTTCTGGCCATCCGAATATATCGGGGATCCGGGATTCATCGGTCCCGGTCCCAACTGGCGCCAGCGTCTCGCCGAGGCGCGCAAGAAAGCCGAAACCATCATGGCCGCATGGCGCGAGGACGAATGGTTCTATTGCGGGATCGTGCTTTCTGTCTCGCGCGAAGGCGTCACCCTTTGCGAGCACGCCGCGAGCCTGTGGGGCGTCGAGGCGAATTACCCCGGCGCCGACAATTCCTATCTCACAGACGTCGCAAATGAGCTGCTTCCC
>JAUIMC010000009.1 GCA_030433215.1 Alphaproteobacteria bacterium
TGTGAAGACTCATCCAGACAGTGCTTCGGGACTCCACGTCCTCATAGCGGCGCGGCACGCGCCGTTTGAGATGGTATGTGCCCTCCCGCATGATGACGGACATCGTCTAAATCACACCTTCTGCCACAAAATGGGTAGCAAATTGTGTAGCAAAATGTGTTGCAAATCAAGCCTTAGAACTCCGTCGCACCCTGTAAAACGATAAAAATACTAGTATTTATATATAGTTACGTTGTTTTAAAGAAAAGCGATATGGCGGAGAGAGAGGGATTCGAACCCTCGGAACGCTTGCGCGCTCAACGGTTTTCGAGACCGCCCCGATCGACCACTCCGGCACCTCTCCGCAAGCGGAAGGCGACCACTCCGGCGCCTCTCCGCAAGGCTGAATTGGTCTCATCCAGCCCAAATCCCGTCTTCGGGAGGGGAGGTCTCTAGCGCCTCACATCCGCAGGCGCAACAAGAGATGTGGTGAAAAGAAACGGGCGAAACAGGCGGCGAATTTCCGCCGGCTCGGGGGTTGCGGCGCCGGCGCCCTATTTACCCCGGCGCCCAGAGCATTATGCTGCAGCGCGAAATCAAATGGGCGCATAAAGGAAGGTTCATGGCTGGATCCGGCGACTTTGGCGCAATCGATGCGCCGTCTATGCTGGCGGAATTCGGGCGGCACAAAGACGCCGCGCTTGAGGATCCGCATATCAATCCGGTGGCCCGGCTCGCCTCGGAGCTGTTTCTGGCGCTCGAGCAGGGCGGGGCCTCGATCGGCGCCCTCTCCGCAGCGGCGGGGGTTCTTGGCGATGAAGCGTTCGAGGATCGCGCCCGCGAGTTTCATGAGCGCCGCGCGGACGGGCGCGATCTTGGCGAAGCGCTGACCGGCCTTGCCGAAAAGGGCTTCGATGCGTTTCGGGAAACCGTGGAGCGGGCCCGCGCCGGCATCGTCTTCACCGCCCACCCGACCTTCGCGCTCGGCGCGGCCAAGCGCGAGCTCATTGCGCGCTTTCCCGGCGATGATGAGACAGCGCTCAAGGCCTGGCGGGAAGACCTGGCGGCTTTGTCCACGGCGGAGAAAGACGACATCACCTTGCGCTACGAGCATGAAGAGGCGCGCAAGGCCATCGAAAACGCGCAGGCCGCGCTCCACACGCTTAATGCGGCGATTATCGAAACCGCGCGCAAGACTTTCCCGCGCCGATGGGCGAGCCTGCGCCCGAACCCGGTGAGTATTGCAAGCTGGGTCGGCTACGATCTCGACGGACGCAGCGATATTCACTGGGGCGAATCGATCCGTATCCGGATTTCCGAAAAGGCCGCACAGCTGCGCCGCTATGAAGCAGCGCTCGGAGAAGTCGCCGGTCTCGTTCAGGATGAAGAGCTGGAAGCGTTGAAGGCCGAGATGGGAAAGGCCGCCTTGCTCGCTGAGAAGCAGGCGGAAGCCTTTGCCGGCGATCTTTACGATCCCGACATTGTCGTGGCGGCGGCCAATCTTCTCACCGGCGACGAGGAAGGCCGGCTGACCTCGATTGCGCCGGCGCTCGAAACGATCAGCGCGAAGATCGAGGCGGTGGAGGATGACGGCGCCAAAACTGCGCTCATCCTCCTGCGCGCGGAGATGGAGGCGTGCGGGCTCGGTCTTGCGCGCATTCATTTGCGCGTCAACGCGGCGCAGGTGCGTTCGGCTTTGCGCGCCGATCTCGGGCTCGATCCCGACACTGGTTTTCTTGGGCGCTCTGCTCTGGATATCGCCGCGAAGAAATCGACCTCGGCGCGCGAGCGCGCGGTCAATTTCGGTTCGGTGTTCCTCGAAAAGATGACGGCCCGGCGCCAGTTCATGCTGTGCGCGGAAATTCTCAAACATATCGACGCCGACACGCCGATCCGCTTCCTGATCGCCGAATGCGAAGCGCCGGCGACGGTGATGGGCGCGGTTTATCTTGCGCGGCTTTATGGCATTGAAAAGAAACTCGATATTTCGCCGCTTTTTGAAACGCCGCAGGCGCTGGAAAGCGGCGGGCGGTTTCTCGAACGGCTTTTGCGCGAGCCCGAATATCGCGACTATGTGACGGGCCGCGGGCGCATGTCGATCCAGCTCGGCTTTTCCGACAGCGGGCGCTTTATGGGCCAGTGCGCGGCGGGGCTGGCGGTGGAGCGCTTGCAGGTTCTGTTTGCCCGCGCCCTCGCCGACGCGAAGATGACGGATATCGAAGCGCTGATCTTCAACACCCATGGCGAGTCCATGGGCCGCGGCGCCCATCCCGGCTCGTTTCAGGATCGCCTCAACCATCTCGCCACCCCCTGGGTCAGAAGCCGTTTCGCCAAGGCGGGCATTCCGCTAGCGGAGGAATGCAGTTTTCAGGGCGGGGAAGGCTATTTGCACTTCCAGTCGCCGGCGCTTTCCGAGCAAACGGTGAATCTCGTCTGGAGCGGCGTCATCCGGGACGCCGAAGGCGACGAGAACGACCGGTTCTACACCGATATCAATTATTCCTGGGACTTCTATCGCGGCCTGAAAAGCTGGCAGGAGCAGCTGTTCCAGCGCCCGGACTACCGCCATGCGCTTTCCGGTTTTGCACAACGGTTTTTGTACAAGACCGGCTCGCGCAAGGCCAAGCGCGCCAAGGCCGGCGGTTTCGATTTAAGCGCGCTGCGCGCCATTCCCCACAATGCGATCCTGCAACAGCTTGGCGCGCCGGCGAATGTCGCCTGCGGGTTCGGCATCGCCGCGGGACGCGAACCGGACCGGCTGGTGGAGCATATTGAAAACTCCGCGCGCATGCAGGCGTTGACGGCGCTGGCCGCGCGGGCGCGCGCGGGAACCGATCTTTGCGTGCTGCGCGCTTATGCGACGCTTTATACGCCCCATTACTGGTCTGCGCTCGCTGTCGCCGCCGGATCGAGCAAGCGCGCCGACGCCTATGAAGCCGCGCAGGAGGCGCTCGGCGCCGGCGAGACGTCAGACGCCTTTCACAGGCTGACGGACTTCCTCTCTCAGGATCTGCGCCGTTTCGATGCGATACTGGAAGTGAAAGGCGCGCAGGTCGAGAGCGGTCATCGCGGGCGGCTCTCCGTGTTGCACGCCATCCGCCAGGCGTTAATGGCCAAGGCGGTTTCGCTCGTCGCCGGCGCGCCGCCTTTTTCCCGGCGCCACGACATCGCCCATGAAGACCTGATCGAGATGGTTCTCGACCTGCGCCTCGACGACACCATTGAAACGCTGGGCGAAATCTTTCCCGCCCGCGCGCCGGCGAACGCCGCGTTTGAAGGCTTGCATGAAAAGGTCGAGGATCACGCGTTCGAAGGCGGCGCCTATCCGGAAATCCACGCCGACATCATTGCCCCCTTGCGCGAGATTGCGGCCGCATCGCGGACCTTGTCGCAGGCGATCGCCAATCACTACGGCGCGTTCGGTTAATGACCGAACGCTTCGTAGAAATGCTTGCGGCAGAGAGGGATGTAGCGGTCATTGCCGCCGATTTCGATCGTCTTGCCGCTGGTGACGGCCTTGCCGTTTTCATCGATGCGCAAGTTCATGGTCGCCTTGCGCCCGCATTTGCAGATGGTTTTCAGTTCGCGGATTTCATCGGCGACCGCGAGAAGGCGGGCGCTGCCTTCGAAGAGCTCGCCCATGAAGTCGGTCCTCAGACCGAAACAGATAACCGGGATGTCGAGATCGTCGACGATGCGCGCAAGCTGCATCACTTGCGCGGGTGAAAGAAACTGCGCCTCGTCGAGGAAGACGCAGGCCGCCTTCATGGACGCGCTTTCGCTTTTGACGATCTCGTAAAGGTCGGTCTCGGCGTCGAACATATGCGCGTCTTTGCGCAGACCGATGCGCGAGGCGATGACCCCGGCTTCGACGCGGTCGTCTAGCCTGGCGGTGAATTCGATCGTGTCCATGCCGCGTTCGCGATAATTAAAGCTCGCCTGAAGGAGCGTCGTCGATTTGCCGGCGTTCATGGCGGCGTAATTGAAATAGAGCTTGGCCATTAAAAATCGTCGCTGAAGCGGCCTTCGCCATCGAGCGTCACGGGGCCGGTCATGATGATGTGATTGTCATCCTCGCGCCATTCGATGGCGAGGTCGCCGCCGTCGAGCGTGACGGTCGCCTTGCGGCCCGTCAGGCGCCGGCGATGGGCCGCGACGGCGGCGGCGCAGGCGGCGGTGCCGCAGGCCTGCGTAATGCCGACGCCGCGCTCCCAAACGCGCAGGCGAATGGCGTGCTTGCTCAGAACCTGCGCCACCGAGACGTTGACGCGTTCGGGAAACAGCGGGTGGTGTTCGATCATCGGGCCGAAGCGCTCAAGCGCCTGGGCTTCGGCGTCCTCCACGAAGAAGATGCAGTGCGGATTGCCGACATTGACCGCCGACGGGCCCCAGAGCACCGGCTTGTCGATGGGCCCGAGCTTCACGTCCACATAGCGCGTGTCGTCCATCTGTTCGGACAGCGGGATCTCCCGCCAGCCGAATTTCGGTTCCCCCATGTCGACCGCAATTCTTTTATCGCCGATGCGCGATGCGTGCAGCGGCGCGCCGAGGGTCGCGAAGTCGACTTCCGTTTCGCCGTTCTCCTCCATCAGAAGCCAGCCGACGCAGCGCGCGGCGTTGCCGCAGGCGCCGACTTGCGAGCCGTCCGCGTTGTAGACGCCCATGAACACGCCGTCATGGCCTTTGCGGTTCTCAATGGTGATGAATTGATCGCATCCCGGACCGGTTTTCGGATCCGCCGCCTTGCGGATCGCGTCTTCGTCGAGCTTTGCCGGGTCTTCGCGAAGATCGAGAATGATGAACGCGTTCCCGAGGCCGTTCATCTTGAGATAAGGCCGTCCGGCGAGCGTTGACGGGGCTCTGGCGGGTGCGTCGGTGGTCATGACAGCCTGTCTTAAACGCGGGGTCCACTTAAAAATGCGTCTTCAGCGCCTCCTCGCGTTTTCGCTGCGCGGCCTTGCTGATGACATGGTCGGTCTTCTCCCAGTAATGGGGGCGGAAGATCGCCTGCTGCAAAGCTTTATAGGCGGCGGCGGAGCTTAGCAACCAGTAGGCGGGGGCGCTGAGGCCATAGGGGGCGAGGCCGCGCCAGCCCCGTTTCAGGGGGCCGATCACCATCAGCATGACAAAGGCCAGATTCCCGAAGATCAGCGCAAACAGGTTGAGATAGAGCACCGGCGGCGGAAACAGCTGGTCGAGGATCGCCGGTTTGAGAGTGATCCAGACCAGGAAACCGGTCCACATGACCGGGTTGATCACGGCGCTGAAGACATTGCCGGCGACGAAGAGCTGTACGGCGAGAAAACCGCGCCAGCCGGTGGTCGCGATGATCCGGTGCGGCCGGCGCATGTGAACAAGCCAGGTCTGGAGATAGCCCTTCAGCCATCTTGAGCGTTGTCTCATCCAGTTATTGAGGCGGCAATTGGCTTCTTCGAAGGTCGTCGAGTCCATCACTTCCACGCGATAGCCGAGCCGGGCGAGTCTGAGACCCAGATCTGCGTCCTCGGTGACATTGTACGGGTCCCAGCCGCCGATTTCGGCGAGCAGTCCCGCCTTAAAGAAGTTCGAGGTGCCGCCCAGCGGGATCGGCGCGCCCATGCGCTGGAGGGCGGGCAGGAGCCAGTCGAACCACAGGGAATATTCCAGCGTGAACAGACGCGTCAGCCAGTTGTCGTCACGATTGTAATAGTTGAGCCGGGCCTGGACGCAGGCGAGGGACGCGTCGCCTTCGGCGAAGCGCGCAGCGGCCTTTTTGAGCTGGTCTGGATCGGGCAGGTCTTCCGCGTCATAGATGACGATGAGCTCGCCGCGTGCGAGATAAAGGCCGTAATTGCAGGCCTTGGGCTTGGTGCGCGGTTCCTGCGGGGGAATGACGACGGTTTCGTAACGCGTGTCGAGGCCGAGCTTTTTGACTTCCGCAATCGTCTCCGGATCGTCTTCCTCTAGGAGCAGCTTCACGTCCTTCTTGGCCGCCGGATAGTCGAGCCTGTCGACGGCGCGCGCCAGTGTTGGCAGCGCCGCGGCGTCTCGATAGAGCGGCAACAGGATGGTGATCACCGGCAGCTGCGTCTCCGTCATGGTGATTGCGGGCGCGGTTGCGCCGACGGCGTCTTTGCGGCCAATCGCGAGAAGCCAGAGGCGAAAGAAAATTGCGCTCACGAAATAGATTGTGACGAAGACATTGAAGCCGACAAAGGTGGCGACCGGCCAGCGCCCTAAGGCGAAGATCAGCGCTAAAAAGAAACAGACAAGCATCGCCATTTGACTGGGAGAAAGAAGGCGCTTGGCGGATTCCTCCGGGCGTGTGGCGGCAAGCCCTTCGATGGCCGCCCGGCCGATATTGCCTGCGAAACGTTCGCGCAGGACGGTCTGGGCTGCCGTTGTCTGACCGGTTCTCGCCTCGCGCAAGGAATAGATGGCCGCATCCGCCTGGGAGCTGTCGTCAAGGTCACTGCGCCGCGTCGAGATGGCGGCGGGGCCGTTGCCGGGCTGTCGCAGCGCCTCGCTCAAAACGAACTCCACAAACCGATGAAGAAGGTTCGCCCGAGCGCGAGATTGCGCCCGGAGATTTCTTCATTCATGCCGGCTTGCACGGCCCAGCGGCTGTTGATGCGGTAGACCACGGAGGGCTGAATTTTGACGATATCGTAGTCAGCGCCGTCCGGTTTTTCATTGCGCAGGGAGACCGTTGAGAACCCTTCCAGCAAGAGCATCCAGCGCTTGCCCGGTTCGGCGCCGAGCGTCGCCTGGCTGCGGATCACGTCGGCACCGGGGCCGAAGCGCTTGCGATAGCCGACCTCCGCCGCCGCAAAAATTTTCACAGGCTTGAAAATCAGATTGCGGCCGTAAAGCGCGGCGAGTTCCATATCCGCGCCGTTATTGACGGCCTGGCGTGCGCTCGCCTGGAACGCGGCGGGCTTGCCTGCGGAAAGGCGCACGGAGGCGGCGTGCTTGATGGTGCGTTCGAACTGATATTGCGCGTAGCCTTCGATCTCGGAAAAGCCCGTATCGGTGACGGTTCCTGCGCTGTTGGTCAGCCAGGAGGTTCCGTAGATCGCCTTGCCGCCGATGGTGATGTCGTCGGTGAGCCCGAACTCGATATAGGTGTCGCTGTCGAGGCTTTCGAAACGTCCTCCGCGCGGATCCTGAGAGCTCAGATCGGACCGGAAATACTCGGCGTGGGTGATGATCAGGAGTTGGCCGTCCTCGCGCGCCCATGGCGAGGCGCAGGCGGTACCGCTCGCGGCCGACAGCATCAGCGCCAGGCAAGCCTGAGAAACTTTTAAAGCCGCCCCCGACGCCATCCCCCGCCTTTCTGGCTTTCAAAGGAAAAACTATTCCAGATTAAATGCGGCCTGACTAGGCTTTGGCAAGTAAAGGCATGAATTAGGACAGTAATTGCCGCCGGACATCCGGTTTCAGCCTTGTCTTTGCGCGCCGCCGGCTGGGCGCGAGAGACGTCAAACCGTCAAATTAGTGTTACGCGCCCGTCACGAGAGCCGACTAGTCGTCTCCTTATTATCCCGCGCGGGCGCGGTGTTCGCGGCGGGAGCGTCTTGAAAAGGAACATTGCATGCGTATCGGCAAGCTCGCTCTCTCTTTTCTTATCGTTCTTTTCGCTGCGGCAGGCGCGGCGGAGGCAAGCCTCATCAAGGTTTCGTTCGAGGGACGGAACTCTTCTTCGACATCGCCGGACAACAACTCTCTCGGTAATGGTCTGACCAGCATTTCCGGGTATGTGATCTACGATACGGAAACAGCTCCGACGCCGTTCGTTTCGAACGCGTCGCGCGAAGCGATCAACTATGTCGGCGCCGTCAAGGAATTCGCCTTCGCTACGGGCGGCGTTTCAGGCTCGCGGACCGGCGATTTCGGATCGATGCAGGTCTCCGATCAGTTCACAACCGGCCAGGACCGTCTTTCTTTCAACAATATGTATGTGTACCCGTCGGAGATTCTCGGCGAGTTCGACGGTATCGAGCGCCTTCAGTTCACGCTCGGTCTCAGCGGGCCGTTCTCGGCGCTGTCGAGCGCGGCGCTGCCGGGCGTTTTCGATCCGGCGATCTTTACCGGCCAGACCAATCTCAGCCTTTTCGTCAAGCTGCTCGATCCGGCCTCGCAGCCCGGCGTTGCGAAGTCGCTGAATTTCAATTTCACCAGCGTGAAAGTGGAAGAGATTTCCGAAGTGCCGCTGCCGGGCGCGCTCGGCCTCTTCCTTCTCGGCGGCGGCGTTCTGGCCGCGGCGCGCAAGAAAAAAGCCCGCGCGTAACAGCCGGGCTTTTTCCGAAGTCTTGATGAAAGGCGGCGCCGAGCAGGAGCCGCCTTTTTCTTTAGGCCGCGAGGTTGCGGATCACATAGTGCAGAATGCCGCCATGGCGGAAATAGTCGAGCTCGTCCGCCGTATCGATGCGCACCAGCGCCTCGATCTCTTTCACATCGCCATTGGCGAATTTGATCGAGACCTTAATGTCCGTACGCGGCGTAATTTTGTCGACGCCGTCGATGGTCACTTCCTCGTCGCCGGTTAGGCCCAGCGACTCCCATGTATCGTCGCCTTTGAACTGCAGCGGCAGAACGCCCATGCCGATGAGGTTCGAGCGGTGGATGCGCTCGAAGCTTTCGGCGATGACGGCGCGCACGCCGAGCAGGATCGTGCCTTTCGCCGCCCAGTCGCGCGACGAGCCGGTGCCGTATTCCTTGCCGGCGAAGACGACGCTCGGGACATTGTCGGCTTTGTATTTCATCGCCGCGTCGTAGATCGGCATTTCCTCGCCGGTCGGCACGTATTTCGTGACGCCGCCTTCGGTGCCCGGCAGCATGCGGTTCTTGATGCGGATATTGGCGAAGGTGCCGCGCATCATCACTTCATGATTGCCCCGGCGCGAGCCGTAGGAGTTGAACTCCGAGACCGGCACCTGGTGGGATTTCAGATAATCGCCGGCCGGGCTGTCTTCCTTGATGGAGCCGGCGGGCGAGATGTGGTCGGTGGTGATGGAGTCCGCGAAGAGCGCCAGAACGCGCGCGCCCGCGATGGGCTCCACGGGTTTGGGCTCCTTGGTCATGCCTTCGAAATAGGGCGGGTTCGCCACATAGGTCGATTTCGGCCAGCGATAGGTCTGGCCGTCGCCGGCGTCGATCGCCTGCCACATCTCATCGCCCTTGAAGACGTCCGCGTAACGCTCGGCGAACATCTTCGCGGTGACGTGCTCGCGCACGACTTCGGCGATTTCCTTGTTGGTCGGCCAGATGTCTTTCATGAAGACGTCCTTGCCGTCCTTGTCCTTGCCGATGGGATCGGTCGTCAGGTTGATGTTCATCGAGCCCGCGATGGCGTAGGCGACGACGAGCGGCGGCGAGGCGAGATAGTTGGCGCGCACGTCCTGAGAGACGCGGCCTTCGAAGTTGCGGTTGCCCGACAGCACCGAGGCGACCGCCAGATCGTTTTCATTGACGGCTTTCGAAATCGCCGGCGGCAGCGGCCCTGAGTTGCCGATGCAGGTGGTGCAGCCATAGCCGACAAGGTTGAAGCCGAGCGAGTTGAGATCGTCGGTCAGGCCCGCGGCGTCGAGATAATCGGTCACCACCTGGCTGCCCGGGGCGAGCGAGGTTTTCACCCAGGGTTTCACCTTCAGCCCTTTTGCATGGGCGTTGCGGGCGACAAGGCCCGCGGCGATGAGGACCGACGGGTTCGAGGTGTTGGTGCACGACGTGATCGCGGCGATGGTCACGTCGCCATGGCCGATGTCGAACTCTTCGCCTTCGACCGCGACGCGTTTGCCGGCTTCGCCGCCCTTGCCATATTCCTTGTCGAGCGCGGTCGAAAAGTTTTTCGGCGCGTCGGAAAGCGTGACGCGGTCCTGCGGGCGCTTTGGCCCGGCCAGCGACGGCGTCACCGAGGAAAGCTCGAGCTCCAGCGTGTCGGTGAAGACCGGATCGGGCGTGCCCTTCTCGCGCCACATGCCTTGCTCTTTGGCGTAGGCCTCGACGAGCGCGATGCGGTCTTCCGAACGGCCGGTGGCTTTCAGATAGCGCAGGGTCTCATCGTCGATGGGGAAGAAGCCGCAGGTCGCGCCATATTCCGGCGCCATGTTGGCGATGGTCGCCTGATCTTCGAGCGCAAGGTGATCGAGACCCGGTCCGTAGAATTCCACGAACTTGCCGACAACGCCTTTCTTGCGCAGCATTTCCGTGACGGTGAGAACGAGGTCCGTCGCGGTCGCGCCTTCGGGTAGCTTGCCGGTCATTTTAAAGCCGATCACTTCGGGGATAAGCATGGAGATCGGCTGGCCGAGCATCGCGGCTTCGGCCTCGATGCCGCCGACGCCCCAGCCGAGAACCGAAAGGCCGTTGACCATGGTGGTGTGGCTGTCGGTGCCGACCAGCGTGTCGGGATAGGCGTAGGTCTCGCCTTTATAGTCGGCGGTCCACACGGTCTGGGCGAGATATTCGAGGTTCACCTGGTGGCAGATGCCGGTGCCGGGCGGGACGACGCGGAAATTGTCGAAGGCGCCCTGGCCCCATTTCAGAAACTGGTAGCGTTCGCCGTTGCGCTCATATTCGCGGGCGACGTTTTTCTTGAAGGCGTCCGGGCCGCCGAAATAGTCG
Organism: Alphaproteobacteria bacterium; assembly: GCA_030433215.1. Classification (GTDB taxonomy): domain Bacteria; phylum Pseudomonadota; class Alphaproteobacteria; order Caulobacterales; family Parvularculaceae; genus Hyphococcus. The sequence goes on from JAUIMC010000009.1 coordinate 10,585, forward strand.
ACCATCACGGAGTGGTCGATGACGAGATCCACCGGCGCCAGCGGATTGATCTTCTCCGGGTCTTCGCCGAGATGTTTCATCGCGTCGCGCATGGCGGCGAGGTCGACGACGGCGGGAACGCCGGTGAAGTCCTGCATCAGCACGCGCGCCGGGCGGTAGGCGATCTCGCGGCTGGTCTTGCCGTTCTTCACCCAGTCGGCGAAAGCCTTGATATCGTCGACCGAGACCGAGCGGTCGTCTTCGAAGCGCAGGAGGTTCTCCAGGAGGACCTTCAGGGAGAAGGGCAGGCGGGAAATGTCGCCGATCTGCTTGGAGGCTTCGTCGAGGCTGTAATAGGCGTAAGACGCGCCGCCGGCGGTCAGCGTCTTCTTGGTTTTCAAGGAATCGCTTCCGGGTATCATTTAGTTCCTCCGGTTGGGAAAAAAGCCGTGAAATTCCGCGCCGTTATGGCGCAACGTCTTCGCGCTTGCAATGCGGCTTTCTGCTTTCCGGGGCCGCCATAGTCGCGACAAATTTCGAACTATGTTATCTGCGGTGAAAATCCGTTATTGAGCCCTTTCCAGTCCGCCTTTGAGGGAGCCTAGCATCCATGCCTCGTCCGTCCTTACCCGTTGTTCTCGCCGCCATTTCCGGCCTCGCCGCCAGTCTCGCCCCGCTCGGGGCCGTCGCGCAGCAGCCCGAGGCGAAGGCGACGTTCCGGGACTGGTCGGTGTTCGTGAGAGAACTGGATGGGGAGAAAATCTGCTTTGCGGCCACCGAGGCGACGGACAAATCCCCGAAATCGGTCAATCACGGCGATGTTTTCTTCCTGATCGCCACCTGGTCCTCCGGGGCGGCGAAAGAGCAGCCGAGCCTGATGACCGGCTATCAGATGAACGCCAAGCCCGAGCCGACGCTTCGGGTGGGGTCCGACAAGTGGGAAATGTACACATCCGAGAACGAGGCTTTCATTGAATCGGCCTCCGAGGAGGAGCGCCTCATCCGCGCCATGCGCAAGGGCGCCGATATGCGCGTTTCCGCCGTCTCCCAGCGCGGCACGGCGACGAGCTATGTCATTTCCCTGCGCGGGGTTTCCGCCGCGCTCGACCGCGCCGCCGAGGAATGCAACTGATCTCGCGCTGCCGGCGTGAAACATTTTGCGTAAACCTCTTTTCCCGATCTCTTGCTTTGGCGTCTTTCCTGGCGTTCAGGCCGATTTGGCGCCTTTTGCGTAAAATGTTCCACGGCGCTTTTTTGGTCGACGGGGCAATGCGCATCGCTTGCGGCGCGCGCCGCGCTTCACATCCATCGCGCAAACTATAACCCCCGCCGGAGGGGCGGGGGGCAAATATAGTTGATTAAATTTTATCCCCGGCCTCGGGTTTGGCCTTATCCTGCGGCCCGCCCGTGGCTGCCGTTATAGGGAGCTCCCGGGAACGGGACGTCCTTATGGGGCGTCCGCCGTCGTCGGCACGAATTTGGTTTTCATGGTGACGAGCTCTTCGGCGATGGTCGGGTGCAGCGCCACGGTGTCGTCGAAATCTTTCTTTTTAAGACCCGCTTTCACGGCGATGGCGACGCACTGGATCATTTCCCCGGCCTCTTCGCCGACAATGTGACAGCCGAGCACGCGGTCGGTGTCGGCGTCGACGACGATCTTCATCAGAACGCGCTCGCCGGAGCCCGTGAGGATGTGTTTCATGGACCGGAAATCGGTCTTGTAGATGTCCACATTCTTGAATTCGTGGCGCGCTTCATGTTCGGCGTAACCGACCGAGCCCACGGGCGGCTGCGAGAACACGGCTTTGGGAATGAAGCGGTAATCGGTCGACGTCGGATTGTCGTTATAGAAGGTTTCGGCGAAGGCCGCGCCCTCGCGGATCGCCACCGGCGTCAGGTTCACCCGGTCGGTGACGTCGCCCACGGCGAAGATGGTCGGGCAGGAAGATTGCGACTGCTCGTTGACCTTGATGGCGCCGTTCTTGTCGGTTTCGACGCCGGCGTTTTCGAGCCCGAGCCCCTTGGTCACGGGCTTCCTGCCCACCGCCCAGAACACGCATTCCGTATCGATGTGAACGCCGGTCGACAGGTGCACGCGCTTGTTCTCGCCGTCGAGCTTTTCGATCTTGTCGAAGACGGCCTGGGTGATGACGCGAATGCCCTGGCGCTGCATTTCCTTGTGGACCTGGGTCGAGATGTCGGCGTCGAAATAGCGAAGAATGTCCTCGCCGCGATAGACCAGCGTCACGTCGGCGCCGAGCCCCTTGAAGATGCAGGCGAACTCGATGGCGATATAGCCGCCGCCGGCGACCACGACGGATTTCGGCAGTTTTTCGAGGTGGAACGCCTCGTTCGAGGTGATGCCGAGCTCGTGGCCGGGCACGGTTTCGTCGACCCAGGGCGCGCCGCCGACGGCGATCAGGATGCGCTCGGCGGTGACGTCGCGGCCCTCGGCTTCGAGGTGAACGGTGTGTTCGTCTTTCAGCACCGCGCGGGACTGGAAAATCTCCGCGCCGGCGTTTTTCAGATTGCGGATATAGATGCCGTTGAGGCGGTCGATCTCGTTGTCCTTGTTGGCGATCAGGGTCGGCCAGTCGAAGGCGACATTATCGGCGCTCCAGCCATAGCCTTTGGCGTTTTCAAAATCGTGGCCGTACTCGCTTGCATAGACGAGATATTTCTTCGGGACGCAGCCGCGAATGACGCAGGTGCCGCCGACGCGGAACTCTTCGGCGACGCCGACCTTGGCGCCGTAGGTCGCCGCAAGGCGCGAGGCGCGCACGCCGCCGGAGCCTGCGCCGATGGTGAAAAGATCGTAATCGTAGTCAGACATGGGAAACCCTTATTGCTGGGAAATATCCGGCACGAAGCCAATGCGCGTTTCAAAACGCTTATCATTGAATTCCAGGACTTCGAGCTGGAAGGTGTTCAAAAATTCGCGATAGATCGCCTCGAAGATAGGTTCGAGCTTGTTCTCATAGTCGAGGGGAATGCGGATCAGCGGCTGCTGCGCCACGAAAACGTCGAAGCTGTCGCCGGTGACCTCGATGGAGAGCGCGGTCCTCAGCCACAAAGCGCCGGAATCCTCGAGATTGTGAACGGTCAGCGCCACGCCGAAGACGACGGGCTCGAGCACGATGACCTCGCGGCTGCGATAGCTGAAGGCGTCCTCGCCATAATCCTTGCGCGGATCAAAGGCCCCCATCGGCGGCACGGCGGTGACGCATTCGGCGTTGCAGCCGAGATGGTCCGGCAGGCCATCGAGCACCGCCTCGCCAAGTCCCTTGCAGCGCAGGAGATTCTCGAACGCCGCCGCGCCATAGGCCTCGATCGCTTCTTTCAGTTTGTCAAAACGGGACTGGGACATGGGACTTCCGGCTGTTCGCGGCGGACGGTAGCGCGGGGGACGGCGCGAGGCAAAGCCGCCGGGCGAAGTGAAACAGGGCTTCAGGCGCGGTCGATGGAAATCCCGTCTTCGCCGCCGAAGATCGCCATCTGCGTCATGCCGCAAAAGAGCCCGCATTCGAGGACGCCGGGGATTGCGGCGAGGGCTTTTTCGAGCGCTGCGGGGTCTTCGATGCGCCCCAGCCGGCAGTCGATGATGAGATTGCCGCCGTCGGTCTTCACGGCCTCGCCGTCCCGGGCGCGCAGCTCGAGCCCGGCGTTCTGGAAACCGTTTTCCGCGAAGGTCCGGCGCAGGGCGGAGACGGTGAGCGCCCAGCTATAGGGCGAGATTTCGACCGGCAGGGGAAAGGCCCCAAGCGCCGCGACGCGTTTGGTGTTGTCGGCGATGACGATGAATTTTTTCGCCGCATGGGCGATGATCTTTTCGCGCAACAGCGCCGCGCCGCCGCCCTTGATGAGATTGAGCGCGGGGTCTGCCTCGTCGGCGCCGTCGACGGCGAGGTCGATCTCCGTCGTCTCGTCGGGTTCGATGATCTCGACGCCGACGCGTTCGGCGTGCTGGCGCGTCGCTTCGGAGGTCGGCACGCCCTTGAGGTCCCAGCCTTCCGAGACAAGCTTGCCGACAATATCGACGAAATAGGCCGCGGTGGAGCCGGTGCCGAGGCCCAGGACCATGCCGCGCTCGATATGCTTGGCGGCTTCTTCCGCGGCGAGACGTTTGCCGGCTTCCTTGTCCATCTTTTAGATCCTACTTCTTCTTTGCCTTGTGCTTGTCGTGAAAGCGCGCCGCCCAGCCTTTGATGGCGGTCTGGCGCGCGCGGGCGACGGCGAGATCGCCGGGCTCGACGTCTTTGGTCACCACTGAGCCCGAGCCCACATAGGCGCCCTCGCCAATCGTGACGGGCGCGACCAGCGAAGAATTGGAGCCGATAAAGGCGCCCTTGCCGATCACTGTCTTGAATTTTCCGTATCCGTCATAATTGCAGGTGATGGTCCCGGCGCCGATATTGGCCCCTGCGCCCACCTCGGCGTCGCCGAGATAGGTGAGGTGGCTCACCTTCGCGTCCTCGCCGATCACCGCTTTCTTGATCTCGACGAAATTGCCGACCTTGGCGCCGGCCTTGAGCGCCGCGCCGGGCCGCAGCCGCGCGAAGGGACCCGCGCTGGCGCCGCCCGCGACGGACGCGCCTTCCAGATGAGAGAACGGCTTGATCTCGGCCCCGTCGGCGACGGCGACGCCCGGGCCGAAGACCACATGCTGGCCGACAGTCACGTCCTTGCCGAGCTTTGTGTCATGGGAAAAATAGACGGTGAGGGGATCGGCGAGGGTGGCGCCCGCCTCCATCGCCGCCGCGCGCATGCGGTCCTGAAACACCGCTTCGGCTTCGGCGAGTTCGATCCGCGAATTGACGCCGAGCACTTCGTCGTCATCCGCCTCGATAACGGCGCAGCGTTTCCCGTCCGCGCGGGCGAGAGCGACGATGTCGGTCAGATAATATTCGCCCTTGGCGTTGTCATTGCCGATGTCTTTGAGGCGCTTCATCAGGAACGCCGCGTCGATGGCCATGACGCCGGAATTGCACAGCGTAATTTCGAGTTCTTCCGCGCTTGCGTCTTTCGCCTCGACGATGGCGGCGAGCGCGCCTTTCTCGTCGAGCTTCAGGCGGCCATAGGCGCCCGGCTCTGCGGGCGAGAAGCCGAGGACCGCAACGGCGGCGCCGTTCGCGATTTCGCTGGCGAGATCTTTCAGCGTCTGCGGCGTGACGAGGGGCGTGTCCGCATAGAGAACCAGCACGGCGCCTGAAAAGCCTTGAAGCGCGGGCAGGGCCTGCATCACCGCATGGGCGGTGCCTTGCGGCGGCGCCTGCACCGCGACTTCGACGCCTGCGCGCAGCGTTTTTGCAAAGTCGCCGACCTGGGGCGAATGATCGCCGACGACCACCGCCATGCGTTCCGGCGAGAGCGCGGCCGCGCCGTCGATCACATGGGCGATCATCGCCCGCCCGCCGATTTCATGCATGACCTTGGGCAGGGCCGACTTCATGCGCGTGCCGTGGCCGGCGGCGAGAATCACGGCGGAGGTTTTGAGCTCAGTCATGGACGGGCTTTCACTTTTCCAAAGCAGACATCGCGGCGGGGCTCGTCTATCACAACCGGGGCGAACCGGCCTATACGCCTATGCGGGCTGATTGGCGCGATTCGCGGCCTTTCAGAGCGTAAAGCGGCAAACAGGCGGAGATATGGCGGAAGATTTGCGCGGGGGCGCGCTCCTATTCGATCTCGACGGCACCCTGGTCGACACGGTCGAGGACCTCTCGGCGTCCATGAATCACGCCCTCACCGCCGCCGGCCACGATCCGGTCCCGACCGGCGAGGTGCGCCATCTCGTGGGCCACGGGGCCCGGCGGATGCTGATGCGCGGCTTTCTCCTGAGCGCCGGGCGCGAGGCGGAAGAGGCCGAGCTCGACGAAGCCATGACCCGGTTTCTCGATTACTACGGGGAGAATATCGCCGTTCACTCAAGGCCCTTCGATCATGTGATCGAAATGACCGAGGGCTTTCTGGCGCGCGGCGCGCGGGCGGCGATCTGCACCAATAAGCGCGAGGCGATGGCGCGCCTGCTGATTGAAACGCTGGGGCTGACGTCGCTTTTCGACGTTATTGTGGGCGCCGACACGACCGAGGCGGCGAAACCGGACCCGGCGCCCGTTCGTTTGTGTCTTGAAAAAACCGGCGCGGCGCGCGCCGCCTTTATCGGCGACAGCGACACCGACATCCGCGCGGCGGATGCGGCTGCGCTGCCGTGTTTTGTTGCGAATTTCGGATATGGGCCGGTGACGCTCGCCGACAGGGCCACGGTCTTTTCGAGCTATCGCGAAGCCGCGCCGCTGATCGAGGGCGCGCTCAAGGCCTAGGTAGCGCTCGCGCCGGTTTTGCGAAACCGGATTTCCCTTTTCGTCCGGCGCTCTAGCCGGCTTCCGCGCCCGCCATCTTGGTGGGCATGCCGTTGATCATGTTGGAACGCAGATCGGTGCGCGCTGAGCGCATGGTCGACACGAAGCCTTCCTCTTTCATCTCCACATCAACATCGAAGCCGCGTTTGCGCCAGAAATCCTGGATCTTTGCTGCCAGACGGCCGGCGCCGTCGCGATCGCACAGGTCAGTCATTGTTTTTTCCCGATCAATGCTTGGTCGTTTCCACGAAAGCCAGATTATAAGATAAGCTGATTTTTTCAAGCCTGAGTCTGGTAATTTTTATACCCGCCGGTTTCCCTGAATATGGTACCCAGCCTAGTAGTTATGGCGTATCTGGTGCGCTTTAGCGCTCAGCTGCAGAATTTTATGGCGCAAGGGAAACAAATAATATAAAATAAACTTATAAAATAAGGAGGGCCTATGGAAGCCGCTCACGCCGCCGCCGCCCGCTCCATCGGGGAACGCATCCGCCAGGCGCGGAAAACCAAGGGATTGAGCCAGACCGACCTCGCCAAGCGCATCGGGGTCACGCAGCCGGCCATCGCCAACTGGGAAAGCGGGGTTCACGACCCGCGCCGCCTCACGCTCGCGAAGCTCGCCGACGCGCTGGAAGCGTCTCTCGACTGGCTTGCGGCGGGGGACCGCTCATCGGCCGAAAGCGACAAGCATGCCGCCGCCGCCTATATCCGCCGCCCGGTCCGGCATGTGCCGGTGATTTCCCTGCGTGCGGCGGCCCTCTTCGCGCGGGACCCTCAGGCCGACCCTCATCCCATGGCGGAAGATTATATCCCGGTGACCTTGGGGCCGTCGAAACTCTTTGCGGTTTTCGTCAACGACCCGGCGGTCAATCTTTCCTTCCTGCCGGATACGGTTGTGATCGTGGATTATCATGACCGCCTGCCCGATGACGGCGATTTCTGTCTGGCGCTCGTCAATGATGTTCTTGTCCTGCGGCGCTGGCGGTCGAACCCGGCGCTCGTCAGCGGCGCGGCGCGGCTTGAGCCGCATTCCAGCGAAAGCGGGCACGCCGCCTATGCGGTGACGCCCGCCGTCACGGTCATCGGTTGTGTGCGGGTTTCGATCCGCCTTCATTAAGTCGTCAGGCTGCGGACTTTTTGTATTCCTGCATCAGTCCAGGCAGCGCGCGATGGGCTTCGCGGTATTCCGCCGCGGCTTTCTTGCACAAGGCGTTGAGCGTTGATTTAGGGGCGCCGGCCCGCGCCTCAGCCTCGATGTCGCCGCAGGCCGCGCCGAGGCGCTGCGCGCCGACATTGACGCTGAGCGATTTCAGCGCATGGGCCGCCTTGGCGATGGCTTCCGCATCGCCGGTTCTCAGCTCTTCAGCCAGGGTGCGGATGGTTTTCTCGGAATGCTCCTGGAACATTTCAAGGGTGCGCAGGGGCAGATTGCCCGCGCCCGACTGCATGGCCGCGATTTGGGTGAGAACGCTGCGGTCGAAAACCGCGTCTTCTTCCGGCGCCGTCTGATCGTCGCGCGGCGCCGGCGCGTCGTCATCGGCCGGAACATAGCGGCCTTCGTCGCCTTCGAGATATTTGGCGATGATCCCGGAAAGGCCGTCAAGCGTGAACGGCTTGGTCAGGTAGTCGTCCATGCCGGACTGGCGCCAGGCTTCGTCCTTGCCGGCCACATGCGCCGTCAGCGCGACAATGGGGACCCGTTGCCGGCCTGTTCTTTCCTCGAGCGCGCGGATCGCCTGCGTCGCCTCGAACCCGTCCATCTTCGGCATCGAGCAGTCCATCAGGATAAGATCGAACGGCTCGCTCTTGACCAGCGCCAGCGCTTCGCGGCCGTCATTGGCGAGCGTCACATTGAGATTGAGCCGCGCCATGGCTTCTTTCACGACTTCGCGGTTGATCGCGCTGTCATCGGCGGCGAGCACGCGCTGGCCGCGGAACATGAGCCGGTTCGCGGCGGCGGTCTCGGTGGTGGCGAGCGCCGTCTTGCCGCGCATCGCGCCGTCGATGATGCGGCCCACCTGGTCCATCACTTCGCGGCGCGACAGCGGGGCCAGAAGAATGTCCTCGACGACGCCTTCTTCCACCAGCGCATCGGGCGCGACATCGCCCAGCTCGCAGATGCAGACCCGCGCCGGGACCCATTGCGCTTTGCCTTCGCTGATCGTCTGCTGATAGACGTGATAGAAAGGCGGTGACGCGAAGATCATGTCGGCGCAGGCGATATGCGGGCCGAACTGGCCGCCCTCTTCGACGATATGCGGAATGACGCCGGTCTCGCGCAGATAATGCGCCAGCATTTTCGGCGTGGCGTCGCCTTCGATGGCGATGACCGCGCGTTTTTCCTCCTTGACCTGCCTGACCGGGCGCGCTGGCTCGAGCATTTTCGTCGTGGTGCTGAAGAAAAAGCGCGAGCCTTTGCCCGGACGGCTTTTCACGCCGATCTTGCCGTTCATGGCCTCGACGAGCCGGCGGCAGATGGCAAGGCCGAGCCCGGTGCCGCCAAAGCGCCGGGTCGTGGTCTGGTCGCCTTGCGAGAAAGCTTCGAAGATCGACGCCTGCTTGTCCTTCTCAATGCCGACGCCGGTGTCGGTCACCGAAAACTCCAGCGTGCATTCGCCGTCTGCGCCGCCGCCCGATTTCAGCGCGACGCCGACAACGACGTGACCATGGTCGGTGAATTTCAGCGCGTTGTTGACGAGGTTCGACAGCACCTGGCTGATGCGCACGGGGTCGCCTTCGATTTCCTCGGGGGTATTCGCGGCCACATAGGCCGCGAGGTCGATATGTTTTGAGGCCGCGCGCTCCCAGAACAGGCCGACGACGTCGTCGACGATGTCCGCCGGGCGCACGGGAATCGTTTCCAGTTCAAGCTTGCCGGCCTCGATCTTCGAGAAGTCGAGAATGTCGTTGATGATCGCGAGCAGGCTCTGGCCCGATTTGGCGATGACTTCGGCGTAGCGCTTGTGCCGCGGCGCCAGGCGCGCCTTGCTGAGGAGGTCGGCCATGGCCAGCATGCCGTTCATGGGCGTGCGGATTTCGTGGCTCATGGTGGCGAGGAAGTCGGACTTCGCCACATTCGCCGCTTCGGCGGCGTCCTTGGCGGCGCGCATTTCGCGCGTCCTGAGCTCCACGGTTTTTTCAAGATTGCGCTGATGGACCTGGAGCTTGGAGTCGCGTTCCTGAATATGGTCGAGCATGGTGTTGAAGGTCTCGACGAGCTGATTGGTCTCTTCGTCCTCGACCGGGTCCGCGCGCACGCTGAAATCGCCGGATTCGCGCACATGGCCCATGACGAGGCCGAGCCGCTGAATCGGGTCGGTGATGGCGCGCTGCATTTTCATGGCGATCAGCATGCCGATGCCGCCCGCGAAGATCGCGGCGACAAGCGCGTCGTAGAGAAGCGTGCCGATGCGCTCCCACAAGGAGCCGGTGCTGGCGTTCAGCGTCAGCGTGGCGACTGTTTCCTCGCCATAACGGATCGGCGCCGAGGCGGAGGCGGTGCCCGACGCCAGCATGGAAAGCGGCGAATTCTCCTGGAAAAGACCCTGCTCGGCCTTGCGGCTCGCGGCGGCGGCGCTGCCCAGTTCGACAAAGACCGCGTCGTCCTCGCCGCTGATGCGCACATGCTCGATGGTCGGCAGGAAGGAAATCGCGCGCAAGGCCTTTAGCGTCGCCTCCTTGTCGCGCATCGCCACTGGCTCGGCGACCGTGGTCGCGAAAATATGCGCCGAGGCGTTCAGTTCGGCGCGCTTGGCGGCGCTGAACTGCGCCGTTTCGCGCCATACGGAAGACGCCGTCGCGATCGCCACCGCGCCGAAAATCGCGACAATAACGAGCGTGGTTAATCTTCCGCGAAGAGTTTGTGTGCGTTTGGACATGACCGGTCTGCCTGCCGCCGAATGCGGACGGGGCAGACCCTGAACCGAATTGTTTGAAAATTAATTTCTATGGGCCAATTTAACCGGCAACCGCCTGTTAAGATAATCTCGCGTTAATAAGGAAGCCGCAAGGCCGCTTATTTACGGACGGCAAGGGAGAGCCGTGCAGTCGTGGACGCCGTGAGAACAGTCATACTCGCCGATGATGACGCGATCATGCGCGAACTCGCCAGCGCCAAGCTGCTCGAGGCGGGCTACCGCGTTCAGACCGCGAGCAACGGCGCCGAAGCGCTGACCCTCCTGAAAAACGAGGGCGCGGATCTCGTTATTTCCGATCTCGACATGCCGGTGATGAGCGGTTTTGAGCTGACCGAGGCCATCCGCCGCGATGAAGTTCTGGGCGACACGCCGGTCATGGTCATCACCGCAAGCGATCGCGGCGACGCCGTCGACCGGGCTTTTGCGGCCGGCGCCACCTCGTTTCTCGCCAAGCCCATGAACTGGTCGCTGTTCCATCATGCGGTGAAATTCGTGTTGCGCGCCCATGACGATCGCAAAGCGCTGAGCGCGGCCCGCGACCAGGCGGAAGCCGGGGCGAAATTCAAGGACAGCCTGATGGGCGTCATGAGCCATGAGCTCAGAACCCCGCTCAACGCCATCATCGGCTTCGGACAGATCATCGCCGCGCAATTCGACAAGGAGAACGACAATCTCCATCGCGAATACGCCGACTATATTGTCGATGGCGGGCGCCGGCTCCTGAATTCGGTGTCCGACATGCTGCTCGCCTCGGACGCGCGGTCCGGGCCGATCACCCTCAACGAGGCGGATGTGACCCTGGGCAGCCTGGTCGACGACGCCATTGCGGGGGTCGAAAAGCCCTTGGAGCTGGCCGAGGCCTCCACCGTTCTCAAGGTCTGCGACCGCGATCTCGAAATCTGCTGCGACCGGGCTCTGGTCGCCCGGGCGATCCGCAAGCTCCTCGATAACTCGGTCAAGTTCTGTCCGCGCGGCGTCGAAATCACCGTCGGGGCGGCGATCACTAAAAAGGGCGATCTCGCCATCATGGTCAAGGACAACGGGCCGGGCGTGAAGGCGGAAAGCCTTGAGGACCTGACCGCGCCCTTCGCGCTTCTGGACATGTCCATGCGCCGCTCGCGCGAGGGGCTGGGCCTCGGACTGCCGCTGGTCAAAGTGATCGCGGACGCCCATGGCGGCTCATTCCGCATCGATTCCCGGCTGGGCGAGGGCGCGCGCGCCATTTTCGTTCTGCCCGCCGCGCGCCTCAGCGCCGCCCGGGCGCCCAAAGTCAAAGCCGCGCAAAACGGCGACGGCGGGCCCGCCGCCGAAGCCGGCGCCGCCGCTTCCCGCAAATCCGGCCAACGAGTCGCTTGACGCCCCGGCGCGAATGGCTATGAACGGCCTTCCTCCGCCGGCATTCGCAATACCGGCTGAAGGGCGCGTAGCTCAGCGGGAGAGCACTACGTTCACACCGTAGGGGTCACTGGTTCAATCCCAGTCGCGCCCACCATTATTTCCCTGGCGACAAAATCGCTTTGCTCATTGTCTCCGCAAGGGGGGCGGTCGGGCGCTTGAAAAGCCGGTCCGGTCTTTCTTCCTTCGTCCGCGCCGCCATGACTTTAGTACACAAACAATTCCTGCCGGATGGCTTGAGCAAGATGTCGGCAGGCGCCGCCTGGCGAACGGTTGACCTGCGAGAAGGGGCTAACCTAGGCTGGTCCGGCGCGATGGCGCGGCTTCGTCGCGTCTGAATTCGGGGGCTCTAGGCACATAGCATGATTTCAATGGCATAGGCTGACCTGTCCCGTTTGACTTGAGGGGATTTGAACGTGACGACTCTCACCATCACAGGGAATAATCTGCGGCGTTTCTGGCCGGGGGCGGCCATATTGAGCGCGGCGCTGTCTGCTCTGCTGCTTGCAGGACAGGCAAGAGCGGCTGAGCCCGATGACATGACGATCAGGTTGCTGCAGCTCAGTCTGTCCGAGCGCGGCACGATTTTCGGCAAAGTCACCATCGAGGATGTTGATGGGGCAAATCCGACCGTCACCATTCACGACGGCCGAGGCGAAAATATAATGGATGCGATTTCGGCCGATGAAGCCGAGCGCGCTTTGTCGGATGAAGAAAGCAAGCGCCTTGTTGCGCTGGTCCGGGCCTTCCGGGACCGCTCGCCATTCCCTTCCGTGTTCGAAGCGGAAACGGCGCAGTTCGGCGACGGGCTGGGGCGATATGATGTGAATGTGCAGATGAAGGTGCGCCCGCCGCAGCATTTTCGGTTTCGCAATTTCGCGATCAAGCCGGGCGATGACGAACTCGATCCCGATATCGCCGCCCTGACGCGCGCGCTTGTGAAGATCGCGGGCTTTGAAGAACCGCGGGCCGTTGCAGAAGACGTCGCGGACGGAGATGCGGCGTCAACGAACCCTTTGGCGGGAAAAAACTTCGACAGCCTGTTCGATGACAAGATGGATCAGCTGGAGCGCAGTCGGCAGAAAAATTCCGCGAAAGACGACTCCGACGAGTAGAAAGAACTGAAGCCCGCCGCGGCCGCCGCGCGTGCAAAGCGCTATGGCCGCCAAGCCTGTTCCGCCGGGAAAACCTGACAATTCACCTTAACGTCTCGAATATTCGAAGGAAGCTTGACCATGACATGGATGACGAACAAGCGCGCAGGATTTGGCGCGATCATATTAGCTATCGGGGCGGCGCTTGCCGTCCTGTTATTTGCTGGGTGCGCGGGCGCCAATGACGCCGAGAAGGCGGCGCCCGATGATTTCACGGTTAGCAAGATCCAGTTCACGCATTTTGGGCGCGACGGAGAAGCGCGCACGACAGACAAAGCAATCTTTTCGAATATCGGCGGCGAAAACCCGAAAGCCCGCATCAGGCGCGAGGGCGGGGACTATGTCGATCATGAGCTCTCGGCTGAGGAAAGCGGGAAGATCGCCGCGCTCGTCTGGGCTTTGCGGGACAGGCCGGCCGTGCCCAACGGGTTCAAAACCGATCTGGCTCAGTTCGGTCTCGACGGCGCGGAGCGATACACCTTGAGTATGAGGCCGCCGCCGTCCCAGGAGTTTAACAACTTCGTGCTCAATTCGGGCGACGGCGATCTTGATCCCAACATTGTCGCCCTCACGAATGCGCTGATTGAGATTGGCGGGTTTGCCTATCCCCCCGGCGAAGCGCCGCAACCCGCAATGGCGGAAGCGCCTGCGCCGAAAGCAGCAAAGCCGGCAGACGTCCCCGCCTCGGCGCCTGAGCCTGTGAAGGTGTCGGACAAAAAGGCGGCGAAAGAAGAAAAAGCTGAAGAGCCGGGCGACTCCGGCGCGCCGGCAACAGAGGATTCCCCCGTCGTGACGGCCGGCATGTATGCAAAGGCCAGTGATGTTGAGATCCGCCGTTTCGAGTTCAATCTCGTCGGCCGCGACGACGCCGGGAAGTCTTTCAGGCGGGGCCGCATCTTCATAAGTGAGTTCGGGGAGGACAACCCGATCCTCACCGTCCATGACGCCCATGGCGAGGCCGACGTCCAGCGCAAGCTGACGGTAGAGGAAGCCCGGCGCATTATGGAGCGCGTCAGGGCTTTGCAGAGCAGGCCGTCGAGCCCTAAGAGATTCAGCACGGACCTGACGCTCTTCGGCCTCGACCAGGCGTTCCAGTATAATCTCAGTCTTTCCCTGCCGCCACGGACGGAGGATTTTCTTGACGATTTCACGATCCAGGAAGGCGAGGGCTATGTCGATCCGGACGCCGCGGCCATGGTCAACGCGCTTCTCGAGATCGGTGGCTTTATTGAGCCGGGCGAGGGGGCCTCAAGCGGCGAAATAGCCGAGGTGTCGGCGGCGGACCCGGTCGTGGAATACTGTGAGAGAGACCGCGGCGGCGTTTACTACGATTGCCAATGCGTCGGCGACCGGGCGGGCGAAGCGCGCGCCGAGATCGCCGAAAAACAAAATGCGAATGAAATCGCCGGTCTCGAGAGACAGCTCGAGCAGCTCCAGTCGATGAAAGCGAAATTCACCGACAATCCGTCCCGTCTGGAAGGCTTCGAGAAAAATATAGCAATCTACGAGGAGCGGCTCGCCAAGGCGAAGAACACACCGCTTGACCTCGCCTCGGTGCGAAGCACTTTGGTCATGAAACATGTCGCCGACCTGCCGGCCTGCCGGGCGCGGGCGGGAACCTATGAGCGCAGCTTCGACGGCTGCATGAGCTCGACAAACGCCGATGAAAGCGCTGCGTCCCGGTATTGCGAATGCGTCGCGAACAACACGGCGGACGCCTGGGTCGGCGCCGAGAACCCCGCCATGTCGATCCGGAACCTGGGCGTAAGGGCCCGCGGGGCGTGCGCCGATCTCGCCCCCTAGGCGCACTTGCCTCCAGGGTAAAACGACATCGCAGCCCGCCGCTTCCCCGATGAGGGGCGGCGGCGGGCTGATGTTTTTCCGTTCCCAATGAACTTTGGCGCCCCGCCGGGGTTCCCTCGCAAGGGCGCGCGTCTTTGTCGGTTTGTGTTTGAGGCGCCCTTAGTACGCCTTTTTGTGTTGCGCCGCGCGCGCCGTTCGACTCGCGTCATGCTTAATGGTTTATTGAGAAATAAGCGTCAGCTTTAGGCTTGAGGCAGTGTTTCTTGCTGCGATGCAGCACAAAGCGCGGCGACCGGGTTTGTTGTAAAATTGTAACGCATGCAACCGGAGCGCAGTTGGACACGGTTGCGGCCACTGGACGGCGCCATAGCGGTGAGAAAAAATGAAACCAGGCGCGGCGGGCGTAATCAGCCGGGCTCACAAAATCGCCCCGATCAGGGAGGGGCAAGATTAGGGGTTAGATGATGAAAAAGGATTCCACGCTAAACGTAATCGCGGCGCGTCTCCTCACCGGAGCCGCGCTCGGCGCCATTGCGGCGGGCGGCGCGGCTGCGCAGGTCCGCGATGAAATCGTCGTCACATCTCAGCGTACTGAGCAATCGCTGCAGGATGTTCCGATCTCGGTCACGGCTTTCTCCGGCGCCGATCTCGACGCCCAGCAGATCGAGAGTTTCACCGACATTCAGCTCAACACGCCGAACTTTTCGTTCTCGCGGACCCAGTTTACGACGTCGGCCATCGTTATCCGGGGCGTCGGCGCCCTGGCGGTCGCAGCCGACTCCGAACCGGCGCTTTCGGTCCACCTCAACGACTTCCCGCTGGCTTCGCCGCGCCTTTTTGAAACGGAATTTTTCGATGTCGAGCGCATCGAGGTTCTGCGCGGGCCGCAAGGCACGCTGTTCGGCCGCAACGCCACCGGCGGCGTCATCAACGTCATCACCGCGAAAGCCAACCCTGACGGCGTCGAAGCCAATGCCGATTTCGAATACGGCAATTTCGACTCGATGAAATTCAAGGGCGCCTTGAACGTGCCCGTGACGGATACGCTCGCCGCGCGCATCGCCGGCACCATCATTCAGCGCGACGGCTACACCACCAACGAATTCGACGGCTCGAATGTGGACGACCGCGACATCTGGTCGGTGCGCGGCTCGGTCCGCTGGTATCCGACCGAAAACACCACGATCGATCTCGTCGCCAGCCATATGCGCGAGGACGATTCGCGCCTGCGCCATTCCAACACGGTCTGTACGCGCGATCCGAGCGGCGTTCGCGGCTGTCTGCCGGGCGAGCAGGGCAACGATCATCCCCATCTTGCGGGCACGACCCACATTCTTTCCTCGGCCCAGACCTTTGAAACCCTGGGCGGGGCGCTCGGCGCCTCCGGCCTTGGCGCGTTCGGCCTGTTCTCGGTTGCGACCGACCCGAACCAGCTCCAGCCGGCGCGCTCCGACGACCTTCGCGTCATCAACACCGACTTCAACCCGCGCTATAAAGCTGAAGAGACGGTCTTCATGGCCACTCTCCGTCATGACTTCGAAGATTACACCCTGAAGCTGACGGGCGGCTATGCGGACTCGCGCATCAGCCAGTATCAGGACCAGCTCAACGATTCAGGCGCGCCGATCACCCTGAACCCGGCGCTGGCATTCGCAACCCCGATCACCTTCGGCCAGCGTTACGCCGACGGCATCCTGCCGATTTCCGACTTCGACGAAGGCAGCACCGGCGTCATCGGCGGCAATGTCGTTCATCAGTCGGCGAATTTCTCGACCGTCGAACAGTCGATCGGCCAAAGCGAATCCTGGTCGGTGGAAGCCATCGTCAATTCCAATTATGACGGACGCTTCAACTTCCTGATTGGCGGCAACTATCAAAATTCCGAAGGCTTTGCCGACTTCTACACATCCGGCAACAGCCTCGACTATCTGGCGTCGATTTTCTCGAGCCTGGCTTTCGGCGACGGCACCAGCATTTATGCGCCGTTCTTCCGCTCCGACGGTTCTACGGAACGCGAGTCGATCTCGGCCTTCGGCGAAGTCTATTACGACATCACTGATACGCTGAAATTCACCGGCGGCCTGCGCTACAACAATGACGAGAAGACCGTCATGGACCGGGCGCTTCTGCTCGACAGCTTCCTGGCGCTCACCGACACGCCGCCGAACCCGGGTCTTGCCCCGCCCTTCGGCATGGGCATCGCGCCGGTCGCCGTTCCGCTCGGCACCCAAGACGTCAATGCGTTCCTCGACGCCATCAATCCGCGCCGGGTCGACACGCAGACCTTCAAGGAAGTCACCGGCCGCGCCGTGCTCGACTGGCAGGTGACGGACAACACGCTGCTCTACGCCTCTTATTCCCGGGGCTATAAGCCGGGCGGCGCCAACGCGCCGAACTCGGTGGGTCTGGGCGCGCCGCTCACCTATGAGAGCGAGTTCATCAACGCCTATGAAGTCGGCATCAAGTCGAACGCGCTGGACGGCATGCTCCAGGCGAATATCTCCGGCTTCTATTACGATTATTCGGGCCTGCAGGTCTCGAAGATCATCAACCGCACCTCGGTCAACGAAAATATCGACGCCACGATCTGGGGCCTTGAAGGCGAGTTTATTCTTCGCCCGACCGACCGGCTGCGCCTGAACAGCACGGTTTCCTACCTGAAAACGGAGATCGGCGAGTTTTCGAGCTTCGATCCGGGCAACCCGACGGCCGGCGATCCCGATGCGGATCTGTTCAAGGACATCACCAACGCGGCGAACTGCGTCGTGAAGAACAACGGCGCGCCGAGCCTGATCGGCCAGCCCGCCAATCCGGCCGCTGCGCCGGGGCCGGCAAACCCGATCATCACGCCGTTCTCGATCTGCGAAGGTCTTCTCGATCAGGCGATTGCAGGCCGCAACGCCTTCGGCGCCAATTACGAACTGCTCGGCGGGATCGAACAGAATCTCGAGGGCAACCGTCTGCCGGGCTCGCCGGAATTCTCCTTCAGCGTCGGCGCGGAATACACGCTCCCGGTTTCGAGCGATGTCGAAGTCACGCCGCGCGTCGACTATTACTGGCAGGACGATTTCTACAGCCGCGTCTTCAACACCGAAGGCGACAAGGTCGAGTCCTGGGATGTTCTCAACGCCCAGATCACGATCAACAGCGTCGAAGGGCCGTGGTATGTGCGCCTGTTCATGCAGAACGTCCTCGACGACGAACAGATCACCGGCAAATATCTGCAGGACCAGTCCGCCGGTCTGATCACCAACATCTTCCTTCAGGAGCCGCGCCGCTACGGCATCGCCGTCGGGGCCCGGTTCTAACGCCGGACGCGTCAGAGGGGACTTGGAAAAGGGCGGCCTTCGGGCCGCCTTTTTTCTTATATGATGCCGGGCGCCGACGGCGGGCCGACAATTGTCCCGATCTTTTTTACAGGCCGGAAACCGTTCCGGGCGGACAATCGCCGCCTAGTTCGGGCAGGGAAAACCCATGGCCTTCGCCAGGAAAAAAGACAACGGCATGCCGCGTGTCAGCGCAGACCGCCTCGCTGCGATTGCGGGCGGCGTTCCGCTGGCCGATGAACCGGCGGCGCAAAGCGCCGGGCCGCCCGCCCGCACCATGCTGGAGCCCGACCTGTCGCGCATCCGTCCGCGCGGCGTTATCGAAACGCCGGAACAGCGCAAGAAGCGCATGACCGCGAAAGTCATCAATTTCACCTTCACGATCTTTGCGCGCCTCGTGATCATGGCCGCTCTCGGGATGTTCATGTGGAGCGGCTACGAGATCACCGGAACCATTCAGCGCGGTCCCGCCCTGGGAATGATTGCGCTTTTCGCCGATCTCGGGCGTGTTCTTCTGAAGGCCATGGAGCCCGGCACCAAATAAGCCGCGCTCGGCCCGTCCCGCCACGCTTTCGCCATAAAGCACGACCCTGTGATGGCGCGTGAGGCGAAACTCCCTTGTATCGCCGCCCGGCAGCCCTATTTCGACCTCAATACGGGACCCCAATAGACAGGCATCGATTTGTCTGGGGAGAGAGAACGATGGGTATTCTGGAAATCATTCTGTTTGCGTTTATCGCGTTGACATCCGCTCTTGGCGCGTCGTCACTGTTCCTGACGCCGCGGCGCTAACGCTTCGCGCCGGCGATAATCGCCAGCGTCCAGCCGAGAAGAAAGCCAATGCCGCCGAAAGGCGTCGCCATGCCGAGCTGGCGCGGCGCGCCCAAGGCCATGGCGTAAAGCGATCCGGCGAAGATAACGGCGCCGACAACGAACGCCCAGCCGGCGCGCGCGAAACCCGGCCGGGGGTGAAGCGCCAGGCTGAACGCCGCGACGGCGTGGACGAGGCCGTAAAAGGTGGCGGTCTCCCACCAGGCGCTGGCTTCAGGCGACAGCTTGCCTTCGAGCCCGTGGGCGCCGAAGGCGCCGAGCGCGACGGCGAGAAACCCGATGGCGCCGGCGGCGATGGCGAGGCGGTTCATGGGCGTGTTCCTTCCGCCGCAAGCGTTTTTGAAACCGTAAAGGCGCCGCGCATCTCGCCCGGCGCAAATCCCGTGGCGCGGTCGCCCGGATAGCGCTCCAGAATGGCGGTGCGGAGTTCTTCGGAAACATCCGTTCCGTGACACAGAACGCATGGCGCGCCGGTCATGATCGGCTTCATATAGCGAAAGGTCTTTCCGTCCGGCGCGTCGACGATCTCGGCGATCTCGAGGCTCGCCGGATCGGCGCCGTCTTCCAGCTTTTCCCTGAACATTTCCATCGCCGCGCGTTCAAAGGCGTCCGGCGCATTATCCGGATTGCGCAGGCGCAAAGCCGTGCGCCCTACCTGCATGCCGGTCTCGGCGGAAACCGCGCCGGCGATCTCCGGCGCCTCGAGATTGCAGACCGCGACGGCGGCGATCGGGCCTTCCCCGGCGATGGTTTCGACAAGGCGCGCCTTCAGGCGTTCGCCGAGCGCGCCGGTCGCAGCGCGCGCCGTCTCCGTCAGTTCCGGCGCCGGCGCTTCGTCCGGGGCCGCCTCGCGCGCGCAAGCGCTCAGCGCCAGCAATGCTGCAAAGCCGGCGGCAAGTCGGGGGCTGTTCATCATGAATTGCCTTTTTCGTTAAGCGCCAGTGACCGTCGATCCGGTCTTTGGGGGCCTTTCTTGACCCTAACAGGAAAATGCATGAGGTTCGATGCGCTCTTTTGGCCGGGGATTGCCCAACCGATGATCGTTTTCGTGTCGCCTGTGAGGCATCCCGCCACATCCAATTCCTATGCCCGCGTCGAAACGCTGCTGAAACACACGGCAGCCTCCATCGCCAATTCGACGAGCGACGACTGGCGCTATATTCCCGTTCTCTGCCAGGCGCCGCAGGACCGCCTGACGCATCCCAATATCGACTATCATGTGGTGGATTTTCCCCCGCCTGATACGAACAAGGGATCGGGCGTGCCCATCGAGGCGGTGCGGCGCGACAAGGGAACGAAGACCTTGACGGGCATCATGAAAGCGCGCGACGCCGGCGCCGATTATGTGATGCTCGCTGATGCGGACGACTTCATTCACCGCGATCTTGCCGCCTATTGCAACGATCACAAGGGTGAAAACGGCTGGTATGTGGACAAGGGGCTGATGTATCCGGACGGCGGCGCGATCATCGCCGACCTTGACGATTTCAACAATCATTGCGGCACCAGCATCATTCTTTCCATGCGGCTGCTCGAGCCTTTTCTCGATCCGACGCTGACGCCGACTTCCCCCGAAGAAGAGATCTTCGCCAAGAGCGATCAGGAATTTCTACAATTCATTCTCGGCTCCCACCGGCCCGTCGTCGACTATTTTGAAAAGCGCGGGACGCCCTTAAAGCCGTTTCCGTTTCGCGCCTCGGTCTGGCTCACTGACAGCGGGGAGAGCCATTCCGGCATCCGCTTCAACCGCCGCCCGCGCATCGTCAGCCGCGAGGAGATCGAGACCTTCGGCCTGCCGCTGGAGATGGGGGCCGGGCGCCGGCTCAAGGCGGCGGCGACCGAGCTGCCGGCCTATCTGGCCAAGCATCTCATCCGGACCCGGCTTCTCGGGCGGGGCTGAGCTCTTTCCGGCCCTGCCTGTGACGCCCGTCACCCCCGCTTTTTGAGGGGACGGCTATCTTTCCTTTCATCGCGGCGCTGGGGGCGCCCGGAAAACGGATAGACGGAAACGGAAAGCGAGAGATCCGATGAAAAAATTCACTGTTGTTCTGGCTTCGGCGGCGAGCGCGCTGGCCTTCGCGGCGACGGCCCATGCGGCGGCCTATATCAAGTTCGACGGCGTCGACGGCGAGTGCAAAGCCGAATGGAGCGGCGCCAACACGGTTTATCTCACCACGGACGAGGAGCCTCAGGCGGTCGGCCTTCTCCTGCCGGCGGTGCAGAAAGCGCGCGAGGCGGCGAGGCGTTCGAGCAGCGGGCGCGGCCAGACCGTCGACGAGTTCGAGATCGAGGAAGGCGACAAGCGCTGGACGCTCTATGACGCCAAAATCCAGCCCACAAGCGATCCGCACACGGTCGAAGTCAACTATCGCTGCAAGGACTGGATGGATCTCGACACTGGCGCGAAGGGCAGCGATTGCCGCGCGCAGGTTTTCCAGCAAAAGGCGGCGCCCGCCAGGACCATGCGGCTGCGCCAAGCCGATTAAGCCTCGCGCCCCGGCGCGGCGCCGGCTCCCCGAGCGTGATGCGGGGGGCCGGTTTTCCTGTGCGCCCCTGTTTTGCTCCGAAGCCGCGCTGTTTCAACGGCGCCTGGAAGAAACGGGAATAAAAATTTTCACCCTTAAATTCCGTCCCCGTCGGGTTTCCGGGTTTAAACCGGCGCAGGCCGCCCTATATCCTTAACATTGTCCGGAAGGCGCATGACGTCGCAGGAAAGCGCCGCCCTTTGGAAGAAACCTGCAAGGGCTGCGCAAATCCGCGCTTTGCCGCCTGCGTCTGGGTTGACGCGACAGGCGGCGTTTGCGAGGTCTGAACGGGCAAGAGCAAGAGCCGGCGCGCCGCTTTATGCGGCGGTTTCCGCGCCAGCCGGTTTTCGGCGCGTTATTTCGTTTCGCGCGGCATTCGCGAGAGACGGTCAGGGCGCAATCAGCGGGGGCTGCGGCCCCCAAAGAGAGACGAAAAGGAATTCATTCATGGCTGCAGCGAAGAAAGGCGACACCGTCGCCATCGATTATGTCGTGCGAACCGGCGATGGCCGTGTTGTGGGCGGCACCCAGGAACAGGGCCCGCAGACGCTGACCCTCGGCTCCGGCGATATTTTCCCCGAGGTTGAAGAAGCGTTGAACGGCATGGCGGAAGGCGAGGAAAAGGCGGTCACCGTCGGCTCCGACGCCGCCTTCGGGCCGCGCCGCGAGGAAATGGTCGTGCAGATACCGCGCGAGCAGCTCCCCGAGGACCAGCCGCCCCAGCCGGGCATGTCGCTGTCGGCGCGCACCCAGGACGGCCAGACCATCAATCTCGTCATCACGGAAGTGGGCGAGGAAGCCGTCGTCGCCGACGGCAACCATCCGCTCGCCGGCGAGGATCTGCATTTCGGTCTGACCCTCGTGGAGATCAAGGAAGCCGCGTAAGCGAGCTTTCCTTATCCGGAATTTGAAAAACGGCGCCCGTTGCTGACGGGCGCCGTTTTCGTTGTTTGCGGTCTCGCGTTTGAAGCCGGCGCCCTCCTGGCTCAGTCCTCGCGCAAATCCTGTATGGTCACGCTGACGGCGCCCGCATAGGAGAACTGGCGCGTCGTCTCGTAATCGATCCCGGAATAGGAGTTCATGCAGAACATGCCGGTGCAGATGGTCTGCGTGTCGATGCCGAGCGTCACGCTGTCATATTCCGCGCCCACAAGCTCCGGCGCCGCGCGGATCAGAATATAGCGTTCCTCCGCGCGCGGCCTCAGCTGCACCCCGTAGACAACGCCCTGGAAGAGAAAATCGTCACGGGTGAAGACGCGCGACGGCGCGCCGTCCTCGTCGAGCAGCGCAATGTCCGGCGCGAAGATGCGCGCCTGTTCCAGAACGCCCCCGGCGATCATGACGGATTCCGGCGCGAAACCGGGAAGCCGGAACAGCGCATAGGTCGCCTTCCCGCCGTCTTCCAGGTTCACGCAAGGGGAGTCCGCGCCGATATCCTGCGTGATCGTGTAGCGCTTTTTTTCTTTCGGCGAGATCAGGTCGATGGCCCCGGCGAGATCGACATCGTCATCGCACTGGCGGCCGTCGATGGATAAGAGAGCCGGCGGCGGCGGGGGCGGCGTCGCGCAAGCCCCCAGCATGAGGGCGAGGACCAGCGCGGCGGTCTTTTTCGAAAACATAGCCGGGCCCCGCTAGTTCAGAACCGAAGCGATGGTTTCGGCGACCCGCGTCATCGCTTCGCGCATCCCGGCGATGGCCTTTTCCGGGTTCTCTTCGATTTCCTTGATATTGCGGAAATTATAGGACGGGTCCGGCGTGATGGTGACGACGCCTTCGCGCGGGTTCAGCGGATTGTAGACGATGGCGTTCTGCATCAGCGTCGCGCCGTCGGCCGAGGAAACGAGGCGCACCTCGCAGATAAAGGTCGGCCGCCATGGCTGGCCCGCTCCGGCGGAGAGATAGCCGTAGATTTCCGTCGCGATGTCGAGATAGGCGTCGGCGCCGCTCTCGAGATTTTCATAACTCGCCAGCAAGTCGCGGGTTGAGCTGCGTTCCGGCGTGTCGATAAAGTCGATGGCGTAGCCCTTTTCCATCAAATATTTCCGCAGCGCCGCTTCGAACACCGGCGTCGGCTCGAAGCCGTTTTCCTCCAGCATTTCCTTGAA
Organism: Alphaproteobacteria bacterium; assembly: GCA_030433215.1. Lineage (GTDB taxonomy): Bacteria > Pseudomonadota > Alphaproteobacteria > Caulobacterales > Parvularculaceae > Hyphococcus. The sequence continues at coordinate 33,979 of JAUIMC010000009.1, forward strand.
CCGCCCCTCGCGGTTGGCGTCGACGCCGGCGTCGATAAGGGCGCCGATGAGTCCGAAGCTTGAGCCCGCCGACGCGACCTGCGTCACATTCGGGCGCTCAGGCAGCGTGTCGTCGAGAACGGCGATGCTCTCCACGGCTGCGGTTTCACGGTCGAAAGGCGTCGGCGTGTAAGGCGTGGCGCATGCCGCCAGGGCGAGGCAGAGCCCCGCCGCTGCAATAAATCTCAGCATTTCCGAAAGGCCCCTAATACCCCAGTTATGATCCCCCTAGTGAATATTTAAATATGTCTGGAGAATGAACGCAAATTATTTCTGACTGTCCTATTTTTTCTTGTATGTCAGATTTATGACTTACACTGAATTGTGCGGACGCGAAGTGGAGCGGCCCGCTTCCGCCATGCCTGACCGCCCGCCGGTTGCGCGGCGCCGGGGGTTTTCTCCCTGCCGGAAATGAAAACGGCGCCCGTCGCGGGCGCCGTTTTTGGCAAGGCCGTTTAAGGTAAGGAGGCGTACGGAGCTTAGTCGCCGCCCTTCATCTCCTTCACTTTTTCCTCGATGCGCGGCATGGCGCGGGCGAGAACGCCGGGCATCGTCTCTTGCGCCCATTGCGTCGAGACGGTCATGGATTTTTCAACGACCTCGCTCTGCTTGGACAGGAACGACCGGCCCACCGGGGTTTTGTAGAAGGCGACGACGCCTTCAAGCTCCTCGAGCGTGTAAACCTCGGCATAGATCGGCGTCATGCCGTCGATCAGCCCGTCGATCGCCGGCGCCATCTCTTCATTGAGGATCGCCGAGGTGGTCTCGAAGATGGCCTGAAGCTCTTCGTCCGACAAATCGGTCTCGGGCTTGATGGATTTGATGAGCTGCATCTGCATGGGCGCCATCTGCGCGGTGATCTGTTTGACCATCTGCTTGGCCTGCGCCAGTTCGATCATTTCTTCCGCGAGTTTCAGCTTCGCGGCGCTGTCGTCGGCGGCGCGCGCCGGCGCGCAGAGCGCGAAGCCCGCGACCGCCGCCAGCGCGATGGTTCTGAAAGTCATGCCCGTCCCCTTTTCGATTGCTTGGCTCGTCACCAGAGCAGATCGACCGGGGAGGGGCAAGGCGGTGTGCTGGGTTAGGAGAGCACTGTTATCCCAAATGCCGGGGAATGGTTGACCTAGACATCATCGTCTAGCGCTTCAAATTTCGAATTAAGTCTTTTTATTTCCTCAGCAACTATGTCTTCGATAGGAACTGATGTTGGCATTTGAATTTCTAGCATTTTCTTTTTTAACACCCCATAGATTTTAAATGCACTATTCTTTTTTGCTCTGTCGTTTTCGAATAATTGTTCGAGAGTGTCTATTGCAGAACGGCAAATTTGAGGGTGTTGGCGAGATAATTCGTAAAGCCAGTGGCATAGAGCGCTTGTTGCGTGATTTGAAAGTTTGTTTTCAATGGCAACATCTGCCGCCTCCTTATATAATTTATTACCTTCTTCAAAATTTTTCTTCCTAATTTCTATCATACCCCTTGTGGCTGAAATCGAAGCTCGTGTTGCGGGATCGGAGCTATCAGCTAATTGGCTAGCCAGCCCTATCGATTCCAATGCATCATCCAATTTATCCAATGAGGCCAGTGCAAATGCTTTATTATTGTGTAGCGTTGGGTCAAAAGGATTAGATACTAAACCGAAATCTGCAAAGCTGATTGCGGCATTGAAATCGTGACAGAATTCAGCGGCAATATAGGTTCCATAAATTGCTGGCCGCAACGTAAATGGTTCATCAGCAGCCCATTCCCAGCATTCCTTGAGCGCCTTTTCCCACTCTTCATTTTCAAATGCATATCCAGTGCGGGCCTCAAAAGAGAGTTCAGTAGTGAGCACAGATGGGTCAAATAAGAAACCGATTTGGCTTTGGGCCCACTGAGCTTGGGCAACGGCGTTATCATTTGGATTGACTAGGCTCATTTTGAATAATTTTTTCGCTTTAGGAATAGCCCCGTGTTTGAACTCAAGTGTGCCCATTGCACTGGCCAACTCGGTGATTTGGCTTGGGTGCAAATCTAAATTTTGTAGCTTTTTTATGGGCTGCGCATGAGGTGATGATTTGTTTAGAATTCCTGACACCGCTATGTGTGCGGCATCAATCCAGGGGTCTTCGCCGGGGCGAACAGAAAGTATTGTCCGGGCCCGTTCAAAATCGAGCATGTGAACAAATAATCTAGATGCTGAGCGTAGTACAAAACGATTTTCTGGCGCAAGTTTCAATGCTAGCTCGGCATGGAAGGTTGCTTGTTTTAATTGAGCTATGCTTGCGTAAGCTAACGCAGTTTCAATTTGTAATATCGCATTCGAGGGGTTGTCTCTGGCAAATGCTTTTAGGTGCCTAATGCGCTCAAAGAGTTGGGTTTTCCCTTGCTTAGGGGCTGACAAATCAAAAGACGACGCTGGGGGGTTCAGTAGCGCTTCGGCCAACCTCTTTAGCGCCGGAGTTGCATCGTCGTTTTGTAATATGAAAGTTGCGGCCTCTTCTGAGGGCTGCGTTAAGCCATAGGTTATACCTATTGAAATAAGGTCAGAAGCTTCTTCTAGGCGCTTGTTTTTTTTCCACCGTAAGGAATATAATTTTTGCTCATTATCTAGCCACATGGTGGTAGGGCTTTTTTTTATAGCACTTCTTAGTTCCTCAGTGGGAGTGTTTTTAAGACTTCTCCATCTTGGTATAACTTCTCTTTGTTTGGAATCAGGCGGTTTTTGCACGTTCTAATCGCTCACTTAGCTCCTCTCTCTTAGATAAGAGGGCAAAACCAGAAATGAAGCGTTGTAAAGAATAAGACGCGTAGTCGCCTTTTTTGCCTTCTAATGGATGACCTCGTTTTAAAGGGTCAGGATAAGTAAGCATCTCCAAGTTTTGTGTAAGGGTATCAATGGTTTGTTGGGATTCTTTTTGAGTGAGTTGTGATTTTAAGCACTCTCGAAAATCTCTTACGGCTCTCCCCCAAGCGTCTAAAATGTAAGGCAATGCATCTTCAAAACTTCCTGTCCATCCGCTTTGGTTGCCCATGGTGATGGGGCGATGTTCCTCGCGAAGATTTGACAGAACGACTGGTGTGATCGGGGTGCCGGAAAAAAGGAAATGCAGCATGCTTCCTAGCAAGTATATGTCACCCGCCCGGCGTCCAGCCGCTGCATTTTGTAATGAGAAGCCATAGATCTGCTCCGGTGGCGCATAAGACTTAGCCCCAGGAATTTGTAGTCCGTCATGAGGTGCTTCGTGTGCTGAGCAGTGAGCCCTTCCTAAATCTGCTATTTTTGAATTGTTGCCATCGTTAAAAACCAAAACATTTGAGGGTTTCAGATCTTGATGGGCTATTCCTTTAGAGTGTAATTGTTGAAGGCCTATAGCAATATGATGAAGAGCTGCTAGGCACCATGATGGAGTAAGGCGATTGGTAAGGCTGATTTGTTTGCGTACGTCGCCATCAGCTAGTTCAAAAATCAAATAAAATACTTTGCCTAGAGGCAGGCCCTCGACTTCAATGTGGCCATCAGACAACGCGCGTACGACTCGACTCATTTTTGCGTCGCCGCATAATTCAAGAACTTTGCGTTCGAAATTAAAGCTTCGCGTCAGCGTTTCTAAGGCTGTAACAGGGTCTCGCTGTGTAAGAGCGGATGTAAAATCAAGCGCTTTAAAAAAGCCAAGCCTACCATCTTCATGGATAGCCTGATACCCTACTGAGAAATGTCCCCCGGTTCCGCCGTCGACCCGTGCGATCTTTTCTCCAATTGTCCAGCCATCTGTAGTTTTAAGGCCTTTTAGTTCTTCAAGTATTCCCATGACATCTGTTTATAACCCTCACTGACAAGCTAAACACTCATCGTAATCCGTCTTCGCGGCGGCGGCCATCATTTCTTCGACGCCGCCTGCGGGGGGCGCGTCTTCGGCGGCGGCTTTCTTGCCGTTGGCGAAGCCGGCGCGGGCGATGGATTTGGAGCGGCAATAGTAGAGCGACTTGACGCCTTTCTCCCATGCCGACCAGTGCAGCATGTGCAAATCCCATTTGTCGATGTCGCCGGGCAGGAACACGTTCACCGACTGGCCCTGACAGATGAAGGGCGAGCGGTCGGCGGCGAGCTCGATCACCCAGCGCTGGTCGATCTCGAAGGCGGTCTTGAAGATGTCCTTCTCGTCGTCGGTCAGGCATTCGAGATGCTGCACCGAGCCTTCATGCTCGAGGATCGAGGTCCAGGTGTCGTCAGTGTCCGCGCCTTTTTCGGCGAGGATCTTTTTCAGCGCCACGTTCTTCACCGTGAAGGAGCCCGACAGCGTTTTGTGGGTGTAGACGTTCGCCGGGATCGGCTCGATGCAAGGCGAGCAGCCGCCGCAGATGATCGAGATCGAGGCGGTCGGCGCAATCGCCATCTTGTGGCTGAAGCGCTGTTTCACGCCGCGCTCTTCCGCGTCGGGGCAGGCGCCGCGTTCTTCGGCGAGCACCACCGAGGCCGCGTCCGCGCCCATGCGGATATGTTTAAAGAGGCGGTTGTTCCATGACTTCGCCATGGCGCTCTCGAAGGGAACGCCCATGGTCTGCAGGAAGGAGTGGAAGCCCATGAGGCCGAGCCCGACGGAGCGCTCGCGCTGCGCGGAGTAACGCGCCTTGTCCATTTCCGACGGCGCGCGGTCGATGAAGTCCTGCAGGACATTGTCGAGGAAGCGCATCACGTCTTCGATGAATTCCGGGCAGTCTTTCCACTCCCAGTATTTCTCGGCGTTGATGGAGGAGAGGCAGCACACGGCCGTGCGCTCTTCGCCAAGGTGATCCTTGCCGGTGTGCAGCATGATTTCCGAGCACAGGTTAGACGTGGAGACTTTCAGCCCCAGATCGCGCTGGTGCTTGGCCATCTGGCGGTTCACCGTGTCGGAGAACAGGAGATAGGGCTCGCCCGTGGCGAGGCGCACTTCGAGGATCTTCTGCCACAGCTTGCGGGCCGACACCGAGCGCAGGACTTCGCCGGTCTTCGGCGATTTGAGGCCGAATTCCGCGTCCGCCGCGACGGCGTGCATGAACTCGTCGGTGATGTTGACGCCGTGATGGAGGTTCAGGGACTTGCGGTTGAAGTCGCCCGAGGGTTTGCGGATCTCGAGGAACTCCTCGATTTCCGGGTGGTGGACGTCGAGATAGCAGGCGGCCGAGCCGCGGCGCAGCGAGCCTTGCGAAATCGCCAGCGTCAGCGAATCCATGACGCGGATGAAGGGGATGATGCCGGAGGTCTGGCCGGAATGCTTAACCTTCTCGCCGATGGAGCGGACATTGCCCCAATAGGTGCCGATGCCGCCGCCATTCGAGGCGAGCGCCACATTCTCGTTCCAGGTGCCGACGATATTGTCGAGCGAATCGCCGACGGCGTTCAGGAAGCAGGAAATTGGCAGGCCGCGTTCCGCGCCGCCATTCGACAGGACCGGCGTCGCGGGCATGAACCACAGCTTGGAGATATAGTCATAGATGCGCTGGGCGTGGTCGGCGTCGTCGCCATAGGTGCGCGCCACCCGCGCAAACATGTCCTGGAAGGACTCGCCGGGGAGGAGATAGCGGTCCTCCATGGTGGTCTTGCCGAAATCCGTGAGCAGCGCGTCGCGCGAGCGGTCGACGACGATATCGCGCACGACCTTCAAAGCCGGCTTTTTGGCCTCTTTTTGGGCCTCCGCCTTGGCGTCTAGAGCCTGCGGCGCCGGTGCTTCGGCGTCCTGCGCTGCGGTGTTTTCCATATCCTTGGCGGCTTCTGAAAACGACATTCCTTGCCCCGTCCTCGTTCTTTCGCCTTCGAAAAAAGGCGCAAAAATCCTTGCTGCCGGATTGCCCGAGAGGGCCGCATCCGGCGCGGCTGTTCCGTTTCTTTTGTGAATCGCCAACGCCCCGCGTCGACACAAGATATAGTGATGGAGGCCCGCACGGACGTCAATATGAAGTTAGTCCATGGGCAAAAGTTTTTGGTTAAGGAGGTCTTAACGGGGCGCTCTCAGTGCGCCCCAAAGATTAATCGCGGGCGCGGTTTTTCAAGCCTTCGCCGCCTCGTTTCGACCCCGTTTCCCCGGCCTTATCCCCTGAAAATTTTTTCGCGAAAGCGTCGGTGCGGAACCCCGACGGGGCGGCGGAGAAGCCGGTCGAGACGAATTTCACCGACGAATCGCGGCGGCGCCATTCGGGGACGTCGTCTTCTGTGGAAAACGCGCCCGCGTGATTCGCCGATGCGTCCTCAGTGCGTGAGCCCGAAAGCCCCGCGCGGGCGCCCCCGCCGCCGCCGACCCGGGCGCGGAAAACATCGACCGCGTCCTTGATGCGCCGGGTGACGTCCGCGGGGCCCATGGCGCTGTGGGCGGCGAAGCCGCTTCTGAGCGCGGTCAGGGCGTCTTCGCGCGCTTTCGCGGCGATGTCGGAGGTCAGGGGGCCGGCGAAAAAAGACAGGAAGGCGCCGGCGGCGGCGTAAAAGGCGCCGCCGAGGATCAGGAGATACGCCGCCCAAGGGTATTGCATGATGGCGAGGGCGGCTTCGGGCGCGGTCTCGATGATTTCGGGCTCCGGCGCGATGGCGGCGTAGACCCCGAGCGCGCCGAGGGCCCCGCCGGCGATGAAGGAAAGAAGCGAGGCGGCGAGAACGCCGCCGCTTTCCCGGCCGGCGGCGCGGCCGAGAAAGCCGTTGAAAAGGCGCAAGGACTGGTCGTCATCCTCGCCGGTGAGAAAGCCGATCTCGCGGAAAAAGGCGTGAGCCTCGAGGGCGGTGAGATGCGCCCGGGAAAGATCGTCGACGGCGTCGGCGGGGCGGCTGCGCTGGTCCATGGCGCGGCGCAGGGCCGAAAGAGTGCGGTCGAACTCGCCGGCGGTTTCGGCGACCGCGGCGCCGAGCCTCTCGGCCTCCCGGCGGACGCGGCCGTTATCCGCATTGCCGAGCGCGCGGGCGAGCGCCGCCGTGCCGAAGGCGACGCCGAGACCGGCCGCTGCGACAAGAAAAAAGGTCCGCATCAGCACCGCCGCGTCGCTCAACGGCGCGCCGCCGGGAATGACGGCGAGATCGTCGGCGCGGGCGGTGAGAATGGCGTTGTAAAGCCAGACCGACGCGCCGAGCCAGACAAGACCGATGACGACGCGGAGCCCCTGCGCCGCCATGGTGATCTCGCCGTTTCGGCGCTCCTCGATGCGCAGGGCGAGGCGGCGGGCGAGGCCGTGCAGGTCTTCTGTGCGCCGGACCATGGCGTGGGCGGATTCCTCGAGCAGCGTCGACAACGGCGCCGATCTGGCGCTTTCTTCCTTGCTCTCTTCGTCAGGCATGAAGGCCCGGGTCGGGTCCAGCGGCGCAAAGCCTTCGGGCGCCTCGGGGCTCTTGCGCGGGGCGGGGCCGCCGCCGGCGAGGCGCTTCAGGGCGCCCTCGGCGCTCGCGCGCATGGCGCCCAGCATGTCCGAGGCCTTGCCGCCAGACGTCTTGCCGAAAGCGCTCATGGTTCAGGTCCCCTCTCAAAACCCGCGGAATTCCGCGGATTTTCCCACGAAGACGCAGTCTAGAGGAAAAACCGGCAATGGTTAATCCCGCGACCGAACGGGCTCGCTTCCGTTCGCAGGCAGGCATAGATTCAAAAGGGCGGCGATCAGGGAGAGGCGACTATGTTTGTTGGGCATTATGGGCCGGCTGCGGCGGTCTCGGGCGGGCGGATCAAGCTATGGCACGGCTTCGTCGCGGTTCAGTTTCTCGATATTCTGTGGGCGCCCTTCGTGCTGCTCGGGATCGAGCATGTGCGGATCGTCGAAAACTTCACAGCGTCAAATCATTTCGATCTCTATCATATGCCGTATACCCACAGTCTTGTCGCTGCGCTCGCCTGGAGCGCTGTCGCGGGATGGCTTTACCACCTCGTCAGGAAAGGCGGCGGGCTGATCATAGGCGCACTGGTCTTCTCACACTGGATTCTGGATTTCATCACGCACAAGCCGGATCTCGAACTCTGGTTTGGCGGTCCCAAGGTCGGTCTCGCGCTGTGGGAATACCGTCCGCTGGCGGTGTCTACGGAGCTAGGACTGCTCGCGGCGGGGCTTCTGATTTATCTGATGCGGACAACGGCAAATGGCGCGATGGGGCGCCTCGCGCCGATAGTCCTTTTTGCCTTGCTTGTCGCCGCGCAAATATACGGAAATTTCGGACCGCCGCCCGCAGGGCCTGAGGGTGCGGCGCAGGCGGCGATTATTTCCTATGCCGTTTTCGCAGCACTGGCGGCTGTCGTCGGCGCAGCGAGGACGTCGAAATCCTGATCCAATAGAACTGTGTGCCGGGCTTGTGCATCCGCCAATGAGCGGCGACATAGCGCCTATGACTTTGTCTTTCTCAAAACTGATGTCCGGCGCCGTCTTTGAAGACGGCGCGCTGTCAATGACGATTCCGCCCGACTGGATGCAGGGGCGCACCACCTATGGCGGGCTGTCCGCCGCGATTTGTCTCGAGACGGCGCAGCGCGCTTTTCCGGATGCGCCGCCCTTGCGCTCGGCGCTCGTCTCTTTCATCGGGCCCGCGGGCGGGCCTGTGGAAGGCCGGGCGAAGATGCTGCGCCAGGGCAAGTCGGTGACGTTCGTGGAGGCGGATGTCTCCGGCGAAAAGGGGATCGCCACGCGCTGCGCCTTCGCGTTTGGCGGGGCGCGGCCATCGCAATGGAACCGCACCTTCACGCCGACGCCGGACCTCCCTGCGCCGGAGGAGTGCGCGCCCTTCATTCCCGACGGCATGGGGCCGTCCTTCGCGAAATATTTCGAGTCGCGTCTCGCCAAAGGCGGGCGCCCCGGCACCGGCTCGACGGCGCACGATCATTTCATCTGGGTGCGTCATAAAGACGAGCAGGCGCAGGGCGTTGTCGCGCTCCTGGCGCTCGCCGACATGCCGCCGCCGGCGCTGATGCCCATGTTCACCGAGTTCGCGCCGATCAGCTCCATGACCTGGATGGTCAATCTTCTCACGGATGCGCCCGAAACCCGCGACGGCTGGTGGCTGATGGAAAGCCGCGCCGAACATGCGGGCGACGGCTATTCGAGCCAGGACATGCTGGTCTGGAACCGCGACGGCGAGCTTGTGATCGCGGGAAGGCAAAGCGTAGCAATCTTCGCATAGCTTATTTATCGAGCCTTACGCGTCTTTGATGAAAATTTTCAGCGTACGGCCTTCGTCCTGCGTATGAATTTCGACGTCGCATTGAGCGTCTGATGCGGGAACGATGACATGCCGGTGTTTATCGCCGGCGGCGGCGCGGTGATCGATGACCTCCAGCCGAGTAACCGTCAGTTTTCCAAGTCTTCCCGCTTCATTTCCAGAGTCAGCCATTCTTCTTCCTTTTCAGCAAGTGTCTCTTCGGCGGCGGAGAGGTCTTTCGCGGTCTTGTCGAACAAAGCGGCGTCCTTGGCGAAGAGGTCCGGATCTTCGAGCTTGGTCTTGAGCGCGGCGATTTCCGCTTGCAGTTTGTCGATCTCGCCGGGCAGGTTTTTGAGGGCGAACTGCTCTTTGTAGGAGAGTTTGGCTTTCGCGGCGGGTTTGGGTTTTTCGGCGGGAGATGCTGGTTTCGCCGTTTTTTTCTTCTGCGCCGCGCCTTCAAGGCCTGGCGCTGACCCGCGCTGCGCGACCATGTCGTCATAGCCGCCCGCATAGCGCACCCAGCGGCCGGGCTTTTCCGGGTCGGTGGCGACGACGCTCGAGACGAGATTGTCGAGAAACGCTCGGTCGTGCGAAATCAGCATGAGCGTTCCTTCGTAGGCGGATAATTGCTCCTCGAGCATTTCCAGGGTCTCGAGGTCGAGATCGTTGGTCGGTTCGTCGAGCACGAGGAGGTTCGAGGGCTTGGCGAGCGCCGCGGCGAGCGCCAGGCGCCCGCGTTCGCCACCGGAGAGCGCCGTCACGGGCTGGCGCCATTGTTCGGGGCCGAACAGGAAGTCTTTCAGATAGGTTGCGACGTGGCGTTTCTCGCCGTTGATCGTCACCCAGTCGCCGGTTCCGTCATTGATCGCGTCGGCGACGCGCATCTCCGGCTGCAGCCGCGCCCGGCGCTGGTCGAGGGAGACGATGTCGAGATTGGTCCCGAGCTTGATCGAGCCCTCGTCGGGCGCGGCGGCGCCGGTGAGGAGGTTGATCAGTGTCGTCTTGCCGGCGCCGTTGGGACCGACAAAGCCGATGCGGTCGCCGCGTGCGATCTCAATGGAAAAATCGTCGACGATTTTGCGACCGTCAAAGGCCTTCGAGACATGCTCGGCGACGATGGCGCGCTTGCCCGAGGTGGAGCCCGCCTGAAGCGTGAATGCGGGCCCGCCTTCGACGCGTTTCGCCTCGCGCAATTGCTTGCGCATGGATTTCAACTCGCCGACCCGGCGCATATTGCGTTTGCGCCGGGCGGTGACGCCGTAGCGCATCCAGTGTTCTTCCGCGGCGATCTTGCGCCCGAGCTTGTGCAGCGAGGCTTCTTCCTCCTCGAGGAACTTGTCGCGCCAGACCTCGAACTCCTTGAAGCCGGATCCGGTTGCGCGCGTTGCGCCGCGGTCGATCCACACGGTGTCGTTGGTGACGGTTTCGAGAAAGCGCCGGTCGTGGCTGATCAGGACAATGGCGGAGGGAAGGTTGCGCAGTTTCTGTTCGAGCCAGGCGATAGCGGGCAGGTCGAGATGGTTTGTCGGCTCGTCGAGCAAGAGAATATCCGGCGCGGCGGCCAGCGCCTGCGCAATCGCCGCCCGGCGCAGCTCGCCGCCGGAGAGTTTCAACGGCGACAGGGACGGATCGAGGCCGAGCTCTTCGAGCATGATTTCCGCCTCATGGGCCTTGCCGGTTTCGTCGAGACCGGCCCGCGCATAATCGCCGATCGTCTCATAGGCGCTCGCATCGGGCTCCTGCGCGAGATAGCGCACGGTCGCGCCGGGATGGATGAAGCGCTCGCCCCCGTCCGCCTCTACAAGGCCGGCGGCGATTTTCATCAGGGTCGACTTGCCGGAGCCGTTGCGGCCCACAAGCGCGATGCGCGCGCGCTCGCCCACATTCAGCCATGCGTTTTCGAACAAAGGCTCGCCGCCGATGGAAAGGCGGATGTCGGTCAGGGTTAACAGGAGGGCGCTCATAAGGCGGGCATAATCTTCGAATTCTCAAATTGCGAGTGCGCTCTCTTAGGAAGTCTTTCGCGGCGCAGCAATTCTTAACGGATTGTTGCGAGTCTCGTGACAACCTTTTCGACCTCGTAAGGGAAACGGTTAACTCATGCACCCGCTGAAACGATATCTCCACGATGTCGAGGAGCGCGTTCAGGATTTCGCCGACCGGGTGGGCGTGTCGCGCCAGACGCTTTACCGGATCATCGCGGGCGTCCAGGCGCCGAAGCCCTTGCTCGCCCGGCGCATCGTCGAGGCGACCGGCGGCGCGGTCAGTCTCGGCATGCTCTATGGCGAGATCCAGGGCGGCGGCGCCGACATTGTCGCCATGCCGCCCGGGCCGGAGGATGCGCTGCTCGAAGCCGCGCGGTTAAGGCTCGCCATGGCGGTGGTGATCAATCATCTCAGGCCCGAGGAGGCGGCGCCCGCCGCGCCGGCGACCCTCGACATCGCCGCGGAGGCGACGGTCAACACCTATGCGGCGCTCTCGCGGCTCACGACGCGTCAGGGTCCGTCTCGTCTCGCGCAAGCTCTTCGCCCAGTCCTCGAAGAAATTCTGAAAGAGTCAGGGGGCCTTCCGTCTCCCTCGGCGCTGGACCGGGGCGCGGAGCTCGCGGCGGAGCTTTACTTTCAGGACCGCCCGCTTCAGCGGTGATGAGCGGCGCCCGCTGCGCCGTCATGCTCTCATAAAATTGCGTCTCCGCGGCCCGCCTTTTGGCGACCCGCCACATCGCCCGCCCGATCCGGGCGGCGTAGTTGTCCTCATTGCCGGTCAATAAAATTCTCGCATAAGTTGTATTTAAGTCTGGATTTCACCTTTATTCCCGCTAAGGTTGTAATGATGTTTGAGTACCATATTTTTTACTTGCGAGGATAAGAAATGACAGATCTCCGAAAAGAACAGTTGGCGTTGTGGCGTTTTGAAAAGCAAATTGCGGGCCTCGCCGCGACTCTCGCCGCCCTGGCGGTGACGGCGAAAGGGGTCGATGGCAAACTTCATGCATCAAGCGGCGGAGAAGCCTTTACGGAAATGCAGACCGCGCTGGTCAATCTCGCCGATGTCACCGCGAAGGCGCACGAGATGCTGAACGCCCAGGCGATGCAAGCCGGCGCGCAGCTTCTGGAGGCCGCAGGGGGCGGGCGCCCCAAGCCGGTGGTGTCTAGCGAGGCCGTGAGATCTATTCTGGGTATTGGATAACCATCAGCCTTTACGCCGCGCTCATCGGCGGCGTGCTTTTGATCGGTTTTCACTCGAGGTCGCCGCAGATCGCGGCGGCCTCTCGTTTATTGGCGATAAACTGGGCCTTCACGCTACAGCTCTGGATGGTCGCTGAAGGGTCGTCGCTGGCGCTGTCTTTCGTTGCCGTGGATACGGCCACGGCGCTCGCCCTTTACCGCATGGCCGAGCGGCGGTGGTTCCCGGTCCCGCTTGTCTTCCTGCACGGCTTTCTCGCCGTCTATCATCTTTATACGGCGTTTACAGGTCCCGATTCCTATTGGGTCGTGGTTGCGCTCAACCGGCTGTTCGAGGCGGAAATTCTCTATGTCGCCGGCTGCGGGCTGTTTCGCATCCTTGCGCTGCGGCGCGGCCGTGCGGGCTAAGCCTCCCGGAGAAAGTCCGCGATGTCCTGATGGGCGGCTTTCGCTTCGGGCAGGTCCCAGTGCATGTGAAACAGGTGATACATGCCGTCAAAGACGCGCAAGGTCGTGTCGACGCCGGCGCGCCGCACGGCTTCGGAAAGGCGCGCCGAATCCCCGAGCAGGATTTCCCGCGTGCCCACATGAATGAGCACCGGCGGCAGGCCGCGGAAATCGCCGTAGATCGGCGAGACGCGCGGGTCTTTCAGGTTTTCGTCCGGGGCGTAGTAGTTGAACAGGCGCCGGCAATGACGCCCGCCATGAGACCGCATGTAAGGATCATGACCGTCGACGGTCGTCTGGGTGTCTGAGGCGCCTTCGCCGTCAAGCGCCGGGGAGATCATGACGACGCTTTCGGGCAAGGCGGCGCCTTCGTCGCGCCATTTCATCAGCGCCGCCAGCGCAAAAGAGCCGCCCATGGAATCGGCGAAGAGGGTGACGCGCGCCTCCGGCCGTTCGGCGATCAGCGCCTTATAGGCGCGGTCGATCTCCTCGATCTGGGTGGGAAAGCGCGCCTCGGGAACGAGCGTATAGTCGACGCCCACGGCTTCGAGGCCGGTAAGCTGACAGACCGGCAGGATCATTGACGCATTGGCGCGCGGCGATCCGCTGACCCCGCCGCCGCCATGGACGTAAAAGATGATGCGGTCGCTTTCGCGAGTCTTTTCGGTTTCGTAGCGCACGCAGGAAACGCCGCCCAAATCGCAATCGCTCATGCGATAGGTGAAGTCGAGCTGCTCCTGGGCTTTCAGCCAGTCCTGATGCGCGAAATGCCGGGCGAGCCCGCGCGTAAGCGGGTTCATCCAGGTGTCGAGCGTCGGATAGGCGCGCAGGCTCTGAAGCCGCTGACGCGCAGTGACGCTCATCGCTTTTCCGGCACGCCGCGCAGTCAACGCCATTTATTAAAGACCCGTCTTCTGGAACGCGTGAGTCGCGTCAAAGCGCCCAGTTTGCGCTTCTGGCGGGAAATATCCGGTTAATTGCAGGGTGAAGTCTGTCGGCAAAACAAAACGCCGGCGCGAATGTGATCCCGCGCCGGCGCCGAATTGGTAACAATCATGAACGATTGTTAGACTTTGAATGTTTTCTAGTTGAAGAGCTTCGCCCAGTTGCGCGGCTCGCGCTTTTTCCAGCCGCCGCGATGCCAGGCGTCGGAGACGATCAGCGGCGCAACGGACGTCGCTTCGGCGTAGACCATCTGTTCGTGCACTGTCGACACCTTGCCCCAGCTCGCCGCCTCTTTCAGCGTCGAGGAGGAACAGGCGCCGTCGCGCACGTCGGCGACGGTGATCTGCACAGCGTATTTGTGCATTTGCACATCGTCATGGCCGAGAATTTCAGCGCAGACGACCGTGTCTTGGGCGAAGTTCTTCGGCACGCCGCCGCCGACCATGAACAGGCCCGTGGTGCCCGCCGCGAGCTTAATCTCGGTGAGCTCGCGGAAGTCGCCGCCGGAATCGATTGTCACATAAGGCTTGCCCGCCTTGCGGCGCTCGACCTGGTGCTTGACGATGCCGAAGCCCGCCGAGCAGTCGGAGAAAGCCGGCACGAAAATCGGCACGCCTTTTTCATAGGCTTTCTGGATCAGCGAATCCGGCTTCTTGGCGTTGCCGGCGGCGAGCCATTTGCCGATCTCGTGAATGAATTCGCGCGAGGTGTAGGGGCGCGGCTCGAGCTGTTCGCAGATCTGATAGATCGTCTCGTCGACATGCTGGAGCTCTTCTTCGTCGATATAGGTGTCGTAGATGCGGTCGATATAGAGCGAGCGCAGGGTGTTGTCGTCGGGGATCTCGTTCGCCTGATAATGCTTGAAGCCGAGCGCTTCGAGAAAATCCATGTCGATGATCGAGGCCCCGGTCGCAACGACGGCGTCGATCATGTTGTACTCGACCATGTCGCGCCAGACATGCAGGCAGCCGCCGGCGCCGGTCGAGCCCGCCATGACGAGCCAGGTGGAGCAGTCCTGATCTTCAAGCGCCATGTTGAGGATTTGCGCGGCGCGCGCGGCCTCGCGGCTCGTAAAGCTCATCTTGCCCCAGGCTTCGATGATCGGGCGCGCGTCGAACTCGGTGATGTCGATATGTTCGACCGGCGCTGACAGAAGCTCGGCTTTGCGGTTGTCGGTAGGTTGGGTCATTGGTCGGTCCTTTCTCGTAACCGGTGTTACCGGATCCGGGCCGTGTCTTCATGAACACGCGGAGGGCCGTCTAAAAGATACGGCGCTGATCTAGACGATCAGCGCCGCAATGGCCAGCCGGGGCTGGAATTCAGAGCTTGTCGCCGATCGCGATGACTTCCGCGATTTGCGGTTTCGGCGCTTCGAAAACGCTGGTCATCGGCGCATCCGCGACTTCCGCCTCGATATACTCGCCGAAGCCGTTGAACTTGGTCGCAAGCGCCGAGCCATAGGCGCCGGTGAGACCGAATTCGATATAGTCGCCCTCGCTGATATCGGCGGGCAGCATGAACGGGCCTTCCATGGCGTCGATGGAATCGCAGGTCGGACCGTAAAGCTTGAACGGGCGCAGCGGACGGCGGGGCCGGCCTTTCTCGCGCAGCAGTTTCACCGGATAGACGAGCCCGTCATGGGCGGCGTCGAAGAGCGCGCCATAGGCGCCGTCATTGAGGTAAAGGCAATCGCCCTTGCGCAGCTCGACGCGCGCCACATGGCTGCCGGCTTCGGCGCACAGCGCGCGGCCCGGCTCGCACCACAGATCGGCGTTTTCAAGCACCGGCATCTCTTCGAAGGCCGCCTCGATCTCGAGCATGTAGTCTTCGAGCGGCGGCGGGGTGAGGCCCGGATAGGCGACCGGAAAGCCGCCGCCCACATCGACGATGTCAACGGTGACGCCCGCTTCGCGGATGAGATCGCCGGTTTGCGCCATGGCGACGCGCCAGGCTTCAGGGCGCATGCATTGCGAGCCCACATGGAAGGATACGCCAAGCTCGTCCGCAACCGCGCGGGTCTCGCGCAGGAGCTCTACGGCCTCGACGCCGCTCGCGCCGAACTTGCCGCCGAGCTTGTGCTGGGCGTAGTCGGAACACACCGCGAGGCGGACGATGAGATGCAGGTCCTTCGCGCCGCCGGTTTCCGCAACGATCTTGGCGAGCTCTTCACGGCTGTCGAGCGAGAAGATGCGCACGCCATAATCGAAATAGGCTTTGCGGATCGCCGAGCGGGCTTTCACCGGGTGCATGAAGGCGAGCGTCGCGTCCTCAAAGCGGGTCGCGACAAGCTCGACCTCGGGCAGGGAGGCGACGTCGAACCAGCGCACCCCGGCGGCGTAGACCGCGTCGAGAATGGCGGGGTGGGGGTTCGCCTTCACTGCATAGAGAACGTCGCCGGGGAAACGGCGCACGAACCAGTCCGCCGCCCTTTGGGCGGCGTGCGGCCGGATGCAATGAACGGGTAAGTCCGGACGGTCGGCTACGACCAGCGCAAGCGCAGATTGGAATTGATCCATCTCATGGAACCTCGCAAAAGCAGCTTCAAATCAAACGCCATTCTTGCGGTGAGGTCCCATGGGAATGACGGACCCGCGAGATAGGGATGACGGGTCTGCCTGTAAAGAGAAAATTTCGGGCGTAAGCGATTTTTTTCACAGCCCTGTCAGCACCCTGTGCGCATGGCTGCTAACATATTGAAAAAACTGAATGAATTTAGGCTCAACCGGGCCTGTCAAGCTTGCAAATCGGCAAGGTTCAGGCCCGACTATGGCGCGAGGGTTTAGTTGAGAGCGTGAAAGGGCGTCCCATGAATGCGGATCACTCTTTAGTAAAGAAGCAGCTTGCCGGTTACCGCCTCGCGACGGCGGAAATCCTTTACCATCTTCCCGACCATCCGGGGCTCCTCCAGGCCTATGTCTGGCAGGACTACGACATCGCCCCGAAATATCCGGTGCTGTCGAAATTCCTCGATTTCTGGACCCGGGAAATAGAAGGCCCGATCCATTCGGTGCGCCTCGCCGGCAAGCGCCTCATCGGCGCGGCGGAGCTCGCCTCGGTCAGCGAATACGGGTTGAACTGATCCTTATCGTCTAGAGCCTGTCCACATAGGCGTGCACAGTCCTGCGCAGCGGCGTGCCTGCTGGAAGCTCTCCCGTTGTCAGCTCTTCATAAATCGCCATTGCAGAGTGGAGCGCAGCCCTGACGCTTTCGCGGTCATGCTCCGCCATGGTTTTTTGCAGTCTCGAGGCGTCTTCGGGAAATTTCTGTTCGAGCCGCCTAACACCGCGCTGGGGCTGGCCTGCACGCATAGTAACGAGCGGGCCCAGCACCTGATCGCGGATAAAGGCGAGCATGGCGATGGCTTCAAACAGTTCGCCCCGGCCGAGCTTCGTTGCGCCGTAATGTATCCAGATCCAGAAGCGCTCCTCGAACCAAGCAAACTCCCGGTCGGGCCAGCGCACATCAGCCTCTTCCAGTAGGGCCGCCATGGATCCATCGCGGTCGAAGAGAATGTGCGGGCGCTCGATGATGTTCGTCAGCGCGTCTGCGGTCACAAATTTCAGGTCCACATGAACGATCTCGGGGCCATAAAGACAGATGAGAAGCCGCGGCTCGCCTACATGTTCGCCGGTGAAGGCGGCGAGGAGACCGCCGAAGCGTTCGGCAATGGCGCGCCGCTCCTTCATGACGGCGTTATAGGCGTCTTCAGTGACGACGAGGACGAGGTCGAGATCGGAAAATTCATCGACGCCGCCATGGATCAGCGAGCCGCCGGCGAGCAATCCCGCAAAACGGTTATCAGCGCTCAATATTTGCTGAATGTCTTCGAGAAGACGTTGGTGAGTAGGGGGAAGCATGCTGGTCATATGGTCCTCCAGGCCAGCACCTTAGAATTTCAACATTCCTCTTAACGGTCAATACGGAGTCGCTCGCGCAAAGTGCGCAAATCGGCCTATGCTTCTGGCTCCGGACCGGGGAAGCTCAAGTGCCTACCATCTACGACCTCAAGCCGAAATTTCAGGCGCTCTTGCGGCCCTTCTGCGGGCGGCTGGCCGCGGCGGGCGTCACCGCCAATCAGGTGACGCTGATCGCCTGCGGACTTTCGCTCGCCCATGGCGCGGCGCATCTGATGAATCCGGGCGCCAAATGGGTGCTGGCGCTCCTGCCGCTCATACTTTTCCTGCGCATGGCGCTCAACGCCATCGACGGCATGCTGGCGCGGGAATTCGGCCAGGCCTCGAAGCTCGGCGCGATCCTCAACGAACTGACCGATGTTATTTCCGACGCGGCCCTCTATCTGCCCTTCGTCTTCATTCCCGGTGTGCCGGCCTCGCTGGTGGTCGTCGCGGTCACGCTCGGGATCATCGCGGAAATGACCGGCGTTGTCGGCGTTCAGATCGGCGCGTCGCGGCGGTATGACGGGCCGTTCGGCAAATCGGACCGCGCCTTTTTCTTCGGCGCGCTGGCGGTGCTTTTGGTTTTTGTCGATGCGGGCGTCTGGTCGACGGTGCTGATGGCCTTCGCCTGTGCGCTCGGCGCCGCGACCATCGTCAATCGCTCAAGAATGGCGCTGAAGGAGGTCCGTCATGCCGATACCTGACGCGCTGCCCGACACTGTCTTCTACGCCATCGCGGTCATCTACGCGCTGCTGATCGCGGCGAGCGTCATCGTCGCCGTGATGAAGCGGAAAAAACCAGGCGCGGCGACCGAGGAGCTATCGCGCCGGGTGACGTCCTGGTGGTTCATGATCACCATCTTCTCCGTCGCCATCGTCACGAACCGCGTGGTCTCCACGGTCTTTCTCGGCTTCGTGACGTTTCTCGCCTTCAAGGAATATCTCTCGCTGATCCCCACGCGCCGCGTTGACCGCGTGATCCTGCTCTTTGCGTACTGGGCGATCCCGGTGCAGTTCGTCTTCGCGCATCTCAATAGCTACGGCCTCTTTCTCACCTTCATTCCGGTCTGGATGTTCCTGTTCCTGCCCATGGCGATGACGCTCATGGGCAAAACCGAAGGCTTCCTGCGCGCGGTCGGAACCTTGAGCTGGGGGCTGATGATCACCGTCTTTGCGCTGAGCCATACGGCGATGCTGCTGGCGGCCGATAAGGACGTCGCCGGTCCCGCGGGCGGGGCGGGGCTTCTCCTGTTTCTTGTTGCGCTGACGCAGTTCAACGACGTGGCGCAGTTCACCTGGGGCCGGCTTTTCGGCAGGCACAAGATCGCGCCGCAGGTGAGCCCGAAGAAAACCTGGGAAGGCTTTCTCGGCGGGCTCGGCTCCACAATGATCGGCGCCGCGATCGCCGGGCCGTTCCTGACGCCGATGCCGTTCTATTATGCGGGCGTTGCGGGCGCGATCATCGCGGTGGCGGGCTTTCTCGGCGACATCACCATTTCCTCCTTCAAGCGCGATCTCGGCGTGAAGGATTCCGGCGGGCTCATTCCCGGCCATGGCGGCATCCTGGACCGCGTCGACAGCCTCATCTATGCGGCGCCCGTCTTCTATCACGCCATGCATTTCTTCGTGTTCTCGGGGCGCATCTGATGAAACGCGCGCTGCAATTTCTCTTCTTTTTCCTCGTCGTGCGGCCCGTGCTGCTCGTCATTCTCGGCATGAATGTGCGCGGGCGCGAGCATCTGCCCGAAAAGGGGCCGGCGGTTCTGGTCGCCAACCACAACTCCCATCTCGACACGCTGACCCTGATGGCGCTGTTTCCCCTGAAAGACCTTCATCGCCTGCGGCCTGCGGCGGCGGCGGATTATTTCCTCGCCAATCGCTGGCTGAAATGGTTCGCGCTCAATATCATCAACATCATTCCCCTGGCGCGGGGCGGCGTCAGAAAGAACCCGCTCGCCGATCTCGAAGCCGCCCTCGACCGCAACGAGATCCTGATCCTCTTTCCGGAGGGCTCGCGTGGCGAACCGGAACAGCGCGCCGACTTCAAGCGCGGCGTCGCCTATCTCGCAAAGGCGCGGCCCGACGTTCCCGTCTATCCCGTCTTCATGCACGGGCTCGGCAAGGCGCTTCCCAAGGGCAGCCTTATTCTCGTGCCCTTCAATTGCGATGTCTTCGCGGGGCCCGCCATAAGGTGGACGGGCGATGCGCAAAGCTTCATGGGCGAGCTTGAACTCCGCATGACCGAGCTCGCCGATGAGGGCCGGTTCCAGCCATGGGAATAAGAGACCCGAAATACTGGGCCGCCGGCGCGCTTGCCTGGGGCTTTTCTGAAGCGACCTTCTTTTTCATCGTGCCCGATCTCCTGCTCACCGCCGCGGTGCTTGTCTTCGGACTGAAAGCGGCGTTCCGCCTGTCGCTCGCCGCGGCGAGCGCGGCTGTGGTTGGCGGGCTCGTGATGTGGCTGTGGGGCGCGCGCGATTTCGGCGCCGCCTGCGAATTCCTGCTTTCCGTACCCTTGATCGGGCCGGATCTCACCATGCGCGTTGCTGATGAGATGACGGGCGTCTGGCCGCTCAATCTGACGCTCGGCGCCATCACCGGCGCGCCGTTCAAGATCTATGCGATGGAGGCGGGGATGCTCGGCGTCAATCCGATCCTCTTTGCGCTTGTCGCCTTTGTCGCGCGGCTCGCGCGCTTTTCGCTCGCCATCGGCCTGACCGCGCTCGGCGCGGCGCTAGCGAAACGGCTGGGTCTCGGACGTCTCGTTCCCTACGGGCTCGCCTTGTGCTGGATCGCGATCTATGCCGTTTATGTCAGCGTGCGTCTGGGGGCGGCGTAAGCCCTGTCACTCGCAAGTCTCGGGCGCTGTCTGCAGGGTGAGATTGAGGCTGACGCCGAGCGGGCTTTGTTCCATCGTCTCGATGGACCGCACTGTGCTTGTATCTTCAGCCCGAAAGACCACCGGACCGCCGATCGCTTCGCAATAGCGTTGCCCGCGATGATGCGCGACGGCGCAGACCGCAAGGGTGATGGAGTCCTGAGGCTCGAACCCTTCTCCTTGAAGTCTTTCGGTCAGCGCCGCTTCAAAGGTTTCAGGCTCGACATCGGCGATGATCATTCTGTAGCCGCCGCGGATCGGGCGGATATAGATCGGCGCTTGCGGGTCCCTGAAATAGGTTTCCCTGCGCTCGTCGCGAAATCCCCGGCCCTCGTACTGGTGAAAGTCGAACCAGCGGTCCAGTCTTTTGCCGCGCCAGTCAGCAACGACGGTCTCCGCCAGGCAGGGAGAGGCAAGCTGCGCCGCCGCCTTGTCGAGCTTGCGCTGCGCATCCGCCGCGTCTTTCGCGGGCGAAGAGGCGCAGCCCGCGAGAGCCAGGAGTCCGAACAGGAGCGCCTTTCGTTTCATGACCGAATGGTAAGCCTGGCCCCGATGGCGCGGCAAGTCTTCGGTTTGGTCTCGGAGGGACAATCGGATAGGGTCGCGCCCAAACGAAAACGTCCCGCATCCAAAAAGGAGTATCGCGAGTGCGCAAGACAGGATTGATGATCGCAGCGGCGGCTCTGGCGCTCGCCGCCTGCGCCAAGGAGGACAAATCCGAGACGGCGGACGCCGCCGAGGAAACCGCCTCCGCCGAAGAAACAGCCGACCTCGATCTGCCTGACGAGGCCAAGACCGGGGCGGAGCTGAAAGCCGAGTTCGAAAAAGAGGCGGCGGAAAATCTCGCGGCGTCAGAAAAATTTCTCGAAGAGAACAAGGCCCGCGATGGAGTGCAGGTTACGGACTCAGGTCTTCAATATATGGCGCTCGAGGAGAGCGACGAAGACGGCCTGACGCCCACCTCCACCGACCTCGTGGTCTTCGAATTCGTGATGGCGACCGCCGACGGTGTCGAGATCAGTTCCTCGCGGGCCATCGGCGCCGCGCCGCAGGTCAGGGTCAGTGAAATCGGCGTTGACATGCCCGGCCTCGCGGAGGGCCTTCAGATGATGGAGGAGGGCGATCGCTATCGCTTCTTCGTGCCCCCCGATCTCGCTTATGGCGACCGCGTCGGTCCCAATTCGCCTTTCGGCCCCAACGAAACGCTGATCGTCGATGTCGAGCTCATCAAGGTGCAGAACCCTCAGCGCAATCTCGAGCGGGCGCAGGCGTTTCTGGCGGAAAACGCCGGAAAAGAAGGGATTCAGACGACGGCGTCGGGCCTTCAATATGAAGTGATCTCTGAAGGTCCGGCGGACGGCGACAGCCCTTCGGCAAGCGATACGGTCGAGGTTCACTATCAGGGCACGCTGATCAACGGCACCGAATTCGACTCCTCTTACTCGCGCGGTCAGCCGATCAGCTTTCCGTTGAGCGGGGTCATCCCCGGCTGGACCGAAGGCGTGCAGTTGATGAGCGAAGGCGACAAGTACCGCTTCTTCATTCCGCCCGATCTCGCCTATGGCGCCGGCGGCGCGCCGGGCGGCTCCATCGGTCCCAACGAAGCGCTCATCTTTGAAGTCGAATTGATCGACGTGAAGGAATAAGCATCTTCTCATAGGCCGTTTCAAAGACCCCCGCCTGGCGCCCAGGCGGGGGTTTTGAGTCCGTAAGGCAGACCTTCCGTAGCAGGAGCAGCGCGCGGAAGCCGTTCATCGGCCGTCATTTTTTTTATTGTTCGTTTACTCGCATCAAGATAATGGGGATTCTTGCTGACGCATGGTCAGTGTTTCAGGGGACGTGTTCCAATGAGAAAAGCTGTGAAAAAAGCCGCCAAGAAAACGACGGCGAAGAGAAAGGCCGTGACGGCCAAGAAGAAAACGACGGCGAAGCGTAAGACCGCCGCCAAGAAAAAAACGACCGCTAAAAAAGCTCCGGCCAAGCGCAAGGCGCCTGCCAAGCGCAAGACCGCGAAGAAAACGAAGCTGACGGTGAAGAAGAAGCCGGCGGCGAAAAAAGCGGCCAAGAAAACGACCGCGAAAAAGACTGCGAAGCGCAAAACGGTTCGCCGCAAGAAAGCGGCCTAAGCCGACGGCGTCTTGTTGATGCCCCGGCCAGTTGCGCCGGGGCATCCACGCCGCCTCCGCCGGGCGAGGCTAAAAGCCCGAATTTTCTTTGTATTTCAGTATGAAAGATGACCGCCAGGCGTGAAGAACGCTTGCGTTCGGAGCTGTTTTGCGCGCAATTTGCGGGCCATGACCGATATTGCCGAACAGCTCTCCTGGATCTCCCGCCTTGTCGCCTTCGACACGACCTCGTCGAAGTCCAACCTGCCCCTTATCGAAGATGTAGAGGCCTATCTCGATCACTATGGGATCGAGTCCTTCCGCGTGCCCAGCGACGACGGCGCCAAGACCAATCTCTATGCGGTGGTCGGCCCGAAGGTCGAGGGCGGCGTCGTCCTCTCCGGTCATACCGACGTGGTGCCGGTGGAGGGCCAGGACTGGGCGAGCGACCCGTGGACCGTCGTCGAAAAGGACGGCAAGCTCTATGGGCGCGGCGTCGCGGACATGAAGACCTTCTCGGCCATCGGCCTGTCCCTGGTGCCGGAGATGCGCAAGGCCCAGCTCAAGCGCCCGATCATTTTCGCCCTCTCCTATGATGAGGAGATCGGCCTCTTTGGCGCGCCCCGGATGATCGCCGAGATCGCCGAAAAGGCGCCCAGACCCTCGGCGGTGATCGTCGGCGAGCCCACCAATATGAAGGTGATTGACGGCCATAAGGGGATCGCCTCCTTCAAGGTGAAGGTGACCGGCTACACCACGCATTCGAGCCAGACCGACCGCGGCGTTTCAGCGGTGGAGGCGGCGGCCAAGCTGATCACGAAAATCACCGACATGCGCGAGCGGCGCGCGGCCGAAGCTGATCCCGATTGTCCCTTCCATCCGCCTTACTCGACCATGACGGTGAATGTCGTCAGGGGCGGCACGCAGCTCAACATCATGGCCGGCGAGGCGGAGTTCAGCTGGGACATGCGCGTCATCCCCGGCGATAGCCGCGAAGACATTATCGGCGAGTTCACCGATTTCGCCCGCGGCGTCGAAGCCGAAATGCGCGCCAAGGCGCCGGGCTGCCGCATCGAGATCACGCAGATCACCAATGCGCCTTCTCTTGCGCCCGAGCCAAACAATCCCGCCGCCGATCTCGCCAAGGCGATCACCGGCCATAATTCTACGGAAGTCGTTTCCTACGCCGCAGAGGCGGGGCAGTTTCAGGAAGGCGGCTTTTCCGTCGTCATTTGCGGGCCGGGCTCCATCGATCAGGCCCACCAGCCCAACGAATACATCACCCTCGAACAGGTGCGCGCGGGAACCGTGTTCATGCGCCGGCTCATCGACCGCATGAGCGCCTGACGGGAAATCAAAAGGGAGAGACGCCGTGACATCACTCGAAGCCGCCGCCCTGTGGGTCGGGCTCAACGCCTTGCTGCTGATTTTCCTGAGCGCCCGCGTCGGCATGAATCGCATGCGCCACAAGATCAATCTCGGCGACGGCGACCATCCGGAAATGGTTAAGGCGATCCGCACCCAGGGCAATTATATAGAATACGCCCCGGCGGCGATCGGCGGGCTCGTGCTGCTGGCGCTGCTCGGCGCGCCGGCCGTGGCGATCCATGTCCTCGGCGCCGTCTTTTTGTTTGCGCGCGTCGCGCATCTTTTGGGTCTGGGGCTCGGGGTTTGGCCTTTCGGCCGCGTCATCGGCACGGGGCTGACCATGCTGACCTTGCTCGTCACCGGCCTGTGGCTCGTCTATCTCGCTTTTGCCTGATGGTGGAGCAGGCTTTTTAAAGCGGGCGCTTGGCAAGACTTTGTTAAGGTCGGTAAGCGGGGCGTGTCTAAGCCCCCGCTTTTGAAAGACTTTTTCTTTGCTTTTACATTTTGTTGACGCTGGGCTGCGAGGTTTCGGGAAACGAAACGTCCTTGTACTGAAAGGCGCTGTGCCCTGTGAAAACAATTACGCAATGCCGCGCCTGCGGATCGAGAGCGCTGACGCCGGCCTTTTCCATGGCGCTGGGGCCGCGCAAGGGCCTGTCGCGGAAGCGCGACGCTTCGGCCGATTACGTTTTGTGCGATCCTTCACGCGACGCCCGCGCTTGCGGCCTTCTTCAGTCGGCGCATCCGGAAGACGAAGTTTCCTATCTCCGCTCCAGCCATCACGCTTCGACCCGCGATCATCTGCGCGCCGTGGCGACCGAAGCCCTGGAAATGATTTCGGGCCGCGACTGCGCGGCGCTCGATATCGGCTGCAATGACGGCACGCTCCTGTCTTTCTATCCCCGCTGGGTTGAGCGTTTCGGCGTCGATCCGGGCGAGCATGTGGAAGAGATCGGCGACTGGGCCTGGACCGGGCGTTCGCCTTTTCCGTCGAAAGATCTCGACGCGGCCTTCGGCGACAAGAAATTCGATATCGTCACCGCGGTCTCTATCATCGAGCATGTGGACGATCCGCGCGGCTTTTTAAAACGGGTCAAAGCGCTGCTCGCCGATGACGGCGTCTTCGCCCTTGAAACGCTCTACGCGCCCATGGTGCTGACGCGGACCTCTGTTGAAACGCTCCAGGCGGGCGTTTCCGCGGTTTACTCGCTGTCGGTTCTCGAATGGCTGGTGCGCGAGTCGGGGCTGAAGATTTTCAAGGGCGCGCTCACCTCCAAGGAAGGCGGATCGATCCGGCTGTTCATTACGCACGCCGAGTTTGAAGAATATGATTTCGATCCGTGGTATGAGCGCCTGGCGCGGCTCTGGGACGAGGAAAACGCCCTCGCCATGCGCGCGTTGCAGCCTTATCAGTCTTTCGAACAGCGCGCCGCGGAAGTGCGCGACGATTTCGTCACCATTTTGGAAGACATCGCGTCACGCGGCGAGTGCGCCCATATCCTTGGCGCCGATCCGCAGACCGAAGCCTTGCTGCGCTGGGCCGGTCCGGCGGCGCGCGCCGTCACCGCCGCGGTGGACACCGGCATGGCGCGCGAGAAAGAGCGTCTCTGGGAAAAAGGGCCGCGCATCATTTCCGAAACCGAATGCCGCTCTTCCGAGCCCGATTTCCTGATCGCGTCGGCCCGCTACAAGCGTGAAATCATGGAGCGCTGGCGCGAAGCTGTGATGCTGGGCGCCCAGATCATTTTCGTGACGCCGACGCCGCATATCATTACGTCGATGAATTTCGCGAGCGAATATGGCAAGGCGATCAATGCTGGCGACGGGCCGGCCGGAGCCCAGACCTTGCGCGCGATTCTGGCCGCCGCGGGCGGTCCGCGCCTCATCGCCGACAATCCGAACGCGGTCAAAACCGCGAACGGCTAGCGCGCCCTAACGATCCTTCACGCTTAAAAAGCGCCGCGAATTGTCCTTCAGCGCGACAGCGGTCAACAGCCCGCCATAACAGGCGCCGGTGTCGACGCCGATGCGCCAGCCCGCATCCTCCGGCTTGTCGGTGGGCGTGTGGCCGTGAACCACCACATAGTCGGGACGGGAGTCGGGGGCGGCGTTGTGAAACCGCTTGCGGATCCAGATCAGGTCTTCCTCAGTCTGATCTTCGAGCGGCGCGCCGGGGCGCACGCCCGCATGCACGAACAGATAATCGCCCTCGATATGGGTGAGCTTCAACTTGTTCAGAAACTCGAGATGGGATTTCGGCGCGGCTTCGCAGAACTCTTCCGCCAGGGTGCGCCAATCCTTGCCGACCGTGCTGAGCCCGTAGCTTTCCAGCGTTTCCGCGCCGCCCCATTCGACCCAATGCGACAGATCTTCCGGCTCGGCGAGAAAATCGAGCAACAGGGCTTCGTGATTGCCCTTCAGAAAGACCGCATCCTCATGATCCTGTCCGAGGCTGATCAGCCGGTCGAGGACGCCGCGGCTGTCCGGCCCGCGATCCACATAATCGCCGAGAAAGATCAGCTTGGCGTCGTAAAGCGAACCGGCGTCGTCTTTTATGCGCCAGAGAAGCTCGTCCAGCATGTCGGACCGGCCGTGAATGTCGCCAATGGCGTAAACCGTCTTTCCCCGGGGGACGGATGACTTCATCTCCGATTTCCTGAATAATCGCTGGATCATGCGCGCCATGTACCTCAAATCGGGGCCAGCCGGTACACTTGGCTACATGAAAAGGCTATAAAAATCTGTCAAGGAATCGCGTTTACATGACGTGAAACAGGGCGGAAACCAATGAGCGTTCTGGTGACCGGCGGCGCCGGCTATATCGGCGCCCATATGTTGTTGGCGTTGGAAGACGCCGGCGCGTCTGCTGTCGCGCTCGACAATCTGTCGACGGGCGCGCGCTGGCTTGCGCCCAAATCCGCGCCCTTTGTCGAGGCCGATATCGGCGATGCGGACGCGCTCGCGAAGGTCTTCGCGGACCATGAGATCACCGAAGTCATTCACTTCGCCGGTTCGATCCTGGTGCCGGAATCGATCCGTCATCCGCTAGACTATTACTGGAACAACACGGCGAACACGATCACGCTTTTGAAAGCCTGCGCCGATGCGGGCGTCAAGCGCTTCATCTTTTCGTCGACCGCCGCCGTCTACGGCACGCCGGAGCGCACGCCGGTCTCCGAAACCGCGCCGATCCACTCCATCACGCCCTACGGCGCCTCCATGGCGATGAGCGAGCGCATCTTGCAGGACGCCGCCGCCGCTCACGGCATCTCTTACGTCACCTTGCGCTATTTCAACGTGGCGGGCGCCGATCCGAGGGGCCGCGCCGGGGAAATCGGCAAGCCGACCCATCTCATCAAGGCGGCGGCCCAGATCGCGCTCGGCCAGCGCCAGGAAAAACTGCAAATCCACGGCGGCGATTATCCGACCCCGGACGGCAGCGCCATTCGCGATTACGTACATGTGAGCGATCTCGCCCAGGCGCACCTTGAGGCGCTCGAGCGCCTGCGCGGCGACGGCGGGTCGATCACGCTGAATTGCGGGTATGGCCGCGGCTATTCCGTTTACGAAGTGGTGGATGCGTTCCGCCGCGTCACTGGCGCGGAGCTTGATTACGAAGTCGGCCCCCGCCGCGCCGGCGACCCGCCGCAGCTGATCGCCGACAATGCTGCGATCCGCACCGTGCTCGACTGGCGTCCGCGTTATGACGATATCGACTTCATTGTCGAAACCGCGATCGAATGGGAGCGCCGGCTCGCCGCGCGCGAAAGGACCGATTGATGCGCCTTTCCCTGTGGGCGGCGCGGGTCTTGTTTTTCTTCCTCTTCGCCCTCGTCACCTTCCTGACCTTGACGCCTGATCCTGAAAACACCGAGCCTGGTTTCGTGGTGACGCGGTGGATTTCGGCGAAGCTGTTCGGCAGCGAGTCCTTCGCCGACAAGGTCGCGCATTTTCTCGGCTATGGGGCGCTCGGGGCCAGCGTTTTCTGGGCCGATCTGAAGCTTTTCTCGCGCCGCTTGGGGGCGGGCGCGGCGCTCTGCGTTTACGGCGTTCTCTTGGAAGTTTTGCAAGGGCTCGGCGGCGTGCGCAGTCCGGAAGTCGCCGACGCCGTCTGCAACATGCTGGGCGCCGCGGCGGGGCTCGGCGGCGCTTGCATTCTGTCTCACCTTGTTGGCGGACGGCGTTCGGGCTGAGTGCGAAAAGGCGCCGCCGGACAGTCAGTGTTGGGGGGTGTCTGTCCGGACGGCGCCTTCGGGGACGCTGCGATAACGGGCGGCTACGCCAAAGAAGCGTAGGCGTATGCCGCCGGATAACTCGCAGCGACCACAAGAACGCAAGTGTTGATGATTGTGATCAGGCGGGCCATGGGTCTCTCTCCGTGTCTCGTTGGAAACGGGAAATAAGCGCGACATGTTTGAAAGGGAAGATCGCCGGGCCGCCGCTCGCCGCAGGAAAAATGCATTTCGCCGTATTGCATTCGCGCGATGTCGGTTCGTCGCGCGCGCCGCTCTTTTCGGCGCGGGTCTTAAGGCGCGAGGTGGTTTCGGCCTGTGAACTTTTCGCGCCAGAGACCGGAAAACCCATCAGCGGAAGCGCCGGCGGCGGCGTTGACAGCATCGCTTGCCGCAGCTTGCGCCTTGACGGTTTCAAAGGATGCGTTCTCATCGCCGAGAAATCCCAGCGCATGAAGACGCTCGGCGGCATGGCCCGTCAGCACATGGGAGTAATGCCAGGGCAATGTTCTGGGCAGGGCGTCGTTCACGGCTTTGACCAGTTCATTGGTGCAGTTCGACGTAATCGTGTTGTAAAACCGGGGCTGTTCGGCCAGCGCGTTGGTGCGCGCAATGAAATGGCCGAGAATGGCGCGCGCCGCTGGTAGGTCGACCTTGAGGCGGTAGGCGTAGATCTCGTGATCGAGGCCGACGGCGATGCGCGTCAGGACATCCTTTTCCGTCGACCACTGATAGATCAGCTCGAATTTGTTGAAGAGCCCGTTGACGCCTGAATAGACCTCGCCTTCCTCCCGGCGGGCCTCCACCGAAATCGCGATGGTTTCTCCGGTATCGCCTCCGAAGACGAAACTGACGAGCGTGTGCGCCGCGCCGTCAAAGGCGGGGAAGGGCTCCACGAAAAACCAGATTTCTTCAAGGTCTTTGGCGTCGATCACCTTGTCGCGCCAGGCTTCTTTTGCTTCGCCGCCGGCGCTGAATTCATAAGCGCGCATGTCATGGAGGCGCCAGCGATCTTCGCTGAGGCGCTCGAAAACGGGCGTGCGCGCAAGCCCAGGCTCCCAGTTGCGGTCGTTGCGCGGCGTTCGCGCGACCACCATGAGCACGAGGGCCGCGAGGATCGCGGCGAGGGCGAGCGCGGCTTTCATCATGGTTGCCTTCGTCATGGCCCATCATGGCGAACTTCGCCGATGCGCGCCAGCGCTTGATTATCCGCGCCGAAACATGCCCTCTAGCCGATACGCAAAACCGGAGGGCGCCGCGCCATGGAATCCTTGTTGTCGCTGGAAAATCTTTTCACCCTGATGATGCTCATCCTGCTGCAGGCGGTGCTGGGCTTCGACAACCTTCTCTATATTTCGATTGAATCGGGGCGTGTGACGCCGGAGCGCCAGAAATATGTGCGCTGGGTGGGGATCATCCTCGCGATCATCCTGCGCCTTATCCTGATGGTCGTCGTGCTCGGCCTCATCAACAGGCTGACCCAGCCGCTCTTCGATGCGAATATAGACGGCGTTTTCGAGGCGTCTTTCACCTTTCATTCCCTGGTGTCGCTCGCGGGCGGCGCCTTCATCATGTACACGGCGACGAAAGAGATCATGCATCTCCTGGCGGTCGAACATGTCGAAAACCTCGACAAGAAACATACGAAATCGGTGCCCATGGCGATTGCGACCATCGTCTTCGTGAATTTGATTTTCTCCTTCGACTCCCTGTTGTCGGCGATTGCGCTCACCCATGTGGTCTGGGTGATCGCCGCGGCGATCATCATATCCGGCGTGATGATGATCGCGCTTGCCGATCAGGTGTCGGTGTTTTTGAAGAAGAACCGCATGTTCGAGGTGATCGGTCTGTTCATTCTCTTCATTGTCGGCGTTTTGTTGATCACCGAAGGCGGGCATTTGGCGCATATGGCGCTGTTCGGCTTCGAGGTTGTCGCCATGTCGAAGGCGAGTTTCTACTTCGTGATTTTCGTGATGGTGCTCGTCTCCACCGTGCAGACGCGCTACCGCAACAAGCTTGAAAAGCTGCGCGCGCAAGAGCGCGGGCAGGCGACCTGACAGACGGCTTGGGCGGGAAAAGGAAAGAAAGGTCCGGCTGTTGCGGCCGGGCCTATTCCATAGGGCGGAAGATCAGGGTCATGACGACGCCGATGACGCCGATGACGCCCCACAGCGGCAGGCCCATGATGGTGCCGATGGCCTGCGATACGCCGCCGGGGGAATTCTCCACAATGGCGCCGCCGTCGACGCCGAACAGCGCGAGCACCATTTCCGTGGAGCGCATCACCGGCTCGCCCGCTTCCAGCGAGGAGACGCCGTCCGCGCCCAGCAATGCGATGGCGACCGCCACCAGAACCCATGCGATAATACGAAACGCCGCCATGAAAAGGCCCCCTCGGGTGGTAAACGCAAGCTTAACAGGGGGGCACATTAGCCCGGCGGGCGGCCGCCTGCAAACCACTCGGTTAACGGGCGAAGGGGCTGAATTTTCGGCGCAATTTCTGGGGATTCGGCCTTGCGCGGGGCCCCGCCATGGCTATAGTCCGGCTCCTTCCGGGCAGGGCCATGTGGTCTGGGGCCGCCCCGCCGCAACAGCGGCAAGATAAGAAAGACTCGCCGTGCGCCGGCGTATCGGCGTGAGGACAGGTGGCCGAGTGGTCGAAGGCGCACGCCTGGAACGCGTGTAGGCGGGCAACCGTCTCGTGGGTTCGAATCCCACCCTGTCCGCCAGTAATTCCGATCGAATTTCCCGTTCCGTTTACCGGTGCGCTGAAGCCGCCGAACTTCAAAGGCTTGCACGAGATTTGGCGCCGATAGCGGGAACGGGAGACGCGCCAAGGGCGCCGATTTCGCGCGTAACACACCGGAAGTCTCTGGCGTCTTTTCAGCGGTTCAGGAAACCAGGCGGAGACCCTTCAGGCGCGGGGATCAAAGCCGAGCGTACGGCGCTGCGAACGCCAGTCTCCGTCCAGCGGCAGGTCGTTCAGTTTGCGCAGGGTGAGATGCGTTGGCTGGCGTCCGTCGAGGATGGCCTCAACGATGTCAGGGGCGAGGAAAGCAAGCCGCAGCGTTTTCCAGACATAGCGCTCTGAGTATCCTTCGGACTTTGCAAGCGCGATGACAGATGGATAGACGCCAGTTTCCAGCTTCGTGCGCCAGCTCGCTCCGAGCGCGACAGCTTTGATCAGCGGCTCGTTGCGCTGGTTTGTGCCGTCAGTCTGAATCAGGCGGTCAGCGGACTTGCTCGAGGTGAGGTCGGCCGGAACGCGCAGCAGCGATGGACCGCCAGCACTGCTTTTCAACTGGATCTCAAGCTCGTCACGATGAATCGTGATCTTTTTGACGTGCTGCATAAGCGCAGTCGCATCGGCGTCCGAGGATGAAAGTTTCGCCTGCTCAAAGGCGGCGATCACGGCGCTATCTGCTCGTGAGGCGTTGACGCGGCTTACCGCGCCGACCGGTTTTTTCGAACCGCGCACCAGCGGCGTGCTGACATAGTAGCGATAGACAGTCTTGCCGCGTCGCGAATGACTTGGAACCATACGGTTCCCGGCGTCGTCATGGAGCAGGCCGGAGAGGAGGGCGTTCGACTTGCCGTTGGTTTTCGATCGCTTCAGTCGGCGCGCATCGTCAAGCATGTGCTGAACAGAGGTCCAGAGCGCCTCATCGACGATCGCCTCATGCTCGCCGTCATAAAGTGAGCCGCCCTGCCGGACTTTTCCGAGATAGACCGGGCTGCGCAGCAGCCGGTTAAGCGTCGTCCGGGTAAGCGCGCTGCCGCCCATCATTTTGCCGGTCTGCGTCTTCCATTTTTTCGCGGTGAGACCTTCAGTGCGAAGCCGGTCGACGAGCCGAGCCAAAGACTTCTCTTCCAGCGCCAGTTTGAAGATGGTTCTGACGGTTGCCGCCTCAGCCTCATTGACAGCCAGCCGGCGGTTCATGATGTCGTAGCCCAGCGGCGGGTGGCCGCCCATCCACATGCCCCGGCGCTTTGAAGCCGCGACCTTGTCCCGAATGCGTTCGCCTGTCACTTCGCGTTCAAACTGAGCGAATGAGAGCAGGACGTTCAAGGTGAGCCGCCCCATGGAGGTGGTCGTATTGAACTGCTGTGTCACCGATACGAATGACGCATCATATTCATCCAGCACCTCCACCAATCGTGCAAAGTCGGCGAGGGACCGTGTCAGCCGGTCGATCTTGTAGACAACGATCACTTTGATGCGCCCGGCCTCTATCAGTCTGATGAGATTCTTGAGCGCCGGACGGTCCATATTGCCGCCTGAGAAGCCGCCATCATCGAAGCGGTCTTTGACGACGGTCCATCCTTCAGACGCCTGGCTTCTGATATAAGCCTCGCAGGACTCTCGCTGAGCGTCGAGCGAATTGAACTCCTGGTCGAGGCCTTCGTCAGTCGATTTGCGCGTGTAGATCGCACATGGGATGAGCTTGCCGGTCATGGTGATTTTCGCCGGTTCTTAAGGCCGAAGAAACGCGGGCCTGACCAGTGCGCGCCGGTGATGGTACGGGCAATCTCGGACAGGCTTCCATAAACCGATCCCCGATATGCGAAGCCCTCGTTCAGCACTTCGACCACATGGCGTTTGCCGCGCCATTCGCGGATCAGGCGCGTTCCGGGCGTCAAGGGCGCGGCGTCCAGTACCGGAGCGCTCTTATCGCCATCAAGCCGTAATGCAATCCGTTCCAGTTTGCGGCGGGCCGTTGCAGAAAGGCCGCCATATCGCGCCGCCTGAACATCAAACATCAACGCGCCGCGAATAAGTTTGGCCGAAAAACCCGGCGGCGGATCTTTTTGATGTATGCGACGCCAATGTTCTCTAAGCATCTCCTTTGACATGCGCTCGATACGCGCCAGTTCATCATCGAGCGGCACGACACAACCTCTGTCGGTGCGGCTGGCGGATTGTTTCGTAGGCGACGGCCGTGATGAGCATCGCCCGGTTCATTTGCGGCGGGGACTCGTCAGTGAGCAGCCGGTAGCGCTCTTCAAGCTCCGGTCGGCTCATATAGTTGAGCCCGGCGATATCGCGCTCGGTAGCGCTGGATACAGCCGCGCCCCTCATGACCGCCCCGGCAGGAAGTAACGGCGCTCGCCGCCTTCGGGCTTATCGCTTATCAGCGGCAGGCCGAGCTTCTTCCTGATCGTTCCGGACAGGAATCCGCGCACCGAGTGTTCCTGCCAGCCGGTCGCTGCGGCAAGTTCTGTAACGGTCGCGCCGTCTTTCTGGCGCAGCAGAGCAAGGATTGCGTCTTTCTTTGATCCGTTGGCGCCCTTGCCGGGATTCTGCTTCTTCGCAGCTGCTTTTACCGATGCGGATTTTGCTGGCTTGCCCGGCCTGGTCTTTTTCGCGGGGCAATCCGCTGTCTTCTTTCGAGCGATTTTCACTGATTTTTCACGCGCCATATGCGCCTCCTTTGTTGTTGCACGGCAACAAGCCCGGCGTCTGAGAACGGTCGGGCGGAGACGGGCGGTTCCAGCGCCGCAAGGACAGCAACGCTCTTTCTGGAGGCGAAGTCCAGTCAATTGTTCTCGATACGGAGCAAATATCGGAGTTACTGATATTAACTTTAGCGCCTGCGAGCCATTCCCCGCCGGCGGCCGGTGACAGGGTCTCGGTCCAGCGCCGAAAGCGCCCGTTTCGAGCCCGACCACTCCAGGAACTGGCTCAACGCGTCGACCTGGTCGTCATATTTGCTGTTCGGGAATGCGGATAATTCCCGCTTCAGGTCGGCCAAGAAAGGCGCGCCTTCCGGCAGGCGGTATTTTCCGGATTCAAGTTTCGCTAGTTGCGCCTCGAAACGGGTTTCTTTGTCGACCTTGGGTCGATAGGGGTGAAGCCGGCCTAACTTTTCTGCGCGAAACTCGCGGATGAGGATTTTGCCCGTATTGTCGTCCTCCATAATCACTTTGCCCGCGCCAAACTGCTGGCGCATGGCGATGACCTTCGCCTTCAAAGGCCCATAATCAAGACGGGCGCGATAGACATCAATGAGATCCCAAACGCCTTCACGGAAGCCCCAGCTCATGCAAACGCTGTAGTCGCTGGTCTGCTCCGACGTCATGCCGGTGTCCCAGCTTTGCACGATGAACTGATAGCGGTCAGCATTCTGCGGCCGTTCATAGGTCGGGATTTGATCCCATTTTACGCGGGCGCCATCGATCGGAGTCGGGTTTTGCAGATATTGCGCAGAGAAGTGACCCGACCCCTTTGAACGCAGCCACGAACAAGGAAACAAATGGCTACATTCAAGGAGATAGAGAATGCCGGGCAAGCGATATCGGCCTGAAGAAATCATATCGAAGTTGCGAGAGGCAGAGATTTATCTCGCCGAAGGCGTCAGTGTCGGCGAGGTTATTCGCCGGCTGGGCGTTACGAAGATCACCTATTACAGGTGGCGCCGTGAATATGGCGGCATGAAAGTCGATCAGGCTAAGCGGTTGAAAGACCTGGAGCGGGAGAACGCCCGGCTGAAACGCTTGCTGGCCGATGCGGAACTCGACAAGGCGATTTTAAAGGAAGCCGCCTCGGGAAACTTCTAACGCCCTCGCGCCGACGCGCCTGCGTCGACCGCGCTGTTGAAAAGCTCGGCGTTTCCGAACGCCGGGCTTGCCGCATTCTCGGTCAGCACCGCTCCACGCAATGGCGCAAACCGAAAAAGCGCGATGACGAAGATGCACTGACCACAGCGATAATTGATCTTGCTGTCCGCTACGGGCGCTACGGCTACAAGCGGATCACGGCGCTTCTTCGTGCTGACGGCTGGCGTGTAAACCACAAGCGTGTCTTCCGGATATGGCGGCGCGAGGGCCTGAAAGTACCGCAGAAACAACCGAAACGAGGAAGACTATGGCTGAATGACGGCTCGTGCATCCGGCTCCGGCCGCAATATCGAAACCATGTGTGGGCGTATGATTTTGTTCAGGATCGCACCCGTGACGGCCGCAAGTTCCGCATGCTCACCGTGATCGACGAGTTCACCCGCGAATGTCTGGCGATCAGGGGCGAACGTCGCCTCAACAGCCAGAACGTTCTTGAAGTGCTCGGCGAGCTGATGGTCAATCGCGGTGTTCCCGAGCACATCAGAAGCGACAATGGCGGCGAGTTCCGGGCCAAAGCCGTTCAGGAATGGCTGTCAAAGATCGGCGCGAAGACACTCTACATCGAACCGGGAAGTCCCTGGGAGAATGGTTACAACGAGTCATTCAATGGCCGGCTGCAGGACGAGTGCTTAAAGCCGGAGCTGTTCAATCATCTGATCGAGGCGAAAATCATCATCGAAAACTGGCGGCGCCATTACAACACCGTGCGCCCACACTCATCATTAGGATACAGACCACCGGCGCCGGAAGCCTTCCCGCCGGCCGATCCGGCCTCCGCTGTGTGGAGGCTCCGCACGGATCGGCCTTCCATCGGAGCCAATCTCATGGTTACATAAAAGGTGGCTGCGCTATCGGGGTTTCGTCACTTTGGCAGCAGCGCGTCGTCGGAGTATGTTTTATCAGTAAGTAATTACCGGAACACAATTTAAAAATTTGCAGTCGGAATTTAACGCAGACCGCGATTCTCTTTTCTAAGCACTTCCCTTGCGGGCACGCTCTAGCATTCGGGCCGGAACGCTCAAAGAACGCCAATCAGACAACTATTGAGATTCATCTTAATATATGATGCCGTAGTTGGGATCTTCGAACTGAAGCTGCTAATCCCAGGGCTTAAATCACTAAGGTGATCTACATTGGCATACCGCAAGAAGTTCCAGCTACTGTCGTCAATTGATGAATTTGATTGCTATCGAGAAATAGCGCTTCGAGGCGAGCCATCAGGAAGCTTTCGACCAGATGGACTGGGAAATATATATTCGAGCACTGATAAATCAGGATATCGTATCGAGCTTGCCGGCGCCCATGGAATTGGGGGTTGGGAATGGTTTCGAATAGACACCGGCAATCTGGTTTGTTTTGTGGACGTCCAGTTTAATCAGGACATTGAGCAGCACATATCTGTGCAGGAACATGCGCATGTCCAGTTTTTCATAACCAGAGGCGCCGGCTTTGGCTGGAAGAATGAGCTGGCGTCACAAGGATATTCACGGGCAATATCTGTCTTTACAATGACATACCCTGCAAACAGCGAGATAACGCGCCGTGTCCCGGCAAGGGCGCGTAACTGTGGGGTGTCTTTACTATTCAAATTGTCTGCCCTGGAAAATATGTGTGGCGGTCCCTTTAACGAATCGATCAATACATTTTTGCAACTTCTTTCCAATAATGAACTCGTAATAACGCACCGATTTTACATGCCTGCGATTGCGACAGTATACGATCAATTTGTAGATTGTGCGTATACGGGACTTATGCGCGACGCGTATCGCAAGGCTAAGGCTGTAGAGCTGTCATGCTTGTTAATCGAAAGCATCTCGCGGGGGGATATTCAAAAAGAACGATTTGGTCAGACGAGTGAGAGCCGATTACGGGTCGAGCGGGCGCTGGAAATAATGACCGAGAATATCGATAAGAAGATAACAATGGAGCAGTTGGCGGAGCGGCTCGGCGTAACCTCCCGAACCCTGATGCGGGACGCCAATCAAGTTCTTGGAATTTCTCTATCTGAATTTCATCGAGAGCGGCGGTTGCAGGTGGCTTGCGACCTGTTGGAAGCTGAAGATACGCCAATCACTGAGATCGCGTTTCGCACCGGTTTTCAAAGGGTCAGTAATTTCTCAGAGGCTTTTTCGGTTCGATTCGGCGTTACCCCCCGAATCTACCGAGCTTTGCACAAAGGGGTATTGCCAGAGATAGGTGTGACGAAGCGGCAACTGCGGAAAGCAAAAAAGTAGGCTGACGACAATTCTGGACAGATGAAGTCGTGTTTTCGGAACTCGTGTCGTAATAAGTGGTAACCACCTGATTTATTTCGGCTTATGGAGACTAATTATGTGTCGCGATAAGCGACCTCATTAGTTTAAGCCGGAGGGGCACATGAACCGGAAAATAAACGCAACCTTCTTTGGATCTACCGCGATTGCGCTCCTGGGGATGGGCGTGCAAGCCGTTGCCGCCGACGAGGTAATTGTTACCGCAACGAAGAGGGCGCAATCCGAACGCGATGTGCCGCTCTCGATTGAGGCATTCTCTGGCCAGGAATTGAAAGATATCGGCGCCATTGACTTTGATGACTTCGCCGTCCGCGTCCCGGGGCTTGGTTTCGCCAATTCTGGCCCGGCGAGTTTGCGCGGTAGCTCAGGGGGAACTGGTCTTAGTATTAACATTCGTGGCTTAGGAGGCACGGGGGGCGCCGGCAGCACATCCACGGCATATTACCTCGATGAGACGCCTGTTCCCTCCCTAAACCTTAAATTGGTTGATGTTGAGCGCGTTGAGATTCTAAAGGGCCCGCAAGGAACACTGTATGGCGCTCGAGGATTTGGCGGCCTCGTCAAGATCGTTACCAATCGACCGCGCATGAATGAGTTCTCTGGTGAAATCGCTGCCAAGATTTCCTTTACTGATGATGGCGGCGTCAATCATGAAGAGGAGCTGATCGTCAACATCCCCATCGTTCAGGATACACTCAGTTTTCGCGCGGCAGGGTATTTCGTCCGAAATGAAGGATTTGTCGACCAAATCCCGGCCATCGACGCCTTGGGAAATGTTGATCAAAGCCTTGCGCAAGAAGACGTTGATGATGAGAAGACCGAAGGCGCGCGTGCGTCCTTACTATTTGAGCCAACTGAGAATTTCACAGCTGACTTGAGTTTTATCTACGAGCACCAGGGATTGGATTCCCTAACAATTACCGACCAATTTCTGGCGGATAATTTTGATACATTGGGTACTCTGTCACCCACAAAGGAACCGGTAGACAACGATATTTTCAACTACAATGCGACGCTTACTTTTAATGCCGCCGCGTTCGATGTTACATCCTCAACATCCCTATTTAAAGAAAAGGCATTTAATTCTGAAGATAGGGCGTTCTTAAGCAACTTCTTTGTTGGGCAATTTACCAACCCGCTGGTTGTTGCGTCATTCCTGCCCGCGCTAGAGGCGGCAAGTCTCATTCCGCCCGGCACCACGGTCGCATCCTCAACAAATACGACCTATTTTCCATTTGGGTCCTTTAATACGAGCGATATTGATACGGAGTCGTTCATCCAGGAGGTCCGGCTTGCCTCGACGCATGGCGGGCCTTTTCAATGGATGGTCGGCGGGTTTTATGAAGACACAAAGACTGACATAGTATTTTTTGGCGAAAGCCCTGGCGCAATTGCGGCGGGCACGGTTGCGCTCGATGCGCCGGGCATTGGTCTGATTCCATTCCCTGTGATATCGACCGATGTTGTCATCAATAGAAGATCAGATAGATCGACGCGCGAATTGGCCGCATTTTCTGAGCTTAGCTATTCCTTTATGGATGATCTGACATTTACCGCAGGCCTCCGATATTTCGACACTGAAGTCTCCGCAGGGACTGAAGACTTGTCAGCGAGTGTTTTTGCCCCTGCTATCGGTCCGGCGACATTCAACCAAGCCTCGGAAGATGGCGTTACCCCGAAATTTCTTTTAAGCTATCGGGCTTCAGATGACGCGCTGGTTTATGCGCAAGCTGTGAAGGGCTTCCGCATTGGCGGATTTACGGATGCCTCGGCCGGTACGCCGACTCCTACCTGTCAGAGTGACTTGGCGGGCTTGGGTATTACCGGCGACGGCATCGTAGAATTTGAATCAGACGATCTGTGGACGTATGAGTTAGGCGCCAAAACATCCTGGATAGATGGGAAGCTGACTATCGATGGCGTGGCCTTTTACAATGATTGGCAAAATCTACAACAAGCCATTTTGGTGCCAAGTTGCGGTATTAGCGTGACTCAAAATGCCGGGTCGGCGCGTAGTTTCGGTTTTGAAACCGAGCTTTCTGCTGAATTGGCGGAAGGGCTTATGTTCAGTGTTGCGTACGGCTATTTGGACTCCAAAATTACGGAAAGCGATATAGGCGGCCTGCCTGAGGGATCATCCTTTACATTAGCGCCAGATCATTCCATCGCGACTTCGCTTTCTTACTCTGCCCCATTGCCCGGTAGTATGAGTGATTTCGATGGATTTGTACGCGTTGATTACACTTATCAAAGCGATACCACGTTTAATTTCTTGCAAAACTTCACCAGTCCGCAGCCTGCTTTCGACACTATAAATTTGCGTGCGGGTATTTTCAGAGAAGACTGGCAAGTCAGTGTTTTTGCAGAGAACGTGGCAAACGAGAGAGCTATTTTGGCTGATACCACGGCTCTGCAAGTGGGCGGCGCGTCCCGCGTTTTAGGAACGGAAAGCCGAAATGTACGTATTATGCGGCCACGTACAATTGGCGTTTCGCTGCGCGCTAGCTTCTAGTTCGATCAAGTGGGAGGACCGCTTCTAATATGAAGCGGTCCTATTTTGTCTGGCCATTTGGTGGTCTGAGTTATTGAGCGGACCTGAGCGAATAGTGAGATTCGGCCAATTTAAATGTAGATCATTCCATCCTGACCGAAGGGCCCGCAGTTGCCATATGAGTGCGCATTCCAGGGGTGGTGCCTCGGCGAACGGGAATGATGCGGAGCAATCCGGTGAGAAAGCGAAAAGGGTCTTGAAAAGCAGTTGCGAGAATGTCTTGACATACGGTTCGCCGAAAAGCGCGTTTGGACAGTCAGACTTGACGGTCTTTTATAGATATCTCTCATGGATGCGGCCGCTAGAATTCTAGTTTGCTGACTGACTTGCCAACTGCGTTAAATGCGAGCCCTACATTGGTGAATTAGACCGGGAAATAAAGTAAATTATGTTGATAATTGATACTTTGCAGATCGCAGCGCTGGGCGTTTTTGTTCTCGTATGGTGGCTGCGGGCCTTGCCTCATCGTGATCTCTCTCTGGCTATCTCGGCGACGCTTATTATCGGAATTAGCGTGTTGGGCATTATGATTGACCGGTGGCAAGTCGGCGTCGGCGGCGCTGTCGGGGGCGTCGCAATTTTGACGCTGCTCATCAACAAAGTCCGCAGGGCTGAGAGAAAGTCTAACGTTCCTGTCTTGTCCGGTTCGTTATTTTCTTTACTGGCGGGATTGTCCATCTTGATGATTCATTGGTTTCCTGTTCGGGATTTGCCGGCGCCCACGGGGGAGTATGCTGTGGGCGTGCTCGATTTCGAGCTAGTAGATAGCGAGCGAAAAGGCGTGCTTCTGGCGAGCGCGGAAGAGCCGCGTCGTTTGCTGGTGCGTGTTTGGTATCCGGCCGAGAACATCGACGGTATAAAGCCGCGACCTTATTATACTAAGGAGGAACGAGGCACGACAGCCGGCTGGCTCGGCGGTGCTTTGGGTATGCCGTTTATCTTTAAATACATGGCGTATGCGAAGACAAATTCATATGAGAATGCGCCGTTGCTCGCAGGCGCGGCTAGTTTGCCGACTATTATTTATAGCCATGGCTACATGTCGTTCGCGGGACAAAATACGGTGCTGATGGAAGAGTTGGCCAGTTACGGCTATGTGGTTTATTCAGTACAGCATACCTATGAATCAGCGGCGACGGTCTTTCCCAATGGCGATATTGTCAAACCTGATTCCAATATTTTGAACGAAATAATCGAAGACGCGACCAGCGAGGATATCGCCCAGTCGACCAAAGACGCCTTTGGCGGCGAAACTTTTGATATTAGACGGGCCGGGCAAGTCAGAATGCGTGAAAAAGCGATCGCCAAAGGCGGCCGCATAGTGACTCGTAGCGCTCCCATTTGGATCGCCGACAGGATTTTTGTGCACGATGCTTTAGAGAAAGGCGAGGCGCCCGCGGCGGTTGCGGATATTGTCGCCTCCAGCAATCTTCAGCATACCGGCGAACTCGGTATGTCGTTCGGCGGCTCCACGACCGGCGGTGTATGTCTTGTAGACAGGCGGTGTGTGGCCGCTGCTAATCTCGACGGTGGTAACGTTCATGTTCCCATTGATGTGAATATGCCGGCGCCTTTTATGATGTTTTATTCAGATTATCAAAAAATCGCTGCGCAAGCCTCCGGCGACAAAAGTATCACCGGCCACGGATTCAATGATTTCTTTTATGAACGTCACGAAACGGCCGGCTTGCGCAAGGATGTTTACCGGTTGAAGGTCAATGGCGCGGCCCATTTGGGTGTCAGTGATTTTACGTGGTTTTTACGACGCCCTCTGCGGGATAGACTTTTCGGCACGGTTGACGACAGAGACATGCTCTCTATTCAAAATGATTTTGTGTTAGGGTTTTTTGATAAGCATTTAAAGCACATAAAAAGCGATTTTCCGGATGCTCAGTTTGCCAAGCATAAAAAATGGGTTGTACGCGATGGCCTCTCGGATTTACGCAAATGGTGGCTTGAGCTGCATCCGGAGGATGAGACTGTTCAAGTCGTGCTGGAAACTTCGTTAGGCGATATCGAGATTGCGCTTTATCCAAAGCGCGCTCCGGCCGCTGTCGGAAATTTCCTGACTCATGTGGAAGCCAAGTATTTTGACGGCGCTACTTTCTATCCAGCGAACGAAACAGCGGTCGACCAGAATGGCGACATTGCGCAAAGCGGGCTGACCGGACTTTTCATCACGAAAAGCGCGGACGAATTGGCTTTATATGACGGGCTTTCGCCGCCGAAAGCCCCGGAGACGACAGTGCAGACCGGCATTCCTAATGAAAGAGGCGTTCTCTCATACGTCCGTGGCGCGCCCGGAAGGGCCGAAGCTTCATTCTTCATCAACACGCAT
Organism: Alphaproteobacteria bacterium; assembly: GCA_030433215.1. Classification (GTDB taxonomy): domain Bacteria; phylum Pseudomonadota; class Alphaproteobacteria; order Caulobacterales; family Parvularculaceae; genus Hyphococcus. Next base: position 75,966 of record JAUIMC010000009.1, read on the forward strand.
GGCGAAATAAATTCCGATACGACCGAGCCTTTAAGTGGGCTTGAATATGTAACATTTGGTCGCGTCTTAAGGGGCGTGCGTATTCTGGGCAGTATGCGGCAAAGCCGCGCCGGTGGGCCGACCGACGCCGACAATCTAAAAAGTCAATTCCCGATCGAGCCAGTAAAAATAAAGCGCGCATATCGTGTCGATAAATCAAGACGGGGATCATGATCAATTCTGATCCGCCAGGTAGGCACTCCAACGACGCCTCTTTTTCTGCTGGTTATACGACCTACGCAATCTCGCTTTTGTTCGTGATCAATATGGTCAACTACATGGACCGTATGGTTTTGTCCGTGTTGTTGCCGTCTATTAAGGCCGATCTTGGTTTGTCGGATAGCCAGCTTGGCTGGCTCACGGGGATGGCGTTTGCACTTTTTTACGGCACCGCAGGGATTCCGATTGCGCGCTTGGCTGATGTCTGGATCCGCAAGCACGTGATTGCAATTTCAATGGTTGGCTGGAGCGCCATGACCATGTTGTCCGGCGCGACGAGCAACTTCGCCACTATTTTGCTGGCGCGTATAGGGGTGGGGCTAGGTGAGGCGGGATGCATTCCGCCGGGTCATTCTGTGATTTCTGATCTGACTCCGCAAGAGAAGCGCGCCGGAGCGCTCGCTGTTTTTACGGCCGGTTCGACCGTCGGTATGATCGTTGGGCTATCGCTTGGCGGGTGGCTTTCAGAGCAGGTCGGCTGGCGCTGGACTTTCGTTATTTTCGGTGCACCAGGTGTGTTGTTGGCAATCATGGTGATGCTCACAATGAGGGAGCCTCCACGAGGCCAATTTGATGGCGGTCCGTCGCAAACAAACCTTACGACAAGAGAAGTTGTCTTTGGTTTGTTTTCCAGACCATCATATTTGCATTTGATTGTAGGTTACGGGCTAATTACTTTTGTGACCTTTGGTTTTGCGCAATGGTTGCCAACTTATTATATGCGGACTTTCGGCCTTTCTATGACGGCTATCGGCATGCTTACCGGTTTCGGTCTTGGTGCAGGAATGACCATTGGCACTCTTGTTGGCGGGGCGATTGCGAATCGTTTGATGCCCAAAGACATGCGCTGGGGATTGTGGATCGGCATGATCGGATTAGTCGTGTCGGTTCTACTGTTTTCTATCCTCGTGAATGCATACGATTACCGCATCGCGTTTGCCGCGCATTTTCTGCAAGCCTCTATTATTGGCATGGCGAATGGTCCGATATTTGCGACGTTGCAGGCGGTTGCGCGCCCTGGCGAACGGGCGACTGCCTCTGCTATCGCCGCCTTCGCGGCCAGCCTAATTGGGCTTGGCGGCGGGCCTTTAGTGGTCGGCTATCTCAGTGATTTCTTTGCGGGGGCAGGCGCCGAAAATCCCCTACGTAATGCGCTCGCGGTCGCTGGTGTTCTTCCGCTTTGGCCGATTATTCATCTGGTTTTTGCGAGCCGAACCCTGAAAGCCGATATCGCGAAGGTCGCTAGCGATTCATACAGGTAGAAGTATGGGAGAAGGTTGGATGAAGCGTCGAGAGTTCATTACGAATGCGGCAGGGCTGAGTGCGATGTCGCTTTCTGTTCAAGCGGCGAAAGCGCAAGAGACCGTCAATGCGCCGGGCGGATTTCAATCCACTGGTCAGGCTTGGCCGGTGCGCGATACGGACGCGTACACAGTTTACTCAAAATCTGTCGGCGACACCATGGCTGTCGGCGTTTGGCAGCCGCCAAAACGATTTCTCGATGCGCGCGAAAATCCTGAGGCGCCGTTAGACGTATTATATGTGCTAGACGCGTCATGGGCTTTTGGCGTTTCATCTACTGTTTGCATGCTTGCGCTTGCGGATTCAATTAGGCCAGGCTTTCCGCCGTTGATGCTCGTCGGCGTGGATTATGCCGTTGGAGATGTTAACGCCCGTTCACGCGACTACACGATGCCTAGTTCCATTCCACAGGACATGGCGAAGAAATTTGCTTCCTCGCCAAAGACCGCTATTGGCGGCGCGGAAAAGTTTCTGGCGTTTCTTGAAGGTGAGCTCGACCCATTTATTCGCTCAAATTACAATACGACGAACAATCGGGCCGGCTTATTGGGTGACTCATTCGGCGGGACGTTTGCGTTCTATGCATTTTTGAACCAATCGAAACTCTTCGACCGTTACTGGATCGGCAGCCCCGGAATTTTTCCAACGGAGTCTGATTATGCGGAGCAATTCGAGGTGCTTATCGCGAGCAAGCTCAGACATGATGCGAAAATGTTTTTAAGTTTGGGCTCCAAAGAGGCGAATGGCGGCGTCAATATTTATGAACAAACGGGGAGGTTTTATAACCAAATAGTTGGGTCGCTCAATAGGTTTCCGAATAAGCAACTGACGTGGGCGGCAAAGACCTATGCGGGACACACCCATACGAGCGTGGTAATCCCGGCGATGAGTGACGCACTCCTATATCTTTATGGGTCTTATCAGCCCTAATCGCGCTGCCGACGAAATTGGCCGCATCTTCAGGATTTTGGCGCGCATAATGCGGTAGACAGATAAAAGGGACGTATGATGACTTCGACAAATTGGATTTTACGTAATGCGAGATATTTCGACGGGTTTTCCGAAGGTCTTCATGAGAGCGTGGACATTGTTGTCGAGCGCGGCGTCATTCGCGATATTGAGAAGGGCGCTGCGAAGCCGGATGGCTTTGACGAGATTGATTTAGCGGGCCTGACCTTGCTGCCGGGGTTGATCGATAATCACACGCATGTATACGCGTCTGAGCTTAACCTCACCAGCAACATGCGCCGCCCCTGGACGTATCTTGCTCATCATGCGACGAGGGTTTTGAAGCAGGCTTTAAGCAACGGCTTCACCAGCATTCGCGATGTCGGCGGCGGGGACCACGGTCTCGCTCAGGCGATTGAAGCCGGCATAGTCGAAGGGCCGCGGCTGTTTTACGGCGGCCGCATTCTTTCTCAATCGGGCGGTCATGCGGATTGGCGCCCGCCTTCCGAAAATGATCCGACGGTCCATATTTGCAATTGCGGCGCGATCGATCAGAAAATGTCGGTGCTCGCCGACGGCAAGGAAGGCGTCATCAAGGCAGTGCGCGAAGAGCTGCGCCACGGAGCGAGCCATATCAAGATTTTGGCATCCGGCGGTGTCGCATCGCCTTCAGACCCTGTGGACGACCTCCAATATTCAGATGAAGAAATCACAGCCATCGTCGATGAATGCAAAAGACGGCATGTTTATGTAGCGGCGCATTGTATTCCAGCCAAATCCATTGAACGGTCCGTACGGCTGGGCGTGCGGTCCATCGAACATGGCGCCCTGATCGACGAGGCGACCGCTGCCTATGTGGCGAAAAGCGATGCTTATATCGTGCCCACGATGGCAGTTATTTATGCCTTCCACAAGGATGGGGGCGCGCTCGGCCTGCCCCCGGCGAGCGTGGTGAAAATCAATGAGACCTATGACCGCGCTATGGCAAGCCTCGGCATAATGAAGAAAGCCGGTTGCCGGCTCGGCTTCGGGACTGATTTGCTGGGGCCTCAATATGAACGGCAGGGAACAGAGTTTATCTTGCGCAAAGATACATTCTCGCCAGTCGAAATATTGCGGCAGGCCACGAGCATGAATGCGGAGATCCTGCAGCAGGAAGGAAGACTCGGCTGCATAAAGCCGGGCGCCCATGCGGATTTGATCGCCGTCAATGGCAATCCACTGGAGGATATTGAACTTCTTTCTCGCAATGGCGAGACGCTTTCCCTTATCATGAAGGGCGGGCGAGTGATGAAAAATGGTATATAAAAGGCGCCACTAAGAGAGGCGATGATGAAGAGGAAGGCGCGCGGATGAGTTTGGCGCAAGAGACGGCGGCGGCGCTTCAGAAGATTTTTAACGACCGTTTCACGACGTCGCGCGGAATATGCGCGGAGCATGGAACGGATATCTCGCATTTTGAACCGCAACCGCCGGATGCGGTGGTGTTTCCCGAAACGACCGAAGAAGTGCGGGCGGCGGTCAAAGCCTGTGCGGCGACGGGGACGCCGATCGTGCCCTATGGTGCGGGAACATCCCTTGAGGGCAACATCCATGCGCTGAAGGGCGGTGTGACTTTCGATCTGTCGCGTATGGACAAGATCTTCTCGGTTAATCAGGAAGACCTGGATGTCGTCGTACAACCGGGCGTGAGGCGCGTACAGCTTAATGAATATCTGCGCGATACTGGACTATTCTTTCCAATTGACCCTGGCGCCGACGCCACTCTCGGCGGTATGGCCTCAACCAGAGCCTCCGGCACCAATGCGGTGCGCTACGGCACCATGAAAGAAAATGTCTTAAGCCTGGAAGTTGTGACGCCTTCCGGGGAGATCGTTCGCACATCGAGGCGTGCACGAAAATCTTCGGCGGGCTATGATCTGACCAGACTTTATGTCGGTTCGGAAGGAACGCTGGGTGTGATTACAGAGGTCACGCTCAAACTTTACGGCATTCCCGAGACAATTCTTTCAGCCGTTTGTGCGTTCGATACTTTCGAAGGCGCGATTCAGTCTGTAATCGAAACCATACAAATCGGCGTGCCGCTGGCGCGAATCGAGTTTCTCGATGAAGATACGATCAAGGCCGTCAACCATGTCTCAAAATTGAGCCTTGCGGAAAAGCCCACCCTGTTTCTGGAATTCCACGGAACGGCCCATGCCGTTGACGAACAGGTGAAGACGGCGAAAGAGATCATGACCGCAAATAGCGGTAAGAACTTCCAATGGGCCGAAAAGGCGGAGGAGCGTACTGCCTTATGGCAGGCCCGTCACGACGCCGCGCTGTCTATTTCGGCTTACGCGACCGGGACGCGCCAATGGTGGACCGATGTGTGCGTGCCGATTTCAAAACTGGCGGCGTGCATTGCGGAGACAAAAAAAGATATCCGCGCCACAGGCCTTTTCGCACCGATGCTTGGCCATGTCGGAGATGGAAACTTTCATCTCGGCATATGCGCCAAGGACGGCGACGAAGAAGAGTTTAAGAAGGCCGACGCTTTGCACCATCGTCTTATCCAGCGGGCGGTTTCAATGGACGGCACTTCTACGGGCGAACACGGGATAGGTCGTGGAAAAATAGAGTACCTTGAAGAGGAACTGGGCGCCGCCGTACCCATCATGCGCAGCGTCAAGCGAGCGCTCGACCCCGAGAACATCATGAATCCGGGAAAAATTCTGAAGCCTCTTCAGTAAAACCACTATGCCGCTTATGATTTCAGAAAAAGCCGACCGTTATGAATAGTGGCGTAAAAGGACTTTCACGCTTTGGGCTGAAGCCTCATCCTCACCGTGAATTTCTTCTGCATGAAGCTCACGCTCGTCCTTTTTTCCCTGTTCCGCGGAAATTGTTCCCTGTTACAGGCATTAAAATTCCCTGTTCCGGCGAGTAGGGAATTTCCGACTAACTGTCGGTAATTGCGTCGATAATTCCGGCGGAAAGACGGCGAGCGGCCGTAAAAGTCAAAAAATTCCCTGTAAAATCCCTGAAAGCAGGGAATGTGGCCCGAGACCCGTTCGATCGGGATCACATCCACCGCCATGATTTTTGTTCGAACCGCCGGTTCCGTCACTCCACTCCACAAAACCATGTTGCAGGCGAGTGCGGCTATTGCATATTTTCCACGGCCTGAATTGCGCTGTTCAATTCATCTGCACTCAAGACCCGCATGATGATACGCGAGGGGCGCGCCTGTTCATGAAAGATCTTCTGGTTTGCAATATTGATCTCGTCGCCTCTCGCGAGATCACCGCCCGTATTCAGGTTGCGATCGTACCAGGGAAAGTTGCTGCTCGATATCTCAACACGTATCTTGTGGCCTGCCTTGAATGTGTTCGCGGTTGCGGCCAAGTCTATGGTGTATTTATAGACCTCGCCAGGCTCGATAAGCTCAGGACGATCCACTGACTTCCGGTATCTCGCTCTGATGATGCCATCGGTTAAGTTCTTCGCATACCCATCCGGCGAAACATCAACCAGTTTCGCCGTGAAATCCGTGTCCGGCGCGGAGGATGACGCATAAAGCTCTACCGTTACGCCCCCCACAACAGTTACGTCTTCCTTGAGGGCTTGTGAGGTGTAGACCAGAACGTCCTCACGCATTTCCACATCACGTTGATCCCAGGGGCCCCAGGCGAGAATCTCCGGATACATTCCGGGTATCACGCAGCAAGTGCCGCCGCCCACCGTCGGCGTCGGGTCGTTAGGGTCATAAACAAAACTGTCATGGGGCTGGATCTCGGGCGCGACATCACTCAGGCGGCCGTCACCGTCGCGCGTGTTTGCATTTCCGCCGCTATGAAAATACCAGGATCTTTCGGCCGTATTTGGCGCCGGCCAATCTGCAAAATCCGCCCAGCGATCGGTTCCCATAACGAAGACACGAACGCGTGCGGGCTCTTCGGGCGCGGTCTTGCCTTTCAGGTGCTGATCAAACCAGGCCAGCATTTCCTGGCGGAGCGGGACGAGAGATGCGTCACCAAAATCTACATCCCCGACCTGGCGATTTGAGTTTACCGCATGCGTCCATGGTCCGATCAGCAGACGCTGATTGGACCGCGCAAGATCATTCCCGCCTTCCTTGCGCATGGAGGAATAGGCCTGGAGCGTCCCCCTGATAAATTCGTCATACCACCCGCCGAGGTGATAAACCGGGACCTCAACGTCACCCCAATGATCCTCCATGGAGAAGTCGGACCAGTAGCCATTCTTGGTCGGGTGAGAAACCCAGTCCCGATAGGCGTCGAGATCGCGACCGATTGCGTTATCCGCATCTATCACCGGCAGGTGCAGGAATGCGCTTTCCCAGTCATGAGCGGAAAGGACCTGATTCGTGCGCGCATCGGTCAGCGCCGCCCAAGGCAGGCGTCCCGCCAAATTGAAAGCGCCGCCGGTATGGGCGGGGCTATCATAATAGTCCGAAGGGGAAACCAGTATGAACATCGCCTTGAGCGATTTTGGAGTTTCCCGGGCGGCCAGCCACTGGCTGAAGCCGGCATAGGAGCCGCCCATGGTTCCGATATTTCCGTCCGACCAGGACTGTTTTGCGGCCCACTCGATTATCTTCGCGCCATCTTTGCCTTCGGTTTTGTACGGATAAAATGTGCCGGCAGAGTCATATCTGCCCCGCACATCGATCGAGATATAGACATAGCCGCTTTTCGCATAAACTGTCCCGTCGCTCAGCTGTTTTCCATAGGGAGTTCGGGAAATAATGACTGGAAATCTACCGTCACTGTCAGGGCGGAAAATATTCGCGGAAAGCCGGACATTTTTTGAAAGCAATATTGGCTGATCAAACTCTTTGATAACTTCATATGAATCATCGGCGAGAGCCGCGCATGATGCAAAACAAACGCAAACGCAAATGATCAGTCTGCTTACGAGGCGCAAGCCGATGGATGTCCGGTTTGCGCTGGTCGCTGTCGTGTATGTCATCAGGTGCGTCGCCTTTTTCGATTGTCGAGGGTTGTCCGGCCAATAAAGGATTCTGGTTATGATATACAGGTCCGGCGATTGCACCGCCAATGAAATTGCTATCTTGAGCTGTTTTCGTCAGCATGCGCATTAGATTATCGGCCAAAGTGCATACTCATTTGGGGATAGGCGGGCGCGCGTTTCGTCAAATATTGCTCAACATCGCGCGCCTGTTTCGATGATGCAAAGCGCATGGTTCGTGGCGCTGGCGCAAAATATTTCGCATGCCGGACGAACGGTTAGAGACATTGCTGAAATCGAGGGGTTTCCAATTTCCCGGAAACTAAAATGTAGTATTTGGGCCTATGCGAAGGCGGCAAGGGGATGGGAAATGGCGTTTAGGGGCATGGATGTCGCTGAGTGGGCGTCTGCTTCTTACAGAGCCTTGCCGTAATGAAGTCACACGATGCGGTTATAGTTCCTTACAATCTTTATCAGCTTTTCATGATCTATTGCTCTCGCGACAAGGCCTTCAGGTTGGAGTGAGTGCGAGGTTTCCGCCGCCAGCATGGCGTTGATGATCGCCTCTTCTGTTGCGTCCCGTGCGGCGCGGTAAAAGGAATCGAGATGCATCTCGTCGAGAGCCTTGACGTTTCGCAGCGTTGATTTCTGTGAGATGTCGACAGCGTCGTTGCCCGTCGAAAAGGCGAGGAAAATATCGCCGGAGCCATGGCCGCCGGTGGTTCCCGTCCGCGCCAGGCCCAAGGTCGCACGTCTGGCGATGCGATCGAGCTGGCTCGGAAGAAACGGCGCATCTGTCGCAATGACGACAATGATTGATCCGAATTCTTTTTCGCGAACCTGATCGAGTATTGTGTCCTCGGGGTAATGCTCGCCGACAGGCGCCCCGCACACGGTCAAATCCCGCCGCGACCCGAAATTCGACTGTACCAGAGCGCCCAGGGTGAATGTTTCTGCTCCGATGTCGACTTTGCGCGAGGATGTGCCGGTCCCGCCCTTGAATTCATAGGTGAGCATGCCATTGCCGCCGCCGACATTGCCTTCGGCAATCGGCCCGCCATGAGCGCCGTTAAGAGCGGCGAAGACATGTTTTTCTCCTACGTGAAGCCCGTTGATGTCGCTTAAAAAGCCGTCATAGGTTTCGGCGACGACAGGCATGACAAACCGGGGCTTGCCTCTCGCAAAGTCCGGATGGTTTTCGAGCATCCATTTGAGGACGCCATGATGGACCATGCCGACCGAATGGGTGTTGGTGATGCAGATGGGGGAGCAAAAATAGCCAGCGTCCCTTATCCAGTGGCTGCCGGTCATCTCGCCATTGCCGTTAAAGGAATGAAGGCCCGCAAAGACATAAGAAAGGGGCGCGGCGCGTCCGCGGGGCAGGATAGCGGTGACTCCGGTCTGAACGCCTGAACCTTCGTCGCGGTCGTCTTTTTTGCGCGTTATTGTTGAGTAGCCGACCTCAACGCCAGGCACGTCCGTAATGGCGTTGTGGGCGCCGGTTTCTCCCGGAAATGGAAGCCCAAGGTCGCGGCCGCGGGGTTTTTTGGTCTTATCGTTCATGGTGATCTTTCTTGTTTGCCATCATGCGCCGGCTGATCATCCTGCCTTATCAATTGCGCGCCTTACCTTCTCAAAAGTCATGGCGATATCGCCTGGCTTGGCGTTCAGGAAGGGCGAGAACTGCAGGATATCCCCGCCATTGCGAATGACGAGTTCTTCCTCCCAGAAACATATCTTGTGAACATCGAGACCGCGCGCGCCGGGCGCGTTCGGCCGCGGCGCCAATTCAACCGCTCCCATAAGCCCGAAATTACGAATATCGACCACGTTTGGGTGGTCGGCTAACTCGTGGATCATTTCTTCAAAGACAGGCTCAAGCGCGCGCGCCTCTTCGAATGTTCCCTCGTCATTATATGTTTCAAGAGCGGCAAGGCCTGCGGCGGCGGCGACCGGGTGTCCCGAATAGGTATAGCCGTGAAAGAACTCCGGCAGATGCGCTGGCCCCTGACAGATGGCGTCATATATCTCTTGTTTGACCAACACGGCGCCCATGGGGATCGCGCCATTGGTGAGGCCCTTGGCCGTCGTGATGATATCGGGTGTGACGCCGAAGCGTTCAGCCGCAAAGCTCGCGCCGACCCGCCCGAAGGCGGTGATGACTTCATCGAAGATAAGAAGAATGCCGTGCTGGTCGCAAATCTCTCTTAAGCGTTTTAAATAACCAGCAGGCGGCGGGAGGATGCCGGTCGACCCCGCAACAGGCTCGACGATGACGGCGGCGATGGTTTCGCCGCCATGGCGTTTGCAAAGAGCGGCTAAATCATCGGCAAGATGAGCCCCCCATTGGGGTTCGCCCTTTGAATAGGCGTTATGCTCCAGATTGTGTGTGTGCGGCAGGTGGCTGACATTCGGCAACAGGCTCGATTGAAACGCAGCGCGATTGGCGGGAATGCCGCCTACGGAAAGCCCCCCGAAATTGACCCCGTGATAGCCGCGCTCCCGGCCGATGAAGCGCGTGCGGCGCTTTTCATCTTTTGCTTGATGATAGGCGAGCGCGATTTTAAGCGCCGTATCGGCGGCCTCTGATCCGGAATTAGCAAAAAAGACCGCGTCAAATCCTTCCGGCGCCAGAGCCGTCAATCGTTCAGCCAGCGCAAACGCCTTGTCATTGCCCATTTGGAAACTCATGGCGTGATCGAGGGTCATGCTTTGCCGCGCGATCGCTTCGGTGATCTTCGGGTGACAATGGCCAAGGCCCGTCGTCCACAATCCCGAAAAGCTGTCATAGACCCGCCGGCCGTCACTGGTGAAGTAGTAATGGCCTTCCGCGCCAGTGAGAATACGCGGCGCGCGCTTAAAATCACTGTTCGCCGTAAACGGCATCCAGTGTGCTTGAAGGCCGCCGGTGAAATGATCAAAACCGTCCAAAAATCGATTTCCTTCTTTGTAATCATCTGGAAGCGTTGCATTTGCACGCTTTATAAAAATGACGCGGGGTTCAGTCTCTGACGCTGGCCCGATCCATTCCGCTCAGCAAGGACGTCCAAAGATCACCGTTGCATTGTTTAGAGTGCAAACAGATGAATAGGCGATTTTTACGACCGCTCTTTTAAATGGATACGCTTGGCTTTCTATCCCGCCACGGCATGGCGTGTTCCAATTGGCCCGCCAGCTGGAACAGCGTGGCTTCGTCACCATGCGGCGCCGCAAACTGCACGCCTACCGGCAATCCCGCTTCTGAATGATGTAGCGGCAGCGAGATGGCCGGTTGGCCGGTCACATTGAATATTGGCGTAAAGGCCGCATACTGACCTAGCATACGGTCAAGCCAAACAGACGCGGTCAAATCCGGGGCATTGGCGTCAAGTTCACCCAAGGGCAAAGCGGGCCGGGTGCAGACCGGGCTGATGAACACGTCATAGTCCATAAAGAAGGCGCCAACCTTCCGGCAGATTGCAGCCAGCCCGTCAAGATTGCGCGTGAAGTCCAGCATGGTTAGCTGTTGCGCATGGGCCAGCATGGCCATGCTGCCCGTCTCTCTTGTGTCGGGCCCGCAACGAAGGCCAGTCGCTTTCTCTAATATCTCCATCGAATAAGGGTATCTGTAGCTCCATAAATCCAGAAACGCCTCCATGAAGGGTTCCCAGTCATAGGGCAGCGTAACCTCTTCGATGCCGTGCCCCATCTCTTCACACATTTTGGCTGAAGCCAGCACGCCGTTCACACAGTCCGGGTGCACAGGCGCGCCGGACGGACTTTGAGTGGTAAAGCCGATTTTCAACGGCCTGGGTGCAATCGACACTTCCTCAAGGTATGGCCTTGCCGGAGGGGGAGGGGTGTAGATATCTCCGACCACCGAACCCTGGATGCAGTCCAGCATGACTGCAGTATCGCGCACACTGCGTGACACCACATGATTGACGTAGGGCAGGAAGACAATTTCCTGGGGGGAAGGAGTGCGCGAACGGGTTGGTTTCAGCCCCACAACGCCGCAACACGCTGCGGGAACTCGAATAGACCCGGCGCCATCGGTGGCGTGGGCCAGCGGCGTCACGCCTGCAGCCACTGCGGCGGCGCCGCCGCCGCTTGATCCGCCGGGCATGGCGTCCGTATCCCAAGGATTGCGCGTCGGGCCATGTAATACGGACTCGGTGGTCGTGGCGTTACCTTGCTCGGGCGCGGTCGACTGGCCGACGAGAGTCACGCCAGCCTTGCGAAACCGTGTGGTGAGTTCGTCATCTTCGGTCGCGATACGCCCCACGCCAAGGCGGCTGCCCATATTCCAGGGCTGGCCCTTGATAGCGGCGCCGCCTTCTTTCATGAGAAAAGGAACGCCATATAACGCACCGCATGTGCTTTCATCCAGGAGTGGCCCTTCTTCCGCAACCGGAATGTCATGAGCCAGGAAATTCAAAATCGGGTTTGCCGCTGCAATCGCTTCTCGCGCCAGGGCGCTTAGTTCTTGCGCAGTGATATCTTTATTGCGAACAAGCTCAGCAAGACCGACGGCGTCATAACTAGCATACTCTTTCAGGTTCACTCTATTTTTTCCTTCTGATTCGAAATTCTTGATGCACTGAGCATGTTGCTGAATTCATCACTCAAAGGCGTGTGTTCAGCGATGTTCGCCGCCCTATCGATGGCGCGATCGACAATTTTGGGAGGCGCGAGCGAGGCTTCACGGATTTTAGTCCCGTCGCGGAGGTTAGCGCCGGCGCCGTTATGCCTTCTCCGGATGCTGACGGGGCGCTGATGGAGTGACCTGAACTCCCCAAAATTCGAATCCCTATCCTGTAATAATCTGTATGCTGTGCAATAAATCACGTTGTAAAAGGCAGCTGTTCCCAGTCTCTTGCGCCGGCCTTACCCCCTTCAGAGAGATGTAAGGCGCGGCTTGAAACGGGAGGGCCATCCCGCCCCGTTTGGAGCGTTCAACAAAGCCCCGTCAGACGCTACGCTAGAGGCGGCTTTTGGTGTTAAGCAATCCGTTATTTTCGGATTCGTAAGTTATTGATTTTATGAGGCTCTCGTATATTTTGTTTAGGATACTAAACACGCTTTACACCGGTTTGCCGCCGCCTTCTGAAAAGGAATTGCATGATGCCCGTCTGGCAAAAAGACGACGATCTCGTCCGGCGCTTAAAGGACATTCGCGCCGCGCACGGCCTCTCCCAGCGCCAGCTTTCGCAGCGTTCAGGGGTTTCCAACGCCACGATTTCGCAAATTGAATCCGGCGCGATGAACCCGACTGTTGGCATGCTGAAGAAAGTGCTCTCCGGCGTGCCCATAAGCCTTGCAGAATTCTTCACCTATGAGAGCGGCGATGGAGCGGAAAAAGTTTTCTACAGCGCGAGCGAACTTATTGAGATTTCGAAAGGCGGGGTTTCCTATCGACAAGTCGGCGGCAACCTTAAAAACAAGGCGATTCAGCTGCTGAAGGAACGCTACGAGCCCGGCGCCGATACAGGTCGTCATGCGCTTTGTCATGAAGGCGAAGAATGCGGGCTTGTCCTTTCTGGGCGCCTCACCGTTACCGTCGCCGGCAAGTCGCGGACGCTCAAAGCCGGCGACGCCTACTACTTCAAAAGCGACCAGCCCCACGCCTTCAAAAACGAAAGCCGCGAGGTTTGCGAGCTCATCACCGCCTGCACGCCGCCCAGTTTTTAAGACCGGTATAGCGTTTCCACAGACCCAGCCATTATTCTGAAAATCCTGGAGGATGCGATTGGCCGTTTGCCGGGCGCTGCCGATCGTTAGCGCCAGTTCTGACTGGGAAAGCGGCGTAGGCAAAGCAATCCCGCTCTCATGGAAACGCCGAACGTGTCAGCGGTCCCCCAGGATGAGGACCTGAATTTCCAGCATGGCAGCCAACAGGACCTGGCGTTCTACGCCGTGAGCTCCATGGCTACGAGTTTTTTGCGCTGCACATAGTCTCGCGGGTCCCGGAAGTCACCAGCGCCATATAGAAAGCTGCGATGTGGCGGATGAAGTCGCCGACTTTTGGGACTTGCCGCATACAGGATGATTTTCGCTTGCGACCCCGGCGGCGCAAAAGCCTGGTTTCAATCGTTAACGGATTTGCTGCGCCTGCGCGCTGCATGTTGCGTGAAACGGCGCGCAGAAAATTCAGCATGCGCGCCGTTATGTCGAGTGAACGCTTTTGCTTGTGACTAAACTTTGCCAACGCCTTTCGCAGACGCGAAAGGATGAAAAATCCTTAAGCGCCGCGCGCGTCCGGGCTGTGGTTTAACAGTCACGGTCGGGCAGAAGTTTAGTATTTCCATTTCTGGCAACTCAACTATCTAATTGGGGCAAGGCGGCTGAACTCCACTATCTATAGGCTTTTTCCCACTCCTTTGACGCATGAGTCCGCACCGCCGTTCGACGTTGGAATAGGCGACGCTAAATCCCGACAAGGCGTGAAAGGACGGGCGGATCAGCGAGGGTGACCGCCCCTAATAGACAAAAGAATCGGATCGATCCGGTTAGGGAGGAAAACATGAGACATATTCCGGGGACAGCATCATTGCGTCTTTCTCGCGCTTCTCTGCTGGGCGCGACGGCGCTTGGCGCTGCGGCGTTTTTCACGGCGCCGGCCATGGCGCAGGATGACGATGTCGCCGACGGCGCGCAGGACGTCATCGTCGTCACCGCGCAGTTGCGCGAGCAAAGACTCGATGACATTCCGCTTTCGATTTCGGCGGTCAGCGGTGATCTGCTCGAAGCCCGCAGCCAGACAAGCCTGCCTGAAATCACGCACCAGTTGCCGAACCTGCTGCTGCAGCAGAACCCGTCAGGCAGCGGCAACTCCATGCGGGCCTTTATCCGCGGCGTCGGCCAGTCCGACCGCAGTCCGTCCGTCGAGCCCGGCGTCGGCATTTATATCGACGATGTTTATTTCGGCACGGTCACGGCCTCGGCTTTCGACCTTATCGACCTCGACCGCATCGAGGTGCTGCGCGGCCCGCAAGGCACGCTGGCCGGCATGAACTCCCAGGGCGGCGCCATCAAGCTCTATTCGCGCAAGCCCGAAGGCGAGGGCGGCTTCGTCTCCATCACCGCCGGCACCATGGGCCGCCGCGACGTCACGGCGAGCGCGGACTTCACGGTTGTTGAAGATCTGGCCTTCGCCCGCATCACCGGCATCACCCGCAACAAGGACGGGCATGTCACGCTTTACAACTACGCCTGCCTCAATCCGGACGATCCGGACGTCATCTCCGGCGCGATCCCGGGGCTGATTTCGAGCGGCGACTGCAAAAGCGGCGAGCTCGGCAATCAGGAAATGTACGCCGTGCGCGGCGCGCTTCGCCTGACGCCGGGCGACGGCCGGCTCGAAGTCAACATTATCGGCGATTACACCAAGGACGATTCCAACACCCAGGCTTCCGTCCTTATCGCTTCGGGCGAGTCCGCTACCGTCGGCAATGAAAGCGGCTATCTTGATCGCTCAGGTTTCAGCATTCCTTATCAGGGCGTTGCTTATGACGACCGTTTCGTGCCTTACGGCCAGTTCCGCCGGTCGGATTCGGTGCTGAACGATCCTTATGCGTCCTATGCCAACTTCTACGATCCGGGCGTGACCTATGAAGCCATCAGCCCGCAGGTGGGCCCTCCGTCTTCTGTTATGGCAGGCGAGTCGAATGGCCCGTTCATCGCAATCAACGGCTCCCGGGTCGAGGCTTGGGGTATTTCCGGCACGATCGATTACGAACTCAGCGAGAATCTCGAGCTGAAATCGATCACCGGCTACCGTTCCTACACGTCCGAAAGCGGCAACGACAACGACAACTCGCCCGTCGTCTACATTCAGACGTCAGACTGGTATGAACACGAGCAGTTCAGTCAGGAAGTTCGCCTCAATGGCAGCCTGTTCGAAGACACAGTGTTCTTCACGGTGGGCGGCATCTACTATGACGCCAGCACGCGTCCGCTGTCGCGCATCCACACGCCGTTCTCCGGCTTCGGCCCGGCGGACCGGCCGACCTTCTCGTTCCTCAATGACGATACGTCGGACATGACGGTTTACGCCGGCTTCGCCAACGTGGCGTGGGACATCACCGATGCGCTCACCGTCGAAGGCGGCGTCCGCGTCACGGACGAGACCAAGGACTACACCTTCGGGCGTCTCAATCCGGACGGGCGCAGCGACTACCTGCCGCTCAGCAACCCGTTGAACCAGCTCACCGGCTTTACGGACACCTATGCGGAGACGATCACCGACTATCGCGCGGTCGCTTCCTATAATTTCAGCCCTGATCTGATGGCGTATTTCCAGTTCGCCACGGGTCACAAAGCCGGCGGCATCTCGCCGCGTCCCTATAACGTGTTCCAGATCCGTCCTTTCGGGTCGGAAAAACTGCAGTCTTACGAAGTCGGCTTCAAAGCCGCTGCGCTTGACAGCAGGGTCCGCATCAACGCCGCGGCCTTTTATATGAACTATAAGGGCTATCAGGGCATTCCCGATTTCTGTATCGACGAGAATGGCGATCGGGTCGACATGAACCCCCGCGGGCTTTGCGGCCAGTATCTGAACCTTGCCGACGCGACGGTGCAGGGTTTCGAACTGGAAGCCTTCCTTGAGCCGGTCGATAATCTGAACATCGACGCCATGCTCAGCTTGACCGATTTCGAATTCGGCGAGCCGACCTATGACACGACGTCTGTCGTCGAAGGCGCGGACCGTCCGGGCATCGGCGAGTGGAAGTGGAGCATCGGCGCTCAGTACATGTTCGATCTCGGCAATTCCGGCACGATCACGCCGCGCGTCGACGTGTCGTACATTCCGGAATATTGCGGCAACTTCGCCTGCGACCCGAATGCGTTCGTGGAGAGCTACACGCTCGCCAACGCCCGCATCACCTATCGCAGCGCGGACGAGAAATGGTCCGTGGCGCTTCAGGCCACGAACCTCACCGACGACTACTACTTCCTGAACAAGTTCACGAACGGGTTCTACGCCACCGGCCAGCCGGGCCGGCCGCGCGAATTCGCAGTGACGGTTCGCCGCAACTTCTAACTTGCGGAAAACGCACGCGGCGGGAGAGGTCTTGCACGACCTCATCCCGCCGCGCCTTACTCGACCCACGATAATTTAAAGACTCCCGTCTGGCCGCATGCGGCAAACCCCGCGTTATCCATAAGTCGGCGGACAGGGCGCAGTTTCGGGAGAAGACGCATGAAGATGGACCGTCGCACCTTGCTGGGAGCGGCTTCCGCCAGCGCCGCTGCAGGCGTTCTTGGCGGGGCGGGTTCCGCCGCCGGGGCCGCGCCGAAGGACCAGATCCGCATCGGCGTCGAAGAAGCCTTCTCAACCCAGGAACACATGAAAGCGATGCGCGATTTTGTCGACGCGCATCCGGAAGTGACGCGCTTCGATTACAAATTGTGGCGCATGATCACCTCGAACCTGAAGGCGGACACGCCGCGCAGGCTGCTCGACTTAGCCGATATGCGTCTGAAGGAAATGGACGAGTATGGCGTGACCATGCATGTCCTTTCGCTGACCTCGCCCGGCGTGCAGATGCTCGATCCGGATGTGGCGGTGGGCGTCGCGCAAAGCGCCAATGACGAACTCGCCGAAGTGATCGCCCGTCACCCCACGCGCTTTGGCGGTCTTGCGACCATAGCCCCGCAGGAGCCGGAAAAGGCGGCGTCGGAGATCGAACGCGCCAAGACGAAGCTGAAGCTCAACGGCGTCGTCATCAATTCCCACACCAACAACGAATATCTCGATAATCAGAAATTCTGGCCGATCCTCGAGGCTGCCGAGGCGATGGACATGCCGATCTATATCCATCCGCGCACGCCTTCGGACCAGATGCGCGCGCCCTTCGACGACTACAATATGGGCAGCGCCTTCTGGGGCTACGGCATGGAGACGTCGACCCATTTCGTGCGCCTGATGATGAGCGGCGCCTTTGACCGGTTCCCCAAGCTGACGACCGTCCTTGGCCATATGGGCGAGGCCGTGCATTTCTGGATCTGGCGTCTCGATTATATGAGCGCGCCGGGCGTTGCGCGCGGGGAAACGCCGATCAAGCTTCTGCCCAGCGAATATCTGCGCCGCAATCTGCGCATCACCACCAGCGGACAGGAAAACCCGGCGGCGCTTCGTTACTCCATCGACGTCCTGGGCGCGTGGAACGTGATGTGGGCGATCGACTATCCCTATCAGGAAATGCCCTCCGCGGTGCGCTTCATGGACAATGCGCCGCTGACGCAGGAAGAGCGCGACGCGGTCTACTGGAAGAACGCCGCCCGCACTTTCAACATCGACCTTTAGAACCCGCGCCAGGCAGAGCGCAAAGGAGAAGCCGTCATGCATCGCAGGAATCTTTTGGGACTAGCGGGCGCCGCCGGGGCCGCCGCCATGCTGCCGGGCGTGGCGCGGGCGCAAAGAAGCCTCGAGGAAGGTCTTCCCGTGCCGACGGGCAATTATCGCCGCATCGGCACGGAGGCGGCTTTTGCGACCCAGCCCCAGCTCGAAGCGTTTCGCGCCGTGCGCAAATATCTCGAAGACAGCCCGGAACTCGCCTTCGCCGGCATTCTCCTCGGCGACAACGCCTACGCCAAGGATATGACCCCGCGCCTTCTCAATATCGGCGAAGGGCGGATCGCGGAAATGGATTCGGACGGCGTCGCGATGCAGGTCTTGTCGCTGACCTCGCCGGGGGTTCAGATTTTCAGCGCCGACACGGCGACGGCCGTCGCGCGCGAAAGCAACGACATTCTCGCCGAGGCGATCCGCAAGAACCCGTCGCGCTTCGCCGGCCTCGCGGCCATTGCCCCGCACGCGCCGGAAGAGAGCGTCAAGGAGATGGAGCGGGCGGTCAACAAGCTCGGCCTGAACGGCTTCATCGTCAATTCGCACACCGACGGCGAATATCTCGACCAGGAAAAATTCTGGCCGATCCTCGAAGCCGCCGAAGCGCTCGACCGGCCGATTTACATTCATCCGCGCACCTTGCCGAAAGAGGCGCTCGGGCCCTTCAACGCCTATGGCCTGCAAGGCGCGTCCTGGGGGTTTGCGGTGGAGACGGGCACCCACGGCATGCGCCTTTTGTTCAGCGGCGCCTATGACCGCTTCCCGGGACTGAAAGTCGTCCTCGGCCATATGGGCGAGGGCATTCCTTACTGGGTCTACCGTTTCGATCACATGTATGAAAAAGCCAAAGCCAATTGGGGCACCGGCGGGCTCAAGGAAAAGCCGAGCCATTACCTCAAGCGCAATATGATGATCACCACCAGCGGCATGTTCTCCGAGCCCGTGCTGAAATACTGCATGGAAGTGATCGGCGCGGACAACATCATGTGGGCGGCGGATTATCCGTATCAGGCCAATCGCGAAGCGGGCGTTTTCCTCGACGCTGCGGATATTTCCGAAGACGAGAAAGTCAAGATTTACTCAGGCAACGCTGAGCGCGTCTTTCACCTTAGAAAAGGCTGAGCGCGCTCCACCTACGCCGCGGGTCCCTTCTACCTCCCTTCCCGGGACCCGCGGCTTTTTCCTGAAAGCATGAAAAAAGCCGGCGCTGTTAGCGCGCCGGCTTTTTGTGTTCGGTCTTTGTTGAAGCCTTATTGCGCGCCGGTCTCCCAGGGCGTCGGCATGTAATAAGGCAGCGAAGTCGCCACGCCTTCGGCGCGCACCACCGTATCGCCCTCGATCTTCACAAGCTCGGCCACAAGCCGGCTCATGGGATAGGGGCGTTGCAGCGTCGCCGTTTCGCCGCCCACCGTCGGGAAGGTCGCCTGCTCGGCGGGCAGGTCCTGCACGCTGATGGCGAGCACGAGGCCGCGGCTGCGGTCGACCACAGGAAAGCGCCGGTCGCGAATGCGGTTCACCGGGGCGAAGAGGCCCGCTTCGAAAGCGGACGCGCAATGCGGTTCCGGCGGCGTTACATCGAGCTCCGCCGAGGTGATCGCAACGCCGTTCTCCACCATCTCGCAGGACGGCGCGAAGTCGGCGAGGAGGGCGCCGTTATTGCGCTGCTTGGTGGCGAGATAGGCGTTGGCGAGGTCGACGAGACGCTCGCGCGAACGCCGGTCGCCCCGCGAGACGGTTTGCGTCATCTCTGGCGAGATTGCGAACTCGGTCGCCTCGCCGAACGGCATCGGCCAGCGCTCGCGCGCCGCGATGACTTCGATCTCTTCGATGTCGCCTCTGGGGGCTTTCAGCCGGACGGCGCCGAAGGACGCCTCGTCATGGTCCCAGATCGTGCCGAACCACACGACATTGCCGGTTTCGGTGTCGGCCATCGCAAAGGCTTTCTGACCGGTGTCTTCGCCGGCCGATCCCCACCAGCCGTCGCCGATCATCAAGGAGACGTTGTTTTCGGTGAACAGCACCGGATCGGCCCAGGGGAGGCGGCGAAATTCCTGGTCGCCGATGGCGTCCAGCGTTTCGTCAGCCAGTTTCAGAAGGCAGGACTCGTTGCAGCGCTGGGCGGCTGCGGGCGCGGCGACGACAAGCGCGGCGGCGCCGGCGAGGAGAGCAGTAAGTTTCCGCATTATTTGTCTCCTTCCGCCCAGGGCGAATGCATCCCGTAGGGCACGTAATCGAAGATCGCCTCGATGGTGTAGATCTCGCCGTCGATGATCTTGAAGGCTTCCATGATGGTCAGCGAGTTGGGCCATTTCAGCAGGGTCTTCATGGTGCGCCCGTCTGTCAGCTCATACTCGTCGAAGGTGTTGGCGTGATCGAAGAAGTTCATGCCGACGACAATGCCGCGCTCTTCATCGATGATCGGGTAGCGCCGTTCGCGCAACTCCTTGTTGATGCGGTAAATGCCGAGCTTGAACTGGGCCTCGCAGCCCTCGGCGACCGACGCCGAGTTATTCGAGTTTTCGGTCGCGGCCGTTGTCGAGATGCCGTTTTCTAGGCGTGAACAATCTTCCTTGAAATCCGCGAAGACCTGGCCGTTGTTGAATTCGACAGTATTGAAATAGGAATCGGCGACGGCGCGCAGGCGCGGGCGCGGGCGGCGTTGCTCTTCGGTGAGGGCTTCGGTCCAGGCCGGGTGATGCGGCTCCTTGCCGGTGCCGTGGATCAGCGGCATGCCGGTGATGCGCGCGATCACTGTTTCGGCCTCGCTGATCTCGTGTTCCTTGTTCACATGAAGACGGATGGCGAGAAAGACCAGCTTGTCATGTTCATAGGCGTGGCCGAACCAGGCGACATTGCCGGTCAGCGTGTCGGAAGCGATCATGCCGTCATCCGGGGCGGCCGCGCTCACTGTCGCCCACAACCCCTTGCCGATCGGCATTTCGACGCTGTTTTCCGTGAACTTGATGTCTTCGGAAAAGTCAGCCTGCGACGGGTCCTTGGCGTTAAGCGCCGCAACATAGGATTTGGCGAAAGATTCAAGGCAGGCGCGGTCGCAATCGCCGCGAGGCAGCGCGCTTTCCTTTCCGTAAGATTGCGCCGCCGCAGGGGCGGCGGCGGCGAGGCCCAATGTGAGGGCCGCCAGCGCATGACGCAGCATTATAATCCTCCCGATTATCAGCGCGTCAGGCTGGCAGCGCTTTGGCGCCGTGTCATTGCCTATAGTGAAGCGCCGGCTTTGCTCACATGGAATCGCGCCGCCGGGCGCGCATGCGCATGCAAAATGGGCGTTCGCTTACGGGATTGCGGGGCCCTTCGCGGCGCGCGATAGTTCGCATCTGCAATATCGGGATGTCTTATGCGCAAAATCTTGATGACGATGGTCTTCAGCATGCTGGCGATTTCCTGTGCGCCGGACGGTCAGGGAACGGCGCTCGAAGAGCGCGTGCGCCGGCTTGAGGACGAGAAAGAGATCCGCGCGCTGCTGGTGCGCTATGGCGAATATCTCGATGCGAAGGATTACGCCGGCTACGCCTCGCTCTTCGCCAGCGACGGCGTGTCGACCACCGGCTTCGGCAGTGCAACAGGACCGGCGGCCATCGAGGTGCTATTGGAAGAGAATATGGGCGCGCCGCCGCCCGGCTATATCAATAAGGACCGGCTCCACCTGATGACGACCATGATTGTCGATGTCTCGGGCGATGCTGCGACCGCGCAGTCGCGCTATACGGTTTTCGATAAATCCGAGGGAGGACGGCCTGTCCCTTTGCATGCCGGACGATATGCGGACGTGCTTGTGCGCGAAAACGGGGCGTGGAAACTGAAATCACGGACTTCGGCCGGCGTCATTCCCTACCGGGCGCCGCCGCAAGCCGGTAAAAACTGAGAAAGGCCGGCCCTTGTGGCGCAAGTCTGGGGTTCTCTCACGGCAATGAACTGCACAGGGCGAGGACGGACAAACGAAGCTTGGGAATATCTGGAGAGATGACGATGCGGACTGCATTTCTGGCTATCGCTTTCGCCCCGCTCATGGCGGCCGCCTTGCCGGCCTGTTCGGCGGGCAACGCTGCGAATGAAGAACTCGCGCAGCGCGTCCAGGCGCTTGAAGACGAAAAAGAGGTCAAGCGGGTGCTGGTCGAATATGGCGAGTTCCTCGATGCGCGCGACTATCATGCCTATGCGTCGCTCTTCGCCAGCGACGGCGTCTGGAGCGGCGGCTTCGGCACCTATACGGGGCCGGCGGCGATCGAGGCCATGCTCGAAGAAAATATGGGTTCCCATGCGGATGATTACATCAACAAGGAAAATTTCCACCTGAACACGACCATGGTCGTCGATGTGGACGGCGACACGGCGAAAGCGCGCTCGCGTTATCTGTTCTTCGTCGCCTCGCCGGAAAACCGGCCTGTGGTCGCGCTCGCAGGGCGCTATGAAGACGTTTTGGTCCGCGAGGACGGGGCCTGGAAAATCAAGACCCGCAAATCCCATGGCGTGATCCCTTACCGGGACGGCAACAAGCCGCCCCCGGCCCAGCCCCCGGCGGACATCAGCGACGCCCTGGACCGGGACCAGGACTGACCGGTCGGCCCGCAATAGTTTAGTTTCTAACGATCTCGCGGTTTAGCGGCAAAAAGGGCGATGAAAAGCGCCGGCGGCCGGGCCTTAGCCGATGTTCTCCATGGACAAAGCCTGCGGTTCGCAATCAATCGTGTTTAGCGAGACTATGGCGACTAGCGCCCCGCCAGTTTAGTTCGTAAACTGGCGGGATGGTTGACCGGGCGATACGAAAAGACTCGGGCGTTAGGGGCTGGAAAGATATGGCGCTGGGCCATCCGCTAGAGGCCGGCGGGCAGGTCCGCCGTCACTTCACGCCGCTTGAAGCGCCAGCCCTCCGGCGTGGGGACGATAATGTCGCTATAGCTTCCGGCGATCGCGATCCGGAGCCCGGTGTCGCTCTCGCCCCCGTTTTCACGCTGTTCGATGAGCATCCAGCGCGACCAGGCGGTCGCGTCCCGGCCGCGCATGGTGATCGCGATGCTGCCGAAAATATGGACGCAAGGCGGCGTCGCCGCGAATTCGCGCTCGACGAAAGCGGCCAGCGCCGCGCGTCCGGCGATGACCCCGTAGCGCTCGCCGCCGATCCATTCGCCGTCCGGCGCGAACAGAGCGGCCCAGCCGGGCGCGTCCTTCAGATCAAGCAGGCGGCCATATTCAGCCATCAGGCGCCGGATCGCTTCGGCATGCTCCGCATAGGGAATTTCCTCGGACATGGCGTTTCCTTGTTTGCCGATTTTGGGCGCGACGGATCCCGCCTCGCGAGAGTTTTGCAGGCCGTGCGCGCCGTCGCAAGACTTTCTGCGGATAAAGCAGTCAGCATAGGAACCATTCTGGAGGCGCAGGCCGATCATGCGCCGCGCACACGAAACGAAGTCTCTTCCATCAGCAGCGACGGAGGGCCGGCATGAGAAAATTCCTCAACAACCCCGCCGACGCCGTCGATGAAAGCCTGCGCGGTTTTGCGCGTTGCCATGCCGATCTCGTGGAGCTCGTGGAGCGGCCGCGTTACGTCAAACGTCAGCGCCTGACGCAAGGCAAGACGGCGATTATCTCCGGCGGCGGATCGGGTCATGACCCGCTTCACGCCGGGCTCGTAGGGCGCGGCATGCTCGACGCGGCTGTGCCGGGCGAAATTTTCTCCTCGCCGTCAGTAGAACAGATCCTGGCGGCGGCGGAAGCGGTCGGCGGCGAGGCGGGGCTTTTGTGCCTCATCAAGAATTATTCCGGCGACATCATGAATTTCGAACTTGCGATGGAGATGTTCGACCGGCCCCATGCGAGCGTCATTATCGAAGACGATATCGGCGCGGCGGGCGGCGATGACACGGTTGGCCGGCGCGGCGTCGCCGGCACGGTCGTGGTCGAAAAGCTCGCCGGGGCCGCCGCTGAACGCGGCGAGGGGCTCGAGGCCTGCGCCGAGATCGCGCGCCGGGCTGCGGCGGCGACGCGCACTATCGGCGTGGCGCTCGGCGGCTGCCAGGTTCCGTCCGCGGACAAGGCCAACCTTGAGCTTGCGCCCGGCGAGATGGAAATCGGCATCGGCATTCATGGCGAGCCCGGGCGGCGGCGCGCGCCCATCGCGCCGGCGAATGAGATCGTCGAGGAGCTTATCGAGGCGCTCATCGCCGATTTTTCTCCGTCTCCTGACGATCCGCTGCTGCTGTTCGTCAACGGGCTCGGCGGAACCCCGCCCATGGAAACCTATATCATCTACGATGCGGCGGCGCGCATGCTGGCGGCGCGGGGACTGACCGTCGCCCGCTCGCTCGTTGCGCCGCTGGTGACTTCGCTCGAAATGCCGGGGGCGTCGATTACGCTGACGAAGATGGAGGACGGGTTCCTCGATCTCTGGGACGATCCGGTGGTGACGCCGGGACTGAGATGGGGCGCATGAGCCTCGCGCAATCCCATAATCCCGCCGAGAATACCGGCGCCGCGCTCGAGCTGCTCGACGTGCTTTGCACTCTGTTGCTTGGCGCCGAAGACGAGCTCAACGGGCTCGACCGCGCTATCGGCGACGGCGACCATGGCGGCAATCTCGCCCGCGCGTCGCGCAGCCTGTCAGAGCTTCGTCCCGAACTCGCTGAGCTTTCCATGGGCGAGGCCGTGACGCGCGCCGGCCGCGCGGTGGTGATGAGCGTCGGCGGCGCTTCGGGCCCGCTTTACGGAACCCTGCTGATGGAAATGGGCAAGGCGCTGCCTGACGAGCCGGGGCCTGGCGACTGGGCCGCGGCTTTTGCGGCGGGCGTCGACGGCGTCGCCCGGCGCGGCCGCTCCGCTGAGGGCGACAAGACCATGCTCGATGTGCTCGCGCCGGCGTCGCGCGCGCTTTCGGAAGAAGCGTCCGCAGATTTGCACGAAGCGCTCGCGGCGATGCGCGCGGCGGCGGAAGACGGCTTTGAAACATCGCGCGGCTTGCGCGCGAAACGCGGACGCGCCGCCTATGTGGGCGAGCGGTCCGTCGGACATGACGATCCCGGAGCGCGGTCGGCGCTGTTGTGCGTCGGTGCGGTTGCAGATTTTTTAGGGGAGAACAAGGGATGAGCGTGGCGCTTCTCATCGTTTCGCATTCCGCCGACGTCGCGCGCGGCACGGCGGATATGGCCCGGCAGATGGCCGGCGCCGATTTGTCCATCGCCTGGACCGGCGGCAATCCCGATGGCGGTCTCGGCACGAGCCTCGCCGCGATTACCGAACAGCTTGAAGCCGTCTGGCGGGAGGAAGGCGTCGCCATTCTGGTCGATGTCGGCGGCGCGGAGATGAATTCCGAAATGGCCATCGAACAGTTCGACAAGGCGAAAGCGAAGAAAATCCGGATATGTCAGGCGCCGCTGGTGGAAGGCGCGATCATGGCGGCGGCGGAAGCGGCGTCCGGCGGCGGCCTCGACCAGGTGTGCCGCGCAGCAGAGGAATTTTCGCACGCGTGACCATGTCGAGTTCTCAGCCTTGCGATGCCGAATGGAGGCAAGCCACCCTGACCGTCGTCGGGGCGCATGGTCTTCATGCGCGTCCCGCGATCCGGTTTTCCCGCGTCGCGAGGGGGTATTCCGCGCGCATTCAGATCTGCGTCGCGGACGATGCGCGCTGGGTTGACGCCAAGAGCGTGGCGAAGGTGATGGGCCTTCAGGTCGAGTCGGGCAGGAAAATTCTATTGCGTGCGGCCGGGGACGACGCCGAGGCGGCGCTGGCGGGCCTGCGCCAACTGATCGAGACGGACCTCGCCGGCGAAGGCGAAGATGGCGGATGACTCGGCTCCCGGGAAAGGTCGCGTCGCAGGGCGTCGCCTCCGGAACGCTGCGGCGCGACGCTGTGGCCGCGCGGAGCGCAGGCAGGCCTGCTGACAGCGTGGCAGGCGCCGTTATCGAAGCGGCATGGCAGTTGCGCGCGCTGCAAGCCGCCGCGACTAGTCTGGGTTCGGACATTCTCGAATTTCAACTCGCCCTGCTTGAGGATGACGGGCTTGTCCTCGAAATGGTCCAGAAGGGCGCCGCGCATGGCGATGCCGCGCGCGCCATCGCCGAGGTTCTGGAAGAGCAGATCGCATCCTATCGCGCTGCGGCGGATGCGCGGTTTGCGGCGCGCGCGGCCGACCTTGAGGATCTCAAAAGCCGTCTTCTCGGCGCGCTGAAAGGCGCGGCGGCGCCGGCAAGGGCGCTCCCTGCGGGCACGATCCTCATTGCAGAAGAGATGACGCCGAGCCGCTTTCTTGAGCTCGACCGCGCGAAAATCGCCGGAATCGTTGATCAGAAGGGCAGCGAGACGAGCCATGTCGCCTTGCTGGCGCGCGCGGAAGGCGTGCCTATGCTGGTCGCCGCCGGGCCTGTCGCGGCGGAATGGGAATCGCGTCCCGCCCTGCTCGATGCGGCGCACGGGGAGCTTGTCCTCGATCCCGATGCGGCGCTCATCCGCGATCGCGCCGGTCAGGCTTCTGCACAGGATGTTCCGTCATCGGAAGGCGAAGGACCGGCGGTTCTGTCCGATGGCGAAACGGTGCGGGTCAATCTCACCGTTAATGCGCTCGCGAGCCTAGACGAGGCACCGCCCGAATGGTTCGACGGCATCGGTCTCGTCAGGACCGAGCTCTTGATTACCGATGCGGAAGAAGTTCTGAACGCCGGGCGTCAGGCGAGCCTCTACCGGCCGCTGTTCGACTGGGCGCGGGAAAAGCCGGTGACCATCCGCCTGCTCGATGGCGGCGGCGACAAACAGGTGCCCGGCTATGCGCCGCCTCCGGGCGGCGGCGGTTTTCTCGGCGTGCGCGGCGCACGGCTTTTGATGCGGCGCGGCGATGTCCTGCGCGCGCAGCTCGCGGCGATCCTTGACGCCGCGGAAGGCCGGCCGGTGCGAATCATGGCGCCCATGATTACCTTGCCGGAGGAGATGCGGTTCTTCAGAACGGAGCTTGACCGCGCCATAGACGCGTCCGGGGCGGACCGGGTGCAGGCGGCGCTGGGCATGATGGTGGAAACCCCCGCCGCGGCGCTCGACATCGATCGTTTCGATGCGGATTTCTTCGCTCTCGGCACGAATGATCTCGCGCAATATGTCCTGGCCGCCTCGCGCGACAGCGAGGCTTTGCCGCTTGGCGGGGAAATCCCGCCGGCGGTGCTTGAGCTTGTTCGGCGGGTCGTCGAACATGGCAGGAATAAAGGGCTTGCGGTGTCCGTTTGCGGCGATGTCGCGGCGTCTGAGGAAAGCCTTGGGCGGTTTCTCGCCTGCGGGGTGCGCTCTTTCAGCATCCCTTCGCGGTTTGCGCCCCGCTTCAAGCAGTATATCAGGACAGGGCTGTGACAATGAATAATCAACAAGGCGCGCATGTGAAACGCGGTCGGGCCGGGAGACGAGGAGAGCCAGCTTGCAGGGCGAAGCAAAACAGGAGCTGATCCGGGCTTATAAACTGCTGCTCAGGGAAGCCTTGGAATCACGGCCTTCCGGCATTCGCTTGCGGATCGCCGACACGATCGGAAAGAACAAGAGCTTCATCTCCCAGATCACCAATCCCAAATACAAGACCCCGCTGCCCGAAAAATATGTCGAGCCGATTCTCGACGTCATCCACCTGACGCCGGCCGAGCGGGATCGTTTCCTTGACGTCTATCGCCGGGCGCATCCGCGCGCGCGCCCCCAGCCGCCGGAAAAGGCGGGGCCGGCGAGCACGCGCACCTTGCATATTGAGCTGCCTTCGCTCGGCTCCAAGGCGCTCGATCAGAAAGTCGACGCGCTGATCACCGACCTGGCGCGCCAGCTCAACGAGCTGATCGAACAGCGCTGATTCCGCATTGCACCTAAACTTTTGGGCGCAAGGCCGGTTTACTTAAGCGTGGCCGGAAGATAAACTAAACTTACTAAACAATATAAAAGCGGCCAGCTTGAAAAAAGCAGGACCGCCGGGAGAGGAAACGTGGCGAGTGAAGGTCCTGCCGGGAGCAGCGGGGCGGCGCTTTCGATTGAAGACCGCCTGCGCGCCCTCGAAGACGAACGCGAAATCCGTGAACTGATTATCCGCTATGCGCAGCATCTCGACGCCCGCGACCATAAGGGGTATGCGGAACTTTTCGCCAGAGACGGGCGCTGGTCCGGCCGCATGGGCGACGCCGTCGGTCCTGAAGCGATTGAGAAAATGCTGGTCGAGGGCCTGGGG
The DNA here is from genome assembly GCA_030433215.1 of Alphaproteobacteria bacterium. GTDB lineage: Bacteria > Pseudomonadota > Alphaproteobacteria > Caulobacterales > Parvularculaceae > Hyphococcus. Next base: position 103,973 of record JAUIMC010000009.1, read on the forward strand.
CCGACGCCGGAAGGTTTTCGCAACACCAAGAACTTTCATCTGATGAGCAATATCCTCATCGAGATCGACGGCGACAAGGCGAAAGCCGAATCGCGCCTGGTCTATTTCGCCCGCACGAAAGACGCGCGTCCCGGTCCCATGCTGGCTGGGCGCTATTTCGACGAGTTCGTGCGTGAAGACGGGCGGTGGCGCTTCAAGTTCAGACAGGTGCTCGGGGAAATCCCAACGCGCGAAGAAGCGCCGGTGCGCACGGCGGAGGAGGACGGACATGAGTGATCAGCGCCGCAAAGAGTTGCAGGAGCGGCTCGCCCGCCTGCAGGACGAAGCGCAAAGGCGGGAGGATTATCTCGCGATCATCCGCTGTCAGCGCGCCTATGGCTTTTACATCGACAAGGGCTATTGGCGCGAGGCGTCCAATCTCTTCACGCAAGACGCCACCTATGAGCAGGGCGTCGACGGCGTTTACGAAGGGCGCGAGCGCATCCACGAATTGATCGTAAAGTTAAGCGGCGGCAATCCGGGGCCGGGCCTGCCTTTCGGCCAGCTTAACGAACATTTCCAGTTGCAGCCGGTGATCACGATTGCGCAAGACGGCGCCAGCGCGCAAGGCCGCTGGCATGCGCTCTCCATGACCGGGCAATATGGCGAACACGCCGAATGGGGCGAGGGCGTTTACGAAAACCGCTATCGCAAGGAAGACGGCGTCTGGAAAATTTCCGCCCTGCGGTTCTATCCCAATTTTGTCGCGCCCTATGAAGGCGGCTGGGCGTCGCTGAAACCCGTCGAGGGCGACTGGCGCAGTCCTGAGCTTGCGGACTTTCCGTCCGACAGGCCGCCGAGCGAAACCTACAAACCTTATCCCGACATCTTCACGCCGCCCTTTCATTACGTGCATCCGGTCACTGGCGAGGAGGTGAAGTCATGAGCGGGGAAGCAACGCTCGACGTCCTCGAAGCGCATCTCGAAGCGGCGGAATTACGCCTGGCGCGGCTCGCCTCCCATGAAGCGGTGGAGCGCCTGCAACGCAGCTACGGTTATTATGTGGACAAGGGCTTATGGTCCGCGGCGGCCGATCTGTTCGCCGAGGACGGAACCTGGGAATGGGGACAGAGCGGCGTTTACAAAGGGCGCGAGCGCATCCGCGCGGCGCTGGCCCTGCGCGGTCCCGAAGGTCTCGCCCAGGGCGAGCTCAACACGCACTTCACCTGCCAGCCCATCGTCACGGTCGCCGAAGACAACATGACGGCGAAGGCGCGCTGGCGCGCCGACATGCAGCTTTGCAAGAACGGCAAGGGAAGCTGGGCTGAAGGCACCTTCGAAAACATGTACGTCAATGATGACGGCGTCTGGAAGATCGCGAGTCTGCATTTCTATGTCACGGTGGAATGCGACTACGATCTCGGCTGGGTCGTGGGCGACATGCCCATGGAAGGCCCGAGCGAGGAGCTTCCCCCCGACGAGCCGCCGACGGAAGTCTACCAATCGCTGCCCGAGGTGTATCTGCCGGCCTATCACTATCCCAATCCGGTGACCGGCGCGCAGCCGAAAAAGCCTGTGCTCCCTGATCTTCCCGCCGGCGATGATCTCGGCGCCGACATTTCCGCGCTCTCTGAACGCATCGAACGGCTTGAGGATACGCGCGCCTGCGAAAAGCTTCAGCGCGCCTATGGCTATTATGTCGACAAGGCGATGTGGGACGATGTGGCCGATCTCTTCGTTGACGAGTCTACGCTGGAGATCGGCGGGCGCGGCGTCTTTCTCGGCAAGAAGCGGGTGCTCGAATATATGGGCATCGGCCTTGGCCCCACGGGGCCCCAGCGCGAACAGATCATCAATCACCAGCAGTTTCAGGGCATCGTCAGTGTCGCCGAAGACGGCAAGACGGCGCGCGGGCGCTGGCGCGCCTTCGTCATCGGCGGCAGCTCATGGGCGCCGGTGAACTGGGGCGATTGCCTTTACGAGAACCATTACAGGAAAATCGACGGCGTCTGGGTGATGGACAAACTTCATGCGCCCTTCACCATGTACACGCTCTATTCGGAAGGCTGGCATAAAACGACGACGCCCAATACGCGGCCCGAAAGCTTTCCGCCGCCGCCGGATCTGCCGCCGACGGTCATCTATCTGACCTATCCGAATTATTATTGCGAACCTTTCCACTATCCCAACCCGGTGACGGGCAAGGACGCGCCGCCTCCCAATCCTGCGGCCGGCGGCGTCGCGAACATGGCCGACTTCGCAGACGATGAGCGCTGACGCCACCCCCGCGCTGTCGTCGAAAACCCCGCCCGACTGGGCGGGCCATTCCGGCAATGTGGATGCGCTGATCGACACGCCGCGGCTCAGCCGTTTGCAGATCCAGCTCTTCGCGATCTGCGCCTTCGTTCTTTTCTGCGAGGGCTACGATCTTCAGGCGCTGGCGCTCGCCGTGCCGGATATTTCGAGCGAGTTCGGCATCGCGGCGAGCGATTTCAGCATTGCGCTTTCGGCCAGTCTCTTCGGCATGGCGATCGGCGGCGCGGGGTTCGCGCCCATGGGCGACCGGGTGGGCAGGAAGCCCATGCTGATCCTGGCGATGCTTCTCACCGGCGGGTCGACGCTGGCGGCGCTGATTTATCCGTCGGCCTGGTGGATCGCCCTGTGCCGCCTCGTCACCGGCATTGGCCTCGGCATCACCACCGTCAACACCGCCGCCATCATGGGCGATTACGCGCCGGCCAAATGGCGCTTTTTCATCATGACCTTGCTCAACTGCTTCGTGCCGGGCGGCGCCTTTACGGCGGCGTTCATCGCACCCGGGGTGATCGAGGAGATTTCCTGGCGGGGCATCTTCATCCTGGGCGGGGTCGTTCCCATCGGCGCCGCTGTTGTGGTCTGGCTCCTGGCGCCGGAATCCCTGAAATGGCTGGTCGCGGCCAAGCCGGGCGACAAGCGCATTGCGCGCATCGCCGGCGCTATTGCGCCGGGTCTCGATCCGGCGCGGCTGTTCCTGAAGAAAGGCGAAACGCAGGAACGCATCTCGGTGATCGGGTTGTTGTCGCGCGCCCATGCGGTCCGCACCCTCGTCATCTGGCTTGCCACGGCCAGCGGCGCCTTTTGTCTTTATCTCATGGTGAGCTGGCTGCCGACGATCTTGCGCGAGGCGCAATGGAGCACGGCCGATGCGCTGTTCGCCGCCGCGGCGGTGCAGCTCGGCGGCATCATCGGCAGTCTGATCATCGCCTGGGCCATCGACCGGAGGTTTCTGCTGGCGGGGCTTGTCGGCGGTTATGGTTGTTCCGCGCTCGCCCTCATGGGCATCGGTCTGTTGCCGGAAAGCGTGCTCGGCTGGAAAGTTCTTCTTTTCCTCACGGGCGCGGGCATTTCCGGCATTCAAGGCATCTGGATCTCCATCGCCGTGGTTCTTTATCCGCTTGAGCTGCGCGCCACGAGCGCGGGCTGGGTCGCGGCCATGAGCCGGATCGGCGCCGTCTCCGCGCCCATGGTCGGGGGCGCCGCGCTCGCCGCCAATGTCGAAGCCAGAAGCCTGTTGCTTGCGCTGGTTATCCCAATCGGCGCGTCCGTACTCGCGATCATTTTCGCGCGCCGCCATTTCACCCCGCCGCCGCCGGTCCAGGAAGAGGGAGCGAAACCATGACCGAAGCCGAACTCGAAAAACTCGCCGCCGATGTGCGCTATCTCAAAGACCGGGCCGACATTCTCGACTGCATGAACCGCTATACGCGCGGCGCTGACCGGCTCGACATGGAATTGATGCTGAGCGCTTATCATGAGGACGCCACCGACGATCGCGGCGCCTTTACGGGCGGGCCGCGCGAACGGGCGAAATGGCTGTTCAAGTTCCTGTCGAGCCTCGATCACGCCACCCATCACATCACGAATTTCACCATCGATATCGACGGCGATATCGCCCATTGCGAAAGCTATGTGATTACGACGCTGATCCCCAAGGACTCGAAAGAAGCGACGCTCGGCACGGCGCGCTATATCGACCGCATGGAGCGCCGCAACGGCGAATGGCGCATCGCTCATCGCGAGGCGGTGATGGATTTCCATATCACAGTGCCGACGTCGGAAATGCATCCGAATGTCATGACGGGCGCGCGCGACAAGACCGACCGGTCCTATGCGCGCCCGCTTACCCTGTCGCCGGAAGGCGAGGCGCGTATGCGCGCCGGCGTCAACACGCCGCGCGAGTAAGAGGAGGAACGGCTCATGCAGGTCAATGCAACAACGGCGAGCCTGGAGCGGGCGGCGCCGCGCTCGAAAAGGATCGAAGGCCTCGAGCCTTCTCGCCGGTCAAGCCTTGAACTCGGCGCCGCGCGGATCGAACGGGTGCGCGGGCTCGGCCGCCTCTATGAAGGCGCCGATGCTGAGTGCCGGCTTCTGTTTCAGACGGCCGGCGCCGCGGCGCTGACCTCGGACAGGGAGGCGGAGGCGTTTGACCTCGAGGCGGGTCACTGGGTGATCCAGCCCTTCTCCATGCTGAACATCGAACGCGGCCCCGGGTGCGAGCAATATGCGGTCGCATTCCCGGCCGGGATGCTCTCGCGCACGCTCATGGCCCATCTGCAAGGCGTTGCCGTTGCGCCTTTGCCCATCGGCGGCGCTGCGCAATTATGTCTGGAGCTCGGACGGTCCTGTCTTTCGCAGAACGAGCCGGTGAGCGCCGCCGTCGCCGAGACGCTGGGCGAGTCGCTGATTGAACTCGCCAAGCTCGCCATCATCGAACAGTCGGGCGTCAAGCGCGGCGAGACCATGCGCGAGACCGCGCGGGCGCGCATTCAGGGCTTCATTCACCGCAATTTGTCGGACCCCGATCTCACCATCGACCGGATCGCCAAGCGGATGCAGTGCACGAAACGCTATCTGCACAAGGTTTTCAGCAAGGAAGGCGAGACGCTGAACCAGTATATCTGGGCCAAGCGCCTCGATCTGTGCCGCGCGCGGCTGTCGCGCCCGGACCTTTCCGACAAGTCGATTACGGAAATCGCGTTTTCCTGCGGCTTCAGCAACGCTGCGCATTTCAGCCGCAGTTTCAGGGCCCGCTTTGGCGAGGCGCCGCGCGTCTATCGCCGCGCGGCCCTCGATAGCTAACCCGTCCGCTTAGCGCGGCTGCATGCCGTAAGGCAGCTCAGAGGCGAAAGCCTCAATGCGTTCGATCTTGCCGCCGGAGAAGCGGAACAGCCCAACCACCTGCTGCGTGCGCGGATAGGGCAGGCTGCCTTTATAGGCCTCGCCCGACGCGTCGGTGAAGTCCTGTTCGCTCGCGGGGAAATCCTCAAACATCGACATGGCGACAAGGCCGCGCTGTTCGTCGACGGCGATCACGCGCGCATCGCGCACCGCCTTGACCGATTGCAGGCGCTTGCCCGTCAGCGGCGCGGCGCAGGGAGAAAGCTCCTGGCCGTTGACCGCCCACATGCAATCATCCGCGAAGTCGTCGGGCGCGGTTCCGTTCTGGGCGTTGATCGCTGCGTAAACGCGGTCGACAGCGGCCAGCATGTCCATGCGCGAGGTGCGTTCGCCTCGAGAGAGATTGGAAAATTCCGGCGCGGATTCCGGCGCCGCGAAGGGCGGTCCGTATTCCTTGCGCCGGATCACCGCTTCGACGCCGCCGATTTTGTCGCCGTCGGCGCTGACCGTGACGGCGGCCCAGGAGGGCTGGCCGTGGGCTTCGATGCGCCCGATCCACACGGCGCGGCCGAGTTCTTCGTCGGCGATGATCAAGGGATCGCCGCCGACGGCGGTGGTCGAGCCCCAGATGCCTTCGCCGACTTGCAGGCCGACGCTGTTTTCCTCGTAACCAACCTCGTCGGCCCAGGGCAGGGTCTTCCATTCGCCGCGGTTCGGATAGGCGTTCATCACCCGCTCGGTAAGACGCGTCAGGCAGCGCGTATTGCACGCGTCCGGCGAGGAGACCGAGATCGGCGGCTTCGCCGCATCGCCGGCCCAGGGGTTGTGCATGAAATAGGGCACATAGGTGAACACCGCTTCGATCCGGCTGATCTTTGCATCCTTGATGCGGAACGCTTCGAGCAGCGTGATCGAGTTCGGCCATTTCAGCGCGGTTTTCATCTCGCGCCCGTCGGTGAGGTTGTAGCGGTCGAACTCATTGGCGTGATCGAAGAAGCCGGTGGCGACGACGACGCCGCGCTCTTCGTCGATGAGCGGATAGCGGCGTTCGCGAATGCGCTTGTTGATGCGGTAGATGCCGAGCTTGAACTGCGCTTCGCAGCCATCGACCAGGGTAAAGCCCTCGACGCCGTCGCGGGCGCGGGTCGTGGTGCTGATGCCGTTTTCAAGGCGGCCGCAATCCTCGTCGAAGGGCGCGAAGACCTGGCCGTCATTCAGTTCGACCGTGTCGAAATAGCTGTCGGCGATGGCGCGCATGCGCGCGCGCGGACGGCGCTCTTCCGGCGGCAGAACCTTGTTGAAGTCCGGGTCGTGCGTCATGTTTTCGGTGTCGCCGAACGGCGCGGGCAGCGCGGTCCGTCTGTGAACGACGCTTTCGGCCTCGTCGATCCGGCCGTCGGTAACGTGAATGCGCACCGCGAAGATCGCCGGCTCGCCATTCTCGATGACCGAACCGAACCAGGCCGCATTCTGGGTTTGCGTATCCGCGACTTCGAGGCCGACCGCGTCGACTTTCTCGACGGTGCCCCACAGGCCCTCGCCGAGCGGGATGACGACGTTGTTTTCGGTAAACTGGAAATCGTCGGCGGCGGGGACGGCCGAGGGCGCGCCAGCGCGCAAGGCGTCCATATATTGACCGAGCATGCCGAGGAGGCAGGCGCGGTCGCAGTCGAGTTCATAGACGGCGCTGTTCGCGCCTGGCGCCTGCGCGGCCGCGGGGGTGAGGGCAGGGGCGGCGGCGAAGATCGCGGCCCCCGACAAGGCGAGTTTCAGCTTATTCGTTTTGCTCTTGTGCATTGTTGTCTTCTTCTCCCTGTATGCCGCCTTTTGCAGCGTCGTCGTGCCAGTCTTCATTGGCGCGCGCGATGAGATAGGCGTGAATGGCTTGGGCTTCGTCTTCGGTCAGGATGTTGTCGAAGCTGGCCATGCCCTTTTCCGTGCGCGTGCCGCGCAAGACGATGTCGAGGAACTCGTCATGGGTTTCCTTCGACATATAGCGAAGGTCCTTCATGCCGCCGCGCGCGTTCTTGCCGTGACAGGTGGAACAGGTTTCGGCGAAAAGCCGCGCGCCTTCCTCGACGACGGCTTCCGGCGCCCTTAGCATCGGCGGGCGCGGCAGGTCGGAGCGCGCCGGCATGGGCGGCAGTTCGGCGTCGCCGCCGAGCTTGAACACGAGAAGCCGCGCCGTCGAATAGTGAAAGCCGCCGGGGATCTTGTTCAGCGCCGACACGGGCGAGCCGCCCCAGCCGACATTAACCGCCACATATTGTTCGCCGTCGACCATATAGGTGATGGGGCCGGCGATGGCGACATTCTGCACCGGCATCTTCCAGACAAGATCGCCATTGTCGGCGCGATAGGCGGCGAAGTCTTTTTCGACCGAGCCCTGGAAGAGGAGGTTGCCGGCGGTGGCGAGGACGCCGCCGGAGCCCGGATAAGGATGCATGACGCGGAACGCCTCTTCCTGTTTCACCGGGTCCCAGGCGAGAAGATAGCCTTTTTCCTTTTCATCGGCTTCGGCCTGAAGCTCGCGCCGCTTGTCCATATTATGGATGTAGTCGAAGCCGGAATTGACGCGCCAATGGCGCGGGTTGAATTCCTCGGGCGGCAGCTTGGCGTAGACGAACCATTGCTCCTGCGCCGAAAGATAGATGAGCCCGGTGTCCGGGTGGTAAGCCATGGGGTGCCATGTATGCGCGGCGAGCGCGCTCGGCGTCATCAGCTTGGGCTCTTGAGTAAGCCGCGCGGTCGGCGTTTCGACCGGACGGCCCGTCTCCATGTCGATGTGGGTCGCCCAGGTGTTCGGCACATAGGTTTCCGCACTGATCAATTCGCCGGTGGCGCGGTCGATCACATAGAAGAAACCATTCTTCGGCGCCTGCATGATGACTTCGCGGGTTTCGCCTTCGATCTCGAGATCGGCGATCATCATCGGCTGGGTGCAGGTGAAGTCCCATTCCTCGCCGGGCGCCATTTGATAGTGCCAGCGATATTCGCCGCTGTCGGCGTCGACCGCCACGATGGAACAGAGGAAGAGGTTGTCGCCGCCGCCGGGGGAGCGGAATTCCTGCACATGCGGCGAGCCGTTGCCGGTTCCGATATAGACGAGATTGAGGTCGGGATCGTAGACGATCGAATCCCAGGCGGTGCCGCCGCCGCCCAGCGTCCACCATTCGCCGTTCCAGGTTTCGGCGGCCATCTCCATGACCGAGTCGGAGGCTTCGCCGTCTGGGCCGTCGGCGGGATTGCCCGGCACGATGTAGAACTTCCAGAGTTTCTCGCCGGTCTCCGCGTCGAAAGCCGCCACGAAGCCGCGCACGCCGTAATCGGCGCCGCCATTGCCGATCACCACCTTGCCGTCGAAGACGCGCGTCGGTCCGGTGATGGAATAGGGTTCGGTGTTCTCGAAGGTCTTGGTGGTCCAGATTTCTTCGCCGGTCTTGGCGTCGATGGCGATCAGCCGTCCGTCGAGGGCGCCGATATAGAGCTTGCCTTCCCATGCGGAAATGCCGCGCGTCGAAGGTCCGCAGCAGGCGAGCCGCGCCCATTCGCGCGAGACTTCCGGATCGTAGGTCCACAGCTTTTCGCCGGTCGCGGCGTCGTAGGCCGTGACGACATTGAAGATCGAGGCGTTGTAGAGAACGCCGTCGATCACCAGGGGCGTCGCCTGCACGCCGCGCAGCGTGTCGAGATCGTCATACCAGGCGAGACCGAGCTGATCGGCGTTTTCATGGTTAATCTCGTCGAGCGGGCTGAAGCGTTGTTCCTTCCAGCCGCGCCCGTAAGACATCCAGTCGCCGACATTTTCCGGGGCGTCGATATTGCGCATGGTTTCGCTTGTGACGTCCGCAGGCCGCGCCGCCGCGGAGGACGATGATCCTTCGGGGTCGGGCTCGGAGGCGCCCGGCGCGGACGCATCGTTTCCGCAGGCTGCGAGCAGGCAAAGGAAAGCCAGCGCGATGGCGCGGCGGCTTTCGGCGGCGAAATCGGAAAAAGAAAACAGGGTGAATTTCATCATGGGTCTTGTGCTGGGTTGAGGAAGAATTTGTGCAGTGCACCAATGCGGCGCCGGCAAGCTTGCCAAGCAAGGCGGTCTCATTTCATAATCTAATAATCTAATAAAAAAGCTGAGTGGGCGTAGACCGACTTGGAGGAGAGGATTGCCGGAACTGGAAAAAGGCTGGGGTGAGTTGCCCAACCTGTTGGTCGATTTAAGCGAAGTAGAACAGGGAAAACGCGCGCTCTCGTGGGACAGCGCCGTGCGCACCGCTTTTCCGAGTCTTTCTGTGGAGCTGTCGGACCCCACGGAATCCTGCGGCACCATCAACTGCACCAAAATGGGCGCCGGCGAATTCTTCGAAATCGATTCGGCCCCGGTCGACGTCACCCATCACGCCGGCGCGGCGAAAGAAAAAAGCCCGCCGCATCTGTCTTTGATGATCCAGTCCAAAGGCTCCATCTGCGTCAGCCAGGCCGGCCAGAGCTCCATCCTGCGCGAAGGCGATCTGTGCGTTATCGACGAAGCGCGCAGCTTCCGGATGATCGGCGAAGGCAGCAGCAAGATCCTGTTTCTGCGCATGTCCCGCGCGGCGGCGCTCAGCCGCTATCCCACGCTTGAAAAACCCTTTGCGAGCGTCTTTCCGGGCGAAGAGCCGGGCACCCGGCTTCTGGCCGACACGCTTTTGAGTTTCGCCGCCGCGGCGGGGAGCCTCAGGGAGTTGCAGCGCAGCGCCATGATGAATGCGGTCATACAGATGCTCGGCATGGCGGAGCCGTTTTCGCGTCTGTCGCCGGCGCCTGACTGGCGCGTCCGGCGCGCGCTCGATTACATCGAACTCAACCTTTCGGTCCCGGGTCTCACCGCCGAAGCCGTGGCGCAGGACCAGCGGATCAGCCGCCGGCGCCTGGATCAGCTGATGCAGGAAGCGCTCGGCCATTCGATCGCCAGCCATTTGTGGAGCCGCCGGCTTGAACAGGCCGCGGCGGATCTGCGCGACGGGCATCGCGCCGACCAGTCGATCGCCCAGATCGCTTTCGCCAACGGGTTTGAAGACGCGGCGCATTTCACGCGCGCTTTCAAAAGGCGGTTTTCCCTCACCCCCGGGCAGTGGCGTCTTAACTGAGACAGCCCGCCTGATCACCACCGGCGCCTGCACGGTCAAGCCACGATTCCAGATAGGGCTAGCGGTGGGATTCTCCCCGGTGGTTAAGTCGTTTATCAAGTAGCTAAACCGGGACAACCGGTCCACAGGGAGGATATCGATGCTGCAAGCGAACGCAGCGGGCATTCGCGCCGTCCGGCTTTGCGCGGCGATAACCGGCGCCGTCCTGCTTGCCGCCTGCGCGCCATCTTCAAGCGATGAAGCCGCAGCGCCGCAGGACATCCTGATCGACGGCGCCCGCGTGTTCCCTGAAAGCGTGACCTCTGACAGCGACGGCGCCGTTTATGCCGGGAGCCTTGGCGGCGTGATCTACCGGGCCGAACCCGGCGCCGGCGTCGCCGAGCCCTGGATCGAACCGACGGAAGAGAACGGCCTCCTGGCGCTTTTCGGCGTGCTCGCCGATGAAACGCACGGCGTCTTATGGGTCTGTTCCAACCCGAATCCCTTCGCGGGCGGCGACGGGCCGAAGGTCTCGAGCCTTCTCGCCTTCGATCTTGAAAGCGGCGAGTTTGAGGCGCGCTATCCCTTCCCGGAAGGCCCGGCGGCCTGCAATGACATCGCCGTCGCCTCCAATGACGTCGTCTTTGTCACCGAAACAGCGGGCGGGCGGATCTTCCGCCTTGCGCCGGGCGCCACCGATCTCGCCCTTTTCGCCGAAGGCGAGAATCTTATCGGCGTCGACGGCATCGCATTCTCCGACGACGGAACAATGTACATCAACAATGTGCGCGCGCATCTCGTGCAGCGGGTCGAACGCGACGCCAATGGCGCCTATGCGGGCCTCACTGATCTGGCGCTATCCGAACCGGTGAACGGGCCTGACGGGTTGCGCCCGGTCGGCGGCGACAGCTTCCTTCAGGCGGAAGGCGCCGGTGGGCGCGTTGCGCTGATCGAAGTCGACGGCGACAGCGCAACAGTAACGCCGCTGCGCACAGGCCTTGCCTCTTCGCCCGGCGTTACGCGCGCCGGCGATGTCGGCTACGCCACCGAAGGCAAGATCCAATATCTGATTGACCCTGAATTTCAGGGTCAGGACCCCGGAGAATTTTACCTCCGGGCTTTCACCCTACCGGAGGGACTATGAAGCGCATCATGCCCATGGCCGTGCTTTTGGCCGTCATGACCGCGTCCGCGCCGGCGCCGGTTTTGGCGCAAGGCGATCTGGACGCCGAAATCGAAACGCTGACCGAGCGCGTCGAGAAACTCGAAGGCATTCGCGCCGTCAAGAAACTCCAGCGCGCCTTCGGCTTTTATGTGGACCGCGGGCTCTGGGGCGAGGCGGCTGATCTCTTTGCCGCGGACGGCGCGATCGAGATCGGTCTCGACGGCGTTTATGTGGGCAATGAGCGCATCCGTGAATATCTGAAACGCCTGCATGGCGGCCAGGAAGGGCTGATCTACGGCCAGCTCAATGAATGGGTGACTTTGCAGCCGGCAATTTCCGTCGCCGAGGACGGCATGAGCGCAACCGCGCGCTGGCGCGATCTTGGCATGCTCGGTCAGTATAAGGAGCATGCCGAATGGCGCGACGGCATTTACGAGAACAGCTACGTCAAGGAAGACGGGGTCTGGAAGATCAAGTCGCTCCATCTCTACATCAATTTCGTGGCGCCCTATGAAAAGGGCTGGGCGCGGCTGAAGCCCGGCGAGGGGCTGACGCGCAGCGAGGCGTCGAAGAAGTTCAGGCCAGACCGCGGCCCCACGGTGACTTACGCGCCGTTTCCGGCCGTGCAGATTCCTCCCTTTCAGGCGCCCCATCCGGTCACGGGCGAAACCGTCGAAGGAGATCTGTGATGCGTTCAGGCAAAACATTCATCCGGATTTGCTGCGCCGCTGCGGCGGGGGTCATGCCGGTGCTGGCGGCGGCGCCCGTCATGGCGCAATCGCTGGAAGCGCGCGTCGCCGATTATCGCGAGCGGGTCTCCCGGCTTGAAGATCAGGCGGCGATAGAAAACCTCCAGGCCACCTACGGCTATTATTTCGACAAGGGCCTGTGGACAGAAGTTGCGAACCTCTTCGCCGACGATGCGAGTTTCGAATACGGCCAGCGCGGCGTTTATATCGGCAAGGACCGCATTCGCCGCGCGCTCTTGCTCTTCGGTCCTGAAGGGCTCGGCGAGGGCTATCTCAACAATCACACGCAATTGCAGAACGTCACCATCGTCGCCGATGACGGTCAGTCCGCCACGGCGCGCTGGCAGGGACCGGTGCAGCTCTCCGAACCCGGCGCCAGCGGCATCTGGGGCCTTGGCGTCTATGAGAACGAATATGTCAAAGACGGCGGCGTCTGGAAGATCGCCAAGCTGCATTTCTACGTGACCGGCTGGACCGATTACGACAAGGGCTGGATGAAGTCGCTCATTCCCATGGAGGGCCAGAGCGCGGTGTACCCGCCCGATCAGCCGCCGACGGAAGTCTATCGCGCCTTGCCCGCGGCGTATCTGCCGCCCTTCAGTTTCAATCATCCGGTGACGGGAAAATCCCTGAAAGATCTGCCGATGGCCGGCGACGACATCGTGGGGCGCGAATGATCATGAAAAAAATCTTGAAAACCATATCGCTCTCCGCCTTTTCCGCCGCGCTTCTGGCGGCCGCGCCTGCCTCGGCGCAAACGGCGGCGGAAAAACTCGACGCCCTCGACAAGCGCATCACGCGGCTTGAGGATATGAACCAGATCGAGCGGGTGCAGCGCACCTACGGTTATTTCGTCGACAAAAGTCAGTGGACGCCGCTTTCGAAACTCTTCTCGGAAGATGCGACGCTGGAAATCGGCGGCAAGGGCATCTTCCTCGGCCAGGACCGCGTGCTCGAATATATGCAAACCGCGTTCGGACCGGACGGCACCAAGCCGGGCGTCCTCGCCAACCACATGCAGTTCCAGCCCATCGTCGACATCTCGCCGGACGGCAAGACCGGCTGGGCGCGCAGCCGCGCCTATGTGATGAGCAATGGCGGCTGGGGTCTGCCGCTTTACGAAAACGCCTATGAAAAAGGCGAAGACGGCAAATGGCGGATCTCCCGCCTCACCGGCCCCTTCACCATGTATGCGGGCTGGGAAGGCTGGGGCAAGACGGCGCTCAACAACACCTGGCCGGACAAGTTCGATCCGCCGCCCGATCTGCCGCCTTCCGTCATCTATCTGACCTATCCGGCCTATTACATCGTGCCCTTCCACTATCCCAACCCGGTGACCGGCGAGGCGTTGATTCCCGACCGGGACGAAGTCGGCGCCTATCATCGCCCGCCCGGCACGCCGGAGCAGGAAAAGGCGCTCGCGACCGGCCAGATGGAAGACGGCACGCAACCGATTGCAGAGCCGCCGAAGGACTGACCCGATGTTGCCTGTCATGCGTTCCGCCATGCTCGCGCTCGCCGCGTTTGCGCTCGCCGCTTGCGGCGAGAAAACGGAAGATACGGCCGATAGCCAGCCCTCCGCCGCTGGCGGTCAGGGCGCTGGCGGCGAGATCAGCGCCGGGCGGCTTGCCGGCGCGGCGAACGAGCCTGAAGTCTGGCTGAGCGACGGGCGCACCTATTCGGCGCAGCGTTACAGCCCGCTGACGGAGGTCACGGCCGAGAATATCGAGGAGCTCGGTCTCGCCTGGTTCGACGATTACGACACCTATCGCGGCATCGAGGCGACGCCGCTCTACGCCGACGGCGTACTCTACAATATCCTCGCCTGGAACATCACCATCGCCTATGACGCGGCGACCGGCGAACGGCTGTGGACCTTCGACCCGGAAGTGCCCCGCGAAATGGGCCGTTACGCCTGCTGCGAGCCGGTCTCGCGCGGACTTGCCTTGTGGAACGACAAGGTCGTCATCGCGACGCTCGACGGGCGCCTGATCGGGCTCGACGCAAAGACCGGCGAAGAAGTCTGGAGCACGCAGACCTTCAGCAATGAATATCCCTACACGATCACCGGCGCGCCGCGCGTCTTCGACGGCAAGGTTGTCGTCAGCCAGTCGGGCGGCGATATGGGCGTGCGCGGCTTTGTTATCGCGCTCGACGCGGACACCGGCGAAAAACTCTGGAAGTTTTACCTGACGCCCGGCAATCCGGCGGACGGTCCCGACGGCGAAGCCTCCGATCCGATCATGGAGATGATCCGGGAAACCTGGAGCGGGGAATACTGGAAGCTCGGCGGCGGCGCCAATGCCTGGGACTCCATCGCCTACGATCCCGAGCTCGATCTCGTTTATGTGGGCACAGGCAACGGCTCGCCCTTGTCCTGGCATTACCGCAGCGAGCGTAAAGGCGACAATCTCTTTGTCTGCTCCATCGTGGCGCTCAACGGCGATGACGGCAGCTATGCGTGGCATTATCAGATGGTCCCCGAAGAAGACTGGGACTACACCTGCACCAGCTCCATCGTCAGCGCGGAGCTGACCATCGGCGGCGAAGAGCGAAAAGTTCTGATGCAGGCGCCGAAAAACGGTTTCTACTATGTCATCGACCGCGCGACGGGCGAGCTGATTTCCGCGGAAACCTATGTGAAGGTGAATTGGGCCGAGGGGATCGATCCCGAAACGGGCCGTCCCATCATCAATCCGGACATGCACTACGACACCGATCCGGTGCTGGTCTATCCGGGCCCGGGCGGGGCGCATAACTGGTTCCCCATGGCCTATAGTCCGCGTACGCAGCTTGCGTATTTTCCGGCCTATCAGTCGGGCCGGGTCTATGCGCTCGATCCCGATTACGAGCCGAAGCCGTTTCGTTCGAACAGCGGCTGGGGCGGGTATTCCGGCGACATCCTCGAAAAGCGCATGGCGCTTCAGGCCCAGGGCGACGCCGACGAACAAGCCTGGCTGACCGCCTATGATCCGGTGAAGCAGGAAATCGCCTGGCAGGTTGAAATGCCCCGTCACGGCAATGGCGGCGTCATGGTCACGGGGTCTGACCTCGTCTTTGAAGGCACCACGCGTCAGACCTTCGCCGCTTTCGATGCGGAGACGGGCGAGGAGCTGTGGTCCTATCCGGTGCAAAGCTCGCCGGTGGCAGGGCCCATCAGTTACATGCATGACGGCGAGCAATATGTGGCGATCAACGCCGGCTGGGGCGGCGGCGCCGCGCAGATCGAGCGTATGTCCGGGATCGACCGTCCCCGCGCCGCCGCGCGCTTGCTGGTGTTCAAGCTCGGCGGCGAAAAGGAATTGCCGCCCCTGAAAGCGCAGGAGCCTGTGCCCGCGCCGCCGCGCCTCGCCGCGTCGGAAGCGGAAGTGAAAAGAGGCGCGCAGCTTTACGCCGAAACCTGCGCGGTCTGCCACGGCCAGCGCGCCATGGGCGGCGTTTCCGACCTGCGCCACATGACGCAGGAAACGCACGCCAAGTTCAACGAGATCGTGCTCGGCGGGCTTTATGTGGACAAGGGCATGGCGAGCTTCGCCGACATTCTGAACGAAGACCAGGCTGAAGACATTCACGCCTATCTGATTGCGCGGGCCAATGAGGATTGGGGCGCGGAAAACTGACTGCGCGGCGGACGGCCGGCGCCGTCGCCGTGAAGGAGCGACTTGCATGAAACGGCTGATGTTTCCGCTGGCTGTGCTCGCCCTTGTTGCAACGGGGCTCGCCGCGCCGGCGCGCGCGCAGGAAGCGTCGCCCGCCATGCAGGAATTGCGCGACCGCACCGCCATTCATCAATTGCTGCTCGACTATGGCCGCACGCTCGACGAGCGCGAATTTGAAGCGTTCGGGAATCTTTTCACCGAAGACGGCGAATACGGTCCCGCGGGCTC
This sequence comes from Alphaproteobacteria bacterium, assembly GCA_030433215.1. Classification (GTDB taxonomy): domain Bacteria; phylum Pseudomonadota; class Alphaproteobacteria; order Caulobacterales; family Parvularculaceae; genus Hyphococcus. The sequence continues at coordinate 120,012 of JAUIMC010000009.1, forward strand.
CATGACGAAAGGCCCGACGGCGATCGCCGACCAGATGAGCGCTGTCTTCGACGCCAACGCCATGGGCTTTCGCGAACCCAATTTTCACGTGTTCTTCAATGAAAGCATCAGCCTTGACGGCGACCGCGCGGAAGCGACGAGCATGTCGTTCTATGTCGTGCCGGGCGAGGACGATCTGCCGAAGATCGCGATGATGGCGGCATACAAGGACGATCTTGTCCGGGTCGGCGGTGAATGGAAGTTCCAGCGCCGTGAAGTGCGCGGGCTGTCGCGTCCGCCGGCGCGTCAATGATCTGCATCAAAAACGGGAACGATGGTTGTTTTATTTTTTTGAACGGTTGAACGGTCGGGAGCGCGCCATGGGGCGGAGCGGTATTTTAAGGGCAGGGCTTTTTGCGGCGGCGGCGTTGTGCGCGCCGACTGGCCATGCGCTGGAGCCCGGCGTCAGAATCATCAGCGCGCCGCCTGAAATCGAATACCCGGAAGGCGTGACGGTCGACGATCAAGGCTGGATCTATGTGTCGAGCGCGGTCGACAGCGCGGTCGCCAGAATGAACGCGCAAGGCGAAGCGGTTGAGATTCTTTCGGAAGGCGGCGTCTTGTTGCCGCCCGAGGAGCAGTTGTTTCCGGGGCTCCTCGGCAAGAAGATCGACGAGCATGGGCGCTTGTGGATCATGGGTGGGCGCAGCGGCAAGATTTTCGTTCTCGACAAAGACACTGGCGAGCTCGTCGCCGAGCACGCCGTGCCGAGCGAGAATAACGCGCTCAATGACGCCGCTATTCTCGACGACGCGGTTTACGTCACCGACACGGCGCAGCCCATTCTCTGGCGGCTTTCCAAGGACGGCGAGAAGATCGGCGCCCCGGAAGCCTGGCTCAGTTTTGACGGAACGCCGCTCCAATATGCGCCGGGCCGTAATCTGAACGGCATCGCCGCCGATGCGGACGGCAAATATCTCATCGTCATCCAGATGGACAAAGGTCTTCTCTTCCGGATCGATCTTGCGAGCAAGGACGTCACGCCCATCGATGTCGGCGGCGAGCCTGTGAGCAATGGCGACGGCCTCGTTCTTGTGGGGCAAACGCTCTATCTCGTGCGGCAGGCGGAAACGGAAGTCGTCACGCTTCGCCTGGCGCCCGATTTCACGTCGGCGGAAGTGATTTCAAGATTCAGCGATCCGGCCCTGACCTGGCCGGCGACCGCGGCCATCGCCGGCGGCGAATTGCTGGTGATGGACACTCAGTTCAACCGCCGCGCGACCGGCGATCCGGTCAAACCTTTTTCCATCGTGGCCATTCCCCTCGAACTGCTCGGCGCGGAATGACGCGGACTAATTTTCAAACGCCCGGCGGCGAAACGAAAAAGAAGAAAGGATAAAATCATGGCGCATTTTCCAGATAATCCGGGTTTCACCGGCGCTATGCGTCCTCTCCGGTTGCAGGGCGACCTTGTGGACATCGAGCTCGAAGGAGACATTCCCTCGGAGATCGACGGCGCCTTTCATCGCGTGCACCCCGACAGCCAGTTCACGCCCCGCTATGAAGACGATCAGTTCTTCAATGGCGACGGCATGGTTTCGATGTTCCGCGTCCATGACGGCAAGGTCGATTTCAAACAGCGTTACGCCCAGACGGATAAGTGGAAGCTGGAGAACAAGGCCGGCAAGTCCCTGTTCGGCGCCTATCGCAATCATTTGACGGACGATCCGTCGGTGGAAGGCGAGATCCGCGGCACCGCCAATACTAATGTGCTGGTTCATGCCGGCAAGCTCTTCGCCATGAAGGAGGACAGCCCGCCGCTCCTCATGGACCCCAATACGCTGGAGACTTTCGGCTATACGGATTTCGGCGGCAAGCTCGACAGCAAGACCTTCTGCGCGCATCCCAAGATCGACCCGGCGACGGGCAATATGTGTGCGTTCTCCTACATGTCCAAAGGGCCGATGACGCTCGACATGTCCTATATGGAGATTTCTCCGGAAGGCGAGCTGCTCTTCGAAGTGCCGTTCAAGAATAAATATGTCTGCATGATGCATGATTTCGGCGTCACCGAAGACTACGCCGTCTTCAATGTCATGCCGTGCATCAGCAATATGGAGCGGCTTGAAAAGAACATGCCCTATTTCGGCTTCGATCATTCGATGCCGGTCTGGCTTGGGGTTCTTCCGCGCAAGGCGGGCGCGACCGAGGCCGACATGCGCTGGTTCAAGGCGCCGGGCAACTGCTTCACCGGCCATGTCATGAACGCTTTCAATGACGGCACGAAAATCCATTTCGATCTGGCCATCGCCGCGAAGAACTCCTTCCCGTTCTTCCCGGACGTCACCGGCGCGCCGTTCGATCCTATCGGCGGCATGAGCTATCTGACGCGCTGGACCGTGGACATGGCCTCGAACGCCGACACGTTCGAAAAGGTCGAGAAGATGACGGATCAGGCGGACGAATTCCCGCGCATCGACGACCGCTACGCCACGCGCCCGCATCGCCATGGCTGGATGCTGGTTTTCGATACGTCCAAACCCTATGATGGGCCGGGGGGCGCCTTCATGGCGATCACCAACAGCCTGTCGCACAAGGATCTCGCCACCGGCAAGGAAAAGACCTGGTGGGCCGGGTCCGAATGCGCTCTGCAGGAGCCGTGCTTCATTCCGAAATCGCCGGACGCGCCGGAAGGCGAGGGCTATATCGTGGCGCTCGTCGACAATCACGTCACGAATTATTCGGATCTGGCGTTCTTCGACGCGCAGCATGTGGATGAAGGCCCCATCGCCCGCGCGAAGCTGCCCTTGCGTATTCGCCAGGGCCTGCATGGCAACTGGTCGACGGCCAAACAGCTTGCGCAAGCCAATGCATAGGCGTTGAGCGGCGGTCGCCTTTTCTTTTAAGGGCGACGGCCGCGCTTATGCCTTGTCCGGGAAAGGCCTCTTTCTGGAGCGTGGCCGCGGAGACTGTTTCCATGCCGCCGAAGAGGCCATCTGACGTATTCGTGATGACGCCGCGGCGTCATGTCCGTCATGGCGGCGCGCTGCCGGACGCGCTTTAACGCGCATTTTTTCAGTCTGCGCAAAGCCGGACGCCATTTAAGCGGTCAGGGCCGGTTTTCAGCCCAAACCCCCCGATTTTTTGTGTTTCCCGCGCGGGTATGAGAAAATCATAAACCTGATCGTAAATCCGATATGCCTGAATGGTTAACCGGGACGCTGTGGCAGACGACGGGAAAGCAGCCTGATGGGCGCGCGCGGAATAGAGTTGAAACATAAGAGCCGTTTTTTACCGGCGGCGGCTCTCTTTTTGCTATCGGCGGCCTGCGGGCAGGAAGACAATACTGCGCGCGACCAGTCCGAGGCGGCCGGCATCATTCCCCATCAGGTGACCTATGACCGGGAGCGTACCCGGATCGAGGCGGTGGGAACGGCGCGCGCGCGCGCTTCGGCGCTAATCTATCCGGAAACCGGCGGCGAGGTCGCGGAGGTTCTCTTCAGGGCGGGCGACTTCGTTGAAAAAGGCGATCCGCTGCTGAAACTCGATTCCCGTGAGGAAGAGCTTGCCGTGCGCCTGGCGCGCGTTGCGGTGACGGACGCCGAACAATTGCTCGCGCGCTATCGGCGCATTGAGGATACGGGCGCCGTTTCCGACAGCCAGATCGACGAGGCGAGGACGGCGCTCGATGCGGCGCAGATCGAACTCGAGCAGGCCGAGCTGGCGCTGTCGCAGCGTACGGTCGTCGCGCCGTTCCAGGGCTATGTGGGCCTCAGCGATATCGATCCCGGCGCGCGCATCACCTCGACAACGCAAATCACCCAGCTCGATGACCGCCGGATTCTGTTCGTTGATTTCGATGCGCCGGAACAGGTCTTCGGGCGTATCGCAACGGGCGATATGGTCGCGGCGGCGCCTTTCGCCGGCGAGGAAACGAGCGTCGAAGCGAAGGTCGCGGGCATCGACAGCCGCGTCGATCCCACAAGCCGCAGCTTCGTCATCCGCACCGAAATCGACAATGGCGACGACGCCTTGCGGCCGGGCATGAGCTTCCGCGTCAATTTCGACATTGCCGGCAATGCGCTTCCCTCCGTGCCGGAAGCTTCGATTATCTGGGGCAGCGAAGGCGCTTATGTCTGGAAAGTCGAAGACGGCGTTGCGCGCCGGGTTTCCGTTTCGATTGTCGCGCGGCGCGAAGGCCTTGTCCTGGTGGACGCGGATCTGCCGGAAAACAGCATCATCGTCGCGGAAGGCGTTCAGAAGGTGCGTGAAGGCGCCGCCGTCCGCTTCGTCAACGGCGCCTTGTTGGACGAGGCGGAAAACGGTGGCGGCGACGGGCCTGTGGGCGCCGAAGGATCGCGATAGGCATGGATGCGCGCAACGACATTGCGGCGCTCTCGGTCAAGCGCCCGCTGCTTGTCACAGTCCTCAATCTGCTGATCGTGCTTGCGGGGCTGGCGGCGCTGTTCGGGGTTGAAATCCGCGAATTGCCCGATGTGGACCGGCCCGTGGTGTCGGTGAGCGCCAGTCTTCCCGGCGCGGCGCCGGAAACCATGGACGCTGAGGTGACGAGCGTTCTCGAAGGCGCGGCGGCGCGGGTCTCGGGCGTGCGCGAGATCCGCTCTTCAAGCGAGGAAAACAATTCGCGCATCCATGTGGAATTCAATCCGGGCGTCAATCTCGATATTGCGGCGGCGGATGTGCGCGAAGCGATCAGCCAGGTCACGCGCGATTTGCCGGACCGGGTCGAGCAGCTGGCCATCCGCAAGTCGGACGAAGACGCCGACCCGATCATCGACCTTGCGGTGAAAAGCAGCGTCTATGACGAGGAGTCGCTGACGCGCATTATCGATCAGGACATTTTGCCTGAATTGCTGGCCGTCGAGGGCGTCGCCAGCGTCGAGCCCTTCGGCGCGCGCGAGCGCCAGCTTCATGTCGTGGTCGATCCTTTAAGGCTGAGCCGTTTCAACCTGACGGTGAGCGATGTCGCCGGCGCCCTGCAAGGCGCGCCTTTCGACGTGCCCGTGGGCAGTTTCCGGTCGGAGGATCAGGAACTCATCGTTCGCGCCGAAGCGACCGCCGCGACGCCGGAACGCGTCGAAGAAGTGATCATTGCCGGCGACATCAGCATCGGCGATGTTGCGGACGCTTATTTCGCGCCGGCGGATGCGAGCAGCTTTGTCCGGCTCGACGATGAGCCGATCATCGGTCTCGGCGTTGTCCGCCAGGCCCAGTCGAACACCATCAATATCTCCAACGCCGTGACCCGCCGGGTCGAGCGGTTGAACGAACGCCTGGAAGGTCTCGAGATTGTTGTCACGTCGGACGATGCGGTCTTTATCCGCGATTCCGTCAGCGAGGTGCTGATCACGCTTTGCTTTACGATCCTGATCGTCGTCGCGACGATCTGGCTGTTTTTCGGATCATGGAAAGCGACGCTGGCGCCGGGCGTCGCCATTCCGGTCTCCCTCATCGGAACCGTGGCCGGCATCTGGATGCTCGGCTTTTCCATCAATCTCTTGACGCTGCTTGCGCTTGTCCTTGCGACAGGCCTCATCGTCGACGACGCCATCGTGGTGCTCGAAAACATTCAGCGCAAGCAGTCTCAGGGCGTTCGCTCCAAGGCCGCCGCAGTGCTTGGCTCGCGGCAGGTCCTGTTCGCGGTGATTGCCACGACGGCGGTTCTGGTCTCGGTCTTCGTGCCGATCTCCCTGCTGCCGTCGACGGCGGGGCGGCTTTTCCGGGAATTCGGCTTCGTCCTGGCGCTGTCGGTCATTCTTTCTTCGTTCGTGGCCTTGTCGCTGACCCCGGCCATCGCGGCGCGGCTCGATCTCAAACCCGCATCCTCCGACCGCAACCGCGTTGAAAAAATCGGCGGCCGGATTCAGTCAACCTATGACAGGCTTTTGAGCGCCGCTCTCGACAAGCCGTTCATCGCCGGCGGCGTCTCGCTGCTCGTGGGCGCTATTGCGGTCTGGACCTATCTGACCTTGCCGCAGGAACTGGTGCCGGAAGAAGACCGCGGCGCCGTTTATGTTTTCGCCACCGGACCTGACGGGGTGGGGCTCGACTACATGGAGCGCCAAGCGGACCAGATAGAAGCCGTGTTGCAGCCTCTTGTCGACAGCGGCGAAGTGGAATCGATCTATACGATTGTCGGCCGATACGATCCGAACCGGGTCGGAGTCACCGCCAAGCTCGTCCCCTGGAGCGAGCGCGACAGAAGCCAGCAGGACATCATCGCCGCCCTGCAGCCGCAGATGTCGGAAATTCCGGGCTCTCGCGTCAGCGTCTTCGGGCGCGGCAGTCTCGATATCGGCGGCGGGCGCAGCGGCCTTGAAGTCGCGCTCACCGGCGCGACCTATGACCGGATTTACGAAAACGCGCGGGCGCTTTCCGACGCCATCGAGACGCGCTCGGATATTCTCTCCAATCCGGAGATTTCCTATCAGCCGACGCAGCCGCAACTTTCCGTGCAGATCGACCGGCGCCGGGCCGCCGATCTCGGCGTGCCCCTGAATGAGCTGTCGACGACCTTGCGCGCCATGGTCGGCGGCGACGAGATTGTCGACCTTAATGTCGGCGATCAGGCGATCCCGATCTTCCTGAAATCGCGCTCCCGGGCGATCACCAGTCCCGCAGACCTGCAAAATCTCTTTGTGCGCAATGAAGACGGAGATCTCATCCCGCTGTCGAGCCTGACCAGGATCGTCGAGGAGGGCGTCGCTGCGGAGCTCGACCGCACCGAACAGCGCCGCGCCATCGAGGTGGAAGCCGACATCGCGCAGGGAACGGCGCTGGCCGATGCTGTCGCCGAAATCCAGCGGCTTGGCCGCGCGGTCATGACCGACGATGTGGACATGGTGTTGCAGGGCGAAGCGGAAACCTTGAGCGAGACCTCGCGCGAACTCTTCATCACCTACGGTTTCGCGCTCCTGATCGTGTTCCTCGTGCTCGTCGCGCAGTTCGAAAGCCTCACGAGCCCCGTGGTGATCATGCTGACCGTGCCCTTCGGCGTCGCCGCCGCCATCTTCGCGCTCGCCGCGACAGGCGTTTCCCTCAATATCTATTCGCAGATCGGCCTGATCATGCTGATCGGCCTGATGGCGAAGAACGGCATCCTGATCGTTGAATTCGCCGACCAGTTGCGCTCCGAAGGGCGGTCCTTGAAAGACGCCGTCCACGAAGCGGCGGTGATCCGCCTGCGTCCCATTTCCATGACCTTGCTCTCGACCATGTTCGGCGCCGTGCCGCTGGTCATTGCGAGCGGCGCCGGGGCCGAGGCGCGCAGCAGCATTGGCTGGGTGATCTTCGGCGGGCTCGGTCTCGCGGCCATCTTCACTCTGTTCCTGAACCCGGTCCTTTATCTCGGCTTTGCTCGCTTCGGCGAAGCGCGGTCGGTCGGCGCAAAACAGCTTCAGCGCGAACTTGATGAAGCGGAACGCAAAGGCGTCGCCGCTGAGACGGGCCCGGCCGAATGAAGAGTGTGCGGATCGGCATTGTCAGCGCGGCGGCGGTCGCGCTCGGCGCCTGCTCGGTGGGGCCGGACTATGAGCGGCCGGACTTTTCCCTGCCTGCGGAATTTTCGAGCGCGATTCCTGACGGAGAAACGCCGGAGCGCTGGTGGGAAGGGTTTGACGATCCGGCCCTCAACGATCTCATCGGACGCGCCCTTGACGACAATCTCGATATCAGCGCGGCGCTCGCCCGGGTCGACGAAGCGCGCGCCTTCACCCGCGCCGAGCGTTCCGATCTGTTCCCGGTGGTCGACGGTTTTGCGCAAGGCGAAGCCCAGCGGCGGATATCCGGGCCGGCGAGTTCCGGCGAAAGCGCGTCCGCCGGCGGGGTTTTGTCTTTTGTGCCTGACATTTTCGGCGGCCAGCGCCGGCGCATCGAAGCCGCGCGGGCGCGCGCCGACGCGCAAGATTATCTGAGCGCCGACATCCGCCGGCTGACGATTGCGGAAACGGCGCTGCAATATATCGCCCTGAAACGCAGCGACGCGCGCCTTGAACTCCTGCAATCCTCGCTCGATCTTCAGGAGCAGACATTCGATATTGTCGAAGGGCGTATGACGGCGGGCCTTTCTTCGGAGCTCGATGTGGGCCGCGCCGCGGCGGATCTGGCCCGCACCAGAGCGCAGCGCGGGCCGCTCGAAATCGCGCGCGCCAATGCGGTGACTGCCCTGCAACTCCTTCTCGCCGAGCCGCCGCTCGCCTCGGCCGAGGTCAAATCCGGGGAAGGCATTCCAAGTTTTGAGGGCGGCGCGCCGGACAGCGTGCCGGCCGATCTCCTGCGCCGGCGCAGCGACATTCGCGCGCGCGAAGCGGAGCTTATGGCCGTGACCGCGGAGATCGGCGTCGAGACGGCGGATCTCTATCCAAGTCTCAGCCTGCCGGGAGACATCACCGCCGACCTTTCGGATGTTTCGGTGGCAACGCCGGTGGTCGCGCGGCTCGCCGCCAGTCTCAATGTTCCCCTGTTCGACGCCGGCCGGCGCCGCGCTGAAATCCGCGCCGCAGAGGCGCGCGCCCGCGCCGCGCTCCTCGATTACGAACGCACGCTGCTGGAAGCCATGCGCGAAGTCGAAAACGCGTTGGTCGCGATTGAAAGCTATGAGGACCGGGGCGCCGAGTTGCAGCGCGCCATCAACGCCAGCGAAAGGGCGTTCGATCAGTTAAATGCGCTGTACCGCGAAGGTCTTGCGACCTTCATCGACATTCTCGACGCGCAGCGCACGCTGATCGACAGCCGCGAAGCCTATGTGGACAACGAAGCCGATCTCGCTGCGGCGATCGTTGCGCTGCACACCGCGCTCGGCGGCGATATCGCTCGGGACGGCGCATAAGCGCAGTCCTGAAATAGAGCCGCCCAAGACCTCCAGTACCAGACCTTCAGTAAAAGTCAGGCTTCTCAATAAAACATCCGAACTGTGGCCATTTTAAAACAGCTTTTTCATGTATTAAGGCTGCTTTATTTTCCGCTTCATGATAAGTAATTGAAACGGGCGGCGACAGGGAGATGCGGACATGAGAAGCAGAATCCGGCGGCGTGATTTCATCACTCAGACAGTCTCACTCGCAGCGCTCGGCGCGGGCGCGGCCTGCGCAGGCGCGCCTCGCGTCGGGGCGGCAAGCCCGGACGGCGCCGGCATGGTCCAGACGGTCACCGGCCCCATTAGCGTCGACCGCCTCGGTTTTACGCTTCCCCATGAACATCTTTTCAGCAGTTCGGCGGGGTTCTGGCGCGCCTGGCCGGAATTTATGGGCGGCCGGGCCGCGTTTATCGAGAAAGCCGCCGACAGGCTCAAAGCCTTGCGGGATGAGGGCGTCGACACCATCGTCGATCTCACGACGGCCGATCTCGGCCGCGATGTCGGCATTGCACAGGAAGTCTCGCAGCGTTCGGGCATGCAGATTATCGCCGCCACGGGGCACTGGCTTCATCCGGTTTTGTCCATGAGTTCGCGCAGCGCCGAGGAACTGACGGCGTTCTTCCTGCGCGAACTCCATGAGGGCATAGAAGACACGGACATCAGGGCAGGGGTCATCAAGGTCGCGACGGATCGCGAAGGCATGACGCCGTTTCTCGAAAAGGCGCTGAGAGCCGCCGCGCGCGCCAGCAAGGAAACCGGCGCGGCCGTGGAAACGCACAGCTATTCGCTTCCGCCCGATCCGACCGGGCCTTTGCAGGCGGATATTTTCGAAGCCGAAGGGCTCGATCCGGCGCGCGTTTCCATCGGCCATTCCGATTACGGCGATGTCGATTACCTTCTCGGCTTGATCGGGCGAGGCTTTACGGTTGGCATGGATCACATGTCGCGAGGGATCTTGCCGCCCGGCCAGCCCGCGCCGGAAGGCATGGAACCCTATCTGTGGCAGGCGAAAACCGAGCGCGTCAAAGCCCTGATCGATGCAGGCCACGCCGATAAAATTCTGTTGTCCAATGACTGGCTGTTCGCCGATTCCCTGTTCGCGACGGGCACGGTCGAGGCGATGGACAGCACGAACCCGGATGGCATGGCGTTCCTGACGCGCAAGGCGCTCCCTTACCTGAAAGAGCTCGGCGTCTCGGATCGCGACATCCGCGTCATGACCGTGGATAATCCGCGCCGGCTGTTCGGGGGCCGGTAAGCTCGTAAGTGCCTGGCTGCAACCGCCGCGCCCGCCAGTGAGGGGGCGCGGCGCTGCGCTCAGTCTTTCCGGACGAAGTTCAAATCGTGAAAGTCGAACGAGAAATCCGTCGTATCGGAGACGGCTTCCATGGTCATGCCGCCGATCGCACCGTTTTCAACGGAAAAGATCACATAGGCGTCGGCGTTCAGCTTGCGGTCCGGCCAGCGCGCGACGAACTTGTCCGGCTCGACCGGAATGAGCGGCGCATCGAGAATCTCCGAGCGGCTCATGTCGATGAACAGGGCGCCGCCGCGGATTTCGATGGAGACGGGCCCGTACCAGGGGTCGACATAGGTCCCCACATAATCCGCCAGCGGACGAACCGGTTCAATCGCCACATCGTCGCCGCCATCATCGCTTGCGCCTGAATCTTTTTTCGCTTGCTCCTGAAATCTCTGGAAACGCTCATAGCGGGCGGCGATCAGGTCGACGTCCGAGTCAGGCGCGGCGGCGTCGTCGATGATCTGGGACGAGAGTCCGCCCACGCCGAAATTGGAAATGTTGCTGGTCACGAACACGGCGATGTCTTTCTCGGGCAAAACACCGAAATAGGAGGTCGCGCCCAGGAGACCGCCGCCATGGCTGGCCATAAACGTGCCGTTATAATCGCGCAGGCCCCAGCCGAGGCCGTACATGGAAAAATGCGTATTGCCCGGGCCGCCCGGCTTGTAGCTGGTGCGCTGGGGCGTCACGCCCGTCCACACTTCCCTGAACTGCTCTTCCGAGATCAGTCTTTCGCCGGAAGCGCTCACCCCTTCATTGAGCCAGAACTGCCCCCAGGTCGACAGATCCTTGATGGAGCAGCTGAGCCCGCCGGCAGGGGCGACATTATCGCCCAGAATATAAAGCGGATTGACCGGGTTGGCGTCCATGGTGCCCGGTGTTCTGAGATGCTGGGTGATGCTGTTTTTCGCCGCCGCGCCTTCGGACGGAAGCGCCTTGCAGGATTTCATCTTGAGCGGCTTGAAAATGCGCCGTTCGATGACTTCATGCCAGGGCCGTCCCTCGACGCGCGCGAGCACGTCGCCGGCGACGACATAAAGAAGATTGTCGTAAGCGTATCCGGCCCTGAAGCTTGTCGAGGGCGGAATGTGCTTCATCGCGGCGAGAATGTCGGACACTTCCGGATTGGCGTCGGGGAACACAAGAAGGTCGCCGGCGCCGACGGGCAGGCCCGACCGGTGCGTGACGAGATCGCGAACGGAAAATTCCGCCGTGATGTACGGGTCGGACATCTCGAATTCGGGAATGAAGTTCCGGACCGGATCGTCCCAGCCGAGTTTTCCTTCATCGACGGCCATGGCGAGCGCGGTGGTCGTGAACGCTTTGCTGATGGAGGCGAAGGGAAACAGCGTGTTTTCGTCGATGGGAACGCCCGTGCGCACGTCGCGCACGCCGTAAACATCCCGGAAGATCACGGAGTCTTTGGTCACGACCGTGATCGCAAGCCCCGTAACGCCGAACTCCTCCACGGTTCTTTCCGCATAGGCTTCGATTTGTTCGGCGGTGAGGTCCGCCGCTGCGCCGCTTCCCGGCCAAGTGAGGGAGAGGGCGGCGAAGGCGGTGATGCAGCGGCGGGTCATGGTCTTCTCCTGACTGTCTTGTCTGATGGAAGCGTTTAGGACTTCCAGATCTCGCCCAGCGCGCGTTTGAAATTGCCGCCGAGAATGAGTTCGATGTCGGCGTCGGAATAGCCGCGCCGGATCAGACCTTCCGTCAGGTCGAAGACTTTCTTGGGATGATCGAAATCGTCCGTGTCGATCTTGCCGCGGAACTTGTAGGAGTCCTTGTAGCCGCTTTTCAGCGCGCTATAGGCGGGTTCCGGAACGTCGTCATACCCGTCCGCATCCATATCCGAGCCGATGCCGAGATGTTCGACGCCGACCAGCTTGGCGACATAGTCGAAATGATCGAGCATGTGCTCGATGGTGGTCGGCTCCTTGTCGCGCACGAAGTTACGCACGCCGGAAATGCCCATGACGCCGCCGGATTTCGCCATTTTCTTGATGGCTTCGTCGGGTTTGCAGCGCGGATGATCGCCCGCGAGCTTGCGCACGTTGGAATGGGTGATCAGCACCGGAGCGCTGGAAAGGTCGAACGCGTCGAGCGTTGTCTGGTCGCCGCAATGGGAGACGTCGACGGCCATGCCGACTTCGTTCATGCGTTCGACAATGGCGACGCCGAAATCGCTGATGCCGCCGTCGACGCGGTCCGTGGAGCCCGAGCCGATGCGGTTTTGCGAATTATAGGTGAGCTGGCTGAGGCGCTGGCCGAGATGGTAGAACTCGTTGACGTCATCCGGACGGTCGAAATGGCTCGAATTCTGGATGCCGATGATATAGCCCATGCGGTCGCTTTTCTTGACCGCTTCCATGTCGGCGACTGTGTCGATGCGCTGGAAGACATCGGGACGCTTTGCGGCGTAGCCGTTCAGGCGGGCGACAAAAGACAGCGCGCTTTCGCGCCCGCCAAGCCCGACCGCCGGCTGAAAGACATCGACCCCCGACGAGCGGAGCTTTTCAATATGCTCGTCGGTGATCGCAAGGCCGTCCAGCTGTTTTGAATTGCGGCTGTACATGGCTTCCAGCATGTCGCCGAGATCCGCCATGACGGACAGCATGTCGACGACCAGGCTGCGATTGACGAGGTCGACGGCTCTGGCCGAATAGGTCCGCTCGCTGGCGGCGAAAACCTTGTACTGGCCGAAATTCAGCATCGGCGCCGCGACGGCTGTCGCCGCTGCGCCGGTTCTCAAAAATTGACGGCGGGATAACGGCGCATGCGCCCCGTTCTTGCCGCCAAGGTCTGCGCTTGCGCTCATTTTTTACACCTTAATCGTGATCTTCCGGCGTCAGCATAGCGCAGCAACGCACATTATAACAGCCTTAATTCTACATAAGGCAATCATAAGTCGCATGATGATGGACAACCACTCGCATAGGTGTAGAGAATCTATAGTGTTCAATCGGGCGGCCGCGGTGGAAAGATGAGCAAGTCCAAGCATAAAAAGCAAAACGGAGACGCGTCGGCGACGGCCTATGAGCTCATCATGGATGCGATCGTCACACAGAAGCTCGCGCCCAGTCAGAAAGTGTCGGAAAACATCCTGACCGAGATGTTCGACATCAGCCGCACCATGGCCAGAAACATCATGGAACAGCTGACCGCTCAGCAGTTTCTGATCTCGGTGTCGCCGCGCATTACGCGCGTCGCGCCCCTGACCTTGCTGGATGTCAGGCAGAATTTCGCCATGCGCAAGATGCTTCAGCCTGACATCTTCGCCCTGGCCGCCGCCCAGGTCGACTACAAGCAGATCGTCAAGCTTAACGAGGCGATATCTTATAAAGAGCCGATTACCGATGATGAGGTTGCGCTGAAACTGCTGAAAGCCAACAAGCGCTTCAATGTCTCCATGGCCCAGCAGGTGAAATATCCCCTGTTGATCCACTGGATAAGCCAGCTCGAAGACACGACGCTGAGGATCTACTGGCTCTACATTAAAATGAAGAAGGTGCTTCCTTACGCCCTGGAACATCAGCGGCTGTTGCTGGAGGCTATCAAAAAGGATCAGTCGCTCGAAATCCGGGAGCAAACCCACAAGATTCTATCGGTTTGCGAGGAGCGGGTTCTGGACGCGATTTTTCTTCACGATCAGTTATTCACGCAGGACCTGATGTTGCCCGGCGGGGCGCGCGGCTTTGAGCGGGCGGGCGCCGAAAAGGCCCCGGATTGAGCCCCAGACTGAGCTGGGGACTGAACAGCAGACTGAGCAATCGGGCGCTTTGCGGCCGTTAACCATCCGGGGGCGGCCGGGCCTGTCATGTTGGGCGCACGGCGCGACGGGATTTTTGTGTCTATTGCGCAACAGCCCAGGCTCTACGCGTTCGGCGATGGCTTCCCGTCGTAATAAAACTGCTATAAATGTTGAATTGGCAGTTAAGAAGGAATATTCTGGCTGCCATATCAGGAGGGGCAAGGAGATTCCGATGTTTCATAAAGACAGAATTCGCCTATTAACCGGCGTTGCGCTTTTGGCGTTGACGGCGCCGGCCTACGCGCAAGAAGAAGAGCGCGATACAATTGTCGTCACCGCTCAAAAACGCACGCAAACGCTGCAGGAAATTCCGCAGTCGGTCAGCGTCGTGGGCGGCGATACGCTTGAGCGGCTGAACGCCACGACTTTCGAACAATATCTTTCGCTGATCCCGGGTCTGTCGCTCAACTCGACGACGCCGGGCGTCAACCGGATCGCCCTTCGCGGCGTTAACACCGGCGGCGTCGCCTCGACGGTTGCGACCTATGTGGACGAAACGCCGTTCGGCTCGAGTACGGCTCTCGTGAATGCGGGCATCCTGTCCGGCAACTTCGACACGTTCGACGTCGCCCGGATCGAAGTGCTGCGCGGCCCGCAGGGCACGCTCTACGGCGCGAACTCCATGGGCGGCGTGATGAAATACGTCACCAACGAGCCCGACACGGAAGAATATTCCGCCCGCGTCCGCGCCGGCGTTGAATCGACCAAGAACGGCGGCATCGGCTATTCCGGCGCGGGCGTCATCAACGTGCCGCTTTCCGAGCAGCTGGCGTTCCGCAGCAGCGGCTTCTACCGCAAGACGGGCGGCTACGCCGACTCCATCGGCGCCGCCATAACCGGCGTTCTTCCGCAAGATATTTTCGGTCCCGGCGCGCCTTCCTCTGACGTGCCGATCAACCTCGTGTCGGACATCGATGACGATGTGAACACCTCGGAATCCTATGGCGGCCGTGCGTCGCTCCTGTTCGAAGCGACCGAGAACCTTTCGTTCCGCCTGACGGGCCTGATGCAGGACATGAATACGGACGAGGCGAGCTCCATCGAGGTCGACCCCGACACCCGTGAGCCGATTATCGCGCCGGACGGCGGCTTTGTTCGCTCGCGTTTCGCGGACGGCTCCAACGAGATCGCCTACCGCCTCTACAACGGCACCGTGGAATGGGATCTCGGCTTTGCGAACCTCGTGTCCGCGACCAGCTACAGCACGTTCGACCAGACCATCCATGATGAATCGAGCACGATCAGCGGCGGCATCGTTCCGGCGACGATCGATCTGTTCTTTGCGACGGGCCCGGTCGACGTTTTTCTCGATCAGGAAACCGACCAGCGCAAATTCACGCAGGAAGTGCGGTTGTCTTCGCCTGACAACGACCGTTTCGAATGGTTGCTTGGCGCATATTTCACCCGCGAGACCGGCAAGATCACGCAGGACCTGAACGCCTATGACGAGGGAACGGACAATGTGGTCGTCGACGGCGCTACGCTCGCCGACATCGACATCAACTCGATCTATAAAGAATATGCCGGCTTCGCGAACGCAACGCTGCATATCACGGATCGTTTCGATCTGACCTTCGGCGGCCGTTACAGCCATAACGAGCAGACTGCCGAGCAGTTGATCGGCGCGACGTTCCCGCTTCTGGTGGCGCCTGTTCCGTTCTTGCGGAATACGTCGGATGAAGGCGTGTTCACCTGGTCGGTGGCGCCCCATTACGACGTGACGGACACCGTTTCAGTTTACGCGCGGGCCGCTAAGGGCTACCGCCCCGGCGGGCCGAACGTGCTGCCGGCCGATGCGCCTCCGGGTTCGGAAACATTCGATTCTGACACGGTGCTGAGCTATGAAGCGGGCATCAAAGCCCAGACGCCGGACGGCCTCTTCGGCATCGATCTTTCCGCCTTCTATCTGAAATGGAAAGACATCCAGCTGATCACCAGCGTCACCACCAGCCTTGGGCCGCTCTCCTTCAATGCGAACGGCGAAACCGCCAGAAGCCTTGGCGGCGAGTTTTCTGCGCGCCTCAATCCGCTCGAAGGGCTCAGCTTCATCCTCAACGGCGCCTATACCGACGCCGAGCTGACCGCAGACTCGCCTGAGACCGGCGGCATCGACGGCGATCCGCTGCCGATTACGCCGAAATACACGGTCAGCCTGAACAGCGATTATGAATGGGCGCTCAGCAATGAAGTCGGCGCGTTTGTCGGCGCCACCTATCGCTGGCAATCTAAGCAGTCGAGCGGCTTTGTCGACGGCGATCTCGGCTCCCGGCTTGACGGCTACGAGGTGGTCGATCTGCGTGCGGGTCTCTCCTTTGACCGCTATGCAATCGATGTGTTTGCGCGCAATGTCTTCGACTCCGATGCGCTCACTTCGGGCGGCAACGCCAATGGCGACTTCCCGTTTGGCGGCACGGCGGGCGTTCTGCGTCCGCGCACGATCGGCGCAACGCTCACCGCTGAGTTTTAAGCGGTCGGCGAAGACGTAAAAGAAAAACGTCCGGCGGCCCCTATGAATATGGCCGCCGGACGTTTTCCGTCTCTGGGGTCCGGCGCGTGCTGCGCGATAAGACGGGCTAGGGTAAGGTTTCCTCCGCAGGTCATCGAATGATGAAAGCGGGCGTTTGGGGAAACCGCACAATGGGGAGCTGGCGGCCTTAATATTCATGCAGAATTTTTATCAACGATATTTGTTGCCGGGATTTGTATTCCAGTCCGTCATTATCGGCGGGGGCTACGGCACGGGCCGGGAGATTGCGGAGTTCTTCCTGTCTCACGGCGCTGTCGGCGGATTGCTCGGCATGGGCGCGACGGCGCTCGCCTGGGGCGCCATTCTGGCGGTCGCGTTTGAATTCGCCCGCATGATCAAGGGCTATAATTACCGGGCGTTCTTCGGCGCGCTTTTGGGGCCTTTCTGGCCGGCGTTTGAAGTCCTTTATCTGTTGATCACCTTGCTGGTGCTGTCCGTGCTCGGCTCGGCCGCCGGCGAAATGGTTTCCGAGAGCTTCGGTCTTCCGGGATATGTCGGGACGCTGGTCCTCCTGTGCGCCGTCGGCGCGCTTGCTTACTGGGGCAGCAAGACCATCGAGCGCGCTTTGGCGTTCTGGTCTTTTCTTCTGTATGCGGTCTATGGCGTCTTTTTCGTCTGGGTGGTTTTGCGCTTCGGCGGAGAGATTTCAGGCGCGTTGAGCGGGGGCGAGGTCACCGGCGCGTGGCATCTCGACGGCATTCGCTACGCCGCCTACAACCTTATCGCGCTGGCGGCCGTCCTGTTCGTTCTTCCTTATCTGGACTCGCGCAAAACCGCGCTGAAGTCCGGGTTCTTCGCGGGCTTTCTGGGCATTATTCCCGGTATTTTCGTTTTTCTGGCGATGCTGTCGCAATATCCGGGCGTTGAGGAAACGCCTGTGCCTGTGCTGTCGGTTCTGCAAGGCCTCAACGCATTCTGGTTTTTCATCGTTTTCCAGATCGTTCTGTTCGGCACTTTCATTGAGACCGGCGCCGGCATCGTGCACGCGGTCAATGAGCGCGTGGCGAGCGTTTTCACGAATAAGGGCCGCACCTTTCCGCATTGGGCGCGCCTCATCATTGCGCTGTCCTTGTTGGGCGGCGCCATCTTCCTGGCGACCTCGGTGGGGATTATCGATTTGATCGCCAAGGGGTACGGGTTTTTGTCCTACGCCTTCATCGTGGTTGTCGTCGCGCCATTGCTGACGGTAGGCGTGTACAAGATCATCAAGAATAAAGGTTCTTATGCGGAGGATTCCAGTGGAGCCGGCTAGGCAGAGTTTGGCGCGCGAGGCGGCGGGAG
>JAUIMC010000010.1 GCA_030433215.1 Alphaproteobacteria bacterium
CTCCTCCATTCTGAAACAGCAGATCAAGGATTTCGGCAAGGATGCTGAAGTCTCGGAAATCGGCCAGGTGCTGTCGGTTGGCGACGGCATCGCGCGCGTCTACGGCCTCGACAATGTCCAGGCCGGCGAGCTGGTTGAATTCGCGAACGGCGTGAAGGGCATGGCCCTCAACCTCGAAGAGGACAATGTCGGCGTCGTGATCTTCGGCGAAGACCGCGAAATCAAGGAAGGCGACACCGTCAAGCGCGCCAAGACCATCGTCGACGTGCCCGTGGGCAAGGGCCTTCTCGGCCGCGTCGTCGACCCGCTCGGCAATCCGATCGACGGCAAGGGTCCGATCGAAGCGGCCGAGCGCCGGCTCGTCGACGTCAAGGCGCCGGGCATCCTGCCGAGAAAGTCCGTGCACGAACCGGTGCAGACAGGCATCAAGGCGGTGGACGCGATGATCCCCGTCGGCCGCGGCCAGCGCGAGCTTGTCATCGGCGACCGCCAGACCGGCAAGACCGCCATCTGCATCGACGCCGTTCTGAACCAGAAAGCGGCGAACCAGGGCGACGACGAATCGAAAAAGCTCTACTGCGTTTACGTCGCCGTCGGCCAGAAGCGCTCCACCGTCGCGCAGATCGTCAAGACGCTCGAGGACAACGGCGCCATGGAATATTCCATCGTCGTCGCCGCGACCGCATCCGAACCGGCGCCGTTGCAGTTCCTCGCGCCGTTCTCCGGCTGCGCCATGGGCGAATATTTCCGCGACAACGGCATGCACTCGCTGATCATCTATGACGATCTTTCCAAGCAGGCTGTTTCCTATCGCCAGATGTCGCTGCTGCTGCGCCGTCCGCCGGGCCGCGAAGCCTATCCGGGCGACGTCTTCTATCTGCACTCGCGCCTGCTCGAGCGCGCGGCGAAGCTGAACGAGGACAACGGCCTCGGCTCCATGACCGCGCTGCCGATCATCGAAACGCAGGCGAACGACGTTTCGGCCTATATCCCGACCAACGTGATCTCCATCACCGACGGCCAGATCTTCCTCGAGACGGACCTCTTCTTCCAGGGCATCCGCCCGGCCGTGAACGTCGGTCTTTCGGTCTCGCGTGTGGGATCGTCCGCGCAGATCAAGGCGATGAAGCAGGTCGCGGGCAAGATCAAAGGCGAGCTCGCCCAGTATCGCGAGCTCGCGGCCTTCGCGCAGTTCGGCTCCGATCTCGACGCCTCGACCCAGCGCATTCTGAACCGCGGTGACCGGCTCACCGAGCTCATGAAGCAGGACCAGTATTCGCCGCTTCAGGTCGAAGAGCAGGTCTGCGTCATCTATGCCGGCACGCAAGGCTATCTCGACAAGATCAAGACCTCGCAGGTGCGCGCTTTCGAAGAGGAGTTCCTCAGAAAACTCCACGCCGATCATGCGGAAATCCTTACGACCATCCGCGAGACCGGCAAGCTCGAACCGGAAACGGAAGAGAAGCTGAAATCCGCGCTCGACGCGTTCGCGAAGAACTTTGCTTAAGGAATAAGGCGACTTAAATGCCCTCCTTGAAGGACCTCAAAAACCGGATCTCGTCGGTCAAGTCGACGCAGAAGATCACCAAGGCGAAACAGATGGTCGCCGCGGCGAAGCTGCGCCGGGCCGAAGAGCGCGCAACGCAGTCGCGTCCCTATACGGAGCGGATGGAGGCGGTGCTGGCCAACCTGTCGGCGAGCGCCAAGGATAATCCGGGCGCGCCGAAATTGCTGACCGGAACCGGCAAGGACGAGACGCATCTGCTGATCGTCGCGACGGCCGACAAGGGTCTTTGCGGCGGCTTCAACTCGTCCATCGTCCGCAAGGCGCGCGAACACATCGTGCGGCTTCAGGGCGAAGGCAAAACCGTCAAGATCATCACCGTCGGCCGCAAGGGCGACGACATGCTCAAGCGCCTTTATGGCGATCTTGTCGTCTGGAAGACGAATTTCGTCGAGGTCAAACAGGTCGGCTTCGGCGAGGCCCACGAGATCGCCGAAAAAGTGCTTGCCATGTTCGAGGATGGCGAGTTCGACGTCGCAACCTTGTTCTTCGGCAAGTTCAAGAACGTCGTCACGCAGGTGCCGACCGCGCAGCAGATCATTCCGGCCGAGGCCCCCGAAGGCGTCGAGCCCCCGGACCTCAAGGGCGCGATCTACGATTACGAGCCGGACGAGACCGAAATCCTGCGCGCGCTCCTGCCGCGTTACGTGGCGGTGCAAATTTTCCGCGCGCTTCTCGAAAACGTCGCCTCGGAGCAGGCCGCGTCCATGACCGCCATGGACAATGCGACCCGCAACGCCGGGGAAATGATCGGCGATCTGACGCTCGAATATAACCGCGCGCGTCAGGCCCAGATTACGAAAGAACTGATTGAAATCATCTCCGGCGCGGAGGCCCTGTAAGGGCGCGCCGGTCAGGATTGGAGGCGAAATTAGGATAAAATCGCGCATCTCTTGCGCAGGCTGACATCAAGTCCCTAGGATTGCTGCGGTGCAGCGTGCCGGCCTTCCGGGCCGGATTGAAGCGGGGGCTTCTTTGAACGTCAGTTCGCAGATTGTGCGGTTCATCCTCATTGTGTTGCGGATATTGAGTGGGCGGCGCGCCTTGACGGCTTTGCCCGCGCCTTATCTCGAAGCGACGCAAAACGACATGGGTGGCGGGAGCCGTTTTGAAGGCAAGACGATTACCGCCAGCTACCGAACGAGTTACGAACGCAAAGAACGAACCAAGGCGAAGGACGTAAAAATGAGCAATGAAGGCCGCATCAGCCAGGTGATCGGCGCCGTCGTGGACGTCGTTTTCGACGACCAACTGCCGGCCATCCTGAACGCGCTGGAAACTGACAATAACGGGCAGCGGCTCGTTCTCGAGGTCGCCCAGCATCTCGGTGAAAACGCGGTGCGCACCATCGCGATGGACTCCACCGAGGGCCTCGTGCGCGGCGCAAAGGTGAAAGACACGGGCGAACCGATCTCGGTTCCGGTCGGCGACGGCACGCTCGGGCGCATCATGAACGTCATCGGCGAGCCGGTGGACGAGGCGGGTCCGATCCCGCACGAACAAAAGCGCGGCATTCACCAGGAAGCCCCGTCCTTCGTCGAGCAGTCGACGGAAGCGGAAATTCTCGTCACCGGCATCAAGGTCGTCGACCTTCTCTGCCCCTACGCCAAGGGCGGCAAGATCGGCCTGTTCGGCGGCGCGGGCGTTGGCAAGACCGTTCTCATCATGGAGCTCATCAACAACATCGCGAAGGCGCACGGCGGTTACTCCGTGTTCGCCGGTGTCGGCGAGCGCACCCGGGAAGGCAACGACCTTTACTGGGAAATGATCGAATCGAAAGTGAACGTCGATCCCAAAGAGACCGGCGGCAACATGGAAGGCTCCAAAGCGGCCCTCGTTTACGGCCAGATGAACGAGCCTCCGGGCGCGCGCGCCCGTGTCGCGCTGACGGGTCTCACCGTTGCGGAACATTTCCGCGACCAGGGCCAGGACGTTCTCTTCTTCGTCGACAACATCTTCCGCTTCACGCAAGCCGGTTCCGAGATTTCCGCGCTGCTCGGCCGCATCCCGTCGGCGGTGGGCTATCAGCCGACTCTTGCGACTGACATGGGCGCGATGCAGGAACGCATTACGACGACCACCAAAGGCTCGATCACCTCGGTGCAGGCGATCTACGTGCCGGCGGACGACCTTACCGACCCCGCGCCGGCGACATCGTTTGCGCACCTCGACGCGACCACCACGCTGAACCGCTCGATCGCCGAAAAAGGCATCTATCCGGCGGTCGACCCGCTCGACTCTTCCTCGCGTATTCTCGATCCGCGCATCGTCGGTGAAGAGCACTATCAGGTCGCCCGCGACGTGCAGAACATCCTTCAGCGCTACAAGTCGCTGCAGGACATCATCGCGATCCTCGGCATGGACGAGCTTTCCGAAGAGGACAAACTCGTCGTCGCCCGCGCGCGCAAAGTCGAACGCTTCCTGTCGCAGCCCTTCCACGTCGCGGAAGTCTTCACCGGCTCGCCGGGCAAGCTCGTCGCCATCGAAGACACCATCAAGAGCTTCAAGGGCCTCGTCGCCGGCGAATACGACCACCTGCCGGAAGCGGCCTTCTACATGGTCGGCTCCATTGACGAAGCGCTTGAGAAAGCCGAGCGCCTCGCAGCGGAAGCGGCGTAACGCACTATGGCCGATAAGCTTCACTTCAACCTCGTCTCGCCGGAGCGCGAACTGATGTCCGCGGATGTGGACCAGGTCGATATTCCGGCGTCGGAAGGCTGGCTCGGCGTGTTGCCGAAGCACTCGCCGCTGATGACGACCCTGGCCCCGGGCATGGTGCTGGTCACCAATGGCGGCGAGCAGACGCGCATTTTCGTGCGCGGCGGCTTTGCTGAAATCACGCCCGCCGGTCTGACGGTGCTCGCCGAAGAAGCCATGAAGGCCGAGGACATCGACGCGGAGACCATCGCCGCCAAGGTGAAGGACGCCGAGGAAGATCTCGCCGACGCCAAGACGGACGAGAAGAAACTCGCCGCGCAGCAGGCCCTCGACAAGCTGAAAGAGCTCCAGGCGGCGCTCTAGGCGCGGCCCCGGTCGTGTATGAAAGAAAGGGCGCTTCGGCGCCCTTTTGTTTTGGGGAAATTCCCGGGAAAACGCCGGGGATAAATTGGGGAAACAAATTTGGGCGAGTCAGGCGATAGTCGTTCCCGCATGACCGAGGAGAGCCCCATGTCCGCGACCGCGTTAAAGTCCCATCCCGATAGCGCCGTTCTGACGGTGCAGGTAAAACGCCTGCCTCACGGCGAAGGGCTGGAGCTGCCGCGCTATGAAACGGCGCTGGCGGCCGGATGCGACGTGCGCGCGGCGGTGGCCGAGCCGATCACCCTCAAACCCGGCGAGCGCTACATGACCCCGACGGGCATCGCCATCGCCTTGCCGCCAGGCTGGGAGGCGCAGATGCGCCCGCGTTCCGGTCTTGCCGCCAAACATGGCGTTTCCTGCGTCAACGCGCCGGGCACCATCGACGCCGATTATCGCGGCGAGCTGAAAGTCATCCTGATCAATCACGGGGCGGAAGATTTCACCATCAATCGCGGCGACCGCATCGGCCAGATGGTCTTCGCCCCGGTCTTCCAGGCGTCCTTCGAGGAAGTCGACGAGCTTGACGAGACCGTGCGCGGTCAGGGCGGGTTTGGATCAACCGGGGTTTAGTTTTCGATGATTGGGACCCCAATCATCTCCCCCAAAACCTGAAAATCAGCGTCAGGACGATGGAGATGATGACCATCGTCGTGACCGGAAAGAAAAACGAAAAGCCCTCGCGTTTGATAACGGTGTCGCCAGGCAGGCGGCCCAGTCCAAGCTTGGAAATCAGCGGCCAGAGCAGCCCCGTGACGAGCAAAATAATCCCGGCGGTGATGAGGAATTTCTGCATGGCGGTTCTCCGGCGCAACTAAATTTAGCCGCTCATCCCGGCGAAGGCCGGGATCTCCCACAATAAAAGCGCAGGTCTCGCCTCGCCAGATCCCGGCCTTCGCCGGGATGAGCGGGTTATGCTACTGCCCCGTCGGCTCCTCGGCGACGCCGACCTTCTCGATATCGGAAAAGGTCTGGCGGGTGTGCTGTTCGAAATGCCGGAACATGGCCTCGCCCTCGACGAGGCCTTCCGTGCCGGCGATGAAAGCCGGGCCGTCGCCTTCCGGCGCGGAAAAGCGGCGGCTCTCGATCAGGTGCTCCACCTTGGCGATGGGCATCGGCTTGAACGCCTTTTTAGAACGCACCTCGATCTTCGAGACATAGGCGCCCGGCTTGTCGAGGGTGATGTAGACCTCGAGCGCGTCCTTCGGGAACTCCTCCTCGTCGACCTGCGCCACGTAAACCGCTTGCGTCTCGTCTTCCTCGAGGAACTCCGCGACCTCGATCATTTCGTCGAGCTTGTCGTACAGCACCGGATTGCTGTCCATCTCCGTCTTGCGCAGCTTGGAGAGGGTTTTCTTCGCCGCCTTGTCGAGCTCATCTTCCGTCGGTGACACCACCTGCCAGCGCGCGTCTTCTTCAAGGCGCGGGTCGTAATGGAGTTTGACGAGGGCTTCGTCCTCGCCATTGCTCGACCAGTGTTCCACCGTGAAGGCGTAGAGATTGCCGGCGTTGGCTTTCGCTTTTTCAGCGGCGGCGAGCAGGAGCGGCGCCGTCTCGTGTTCGAGCGCGGGCTCGGCGGCGGCGGGCGCGGCGAGGAAGAGGGCGCAGAGCGCCGGCGTGAAGCGGTAAAAAAAGCGGACCAAGAAAAGCTCCCTTTGCGGATTATTCTTCTTCTGGCGCGCCTGGCGCGTCGGTCTTGTTCAGTAGGACGGGGCGAAGCTGCGCGGCGCCGGGTCGATGACCTGAATGCCGCCGGGCTGGATTTCGAGAATGGCGAGACCGCGCTCCACCGTGCCGTCCGGGTTGAGGCGGAACAGGCCGTCCGCGCCGAAATAGCCATTGGGGTCGGCGATCGATTCCGCATCGAAGCGGCCCCGGCGGCGCTGACTGGCCGCAAGGCGCGCCGACAGAAGCGTCGCGTCATAGGCGAGCGAGGCGAGGCGCGGCGGGTTGGCGCCGAAGGCGTCGGCGAAATGCTTTTCGAAATTCGCGGTGATGGTCGGGTCGGGCGCCGCGAACCAGCCGCCGCGCAGCGCCGGCTCGCGCGTCAGGCGCGGATTGTTCCAGGTCGAAACCCCGAGGATTTTCACCCGGTTGATGTCCACATTGTAATAGGGAAGCAGCGGCGCCAGGGCGCGCAGTAGCGTTCCCTGTTCCGGCATTAAGACCGCCTGATAGCCTTGCGTGTAGCCGGCCTCGGCGCTGGCGTTTTCGGGCAGCGGCTCGGAGCGGTCGCCCTCATAGCCGTGGCGCATTTCCTCAGGGATAATTTCCTTTGAATATTTCGCGAGGCGCTTGGCCGGCTCGAGCATCGCGTCCGGGTCCTGCTGGTAGCGTTCCTCGTGAACGATGACGCCGCCGCGCGCGAAGACTTCCTCGGCGAAGGCGCCGGAGACGCGGTCGCCATATTCGGTCATGGGCGCGAGCACGCCGAAGCGCGTCATCTCCTGCGCCATCACATATTCCGTCACCCGGGCAACTTCGAGCTCAGGCGGGAAAGACAGAAGGAAGACGCCGTCGCCCGCCGCGGTGAGGTCTGAGGAAAAGGCGATCATCGGCGCGCCCGCCGCGCGGGTGACATGGGCCGCGGCTTCCACCGAATCCGCAAACAGCGGTCCGAGAATGATTTCCGCGCCGTCGGAAAGCGCGGAGCGGGCGGCGGCGGCGGCGCCTTCGGCTTCGCCGCGCGTGTCTTTCGGGATCAGCAGGAAATTCCGGTCGCCGGCGTCGAACACCGCCAGCTGGGCGGCGTCGAACATCGAGGAGGCGACCCGGCGGGCCGCTTCGCTCTTTGCGGAAAAGGGCAGGAGGAGGCCGACCCGCACCGGCTCGTCGCCGTCCATATGGGGCGGGCGCACAAAGGCGCGGCGGTCATAGCGCTCGGCTTCCTCGAAAACGCCGCTCTCCTCATCGAGGGGCGAGGGCGCCAGCGGCTCGTCGCTTGAAATCACGGGGCCCGCGGAGGGCCGGCTCGGGGCGCTGGTTTCGCAGGCCGCGAGCGCCGCGGCCGCCAGCAAGGCGAGCAACGCTTTCAAGGTCGGGGTAAGGATAAACCGCATGCGCACAACGTCCTTTGTTTTTGCCCTGATATCCCCAAGGATGGGCCGCGAGACTAGCCGCCGCCGCTGGCGGCGTAAACGGCTGACGCCCGCCAAATAAGGGCGATTGACGCCGCCGTCCTCGCCGTTCATGGCTTAAGGCGACGAACCCCTAGGGCGAACAAGACCTTGGCCTCTGCTATACACCCCGAACCCGGCCTTTATGTGACGGCGACGCCCATCGGCAATCTCGCCGACATGACCTATCGCGCCGTGGAAATCCTGAAAAAGGCCGATCTCATCCTGTGCGAGGACACCCGCCAGACCGCCAAGCTGATGAGCGCCTACGGGATCGACACGCCGCGCACGCCCTATCATGAGCACAATGCGGCGAAGGTCCGGCCGGGCATTCTTAAAAAACTGCAAGACGGCGCGGTGATCGCGCTTGTCTCCGATGCGGGCACGCCCCTGATCTCCGATCCCGGCTACAAGCTGGTGCGCGAAGCGCGCGACGAGGGGATCGCGGTTTTCCCCGTGCCGGGCGCGAATGCCGGCATTGCGGCGCTATCGGCCTCTGGCGCGCCGAGCGACCGGTTTCTCTTTGCGGGCTTCCTGCCCGTTAAACCGGGGGCGCGCGCAAAAGCCCTGTCGGAGATGACGGCGGTCGACGCGACCCTCGTCTTTTATGAAACCGCGCCGCGTCTTGCGGGCGCGCTTCAGGCCATGGCGGAGGCTTTCGGGGAACGGCGCGCCGTGGTCGCGCGCGAGCTGACGAAGCTGCATGAGGAATTTCGCGAAGGAACGCTGCCGGATCTCGCCGCCGCCTATGCCGAGGCGCCGGCGAAAGGCGAGATTGTCATCCTCGTGTTTCCCCCTGAAGCCCAAGAAGCCGGGGAGGGCGACATCGACGCCTTTCTCGCGGACGCCCTTGCGACCATGAGCGTCAAGGAAGCGGCCGCCGCGGCCGCGGACGCGCTCTCCGTGCCGCGCAAGGCGGCTTACGCCCGCGCGCTTGCGCTGAAAGACGCGAAGTGACGGCGGACGGCCGCACCGAGCGCCGCCGCAAGGCTGAGCGGGGCGGGCGCCGGGCGGAGTTTCTCGCCGCGCTCGCCCTGATGCTGAAAGGCTTTTCCATTCTCGAACGGCGTTTCAAGACTCCGGCCGGAGAGATCGATCTCATCGCCAGGAGAGGCCCGCTCCTCGTCTTCGCCGAGGTCAAGGCGCGGGCGAGCGCCGACGCGGCGGTGGAGGCGGTGATCGCGCCCGCCCGGCGGCGCATCGAACGGGCGGCGGGTCTTTATCTCGCCCGCCGGGCCCATCTTGCGGATTGCGTCATGCGTTATGATATAATCGCGGTCACGGGGCTGAAAGTGCGCCACAGGCCGGACGCCTGGCGCGAAGGTGAATGAATATTAGGACCCGGGCCGGTTTTCTTCAGGGCCGAAACCACCGATAGAAAAGACAGGTCTCGCCCCCCCCCCGCGCGATTAAGGAGCATCGTCATGAAATCCGTTCTTCGTCTTTCGGTTCTCGCCGCCGCGCTGGCGATTTCCGCCTGCGCTTCGAGCCGCAATCTCGACGAGGCCTTCACCGACATGTCCAGCGGCGCCGAGCTTAAAAGCGTCCTCTTTTCCGACCGCACCCATGACTATGGCGATGTCGACATCACCCTTTACGAAGGCCGGTTGATGCTCACCGGCACCATGCCTACCGAAGCGGGCCGCGAGAAGCTCATCGAAAACGCCTGGAAGGCGGACAATATCGACGAAGTGATCGACGAGGTTTTTGTCGGCGACGACACGTCCTTCGGCCAGGGCGTCGAGGATTCGCGCATCGACCAGACCCTGCGGCTGCGGCTGACCACCGACAAGGCGGTCATCGGCTCCCACTACAAGATCGCCGTTTCCGGCGCGACCGTCTATCTCCTCGGCGTCGCCCGGAGCGAGGCCGAGCTCGAGCGCGTCGTGGAGCTTGCGCGCACCATCGCGGGCGTGGAAAAGGTCGTCAGCCATGTGGCGCTGCCGGCCCCGGCAAAGCTTTAAAAGCCTTTATTCAGGACAGGTTTCGAGATGAAGATCGCCATCCAGATGGACCCCATTGAGGCGGTCAGCGTCAACGCCGACACCTCTTTCGATATGGCGCTTGAGGCCTTCGGGCGCGGCCATGAAATCTGGATATATCAGCCGCAGATGCTGCAACTCGACGGCGGCGCGGTGCGCGCGCGCGCGCGCAAGGTCGAGGATTTAAAGCGCGTTCAAGGCGAGCATGTGAAACTCGCCGCTCCGGCGGTGATCGACCTTCATGAGGTCGATGCGCTCCTCGTGCGCCAGGACCCGCCCTTCAACATGGCCTATATCACGGCGGCGCAGATCCTCGAGCGCCTCGTGCCGGACGTCCTTGTGCTGAACGATCCGCGTTCGATCCGCGACGCGCCGGAAAAACTCTTCGTCACCGAATTCGAGGACCTGACGCCGCCGACGTTGATCACCCGCGACGCCGAGGCGATGCGCGCCTTCCGCGAAAAGCACGGCGACGTCATCGTCAAGCCGCTTTACGGCAATGGCGGCGCCGGGGTCTTCAAGCTGTCGAGCGACGACGGCAATTTCAACGCGCTTTTAGAGCTGTTCGGCGAAGCCTACGCCGAGCCGGCGATCATCCAGAAATTCCTGCCTGACGTGAAAAAGGGCGACAAGCGCATCATCCTCCTCGACGGCGAGGCGGTGGGCGCGATCAACCGGGTTCCCGCCAAGGGCGAGACCCGCTCCAACATGCATGTGGGCGGGCGCGCGGAAGCCGTGGAGATGAATGAGCGGGACCAGGAAATCTGCGACCGGATCGGGCCGGTGCTGGCCGAGCGGGGCCTTGTCTTCGCCGGGATCGACGTGATCGGCGACTATCTGACCGAAATCAACGTCACCTCGCCCACCGGCGTTCAGGAAGTGCGCCGCTTCGGCGGTGCCGACATTTCCGCCCTTTTCATCGACTGGATCGAGGGTCAGCGCGACGGCTGATCCGGGTTCCCGGAAAGGCGCATTTCGAGGGTCCCGAAGAGTTGATCATTGCCGCCGATAGTGCTTTTGTCGCGCCTTTGAAGAGACCAGTGAGAGGCCTGCCGGGCCTCTCGGCCCGGAGCAGGCGAGCCAAGGCGAGCTCCACCCGGGCAAGGGCAGGCCAGGACCACTTCGGAAGCAGTATTGAGCGAGGCGATGAGCGCGTCCCTTTCCAGAACAGACCGCAAATTGCGCGTCGCTCTGTTCTCCGGCAATTACAATTACGTCATGGACGGGCCCGTGCGCGCCCTCAACACGCTTGTCGCCTATCTCGAACGCGAGGGCCACGAGGTGCTGGTCTTCGCGCCGACCAATGACACGCCCGCTTTCAAACATTGCGGCACGCTGATTTCCGTTCCGTCCTTCGCGTTTCCCGGCAAGCGCAGCGAATATCGCATGGGCCTCGGCCTGCACGGCAAATGCAAGCGCGCCCTCGACAGTTTCCGGCCCGACATCGTGCATATCGCCGCGCCCGATTACACTGGCTTCGGCGCCCTCAACTATGCGCGCAAATTCGGCGTCCCCGCGGTGGCCTCGTTCCACACGCGCTTCGACACGTATCCGCGCTATTACAATATGAGCTGGCTGGAGAAATATCTGACCCGCTATATGCGCTATTTCTACACCCGCTGCGAGCATGTCTATGCGCCGTCCCATTCCATGGTCGACGAGCTTGAGCGCGACGGCATCGGCAATGACATCCGCCTGTGGACGCGGGGCGTCGACGGCGATCTGTTCAACCCGAACCGGCGCGACATGGCCTGGCGCGCGGCGAATGGTTTCCACACGGATGATGTGGTCGCCGCTTTCGTGGGCCGCCTGGTTCTTGAAAAAGGCATCGACATTTTCGTCGACGCGTTTCAGCGCGCGCGGGCCTCGGCGCCGAATCTCAAAGCGCTGATCGTCGGCGACGGGCCGGAGCGCGAGGCCTTTGCGCGGCTCCTCCCCGACGGGGTTTTCGCGGGCTATCTGCAAGGCGAGGATCTCGCCCGCGCCTATGCGAGCGCCGATATTTTCTTCAATCCGTCGATCACCGAGACCTTCGGCAATGTGACGCTCGAGGCCATGGCCTCGGGCCTTCCGTCCATCGGCGCGGCGGCGGCCGGCAGCCGCTCGCTGATCGAGGACGGGGTGACCGGCTATCTAGCCGAGCCGCATGCGCCCGGTTTCGCGGACAAGCTGGCGCAGCTCGCGGGCGATACGGCCCTGCGCCAGCGCTTCGGGCGCGCGGCGCGCGAGAAAAGCGCGCGCTTTTCATGGGACGCGGTGCTCGCGGAGCTGGTCGGGCATTATTACGAGGCCCTCGACCAGTTTCAGCCCTGCCGCCGTCACGCCCGCCCCGCCGCGGCTTCGCGCCGCCATGCGGCCTGATGACGGCAGACGGCAATGATCGTTCCCCTGCTAAAATCCGCGGGCGCGCGGGCGCGTGATCGCTGGCGGACCTTGCGCGAACGCGAGGATGTCCAGAAGACGCTGAAGATCCTCCAATACGCGCTTCTCGCCTGCATCGTCGCCTATCTCGTCTACAAGCTCTCCAATCTCGGCTGGCGCGAGGTTATCGGCTCCCTGCCGGCCTCGCCCTGGTTCTATCTGTTCTTTGTGCTGCGGTTTCTGGCGCTGCCGATCTCGGAGCTCGCGCTCTACGAGATCGTCTGGTCGCAGCCCCTGGTCAGGCATTTCTTCGTCTTTATCAGAAAGCGCGTCTATAATTTCGCGGTCATGGGCTATTCCGGCGAGGCCTTTCTGACGATCTGGGCGCGCCGGCGCCTGGCGTTGCCGCACAAGCAAATTCTCGTCGGCGTCAAGGACAACAACCTCCTCTCCGCTTTCGCCTCCAACGCGGCGACGGTGATCCTGATCCTGGCGCTCGCCGCCACCGGCGGTCTGAAGGCCGGGCTTGAAGCGTTTCCGGGCGCCGGCTGGCTCTTTGCGCTCGCCTTTCTCTCCGCGGGCACTTTGTCGCTCCTCGTCATGATTTTCCGCGACAAGCTGATGGCGCTCCCGAAAGGCGTGATGCCCAAGCTCATCGGCGTTCATGGCGGGCGCCAGGCGCTGATCATTCTCCTCCATGCGGCGATGTACGCTTCCGCACTGCCGGGCGCCCCGGTCATGGCCTGGATGACCTTCATCGCCATGCAGCTTGTCCTGAGCCGGGTGCCCTTCCTGCCCAATCAGGACATCGTCTATCTCGGCGCGGCCTTGAGCCTCGCGCCGATTGTCGGCGCCCCCGAGGCGGCGGTGGCGGGGATGCTGGTGGCGGAAGCCGGGCTTTCCCAGATCTTCAACATCGCGATGTTCTTCGCCACGGCCCATCTCGCCCGCACCGAATATAGGACGGCGCCGGTCAGAACGGCCGGGGCCTGAAAAACCGCGGTTTTTTCAGGATCGCCTTCCGAAATGGCGCGGAATTCGCTACAGACCCTGTTTCCGGCCGCGCTCGCCAGGGCGCGGTCCCGTTCGCCTTCTCACAGGTGCGTCCCCGTTCATGCATCTTATTGATCGCTATATCCTGCGCGCCGTCGCCACGCCTTTGATTCTGGCGCTGTGCGTGGCGGGGATGCTGCTCTTGATGGAGCATATGCTGCGGCTTTTCGATTTCGTGCTCGCAGAGCAGGGGCCGGTGGATGTCGTCTGGCGGATGCTCGCCAATCTGGTGCCCCATTATTTCGGCCTCGCCCTGCCGCTCGGCGCCTTTCTCGGCGTGATGCTCGCTTTCCGCAATCTTTCCATGTCGTCGGAGCTCGATGCGCTGAGCTCGTCGGGCGCCTCCTTCGGGCGGCTGATGCGCCCGGTCTACATGCTGATCGTCTTCCTGATGGCGCTCGACTTTCTGCTCGTCTCCTATGTCCAGCCCTTCGCGCGCTACAAATATCAGGAGATCCGCTTCGACGTGACCTCGGGTGCGCTCGGCATCAAGATTCCCGCCGGCGAGTTCGTGAACATCAGCGACGGCGTCACCATCCGGCTCGGGGAAATCAACGCCGAGACGCGCGAGGCCCGGGACATCTATCTCGAACGCGAGAGCAATAACGGCGGCAAGACGATTATCACCGCGCGCCAGGGCTCGATTTCCACCACGCCGGAGATCACCTCGCTTTTGCTGAAACTTCAGGACGGACGCCAGGTGATCATCAACCCGCTGGGCGACCGCATCCAGACGCTCGATTTCGAAAGCTTCGATCTCGAGCTCGACCTGCCGGCGATCGGCGTCTTCCGCGAACGCGGTACAGACGAACGCGAAGCCACCTTCAATGAGATGGTCCGCTATCTGCGCACCGAGCCGCCGTCGGCCGAGCTCTATAATGACTACCGCGCCGGGCTGCACTGGCGCATCCTGCATCCGCTGACATTTCTGGTGCTGCCGATCCTCGCCGTCGCCATGGGCGTCACCGGGCGGCGGCGCGCTTCAAACCTCAAACCGGTGGTGGGCGTGGCGATCCTGATCGTTTATCACGAGGTTCTCGAAGAATGGGGCATGGTGGTGGCCGCGAAAGGCGAGCTGTCGCCGCTGATCAGCATGTGGGGAATCTTTTTTATCTTCGTCCTTCTCTCCGCCTTCCTCTATAGCGGCTCCATCGACCAGGCCCGCTCCGCGAAAGTCATGTCGCGGCGCGCAGACGACACGGTGCGCATCGCCGCGCCTACGGCGGACGCCGCTGAATGAATTTCGCCCGCCAAATCTTCACGACCTATGTCGGACGGATGTTTTTCGTCCGGTTCATCGGGCTCCTGATCTTTTTTGTGATCATCTTGCAGATGCTCGACCTGTTGAACCGGTCGAGCGACATCATGGCCGCCGACGGCGCCGGCGTCGATTCGATGCTGCGCTATGTTTCTTTGCGCGCGCCGCAGATCGTCAGCCAGTTTACGCCCTTCGCCGCTTTGCTGGGCGTCGTGCTGACGCTCGCGGGGCTCAGCCATACAAGCGAAATCACCGTCATGCGCGCCGCCGGCATGTCGGTGCATCGCGTCCTGTTTCCGCTTGGCTTTGTCTGCGCGCTGATCTCGCTTTCGCATTTCGTGTTCCACGAGCTGGTCGTGGTGCCGGCCTCGAAATCGCTCGATTACTGGGAGGTCAACGACTACGCCGTCGACCTGCCGCCCGAAAGCGAGACGCGTACGGATATTCGCATCAGCTATGACGGCGAATTCATTTCCGCTGCGAGCGCCGCGCGGCTCGAGGACTCGGTGATGCTCACCGGGGTCAATATCGTCAATATGAGCGGCGGTCTCATCTCCAATACCATTGAGGCGCGGGCGGCGCGGTTCGAGGACGGCGCCTGGCGGCTTTACGCCGTGCGCAATCTCGACGCCCAGACCCAGGAGGCCAGTTACGCGCCGGAGCTGATCTGGACCAACAGTCTCAATCCGGAACTGCTCTTCGCCATGACGCTTGAGCCCGGGCAGACAAGCCTGCCGGAGCTTTCCGCCAAGATCCGCCAGCTCGGGCAGGACCGGGCCGATACGCGCGGGCCCATGACGCAGCTCTTGAGCCGGTTTTCAAAACCCATGGCGACGCTGGTGATGCCGTTGCTCGGCGCTATTGCAGGCTTCGGCGTCCATCGCCAGGGCGTCCTTCTCGCCCGCGCGGTCTCCGGCGCGGCGCTTGGCTTCGGGTATTTCGTGGCTGAAAACCTCGCCCTCGCGCTCGGCGCCCTCGGCGTCGTGCCGGCGATCATCGGCGCGTTCTTCCCGCTGGCGATCTTCATGGTGGTGGGCTTTTCCATCATTCTCGCCATGGAGAATTGAGGACGGCGCGAAAACATGCGGCCGTCTTAAGGGCTCCTAAATTTTCTCGGTATAGTTGTATATACCGCAATCTTGGGTTGCGAAAACCGCAATACGTGATTATCCTGCGGCGGATAGCGGGGTGAGAGAGAGTTATGGGCGGGCTGATCCTGAAACTGCGTCCCCATGAAGAGCTCATGATCAATGGGGTGCTCGTCGAGAACGGCGAACGCAACACGCGGCTGAGAGTCAAAACCGAGAATGCGAACATCCTCCGGCTCAAGGACGCGCTGAAGCCCGAAGAGGCGACGACGCCCCTGAAGCGCGCCTACTACATCGCCCAGCTTGCCGTGTCCGGACAGCTCTCTAGCGGCGAGGCGGCGGCCATCCTCAAGGAAGCGCTGGCCACGCAGCCGGACTTCCGGGGGGCGGGCGACATTACCGACTGCATTGAGCGCCGCGATTTCTATCAGGTGATGCGCTGTCTGCGCGACGCCGCCCTGTCAGACCGCGACGGCGCCGCATCGACCGGAACCGCGCCGTCGGCAACCGAGCCTGACGGGGCGCTCGCGACCTGAGCCCCGGCCCCGCCGCGCATCGGTCCTTGTGCCTCGCGCCCAGATGCCCCAAATAGCGCGCCATGGCGGATCCTGCCGAGATCATCACCTTTGGCTGCCGGCTGAACGCAGCGGAAAGCGAGACCATGCGCCGTCTCGCCGACGGCGCGGGCTGCCGCGACGCGGTAGTGATCAACACCTGCGCCGTGACCAATGAGGCCGTCCGCACGGCGCGCCAGCGCATCCGCAAGCTGAAGCGCGAACGCCCCGAGGCGCGCATCATCGTCACCGGGTGCGCGGCGCAGACCGAGCCCGGCGGGTTCGCCGCCATGGACGAGGTGTCCGCCGTCATCGGCAATCAGGAAAAGCTCGACGCCGCGCAATGGAAGGCGCTGGCGGAAGCCGCAGACGACATCATCCGCGTCAACGACATCATGTCGGCGCGCGACACAGCCGGCCACATGATCGACGGGTACGGCGACCGCGCCCGCGCGTTCCTGCAAATTCAAAACGGCTGCGATCACCGCTGCACCTTCTGCATCATTCCTTACGGACGCGGCAATTCCCGCTCGGCGCCGATTGCGCAAGTCGTCGATCAGGCCCGCCGGCTCGTCGACAACGGTCATCGCGAGCTTGTGCTCACCGGCGTCGACATCACCTCTTACGGCGCCGATCTCGACGGGGCGCCGAAGCTGGGCGATCTCGTTTCTGAGCTGCTCGATGCGGTTCCGGACCTTTATCGCCTGCGTCTGTCTTCGGTCGACGGCGCTGAAATCGATGCGGCGCTGTTCGAGCGCATCACCGGCGATGAACGCGTGGCGCCCTATCTTCATCTCTCCTTGCAGGCCGGGGACAATCTGATCCTGAAACGCATGAAGCGCCGCCATAGCCGGGAACAGGCGATAGAATTATGCGAAGCTGTGCGCGCGCGCCGGCCGGAGGTCGCCTTCGGCGCCGACATCATCGCCGGCTTCCCGACCGAAACCGAAGAGATGTTCCGGAACAGCCTCGATATCGTCGATGAGGCGGGGCTGACCTATCTGCATGTCTTTCCGTTCTCGCCGCGGGAAGGAACCCCGGCGGCGCGGATGCCGCAATTGCCGCGCGCCGAGGTGAAGGCCCGGGCCGCGCGCTTGCGCGAAAAGGGCGATGCGGCCCTTCACGGGTTTCTCGACGGGCTTGTGGGGCGAGAGGAAGACGCCATTCAGGAAAGCGGCGGGCGCGCCCGGCTCGGCAATTTCGCGCCGGTCCGGCTTGAAGGCGCGGCGGGCGCCGCGGGCGAGGTCGTCCGGGTGGGGATCACCGGCCGGGAAGGCGGCGGCCTTGTTGGAGCGCGCCTGTGATCCTGGCGCAAAGAGACAGTTTTAACGAAAAAAGCCGCCCTTTGGGGGCGGCTCTTTCAGGACGATACAACCCGTTACTTGCCGGATTTGCCGGCCGGTTTCGGCGAGGGTTTGCCAGCCGGTTTGGCTTGCGTCTTCTTGTCGGCAGGTTTGGCTTGGGGTTTGGCGTTCGCCATGGTGGTCTCCATAAGCGGCGTGGAGAAGTCCAGCCGCGCCCCCATAATAAGTCCGTACAGAAACGTTTTAAAGAGGGGCCGGCGCGTCGTGGCCAATAAATTTTTGTCAGGTTTGTTCGGGAAGAAAAAGCCGGAGGGCGAAGAGGCCGTCCCGCCCGAACCGGATGCGCCCGAACAGGATGCGCCAGGACCAGACGCGCCCGAGCCCGAGGCGTCGCCCGCTTGGGAGGCGCCTGCCGAAGAGACGAGAGCCGAAGACACTCCAGCAAAAACGCCTGAAGCGCTGGTCTCTGAGCCGTCCCTGAATGAGACGCCGCCGGTCTCGCCGCCCGCCCCTCAACCGGAACCGTCGCCGCAAGCCGCGCCCGAAAAGAAAAAGGGCTGGCTGTCGCGCCTGCGCGACGGGCTGTCGAAATCCTCCAGCAAGCTGACCGAAGGCGTCGCCGCCATCTTCACCAAGCGCAAGCTTGACGACGAGATGCTCGAGGAGCTGACGGACCTTCTGATCACCGCCGATCTCGGCGTGCCGGCCGCGACCCGCATCACCAACGCGCTGGCCGGCGAGAAATACGACAAGGACATCACGGCCGAAGAGGTGCGCGCCGCGCTGGCGAAGGAAGTCGCGGCGACGCTGGCGCCGCTGGAACGTCCGCTCGCCGTCGATGCTGCGAAAAAGCCCCAGGTTCTCCTGATGGTCGGGGTCAATGGCGCGGGCAAGACGACGACCATCGGCAAGCTGGCGAAGAAATTCGCCGATGACGGCAAGTCGGTGATCCTCGCCGCCGGCGACACCTTCCGGGCCGCCGCCATCGAACAGCTTTCGGTCTGGGGCGAGCGGACGGGCGCGCCCGTGGTCTCCCGCCCGACCGGCGCCGACGCGGCGGGGCTCGCCTTCGACGCCCTCAAGGAAGCGCAGGAGAAAGGCGCCGACATCCTGATGATCGACACGGCGGGCCGCCTCCAGAACCGCAAGGAGCTGATGGACGAGCTTGCCAAGATCGTGCGCGTCGTCAAAAAGCTCGACGAGACCGCGCCCCATCATGTGATCCTCACCCTCGACGCCACGGTCGGCCAGAACGCCATCAGCCAGGCGCAATCCTTCACCGAGATCGCCGGGGTCACCGGCCTCGTGATGACCAAGCTCGACGGCACGGCGCGTGGCGGCGTCCTCGTGGCGCTAGCCGACAAGTTCAAGCTGCCGATCCATTTCATCGGGGTCGGCGAGGGCGTCGAGGACTTGCAGGCATTCAAGGCCGACGAATTCGCCGCCGCGCTCGCCGGGGTGGCGGATGCGGCGGTCCCGGAAAACGAAAAGGCGTAAGATGACGGCAACGGAAGACACCACCAAGGGACAGAAACTTTCCGGCGGCGCCAAATTCGCGGTGGATATGGGTCCGCTGCTGGTTTTCATGGTCGCCTATTTCCTGGGCCAGCGCATCGCGCCGCTCCTCGGCGGGATCGTCGGGCGCGACTGGACCATCGCCGACGGCGAGGAGATGTATCTGGCGGTGGGCCTGTTCATGCCCGCCTTCCTCGTCGCCTTCATCTATTCGGTCTGGAAGGAGCGCCGGGTCGCGCCCATGCTGCTGGTCACCGGCGTCATTGTCGGGGTGCTCGGCTCCCTCACCCTCATCCTGCACAACAAGACGTTCTTCTACATGAAGCCGACCATCGTCTATGCGCTGTTTTCGTCAGTGCTGGCGGCGGGGCTCTATACCCGGCAGAATTTCCTGAAGATCGTTTTCGACGGCGCCCTGCACCTGCCGGACGACGCCTGGCGGGTCCTGACCCAGCGCTATGCTGTCTTCTTCGCCGTCCTCGCCCTCGCCAACGAGGTCGCCTGGCGCTGGCTGATGCGCGACTGCGACCTCGCCGGGATCGCGCCCTGTTCCGGCGAAGGGACCTGGGTCAATCTCAAGGTCTTCGGCTTTACGATCATCAGCCTCGTCTTCACCGCCTTCCAGGCGCCGCTGATCGCCCGGCACATGCCGGACGAGGGCGAGGCGCCGGAAAAAAAGCCTGACGGGGACGGGCCGGCGGGAACCTAAAGTCCCTCGGCCGGGTTGGAGAAGGGCGCGAAGTCGCTGCGGTCCATCGTCTCGCGATAGTGCCTCAGAGCCCAGTTGACGCTGGGGAAGGCGAGGTCTTCCCAGGGGATTTCGTCCCAGGAAAAGAGGCCCACGGCTTCGCTTTCTGGCCCCGCGGCGATGTCCGGCGCCGTGAGGCGAGCGCGGAACATCAGCTGTACCTGCGAAATCCGCAGGATCGAATAGACCGCCAGCAGGCGCTCGATCTCGATGACGGCGCAGGCTTCCTCGCGGGCTTCGCGGGCGGCGCCGTCCTCGGCGCTCTCATGCTGCTCCAGATAGCCTGCCGGCAGGGTCCAGTACCCCCTTCGGGGTTCGATGGCGCGCTTGCATAACAGAATTTTACCCTCCCACGTCACCACAGAGCCCACGACGATTTTCGGGTTCTCATAGTCCACGAAGCCGCATGTGGCGCATACGGAGCGCTCCATATTGTCCCCGGGCGGAATCTCTTTCAGGAAATGCGGATTTTGCGTCGGGTTCGCCATTGTTTCTGTCCTGACAAAAAATTGATCACAGCCTGCTGAATATCCGTCCAAGGTCTATTTTTCGGCGCCGCGCATGGTTGCAATTTAAACGGGGATGCGCGATATGCTCAGATCCAAGAAACGCCTTTCGCTGTTGTTGCGGGGAGCGCATTGTTGAAAGCGCGGATGGTCGAGCGGCCAATTTACACAGCCATGAGAGTCATGCAAAACGCCCTCATTTCCGACGTCGCGCAGAACGCCGCTCGCGCTATTCCCTCTTCTTCCGGCGCATTCGCCGTAAACGGACTTTCTGGAGGCGATGCTCGCAGCAGGCGGCGTACAAACAGCTATTAAGAGCCAAAAACGGAGAATAAAATGGCTTACTCTCTCAAGAACTCCCCGGGCCACCTTCTGCGCCGCGCGCAGCAATACGCTCACGATCTCTATTCGAGCGAGGTTGGCGCGACCGGCCCGACCCCCCGCCAATATGAAGTGCTGCATGTGGTCGCAGCCAATGACGGGCTGAGCCAGACCGATCTCGTCCAGCACACGGGCATCGACCGTTCGACGCTGGCCGACATGATCGCGCGGATGATGAACAAGGGTCTTCTGTCGCGCAAACGCACCAAGGAAGACGCCCGCGCCAACGCCGTGTCGATCACGGCCGCCGGCAAGCGCATGCTGACCTCCGCCAACGCCAAGGTGGCGCGCGCCGAAAACGCCGCCCTTGCGGTGCTTCCGAAAACCCAGCAGGCGGCCTTCATGAAGTCGCTGCGCGCCTATGCCGACGCCCTCGACAAGATGGCTGACGGCGCCGCGGCCCCGGCGAAGAAAAAGACCGCGAAGAAAGCCGCGAAAAAGAAAACCGCCAAGAAAAAGACGACTGCCAAGCGCAAGACGACCAAGAAAAAGGCCAAGCGCAAGACGCGCCGCTAAGCGTTATACGCTGTCCTGATCATGAGAGCGCCGCCGGTTTCCGGCGGCGTTTTCTTTTGTTCGGCGGTCTTGGGTCAGGGGCTTGCCCTAGCGCCTGCGGGGCGCGCGCCATTCGCCATGGGGCGGCGGCGCGGGCGCGGGCCCGCCGGCGGAAACCGGGCGGGCGCCATAGCCGCCCATGGAAATCGTCCGGTCATATATGACGAGAGCGGCGGCGACCGACAGGTTGACGCAGAAGCGCGTCGGGATCTTCACAAGATGCGTGCACAACGCCGTCGCTTCGGGCGACAGGCTGCCTTTTTCCGGGCCCAGAAGATAGGCGGCGTTCAGGGGGTGGCGAAAGCTCGGCAGGTCGACGGCCCGCTCGTCGAGTTCGACGCCCACGAGCACGCAGCCCTTGGGCAGGCGCATTTCCTCGAGACTGTCCCATTCGTAAAGCGGCACATGCGTCTCGCTTTTCGAGGTGTCGGAAAGATTGACCTCGCGGGCGTTATGGTGAGCGTTGACGGTGAACGCAAAGCTCGCGTGGAAAGCGTGTGCGGTGCGCAAAACGGCGCCGAGATTCATCGCCTTCGATATGCGTTCCGATCCGATCCCGAAATAACCGCGCATGACGCTCCCTTTTTCGCTTCGCGCCTAGCCGCGCGGGGGGCTCCGGTCAAGTAAGAGGTCCACGTAGACGGGCGGCGGCGTTATGGGGCATGCTGATCCCATGAGCGAGACCGCTTCGGCAATTGACGACCGGATCAAGTTTCTGGTGATCGCCTCGGATGCGCCCGAGGCGCGCCTGGCTGCGTTTTTCGCCGGCCGGCGGGCGAAGAGATCCAATGCGCGCGTTGCGCTGCTGGCCATTATCGAGCCGCCGGAATTCGGCCATTGGGCGACGGTGGCGGAGACCATGCGCGCCGAGGCCGAGGAAAAGGCCGAAACCCTGCTCCATGAATTCGCGGCGGAAGTGAAAGCCCAGTCCGGCGAGGACGCCGAAAGGTTGATCCGCGAGGGCGAAGTGGTCGATGAAATCAGCAAGCTGATCGAGGAAGACCCCCTGATCTCGATCCTCGTGCTCGGCGCATCGGCGAAAGCGGAGGGGCCGGGGCCGCTGGTCGCCTCCCTCGCCAAGAAGCCGGCCTATCTCGGCGGGCGCCCGATCCCGGTGACGGTGGTGCCCGGCGCCATGACCCGCGACGAGCTGAGGCGGCTCACCGGCTGACATGGATAAGGACAAGTTTCACCTGCCGGGGAAACATTACTTCCTCTCGCATTCCGTGGGCGCCCAGCCGAAGACTTATGACGCGGCGCTCGCCGAAGGTTTCACGCAGCCCTGGCGCACGGAAGGCTTCAATGTCTGGGGCCCGTGGTTCGAGACGCTCGACCGTTTCAAGGCAGGCCTCGCGCCGATCATCGGCGCGGACGCAAAAGATATCTGCCCCCAGACGAATGTATCGGCGGGCATTTCGAAGATTCTCTTCTCTTTGCCCCGGCGTCCCGGACGCAACAAGATTGTGCTCACCGAAGACGCCTTTCCGACGGTCGGCTTCGCGCTGGCGCAGGGCGAACGCCATGGCTATGAGCTGGAATTTCTACCCGGCGGCGACGCGCTCGCCGATCCGGATGCGTGGGCGCGAGCTTTCGAGGACGACGTTCAGATGGTCGTCCCCTTGCTGGTCTATTCCAATTCCTCGGTGCTGGCGCCCGTCGCCGAGATTGCAAAACGCGCGCGCGCGGCGGGCGTTTACTCGCTGATCGACGCGGCGCAGGGCGCGGGGGCCGTTCCCCTGCGGCTCAATGACTGGCGGCCCGATTTCGCGGTGGGGACGTCGCTTAAATATCTTTGCGGCGGCGCGGGCGCGGCTTATCTCTGGGCCGATCCCGAAGTGGCGGAACAATGCGCGCCCCTTGATGTCGGCTGGTTCTCCCACGCCGATCCGTTCGAGTTCGACATTCATCATTTCGACTATGCGCCAGGCGCGGGTCGGTTCACGGGCGGCACGCCGGCGATCGCGCCTTTCGCCGGCGCCTGCGCCGCCCATGAGATCATTAACGCCCATGGGGTCGAGGCGATCTACGCGCATAACCAGCATTTGTTGTCGCGGCTGTTCGATGCGCTGCCCGCCGGCGCCGTCCTTTCTTCGACGAAAGAAGGCGCGCGGGGCTCCGCCGCCCTGATCCGCGTTTGCGATTACGAGGCGGCGGCGAGCGCCCTGGCGAAAGCGGGCGTCGCCCACGACACCCGCCTCGGCGCCGTGCGTGTCTCGGTTCATCTTTATAATGACGAAAGCGATATCGATGCGCTGGCCGCGGCGCTGGCCCCCTTTGTCTGACGGTTAAGGGGCGGCGGCGGGCGCCAGGATAACCCCGCCTGAAAAAGCGGGGATAGAATTTAATGAAGTTTATTTCGTCCCCCGTCTTTCGCGGCGGGGCTATAGTGTCGTCGCCTGCTGTTTCGGGCGCGCTGATTTGTGTTTGCGGAGAGAACACAGAGGCGAAATACCGGCCGTGGAACATTTTACGTAAAAGGCGCCAAACTTTGCTGAAAGCCTTGAAATAAGCCAATCCAACGACCGCAGAAAAGTAAATGACGTAAAAAATGTTTCACGGGGGCGCCGAGAAGAAAGGCCGGGAAGTGAAGCCGTCTTTTCACCGATGGAAGCCGTGTCATGACCGGGCTTGTCCCGGTCATCCAGACTGGATCGCCGGGACAAGCCCGGCGATGACACGGCGGCGAATGGCGGGCGGGGCGGAAAAGCGGCCCAGCGCCGCCTAAAGATCGAAGGTCAGCGACACCGGCGCATGGTCCGACGGGCGCTCCCAGCCGCGGGCGTCGTCATGGATCCGGTACGCCTCGCGGCCCTTGCCGAGCGCCGCTTTTTTAAGGGCCGGGCTGACCCAGATATGGTCGAGCCGGCGCCCGCGGTTCGAGGCGCGCCAGTCCTTCGCGCGATAGGACCACCAGGTGTAGAGCTTTTCGGGTTCTGGAATGAGCTCGCGGGCGACGTCGACCCAGCCATGGGCATCG
This sequence comes from Alphaproteobacteria bacterium, assembly GCA_030433215.1. Lineage (GTDB taxonomy): Bacteria > Pseudomonadota > Alphaproteobacteria > Caulobacterales > Parvularculaceae > Hyphococcus. The sequence goes on from JAUIMC010000010.1 coordinate 24,041, forward strand.
ATGACTTTCGCAAGCTTCTCCACCTCGACCGGCGTGTGCGAGACGACCTTGAGGAGTTGTTTGTGCGACCAGACGTCGTTTTCGCAAGGCGCGACATTGAGATCGCCGACGAGGATCGCTTTCGACCGGGGCCCGAGCTCTGAAAACCAGCCCGCCATCTCGTCGAGAAAGTCGAGCTTGTGGGCGAACTTGTCGTTCTTTTTCGGGTCCGGCTCATCGCCGCCCGCTGGCACGTAGAAATTATGCACGCGATAACCGCCGGGCAGGCTCGCCGCGATATGGCGGCAGTCGCCCTTTTCGCAGAAGCCGCGCTTTTCGACATTCTTCAGCGGCAGCTTCGAAACGATGGCGACGCCGTGATAGCCGGCCTGACCCGACACCGCATGATGTTCGTAACCGGCGGCGGTCAGCGCTTTCGACGGAAAATTGTCTTCAAGGCATTTGATTTCCTGAAGACACAAAACATCCGGGGCCTCTTCTTTCAGAAATCGCGTGACCTGATCAATCCGTAGGCGGACGGAGTTGATGTTCCAGGTGGTGATCTTCATGGGAGGCCGGACTCGCTGGCTGGAAGGGAAAAGAAGGGCGTGGGGCTCGCATAGGGTCCGGGCGCCGGAGCGTCAAGGCGGGGTTTTGGCTCGGGACCCTGGTTGCGGGCGTCGGAGAAGATTGCCGCGGGCCCCGGCGCGGCGTAGGAGCGGCGGCCATGGACGCGCTTGCCGGATATTTGCCCGAGGCCGTGCCGCTCTGGGCGGCGGGGCTCGTCGTTTTCGCGAGCTTCTTCACCGGGGCGCTTACCGCCGCCTTCGGCCTCGGCGGGGGCCTCGCGCTCCTCGCGATCATGAGCATGGTGTTTCCGGCTCAGGCGGTGGTCCCGGTCCACGGAGCGGCCCAGGCCGGGGCGAATGGCGGGCGCTTCTATCTCCAGAGGAAGGAGGTGGTCTGGCGCATCGTGCTGTGGTTCAGCCTCGGCGGGCTCATCGGGGCGGCCATCGGCGGCCGGCTGGCCGTGGAAACGCCGGTATGGCTTCTGCGGGGCGGGGTCGGCCTCTTCGTCATCTGGTCGCTCTGGGGGCCGAAACCCACTGGCTTCGCGCCGGGGCCCAAAACCTTCTTCGCCACCGGGGTCGTGACGGGCGTTCTCACCATGTTTTTCGGGGCGACGGGGCCGCTGGTCGCGGCGATGCTCTCCGTTACGGATCTCAAACGGCTCAATCTGGTGGCGACTCACGCCGCCGCCATGGTGATCCAGCACATTTTCAAGATCGCCGCCTTCGGGGTTCTCGGCTTCGCCTATGGGGACTGGGCCTGGCTGATCGGGGCGATCCTGATCTCGGGCTTTGCCGGGACCTATGCGGGGACGCACTACCTCCGCGCCATGCCCGAGGCGACCTTCCGGCGCGGCTTCAAGATCATCCTGACGACGGTCGCGGTCTATCTTCTGGCCGCGGCGCTCATGGATCTCAGAACAGGTTGAAGGACGAGCCGGTGATCGAGACCGGCCAGCGGCCGAATTCGAACAGGCGAAACTTCGCCGCCAGCGGATGGCTTTCGGCTTCGAAATCAGTGTCGGCGGCGGCGATCAGCGCCAGCGCGGCGCCGTTGGCGGCTTGCACGGCGGCCCCGACGCAGAGCGTCTTGATCTGCTCGTCGTCGAGATCGCTGAGATAGGAAAGCTCTTCCACGGCGTCCTTGGCGGGCTCGGAGACCTTTTCGGCGATCAGGGCCATGCCGATCCTCAGGGCGTCCTCGGAAAGGAGATCGAGGGCGCGGCCGGTGAGGTCGGCGCGCAGGGACTCTTCGGCCTCCCAGGCAGGGCTTTGCCAGTCGAGGCTTTCGGCGACTGAGGCCGCATCCTCCCAATCCATGAGCATGGCGATCTCGGCGTCGGGAAAGCCGAGCCCTGAACAGTAATCGTCGGCGGCGGCTTTTGCGCCTGGCGTCAGCTCCTCGCCGATATTGGCGAACCAGGGAATGCGGTCGAGGGAGCGCGCGAACCGGGAGAGCTGGCTCAGGCCGGGCAATTCGCGTTCGAGCGCCTCGAGTTCGGTTTCATCCATGGAAAATCCTTTCCCCCGGGATGTAGCGATCCGCACCTTAAAGAACTAGGGGCAAGAAAAAGGCGTCCGACCTCTTAAGATCGGACGCCAAGCTGCGCTGTTGCGCCTACGCCGGGAGGGGATATTCCGGCGACGCGATCGGCTAGCCGGGCCTGCAAGCGGGGGGGCAACGCCGGCCCGAACCATGATGCCTATCGCGTACTGTTACATTAACGCATCAGGCGGCGTTTTTTCAATAGTTGGGCGAAAAAAAACTTGCGTGTGACACTGTTACAAAATGGCAAGAACCGCCGGGACACGCCGTTTAGCGGTCCAGAAACCGCCCGCCCGCATCCGGCGCCTCAAAAAGCCGGTTGGCGAGACGCTGGCCCGGGACAACATTATCGAGCGTCACAATGGTGACCCCGCCCTGTAAATCGCGGACGATCCAGCGCCGTAATTGGAAATCCGGCGCGGAGGCGATGAGGGTGAGATCGCCTTCGGTCTCTTCGTCATCTGACGCAAATGTGACCGCCACATTATCGACGCCGCGATCGACGCCGACGACTTGCGCGTCGTCGCGGTCGATCTTTTTGCCGAGCAGAAACTTCAGCGGCGTTTTCCCCACCGGATAGGAATCGGTGGTGTCGAGCGAGTCGTCATGGACATAGACCATGCCGCCATTGGCGACGATGAGGAGCGGCTGCGGCGGCTCGTATTCAAAGCGCAAAAGGCCCGGACGGCGCAGATAGAACTTGCCTTCCGACACGGCGCCGGAAGGCGCGACCTGGGTGAAATCGCCCTGCAGCGTGTCGATGCTTTCAATATAGTCGATAAGCTTGTTCGCCACTGCTTCGTCGCTTTCTTGAGCGAAGACGAGCGGAGAGGAAACCGGCTCGACGCCGAGGTCCTGCGCTTCGGGAAGCGGATCGGCCTCGGCTTCTGCGCCTGTCTCGGGCGCCGCCGTTTCCGGCGCGGCCTCTTGCGTCTGCGCGGCCGCGGCGGTCATGACCGCCGGCGCAGCAGGCAGCGGCGCGCGCGCAATGGCCGCCGCGTCGAGACAGATCAGGGAAAGGGCGGACATCACCGCAATGTTCATGGCGTCAAAACTCCGATTTCCGAAAGCCTACCTAAGAAGCGCCGGCGTCCAAAGGAAGTCCCGATTATGGCGCGGGCGTGGCGGGCGCGCACGAATTCGTTATTTGAGGAGGGCGTAAGGACCGCCGCGCTCCAGCGCGCGCTTATAGGCGTCCCGCGCCTGAAAGCGCATCAGATAGGCGGCGATGTTCGGATAGTCGCCGCCCGGCCCCCTGCTGGAAAAAGCCTCCACGGGAAAACTCATGATGATGTCGGCGGCGGTGATTTCGCCTCCGGCGAGCCAGGGCGAGCTTTCAAGGGCGGTTTCGAGATAGTCATATTGCGCCTTCATGGTGTGGTCGAGATAGCCGTCGCGCACCGCCTGGACGATCTTCTTCGCGATCGGCCGCGCAAAGAACGGCATGGGCGCGGTCTCCATGCGATTGAGGAAAAGCGTGAACACCAGCGGCGGCATGTAGGTTCCTTCCGCTGCATACATCCAGTAGCGATAGCGTTCGAATTCATGCGTGCCCCGTGGCGGCCGCAATTTGCCTTCTGCATACTGATCGAGAACATGGTCCAGGATGGCGCCGGTTTCGGCGTAGACCGCGCCGTCGTCTTCAAGAACCGGCGACTTGCCGAGCGGATGAACCGCTTTCAGTTCCGCCGGCGCGAGATTGGTTTTTTCATCCCGTTGATAGCGTTTGACCTCATAGGAAAGGTTCAGTTCTTCGAGCAGCCACAGGATGCGCTGCGAACGCGAGTTTTCCAGATGGTGGACGGTGATCATGGGCGTTCTCTCTTCCTTGACGTCAGTAGAGCGTTGCAAGCGCGTCTTTGGTGAAGGTCTTCAAGTCGCCCCTGCGCTGCTCGCGGATCTTGATCGCCCAGTCGGGGTCCTGCAACAGCGCGCGCCCGACGGCGATGAGATCGAATTCATGGCGCTCCATCTTTTCGATGAGCCGGTCGAGGCTTGCAGGCTCCGAGGCTTCCCCCGAATAGGCGGCGGTGAACTCGCCGGACAAGCCCACCGAGCCTACGGAAATCGCCGGTTTGCCAGTGAGTTTCTTCGCCCAGCCCGCGTCATTGAGGTCCGAGCCTTCGAAGGTCGGCTCCCAGAAGCGGCGCTGGGACATATGGATGATGTCGATCCCGGCTTCTACTAGCGGCGCCAGCCATTGCTCCATCTCCTGCGGCGTCGCGGCCGTTTTCGCGCCGAAGTCCTGCTGCTTCCACTGCGACAGGCGGATGATGAGCGGAAAGCCGGGCCCCGCTATCGCTCGCGTGCGGCGGATAATTTCGCAGGCAAAGCGGGTCCGGCCTTCCCAGCCGCCGCCCCATTTATCCGTGCGCAGATTGGTCTGGTCCCAGAAGAAACTGTCGATGAGATAGGAATGGGCGCCGTGAAACTCCACGCAATCGAAACCGAGGTCCTTGGCGGCGACGGCGGCGTCGACGAATTCCGTGATCGCGGTTTCGATTTCCGCCTCGCTCATAGGCTCCCAAAGCGCCTTTCCGGGAACCTTGATTCCAGACGCGGACCAGGAAGGCGCATCGGGGTGCTGCGATTTCGCGGGGTTGCGAAAGGGGCCTTCATGCCAGAGTTGCAGTCCCATTTTGCCGCCGGCGCCGTGAACTTCATCAATAACGCGTTTCCAGCCGGCTTTCGCTTCGTCGGTGACGATATTCGGCACGTTTGGCGTGCCGGTGGCGGTGACCGTGTTGGTGGAGACGCCTTCGGAAAGGATAAGACCCACCTCGCCTTCGGCGCGGCGGCGGTAATAGGCGGCGACATCCTCGCCCGGCACATTGCCCGGCGAAAAGCTGCGCGTCATGGGCGCCATTGCGATGCGGTTCTTAAGGGCGAAGCCGCCCAGATCTACGGGATCGAAAAGAATGCGCGGGTCGGCCATCGGGTCTTCCTTGGTCACTATTCAACGGCGGATCATATACGGGGCGCAGACCGAAAAGCACGTCTACATCGCAGTGATTTGAAAAGCCCGGAACTGGAATAAGCCGGGCGATGGAGAATCCGGTTGGCCCCGCGGCGACGGACGTGTAGACGGCACCCATGAAATTTCTCGATCGCGCGAAAATCTATGTCCAGAGCGGCGCTGGCGGTAATGGCTGTCTGTCATTCCGGCGGGAGAAGTTCGTCGAATTCGGCGGCCCCAATGGCGGCGACGGCGGTGCGGGCGGACACGTCTGGGCCGAGGCGGTCGAAAATCTCAACACGCTGATCGACTTTCGCTACCAGCAGCATTTCAAGGCCGATAAAGGCCGCCCCGGCGAGGGCTCGAACAAGACCGGGGCCGGCGGCGAGGAGAAGATCATCAAGGTGCCGGTGGGCACCCAGATTTTCGAGGAAGACGAGGAAACGCTGATCGCCGATCTCGATCATCCGGGCGAGCGCGTGCTTCTGGCCAAGGGCGGCAATGGCGGCTTCGGCAACGCCCATTTCAAATCCTCGACGAACCGCGCGCCGCGCCGGGCCAATCCAGGCCAGCCGGGCGAGCAGCGCACCATCTGGCTGCGCCTGAAACTGATTGCCGATATCGGGCTTCTCGGCCTGCCGAACGCCGGCAAGTCGACTTTTCTGGCGGCGGTCTCGGCGGCGAAGCCGAAAATCGCCGATTATCCGTTCACGACGCTTCATCCCAATCTCGGCGTGGTGCGCGTTGGAGAAGGACAGAGCTTCGTTCTCGCCGATATTCCCGGTCTCATTGAAGGCGCTCATGAAGGCGCCGGGATCGGCGACCGGTTTCTCGGTCATGTGGAGCGCTGCGCCGCGCTCCTGCATCTCGTGGACGGCACGCAGGAAGATGTTGCCGACGCCTACCATACGGTGCGCCATGAACTCGACGCTTATGGGGAAGGGCTCGGCGACAAGCGGGAAATCGTCGCGCTCAACAAGATCGACGCGTTGACGCCGGATGAGCTGGAGACCCGCAAGGCGGCGCTCGAAGAGGCCGCCGGCGTGGACGTTCATGCGATTTCCGCGGCGGCGGGCGCCGGCGTTCAGCCCCTCTTGCACAAGCTCATGGGACTTGCAGCAGCAACGCGCAAAGCCGAGGCGCCTGCGCCGGCTGAACTTGCATATGACGATGAAGACCAAGACGAAGAAGACGGCTGGACGCCCTGACGCGTCTGTCGTCCCGCATCTAACAAAGCTTTGATGTTTTCTCGGTTGGAATCCCGGCGCATGGGTTCTAAGTAAGGCGCGCCGTCAGAAGCGGGGGAGTTCGCTTGCCGTCCAGCAATGCCATAGAGCGCCGCCGCGTCGGTCTTTTGGGCGGCTCCTTCAATCCCCCGCATCAGGGGCATCGCGAAATTTCGCTGGCCGCTCTGGAGCGGCTCGGGCTCGACGCCGTGTGGTGGCTGGTGACGCCTGGCAATCCGCTGAAGGACCCAGACAGTTACGCTGCATATGATGACCGGCTGCGGCTGGCCCGGGCGGTGAGCCATCACCCCGATATTGTCGTCAGCGACTTCGAACGCCGCAAGGGGCTGGCCTACACCACGGATACGATAGACGCTTTGAAAGCCCTCAATCCGCATGTGGATTTCATCTGGCTGATGGGCGCCGACGGGCTTGAAAATTTTCACAAGTGGCGCGACTGGCGCCACATCGCAGAGGCCGCGCCCATCGCTGTCTTTAACCGGCCCGGCCATGAGGCTGAAGCGCTTGAAAGCGAGGCGGCCGAAGCGCTTTCGGACTACCGCATCGGCGCCGACAAAGCGATGGAGCTTTGTGCAACCGAACCGCCTGTCTGGGTGTTCTTTCAGGACACGGACAACCCCCTATCTTCAACCGCGATCAGGAGCAGAAAAATCCAGCACGCACAGACCATAGACCGTGATGACGATCTGATTGCGCCTTGCGGCGCGCTCGCCTATTTCCTCGATTTACATCCGGACCAGGGCGATTTCCGTGCTGATGCGCTCGAGGGGCTGTCGAAGACCCCGAAGTCGATTTCGCCGAAATATTTCTATGACGAATACGGCTCGCAACTGTTCGACCGGATCACGGAAGTCGAAGAGTATTATCCGACCCGCACCGAAAGATCGGTGTTTGAAGGAAACGCGGCGGAAATCACCGGCGCCATCGGCCCGGGGGCCGCGATTTTCGAATATGGCTCGGGGTCGAGCGAAAAGATCGAATGGCTGGTGAACGGCCTTGAAAAGCCCGCCGCCTATGTCGCGATGGATATTTCGCGCGAATATCTTCTCGAGGCGGCGACGTCCATGGCCGATGTGCTGCCCGTCCCCGTGGCGGCGATCTGCGCGGATTTTCATTCGCCGATCAAACTTCCGAGAAACGTGTTGCCCGAGCCCAGCCATTGGCTCGGCTATTTCCCAGGCTCGACCCTCGGCAATATGTCCCGCGACGATGCAGAAGCGTTTCTGAAACGCGCCTCGGATACGCTCGGCGAGAATGCGCAGTTCCTGCTCGGCGTCGACCTCGTGAAGGACAAGGCCGTTCTCGAGTCGGCCTATGACGATGCGGAAGGCGTGACCGCCGCTTTCAACATGAACCTGCTGACCCGGATGAAGGCCGAGCTCGATGCGCGGCTCAATCTTGGCGATTTCGAACACTACGCTTTCTACAATGATGAAGAGGACCGCATCGAGATGCATCTGCGGGCTGTGCGCCCGACCGAGATCATCATCGACGGCAAGGCGTTTTCATTCGCCGAGGGCGAGACCCTGCATACGGAGAACTCTCACAAATTCACCCTCGAAAAAATCGAGGCGCTGGTGAAGGAGACGCCCTGGCGGCTCGAAAAGGCCTGGACCGACCCCAAGGGCTGGTTTGCGGCGTGCCTTTTAAGCAACAAATAATTTGCCGCTCCCGGTTGGAGCGGCTCCTAAACGGCCTTATATTTCTTATGCGGAGCGAAGGCTCCGCGCAGCGTATGGAGACTGGAGCTGAACGCACAGCATAGCGCCGCGGCCGCGGGTAAGGCCGCATTAGGACTGGTTCCGGACAATAATGACCCGGAACAGGCAGGAGCTGACGAAGACGGGAGTTTGCTCTCGCAGCTTTCCCCGGAAGAGCGCAGCCGGAAAATTCTATCCCTCATTCTCGAAGAGCTCGATGAAGACAAGGCGGAGAATGTCGTGACGATTTCCCTTGCCGGGAAGTCAGACATTGCCGACGCTCTGGTCATCGCGTCCGGGCGCTCCCAGCGTCATGTGGGCGCCATGGCTGACAAAGTCATGCGCCGCCTCAAGGATGCGGGCCTCGGCCGCGTCCGTGTCGAAGGCGCGAGCGCCTGCGACTGGGTGCTGATCGACGCCGAGGATGTCATCGTCCATCTTTTCCGGCCTGAAGTCCGAGATTTCTACAATCTTGAGCGCGTCTGGTCGGAGGCCGCTCACGCGCCGACGAAATCGGACGCTTAAGCAGAGCGGCGAAAGATGCGGATTGAGATCGCCGCGGTTGGAAAGAAGCGCGGCGGTCCCGAAACGGCGCTGGTCGAGGACTATCTTGACCGCGCGCGCGGGTTCGGTCGGCGCATGGGTTTTTCTGACGTCTCATTGAGTCAGTTCGATGCGCCCAAATCTCTTTCAGGAGACGCCCTCAAAAAACGGGAAGGCGAGCTCTTGTTGAAAACCCTGTCTGAGGGGGCGGCGCTGATAGCCCTCGACGAGCGTGGGGAAAACATTTCCAGCGAAAAATTTGCGAGACTGCTGGCTGGCATGCGAGATGACGGCGTCGCGTCGGCGGCGTTCGTCATCGGCGGCGCTGACGGCCATGGCGAGGAAGTGCGCGCCCGGGCTGCGCGGCTTGTCTCCTTCGGCGCCGCGACCTGGCCGCACCTGCTTGTCAGGGCGATGCTGGCGGAGCAACTATATCGGGCCATGACGATCCTTTCCGGCCATCCCTATCACCGCGCATGAACGGACGCCGCGCTATGAACTGGCGTATTGCATTGCTGCCGCTGCTGATGTCTGCGCCCGCCGCCGCGCAGCAGTCGGAATCGAACGATCTTGAAAAGGTCGAACAGCAACTGAAAGAGCGCGCCAGGGAAGAAAAGCGCCTCAGGGATGAAGCGGCGGCGAAACAGCGCGAGGTCGCCGCGCTCAGGAACAGCCTGATCGAAACGGCGAACTCCATCCAGCAATCCGAGCGCAAGATCGCCGATCTTGAACAGTCGATCGCAGAGCTGGAGGCGGAAAAAACAGAAGCCGAGACCGCGCTGAAAAAGGAAAGCGCCAATCTCTCCGAGGTGCTGGCGGCGCTGCAATCGCTCGAGCTTTCCCGCCCGCCCGCTTTGCTGGTCTCTCCGGAAGACGCCAACAAGGCCGCCCGCGCCGCGATGCTGCTGTCTGATGCGGCGCCTGAGGTTGAAGCGCGAGCCGCGCGCCTTCGCGGCGCTATCGAAAGGCTGTCCGAACTGGCTGAGGCGCTGGCGAAGGACCGCAAAAGCTTTGCGGCGGAAAATGAGAAGCTGGCCGCGCGCCGCGACGTGCTCGCGGATCTCATGGCTCAAAAGGAAAAGGAGCGCGACGTCGCAGAAGCGCTCGCCGCGACGGCGCAGCGCGAGACGGCGCGGATCGCCGCCCAGGCCTCGAATCTGCGCGAAGTGATCGAGCGCCTGTCCCGGCTTGCCCATTCCATCACGCCGCGCCTGAAGCCGCCGCCGCCCCGGGCTGAGCCGCCTGCGGTCTCCTCAGCCCCGAACCTGCCGAGCATCAAGCGCGCCCCGCCGGAGCCGGTTTTGACGGCCAAGGCTTTCAGCGACGCCGCCGGCGCCCTGCGCGCGCCTGTCGCAGGACGGTTAACGGGCGAATATGGCAAGCCCAAGCCCGATGGCGGCGTTTTCGAGGGATTGCGATTTTCCGTGCGTGATCAAGCCATTGTGACGGCGCCGTTCGAAGGACGTGTCGCTTTTGCACAGAATTGGGGGCTTGTCGGCAATATGATCGTTCTGGACGTCGGGGAAGGCTACCATATATTGTTGATCGGCGTCGGCCGTATTCTGGTGAGCGAGCACCAACGCATAACCGCCGGGGAGCCGGTGGCGGAAATGGCCGGCGGGGGCGCGTCGCTGGATCTGGAGATCCGCAAAAACGGAGAGCCCGTTAACCCCGCGTTGTGGCTCTCGCGCAAGACTATGGATAGCCTGATGTAAATCGGGCGCGTTAAGCAAGGTGTAGATTACTGATGGTGAAAAGCCCCAAAACCGCCCTCCGCACGTCCAGCACGCAGCAGGGGGGCAGGCGCTATTCAGGCCGCGCGATGCTTGCCGCCGCCTGCGGCGGCGCGCTCGTTTTCGGCGCGCTTTCCAGCGCTGTCTTCGCCAGGGCCTCGATCTCGGCCGATACGTTCCGCCAGCTCGATCTTTTCGGCGAAGTCTTCGAACAGGTTCATGAAAACTATGTGGCCGACCCGGATGATGCGGACCTGATCAAGGGCGCCATCGACGGGATGCTCGACACGCTCGATCCGCATTCGAGCTATCTGACCGCCGAAGACTACCGCACCATGCAGGAACAGACCCGCGGCTCCTTCGCCGGTCTCGGCATTCAGGTCGTTATGGACAATGAAGGCCCCGATAAGGGCTATGTCAAAATCGTGGCCCCGATCGACGATACGCCTGCCCAGCGCGCCGGCATACAGACCGATGATCTCATCGTTGAAATCGACGGGCACGACGTCATGGGCATGTCCATCGATGAGGCGATCTCGAAGTTGAAGGGCGAAAAAGGCACCAAGGTCGACATTTCCGTCGTACGCGACCGCACCAAGGAGCCTTTCGACCTGACTATCGTGCGCGACATCGTGACCGTGGAATCCGTCAGGTCCCGTGTCGAAGGCGAATTGGGCTATATCCGGATATCGACCTTCAGCGAGCAGACGGAAGACGGAATCGAAAAAGCCCTGAAAGGCTTCGAGGAAGAAATTCCGGGCGGCGCGAAAGGTCTTGTCCTCGATCTGCGCTGGAACCCGGGCGGTCTTCTCGACCAGGCGGTGTCGGTGTCCGACATGTTCCTCGACGGCGGCGAAATCGTCTCCACGCGGGGCCGGCGCCCGCGCGATTCCATGCGCGAAATGGGCACGTCCGGCGACATGTTTAAAGGCAAGCCGATTGTCATTCTGATCAATGGCGGGTCGGCTTCCGCGTCGGAAATCGTCGCGGGCGCGCTACAGGACCGCAACCGCGCCTTGCTTCTTGGAACACGGTCTTTCGGCAAGGGCTCGGTGCAGACCGTGATCCCCTTGCAGAACGGTCTTCAGGGCGCCCTGCGCCTGACGACCCAGCGTTATTACACGCCCTCGGGCCGCTCCATTCAGGCGCACGGCATCGACCCGGACATCGCCATGCCGGTGATCTATCCGGGCCAGGAAGAAGTGGCCCAACGCCCCGGCGAAAAGGACCTTCCGGGCGCTCTCGACGTCTCCGACGAGGACGAGGGTGAAGAAGAAGTCGCCGAAGGCGGCGAAGGCCCGAAGGTCGAACCCTTCCTGTGCTCCTATGAGGAAGACGGGGAAACGCCTGAGGATTGTCAGCTTAACCGGGCGCTCGAAATTCTCGCGGACGCCACCGCCTATAACCAGGCGCTGGCCGACGCCGGCGCCGCCCGGGCGCAATAGGCCAGATAGGCCGGGCCGCCAGGAGAAATTGCTGAAAACGGGGCCTCGCAAGGGGCCCTGTTTTCGTTTGGTTAACCCTGTTTTTCGTACATTGCAGGCCGGAAAGCCGCGCCCCCCGGAGGAGTGCGGCATTGAACGCATGAGCGAGAAGCAGGCGAAACGGAATGCCCCGCCGCAAAAAATTGAGAACGCCGGTTCTAAGCCGTCTCGCTCTGGCGTGGGGCTGCGCGTTTGTCATTCTGGCGGGTGTCGCCGGTTATTTCGTTCACGCCGCGAAAAGCGGACAGGGCGCGCAGCGCATCGCGCTGCCTGTGGATGCGATTGAGCGCCTGGCGCGCGCGCCCGATCCCGCGCCGGCTCCGGCGCCCGGGACCGAGGAGCGCATCGCCGCGCCGGTAAGGGCGAATGAAACGCCAGGACGCGCCGACAAAAAAGAGATGATGCAGGGCGATGAAGCCGAGGACAGCCTCGAACTCATCTATCCCGGCGAGAATGACCTCTTTGCAGAAAACGAAGACGCTTTCGGTGAAGAGGACGCATCTGGCGATATTGTCATCACCATTCCCGGCGGGGACAGAAGCGCCGCGACAGCGTCTATGGCTGCATCGCTGACGCCGCCCGTGCGTGCGATCCCCGACGCCGAAACGGCGTTGTTGCGTTCGACACCTTTAGGGCAGACGCCGCGCATTGCCGCCGATGGCCGCAAGGCGTTGCGTTACTATGCGCGGCCTTTTGACGGAGACCGCTCCGCCCCGCGCATTGCCATCGTGGTCGGAGGGCTCGGGCTCAACGCCGCGGTGACCGAACGGGCGATTGATGATCTCCCTCCCGAGGTTTCGCTGTCTTTTGCGCCTTACGCCAAGAATCTCGATTTCTGGACCAAAAAAGCCCGTCAGGCCGGCCATGAAGTGCTCATCGAACTGCCCATGGAGGGCTATGGCGCCAACACCAAGGCGCTTGGCGCCGCGGCGCTTTTGACCTCGCGCTCTGAAGCGGAAAACATGCAGCGCCTCGACTGGCTGATGGCCCGTTTCGGCGCTTATTTTGCGGCGACCAACTATCTCGGCGCCAAATTTTCCGCTGACGAGGATGCGATCGCCCCGGTTCTGAAGCGCCTGAAGGAAGCTGGCGTCGGCTATATCGACGATACAGGCGCTGCAGGGCGTGCTGGCGGAGAAGCCGGCGTCGCCATGGCCACGGTCTCGCGGATGATCCCCGCCGCCGCCGATGATGCGGACCTGCGCGCGGTGGAGCGCGAGTTGCGCCAGCTTGAACAGATCGCCGAACGCGATGGCCTGGCGCTCGGCAAAACCTATGCTTACGCGGCGACCATCGACGCCATCGCCGAATGGACGCGGTCGCTGCCGCGCAAGGGCATAGAGACCGCTCCGGCCTCCTCGGTCTTGCGGACCGCCGCCGCGTCCCGCTAAAGCCGGAGGGTGTTTTTAACAGCCCTGACCGACCGAGCCCCCATGAGCCAGAAAGACCTCCTCAAAAGCTTCCGCCCCAATGTGGGCGTCGCCCTCTTCAACCGCGAGGGCCAGGTCTGGCTCGGGCGGCGTGTTGGCGATTTCGCCGACCTTGGCGAAGAGCGCGAGCAATATCGCTGGCAGATGCCGCAAGGCGGGATCGATCCCGAGGAAGACATCGTCGCGGCGGCTTATCGCGAGCTGAAAGAAGAGACGGGCATCGTTTCGGCGACGCTGCTTTGCATGACGCCGGGCTGGCTCGCCTATCAATTTCCAAGCGGTTACAAGAAAAAGAACTGGAAAGGCCAGCGCCAGAAATGGGCGGCCATGCTGTTTACCGGCGCGGAAAGCGAAATCGATCTTGAGGCGGATGACTATCAGGAATTTGACGACTGGCGCTGGGGCGAGCTTGAAGAGGCGCCGGGGCTTATCGTGCCGTTCAAGCGCGAGGTCTATAAAGACCTTGTGAGAGGCTTCGCGCCCTTGCGCGATTTTCTTCGCGCGCAATTGTAAGTGGCTTACGCGCCGGATTTTCTTTTGGATCGCCTTCTCTATCGAGACGGGCTCATGCTGATCATCGACAAGCCGGCGGGGCTTCCGGTCCACGCCGGGCCGTCTTCCAAGAAAGGCGGCGGCGACAATCTCGAGAATTATTTCGATGCGCTTCGTTTTGGCCTGCCCCGCCTGCCGGCGCTCGCGCACCGGCTCGACCGCGACACCTCCGGCTGTCTGGTGCTGGGCCGGCATCCCAAAGCCCTGCGTAAGCTCGGCAAGCTGTTTTCAGACGGCAGGATAGAAAAGACCTATTGGGCGGTTACCAAGGGCGTTCCTGAAAAGCTTTCAGGGACCATCGATGCGCCGCTGAAAAAGGAAACGCGCGGCAGCGGCTGGCGCGTCGTGATCGCCGATGACGGCCAGAACGCCGTCACAACCTATCGCACGCTGGCGCAAAAGGATGGTCTCGCCTTTATAGAGGCCAAGCCGAAAACAGGCCGGACCCACCAGATCCGCGTTCACCTGGCCTCCATCGGCGCGCCAATCCTCGGCGATCCTCAGTATGGGGATTTATCTCCTGAAGAGCGCGCGGGGCCGATGTTGCTGCACGCCCGCAGGCTCGTCATCCCCATTTCCAAAAATAAGGATCCGGTCACCGTGGAGGCTGCGCCGCCGCAGGGCATGGCGGAGAGGCTGAGGGCGCTTGGCGTCGCCTTATAGCCTCGCCGTTCTTCAGGGGTCCGCCCGGCCTTTCCGACAGGCCGCCGGGCGACAGACGGGCAAGAGCCTATGATTTTCATCCTCAAGGCCCCTTTTTCTCCTCTCTTTAAACGCCTATCTTGCCCGTATGAGCCGTTTCTCCAGCAAAAAAGGTCCGTCCCAGCGCCAGTTGCGCGCCGGCGAGCTTATCCGCCACGCGCTATCCGAGGTCATGCAGCGTGAAACCCTGCGCGAGCCGGAGCTGCAAGGGGTGTCGGTGACCATTACGGAAGTGCGCGTTTCGCCGGACCTCAAACAGGCGAGCGTTTACGCCGAGCCGCTCGGGGGCTACGCCGAAGCGGAAGTCGTTGCTGCGCTCAACCGCGCGGCGCCGTATCTGCGCGGTCTCCTCGGCAAGAAGATCGATTTGAAATTTACGCCGGCGCTGAAATTTCTGCGCGACGATACTTTCGCCGAAGCCCAGAAGATCGACGAGCTTCTGGCCCGGCCTGACGTTGCCCGCGACCTTCAGAAGAAATAACCCTCGGCTTCCGGCGTGGTCTTTCTTGACCTTCGCCGCCGGAGCTGTTTGAAGGCTCTTCACGCGTCCGTTCCGCCGTCCAATCCGGCGCGGAAGCAAGAAGGTTAAGAACACGCGAGCATGAAGGAGATCCGTCGCAATGGGCAGACGGCGCAAGAAGGGCCGCCCGGTTTCCGGCTGGCTGATCGTCGACAAGGCGTATGATTTTGGTTCGACCGAAGCGGTGTCGAAAGCGAAATGGCTGTTCCAGGCCCAGAAGGCAGGCCATGCGGGAACGCTTGATCCCCTGGCGACAGGCGTTCTGCCCATCGCCTTCGGCGAGGCGACCAAGACGTCCGCTTATGTGATGGACGCCGAAAAGCATTACCGCTTCACCGCCCGCTGGGGCGAGGCGCGCTCTACTGACGACGCGGAAGGCGAGGTTATCGCGACCTCCGACAAGCGGCCGAGCCGCGAAGAGATCGAAGCGGTCCTTGCGGATTTCACCGGCGAGATCGAACAGGTGCCGCCGAAATTCTCGGCCATCAAGGTCGGCGGCGAACGCGCCTATGATATCGCCCGCGACGGCGAGGACGTGAAGCTCGAAGCGCGCCAGGTCATGATTCACGATCTCAAAGTCGTCGATACGCGTTCCGAAGACGAAACCGTTTTTGAAGCGGTGACCGGAAAAGGCGCTTATGTGCGCGCGCTTGTTCGCGATATGGCGCTTGCGCTCGGCACGCAGGGCTATGTGGCGGAGCTGCGGCGGCTTGCGGTTGGTCCTCTTCGCGCCGAAGACGGCGTGACGCTGTCGGAACTCGAGGCGATGGAGACGGTGGAAGAGCGCGACGGGGCGCTGCTTCCGATCATCGACGCGCTGTCGGGCATGCGCCAGGCCGCCGTGGACGGTCCGCAGGCGGACAAGCTGCGCCGCGGCCAGCCGGCGGTGATTTCCCCGGCTACGGCGAAGGGCGTGCGCGGCGAGACCGCAGGCCTTGTGGAAGGCGTTCTCGCCGTCATGCATGACGAAGCGGTGGCGATCTGCGCGCTGGACGGGCTCAAGCTGAAGCCGACGCGGGTTTTCAACGCCTGATTATTTAAGGCGCTTTGCCTTCGCGCCAGGTTTCAGGTCCGGCTTCGCGCCATTTGCGGAGACAGGCCCTGCTTTTTCCCTTAAGCTGATGCCGGGGAAATGGAGGGCTTTCTATATGCGTTTGATGTGCGCCGTCATCGCGGCGATTGGTCTGGCGTTGGGAGCGGCTGCGCCCGCCGCCGCGCAAAACAACTTTGGAGCGCCGCAGGTCATGACCGGCGTTTCCGCCGATCAAATCATTCAGCTTTTCACTGGCGCGGGCATGCAAGGCGCGTCTGCAGGGGCCAGCGGCGGCGATCATCTCGTCGAGCTGCGGTCCAGCGAAGGCTTCATCATGTATGTGGCGCTTTCAGGGTGCGCTGGGCAGGCCTCCTCGGCGCCTTGTTCGCTGGTGAAGCCGTACGCGATCTTTAATGAGCCGCTGCCGCTCGAGTTGGTCAACGAGTTCAATTACAGCGTTTCGAATGTGGCGACGCTGATGATGATGCCGGACAATCGTGCGCTTCTCGGCGTGAAGATCCTGCTCGAAGGCGGCGTTACCGAAGCCAATTTGAGGGCCTATCTCGGCAGCTATATGTTTGATGCGATAGCGCTCCTCGAAGGCCCGCAGGAACAGGGCGCGACGAATGTCGCCTATAGCCCGTTCCCAGCGGCCGGCCCCGCGCCCGGGGTTGTCCCGGCGAGCGCGGCCCACGCGAATGCGATGGATGTTGAGGCGGCCGGCGCGGCGCGCGCCGCCGCCTTGATGACGGGAGAAAAGGTCCCGGCGAGCGACTAACCGCTCTTGGGCTTCAGCGAGAAATTTTCCAAGCTGTGACGGTGCCGGGGCGCCAGTTCGGAACGATTGCGATGTCGCCGTAAACATTGAGATCGTTCTGGCTGATCCCGGCTTCGCGGGTGTCCGAGAGTTGCTCGGTCTCCCCTTCCAGCGAGACGTAATAGATTTCTCCGGGCACGGTGGAGACGAGCCATCCGCCGCCCTCAAGCAAACCGACGCCGTCGGCGGGGATCATGCCCGTGGCGATTTCGGTCAGCTCGCCATTTGCATTGGCGGCGTAAAGCGAGCCGGTGTCCATGGTGACGATATAGAGCGTGTCGCCGGCGCCGAGTATGCCGTTGATCTTGCCGAGCCGGTCGTCGGTGATCCAGGTGGAGGCCGCGCCGTCCTCGATTTTCAGGACCGAGTTCGTCAGGGAATCCGAAACGTAAACCGCGCCGTTCCAGACGGTCGCGTCATTGAGGAATTTTCCGCCCTCGATGGGGATGTCGCCTTTCGCCTCGCCCGTGGCGGCGTCGATCATCCGCACCCGGTCGATATCGGCGACGTAAAGAACGCCGTCCAGCACGGCCATGCCTTTCGGCGCATGAAAGCCGTCGGCGAAACGTTCGGTCACGATTTCGCCGTCTTCACTGATGAGGGATATCCAACCCTCGCCATCTTTGTCCGCGCCTTCGCCGGCCACATTGGAAATAAAATAACCGCCTTGCGGGGCCTGGGCCGCGCCTTCCGGCGAAGCAAACCCTTCTGCGAGCCAGAGCTGTTCGAGCTTGGGGGCGCCCGCCTCCTCAGTCTGAGACTCCGCCGGCGTTTCGGCGGCGCAGGCGGCGAGAGGCAGGATAATGGAAAACAGGATTAGCGCGCGCAAGGTCATGGCTCCTTCATTGTCACAACGACAATGGGATCGCACGAACCCCTAGGAGGGGTCAAACAAACGCAATTCGGGAAGTCAGCCTTTGCGGCGCCGGCGGGATACGAAACCTGCGCCGGCCAGTCCTGCGAGGAACAACGGCGCCGCCGCCGGCAGCGGGATCTCCGTCACTGGCTCGGCCGAAGTGAAGAACTCGCCGAAAAACTCGTTTTCGGCCCCGCCGGTCAGTTCACGGATCGTGATAGAGTCAAATGCGATGCTTGATATCACGCCGATAAAAGCGGCGACGTCGTTCGGAACACTGAACTCAATCGACTCAAAGCAGCTTCCGCCGTCGCAAAGCGACAGTTCGAATATGGAGTCGATGAAGGTCGCGTTGACCAGCGGGTCTTCTTCAGGCTCCACAAAGTCGAACCCGACTGCGTACACATCGCCCCCGAAATCGGCGTTGATGTTTTCAACGCCGTTGACGGCGAACTGGTTGCCGGCGATCCGCGTCGTCCAGTCCCGGCTGAAATTGAGCGAGCTGGGGCTTTCGGCGGAAAAGGTCGTTGACCCAACCGTATAGGAAGCCTGACTGCCGGCGACGATGGGGATCGGCCCGGTGGCGCTGGTCGCGCCGGTCGTGGTCAAAAAGCCGGTTTTGTCGGTGACCAGAACAGCGGCTTCCGCGGCGCCGGCGTAAGCGGAAATGATGACGGCGCCCGCGGCGCAAGCCGTTTGAAGTCGTGAAAGCATGAATGGCTTTTCCCCAATATTGCACAATCATGGTTAATCTGTTGCGGCGCACAATACAACCGGAAGGCGGTTAAAATCTTGAAATTGCAACGCACCGGCTATGCCGTCCGGTTACAGACCGCCGCTGCCGTCTTCTTTCCGGTCGCGCTGCCCGGCGGGATCTTCAAGACTTGAATCGCGGTCGGGGGCGCTCATGGGGTGCTGAATATGTTCGCCGCTTTTTGGCTTCCAGTCGGCGTCTGGATCAACAGCCGCCTCGGCGCGCATGCGCGGCAGGGCGTAGGGATGTTCGTTCTGGAGCCAGGCCAGCATTTCTTCACGTAGATAACAGCGCAAGTCCCAGGCTTCCGGCGAGGTGCCCGCGCTCGCCAGCGCGCGCACTTCAATGGTGTTGTCGCAGGCTTCGGTGACCTGCATGTTCACGACCTCGCCGTTCCACAAATCCGTCGCCTTGCAGAGCTCGGTCAGTTTCTCGCGCATGGCGCTGACCGGCGCGCGATAGTCGAGCCGCCAGAATACCGAGCCGATGATGGACGCTGTGCGCCGTGTCCAGTTCTGGAAAGGCTTTTCGATGAAATACGAAATCGGCACGACGAGGCGTCGCCAGTCCCAGATGCGGATCACCACATAGAAAAGGCCGATCTCCTCGATCCACCCCCATTCGCCCTCGACCACTACGGCGTCCTCGATGCGGATCGGCTGGGTGAAGGCGATCTGCAAGCCGGCGATGAGGTTGGCGAGCACAGGCCGCGCTGCGATGCCGACCGCGATGCCGGCGATCCCGGCCGAGGCGAAAAGCGAAACGCCGAGCTGGCGCGCGAAAGGAAGCGCGGTGAGCGCCGCGGCGAGGGTCGCGACGGCGCCGATGACGACCCAGATACGGCGCAGCACGTCGAGGCGGGTGGCGCGCTTCCGCGCTTCCAGATTGTCCTTTTCTCCCAGCGCCAGACGCCGGAGCTGGCGTTTCAGATAAGCGTCCCCGATCACGACCCCGGTCCAGCCGATCGCGATGATGGTGAGGACCTGCGCAATGACCTCGCCCCTGACCCGCCAGATATTTTCAGGCTCAAGGGCGGATATGCCCGCCATTGTTGCGACAGCGGCAAGGGCGATCAGGATCGGAATTTTAAGCCGGGACAACCAGCGGCGGATCGGCAGGCGGGCGATGGCGGCGCTCTCCTCTCAGGGCGGCGGATGCTAGTCTATCGTAAGGGGTAACTGCTGCGCCGCACAAATGTTCTCCGGAAAAGGGCCAAAATATTGTTTTTCAAAATAAATTCTCCCTGGAAAAGAAGCGGCAAAGCTGGCCGGCGGGAGTGAAAACGGGCCTTGCATCGCGCCCCCTTTTCCCTCATAAGCCGCGCAATCATTCGACCCTGCTGGACGGCGTCCCGGCGGGGCCGTCATTTTCAGGGGACGCCGCGGAGAAATCTCATGTCGATTACGGCTGGCCGTAAGGCTGAACTCATCAAAAAATTCGCCACGAAAACGGACGATACGGGCTCGCCCGAGGTGCAGGTTGCGATCCTCACGGAGCGCATTTCGAACCTCACCGAGCACTTCAAGGAACACAAGAAAGACAACCACTCGCGCCGCGGGCTCCTCAAAATGGTTTCCCAGCGCCGCCGGCTTCTCGACTATGTGAAGCGCCATGACGAAGCGCGTTACCAGAAGCTGATCGAAGAACTCGGCATTCGCCGCTAATTCGTTTTGGCGCGCGCCGGCGGACGGCGCGCGCCAACCCAAATCTGGCCCGGCCAGGAGACGTTATTATGAAACTTTCCGGAATTTCAGCGATTGTCACAGGCGGCGCGTCGGGTCTTGGCGGCGCCACGGCTGAAGCGCTGGCGAAGGAAGGCGTCAAGGTCGCAATCTGGGATCTGCAAGACGACAAGGGCGAAGAAAAAGCCACGGAGCTTGGCGGGATCTTCTGCAAGACCAATGTCGCCGATGAAGACAGCGTTGCCGCCGCGCTGGCGAAAACCGTCGCCGCGCATGGAACGCCCTGGATCCTCGTTAACTGCGCGGGGATCGCGACAGCGGGCAAGACAGTCGGCAAGAACGGCCCGCATTCGCTCGAGATGTTCAAGAAAACGCTCGACGTCAATCTCGCGGGCACCTTCAACTGCATTCGTCTCGTCGCCGCGGAGATGGAAAAGAACGAGCCGCAGGAAGACGGCGAACGCGGCGCGATTGTCTGCACTGCTTCCGTCGCCGCCTTCGAAGGTCAGATCGGCCAGGCCGCCTATGCGGCGTCGAAAGCCGGCGTCGCGGGCATGACCCTGCCGGTGGCGCGGGACCTCATGAATGCGGGCATCCGCGTCAACACGATTGCGCCGGGCATTTTCTGGACGCCGATGATGGCGGGCATGGACCAGAAGGTTCAGGATGCGCTCGCCGCCATGATCCCGTTCCCGAAACGGCTTGGCAAACCTGAGGAATACGCGTCTCTCGCCGTAGAGATGTGCAAGAACACAATGATCAACGGCGCTGTCTTTCGAATTGACGGCGCCATCCGAATGCAGCCGAGATAAATCCCGCGCCGCCGCTTGAGGCGGCGCTGTCGTTTTCGGCTTCATGTCCACGGCGTCATGCGATCCGCGCATGGCGCATTACGAGAAGAGAAGAGAAAATATGTTCAACATCACAAAAAAATCGATTGAGTGGGGCGGTCGTACGCTGACCCTCGAAACCGGGCGCATGGCGCGCCAGGCCGACGGCGCCGTGCTCGCCACTTATGGCGACACCACCGTGCTCGCCGCAGTCACCGCCGCGAAGGAACCGAACCCGAATTTCGATTTCTTTCCGCTTACGGTGCATTACCAGGAACGCTATTACGCGGCCGGCCGCGTGCCCGGCGGCTACTTCAAGCGTGAAGCGCGCCCGACCGAAAAAGAAACCCTGACCTCGCGTCTCATCGACCGTCCTGTGCGCCCGCTTTTCGTCAAGGGCTTCAAGAATGAAGTGCTTGTCGTGGCGCAGGTTCTCTCCCACGACCTGGAGAACGATCCGGATGTAGTGGCGATGATTGCGGTCTCCGCCGCGCTGACGATTTCCGGCGTTCCGTTCATGGGCCCCATTGGCGCGGCCCGCGTCGGTTACATCGACGGCGAATATGTTCTGAACCCGCAACTCGACGAAATGCCGGATACGAAGCTCGACCTCGTCATGGCCGGCACCAACGACGCCGTGATGATGGTGGAATCGGAAGCCAAAGAACTCTCCGAAGACGTCATGCTCGGGGCCGTCAATTTCGGCCACAAGGCGGCGAAAGAGGCGATCGGCCTTATCATCGACTTCGCCGAGGAAGCCGCGAAAGAGCCGTGGGAATTTACCGCGCCGGACAATTCCGCGGTCGAAGCGAAAGTCCGCGAGATAGTCGGCGAAGACGTCAAGGCCGCCTATAAGCTGGTCGTGAAGCAGGAGCGCCAGAACGCGCTTGCTGCGGCGAAAGACAAGGCGGTCGAAGCGCTCTGCGACGATGAAGACGAGAACGCGCCTTCGAAATCAGTCGTGGGCGGTGCCTTCAAGGCGATCGAGTCTGCCATCGTGCGCGGCGGCATTATCGACACAGGCGAGCGTATTGACGGACGCGACACCAAAACGGTTCGTCCGATCGTCGCTGAAGCCGGCCTCCTGCCGCGCACCCACGGGTCGGCGCTGTTCACCCGCGGCGAGACGCAGGCCCTTGTGGTCGCGACGCTCGGCACCGGCGAGGATGAACAGTTCATCGACGCCCTCGCCGGCACCTACAAGGAACAGTTCCTGCTGCACTACAACTTCCCGCCCTATTCTGTCGGTGAAGTGGGCCGCATGGGCTTTACCGGACGCCGCGAAATCGGCCATGGCAAGCTCGCCTGGCGCGCCATGAAGGCGGTGATCCCGACCCAGGAAGAGTTTCCTTACGTCATCCGCCTCGTCTCCGAGATCACCGAGTCCAACGGCTCGTCGTCCATGGCGACGGTCTGCGGCTCCTCGCTGGCGCTGATGGACGCTGGCGTGCCGGTGAAGCGTCCGGTGGCGGGCATCGCCATGGGCCTCATCCTTGAAGGCGAGAAATTCGCGGTCCTCTCCGACATTCTCGGTGACGAGGACCATCTCGGCGACATGGACTTCAAAGTGGCGGGCACCGACGAAGGCGTCACCTCGCTGCAGATGGACATCAAGATCGCCGGCATTACCGAGGAGATCATGAAGACCGCGCTCGCCCAGGCGAAAGACGGCCGCCTGCATATTCTCGGGGAAATGTCAAAAGCGCTCGATCACGCCCGCGACGATCTCGGCGATTATGCGCCGCGCATCGAAACGATGCAGATCGCCAAGGACAAGATCCGCGATGTCATCGGCTCGGGCGGCAAGATCATCCGTCAGATCGTCGAGGAGACCGGCGCCAAGGTCGACATCAATGATGACGGCCTGATCAAGATCGCCTCCAACGACAAGGAGAAGATCGATGCGGCCTATAAATGGATCCACTCCATCGTGGCCGAGCCGGAAGTCGGCGAGATCTACAAAGGCAAAGTGGTCAAGACCATGGATTTCGGCGCCTTTGTGAACTTCTTCGGGGCCCGCGACGGCCTCGTCCACATCTCGCAGCTTTCCGATGGGCGTCCGGAAAAGACGACCGACGTCGTGAAAGAGGGCGACGAGGTCTTCGTGAAGCTCCTTGGCTTTGACGATCGCGGCAAGGTTCGCCTTTCCATGAAGATCGTCGATCAGGAGACGGGCAAGGAAATCGAGCG
Source organism: Alphaproteobacteria bacterium (assembly GCA_030433215.1). Classification (GTDB taxonomy): domain Bacteria; phylum Pseudomonadota; class Alphaproteobacteria; order Caulobacterales; family Parvularculaceae; genus Hyphococcus. The sequence continues at coordinate 47,164 of JAUIMC010000010.1, forward strand.
CGAATAAGCGCTTGAACCTGTTGAAAAACAGCCTGAAAGCGGCGCCTGTGGCAAACAGGCGCCGCTTTTCGTTTTTTCCGGCTTGGCGCCGCGATCCGTGCTTTGGCGCCGGGGCGGCAGGGGCTAAGCTCGGCCATGCTCGCGGCCGCTCATGAAGGGGAGCTCAATCATGCGCGTTCACCGGAAACTCGGTCTTTCCCTCCTGTGTGCTTTCTCTCTCGCCGCCTGCGGCGAGCGCGGCGCTGAGACGCCGGCGGTGAATGCGCCGTCGGAGATTGCGGAGCCTGAAGCCGCGCCCTTGAGCGCTGACGAAAGGCTTGCCGCCATGGCGGAGCGCCATGTCCGCAAAATTTTCGAGGGGTCGCCGGAATCTGCCACCCTGCTAGGCGTTGGCGCGGATCTGGCCGGAGACGGGTTTGCGGCCCGGCTGGGCGGTTACGGCTTCGAAGCGAATGAACGCATCCGCGCCATGAACGAGGCATTCCTTCAGGAATTGCGGGGGCTCGACCGGCGCGCCCTCAGCGATGAGGCGGCCGTCACCTATGACGTGTTGCGCAACGCCTATGAGACGGGCGCCCGGCGCAACCAGTTTCCCTTTGGGGGCGCTGCGCCTTTCGCTTCCGCCGGCCCCTATCCGGTGACGCAGCTTTCCGGCCCGCATATCTTCCTGCCGCGTCTGATGCTGACCCAGCACAAGATCGAAACTCGTGAGGATGCGGAAAACTACCTTTCTCGCCTTTTGGAATTTGGGCGCGTTTTCGATGAGACCGTGGAGACCATCAGCGGCGATGCGGCGCTTCTGGTGACGCCGCCGGCCTTCGCCATCAATGGCGCCTTGAATGCGATCGCGGGGTTCACCGCGCCGGCGCCAGCGGAAAACCCGCTGGCCTCAAGCTTCATGACAAGGCTCGACGCGATTGACGGTCTCTCCCCTGAAGACCGTGACGCCTTGTCGGCGCGCGCGGTTCAGGCGGTGGAGAATAGTGTTTATCCTGCTTATGCGCGGCTTGCCGCTGCTCTTGAAAACCTCAAGCCCCAGGCGGGTCCGGATGCAGGGATCTGGCGTTTGGGGCCGGATGGGTCGGCCTTTTACGCCCATGCGCTGACCTCTTACGGGGCCGGTCGCCTGACCCCCGACGAAGTACACGAGCTTGGCCTTTCCGAGGTCGAGCGCATCAGCAGCGAAATGGATGCAATATTGACGCGCTCAGGGTTGAGCGAAGGCTCGGTTGCGGAGCGCTTCGCCGCCATCGGGGCGCGCGAAGGCATGCGCTATCCCAATACGGATCCAGGACGGGAGGAAATTCTGTCCGACCTTAACGGACAGGTGGACCAGATCATGGCGCGCGCCGGCGACTGGTTCGGCACGCTACCCGAACAGCCGGTCGAGGTGCGCCGGATTCCGGTCTATGAACAGGATTCCTCTTCGGGCGGCTATTATTCGTCGCCATCGCTGGATGGCTCGCGCCCCGGGATTTTCTGGATCAATCTCAAGGACACCGCCGATTGGCCGAAGCATACGCTGAAAACACTGACCTATCATGAGGCCGTGCCGGGCCATCATTTTCAGCGTTCGCTGGAGCGGGCCGCGGGCCTGCCGTTGATCCGCAATATGCTCGGCTATTCGGAGTTCTCTGAAGGCTGGGCGCTCTATGCGGAGCAGGTGGCGGCGGAGATGGGGCTTTATGCCGATGATCCCCTCGGCGATCTTGGGCGGCTTCAGTCGGAGTTGTTCCGGGCCGCGCGGCTCGTGGTTGATACCGGTCTCCATCACAAGCAATGGACGCGCGAAGAAGCCATCGATTACATGCAGGGCGTCACCGGCGACACGCGCGCTTCCGTCACGCGTGAAATCGAGCGTTACGCTGTCTGGCCGGGCCAGGCCTGTTCCTACAAGCTCGGCATGCTGAAGATCAACGAACTGCGCAACAAAGCCGAGGAGACGCTCGGACCCGATTTCGACATCCGCGAATTTCACGATGAGATCCTGCTGACCGGCGCCATGCCCCTCCCGGTGCTGGAGCGCAAGATCAATGACTGGATCAAGGAAAAGCAGGGCGTTTAGCCTGTCGCGCTTTCCTCAATCGCCAGATACAGGAGTCCCCATGACCGTTCGCATGCTCGCCGCCGCTTTGCTGGCGCTGTCTTTCGCCGCCGGATGCGCCGCCGCGCAGGATGACAAGGCGAAACAGGAACCGGCTGCAGCTGAGAATGACGGGCAAGAGCCGCGACGCTATGAAAGCGAAGGACGCATCGCGGCGGGCGGCGCCAATGTTTCCTACAAGGTGATCGCCGGCGAAACCTTCATCGAAAACGACAAGGGCGAGCCCGTCGCGTCGATCTTTTCGACCTCCTACATCGCCGACGACTACAACGATCCGCGCGAGCGCCCGGTCGCCTTCATTTTCAATGGCGGGCCGGGTTCGGCATCGCTCTGGCTGCATATGGGCGTTTTCGGGCCGAAACGGGTGCGCCTGCCGGAAGGACCGGAGGATGACGGCGCGGCGCCCTACGATCTCATCGCCAATCCGCATTCCATTTTGAACGTAGCCGACATGGTGTTCATCGATCCCGTGGGCACCGGCTGGTCGAAGACTGTCGGCGAGGGCAAGACGGAGGAATATTGGGGCGTCAAACAGGACGCGGCCTCGGTGCGTGAGTTCATTCGCCGCTGGCTCGTGGAGCACAAGCGCTGGAATTCGCCGAAATATCTGATCGGCGAGAGCTACGGAACGACGCGGTCCGCCGCCCTGTTGGAGGCGCTTGAAAGCGGCTGGACCGACATTGCGGTGAACGGTGTCGTTTTGATTTCGACTGTCCTCAATTTCAGTCTCGACGCCACCGACGCAGGGAATGAAGTCGGCTATGTGGGGCTGATGCCGGGCTATGCGGCGACGGCTTGGTATCACGACAAGGTGGACAAGAGCGCCTGGGATAATGATTTCGACCGTTTTCTCAATGAGGCGCGGGCCTTTGCGACGGACGACTATATGCCGGCGCTCCTGAAAGGCCAGCTTGCGCCGGAGGCGGAGCGCGAGGCGGCAGCGGCAAGGCTTGCCGCTTTCACCGGGCTGTCGGAAACCTATGTGAAGCGCTCGCATATGCGGATCCCGTTGCCCCGCTTCATGCGTGAGTTATTGCGCGACGAAGGGCTCGCCGTCGGGCGTCTCGACTCGCGCTTTACGGGCGCTGAACCGGACGGCGTTGGCGAAAACCCGGAATACGATCCTTCCGCCTACGGCATAGACGGCGCCTATACGGCGGGCATGCTCGATTATTTCAGCCGCGATCTCGGCGTCGACATCACCGACCCTTACACAACGCTCGGCGGCGTGCGCGACTGGAACTGGGACGCGAATGACGGCGGCGGCGAGAATTCCTATGTCAATGTCGCGCCCTGGGTGGAGCGGGCCATGCGCCAGAACAAGGATCTGCGCGTGCTCGCCGCCAATGGGTATTATGACCTCGCGACGCCCTTTTTCGGCACGGAAATGACGCTGGCGCAGCCGGGCTTCGACCGCTCTCGGCTCACCATCACCTATTATGATGCGGGCCATATGATGTATATCCACGGCCCCTCGCTGGAGGCGCTTGCGGCGGATGTCAGGGCCTTTATCGCCGGGGAATAAGGCCGGCGGTTTCGGCGCCCCGGCCGCTCTTGATTGAGATCAAGCAAGGGTTATCTTGCCTGATGGATAAAGAGCGAGCCATGGCGAATAGCACGCAACAGACCGGCCGGCCCTTTGAGTGGCTGAGCGAGGAAGACAGGAAGGCGGTGGAAACGCCTTCCTGGTCGAAGGGATTTCGCATCGCCGCTTTCCATTTCGCGCTCTATTTCGCGACGCTTTACCTCGCCATCGGCCCGTTTCCGCTCTGGGCCAATCTCATCGGCGGCTTTGTGAACGGCTTCGCGCTCGGCCTTCTTTTCATTATCGGCCATGACTGCGTCCATAAATGCTTCTTTCCGAATTTACGCGCCAATCAGATTATGGGCCGGCTGACTTTCCTGCCGACCGCCCATTCGGCCAGCCTGTGGGAGGCGGGGCATAACCGCTTCCATCATGGCAAGACGAATTTCAAAGGCGTCGATTATGTCTGGACGCCTATGTCGGTTGAGGAATATCGCGCGGCCTCGCCGATGCGGCGTTTCCTTGAGCGCCTTAATCGCGGACTTGTGGGCCAGTTCTTCAACTATCCGGTGACGATCTGGATCCCGAAGCTGATCCTGCCCGTGGCGGCGGAAGTGCGCGCGCACTGGAAGCGCTATTTCTGGGACTCGGTGCTGGTGGTGCTCGGCCATGGGGCGATCATCGCCGCCATCCTGGCGCTCGGCAAAATGTGGAATCCGCAAGCGAGCTATCTGACGATTTTCGCTGTCGCTTGGCTGTTGCCCATGATCGTCTGGAACTTTCTCGCCTCTTTCAGCTTCTTCATGCACCACGCCCATGAAGACCAGCACTGGTTTGACAGGCCCGAGGAATGGTCGTTCTACCAGTCAGCGATCGAAGGCACGACGCATCTGGAAATTCCGGCGCTGAAATGGCTCGGGCTCTATTACAACGTCATGGAGCACACGGCGCACCATGCGCTGTCGACGATCCCGATCTATCATCTCGACAAGGCCGGCAAGCTCCTGCGCGCTCATTACGGCGATGCGGTGACGGCTTACGAGTTTTCCTTCCGGGATTATTTCCGCATCCTGAAGGCCTGCAAGCTCTACGATTACAAGAACCATCAATGGACGGATTTCGAGGGCGCCCCGACGGGGCCGTCCCTCAAGGAACGCCGCGAACCGGTGCTCGCCGCCGCGCAGTAAGCCTTAGCGCCCTGGCGCCCAGTCCGGCGGCGCCATTTCAAAACCGGAAAACTCAAACGCTGGCGAGACGGTGCAGCCCACAAGCGTCCAGTCGCCGAGGCTTTCCGCCGCCTGCCAGCAAAAGGGCGGCAGGATGATCTGCGGTTTCTCGCCTTTGTCGAGATCGGGCCCCAGAATGGCGTCTTCACGCGTCTTGCCGTCTTCGGAGAGGGACAGGCGCAGCCCCGCGCCGGCGTAATAATGCCAGCTTTCCGTTGCGTCCACGCGGTGCCAGTGGGAGCGCTCTCCGCGTTTCAGAAGATAATAGATCGCCGTGCCCGAAGAGCGCTCGCCCGCCGCCGCCGGCGCGCGCCAGGTCTCGCGAAACCAGCCGCCTTCGGGGTGTGGCGCGAGTTTCAGTGCTGCGATGATTTCGTCAGCGGTCAAGGCTTCAGCGATCAGGAATCGGAAAGGCTGGAAACGTCGGGCACGGCGACGGCGTGGAAGCCCGCATCCACATGCAAGGTCTCCCCGGCGCAGGAGAGGCCAAGGTCGGACAGAAGATAAAGCGCCGCGCCGGCGACGCCTTCCATCGTCGTGTCTTCCTTCAGAAGCGACCAGTCGCGGCCCGTTGACATGAGCTGGCGTCCGCCGGTGATGCCCGCCATGGCGAGCGTCTTCATCGGGCCCGCCGAGATCGCGTTGACGCGGATGCCTTTGGGGCCGAGATCGCGCGCGACATAGCGCATGGAGGCTTCCAGTGCGGCTTTGGCAACGCCCATGACATTGTAGTTCGGCACGGTGCGCTCGGAACCCAGATAGGTGAGCGTCACCATCGCGCCGCCGTCGGTCATCAACTCGCTGGAGCGGCGCGCGGCGTCGACGAAAGAGAACGCCGAGACGTCCATCGTATCTTTGAAATTCTTGCGCGTGGTATTCTCGACGAAAGAGCCCTTCAGCGCCTCCTTGTCGGTGAAGGCGATGGCGTGGACGAGAAAGTCGATCTTGCCCCATGTGTCCTTGATTTCACCAAACGCCTTGTCCATGTCCTCGTCGCTCATGACGTCGGCCTGGATGAAGTGTTCGACGCCGATCGATTCGCCGAGCTGGCGCACGCGGCTTTCCATGGCGGGGATATAGGAGAAGGCGAGCTCAGCGCCCTGCGCCTTCAATTGCTGCGCGATGCCCCAGGCGATGGAATTCTTGTTGGCGACGCCCATGACGAGGCCGCGCTTGCCTTTCATCAAATCGCCCTTAGGGAAAGCGGTGTCGCTCATGGATTTATCCTTTGCCAGCGCGGCGCGGGTCAGGCGCCGCTACGGTTGATCACAATAATGGTGAGAATGAAATAGGCGAGCCAGACCAGCGCGTAAACGCCGTAGCGTGTGGTTTTCGGCTGTTTGCGAATAACCGGCAGGACGAGGCGGAACCACCACAGGCCGGCGCTCGCAATGGCTGCGGCGACGAGACCGGCGATGAGGGCCGCCTCGCTCAAGGTCTAGACCTTCGCGACGACGAGGCTGCCATTGGTGCCGCCGAAGCCGAAAGAATTGGTGAGGAAGCAATCGACTTTCGCATTATCGACGCGCTCGCGAATGACAGGAAGGTCTTCAAAATCCGGATCGATGTTCTCGATATGCGCCGACGCTGTCAGGAAGTTGTCGCGCATCATGATGAGGCCGTAGACGAGCTCCTGCGCGCCGACAGCGCCGAGCGAATGTCCGGTCAGCGACTTCGTCGAGGAGAAGGGCGGGATCTCGGCGCCGAAAACCTCGCGGATGGCTTGCGTTTCTTTCTTGTCGCCCACCGGCGTCGAGGTCCCGTGCGGATTGATGTAGTCGATGGGCTGGCACGACTGTTCGAGCGCGCCGCGCATGCAGCGCACGGCGCCTTCGCCGGAAAGCTGCACCATGTCGTAGCCGTCCGAGTTGGCGAAATAGCCGGTGATTTCGCCAAGGATCGGGGCGCCGCGTTTTTTCGCATGTTCATATTCTTCGAGCACCACGGTCGCGGCGCCGCCGGCGATGACGAACCCGTCGCGGTCCTTGTCATAGGCGCGGCTCGCAACTTCCGGCGTGTCGTTGAAGCCTGTGGACATGGCGCCCATGGCGTCAAAAAGGTTCGCGAGCGTCCAGTCGAGTTCCTCGCCGCCGCCGGCGAAGACGATGTCCTGCTTGCCCCACATGATCTGTTCGGCGGCCGCGCCGATGCAATGGAGCGAGGTCGTGCAGGCCGAGGAGATGGAGTAATTGACGCCGAGAATCTTGAAAGGAACCGAAAGCGTCGCCGAGTTCGTGGACGACATGGCTTTGGGAACAACGGTGGGGCCGATTTTCTTGGTGCCGCCGGTCTTGCGGGTGATGTCCGCCGCCTCGACGATGGCCCGCGTGGAGGGGCCGCCGGAGCCCATGATGATTCCGGTCATCGGGTTGCTGATATCGTCTTCGGAAAGCCCTGACTGCTCAATCGCCTCTTTCATGGCGATGTAGTTCCAGCCCGCGCCCTCGCCCATGAAGCGCCGCGTGCGCCGGTCCAGGATCTCTTCATAGTCGATCTTCGGTCGCGCCGAGACCTGACATTTAAATCCGTGCTCGGCGAAGCTCGCGTCATGGCCGACGCCGGAACGCCCTTCGTAGAGAGCGTCTTTGACTTCACTTACATTGGCGCCGATGGAAGAAACGACTCCCATGCCTGTAATCACTACGCGCCGCATAAACATCCTTTCGCCTTCAGTAGAAAACGTAAAACGCCGCTCCCCTAGAGCGACAGGCCTGCGTCGAGCTGTTCGCGCGAGAAGAGGCCCACCCGAAGATCCTTCGCCTCGTAAATCTGGCGCCCGTCGACTTTCATGGCGCCGTCCGCGATGCCGAGGATCAAGGGCCGCGACATCATCCGGCGCACGTTGAGTTCATAGGTGACAAGCTTGGCCGAAGGCACGACCATGCCGGAAAAGCGCACGTCCTTGGCGCCGAGCGCCCGTCCGTGACCGGGATGGCCCGACCAGGTCAGGAAGAACCCAACCAGTTGCCACAAGGCGTCGAGCCCGAGGCAGCCCGGCATCACGGGGTCGCCCGGAAAATGGCAATCGAAGAACCAGAGGTCCGGGTTGATGTCGAGTTCGGCCTCGATCCGTCCCTTGCCATAATCGCCGCCGTCGCCGTTGATCAGCGTGACGCGGTCAAACATCAGCATCGGCGGAACGGGAAGCTGTGCGGTCCCAGGGCCTCTCAGCCCGTGATAGCCGCATTCGAGAAGCTCTTCGCGGCTGTAACTGTTTTTCTGTTCGCTCATGCGCCCTTAACTGTCGAATTCAGGCCGCGCGCGGATTGTCGCGCGGGTAGACTGCTTGGTAAAGGCGGCCATCCACAGGGTCAATTATGCGTTGCAACATTCCCGTGAGGCTCTTTGCCTGGAGGGCCCGGGGCGCTATCGCCGCATGGTTTCGGGCAGCGGGGCCCCGGCTTGGGCGCCCCAGAAGGCGGAGGCGCGGGCCCAGCCCTTCCTGCCCTCGGCGGTGACCCGCAGCCAGCCGTCCTGGGCGGCGTCCACCCGGGCGATGACGCCGCGGCCGAGACGGGCCCGGGCCGGGGCGCCGACCTCCGGTCTCGCCCGCAAGGCAAGGCCGTCCTCGAGCACCAGGGCCGTTTCCGCCCCGGAAAGCTTGGATTTATGGGTCCAGCACTCGTCGCCCTCCGCATCGCGGATTTTGCGCCAGTGATCCCGGGTTTCGGCGACGACCATCACCGGCAGCCCCTGGCGCATGAAGGTCAGGCGCACCGGGTGGGAGAAGCTGGGGCCCGCCCGGCAGAAGGTGGTTTCGGATTTCAGGGAGACCAGGCGCGGCACGGGCAGCCCCGAGGGGGTGTCGAGGCGAAGGGTCATCTCTTCCGCGCCTGCCGCGGCTTGCGCCGCCATATTAGGATTGGCGGCTTGCGCCGCCGGGGCGGCTCCGGTCAAATAGAGGCCAAGCGTCAGGCTGAGACACAATACGGAACGAAGACGCGGCATGCTGAGGCGCTCGAAAATTTATCGAATGATGAATAAACCCTTACTCAACGCCAAAGCCGTTAATCACGGGTTAACCATGGTCTCTTTTTCCGGTTCGCGTGACGGCGCAAGGGCCAGTGGGGAAGCATCCCGGCCGGGGCGCGGCGCATGAGCGGCAGGAAGGTCAAGGTCGCGGTCACCCGCAAGCTGCCCGAACCGGTCGAGGCGCGGCTCCGCGACCTTTTCGACGTTGTTTTCCATGAGAGCGACGCTCCGCTGTCGCCGGCGGCGCTGATCGAGCGCGCCCGGGATGCGGACGTTCTGGCCCCGACCCTGGGCGACCGGCTGGACGAGGCCTTTTTCGAGCAGGTTGGCGACCGCATGAAGCTGGTGGCGAATTTCGGGGCCGGCGTCGACCATATCGACGTCGCCGCGGCGAACGCCCATGGCGTCACCGTGACCAATACGCCTTCCGTTCTGGCCGAGGACGCCGCCGACATGGCCATGGCGCTGATCCTCGCCGTGCCGCGCCGCCTCGTCGAGGGCGTGCGCGCCCTTGAGGCGGGCGAGTTTCAGGGCTGGTCGCCGACCTGGATGCTGGGCCGCCGGGTGCGCGGCAAGAAGCTCGGGATTATCGGGCTTGGCCGCGTGGGGGAGGCGATCGCCCGCCGGGCGAAAGCGTTCGGCCTTTCCATTCATTATCACAACCGCTCGCGGATCAATCCGCATATCGAGGACGAACTTGACGCGACCTATTGGGACAGCCTCGACCAGATGCTGGCGCGGGTCGACATTGTTTCGGTGAATTGCCCGCATACCCCCGCGACGTTCCACCTGCTCTCGCGGCGCCGCCTCGAGCTGCTTCAGCCGCAGGCCTATGTGGTGAACATTTCGCGCGGCGAAATCGTCGACGAGGAAGCGCTGGCGAGCATGATCGAGGAAGGCCGCCTCGCCGGCGCCGGTCTCGACGTCTATGAGCGCGGCGCGCCCAGCGAGAAGCTGCTTAAGGCGCCCAATGTCGTGCTGCTGCCGCATATGGCGTCCGCGACGGTGGAAAGCCGCGTGGAGATGGGCGAGCGCATGATCATCAACATCAAGATGTTTTCCGACGGGCATAAGCCGCCCGACCGGGTGATCCTCGGGCTCGATGACGGGCGCCTGCCGAAGGCGGGCTGACGTCAGAATTTCACGGACAAGCTGACCGCGCCGAATTGCTGCGCGCCGTCCTGCGTTTCAAATTCTTTGGTGCGCCTTACGAAGGTATAGGCGAGCTGGACCCGCCGGAACTGCAAGGCGATACCGGCCTGCGCCTCGCCCACCAGCACTTCCTTCTCCACCGAAGGATCGCCGTCTCGAAACAGGCTTCCGTCGAGAAAGATATTGTGGGCGACGGCGCTGCCATTGACGCCCAGAAACAGATACCAGCTGAAATCATCCACGGGCGAGAAGAACCCCGCGCCGGCGAGCGCCGGGCGCACGCGCGGCGGTCCGTAATCCGAGCGCAGATCGTTGCCGATGCGAAAGGTCAGCCCGCCTCTGGCGCGCGTGTCCACATTGCCGAGAGAGACGCCGACGCTCGGCGTGATGTCCGCGCCGAAGCCGTTGTCGCCGATTTCGCGGAGCGCGCGGAATTGCCGGTCATAGGAAAGAACGAAGCCGGGTTCGTTGCGGATCTGGTTGTCCCAGCCGTTTACCGGGTCGCCGCCGATAATATCGTGCCAATTGTTCTGCAGCCATTCCCCTTGCGCCCCCGGGCCGACGACGCCTGCTTGAAGGGTTATCTGCTGCACGCGCTGGCGCTGTTCGACGACGACCGAGTATTCGCCATAGAGCCAGCCGGCGTAAGGGTGCTGATCGGGAAGCGGTTCGGTCGCCAGCGTATCCTGGGGCGTGAAAATCGAATGGCCGACCGCGAAACCGCGGCGAATGCCGGCGTCGTCACCCGCGCCCAGAATGTCGTGAGCGAGCAGGCTCGAAACGCCTTCCGGCTGCTTCAGGCCGGAAAGATAAGAGATCCGCAAGCCGTTGGTGTAATTGCGGTCGGTATTGGCGAAGTAATCGTTCTCCCAGACAAAAGCCCAGGTGGCGCGCTCCTCCATGGGCAAGGGCGGCGCATCGTCCTCTGCCCGCGCCGGGGCGGCGCTGAGCATGAGGGCGCTTGAAAACAGCGCGGCGAAACCGGCTTTTTTTCGCATCGTATCCTGACAGGCGGCGGTTGGTCGGCAGGCCATAACACCCGGCAGGCCATAACGAAAGTTAGAGACGGTTTAATATCCCATGACTGTGCGCGGGCGGGCGCCTATAGACTAGGGAGCGCTTCCTGAAATTCGGAAAGGCGAAGCTCATGGGCTTTTACAGCGACCATATCGAACCGGCGATTGTTTCCTGCGCCTGCGGGATGAAAGCCATTGCACGCGAACGTGAAAAGGTCGTGCCCCAGGTTTCTGGCAGGGTGCTGGAGGTCGGGTTCGGCTCCGGACACAACGCGCCTTTTTATGACCAGCGCGCCATCACGCATCTCTATGCGCTGGAGCCTTCGGCGGCGATGCGCAAGCGCGCGCAAAAACGCATCGCCGGGCTTTCCTTTCCGCTGGAATGGCTGGACCTGCCAGGTGAAGAAATCCCGCTGCCGGATGAGGCGGTGGATACGGTCCTGGTCACATTCACCTTGTGCACGATTCCCGACGTCGCCAGCGCGCTTCAGGGCATGCGCCGGGTCCTGAAGCCCGGCGGAACCCTCGTCTTTCTGGAGCACGGGCTGTCGCCCGACGCCGGCGTCGCCAAATGGCAAAACCGCCTCAATGGGCTCTGGGGAGCCCTCGGCGGGGGCTGTCACCTCAACCGCGACCCGGCGTCACTGATCCGTGAGGCGGACTTTAAAATAACCGCCCTCGACCAACATTACGCCCAGACAGCGCCTAAATTCGCGAGTTATCTGTCCGGCGGGGTGGCGGCGAAGTAACAGCCCGCCTACTTCCGCCCGGATGTCCGCAATTTTAGTTGAATCGCAAGGTTCCGGGCGCATCATTAGATTAAGGTCCGGTTAAGGCTCTTTCCGCCTTTCCGGTTTTGATGTAGGCGAGCCCGCGCGGACGCAAAGAACGTCCCCGGTAGAGTTAAATGAGACCGACAGTGCGTCAGTTATTGGGAATAGGGTTGTTGTGCGCCGCCGCCGGCGCGGCCCATGCGGATTCCGTTCCCCGCGATGTGAACAGCTTCGCCAAATATTCCGATCCGCAACGCGCGGTGGCCGCCGTGGCGACAGAGTTTAACGCCGCGCCGGGCAAGCCCGTGCGTCTTGCGATCTATGACAGCGAGGAAGCCTTCCTTGAGCATGCGCGGGCGAAACACGAGGCCCGGCTCGATGAAGAAGGCGTTGCCGTGCTGCCGCTTTCCGATCTCGAGCCCGGCGAATACGCCTTCGCCGCCTATCTCGACGAAAACGGCGACGGCCAGCTCAATCGCGGCAAGATCCTTGGGCGCCCGAAAGAGCCGGTGGCGTTTTCAAACGGCGTCAAGCCGAAGCTCAGAAAGCCGAGCTATGACGAGACCAAGGTCTCCATCGGTCCCGGCAGCGTCGTCGTCATTACCCTCGACGACTAAGCTCTAACGGTTTTCTTTTTCATCCGTCTGCGTCTTAATTTGCGCCGCAATCGGGGCAGGCGGGGTCCGCCGGCAGTCTGACGGTGCGGAACGCGGCCCCGAGTCCGTCGTAAAGCATCAGCCGTCCGGCGAGACTGTCGCCGACGCCGAGAAGCTCCTTCAAAACCTCCATGGCGGCGAGCGTGCCCATGACGCCCGTCACGGCGCCGAGAACGCCTTCCTCGGCGCAGTTCACCTGTTCCTCGCGCGGCGGTTCTTCCGGCACAAGGCAACGGTAACAGGGCAGGACGCCCGGCTCTGCGAACGGCTTGAAGGTCGAAAGCTGGCCTTCGAAGCGCCCGACCGCGGCGGACACAAGCGTTTTCTTCTCGGCGATGCAGGCTTTGTTGAGCGCATAGCGCGCGGCGAAATTGTCGACGCCTTCGATGACGAGATCGTAGCCGGAAGCGATCTCGCGCGCGTTCTCATCGGTGATGCGCGGATGGCTTTCCGTTTTGACGTGCGGGTTGAGGCGCGCAATGGCGTCGCGCGCGGCTTGCGTCTTGTCGCGCCCTACATCCTCCGTGCGGAACAGGGTCTGGCGCTGAAGATTCGAGAGCGCGACCGTATCGTCGTCGGCGATCCCGAGCGCGCCGACGCCCGCCGCGGCGATATAAGAAAGGATTGGACTGCCGAGCCCGCCGGCGCCGACCACAAGCACGCGCGCAGCGAGAAGCTTTTGCTGGCCCTGTCCGCCGACCTCGCGAAGGAGGATGTGGCGGGCATAGCGTTCGCGTTCTTCCGGGGTCATGACGCCTTCTGTTTCGACAACAGGTCCTGGCGCACTCTCAGCGATCGGGTGCCGAGATAAATCTCGCGCAGGAACAGGGACAGCCCCCCGGCCAGGGAGAACATCGCGGCGATGAACATCACCGCGACAATGGCGCCGGCCGGCAGGTCGATGAAATCGCCGATAAACAGCGTCGCAACGACAAGACAGACGAGAAGCGCGGCGATGGAGAACAACAGGACCGCACGCTGGGCGAGCTGCATGCGCTTGTCGAGACTGACGAGCTCGGCGCGGACGCGCTCGGCTTCCTGGTCGTTGCTGGGGTTCAGCGCGCGCTCCTCTAGGAGGCGCGCCCGGTCGATGACGCGCGCGAGGCGGGTCGTCACCACGCCGAGCAGGGAGCCGATCCCCGCCAGCAGGAAAACCGGCGCGACGGCGAGTTCGATGATGTGCGCGATGTCGGAAATCTGGTTCATGCCTGCCTTCTAACCGATGTTGCGCGGGGCCGCATCCATGCGCGCTCGCTCGGGGTCTGATGCGCCTTGGCCGTGAAACAATTTTACGACATTCCAATCGCTGAGTTTGTTAAAACGGCTTGGTTGCTGGCTTTCAGAGGAGTTTGGCGCCTTTTGCGACAAATGTTTCACGGCGGTTTTCATCTCTCTCGCTTGGCTTATTTTTACGTGTCATGCCCGGGCTCGTCCCGGGCATGACACGGGGGATAGAGGAACGCACACTATAAGCCCGCTTCGGATCATGTGGATAAGTCCGCACCGAATGCGGATTTGCTGCAAGAATTCATCAGTTTTGAGGCAGGCCGGCGCGCCGGTTCGCCTTCCGGGTGCGGCGCGCGTCAGCCGAAAAGTTCGTAGAGGACGCGGTTCAGAATGCGCCGCCCGTCGGCGCTGGCGCAGAGCATTTGCCCGTCCCAGTGGAGAAGGCCGTCGCCGATGAGCCGGTCGAGTTTTTCGTAAGCCCCGGCCTCGGCGAAGAACGCATCGGTCTCGGCGAAGGAAACGCCCTTGTGGAGCCGCAGCCCCATGGAAAGCCGCTCCATTTCCGCCTCGCGGGGCTCGAGCGCGGTTTCTTCATGCGGCGCGCCGGCGAGATAGTCCCGGGGGGCAAGCGGGGTTTCGATGGCGATGCGCGCACCGGTCTCGGACAAGCGCCCATGGGCGCCGGGACCGACGCCCACATAGTCGCCATAGGTCCAGTAGACGAGATTGTGCCGGCTTTCCTGGCCGGGCGCGGCGTGATTGGAAATTTCATAGGCGTGAAGGCCCGCCGCCGCGGTCATCTCCTGCGCGGCGTCGAACATGTCGGCGCAAAGATCGTCCTCGGCGGGCGCCCAGCGGCCTTTCTCGACCGCGAAGCCAAAGGCCGTGCCTGGCTCGATGGTGAGCTGGTAGAGCGAGAGATGGCTGGCGCCGAAGGATAGCGCCTCGGCAAGCTCGATCCGCCAGTCGTCGAGGGTCTGGCCGGGGCGCGCATAGATGAGATCGAAAGTGACGCGGGAAAAGGCGTCCTGCGCCGCCGCGATGGCGCGCTTCGCCGCCGCCGCGTCATGATCGCGTCCGAGAAATTTCAGCGCCTCGTCGCGCAGGGATTGAACGCCGAGCGACAGCCGGTTGATCCCGGCGCCCGCGAAGCCTTCAAAACGCGATTGCTCCGCATCCGTCGGATTGGCCTCGAGCGTGATCTCGGCTTGCGGCTCGAAGCCCCACAGGCGGTCGCAAGTTTCGATGACGCTTTCGATGACGGGCAGCGGCGCCAGCGAGGGCGTGCCGCCGCCGAAATAAAGGCTTGTCAGTTTCCGGTCCTGCGTTCGTTCAGCATAGCGTTCGAGATCGCGGGTCAGCGCGGTCGTCCACGCGCCCGCGTCGGCGGGACGGTTCTTATAGACGTTGAAATCGCAATAGGGGCAGATGCGGGCGCAATAAGGCCAGTGAACATAGACCCCGAGGGGCTTGCTCATTGCTTTGCGGCCGCTGCTTCGGCGAGGCCGATGGTGTGATCCAGAAGCGCGCGCCCGCCCATGGGCCCGTGGCTCGGGATGACGATCTCGGCTTCCGGAAAGGCTTCCGCGACATTGCGCGCAGCCTCGGCCCAATGGCCGACATCGCCGTCGGCGGTGTTGCCGAGATTGCCGCTGTCGCCGGGGCGGATCAGGCAGCCGCCGAACAGCACCTTCGCCGGCGCGTAATAGACGACGATATTGTCGCGCGTATGGCCGGCGCCAGGATAAAAGACTTCAAGCGGCACGCCGGAATAGCCGGCGAAGACAAGCTGTTTGCCTTTTTCCGAAATGTACATGGGAACTTGCGCAGGCGTCAGGCCGCGCACCGGCGCGTCTTCATTTGAAAAGCGGTGCGCGGCGGTTTCAACGCCATGCGCATGCAGGGCTTTCATGCCGCCCATCTTGTCGTCATGGGCGTGGGTGACGATGGCCTTGACCGGCATGGCGCCGGTTTCTTCCTCGATCAGCGCCAACAGTTTTTCCGTATCCGCATCGGTCCAGGCGGTGTCGACGAGAACGACGCCGGTGTCGACTTTGACGACCAGCCCCTGCGACAGGACAAGGCCCCAGCCGTCCACATGGCGCCAGCTTTTGTGAACCCAGACATCCTCGGCGATCTTTTCGAGAACGGGGGCTTGCTGTCCTTCTTCAGCGGCGCGCGCGGGCGCGGCGGCGAAAACCAGAAACGCGGCGAGAAAAAACTTCCACATCAAAAATGCGCTTTCATCAGTTTACGGAAGGCGTCGGCCCGGTGAGAGATCGCATGCTTCTCCTCCGGCTCCATCTGCCCAAAGGTGATATGATAGCCGTCGGGCGTGAAGATGGGATCATAGCCGAAGCCTTTTTCGCCGCGCCCCGGAAAGACGAGGACGCCCGTCACCTCGCCCTCGAAGGTTTCGGTGTGGCCGTCGGGCCAGGCGAGGGTGAGGGCGCAGACAAAGCGGGCGGAGAAATCCTCCGTGCCGGTGTCGAAAACCGCCGTCTCGACCTTTTTCATGGCCAGCCCGAAATCCCGGGGCTCGCCGGCCCAGCGCGCGGAGAAAATCCCCGGCGCCCCCGCGAGCGCGGTCACCGAAAGCCCTGAATCGTCTGCGAGGGCGGGGAGCCCGGAGGCCTTCGCGGCGGCCAGCGCCTTCAATTCGGCGTTCTCGGCGAAGGTCGTTCCGGTCTCTTCGGGGTCGGAAAGCCCCAGGTCCTTCGCGGAGATCGCCTCGACCCCAAGTGGGGATAGTAAATCATTGATTTCTCTTACTTTTCCATCGTTATGCGAGGCGATGACCAGCCGTCCCGGCCCTAATTTGCGCATCGTTTCGCTCATGGTTTTATCCCTTATCGAAAAAAAATTATCGTTTTTCGGCAAAAAAGACTTGCATCGTTTTTCGATAAGTGTATATCGATAATCAACAAGACGGCGATCAGCGCCGCACCCGAAAAACCGCAAAGGCTCCATAGCAGCCGACGGGATTAAAGGAAAAGGGCCGGGAAAAAGGCCCGCGCCAAAAACTGAAAAGGGCAAGGCCGCCCCTCTCGAAACCCTCCGGGGCCCCGAGGAAAAAGGCCGAAAAAAAGAGCGGCAGGAAGAACCTGACCGCTCAAGAAGATCAAACGAGCCGCTAACACAGGAAAGAAAAGGAGAAACCCATGCGCTTTGCTAACTCACCATTTAGTTTCGATAAATTCGGCGCTCTTGTCAATGGACTGGCCGTCGTCGTCACCGTCACCCTCATCGCCTCCGGCTACGTTTCGGCCCTCGGCGCCTTTGCGGGGACGGCGTAATGTCGAAACTACTCCAGATCGTTTCGGCAGGTCTTTTCGCGAGCGTCGCGGCGGCCTGCCTCTACTCTCTGGCTGTCGCGGCGCCGGCCGGCGCCGCTGCAAAAGAATTGACCGACGGAGCCCGCCAGGGGTGCCAAAAGGCTTTCTGTCTGGTCGCGTTTTTCTAAGATGGCGCGTCCGCGCTGAGCAAGGCGCGCCATCCACGCCGCCGCGCCCGTTTCTTCCCGGCGGCGCGCAATAACGGAGATCCCCGTCATGAAAGCGATAGGCAAAGGCTCGCTCGCCTCCATTCTCGCCATGGGGCTGCATTTCACGCGCGTCATCATGTGGATCGCTTTTGTCGGCGTCAGCATCGCGCTGATTATTCTGCCGTTCTTTTCCACGCTGGCGAGTCTTTTCGGGGAATCCCTGGATGTCAGCAAGGAAGACTTTTTCAATGTGGCGCTCACCTTCACGACGATCGCGGTGATGTTGTTCGTGGTGAACCGGCTTCTTGAAATTCTCAAAACGCTGCGCTTCGGCTCGCCTTTCGTGAAGGAGAACGCCGACCGGTTTCGCGGCCTCGGCTATGCGCTCCTGATCGGGGAAGGGGCGAAAGTCGCTTTCGGTTTGCTGTCGCTCATTTTCGATGTGGATGTGGCCGGCAATTCCTCTTTTATCGCCTGGATCGCGATCATTGCGGTTTTTGTCCTGGCGGAAGTTTTCCGCGAGGGCGCGCGCATGAAGGAAGAACAGGATCTCACTGTATAATGTCGATTTCGGTCAAACTCGATCGTGTGCTTCTCGACCGCGGCATGTCGCTGACGGAGCTTTCCGAGCGCGTCGGGGTGACCATCGCCAATCTCTCGATCCTCAAGACCGGCAAGGCCAAGGCCATCCGCTTTTCGACGCTCGAGGCGATCTGCAAGGAGCTCGACTGCCAGCCGGGCGACATTCTTTTCTTCGACGACGACGGCGCTCCCTCTCCCGACTGATCTACTGATACGGCGCCGCAGCGCTTTCATTCCCCGCCTCGTTCACCGCTTCATCCAGGTCGTCGTCATTGAGCGGCGGCAAGGCGGCGGCGACGCCCGGGCTCATCCAGGCGAAAATGAGAAGCGCGAGCGCCGCCCCGGCGGTGAACATGAAGGGCGCGGCGGGCGCAACGGCGTAGAGCGCAAAGCCGAGAACCGGCGAGACGATAAAGCCCACGGCGCCGAAAGAGCTCGCAATGCCGATGGCGCCGCCCTGCTCCTCCGGTTCGACCGCGAGCGACGTCGCCGCTGTCGCCGCCGGCACCGCAAGCCCGGCGCCGAAACCGCTCACCGCCATGCCGATCGCCACCGGCCAGACATGATCGTTAAGGAAGATCAGGCTGTGGCCGACGACCATCAGGCCCGGAGCGATGCGCATCAGCGTCGCCGGCGGCAGGCGCATGCGTTGAACCACGACGAGCTGGGAGAACAGCGAACACATGGCGCCGGCGGTGAGGCCGATGCTGACATAATGAGGCGCGTCCGCGACCGAGTAGCCGAGCCGGTCGATGAAATAAAACGCGATGGCCTGCATTGGGATCGCGTTGATGATCCCGAAAGATAGCGCGAACAGGAAATACGGCGCGAGGCGCGCATCGAGCAGGCGCACATTCACAGAGCGGCTGTGATGTTTCGGTCCCGTGCGTTCCGGCAGGAAGAAATAGACCGCGCCCGCCATCACCGCGCCGATGGCGGCGACAGCGTAAAACGGCGCCGCAGGACTGATGAGGGAAGTCGCGGCGCCGAAGCCCGGCCCCAGCATGGCGCCGAAGCCGAAGGCGGCGGAGAAACTGGCGATCCCTGCGGTGCGTTCGCGCTTCGAGGTGCGGTCCGCGATATAGGCTTGCGCGGCGGGCGGGCTCGCCGAGCCGATAATGCCATAAAGGGAGCGCATGGCGACCATCAGCGCATAGAGCGGCATGCCGGACAACGCGCCGGCGAGACCGAGTTCGAGAGAGGCGCCGAACAGGATCGCCGAAAGGGTGAAGCCGAAAAGGCCGATCAGGATGAAAGGCTTGCGTCCCCGGCTGTCGCTCAATTTTCCCCAGCGCGGGCCGCAGAAGACCCAGGCCGAAGCGGAGATCGCGAAGATCGCGCCGACCTGGAAATTCGACAGGCCAAGCTCGCGGCCCAGCGGCGGCAGCACCGAGAACACGATGGTCTGCCCCATGCCGGCGCAGACCGCGCCCACAAGCAGCAGCATGATGGCGAGCCGCCGTTGCAAGGGACTCGTGACGGCGCGCGCGGACTGATCCGGCGCAGGCGAAGGCGCGTTTGTGTTCATAGGCTCCGGCGGATCGGGGGCTCGGGTGATGGGGCACACACACCACGCCGCGAGGCGCTTGGCAATCAGCAATGGCGCCTTGCGGCTTTGCCGCTTCCCGGTAAGCTGCAAGGGCTTGGGAAGGAGGGACGGTGATGACCGGGTCTTTTTCTGCTGAAGGCGGCTGCGCCTGTAAAACCGTTCGGTATCGCCTGACGGCGCCGCCGCTTTTCGTTCATTGCTGCCATTGCCGATGGTGCCAGCGCGAGACGGGCTCTTCCTATGCGCTGAACGCCATGATCGAAATGGAGTGCGTCGAGATGCTGAGCGGGGAAACGGTGCAAATCGAAACGCCGTCGGAAAGCGGGCGCGGCCAGAAGGTGCACCGCTGCCCGGCATGCCATCTCTCTTTGTGGAGCCATTATGGCGGCGCGGGGCCCGCTATCGCATTCATCCGTGTGGGAACGCTTGACGAGCCGGACGCCTTTCCCCCGGACATCCAGATCTACACGGAATCGAAACAGCCCTGGGTGACGCTCTCCCACGACATGCCGGCGGTCAAAGGCTATTACAAGATGAGCGAATACTGGCCGGAAGAGGCGCTCGCCCGGCTGAAAGCCGCGAAGGAAGCCTTCGCGGCGAAGAGCGGCGCCTAAAAGCCCTCTTAACCCTGCTGCATTAAAACCTTTTCAAAGCCCTATTTCCGGCTGGCCTGTCGCTTATCCGCAAAGGAGAGGCGCGGGCGGCGGCTTTCGGAGAGGAGCGTTGCAGCATGAAAAGAGTACTCATCGCCTTTTTCAGCGCGGCCTCGGCGGGCGCCGCCGCCGCGCAGGATGTCTGCACGCCGGCCGGCTGGACTTATCCGGTGACGGAACAACAAGAGCGCGCCGTCATTCTCGGCCGCGACTTCGCCGACGGCCGCCACCCGCCGCGCCCTCATTATTCCACCTATTCCAACTTCAAGGATCTGCTGGCGACGCTGGGGCTGGGCGCGTTGTGGCCGGACGCGCCCCGGTACGGCGGCGCGCAGTGCACCGGCTATTCGACAAACATTCTTCTCGACCGGGCGCGCGAGCTCGGGCCCGATCATCCCTATCTCGCCGCGCTCGCCGAGGTGCAGGTGAAACTGGTGCGCGCCTGCACGCACCGGTCCGAGCCGATCGGCGCCCTGACGGAGTTCTGGCGCGGCGCAGCCGATCCTGACGGCCGGCTTGATGTCATCGGCAGGCAGGACCTCGCTTATCTTTCTGCGATCCGGGATTTCCATGCGCGCCGGTTTGCTGAAGCGCGCGAGGGTTTCGCCGCAGTCGCGGCGGACGCCGCCTCGCCCCATCGCGACGCCGGTCGTCTGATGGAAATCCGCGCCCTGCGCGAGATGAAGGAAGACCGCGCCGCCCACGCCCTCGTCAAAGGCTACGCCAGGCAAGCGCAAGGCCGGTTCAAGGAATGGCTCGACCAGCAGGAAGACCTGATCGCGCGCAAGTCCGACATTCCCGAATTTCGCGCCGCGCACTTGGAAAAGGTTTTCCGCCGAACCTACGGGCTGCCGATTGAGGGCGAGCCGGCCGGGTTCCGGCGCGAACAGGCCGCTTACGATCTCGAGACCTATTTTCTCTATGAGCACGACCGCCAGCGCCGCTTTGCGCCGAGCGTCATGCCCGCCGACTGGTGGCTGCACAAGGAGACGCCGGCCGGCTCCACGGCGTTTGCGGCCGTGCAGGCGGCGGCGAAGACATATGACGACATCGACTGGATCGTCGCCCGCCATGCGAGTCGCGCCTTTGCGCGCGACAATAGCTGGTTCGCGGGCCCCGATTTCGACATCGCCGACCCTGCCTATCAGCGTGTGACCGACCACGCCTACGCCAAGTGGAAGGGCGAAGGCCGCGTCCGCTGGGCGGCGATCGTCGCCGCGCGGATTGACGAGACATCGCCCTATGCGCCAGACATCATCGCGTTCATCAGCGACATGCAAGAGCGCGCGCAGACCTGCGGCCTCTCTGTCTCCGAATACGCTGTCTATTCGTCGGCCTTTCGCGACGCCGTGCGCCTGGCCGCCGCCGGCGGGGATTACGATACGGCGTTCACGCTGATGAAGCAGGCCTTTCAGAACAGATTTTATCCGTATACGCTCGATGAACACAGCGTGCGCCGGGCGTTCGTCAATCTGTTGATGATCCGGGGCGATTATGACGCCATGCGCCGTTTCCAAACGGAGATCGGCAATGATTCCGCCCTCGATCTGTGGTTGGCGCAAACGCCCGAAGAGCTCGTGAAATACGGCCAGAACCGCCTTCTCGAATTCGCCAATATGCTCGATGAGGAAGCGATCCTCGGCCTTATGGCGCTCAAGGATGAGCATGGGCGCAACCTTCTTTCCCGGCAAAACGAGATGGATTTCGCCCGCATCCTGTGGACGCGGGGCTATGTGTTTCACGATGCGGCGCTCATGACGCGGACAGAGCCGATAGTGCGGGCGCGCTATCCTCAGTTGAAGCCCTATTTCCGGCATGCGGAGGCCGCGAAATCCGAAACGGCGCGCCGGCGCATTTTCACCCATATGATCCTGAAATATCCGGGCCTGTCGCCGTTCGCCTATGTGGGCTCGCACAAGCGCCGCAACGATCTCGCGACGGTTCTCGGCAAGGACCCCATCGAGGGCAACTGGTGGTGTTCGGGCGAGGACCGCGCGCGCGTTCAGGACGATGAAGACGCGCTGGCGGACGCGTTTTTTCGTTGGCGGTTTGATTATCAAGCGCCGGTTGAGCGTTATGCAGCGGGGCGGCGCTACCGCATGTACCCGCCGGCGGCGGACAGCGACGAGCGCCGGATGATCGAGGCGGCGTGGCGGCGCTTCCGCGCGGACTATCCGCCCTTCGCCATGATCAGTGAACAAACGCAGAAGCGTCTCGCCGCCCTGCCGCGCGCCTCCGCTTATCTCTGGGACGAAGTGCGCGGCTGGGCGAGAAGCCCCGCCGGCTACGCCGACTGGGCGTTGCAGCGCGACGACCGCCTGCCTGAAAGCCTGCACCGGGTCGTTTTCACTACGCGCGTCTCCTGCCACTTGCTGGAAGAAGGCAACAAGGAGACATCGCGGGGCGCCTATGTGATGCTGCACCGGCGCTATGGCGGCGCGTTCTGGGCGGCGCAAACGCCCTACTGGTTCGATAATTTCGGGTACGGGGCGCGGCGGCGCTAGGGCGGCGCGCAGGCCGGTTGCGGGCTGATTGCGGTATCGGCCTCAAAGTCCTATATCCCGGCCCTTATGGCGACGCTCGACCTCTCTCAACGCCCTGAAACAGCGGGCCCTCTCAATCTTGCCGGGATGACCCGCGGCGAGATCGCGGGGGTTTTGCGCGAGACCTTCGGGCTCGACGAGAAAAAGGCGAAGATGCGCAGCGTCCAGCTCTGGCGCTGGATCTATCATTACGGGCAGACCGACTTCGCGGCGATGACCGACATCGCCAAGGAGATGCGCGCCGGCCTCGCCGAGCGCTTCGTGGTGGCGCGTCCCGAAGTGACCGAACGCCTCGTCTCCGTCGACGGCACGCGCAAATATCTGATCAAACTCGGCCCGGGAACGGAAGTCGAATGCGTCTTCATCCCCGATGTGGGCCGCGCCGGGGCGCTCTGCGTTTCGTCCCAGGTCGGCTGCACGCTCGCCTGCACCTTCTGTCATACAGGGACGCAGAAACTCGTCCGTAATTTGACCTCCGCCGAGATCGTCAATCAGGTGATGGCGGTGAAGGACGATCTCGAGGAATGGCCCTCGGGCAAGGAAGACCGGCGGTTGTCGAACATCGTTTTCATGGGCATGGGCGAGCCGCTTTATAATCTCGACAATGTCGCAAAGGCGATCGAGGTCATCGCCGACGGCGACGGAATTTCCATCTCGCGCCGGCGCGTCACCGTCTCGACCTCGGGCGTCGTTCCGGAAATGCATCGCCTCGGCGAGGAAACCGCCGCCATGCTGGCGATCTCGCTTCACGCCACCAACGATCCCCTGCGCAACGAGCTGGTGCCCATCAACAAGAAATACCCTATCGCCGAGCTGATGGAGGCGTGCCGGAATTATCCGGGCGTCGGTAATGCGCGGCGCATCACCTTCGAATATGTGATGCTGAAAGACGTCAACGACTCTGACGCCGAAGCGCGCGAACTGGTGCGGCTCTTGAAAGGCGTTCCGGCGAAGATCAACCTGATCCCGTTCAACCCCTGGCCCGGGGCGCCTTACGAATGTTCAAGCTGGGAGCGCATTGAAGGCTTCGCCGACATTCTCTCCCGCGCCGGCTACGCCTCGCCCATCCGCACCCCCCGCGGCCGTGACATCTTCGCCGCCTGCGGACAGTTGAAGTCGGAGAGCGTCAAAAAACGCGCGAGCGAAGTCCGCAAGGAGCGGATAGCGGCGGAGCAGTAAGCAAGTAGGTCTTGCGCTTTGCTCACCTCCCGCTCATCCCCGCGAATGCGGGGATCCAGAAAAGCCGCGATGGATTCCCGCCTGCGCGGGAATGAGCGGAGAAGGCGGGGCGTTTATTTTTTCCCTCTCGCCTCAAAGGCCGCCATCTGCTCCGGCGTCGCTTCTTTCTGATATTTCGATTTCCACTCTGAATAGGGCATGCCGTAGACGCGTTCGCGGGCTTCCTCCTTGCTGAGAGAAACGCCTTCGGCTTCCGCCGCTTCGCGCCACCAGTCGCCGAGGCAGTTGCGGCAGAAATCGGCGAGGATCATGAGCTCGATATTCTGCACGTCGGTGCGGTTCCGGAGATGCGACACGAGGCGCCGGAAGGCGGCGGCGTCGAGCTTGTCCTGAAGCTCCGGCGAAATCTCGGTCATGGGGCGGCTCCTCGAAATGCGTTTCCGTTATCTGCGAGTGAAGTGTATGGAGCCCCATGGCGATTTCAATCGGCGACATAACGATTCCCGACTGGGAGCTGGTGGAGACCTTCATCCGCGCTTCCGGGCCCGGCGGGCAGAACGTCAACAAGGTTGCGAGCGCGGTGCAGCTTCGCTTCCAGGTGAAAAACTCGCCCTCGCTGCCCGACGCCGTGAAGGCGCGGCTGAGGCGCATCGCCGGCAAGCGCATGACCGCCGAGGGCGAGTTGCTGATCGAGGCCAAGCGCTTCCGGACCCAGGAGCGCA
Source organism: Alphaproteobacteria bacterium (assembly GCA_030433215.1). Lineage (GTDB taxonomy): Bacteria > Pseudomonadota > Alphaproteobacteria > Caulobacterales > Parvularculaceae > Hyphococcus. Next base: position 71,527 of record JAUIMC010000010.1, read on the forward strand.
ACCGCGCGGACGCCCGCGACCGCCTCGCCGCGCTGATCGAAAAGGCCGCGACGCCGCCGAAAAAGCGCATCAAGACCAAAGTCTCCGCTAATCAGAAGCGAAAGCGCGTGGAGGAAAAGCGCCGCCGGGCCAAGGCCCTGGCGGCGCGTAGAAAACCCGGCCTTGACGAGACTTGACATAATTCGGTGATTTCCTAAATACCGAAACATGAACGATGTCTATAAAGCTTTAGCGCACCCTGTGCGCCGCAAGATCCTCGCGCTGCTGCGCGAGCGCGCCCATACGGCGGGCGAGCTTGCCGACGCCTTCGATCTCGCCAAGCCGACGCTGTCCGGTCATTTCGCGGTGCTGCGCGAGGCGGGGCTCGTCGATTCCGATCGCGACGGAACCACCATCATCTACCGCCTCAACTTGTCCGTCGCCGAAGAGGCGCTGTCGGGACTTATGGAATTGCTGCGCGTCGGCGACAAGGCGCCGGACGCCCTGCCAAAAACGGAGACACCGAAATGATCAAAAAAGGGCTTCTCTACAGCGCGCCGGTGCTGGCGCTGATCGCCGCATTGACCGCCTACGGATGGTTCGTGATCGAACCCGGCGATCTCATGCCCGTTCATTTCAACATCGACGGCGAGGCCGACGGCTATATGCAAAAGGAGAAATATCTGCTCTTGCACGCCGGGCTCGCCTTCGGCCTGACGGCGTTTTTCGCTTTCCTGCCGCTGATCAGTCCGCGGCGGGACAATCTCTATAAAAGCGCCGCGTTCTATCTGTCGGGATGGGTTGGCGTCCTGATCATTCTCGCCGGCGTTGAAGCCGTGGTTCTCCACGCGGCGCTGACCGGCGCATCCCCTTCCATGAAAGTCGTCAGTTTGCCTGTCGCCGCCTTGCTGATCGTCATTGGCAACTTCATGGCGAAGACGCGCTCGAACTGGATCGCGGGGGTCCGGACCATGTGGACCCTGTCGAGCGAACATGCGTGGAAAGCGGCGAACCGCACCACGGGCTGGCTGTTCGTGCTCGCCGGCCTCGCGTCCATCGCCGCGACTTTTTTCATTACAGAAAAGACAGGACTGATCGTGCTTCTCGCCGGGGCGCTGACGGCGGGGTTTGCGGGCGTCATCGTTTCCTATTTCGCCTGGCGCGCGGACCCGGAGCGCCATGGCGCGAACGGCGATTCGTGATAGGCTTCTCCCGTCAAATTACAGCACAGGCGGGAGACCTCACATGCTTAAACACGCCGCGATCATTGCGGGATCGTTTTTTCTTTTCATTTCCGGCGCCGTCGCCGCCGATGCGGCGCTGACCGTCGACGCGGCCAAGCGCTTCGTCGCCAGCCTCGACTCGGTGAAGACGCTGGGCGACCGGCTCGAGGCGGAAGGCAAGGCCGCCGAAATGCAGATCGAAATGCAGCCCAAGCCGGGCGAACCCTTCGAGCCTTATTCGAAATCGGTGACGGTGCTGAAGGACAAATATCCGGACGAGTACGGCAAGCTGAAATCGGCGGTGAAGGCGCACGGCTTCAGCGCCGAGGAATGGGGCGCGACCGGCGACAAGGTGATGATCGCCTATTTCGCGCGCAAGATGGAAAAGGAAAATCCGGGCGCCATGGCGCAGATGCAGGCCATGGACCCGGCGATGCTCGAACAGATGCCGCCGCAGATGAAAGAGCAGATCATGCAGGCGAAAGCCATGATGGAGACCATCTCCGACGTGCCGCCCGAGAACAAGAAAGTCGTGGCGGAAATCGAGGACGATCTCGACGCCTATATGGAAGCCGAACAGGCCGCCCGGTAAGGGAACGGCGTTTTTCGAAATGATGGCCCGGGCGCTTCTCGCGTCCGGGCTTCTTTTTTGAGCGAAAGACGCAACAGGTGCGGGCTTGAAAGCGCGCGCAAGGCCCCGCACTCTCGCTTTCCATGGAACGGGCGGGGGTGATGATGAAAGTCCGATGGATTTTACTGGCGTCTTTCCTGATGCTCGGGGCCTGCGCAACGAGGGAGGCCGGAATGGAACATAGCCGCTGGCCGACGCTTGACGGCGAAGCGCCGCTGATCATCGCCCATCGCGGCGCCAGCGGTTATCGCCCCGAACACACGCTTGCAGCCTACGACCTCGCCATCGGCCAGGGCGCCGACGTGATCGAGCCCGATCTCGTCATCACCAAAGACGGCGTTCTCGTCGCGCGCCATGACCGCTATCTCTCGACCACGACGGATGTGGCGGACCATCCCGAATTTGCGAACCGTAAAAAGCCCAACGCCGACCCGAATGACAGTCCCCGCGAAGACTGGTGGGTGGAGGATTTCACGCTGGAAGAGCTGAAAACCCTGCGCGCCGTGCAGCCCTTTCCGGGCCGCTCGGACGCGTATGACGGGCAATATGAAATCCCGACTTTCGAGGAGATATTGGCGCTCGCCGCGCGGCGCGCCAGCGAGGCCGGCCGGCCCGTGGGCGTCTATCCGGAAACCAAGCATCCGGGTTATTTCGAATCCATCGGCATGGATTTCGAACAGCCCTTGCTCGCCGCGCTTGAAGCGTTCGAGGCGGGGCCGGTCTTCATCCAGTCCTTCGAGCCGGAAATTTTGAAACGCCTCAAGGGCAAGACCGATGCGACGCTCGTGCAGCTTGTCTTTGAAGAAGCCCCCGGCGCCGGGTCGAATATTCCGCTTACGGAGATTGCGGACTATGCGGACGCAGTCGGACCGTCGAAGTTTCTTATTCTCACCGATGACGAAGACTGGACGTCTTTCGTTAAGGACGCGCACGCTCTCGGATTGAAAGTGCATCCCTGGACCTTCCGGAATGATCAGCCAAGTTCAGTGGTGCATTATTTTTTGGATACGGCTTATTTGGTCAATATGCGGGGCGAAGAGGTGAGTCTTGATCCGGAGTCGCCGGATGCGGAATATTTTATGTATTTCTCACTGGGCGTCGACGGCGTCTTCACCGATTTTCCCGATACGGGTGTGAAAGCACGCGCTGAGTATATCGAGAGCGAGCGCTGATCCGCCGCCTTGCCCGGCCCCGTCGCATCCCCTAGCCTCCCGGCCAGCAACCCGGAGTGCTTCATGATTTCAGCCCGCAAATCCCTGTTCGCCGCCGCCGCCCTGTCCGCCCTTATAGCCGCCTGCGGCGAGGAGACGGCGACCCAGCCTGAAGCCGCTGCGCCCGCCGCGCCAGCCGCAAGCGAGACCGAAACCACGCCATCGCAAACCGAGGCGCAAACGCAAGCAATCAACGCCTGGTTCGAGGAACAGTTCGAAGCGGACGTCGCCCGCTCGCCCATGACGCAGACGTTTCTGGGGCGCAAAACCGATTACGGCCAGTGGGACAACGCCACCGACGAATATGCGCGCGAAAGCTTCGAGCTGAAGATGGCCTCGCTGGCAGAGATGCGCGAGCGCTTCGACTACGACCAACTCGATCCCTCGGCGCAGCTTTCCTATCGCCTCTACGAATATGAAATGGAGCAGGAAGAGCGCGGTTTTAAATGGCGCAATCACTGGTACGAGTTCAGCCATTTCCGCGGGCCGCATACGCAGGTCCCGACCTTCCTCGCGAATCAGCACAGCGTCGCCACTGTCGACGAGGCTGAGGCCTATATCTCCCGTCTCGCCGGGGTTCAGACCTTTCTCGGCCAGCATCAGGAAGTCGCCGAAGACCAGTTCGCGAACGGCGTCTATCCGCCGAAATGGTCGATCGCGCAGATGATCGTCACCTCGCAGAACATCATTTCCGGCGCGCCTTTCGACGACAGCGGGGAAAAATCCACCATTCTCGCCGACTTCGAGAAAAAGGTGAGCGCCCTCGACGCGGGCGACGACGTCAAGGAAGACCTCATGGCGCGCGGGATCGAAGCCATGGAGACGTCGGTGAAGCCCGCTTACGAGTCGCTGATCGCGATGTTCGAGACGCAGATGGCGGAAGCGAGCGACGATGACGGCGCCTGGAAGCTGCCCGACGGCGCGGGTTATTACGCCAACCAACTCCGGCAGATGACGACGACCGGGATGAGCGCGGAAGAGATCCACAATCTTGGCCTTTCGGAAGTCGACCGTATTCATGAAGAGATGAACGCCATCAAGGACGCGGTGGGCTTCGAGGGCACGCTGCAGGAATTCTTCGTCTATATGCGCGAGGATCCCGATGAGCGCTTCACCTATCCGAACACGGATGAAGGCCGCGCGGATTATCTCGCGGAAGCAACGGCGATCATCGACAATATGCGCTCGCGCCTCGACGAGCTTTTCCTGACCAAGCCGGAAGCGAAGCTGATCGTCAAACGCGTGGAGCCGTTCCGCGAACAGGCGGCCGGCAAGGCGTTCTATCAGCGCCCGGCGCCGGACGGCTCGCGCCCCGGCATTTACTACGCCAATCTCTACAATATGGCCGACATGCCGATCTATCAGATGGAGGCGCTCGCCTATCACGAGGGCATTCCGGGCCACCATATGCAGCTCGCCATCGCGCAGGAGCTTGAAGGCGTGCCGAGCTTCCGCCGTTTCGGCGGCTTCACCGCCTATACCGAGGGCTGGGGGCTCTATTCGGAGTATTCGCCCAAGGAGATGGGGCTTTACGAGGACCCCTATTCGGATTTCGGGCGCCTTGCGATGGAGCTGTGGCGCGCGGCGCGTCTCGTCGTCGACACGGGGCTTCACGACAAACACTGGACCCGCGAGGAAGCGATCGACTATCTCCTCACCAACACGCCGAACCCTGAAGGCGACTGCGTCAAGGCGATCGAGCGCTATGTGGTGATGCCGGGCCAGGCGACGGCCTACAAGGTCGGCATGCTGAAAATCCTCGAGCTTCGAGAACGCGCCGAAACGGCGCTCGGCGACGGGTTCGACATTCGCGCTTTCCATGACGTGGTGTTGCGCGACGGGGCGGTGCCGCTCTCGATCCTCGAGGAAAATGTCGACGCCTGGATTGCAGACAGCCAAGCGGGCTAGGCGCCGGCTCTTTCCGAAAGCGAACCGGCGGCGCTTTGCGCGCGCGCCGGTTTCTTTTATGCCTAAGGTCATGACCGAAACGCCGCCGCCGCGCCCGCCGATCTCCGCCTATATCCGCACCCTCAACGAGGCGCGGATGATCGCCGATGTGGTGCGCGCGGCGTTGCAGGTTGCCGACGAAGTGGTGGTCGTCGATTCAGGCTCCACGGACGCAACGCGCGACCTCGCCCGCACGGCCGGCGCCCGGGTGATAGAACAGGCATGGCTCGGCAATGGCGGGCAGAAACGCGCGGGCGAAGAGGCCTGCCGCCATGACTGGCTCCTCGATCTCGACGCCGACGAGATCGTCACGCCGGCGCTGGCCGAGGAAATCAGGGGGCTTTTTGCGGGCGGCGCGCCGTCTCATAAAATCTACCGCACCATGCTGGCGCTGGCCCCGCCCGTGGGCGCGCCCTGGCGCGATTTCGGCCTCCAGACCCGCCACAAGCTTTACGACCGGCGCACGGTGCGGGCCCCGGATCACAAGGCCTGGGACCAGTTCGAGATCCCGGCAGGGGCTGCGGTCGGTCGTCTGAAAGAGCCGATCCTCCATTACGCCTTCACCGGCGCCGACCAGTTCATGGCGAAGCTCAACCGCAATTCCTCGGTGCGCGCCGAGGCGCTGCCGCTGAAGCCGAAGCCTTATCTCGCCTTGCGCATCCTCTTCGGCATGCCGTTCTACATCGCCAAGAAATATATCCTGCAGCAATATTTCCGCGGCGGGGTTTACGGGCTCGCGCTTGCGGTGATGTCCGGCTACGGACGATGGCTGAGAGACGTGAAAATGTGGGAGCGCGCGGCCCGCAAATAGCGAACCGCGCGCTCCGTTTGTCCTGGAAATAGTTCTTAGTAGCGCCCGCCGCGCGTGTAAGTCAGCACTTCGCGGGCGTCATAGACGCTGGCGCTGCGCGGCGGCGGGTTGTTGCCCATCACCACCTCGATCACGACCATGGCGTCGTCATTGTAACGGGTGTCGTCATAATAACGCGGGCGCTCGTAATAGCGGTCGTTATAGCTGCGATAGGGTTCGTAGCGCTGGAAATCGTCGTCGCGGAAGGTTGAGTTCCGGTTCAGGATCTGGAACCAGTCATAACGCTGGTCGCGGGTGATTTCCGCCGCGCGCCGCAAGGCCCAGTCCTGGGCGAGGCGCGTGTCGCCGTTCTCGACGCGGTACTCGATCCGGTAGCGGTTGTCGTCGAGGCGATAATCCGTATAGCCGCTGTCATATTGCGAACTTGCCGGTCCGTAGGTCGGTTCGTAGCCTGTCGCGCAGCCCGCCATCGCGAGCGCCGCAACGCCTAGTATTCCGTATTTCATGGCGTGTCTCCCTGTTCCGGTGCAAAAACAGCAGGCGCGCGAAAGCGTTCCGTTTTGAAACGCGGATTACCGGCGGGAAGCGGCTAAGCCGTTTAATTCGCGTAATAATCTTTTACGAGATTGAGCTCTTCAAGGTCCGGCTCGTCATAGCCGCCCTCTTCGATTTCGGGGCGCGAGGGCAATTCGATAGGCTCGAACGCGTCTTCGTTGAACTCGTAAGGCACGCGGTCGAGGATGGCGCGGATGAGGTTGAGCCGCGCCTTTTCCTTGTCGTCGCCGTCGACGACGAGCCAGGGCGCATGATTGGTGCTCGTCAGCGCGAACATCTGGTCACGATATTGCGTCGCCTCGATCCAGCGCTCGCGGCCTTTAAGGTCCATGGGCGAGAGTTTCCAGCGCTTGCGCGGGTCGCAGGCGCGGTCCTGAAAGCGTTTTTCCTGCTCTTCCGGAGAGACGTGAATCCAGAACTTGATGAGGATGATGCCGCTGTCGGCCAGCATTTTCTCGAATTGCGGGACCTCGCGCATGAACAGGCCGTATTCTTCCTGCGTGCAAAAGCCCATCACCGGCTCGATGACGGCGCGGTTGTACCAGGAGCGGTCGAACAGCGTGATTTCCCCGCCGGACGGCAGGTGTGATACATAGCGCTCGAAATACCATTGCGTTTGTTCGCGGTCGGACGGTTTCGGGAGCGCCGCGATATGCCAAATGCGCGGGTTCATGCGCCGCATGATGGTCTTGATGGCACCGCCCTTGCCGGCGGCGTCGCGGCCCTCGAAGATCACCGCGACTTTCAGCCCCTTGCGGGCGACGGTTTCCTGGAGCTTGGCGAGTTCAAATTCGAGATCTTCGAGCTCTTTCTTGTACTGCTTCTTTTTCATTCGGCCTCTTTTTCCGGCCGCGCGTTACTGGGCGGGCGTTACTGGGCGGGCGCGCCTTCCGGCGTGAAGGTGTAAGCCTTACGGCAGAATTCGCAGGTTACGGTGATGACGCCGCCCTCTACCATATCGCGTAAATCCTCTTCGCTGTAGCGCGAAAGCACCGCCTCGATCTTGTCGCGGTTGCACGAACACTCGGCGCGCAGGGGAGAGGGCTCGAACACCCGAACGCCGTCCTCATGGAAGAGGCGGTAGAGCAGGGTTTCGGCGCTGATCGACGGGTCGAGCAGCTCGTCATCCTGGGTGGTTTCGATAAAGGCGCGGGCGCGCTCCCAGCTTTCGCCGTCCGCGCCCGAGAGCAGCGCCGCCTCGCCGCGCTCGCGGCTTCCCCCTTCCCGGGGGACGAACTGGGCCATCAGCCCGCCGGCGCGCCAGCGTTCTTCCTCGCCCGGCGCCTGGATGCGTCCGACAGCGAGCTTCACGATGGTGGGGATCTGTTCGGACTGCATGAAATAGGCGACGGCCGCGTCGGCGAGGGTCTCGCCTTCGATAGGCGTCACGCCCTGATAGCGGTCCATGTCAGGGCCCTGATCGATGGTCATGACGATGGCGCCCTTGCCGAGAAGATCTTTCATGGAGCGGGGCAGCTCCCCGGCCTCGGCCTTGGCCGTGCCGCGCAGGGCGCCGCCAGTGGAATAATCCGCGACCACCATGGAGACGGGGCCGTCGCCTTGCGCCTGGAAGATCAGCTTGCCGTCGAATTTGAGCGACGCGCCCATCATCGCCGTCAGCGCGACCGCCTCGCCCAGAAGCGCGGACACCGGATCGGCGTATCCGTGTGCGGACAATATCTCGTCGACGGCGCCGGACAGGCGGACGATCCTGCCTCTCACGGCGGTTTCGTCGATCTGGAACGGAACGATGACGTCATCCATGACGTGCGGGCTTTCTGGCGTAAGGCAAAGCTGGAACGCCTATTCTTTGATGTTGTAGCCGGAGCGGATCAGGAGATAGGCGGCGAAGGAAATCAGCGCGGAAATCCCCACGGTCGCGGCGATGGAGGCGGCGAGGGGAGCCTCTGCGACGCCGGTGAAGCCGGACCGAAAGCCGTCGATCAGGTAATAGACCGGGTTGTAATGGCTGATGGTCCGGAACGGCTCCGGCAGGTTGTTGATGGAATAGAACGTGCCCGACAGAAAGGTCAGCGGCGTGATGACGAAATTGGTGATCGCCGCCATCTGGTCGAATTTTTCCGCCCAGATGCCGCCAATGACGCCGATGGCGGCGAAGATGATCGACGCCGCCGCAGCGTAAAACAGGATCGCCCAGACCGACGCGATCGCCATGGGCGCGCCATAGACGGCCATGTAAACGGCGCAGGTCGCGGCGGTGACCGCGCCGACCAGAAGCCCGCGCGTCGCGGCGCCGGCGATGAACGCGATGGTCAGCTCGCCTGCGGACAGGGGCGGCATCAGGACGTCGACGATGGAGCCTTGCACTTTCGAGATCATGATCGACGACGAGGAATTGGTGAAAGAGTTCGTAAGGATCGCCATCATGGTCAGGCCCGGCGCGAGAAACTCCACGAAGGGAACGCCGTTGACGTCGGGGCGGACGCCGCCGAAGGCCTGGGTGAACACCACGAGGAACAGCAGCGTCGAAATCACCGGGGCGACGACGGTCTGCGTCACGACCTTCAGGAAGCGGCGCACTTCCTTGACGTAAAGCGTCCACAGGCCGAGCCAGTTCACCGCGCCGAAACGCCGGACGCCGAAGGCGTAAGCGCCGACGGGCGCAGCGTTTTGGGCCGCGGTTGGGGCGGCGGGGGCGTTCTGGCTGTCCTGATGGGCAAGCGTCATGAGAAAGATCTTTTTTGCGTTGCGGGAGATGTCTCGCGCCTCGTCCGGCGCCCGTCAAGTCAACAGCTTGTGCGTCTGCGAGGAGTTATCAACATATGGTGGGCAAAAATTTGTTATGGCGCCATGTTGTGTTTCGGGTCTTATTCGATACTATATTTAGGCGCCAGGGAGATGGCGTACACAGACAATACCAAATATTGAGATTTTAGCTGGCGCAGGCAAGCGCAATCCGGAAAAAAGCGAGGAGACGGGCGACATGGCTTGGACGGATGAGCGGGTAGAGCTTTTGAAAACCTTGTGGGCCGAGGGCCTTTCGGCGGCGCAGATCGCCAACAAGATGGGCGGGGTAACCCGCAATGCGGTGATCGGCAAGGTCCACCGCCTCGGTCTTTCGGGCCGCGCCACCCCGGCGAAGCCCCAGCGCGGCTGTGGCGCCGCCCAGCCGCGTCAGGAAGAAGCCCCCGTGGCGAAACCGGCGCGCCAGGAATACAAGACGATGATCCCCGAGCCGGAGTCGATCAGCGCCGTGGTGCTGGACTCGGGCGATCTGACGACCGTCTCGACCATCAAGAACAATATGTGCAAATGGCCCATTGGCGATCCCGCGAAGGACGATTTCCATTTCTGCGGCCAGCCCTCGGCGACGGGCAAATCCTATTGCACCCATCACGCCCGTCTCGCCTTCCAGCCGCCGCAGCGCCGCGAGCGCGAACCGGCGCGCCGTCCGGCCGCCCAGATCGCCCAGCGCCGGGCAGCGGGGTAATCCTTGCCGCGCGAGCAGGGTAAAACCTGCCGCGCGAGCGGGGCAAATCACCTGATCTCGAACTTGAAAAAGCCCGCTGAAAAGCGGGCTTTTTTGCTGCCCCTTTAGCTGTCTCTGGGGGGGCTTGCGCCTATTTGACGTCGAGGGCGTAGCCGGCGGAGCGCACGGTGCGGATGGCGTCGCCCTGCTTGTATTTGTTGAGGGCTTTTCTCAGGCGCCCGATATGAACGTCCACGGTCCTGACTTCGACAAAAACGTCCGATCCCCAGACCGCGTTCAACAACTGTTCGCGCGAGAACACCCGCCCCGGATGCTGCATCAGATGATCGAGCAGGCGGAATTCAGTGGGGCCGAGATGGATCTCCTTGCCGCCGCGCATCACCTTGTGGGAGACGCGGTCGATGGAGATATCGCCATGCTCGACAATGTCGTCGGCGAGCCCCGGGCGGATGCGACGCAGGATGGCCTTGAGGCGCGCGATCAGCTCGGCGGTGGAAAAGGGCTTGGTGAGATAGTCGTCGGCGCCGGTCTCGAGCCCGCGAATGCGGTCCGCCTCTTCGGAGCGGGCGGTCAGCATGATGATCGGGATGTTGCGGCTTTCCGGTTTTGAGCGGATGCGCCGGCATACCTCGATCCCGGACACCTTCGGGAGCATCCAGTCGAGGATGATGATGTCAGGCGCGAATTCCTCGACTTTCAGAAGTCCTTCCTCGCCATCGGTGGCGATGGCGACTTCGAATTTCTCCTTGGCGAGATTGTATTCGAGGATGGTTGAGAGGGCGTCCTCGTCCTCGACGATCAGAACCTTGGTCTCAGGCATCTCACGCGTCCGTTCGTTTCCAGCCGTTAGCCTGCGGCCGACCCGGACTGCTTAGGCGGCGAAACCACGGTTGTCGAGGTCTTGTCTCCCTTCGGCCGGTTCTCGATGATCCGAGAGCCGGTGAGCAGGAAATGCAGGGCCTCGGCGATATTGGTGGCGTGGTCGCCGACGCGCTCGAAATTCTTCGCGGTGAAGACGAGATGGGTGCAGGCGTTGATGTTCGAGGAATCGTGCATCATGGCGACGAGGATTTCCTCGAAAACCGAGTTGTAAAGCTGGTCGAGGTCGTCATCGCCGCTCCAGACCGCGATGGCGGCCGACAGGTTGCGCGCCGCATAGGCGTTCAGGATGTCGGAGAACTGTCGGAGGCTCGCGCGGCCCATGCGCGCGACGCCTGAGGTCGGGCGCGCCGGGGCCTCGAGGCTGACGACGAGGGTGCGTTTGCCGACATTCTTGGCGAGATCGCCGACCCGTTCGAGTTCGCCGGCGAGTTTTGAAACGGTCATCACTTCGCGCAGCGCGTCTTCCGGCAAGGGGCCTTTTTGCAGGAGCTCCATCACCTTGCCCTCGATGGCGTGGTCGAGGGCGTCGATGCGCGCATCGCCATCGATCACCTTCTGCGCGGCGGCGAGATCGCGGCGCTCGAAGGCCGTCACGGCGTTCGCTAGCTGGCTTTCAACCTGGGCGGCCATGCGCGACAGCGCGGTCTCGAGATCAAGGCGCTCCTGGTAGGATGATTTTGGCGAGGGGGCCGCCATGGTTCGTCTTTCTCCGCAGCTGCGGTTCAAGGGATCGCTTACTTGCCCAATTTTTATGACATATTCTTGTCGGGCAAAAAGAGAAGGCGCAATTTTTGCGCCCGGGGAGCGTTAATATTTTTCCCCCGGCCTGAAAGTCAAGGGGCCTTTTGAAAATAGCAGGTGAAGGCCGCGCCGCCGGCGAGCCGGCTCTCGATCTGAAAGCCGCCTTTGTGGCGGTTCATGATGTGTTTGACGATGGCGAGGCCGAGCCCCGTGCCGCCGCTTTTGCGGCTGCGTTCCACATTGACCCGGTAGAAGCGCTCGGTGAGGCGCGGCAGGTCGGCCCGTTCGATGCCGGGGCCGAAATCGCGGATCTGGACATAGACGAGGTCGTCCACAGTGACCCCGAGCCGGGCGGCCACCTGTTCGGCGCTGTCGCCGGACCGGTGGGCTGGCGGACCGTCGGCGAAAGGCGTCTGGGCGGCGCCGCGTCCGACGCGGATTTTCACCATGGCGGGCTCGCCGCCATATTTAACCGCATTGTCGATGAGATTCTGGATCGCCTGGAAAATCTCGTCGCGCTCGGCGCGGATGGTCGCGTCGTCGGCGTCCTTGGTGAAATCGACGATCGCCCCGGCGGCTTCGAACAAGGGGGCGAGGCTGTCGATGACGTCTTCGGCGATTTCGGCGAGATCGATGCTCTGGCGCGGCGGCACATGTTCGTTGAGTTCGATCCGCGACAGCGACATCAGGTCCGCGACGAGGCGCTGCATGCGTTCGGCTTGGGACTGCATGGTGGAGAGGAATTTCTCCTGCGCTTCGGGGTCGTCCTTGGCGTGTCCGCGCAGGGTTTCGATGAAGCCGAGCAGCGAGGCGAGCGGGGTTCTGAGTTCGTGGCTGGCGCTGGCGATGAAGTCCGCGCGCATCTGTTCGACGCGCCGTTCGCTGGTCAGGTCGCGGATGAAGACGAGCGCGCGCGGCTGCGTCGCCGCCGCGTCTCCGGCGTCGATCGGCGTGATATAAGCGCGGCAGGTGCGCTCGACGGCGCCCGCCGTGGTGAATTCGACGCTTTGCGGCTCCTGGGTCGAGAGCACCGTTTCCGCCGCCTCGAACACGTTCGGCGCGCGCAGGACGGAAGCGAAGTGACGGCCCGTGACTTCCGTCAGCCCCACAAGCTCAAGCGCCGCCGGATTGGCGTGCTCGACGACGCCCTGCGAGTCCAGGATGAACAACGGTTCGGGCAGGGCGCGGGCGACGCCCTGCGCCATGCGCAAATGCGCCATCTCCGATTCCTGCGCATTGAGTTCGGTTTCGACGATGCGCTGCACCGGCGCCGCCCAGACGCGGCCCGACGAAAACCGGTAGCGCACCGCGAGGGCCGCCATGAAGGCGATCCAGGCGAGGAGCGCGATGCGCCAGTCGGCGATGCCGGCGATGATGAGCGCCGCGCCGACCCCGGCGCTGATCCCCGCCGCCCACATGAAATCGCGCCCGCGCACGCGCGCGGCCGTATTGCGAATGAGACTGGCGAGATCTTCCTGCATGAAGGGTGGGTTTTAGCGCGGGCGCGCAAAAGCGAAAGCCGTCCCGCCCAAAAATCCGGCGAGCGCCTGCAGCGCCTGGCCCGTAGCGGTCCGCGCGCCGCCGATAACGCCGGCGCCGCCGCCCAGTTGCTGTTCGATCAGGATCAGGAGGACCAGCATGGCCGCCGCGCCGGCGACGGGATAGGCGACCGGCGCGAGAGGCTTCAGGACGCGTTTGACGAGATAGGCGACGCCGAAGCCAACAAGCAGGGCGATGGCGATCATCGCGCCGAGCAGGGCAAGACCGGTCAGATTGGCCAGAAAGGTGTCGATTTTTTGCGATGCGGAATAAACCGCGCCCACAGCCTCCATTTTGGCGATGATCTGCTGGGTGTTGAACAGGACCGAGAACACATAGGTCACAGCCAGGGCGAGCAGATAGGCGATGGCGGTGCGGGCGATTTTCATTTCCTGACCCCTCTTTATTCCCGGCGCGACGGGCTGGCGCGCGCCTTATAAGGCTGACTGGCGATATTGACGGCGAATGTCCGGCCCGCCTACCCATGTTGGCGATGTCTTATTGCAAATGAAAGGGCGTGACCATGGGAAGACACCCCCGGACCAAATTCCACCGATATCTGGCCTACGGCGCTTATGCGGCCATAGGCATGGGCCTGACCGCAGCGTGCTCCGGCGGCGGCGAGGCCTCATCTGCGGCGCCGAAAGGCGGCGGCGACGCCAGCTTGCAGGAAACCCTGGCCGATCCGGCGCCGGCCGGCGAAACCGCTCTCAATGTTGAGGTGCTGGCCGAGGGGCTCGTCAATCCCTGGTCGATCACCTTCCTGCCTGACGGCGCGATGCTGGTCGCGGAACGCGAAGGGCGTCTGCGGATCATTCGCGACGGCGTGCTTGCGCCTGAGCCCGTGGCGGGCGTGCCGGAGGTGCTTGCCTGGAACCAGGGCGGGCTCTTCGACATTCTTCTGCACCCGGACTTTGAAGAAAACGGCGTTCTTTATCTCAGCTATGCGCACGGGACGCGCGACGCCAACGGAACCCGCATCGCCCGCGCCGTCTTCGACGGGGCGTCGCTGTCCGATCTCGAAGTGCTCTACGACGCCAAGCCGCCCAAGGACACCGGGCACCATTTTGGCGCGCGCATGGTCTGGGGCGCTGACGGCAAGCTCTACATGACCATCGGCGAGGGCTCGAAATACAAGGAAAAAGCCCAGGACATGTCCACGAGCTACGGCGCCGTCATTCGCCTTAATGAAGACGGCTCGATCCCGGAAGACAATCCGACCTTCGGCGAGGGCGAGCGGCCCGAGCTTTACACCAAGGGCCATCGCAACCCGCAAGGCTTCGCCTATGACGCCGAGCGCGACATTCTCTGGTCGCACGAACACGGCGCCCGCGGCGGCGACGAGATCAACATTATCGAAGCCGGCAATAATTACGGCTGGCCGCTCGCCACTTACGGCATCGATTACAGCGGCGCGAAGATTACGCCGTTCACGGAATATGAGGGCACGACCCAGCCGGTGAAATACTGGACGCCGTCCATCGGCCCGTCGGGGCTGGCGGTCTATCGCGGCGCCATGTTCGAGGACTGGGACGGCGATCTTCTGGTCGGCGCCATGTCCGGCCAGGCCTTGCACCGGGTGATCATGGACGGCGCCGAGCCCGCAGGCGAAGAGCGTTACCTGCTTGATCGCGAGGAGCGCGTTCGCGATGTGGAGGTCGGTCCGGACGGGGCGATCTATGTCGCGACGGAAATCGACAGCACCGGCGCCCAGAAAGCGGGCAAAGTGTTGCGTCTGACGCCGCAGTAAGCCCTGCGCTTAAGGGCGGGACAACCGTCCGTTTACGGAATGAGCGGCGCGGCGAAGGCCCGCGCCGCCGCCTGCCGCGCGAAGCGCAAGGTCACCGCCTTGCGCCGCGCGGCGTTCAGGGGCCGCTCCTCCGCGGTCCGGGCGATAGCCGCCCCGTAATCGTCGGCGATGATCAGCCCTTCGGTTTCCGGCAGGAGCGCGCGCGGAAAATCCGGGTCGACGGCGAAATAAAACTGATCGCAGAAATCGAGATAGTCCGGCCATTTCTGGTCCACGTCGAAATCGGCGCGGCAGGATTTCACCTCGGCGATGACGAACTTGCCGCGCCGGTCTATGCCGGCGACGTCGGCGCGCCGGCCATTGGCGAGACGGAACTCGCACAAGGGCGACAGGCCGAGATCAATGAACAGGCGCGTGACGCCGCGGGTCAGCGCCAGGGTGCGGTCCGGCCGGCCCGGCTCATCGCTGGCGGGATCGGACGGGACGGGACCGGGCAAGGGAAAGACGTTCTGCATTTGTTCATTGAATCCCGCGAAAAGCGCGAGCGTCAAGGTCAAATGCGTTAACGGGGGCGTTTAGCCCTGGAATTCGGGGAGCCGCACCACGAGGCCGTCAAGGGCGTCGGTCACGGTGATCTGGCAGGACAGGCGCGAATTGTCTTTCGGCTCATAGGCGAAATCCAGCATGGATTCCTCCATCGCCTCCGGCTTGCCGGTCTTTTCGCGCCAGGCTTCGTCCACATAAACATGGCAGGTGGCGCAGGCGCAGGCCCCGCCGCAATCGGCGTCGATGCCCGGCACCATGTTCTTGATCGCCGCCTCCATCACCGACACGCCGGTCTCGGCGTCAACGACATGTTCGGTTCCGTTCTGTTCAATATAGGTGATTTTGGGCATGGAGGCTCTGGCTTGTCACTGACGGCTGGCGGCTGGATTGCTAAATGAAGCTGTCGATGTAAGCGATCAGGCCGAGAGGGCAAGCCTTTTCTGTCTGGAAACCCCTGAGCGGAAGCGCGAGGCCCATGGCGATCAAAGAGACGGATCTTCCGGACGAAGCGGCGACCAGGGCGCTGGGCGCAAGGCTGGCGCGCGCGCTTGGCGCGGGTGACGTGGTCCGGCTCGAAGGCGATCTCGGGGCCGGCAAGTCGACCCTCGCGCGCGCCCTCATCGCGGCGCTGACCGGCTTTGAAGAGGCGCCGAGCCCGACTTTCACCCTGGTGGAGACCTATGAAAGCCCGGATTTTGCGCTCTGGCATTTCGATCTTTACCGGCTGGAAAAACCGGAAGAGGTCTATGAGCTTGGGCTCGAAGAGGCCCTCGACGGCGGGGCCGCGCTCATCGAATGGCCGCAGCGCGCGGAAGGGCTGCTCCCGGCCGATGCGCTGACCGTGCGGCTGGAGATCGCCGGCGCCGGGCGGCGCGCCGTGATGGAAGGAAACGAAGCCTGGGCGGCGCGCCTTAAAAAGGCGGGAATCGCGTAAATAATGGATCCGATGACAAAGACAGAAGACAGAGACGAAGCGCGGCGGACTTTCCTGGAAAAAGCCGGCTGGGGGGGCGCAGAGGCTGCGCCGCTGGCGGGCGACGCCTCGACGCGGTCCTATCAGCGTCTGAAACTGAATAACCGCCCGGCGGTGCTGATGATCGCGCCTCCGGGCGCCGAGGCGCCGGCCTGTCCGCCGGGCGCGAACGAGGCGGCGCGCCGGGCGCTGGGCTATAACGCCATGGCGCGGCTGGCGGGACCCAATCTCAACGCCTTTACCGCCCTTTCCGACGCGCTGCGCGGCGCGGGGCTTTCCGCGCCGGAGGTCTACGCCGCCGACGCGGCTGCGGGTCTGGCGCTGATCGAGGATCTCGGCGACGATCTTTTTGCGCGGGTCGTGGGGCGCGTCGAGGAAGAAAAGCTTTACCGCGCCGCTGTCGACGCGCTGGCGGCGCTGCACGCCCAGGCGCCCGCGAAGCCTTCGAGCGGCGATTATGAGATGCTCGATTACGATGCGCTCGCCATGGAGGCCGAGGCGGGGCTCCTCATCGACTGGTACTGGCCTTTGCAAAAAGGCGCGCCCGCCGATGACAGTCTTTCTACGGAATATTTCGCTCTGTGGCGCGCGACGCTTGCCGGGCTATCCGCGCCGCACGCCTTTGTCCTGCGCGATTATCATGCGGAAAATCTGTTATGGCTGCCGGGCCGGAAGGGCGTCGAACAGGTCGGCGTCATCGACTTTCAGGATGCGCTGTTCGGGTCGGCGGCTTACGATCTTGTCTCGCTTCTGGAAGACGCGCGGCGCGACGTCGACCCCGGTCTCGCCGAGGCGATGATCGCCTATTATCTTTCGGCCTCGGGCGCGGATGAAGAGGCTTTCATACACGACTATGCGATCCTCGCCGCGCAGCGTAACGCCAAGATCCTCGGCATTTTCGCCCGCCTCGCAAAACGCGACAACAAGCCCCGCTATCTCGATCTTCTCCCACGCGTCGAAGCGCATTTTGCGCGCGATCTCGCGCGCCCCGAGCTTGAGCCCTTGCGCGGGTTTTTCGCCAGACACCTGCCGGATCTCGTTTCATGAGCGAGGGATCGAACAGCATGCCCAAAACGGCGATGGTGCTCGCCGCCGGGCTCGGCACGCGCATGCGCCCGCTGACCGATGCGACTCCCAAACCGCTTATCGATGTCGATGGCAGGGCGCTGATGGATTACGCCCTCGACCGTTTTGCGCGCGCGGGCGTTGAACGCGCGGTGGTGAATGTCCACTACCTTGCTGACAAGGTCGAACGTCATGTGGAAGGCCGCCCCGCGCCGGAGATTATTATTTCTGACGAGCGTGAGCTCCTGCTCGAGACCGGCGGTGGTCTCAAAAAAGCGCGGGACCTCCTCGGCGATGAGCCTGTCTTTTGCACCAACACCGATGCGATCATGATCGACGGCGGCGGCGCCGAAGCCTGCACGCTGCTGGCGGATGCATGGGACGGCGCCGCGATGGACGCGCTGTTGCTGCTTGTGCCGATCGAACGCACCAGCGGCTATGACGGGCGCGGCGATTTCGACCGCGCCGAGGACGGACAGATCTCTTTGCGCGCCGGCGAGAGCGCCCCTTATGTCTTCACCGGGCTTCAGATCATCTCGCCAGCGCTCGTGGATGAAGGCCCGGAGGGGCCGTTCTCGACGCGGATCCTGTGGGACAAGGCCGCCGAACGGGGCCGGCTTTTCGGCGCGGTCTATGGCGGCGAATGGCTGCATGTGGGCGATGCGGCGGGCCTCGCCGCCGCCGAAGCGCGGCTTGCCGGGCCGTTTCTGTGATGGCGGGCGGGGTTTTCAGCACGCCCGGCCCCCGGATTTACTCAATCGCGTCGGGCCGGCCCTTTCTCGTCGATCTCGCGCAGGAACTGACGGCCTCGCTCAAGGCCGCCGGGTTCGCGCCGCCCGAGGCGACCGTCTATCTGCCCACCCGGCGCGCGGCGCGCGCGCTCGCCGCCGCTTTCCTCGAGGCCTCAGGCGCGACCGCCGCGCTGACGCCGCATATCAAGACCCTCGGCGATATCGACGAGGACGAATTCGCCCTCGACGGCGAGGACGTTGCGGCGGCGCTCGAAGACGAGCTGGCGCTGGCGCCGTCTGTTCCGTCCGCGGAGCGGCGTCTCCTTTTGGCGCGGCTGATCGCGGAAAAGGAAAAGAATTATTTCGACGGTCAGCGTCACTGGGCGGGCGCCATCGCCGCCGCCGACGAGCTCGGGCGTCTGCTCGATTCTCTTTATACGGAGGAAGTCGATCCGGCGGCGCTGCAAGGCCTGACGCCGGAACATCTCGCGAAACACTGGCAAGATTCGCTCGAATTTCTCGAGATCGTCACGCAGCTCTGGCCGGCGCATCTCGCCGCCGAGGGCCTCAGCGATCCGGCCGCGCGGCGCATCGCCCTCATCGACGCGCAGAAAAAGCGCTGGGAGGCCGAGCCGCCGCAAAAGCCGGTGATTATTGCGGGCACCACCGGTTCGACCCCGGCGGTGGCGCGGCTGATGAAGCTCGTCGCCGGGTTTGAGTGCGGCTGCGTCGTTCTCCCCGGTCTCGATCTCGCCGCGAGCGCCCATGTCTGGGGGGCGGTGGACGAGCCTCACCCCCAGAGCGGGCTGAAGGCGCTCATCGAGGCGCTCAAGATTGCGCGCGATGACATCAGGCCCTGGCCCGGCAGCGAAACCCCGGGAGACCGCGCGGGGCTCGTCACGGTTGCGCTGCGGCCCGCCGGCGCCTCTGACGACTGGCGCCAATGGGCGGAAGACGCGAAGGCGGCGGGACCGGAGATCAAGTCAGCGCTCAAGGGCCTCTCGCTCATCGAGGCGCGCGACGAGGACGAGGAAGCAAGCGTCATCGCGCTGAAATTCCGCGAGGCCATCGAAACGCCGGAGATGACGGCGATGCTGGTGACGCCGGACCGCGATCTCGCGCGCCGCGTCTCCATGAAGATGCGCCGCTGGGGCGTCGCCGTCGACGATTCCGCCGGCGCGCCTTTCGCCAACACGCCCTGCGGTGTTTATCTGCGCCTCGTTGCGGCCTGGCTCTGCGATCCGACAGACCCCGTAAAGCTGACGGCGATGATCGATCATCCGCGTTTCGGCGGCGGGCTCGACGAAGCGGGCCGTCACAAGGCGGCGCGGCGCATCGATCTTGGCCTGCGCGGGCTGCGTCCCCGCAACGGCTTCGCCGGCATGCGCGCGAAGCTCGCGGCGGAGAAAAAACTTTCCGAAGAGGTGTCGGCGCTCGTCGATCTTCTGGAGCAAGTCGCGGCGGACTGGCCGCCAGCGGGAGCGCGCTACGCCGAGCGGTTCGAGGCGCATCTGGCGGCGGCGGAAGCGTTAAGCGCCGGCGCGGAGGAAACCGGCGCCGACAGGCTCTGGCGCGGCGAGGACGGCGAGGCGGGCGCCGCCCTGATGGCGCAATTGCGCGCCGGGCTGGCGCTCATCGTTCATGACGCCGCAAACGAATATGCCGACATTTTCGCGCGGCTCATCGCCGGGGGCGCCGTGCGCCGCCGCGCGCCCGCGCATCCGCGCCTGTCGGTTCTCGGGCCCCTGGAAGCGCGCCTTCAAAGCGCCGACCTCGTCATTCTCGGCGGGCTCAATGAAGGCGTCTGGCCCCGCGACGCCGCCATCGACCCGTTCCTGTCGCGGCCCATGCGCAAGGATCTGGGGCTGCCCTCGCCGGAACGGCGCATCGGGCTTGCCGCCCACGACTTCGCGCAGCTCGCCGCCGCGCCGGAGGTCGTCTTGACCCGCGCCGGCCGCGCGGCGGGCAAACCGACCAAGCCGTCGCGCTGGATCGTCCGCCTCAAGAATATTCTCAAGGGCGCCGATCTTTTAAAAGACGTCGAGGAAACGCAAAGCGCCTGCGCGCTCGCCGCGCAACTCGACAAGCCGGAAAAGATCACCCAGATCGGGCCGCCGCAGCCGAAACCGCCCGTGGCGGCGCGGCCGACCTCCCTGTCGGTGACCCAGGTCGAAAAACTCCTGCGCGATCCCTATTCGATCTATGCGCAGAAAATTTTGCGCATCAGAAAGCTCGACCCGCTGGGCGAGGATTTCGACCGGCGCCATCTCGGCAATCTCTTCCACAAGGTTCTCGAAGATTACGCGCGAGAAGCGCCGCCTGCATCACAGGAAGAAAGGGTCGCGCGTCTCGCCGATCTCTACGCATCGCACGCGGAAAGCTTCGGCCTCGACGCCAGCCACGAAGCCTTCTGGCGCGCCCGCGCCGAAGATGCGTTCGTCTTCCTTGCGGACTGGGACGCGGCCCGGCGCGAAAAAGGTGTGCCCGCCGTCACCGAAGGCAAGGGGGCGACGCAAATCCCCCTCGACGGCGCGAGTTATGAACTGACGGCGCGGGCCGACCGCATTGATCGTCTCGAAGATGGCTCGGCCTTCATTGTCGATTACAAGACGGGAACGCCGCCTTCGCTCAAACAGGCGCAGGCCTTCAGCCCGCAATTGCCGCTGACGGGCCTTATCGTCCAGGCGGGCGGGTTTGAAGCGCTCGGCGCGGCGCGGGTCGCCGGCTTTGAATATGTGCGCGTCATTTCCCGCGGCGCCAAAGACAGTTTCGCGGGCGCCGAAGGCGATGAGGCCGCGGATCACATCGCCGAGGCGCGCGACGGGCTCGTGAAACTCTTCGGTCATTTCGCGAACGCCGATCAGTCCTATCCCTCGCAACCGCGTCCGCACTTCACGAATGATTTCGGCGATTACGATCATCTGGCGCGCCGGCGCGAAAGGAGCGCGCAAGGCGAAGGCGGCGCTGGAAGCGGGGAGGGCGAATGACCCCGCTTCAGGAGACCACCAAGAACCAGCGCCGCGCGGCGGACCCGGCGCGCTCGGTTTTCGTCATGGCGAATGCGGGCTCGGGCAAGACGCGCGTCCTGACGAACCGCGTGGCGCGGCTCCTCCTTGCGGGATCGCCGCCGGAGAAAATCCTCTGCATCACCTTCACCAAAGCCGCGGCGGCGGAAATGGCCGAGCGGCTTTTCTCCGTGCTGGGCGAATGGGCGCTCGCCAGCGATGACGAACTGGTTGAAGCGCTGGCCGAACTGGAAGGACCGGACGGGCCTCAGAAATCCGCCGACGATCTCGCCCATGCGCGCCGGCTCTTCGCGCGCGCGCTCGAAACGCCGGGCGGGCTCAAAATCCAGACCATTCACTCCTTCTGCGAAAGCGTCTTGCGGCGTTTTCCGATCGAGGCGGGGGCGCCGCCGGGTTTTGTCGTCGCCGAAGATGCGCAGGCGATGGCGCTGTTGAATGACGCGCTCGACTGGCTTGCCGCGACAGCGCGCGAGGACGCTGCGATCTGCGCCGATTTCGACCGCCTGTCCCTTAAGCGCACCGAAGACGATCTGCGTAAGCTTTTGATGTCTGCTTCGAAGGTCCCCGACAATCTCGAAGCCGCCGCCGCCACGCTGGCGCAATCGCTTGCGGTCAATCCGGAGGAAACGCCAGGCGACATCAAGCGCAAATTGCTAAGCGAGATTTCCGTCGACGATTTGCGCCGCGCCCATGACGGGCTCGCCGCGGAAGGCAAGCAACCCCAGGCGGCGGCGAAACGGCTTTCGCCTTTCTTTACGGCGCAAACCGACGAGGAGCGCTGGGACGCGCTGGTCAGAACCTTCCTCGTGGCCGACCAGTCGAAAACCGTCGACAAGATTGCGTCCAAAGCCACGGACAAGCACGACCCGTGGGTCGGGCCTTTCGTGAATACGCTGAAAGAACTTGTTTTCGACGAGGTTCAGGCGCTGCGCGCCCATGCCATCTATGAAGACACGCTCGCCCTTTGCCGCCTTTCGGGCGCCCTTCGCGCCCGCTACGCAGAGGCGAAAGCCGCGCGGGCGCTGCTCGATTTCGACGATTTGATCGACCGCGCGGACCGGCTGTTCCGGCGCACAGACGCGCAATGGATCATGTACAAGCTTGATTATGGCATCGATCACATCCTGATCGACGAGGCGCAGGACACTTCTCCCGGCCAGTGGGCGGTGGTTGAAAATCTGTTTACGGACTATTTCTCCGGCGCCGGGTCGCGCGACGCCTTGCGCAGCTTTTTCGCCGTTGGCGACATGAAACAGTCGATCTATTCCTTTCAAGGCGCCGATGTCAGCCTCTTCAAGGAAAAGGAGCAGCTTCTCAGCAAGCAACTGTCGGCGGTGACGGCGTATGACAACATTCCGCTGACGCTTTCTTTCCGCACTACCGAGCCGGTGCTGTCTTTCGTGGACGCGGCGTTTGCCGACCGCGAGGCGGCGGAAGGGCTCGGCGAGGATGAAACGCTGCGGCACGGCGTCTGCCGCGAAGGCGCCGCCGGGCTCGTGGAGCTCTGGCCCCTGACGCCCCGCCCCGACAAGCCAGAGGTCAATCCCTGGGACGCGCCGGTGGATGCGCCGGAAGCCGACCATCCGGTGCGAGTGCTGTGCGACCGTGTGGCGGCGACCATCAAGGGCTGGCTGACGACCGGCGAGCACCTGGAATCGCGCGGGCGTGCGATGCGCGCCGGCGACATCATGATCCTTGTGCAAAGCCGCGGGGCTCTTTTCCGCGATGTTATCCAGCGCCTGTCGGCGGCGGGCGTGCCGGTCGCCGGGCCCGACCGGCTGAAACTCGCCGACGACCCGGCGGTGGAAGATCTGTTGTCCTATGCGCGCTTTGCGCTGTCATCTGACGACGATCTTTCGCTGGCGGAAATCCTCAAAAGTCCGCTCTTCGGTTTTGATGACGATACTGACCTTTTTCCGCTCGGTTTTGAGCGCGGGAAAAATCAATCGCTATGGTCGGCCTTGCGCGAACGGGCGAATGAGAACGCGCGCTGGAAAAAAGCGGCGGAGGAGATTGCTGACGCGCGGAGCATGGCGCGCGCGCAAGGGCCTTACGCGTTCTTTTCCCACATTCTCGAGACCGGGTCTCCTTCCGGACGCAAGCGGTTTTTCTCGCGGCTGGGCGAAGCATCGTCCGACGCGATTGCGGAGCTGTTGCGTCAGACGCTCGATTTTGAAAACGGCAATCCGCGCAGCCTTCGCGACTTCGTCGCCTGGTTCGAGGCGGCCTCGGGCGACATCAAGCGCGAGATGGAACGCGAGAACACTTCCGTGCGGGTCATGACCGTGCACGGCGCCAAGGGGCTCGAAGCGGATATCGTGTTTCTGCTCGACGCGCATCGCGAGGTTGACGTCAAGACCATCGGCCCCTTGCTGGCGCCGCCGCCGGATGCGGGCTTGCCGGACACTCTCCCGCTCCTCGCCTGGTCGAAAGCGGGCGATGCGCTGCTCACCGAAACGGCGCGCGAAGAGGAAACGCGCCTTGCCTATGAGGAATACCGGCGCCTGTTTTACGTCGCCGCGACGCGTGCGCGCGACCGGCTTTACATCTGCGGCGTCGAACAGGGGAACAAGAAAGACCCGCAGGCGAAGCCTATCAAGACAAAGTCATGGCATTCGCTGGCGCTCGATGCATTCGAGCGTTTGGGAACCAGCATCGAGGCCGGCGAGGCGCCGTTCTGGACCGGCGGCGCGGCGCCTGCCTTGCGGCTTTCCTGCGCGCAGACGGCGCCGGCGAAACCGGATGAAGACGCGGCGCCTGCGCCCGCTGCGGTTGAGCCTGCATGGCTGCATCAGGCTGCGCCGGCGGAAGCGGCGCCGATGCGTTTTGCGCCGTCGAAACTCGAAGGCGAACAGGAAAATGAATGGCGCGGCGATACCAAAGGCGCCGCTTATTCGCCGGTGGCGGGCGGCGACCGCTATTTTCGCGGGCGGGTTCTGCACCGGCTTCTGGAGCTGTTGCCCGAAGTCGTGCCGGACAAGCGTGAAGCGGCGGCGGATCGTCTTCTCGCCCGGCTCGCGCCCGAGGTGGCGGAAGACGAGCGCGCGCGCTGGCGCGCGGAAGTAATGCGTGTGCTGAGCGATCCGCAATTCGCGGAAGTTTTCGCGCCCGGCTCCATGGCCGAAACGCCGATCGTCGGACGGCCCGGCGGCGCGCCGGCGCATTTCATGGTCAACGGCGAGATCGACCGGCTGGCGGTCGGCGAGGCGCGCGTCCTGGTTGTGGACTACAAAACCAATCGCCCGCCGCCGGCGCGCGCCGAAGACGCCGACCCCGCCTATATCGCTCAGCTTGCCGCCTATCGCGCCTTGTTGCAGGAAATCTATCCGGGTCGTGAGATCGTCTGCGCCTTGTTATGGACCTATGACGCAAGGCTCATGGACATCCCCGCCGAAATGCTCGATCACGCTTTTGCGCGGTTGAAAATGGCGGGTTGAAACCGGCCTCGCGCGCGCTATCTTCGGGGAAATCGCATTCAGGAGTATGCCTCATGGCCACGAAAACCGTTACCGACGCCAGCTTCGCCGCCGACGTGCTCGACAGCGGCGAGACCGTATTGATTGATTTCTGGGCGGAATGGTGCGGGCCCTGCAAGCAGATCGCTCCGGCGCTCGACGAGATCGCCAAGGACTATGAAGGCAAGCTCACCGTCGCCAAGGTCAATATCGACGAGAATCCGGAAACGCCGGGCAAATATGGCGTGCGCGGCATCCCGACGCTGATGATTTTTTCCGGCGGCGAGCATGTGGCGACCCGCGTCGGCGCGGCGCCGAAAAGCCAGCTCGCGGCCTGGGTCGAGGAAGTGCTGAAAGAAGCCGCGGCCTAAGCGCGTTTTAGGAAAAGTGGGTTCCGGTTTTCCGTTAAAAAAACGCGCAGGGAAAACTAGCCGTTCTCGCTTAGGATTTCGCCCGCCAGATAGAGCGAGCCGCTGATGAGCAATCTCGGCGGCTCGTTTTGCGTTTCGGCGCAGGCCTTTTTCATGGCCTCTTCAACGGAGTCGCAAATTTCAACCTCGAGACCGCCCTTCTTCGCCGCCGCGGCGACGTCTTTCGGGGCGAGAACGCCGTCATGATCGGCGGCGACGCAGAACACCTTGCGCGCGAGGCCCGCGAAGGGCGCGAAATAGCCCGCCGCGTCCTTGTTCGCCTGCATCCCGGAAATCATCACCAGCGGCTTGGGGCTGCGCGCCTCGAGATCGGCCATCAGCGCGGAAATCGCGCGGCCCGCATGGGGGTTATGGCCGCCGTCGAGCCAGACTTCCGGCTCCTCGCCGAGCGCGCCGCGCGCAAGCTCGATGAGCGGGCCTTTTGTAAGGCGCTGCATGCGCGCCGGCCAGCTTGCGCTCGCCAGCCCTTTTGACAGCGTCGCATCGTCAAAGCCCAATCCTGCCGCGCGGATCGCGGCGATGGCGGTTCCGGCGTTTTCGATCTGGTGCGCGCCGGGAAGGCGCGGCGGGTCGAGATCGCACAATCCGTCATCGTCCTGATAGATCAGCTTTCCGTGTTCGGAATGAACGCTCCACTGTTCGCCGAAAGCGCGAATGTCGGCGCCGGTTTTCTGTGCATGAGATTGCAGCGCCGCCATGGCGTCCGGGCCTTGCGGTGAGATCACCGCCGGGGCGCTGCGGCGGAAGATCCCCGCCTTTTCGCCCGCGACTTCAAGGAGCGTGTCGCCCAGAAACGCCTGGTGATCGAGATCGACGGGCGTGACCACGGCGGCGAGCGGCGTTGCCATGACATTGGTGGCGTCGAGACGCCCGCCAAGGCCGACTTCGATCACGGCGTAATCCGCTTTCGTTTCGGCGAAGGCGAGAAACGCCGCGCAGGTCGTCGTTTCGAAATAGGTGAGCATGTCCTCGCCCATGGCCTTGTCGACACGGCGCAGGGCGTCGATCAGCGCGGCGTCAGAGATTTCTTGTCCGGCGACGACGATGCGTTCGTTGAACCTGACGAGATGCGGCGAGGTGTAGACGTGCACCGACTTGCCGGCGGCCTCGAGGATCGCGCGCAGGAACGCGACGGTCGAGCCTTTGCCGTTGGTGCCGGCCACATGAAAGAAGGGCGGGAGTTTTTCTTGCGGATCGCCGAGCCGCGCGAGCGCCCGTTTGATGCGGTCGAGCGATAAATCGATTACGATCGGGCGTCGGTTCGCGATTTCCGCGAGCACGGTTTCAACGTCGCTCACGCGCGTGTTCCTTTGTCCAAGATGGCGGAAGTGTTGCGCCTATTCCGCGGCCTTGTCGAGCTTCGGCGCGTCGTCGGTCTTTTTCGCCGCCGGCTTCTTTTGGGCCGGGATGGCGGCGGGCTCGGCTTTCGGGGCCGGGGTCGCGGCGGGCAGTGAAACGGGCGCCTGGCGGCGCTCTTTCATGAGCACGCGAATGAGTTTCGACAGCGTCGATTTCAACTGCGAGCGGCCGACGACCATGTCGACCATGCCTTTTTCCAGGAGGAATTCGGCGCGCTGGAAACCGTCGGGCAGTTTTTCGCGGATCGTTTGTTCGATGACGCGGGGGCCGGCAAAACCGATCAGCGCGCCGGGCTCGGCGAGATTGACGTCGCCGAGCATCGCATAGGATGCGGTGACGCCGCCGGTCGTCGGATTGGTGAGGACGACGATATAGGGAAGACCCGCTTCCTTCACCATCTGCACGGCGATGGTGGTGCGCGGCATCTGCATCAGGGAGAGGATGCCTTCCTGCATCCGGGCGCCGCCGGACGCGGCGAAAACGACGAGCGGCGCGCGTTTTTCAACGGCGGTCTCGGCGGCCTTCAGCATCGCCTCGCCGAGGGCCATGCCCATGGAGCCGCCCATGAAGCGGAAGTTCTGGACCGCGGCGACGACGCCGACCCCGTCAATCGTTCCGTAGGCGGCGCGCATGGCGTCATGCTGGCCGGTCTTGCGGCGGTTTTCTTTCAGCCGGTCGGTGTATCTTTTCTCGTCGCGGAATTTTAAGGGGTCCGTGACCGGATCGGGCAGCTCGATGTCCTGATAATCGCCATTGTCGAAAATCAGCGCCAGGCGTTCGCCCGGGCCGATGGCGAGATGGTGGTCGCAGGAGGGACAGACCTGATGCGCGGCGTCGAGATCGCGCTGGAAAATCATTTCGCCGCAGCCCGGACATTTCGTCCACAAGGTGTCCGAATTGTCGTCCTTGGGCTTGAAGATGTTCTTGATGCCCGGGGGGATGTTGGAGAGCCAGCTCATGTCCGACAGTGCTTTCTACTTGCCTGCTACCGTGTCGTGGTTCGGGCCGTCGCGCTTTACGCGCGCGCGGCGCGGATCGCCCCCGATATTTCCTGCGCCAGCCTCAAAACCGCGTTAACGCCATTATTAGACTCGCCGGGGTTTGCTTCAAGGGCTTTAGCAAATTCGTCCACCAGAGCGGAGCCAACCACTACCGCATCCGCGAAGGCCGCGAATTCGCCCGCTTTTTCGCCCGTTTTGATGCCAAAACCGACCGCGGCGGGCAAGCCCGACGCCGTTCTGAGACGCTCAAGGGCGTCCTTGACGGCCTCAGTCTGGCCAGCCGCCTTGCCGGTGATGCCGGCCACGGAAACGTAATAGACGAAGCCCGAGGTATTGCGTACGACCGCCGGCAGGCGCTCGTCATCGGTGGTCGGGGTCGCGAGGCGAATGAAATCAAGCCCTTGGGCGCGCGCCGGCAGGCACAGTTCGGCGTCTTCTTCCGGCGGCAGGTCGACGATGATCAGTCCGTCGACCCCGGCCTCCCTGGCGTCGGCGACGAATTTTTCCGGCCCGTAGGAATAGAAAGGGTTGTAATAGCCCATGAGGATGATCGGCGTCTCATCGTCTCCAGCCCGAAACGAGCGCACCATTTCAAGGGTTTTGCGCAGGGTCTGGCCGGATTTGAGGGCCCGGAGGCCTGCCGCGGCGATCGCCGGGCCGTCGGCCATGGGGTCGGTGAAGGCGACCCCGAGTTCGATCAGGTCGGCGCCTGCCCCGGGGAGTTTTTTCAACAGCTCAAGGGAGAGCGCCTCGTCCGGGTCCCCGGCCATGATGAAGGGGATGAAGGCGGCGCGGTTCTCGGCCTTCAGCTTGTCGAAACGGGCTTTGATGCGGGACATGGGAGCGCGCGCCTGACGGGTCTTATGGGCTTGTGGAAATCGAAGCCGCCTGCCTAACGCGCTGGCGGCGGATTGCAAGGAAAAGCTTGAGGGCGCCGGTCCGCCCCGGCATTCAGGAAGAGATGAGCAGCGCGAAATCAGGACTGGCGGGACGGGCGGCGCTTGGGGCGATCTGGGTTTACCGGCGCAGCCTCTCGCCCTTTCTCTATGCGCTGGGCGTCCGGTGCCGGCACGAGCCGAGCTGCTCGCAATACGCCGCCGAGGCTTTCCGCAAGCACCGCTTCGCCCGCGCCTTCTGGCTTTCGCTGTCGCGGTTCAGCCGCTGTCATCCCTTCGGCTCCCACGGTTTCGATCCCGTGCCGGAGGATGTCCCGCAGGCCGGCTGGCGTTTCTGGAAACTCGGCGACTGGGCGTGGACCGAGAGAGAAGGTCCGCAACAGAGAACGGAGCGGCGCCCTCATGCCGCTCCGTCTACGGAAGATTAATCGGTTACTTGCGCAGATAGCGCATGGACGGATCGGGCCGGCCCACAAAGCAGGACTTCGTGAAACCGTAAAACTGGATCGCCTTGATGACGGTTTGCGCTTCCTCCTCGCTCGGCGCGGTGAAGGCGTAGTGGTTGCCGTTCGAGACGATCGTGTAATGGCTTCCGGAATTTTTGACGGAAAGGCCGTTCGGATTGATATTGACGCAATCCTCTCCGTAAAGCCCGCCCGAGGGCGCGGCGCTGTCGGTCAGCCAGTATTCCAGCGACGCATCGGGACGGCCGATAAAGCACTGCTTGTTCATCCCGTAATGCTGGACGATGGTCTTGGCGCGGTCCATTTCGGATTTGTTCGGCCCGGCGTCGAGCATCCACATGGAGCCTTGAACGAGTTTCCAGCGTCCGTTCTTCTGCGCGACGGAAACCGCGTCCGGATTGAAGGAAATGCAGTCTTCTTTGAACGGTTTCAAAGGCTGCGCGATGATCGGGCCGCCGGGCAGGGGGCGGGCGATGAGCGCTTTTTTCTTCAGCGAAACATGGTTCACATAATCGCTGCGCCCGCTGTTGTCGGTGAAGCGCGTATATATATGCGCGCGCAAGGTCTCGCCGGCGCGCCCGTCAAGCACGATCGTCTTGGTCGCAAAGCCCTGATCGTAAACGGCGGTGATCGCTTCGGTGTTCGACGACGCATCGCCGCCCGCGCTGTCGGCATAGGCGACGGCCGGCGCCGCGCCCCAGTCGCAAGGATTGGGCGTGCATTCGCCCTTGACGGAAATCTCTAAGCTTCCGCCGCTATTGGTAATCGACAGGCTGTGCAGCCCGTCGGTGTTTTTCTCGTAAGTGCCGAGCCATGCGTTCAGCGGCATGCCGGCCTGTGCGGATGTGATGGCGACAAGAGCTGCGGCGCCCGCAGCGAGTGCGTGTTTGATCATGGTATTCCCCCTGTTGATCGCGGCGGCGTCTCTCCCACGCCGCCCGCGAAATGAGTCTCGCCGTCAAAGGTGACGCAATTTGGACTTTTAGGGGGAGATTTCCCGGCTCCCTGTGACGGGGGTCACAACAAGGCTCACATGAAAAACAGGACGGCCCGTGAAGGCCGTCCTGTCCAGTTTCATCTTCTCCCGCTTGTCAGTCGCGGGCTTTGAGGCTCACCAGCTTGTCCACAAGCACGTTCAGGCCTTCGCCCGAAGAGGCGTGGACGTCGATGCGGCCGATGCGTTCGGTGACGCGCTCGAGCGCTTCCAGTTCTTTCAAACGCAGAAGCGTCGGGTTGTCTTCCATCAGCTTGGCCGTGTTCAGAAGCGACCGCGTGGCGGCCGTTTCTTCACGCCGGCGAATGAGGTTGGCCTGGGCGGTTTTTTCCGCCTCGACCACCCGGTTGATGAGCTCGCGCATGTCGCCCGGAAGGATGACGTCCTTGACGCCAAGCTCCGTCACCGCGACCCCGATGTCGCCAAGCTCGCGGCGGACATGGGCGGCGATTTGCCCATCGACCGTCTCGCGGTCGTTGAGCACTTCGTCGAGCGTGCGCCCGGCGATCGCCTCGCGCACCGCGAACTGAACCAGCCGGTAGACATGGTTCTTGTAGTCCGGCGTGGCGAGCGCGGCTTTCGGCGCATCCGTCACCTGCACGAACGAGGTCAGCGTGACGCGCAGCGAGACCCGGTCCTTGGTCAGGATCTCCTGCGCCGTAACCTCGACCGGCAGGGGACGCATGTCGAACGTCCGGGTCGTGACGGTCCGGCCGACCTGCCAGTAGCCGTAACGGCCGGGCTTCAACACGTCGGCAAGCTCGCCGTCGAAGAAGACGACGCCCGTCTCGGTCTCGCCGACCGTGACGAGCGCGATCGGCGCATTCGTCCGGTCGCTCGTCGGCACGGCTTTGCTGTAGGCGACGAGCTGCGGCTTCGTCAGGCGCGGATTGTCCTCGACATTGAGGCGAAGCACCTCGACCTCTTGCAGGACTTTCCAGACATGGACCGCCTGTCCCGGGCGGACGACATAGTTCGCCCGGCCGTCGATCATGACGATGGCGACCTCGCCTTCCCCGACGCGAACCGTCTCGAAATAGTTCTTCGCCAGAACCGGGTGACGCTTTTCCATGATCTCCGCCCAGGGCGAAGCGAATACGCCCTGCGCGTAGTAGGTTTCCACGCTCATCCGGTTGAGCACGTCGACATAAACGTGACGTCCCGGGTCGAGCACGTCGATCAAGCGGCCATCCTTGATGAGGAGGCCGCGTTGGTTCTCAGCGATTACGAAATGTTTCAACATCGCTTCGCCTCCTCTTTCCGCCCGATTGCCAGACAGCGCATATGCGCGTCGACCGGACGGTCCGTTCGGCGAACAGGGCCTTTCAGGCCCGTTTTCAAAGGAAAAGAGAGCCCTAGCGGCGGCAGTCGCCGGACATGCGTCCGGTCAAACTCATATGTAGATCGCCAGCTTTCAAGTCAGGCTCTTTTGCATTGTCGCCGACCCCGTGCCGGCGAAAGGACGGGCGATGTAGCCGCCTCATTCCTCTGTGTAAAGAGAAAAAGGAAAAATAATTGAAGAAAATTTCCGTGTGCTTCTTTTTATCCAAACGACAAAAGGCGATGCGCGCCGATTGCAGAGTTGCGTCAAGCCGGCAGTCATGTCGCGCGAGTGCTAAGGTCTTGGGATGAAAAGAGAGGTCGGCCGGGTTCATTCCCTGAAACAGAAGCGGGCCGGGGCTTGAGGCGAAAATTTCCGGCGGTCGGCGTCCATCCGCAGCATCGGAGCCGTGGCTCCTTTCTGTCAGACGGCGCGTCGCGCCTTCGATTTTCGCCGGTATCCGCGCCGGCGCAGAGCCTGTTTCCAGGCGCCGTCCGGGTTTTGCGGCTGGGCCGTAGCCTTCCCCGCATCGCCCTTCGGGCTGAATGTCCCCGGCCTTCCCCGTCATTCTGGAGACGGTGTTTGGCCGTCGTTTCTGGTGCGGGAATCGAACCCGCGACAGCTACATTCGTAGTGTAGTGCTCTACCTTACTGAGCTAACCAATTGCGGTATCTATGAAGGATTTGAACCTTCGCCTTCCGGCGATGAACCGGACGCTCTCCCGTTGAGCCAATAGACCTGTGGTCGGATCATCGTGGAACACGGCGTCGGCAGCGCCGCCCGCGCCCGCGGGGCGGACAAACCCCAGCGAAACGATGAAAACCGGCGGCGGCTTATAAAGGCGCAAAAAAGAATGTCCACCCGAAGGCGGAATTATTTTTCCGCGCGCTCGAGCGTGATGGTGAGGCCGCTTTCCTCGCCGTCACGCAAGAGGCTGATATCGGCCTGCATCTTATCCGCGCCGGTCATCCGGAAACGGATGGATTTGATGGCTTGAGACGGCGGATCGGCGCTGAAGGTGACATCGTTTTCGCCCGCCTCGGTCAGCGGCAGCGCGATCGGGCCTTCCTGCTCCCAGGTCGAGTAGTCGGGGTTGAAATGCTTGTAGCGCAGGACGAGGCCGTCCTCTTCCTCGGCGATGATGAGATATTCGAGCACGCGCAGCGCGCCGTCGGCTGTTCCCCGGGCCATGCCGGTCATGACGCCCGCTTCCGCCGCATACCAGGTTTCCTCGAAGTCGAAACCGTCGCCGCCGCCTTCCCAGTGGCCTTCGAGAAAGGCGACGTCGTCAAAGGCGCTCTCCTGCGCCGCGGCTCCGTTCAGCGAGGCAAAGGCGCACAGCGCCGCGGCCAGACCTGTCAGGCATTTCGTCATGGGTTTTCCTTCCCTTTCAATCCGGCCTAAGAAGGGCGCGATCCGCGCCGTCCCGCTCGCTTGAGCCTGAAAAAATTACGCCAGATGCAAATGATTGTCTTTGCAACCTGCGCCGCCGAACCGGCGCTTCAGGGAAGCGACCGGGTGCTCGCAGCGGCGCTCGAGGCGCGCGGCCATGCAGTGCGCCCCGCGCCCTGGAACGGGCCGCAGGAGGCGTTCGAGGGGGCTGACGCGATCATCATCCGCTCGACCTGGGATTATCAGAAAACGCCGGCCGCCTTTGCGGACTGGCTGGGGCGGCTCGAAGCTCGTCCGAACGTCTTCAATCCGCCGGCCCTGATGCGGGCCACGATGTCGAAGCGCTATCTCCTGGATCTCGCGGAAAAGGGCGCGCCCCTGCCGCCGACGCGCGCCGTAGAGCCAGACGCGGACGCCATCGCAGCGGCCATGGACGCGCTGGGGCTCGAAGAGGCCGTGGTGAAGCCTGAATATGGGGCGACGGCAAGCGGGCTTTCCCGCGTCCGCCGGGAGGACCGGGACGGGCTCGCCGCGGCGGCGGCGAAAATGGCCATGCCCGGCCTTGTCCAGGCGCTGGTCCCTGAAATCGCCGAGGCCGGGGAGACCTCCTTCATTTTCGCTGGCGGCGCCTTTACCCATGCGGTGACGAAGCGCCCGAAATCCGGGGATATCCGCTGCCAGAGCGAGCATGGGGGCGTGAACCGGCGGGCCGACCCGCCGGCTGCGGCCATCGCCGAGGCCCGGCGCATTCTGGGGCTCGTCGGGGGCGATCCCGTCTATGCGCGCGTCGACGCCATTCTTCCGGCGATCGGCGCGCTTGACGGGACAATGCGGCTTATGGAAGTCGAACTCATTGAGCCTGAACTGTTTTTCACCTATGCCCCGGAAGCGGCGGCGCGCCTCGCCGACGCCCTCATCGAACGTCTGAAGTAACGAAGTCTGAAAGCCATGGTCGCCATTACTCTTCCCGACGGGTCCGTTCGCCAGTTTGACGGCGCCGTGACGGGCCTCGACATCGCCGGGGATATCTCGAAATCGCTCGCCAAAAAGGCGATCGCGGTGAAGGTCGACGACGAGCTGCGCGATCTCGGCGAGCCCATCGGCGCCGACGCGACAGTCGAGATCGTCACCCGCGACCACCCCGACGCCCTCGACCTTGTGCGCCATGACGCGGCGCACCTTCTCGCCCAGGCCGTGCAGGAGCTTTATCCGGGCACGCAAGTCACCATCGGCCCGACCATCGAGGACGGGTTCTATTACGACTTCGCCCGCGACGAGCCTTTCTCCACCGACGACCTTGAGGCCATCGAACGGCGCATGATGCAGATCGTCGACGAGGACCGGCCGACCCGCAAGGAAGTCTGGGACCGTGACGAGGCGATCAGGCGCTTCAACGAGATCGGTGAAAAATACAAAGCCGAGATCATCGCCGATCTGCCGAAAGACGAGGACGTCAAAATCTATTTCCACGGCGACTGGCACGATCTGTGCCGGGGCCCGCACCTGCCCTCGACCCGCCATATCGGCAAGGCCTTCAAGCTGATGAAGGTCGCAGGCGCCTATTGGCGCGGCGATCACAGAAATCCCATGCTGCACCGGATCTACGGCACCGCTTGGCTCAGCGACAAGGATCTCAAAGCCTATCTGACAAGGCTCGAAGAGGCCGAAAAGCGCGACCACCGCAAACTCGGGCGCGAAATGGACCTCTTCCATTTCCAGCAGGAGGCGCAAGGCTCGGTCTTCTGGCACCCCAAAGGCTATCTCATCTGGCGCCAGCTCGAGGCGTATATTCGCCGCCAGCTCGACGCTGACGGCTATGAAGAGGTGAAAACCCCGCAGCTTCTCGATTCTGTCTTCTGGGAGCAGTCGGGCCACTGGGCGAAGTTCCGCGAGAACATGTTCGTGGTGCCGGACGAAATTCCGTCTACGGATGAAGAAGCGCCGGTGCTGTCCGGCAAGGCCGACCTCATGGCTTTAAAGCCCATGAACTGCCCGGCGCATGTGCAGATCTTCAAGCAGGGCATCAAATCCTATCGCGACCTGCCGATCCGCATGGCGGAGTTCGGCTGCTGTCATCGCAACGAGGCCCATGGCGCGCTCCACGGGCTGATGCGCGTGCGCCAGATGACCCAGGACGATGCGCATATCTTCTGCCGCGAGGACCAGATCACCGACGAGACCCGGCGTTTTCTCGATCTTTTCAGCCGCGTCTATGAAGACATGGGCATGACCGAGATCGCCTATAAGCTCGCGACCCGGCCCGAACAGCGCGCCGGCGACGACGCCACCTGGGACCGCGCAGAAAAAGCGCTCGCCGACGCGCTTACCGCCGCGGGGCTCGACTTCGAATACGCCGAGGGCGAGGGCGCCTTTTACGGGCCGAAGCTCGAATTCCACCTCACCGACGCCATCGGGCGCACCTGGCAGGCGGGCACCTATCAGCTCGATTATGTGCTGCCGGAACGTCTCGACGCGACCTATGTGGACGAAAGCGGCGCGCGCCAGCGTCCGGTGATGCTGCACCGCGCGGTCTTCGGGACCTTCGAGCGCTTCATCGGCTTGCTGATCGAAAACTACGCCGGGCGTCTGCCGCTGTGGCTGTCGCCGGTGCAGGCGGTGGTCACCACCATCACCTCGGCGGCGGACGAGTATGCCAAAGAGGTTGCGGATGCGTTCGCCGCTGCGGGGCTTCGCGTCGATCTCGACATCCGCTCGGAGAAAATCAATTACAAAGTGCGCGAACATTCCCACGCGAAAATCCCGGTGATTGCGGTGGTCGGCGCCAAGGAGGCGGAGGAAAGGGCGGTGTCTTTGCGCCGTCTCGGCTCGAAGGATCAGGAAACGCTGTCCCTCGACGAGGCCGCATCCATGCTGGCGCGCGAGGCGCTGGCGCCGGACCTGAAACGCGCCTAGCCTTCAACGCATGGCGGCGAACTGGCGCAAGATTCGGGACAAGGCGAGCCGGCGCTGGTTTTATGCGCTGTTTTTTCTCCTGCCTTTGACCGTGGTGTTCGGCCATCGTGGGCTGGCGCCCTGGCTGTTGCTGGCGAGCCTGCCGGCCTTCGCGCGCGGCGATTTCTGGCAGGGCGCCTTTGGCAAGCTTTTCGACAATCCTTCCCTGTCCGATCCGCGCTTTGCGAGTTTCGTCGCGCTCCTGTTTTTGTGTTTGTGGATTTTCCTTTCCGCCTTCTGGTCGCCGAAACACCAGTATGATCTGTTTTTATATGTGCTTGCGCCGGCGCTGGTCGGCGGCAGCATTGTCTGGTTTTCCCTGAACCTGTCGCGCGAATGGGCGTGGCGTCTGGGCCGCGCCTTTTTGCTGGCGGTGGCCGGCGGGATGATCATTCTCGCTTTTGAAGGCGTCACCGACGGGTTTTTGCGCCGCGCGCTGCCGCCTTACGACAATCCCGGCTCGCGCGACATCATCGCGCTCGGGCGCGGCGTCACCGCGCTGGCGCCGGCTCTGTTTCCGGCGGCGGCGATCGCCGTGCGCCAATGGTCCCGCATGGCGGCGCTGTTCGTTCTGGCGCTCGGCGTGGCGGCGGCGGTCAGCAACGACGTGCTCGCCAATGTGGTCGCGCTGGGCGCCGGGTTCGTTGTGGTGATCGTGGCGTTTTTCA
Source organism: Alphaproteobacteria bacterium (assembly GCA_030433215.1). Lineage (GTDB taxonomy): Bacteria > Pseudomonadota > Alphaproteobacteria > Caulobacterales > Parvularculaceae > Hyphococcus. Next base: position 107,522 of record JAUIMC010000010.1, read on the forward strand.
CGCCGCGCGCCGCGCTGCGCATGACCGGCTGGGGTGCGATCGCGCTCTTGTTGACGGCGCCCTTCCTGGCGGCGGCGATTCCTGTGGAGGCGGTTTACGCCTGGGCCGAAGCCGCGATGACGCCGGACATGCTGAGCGCGTCGGCTTCCTCCCTGCACCGTCTCGCCATCTGGAATGCGACGGCGCATGAGGCTTTCGCCTGTCTTCCCGCCGGCTGCGGCGCCGACTATGCGCGGATGTGGAATGACGCGGCGCCCATGGTCGCCGTGCCGGGCGCGCGGGAGGCGCTCTCGGTCATCCCCGTTCATCCCCATAATATTTTCCTGCAAATCTGGCTCGAGCTGGGGCTCCCCGGCGTCGCGGCGGCGGCGCTGTTTCTCTATTTCTGCGTCGCGGCGCTCTTGCGCGCGCAATTGTCGAAAGCGGTGAGCGCGGCGGCGGCCGGCGCCTTTGTCGCCATCATCGTCTCGGTGCTGGTCGAGGGCAGTCTCTGGCAGGTCTGGCGCCTCGCCGCCATGGCCTTGGCGGCGTCGGGCGTCGCGCTCGCTCACTCCCTGGAGAAGAAATGACCGCGCCCCATCAACAGGGCGCGCTCCACACGGCGCCTTGCGTTACCGCTGTGGTCGTCAGCTATTTCACCGGGCCTTTATTGGGGCGGTCGGTCGCCTCCCTGCGGGCGCAGCCGGAAATCGCGGAAATCATCATCGTCGATAATGGCAATCTGCCTGGCGAGGTCGCGGCTGCGGCGAAAGACGGCGGCGGCGCGGTCCGCGTCCTGTCGGGGCATGGCAATATTGGCTTCGCCGCCGGCTGCAATCTCGGCGCGAAAGCCGCGACGGGCGAGTATCTCCTGTTTTTCAATCCCGACGCGGTGATGCCCGAAGGCGGGCTTGGGCGGCTGCTTCAGGATGGGGCGTCCCTTCAGCGGCCCTGGCTCATGGGCGCCAAGCTTGTCGGTCCCGACGGCGTTGAGCAACAGGGCTCGCGCCGGCGCGTGCTCACCCCCTGGCGCGCTTTCGTCGAAGCCGCGAGGCTGTACCGGCTCGCGCCGAACCACCCCTATTTCCAGCGCTTTAATCTTCATACAGATGATTGTCCGGCGGCGCTCACCGAAACGCCGACGCTCTCGGGCGCGGTGATGTTCCTGCCGCGCGGGGATTACGAAGCGGTCGGCGGCATGGACGAGCGCTATTTCCTGCATTTGGAGGATGTGGACTTCTGCCTGCGCTTTGCGAAGGCGGGCGGCAGGGTCTGGTTCAATCCGCATGTAGCGGTCACCCATTACAAAAGTTCGAGCCGCGCCAATCCCGTGAAGATCGAGGCGCGCAAGACCGCCGGAATCATCCGGTATTTTCACACCCATTTCGAGGATTCATACCCGAAGCCTTTTTTGTGGCTCGTCGACGGCGCGCTTTGGGCGATCTTCGGCGTTCTTTTTGTGAAGCGCGCCCTCGCCAAGGCGCTGCGGATGGCGCGGTTTGCCATGAAAGCGGGGCGGCGCGGGCTCGCCCGGGCGGCGGCGCTCGGCCGGCGGCGTTCGCAGCGCTAGTCCTTGTCCGCCGCGCCGGGCCCGTAATAATCCGACAGGGCGTATAGCGCATAGCGCCGCTTCTCGCCGCCGGCCTCGGCTTCGACGGCGCCGAGGCGTTCGATGTTGCGAAAGCGGTAATTCACATGGGCGTCGTCGTCGCGCGTCGTCACGAACAGGACGCGCTTCATGCGGGCCGGATCGAACGGCATGACGACTTCATAATAGGTGTCGATGACCGGCGTCGGGCTGAGGGCCGCGAATTCGACCGGGCTTTTGGGCTGGTGATAGAGCATTTCGCCCATGAGATAGCGATCGTCGATGACGACGGCGTCATAACCCGGCGCATAGGCCATGATGGCGCCGGTCTGGTCCTTCCAGCCGCGCAGGTCGGCGACGGCGCGGGATAGGCCGAGCCCGTCCAGGATCGCCGGCGCCATGGTTGCGGCGGTGAAGGCGGCGAAGAATGCCGCGTGAAGCGCGGCGTTTGCTTTCACCCAGAAAGCGCGGCCTTGATCGAGCAAAAGGCCGGTGACCAGGAGCGTCGCCGCCGGATAGGCGGTCGCCGCCCAGTTGGCGTGCGCGCGGGAAAGGAACGCCTGTCCGGCGACGATGACGAGCGGCGTCAGCGTCAGGATCAGCAACATGATTTGCCGTTCGCCGAGCCGGCGCCCTTGCGCGCCTGCATAGATAAGGGCGGCGAAAAAGACGGGACCGAAAACCGCGAACTGTCCGCCGAGAAATTCCACAAGGTTCAGCGGCTTGAAAAGCGCGTCGTCCCAGTCGGCGTTGGCCGCCGTATGCGAGACGGTCTGAAAATCGTTGGCCGCGTTCCAGAGAAGATTCGGCAGGAAAAGCGCAATGGCGAGAAGCCCGGTGATGAGGAGCGGCGGCCTTAAAAGCCGGCGCCGGATTTCCGGCAGCGCCAGCATCAGGGCGAGGGCGATGGGAAAATAGATCATCGCATATTTCGACATCATTCCGAGTCCGATCACCGCGCCGAGCCCGGCGAAGTCGGGAAGCCGGGCCGCGTCCGTTTCGGTGATCCGGATGAGGAAGAAAAGCGCCCCGGCCCAGAAGAAAAGGAGCGGCGCATCGGTTGCGATAATGAAGGAGGACAGGACGACGCCGGGCATCACAAGCCAGGCAAGGCCGACCCAGAATCCCGCGCGCGCGCCATATAGGCGCCTTGCTGCGCAGAACAAAAAGGTCGCCGCGCCGAGATGGAACAGCGGCGCCGACAGTCTTGCCGCCCAGTCGGCGTTGCCGAACGCGCCGGTCGTCAGCGCAATCGCCCAGGCGATGACCGGCGGCTTCGAGAAATAGCCGAAATCGAAATGGCGCGACCAAACCCAGTATTGCGCCTCGTCCGGGCCGAGCCCCAAAGGCGTGACCATGAGCGTCACGATGCGCAGCGCGGTGATCGCGGCGGCGGCGATCCAGAAGGCTTTCGCCGTTTCAAATTTGTGTTGAGCGGCGGCGGTCATGACCCTCCGGACGTTTCCGCTGGCGCGAGCACGTAAATCGTTAGCGTCACCTGATGGCCCTTGGAGTAGTTGAGCCCGTCTATCACCGCAAGCGGCGTGACGGCGGCGCCCTTGAGAGAGGCTCTAAACGCGGCCTCTTCGCGCTGTTCGATGATCGCCGCGCTGACCGCGCCGGCGCGCAGGCGCGCCGCGGCGTCTTCCGCATCGATCAGCATTGTGTCCGCGCCGAGAAGGAAGACCGCCGACGGCTCGGAATAGCCCGCGAGCGCGACGGGCGCGCGGGCGTCGTGGATCGGGCGCCGGTCGGTCAGTTCCAGCGCTGCGGAAAGGCGCGGCGCGATGGCGAGGGGCGCGAGGCCGGGCAGGATCGCGCCCAGCAGCGTCCAGGCGTAAAGCGCGGCGAGGAAAGAGGCCGCGATGGCGCCTTTGACCGCGCGGCCGCGCCAGAAAAGGACGGCGATCGCGAGCGCCGCGAGGCCGGTGATCCCGGCGGCGGCGAAACAGAGCGCGCGCAGCGGCGTGTCGCTGAAGACGAAAGGCGGCAGCGCAAGGAGCGCCGCCATCGCCAGTCCCGCGACGGCGTAAAGGAGCGCGCTCGCCCGGCGGACCCAGCCGGGGCGAACGCCGCTCGCCGCCGCCCGCGCCGCCATGATCGCCAGCGCCGGATAAAGCGGCATGACGTAATGGGGCAGTTTCGTTGCGGCGATTTCGAACACGATCCAGGCCGGGACCAACCAGGCGAGGAGGAAAGCGGCGCGCCAGTCCGCCCGCTCGCGCCAGATCTGAATGAGGCCGGGCAGGATCAGCGCCGCCGCCGGCCAGAATAAAAGCGCCAGCAGCAAGGTGTGATAGCCCGGCGGGCCCACATGGCCTTCCTGCGCGTCGCCGACCTTGCCGAGCATGTCGCCGCCGAGGGCTTCTGCGAAAAACCGGCCGTCGGTCGCCAGCCCGATGGCGAAGCCCCATGGCAAAACCATCAGTATAAAGAGGATAGACCCGGTGACAGGACGAAGGGCGCGAACCCAGTCGAGGCGCCATCCGCTAGAGGCGAGGCCGGCGCCGGTGAGGAAAGAGATCATCAGCGCGATCGGGCCTTTGACGAGCGCGGCGGCGCCGTGTGCGCCCCAGAACGCCAGGGCCATCGGCCAGCCCGGTTTTCGTCCCTCGCGGACTGCGCCGAAGAGATGCAGGAAAGCGTATTGCGCCATGGCGACGAGGCCCAAGAGCACGCCGTCGGTCTTGGCGATGGTGGCTTCTGCGGCGACCATGGGCGCGCTTGCGAGGAGAAGCCCGGCGATGAGCCCGGTGCGCGCGTCATAGGCGCGCGCGCCCGCGAGGAAGGTGAAGATCGCCGCGATGACGGCGCCGATTACCGAGGGGATGCGATAAGCCCAGATCTCGCGCGCTTCCACCGATGACAGGGTCGTTACGCTCGCCGCCTGGAGCCAGTGGATGCCGGCGGGCTTCTTGTTGCGCTCCCGGTCCTGAAAGCGGATCGTCACATAGTCGCCGCTCTCGATCATCTGCGCGGTCGCCTGCGCGAAACGCGCCTCGTCGCGGTCGAGCGGCGGCAGGGCGAAAAGCCCCGCAAGCGCTGTGACGAGCGCGAAAGACGCAACACAAAACAGGGAAAGGCGCCATGTCATCGGCGCGCCCGGCTTCATGCGCGGCGCCGCGTTTGTGTCGGACATGGTGAAGGACCCCTCATGGCGGCGGACCGTAACGGCATCCGCCTGACTTGTCTCGCCTGCGCGCAAAGACGGGTGACCCCCGCGGCGGCTTCGTTTATGAGCGTTGTCATGACTGATGCGCCGTCTCTTACGCCAGCGATCAGCGTTGTCGCGCCCATGCATAACGAGGCCGGCGGCGCCGGCGCCCTTGCGGCTGAAATTGCAGCGGCGCTCGACGGGGTCGATCACGAGATCATTCTCGTCGATGATGCGTCGACCGACGGCACGCTGGCTGTGTTGAAAGCGGCGCGGGCCGAACTGCCGCAGCTGCGCATCCTGCGTCATGAAAAGAACGCCGGACAAAGCCGCGCGGTGCGGACCGGCGTCCTGGCGGCGCGGGGCGCAGTGATCGCAACCCTCGACGGCGACGGCCAGAACGACCCGGCGGACATTCCCGCGCTCTATCGTCTGCTCCGGGAATCGAACGGGCGCCTCGCCATGGTCGCCGGGGAGCGGCAGGGGCGCCAGGATTCGGCGGCGAAGAAATCCGCCTCGCGCGCCGCCAACGCCATCCGGAAGTCGCTCCTGAAAGACGGCGCGTCGGATACGGGATGCGGCCTCAAGGTTTTCCGCCGGGATGCGTTTTTGCGCCTCCCCTATTTCGACCACATGCACCGTTATTTGCCGGCGCTGATGGCGCGCGAGGGCTTTGGCGTCGGCTTCGCGCCGGTGTCCCATCGCGCGCGCGCGCACGGGACCTCGAAATATACGAATATCGGGCGCGCGCTCGTGGCGGTGCGCGATCTCATGGGCGTCATGTGGTTAAGGGCGCGGGCCAGGCCGCCTGGCGACATCAGCGAGGAGGCGTAATGGATGCGCTTGATATTGTGGCCGGATTTCCATTTTGGTCCCGGCGCGCGCCCGTGTTAAGCTTAAGGCCGGTAGGGGCCGCCGGGCAGGGTATGCCGTGGGGAGCGGCGTGAGGAAGGAACGGTAATTCCATGTATCAGATGTTTCCATTGCTGGCGTTCAGCCTTGTTGTTTACGCCGTTCTGTCCCTGACAGGCGCGGCGGGCCAATTTTGGTACGATACGGTGGTCCTTGAGCTGACCATGGTGTCCGGCGAGATCTGGACGGTCACCGGCGGCGACATTTTCCTGCTGGTGAGCATGGGCCTCCTCTTTGTCGAGCTTTTGCGCTCCACCAAGACCGGCTCCGAATCGATCATGAATCACGCCCTGTCCGTGGTCGTGTTCATCGTTTCCCTGCTTTTGTTCATTATCGTCAAAGGCTTCGGGAATTCGGTCTTCTTCCTGTTCATGACCATGACCTTCCTCGATTTCATGGCCGGCTTTATCGTCACCACGGTGACGGCGCGGCGCGATCTCTCAGTGGGCGGCGGCCTTTCCGCTTAGCTGGCGTCACGCCTCGATTGAGGCGCCAAGACCGGCAAAACGGATCGGCGTCAGGATCTAGGCGTAAAGGTCCAGGGTTTGCGGCCCGTCAGGGCGCGCCAGAAGGCGCGTTTGCCCATAGGCATTGTGCGCCAGGAGGGCGGCAAGGCTGCTTGAGGGCCGCGCCGGGGAAACAGCCAGGACCGGCGTAGAGGCGGCTTCCGGGGCCAGAGATGGCGCCGGGGCATGCCGCACGAGGGCGGGAAGGTTAAGACTTCGTTTCACCCCCGCCGCCAAGGCAAGTTTCGCGCCGGAAGTATTGCTTAATGTGCGGCGCACCCTTCAAATTTTATTTACGGCTTTGCGCCTAATCTTCGGACCCAGACAGGTGAGTGGGTTTGATGGCTGACAACGCGAAGGCGTTTTCCTTGAAGCATGGGCAGGACTCCGTGACCAACGGAACGACCGGTTCTCCGGCCGCCCGGACGGCGCGCGGCCTTTCCGAAGCCGATTATGAGGCAGGCGAAAGCGGCGAGCGCGGCCTTCAGACCATGTTCGAATATGATCCAGAAGGCGGCGGGCTGAAATGGTCCGACGACGACGCTGCGGCGCGCATTTTCGGCGTGACGTCTGGCGAGGTCGCGGCCACGGTCGACGCCTTCTCCGCGCGCATCATGGGCCAGGAGGACGAGGCCCGTGCTGCGGCTTTCGCCGGCGATCGCCCCAGCTATTCGTGCGAATACCGGCTGAAACGTCCCGACGGCGAGGGCCATTGGGTCGAGGAGCGCGGCGGCTGGATCGGCTACGGCTCGGGACGGCGCCTCATCAGCATCATTCGCTCTATCGAGAGCCGCAAGCGCCGCGAGCAACAATTGTCCTGGCTTGCGGTCAATGACGAACTGACCGGGCATCTCAACCGCGCCCATCTCAGGAAGGCGCTCGAAGAGACCATTGCGGAACTGATCGCCGAAGGCAGGGCCGGCGCCTATTTCATGGTCGGCATCGACGATCTTGGCGCGGTCAACGCGGATTTCGGTTTTGAAGCCGCCGACAAGGTGATCGCCGAAGTCGGCGCGCGCCTCGCGAGCGTACTCGGCCCTGAAGATAAGATCGGCCGCGTCGCCGGCACCAAATTCGGCATCGTCATCGCCGAAAGCGACGCCGACTATATGCGCCAGATCTGCGTGCGGCTGTTGAACGTCGTGCGCGAAAGCGTGATCGAAACCAAGGGCGGCGCCGTCGCCGCTTCCGTTTGCCTCGGGGCCGTTCATCTGCCGGAGCAGGCGGACGCCTCCAACATCGCCATGACCCGCGCGGAGGCCGCGCTCGATGCGGCCAAGCGCATCGGCAAATCGAGCTGGGCGGCTTTCACCGACAAGACCGACGTCGTCTCCCAGCGCCGGCGCAACACCCACATGTCGGACGTGATCCTGACCGCGCTCAATGAACGCCGGGTGCGGCTCGCCTTTCAGCCGATCGTTTCCGATCTCGACGAGGCGCCGAAAAAATTCGAATGCCTTATCCGCATGAACGGCGTCGACGGCCAGAATATTCCGGCCCCGGAATTCATTCCGGCTGCGGAGCGTCTCGGTCTTGTCCACCTTCTCGACCGGCGCGTTCTCGAGCTTGCGCTCAATACGCTCGCCATCTGCCCGAACATCCATCTCAATGTGAACATCTCCATGGAGACGGTGAAGGATTTCGTCTGGGCGGAAGGCTATATCGCGCTGTTGCGCTCCAATCAGGAGCTGGCCCGACGGATCACGGTGGAGCTCACCGAAACCCAGGTCATCGACGCCATCGACGCGTCCATCGAGTTCGTGTCGGAGATCAAGAAGCTGGGATGCTGCTTCGCGATTGACGATTTCGGCGCGGGGTACACCTCGTTCCGCAATCTCAAGGCCATGGACATCGACATCCTGAAGATCGACGGGTCTTTCGTGACCGGCGTTTCCTCGTCGCGCGAAAATCAGCTTTTCGTCCGCACGCTTCTCGACCTCGCCCGCAATTTCGGCATGCAGACCGTGGCGGAATGGGTCGACAACGAGGCCGATGCGATGCTCCTGAAAGGCCTTGGCGTCGACTATCTGCAAGGCTTCCTGATCGGCAAGCCGGAGACCAATCCGGACTGGCTGCCGGACGGCGCGCCGAACGATCCGCCCCAGCGCATCGAGCGCAATCAGTCCTAAGCAGGAACGAAAAGCGGTTTGCCGCTTACTCGTCGCCGCCTTCAAGTTTGTCGAGCTTGCGTTGCAAGGCTTCGACCTGCGCCTTCAACGCATCGATATTGGGATCTTCCTTGGCCTCGTCGCCAGGCTTCGGCGCCGGCGTCGCGCGTTGCGGCGAATAGGAAGGCCCGAGCGGCGAGAACATTTTCATCGCCTGCTCGTAAAGCTCCATATTCTTCCTGACGCTCTCTTCGAACATCGCATAGCCCGGCGCGCCGCCGAAGGCGTCGCGCATGCGCCCGCGCATTTCTTCCTGATTGCGCGAGAACGCATCCATGCTCATTTCGAGATAGGACGGCACGAAGGTCTGAAGGCTGTCGCCATAGAATTTGATCAGTTGGCGGAGGAACTGGATCGGCAGAAGGTTCTGCCCCTTGCTCTCTTCCTCGAAAATGATCTGGGTCAGCACCGAGCGCGTGATGTCGTCGCCGGACTTGGCGTCAAAGACGACGAAGTCCTCGCCTTCCTTCACCATGTCGGCGAGGAAATCGAGCGTCACGTAAGACGAGGTCGCGGTGTTGTAGAGACGACGGTTTGCGTATTTCTTGATGACGACCGCGTCGCCGTCGTTTTTGGTGCGTCCTTTGGTCTTTTCAGTCATACGAGCCTTCCCTCCCGCGCTTTTGCGGCGCCGCCGAAAAACTGCGGCGCTGCAGCGCAGATTTTGTGCGCTTGCTAATCCTGCTATACCATGAAATTAAGATTTGCCCACGCGTTAACGTCAAGTTTTCCGCGCGGTAAGTCTTTGAGATTATTTACCCTTCGCGCCCGGGACGACGCTTCGACCCAAGCCGCGGCTCTTCCGGCGCACAAATTTGAGGTCAGGAGGCTCTATGAGCGGGGCAGTGATTGTTTCGGCGGCGCGAACAGGCGTCGCGTCATTCGGCGGCGGATTGGCGACCGTTCCGGCAGCGAAACTAGGAGAGACGGTCATCGCGGCGGCCCTGGAGCGGGCCGGGCTGACCGGCGGCGACGTGGACGAGACCATCATGGGGCACGTGCTCCAGGCCGGCCAGGGCCAGAACACCGCCCGCCAGGCTTCCATCGGCGCCGGGATCCCCCAGGAAAAGCCGGCCATGACCATCAACCAGGTCTGCGGCTCGGGGCTTCGGGCCGTCGCCATGGCCGCTCAGGCGATCCGGCTCGGCGACGCCGTCACGGCCGTCGCGGGCGGTCATGAGAACATGTCGCTCGCCCCCCATGCGGCGCATCTGCGCGACGGCGTGAAGATGGGGCCGAAGAATTTTGCTGACACCATGATCACCGACGGGCTGTGGGACGTTTTCAACGATTATCACATGGGCCAGACGGCGGAGAATCTCGCGGAGAAATACCAGATCTCCCGCGAGGACCAGGACGCCTTTGCGGCGGCCAGCCAGAACAAGGCCGAGGCGGCGAAAAAAGCCGGCAAGTTCAAGGACGAAATCGTTCCCGTCACGATCAAGACCCGCAAGGGCGAGGTCGTGTTCGAAGAGGACGAATATATCCGCGAAGGCGTCACCGCCGACGGTCTCGCCGGCCTCAAGCCCGCTTTCAAGCGCGACGGCGGCACGGTCACGGCGGCGAATGCGTCGGGCATCAATGACGGCGCCGCAGCGCTGATCGTCATGTCCGAGGCCGAAGCCGACAAGCGCGGCCTTGAGCCGCTGGCGCGCATCGCCTCCTGGGCCCATTGCGGCGTCGATCCTTCGATCATGGGCATCGGCCCGGCGCCGGCGTCGCGACTGGCTCTTGAAAAAGCCGGCTGGAGCCTCGACGATGTGGACCTGATCGAGGCCAATGAAGCGTTTGCGGCGCAGGCTCTGGCGGTCGGCAAGGAGCTCGGCTGGAACCCGGAGAAGGTCAACGTCAATGGCGGCGCCATCGCCATCGGCCACCCGATCGGCGCCTCCGGCGCGCGCATTCTGACGACGCTGCTTTACGAGCTGAAGCGCTCGGGCAAGTCGAAGGGTCTTGCGACCTTGTGCATCGGCGGCGGCATGGGCGTCGCGCTGTGCGTCGAGCGCTAAGACGCATCACGGCGAAGACGCGGTAAAAAACAAGAGGGAGAAACCAAGATGACGAGGACGGCGATCGTTACCGGCGGCACGCGCGGCATCGGCCATGCAATCTCGCTGGCGCTGAAGGAAAAAGGCTGCAAGGTCGCGGCGACCTATGCAGGCAATGACGAAGCGGCGGCGAAGTTCAAGGAAGAAACGGGCATCGCGGTCTTCAAGTGGGATGTGGGCGACTATGAAGCCTGCAAGGCCGGCGTCGCCGAAGTCGAGGCGGCGCACGGGCCCACCGACATACTCGTCAACAACGCCGGCATCACGCGGGACGCCATGTTCCACAAGATGACCCCGGATCAGTGGTCGCAGGTGATGCGCGCCGATCTCGACAGCGTCTTCAACATGGCTCACCAGGTGTTTCCGGGCATGCGCGAGCGCGGCTTCGGGCGCATCATCAACATCGCCTCCATCAACGGCCAGAAAGGCCAGATGGGCCAGGCCAACTACTCCGCGGCGAAAGCGGGGATGATCGGCTTCACCCGCGCGCTCGCCCAGGAAGGCGCGCGCAAGGGCGTCACCGTCAACGCCGTCGCGCCGGGCTATATCGCAACGGACATGGTCGCGGCGATGGAGGAGAAAGTCCTGCAGTCGATCGTCGCGCAGGTGCCGGTTGGCCGCCTCGGCGAGGCCGGCGAGATCGGCCATTGCGTCGCGTTCCTCGCGGACGAGAAATCGGGCTTCATCACCGGCTCGGTCCTGACCGCCAATGGCGGCCAGTATATCGCCGCCTGACGGGCCGTGCGCCCTGGAATCAAAGGGCTCCGGACCGGAAAATCCCGGTCCGGAGCCCTTTTTTCACCAAAATCCGCCTGTAGGATGCGCAGGATTATGGTTCGTGCGCATCCTTTGACCCGTTCCTTCCGGGGACGGCTGGCTGGTGTTGCGCTCGCCGCGCTGGCGGCGGGCGGGTTTGCGCATGCTCAGGATCCTCAAGCCGGGGATGCGTCGGAGGAAACGGTCTCGCAGCTGTCGCTGCTTGCTCAGAGCGCTGACAATCCGTTTTCCGCGCTGGTCGGCAAGCGCCGCGAGCGCAGCACTTTCGAAGACCAGACCCCGCACGGCGTCGAGCGCTATGTGCTGACCAGCGACGACCGCGCCTTTCTTTTCGAGGAACGCGGAAGGACAGCGCGCGTGCGCTTCTTATGCCCGCCGGGCGATGCGCGCATCGACTGCCGTCTCGACGCGTCGGGCCCCTCGCCGGAAATTTATCTCCTGACCGCGACGCGGGGGCCGCGCGGCGATGTCATTTACAAGACGGACGAAGGCGAGACCCTGCTCCGCATCGCCGCTTATGGCGGGGCCACGGTGTTCTGGCCCGGCGAGACCCAAGGCATTGCGGCGTCGAAATCCTTTGGCGACGACGAGCCCCTGATGCTGGCGCCGCAAAGCTACGACACGGCGCAGCGGCGCGCCCAGAGCGCCTCGGCGCAGGTCAGCGCGATTGTGGGCTCGGCGATCTCTTTCGACGTCCGGGCGGGCCAGCGCGCCGCCGGCGCGGCGGTGCTCGCCGACGCCGTGCTCACCGCCGCCAAGGGGATCGCCGAGGTCGCCGACGACCCGATCGGCGCGCGCATCATCGCCGAGCGGGTCAGGCGCGTGGCGTTCCTGCCCGGGGCCGCGCCCGGGGTCGCGCTCAACGGCTCTGTCCTGGAAATTCTCTATGTTCCGAAGCAGGACGTCCGGGGCCGGCCGTCTTCGGCCAAGGTGGCGCATTATCTCGAACAGACGCTCTGACCCGGCGCTGGCGGGAATTCGCCCGCCTGTTTAGAAAGTTCGCAGATTTCGGTCTTAAAACAGCCGCATTGAAGGGGAACAGTGACCGAATGACGAGATCCGCGCCCATAAGGAACCGCGCCAGAGCAAGGGCGTTTTGCGCCCTGCTGGCGGGAGCGGCGCTCGCCGGCGGCGCGGCCGGGCCGGCGCTCACCGCCCAGTCCTTGAAAGAAATCCGGGCGCAGCGGGCCGAAGAGTCCATGCTCGAAGACCAGGCCGGCTACACCCAGGAGCTGTGCGGCATCCGCTTCAGCGTTACGATCGACTGGTCGAGCTTCGATCACTGGCCGGAAGGGGCCGATGTGGCGCGCGCCTGCGACCGCGGGCTTTCCGAAATCGAAATGGCGTGCCGCAATGGCGAGACCCCGCGCGTGTCGCGGTTCATCTGCACCGGCGACGGGTCGGGCTCCCGCTCTAGCGGCGGCGCCATCGAATACGGCGCGAGCCAGAATTAAGGCGCGTTTCTCACGCGCCGCTGAATTTCTCCAGAATGCCGACACGCACGCCGTCGAACACATATTGCGTCGACAGCGCCATCAACAGCATGCCGAGGATGCGAGTGATGGCGTTCATGCCTGTGCGCCCGAGAACGTCGCCGATGCGGCTCGCAAAGCCCATGGTGATCACCGCCATGATCAGTACAAGGATCATGGCGACGAGCGCCGCCAGCTTGTGCTCGAGATTGGCGCCCGGTCCCATCAGGAGCATGACCGTGGCGATGGCGCCGGGGCCGGCGAGCATCGGGATGGCCAGCGGAAAGAAGGCGATGCTGTCGCGCGCCGAGGCGCGGGGGCCGGGCGTTTTCGCTTCGGTTTCGCCATCCGGATCGAAGAACATCCGGAAGCCCATGATGAACAGGATAATGCCCATGGCGGCCCGGAACGCCGCGAAGCTGACGCCCAGATGATGCAATAGCGCGTTCCCCGCGAGACCGAAAAATAAAAGGATGCCGACGGAATAAAGCGCCGCCATCAGCGCGATCTTGAGGCGCGCGCGCGGCAGTTCGCTCTTTGTCAGGGACGCGAAAATCGGCGTCACCAGGATCGGATCGATGACGATGAACAGCGTCACGAAAGCCGTTGTGAAAGCGGGCAGGATATCGCCGAGCATGGGGGCTCCTTTTTCCCGCCTTCTGCACAAGTCCCGGCGCAGAGGCAACCCGCCTTGGAACAAACGCCGGGCGCGCCTGTTAACCAACGAACAGCTTGTGATGAAAAGCTGATTCGCAAGCTTTTTTGGAAGAATTAACCGCACTGACTGTAACGCCAGACAGGGGTGACCTATGACGCGTCCCAGACCCTTAAGCTTATTCAAATTCGCCGGCGCCGCCAGCCTGATTGCCATGAGCGCGGCCTGTGCGAGCAAAGACGATCGCTATTATTCGACTTATCAGTCCGGATATAGCGGGTATGCCGACGCGACTTATAACGACCGTTACGACGGCCGGCGCGACGGCTATGTCAATGCCGATTACCGCGGCGGCATCGACGAAGCGCGCGAAGCGCATCGCCGCTACCGGGAATATGAAGCCGAACGCCGCGACGGCGATTGCGAGCGCACAGTGCGCATCCGCCGGGGCGAAACGCTCTCCGACATCGCGGAATATTGCGACGTGCCGGTCGCCGCGCTGATCAGCGCCAATCCGAACATTCGCAATCCGCGCGCCGTCGCCGCCGGCGAGACGCTGCGCGTGCCCGCCGTTCGCGGCGAGGTTTACGAAGGCTCCTACCGGTACGCCTATCGCGACGCGCTTTACCGCGACGCTTCCTACAGGGAAGACTATGCGGCGGCGAAATGGATTCACGATCACGAAGGCCGCGACGCCTATACGATCCGCCGCGGCGACACGCTGGCGGATATCGCCTGGCGGTTCGACGTGCCCTTGCGCACGCTTTACCGGATGAATCCGGGTGTCGAGCCGCGCCGTCTCGACGTCGGCCAGCGGATTTACCTGCCGGACTACGCCGAGACCTCGCCGCGCGACCGCGATCGCCGCGACTATGTCTATTACGAGGACGAGCCGCCGCTGATCTCGATCACCCCTGCGCGCGGCCCCCGCGACGGCAAGATTCGCGTCATCGGCGACAATTTCCGCCAGGGCGAAAAGGTGACGGTCTATTTCGGCGACAGCCAGGACAGCCTGAGCGAGCTGAAAATCGTCGAAACCGATGGCGACGGCCGCATCAACGAGCTGGTGACGCTGCCGGACACATACGGCCATGACGAAGCCTATTTCGCGTTTCGTCCGTCCAACAAGGACAGCTACATCCTGAGCGAGGCCTATGCGGTGGAGCGGGCGCAGGCTCAAGCTCAGGCCCGGGCCGCCGCCCAGGCGCGGCTTTCCAATAGCGCTTCCGGGCGCGCCGAGCAGGTGAGCGAGCGCTATAACGGCGCCGAGATGCGCGCCATGCAGGACAGCGTCTACTGGGGCGACAAGATCACCCTGCGCGCGGAAGGCTTTCCGCCCGACACGCCGGTGGCGATCTATGGCGGGCCGAACCGCAATGAGCTCGTGAAACTTTCGGAAATCCGTTCGGGACCGCGCGGCCGGTTCTCCGCCGATGTGGGCGCGCCCGAGAACGGGCGCGGCGGCGAAGTGCTCTTCGTCGCGGCGATTGAAGACGGCCCCCGCACGATCTTTTCTGAACGCGTGCGCGTTCTCGACCGCAATGGCGGCTACTCCGACAGCGGCTATATCCGCGAAGGCCGCCAGAGCAGCGGCTATTCCGACGGCTATCTCGGCGCCAATTACGCCGACCCCGCCGCGCAATCGCCGCGCCGTCTCGAGCGCGGCGTCGAGAACGATCGCGGCTGGTTCAGCCGTTTCCGTCGGGACCGCAATGACGACTATGTCGGCTCCAAGGTGTCGAACGCCGTCGGCGGCGTCGACGCCGCCGGCAGCGCTGCAATTGTCGGCATCCTGACCGATGAAGGCCAGCAATGCCCGGCGCTGCGCGACGACGCCGGCAATCTCTACACGCTGCTCGGCGACCTTGAAGGCTTCGACGACGGCGACCGCGTTCTGATCCGCGGCTCGGTTCAGGCCGACGACCGCATCTGCGGCCAGGCCGAGACCGTGCAGCTTTACGAAATCGAGGAAGCGCCCTGGTAAGCCGGGCACTAAAAACCACGAAAATAAAAAGGGCGGCTCCGAGGAGCCGCCCTTTCTTTTACATGCTGACAGGCCTTGGAGGCCGGGCCATGCAATCGCCTGGGGGCGATTACATCATGCCGCCCATTCCGCCCATTCCGCCCATGTCAGGCATTCCGCCGCCGCCCGCGGCGCCCTCTTTTTTTGGCGCTTCTGCGACCATCGCCTCCGTCGTGATGAGGAGGCCGGCCACGGAAGCCGCATCCTGAAGGGCCGTGCGAACGACTTTCGCCGGGTCGACGATGCCGGTGGCGATCAGATCGCCGTACTCTTCGGTTTGCGCGTTGAAGCCGAACTTGAAGTTGTCCTGCTCCAGCAGCTTGCCGACGACGATCGAGCCTTCACCGCCCGCATTGTGGACGATCTGGCGGATCGGCGCTTCGAGCGCCTTGCGCACGATGTTGACGCCGGCGTTCTGGTCGGCGTTTTCGCCTTTGACGCCGTCGAGCGCTTTCGAGGCGTAAAGAAGCGCCGTGCCGCCGCCGGGGACGATGCCTTCTTCCACGGCCGCGCGGGTCGCGTTGAGGGCGTCATCGACGCGGTCCTTGCGTTCTTTCACTTCGATTTCGGTCGCGCCGCCGACCTTGATCACCGCAACGCCGCCGGCGAGTTTCGCCAGACGTTCCTGCAGTTTTTCACGGTCGTAATCGGAGGTGGTGTCCTCGATCTGCTTGCGGATTTGCGACGTGCGCGCTTCGATGTCGGCTTTTTCGCCGGCGCCGTCGACGATGGTCGTGTCATCTTTGTTGATGGTGACCTTCTTCGCCGTGCCGAGCATTTCAAGGCCGACATTTTCCAGCTTGATGCCGAGATCTTCGGAGATGACCTGGCCGCCGGTGAGGATCGCGATGTCTTCGAGCATCGCCTTGCGGCGGTCGCCGAAGCCAGGCGCTTTCACCGCAGCGATTTTCAGACCGCCGCGCAGCTTGTTGACGACGAGGGTTGCCAGCGCTTCTCCTTCGACGTCTTCCGCAATGATGAGGAGCGGACGCGAAGACTGCACGACCGCTTCGAGAAGCGGCAGCATGGATTGCAGGTTCGAGAGTTTTTTCTCGTGCAGGAGGATGTACGGATCTTCGAGTTCCGCCACCATCTTGTCGGCGTTGGTGATGAAGTAGGGCGAAAGATAGCCGCGGTCGAACTGCATGCCTTCGACGACGTCGAGTTCGGTTTCGGCGGTCTTGGCTTCTTCAACCGTGATGACGCCTTCATTGCCGACCTTGTCCATGGCTTTCGCGATCATCTCGCCGATTTCTTTTTCGCCATTGGCGGAAATCGTGCCGACCTGGGCGATTTCGTCGGAAGAGGCGATCTTGGTCGCGCGGGCGCGGATTTCCTCGACGACTTTGGTCACGGCGAGATCGACGCCGCGCTTCAGGTCCATCGGGTTCATGCCGGCGGCGACGGCTTTCGCGCCTTCCTTGACGATCGCCTGGGCGAGAACGGTTGCGGTGGTGGTGCCGTCGCCGGCTTCGTCGTTGGTTTTCGACGCCACTTCGCGCACCATCTGGGCGCCCATGTTTTCGAACTTGTCTTCAAGCTCGATCTCTTTCGCCACGGTGACGCCGTCTTTCGTCGTACGCGGCGCGCCGAACGATTTTTCGATGACGACATTGCGGCCTTTGGGGCCGAGCGTCACTTTCACCGCATTGGCGAGAATGTCGACGCCGCGCAGCATTTTATCGCGCGCTTCGACGTCAAATTTGACTTCCTTGGCAGCCATTGTTGCTTCTCCTTAAAACTGGGGGGTGCTGATGAACTAGTCGATGATCCCGAGGATGTCCGACTCTTTCATGATGAGAAGGTCCTCGCCGTCGATCTTCACTTCCGAGCCCGACCATTTGCCGAACAGGATTTTATCGCCGGCTTTCACGTCGAGCGGGACCACTTCGTTGTCGTCGCCGCGCGCGCCGGAGCCGCAAGCGACCACTTCGCCCTGTTGGGGTTTTTCTTTGGCGGTGTCGGGGATAATGATGCCGCCGGAGGTTTTCTGGTCTTCTTCGATGCGGCGGACCAGCACGCGGTCATGGAGAGGCCGAAAAGCCATGGTCTACGTCTCCCTGGGTCGTGTTTTTCAATAAAAACAACCGGTTAATCTGAAAAAGCAGGCTTGGACGGCCTGCTGGCACTCACTGAGGGCGAGTGCTAGCGGCGATTTAGGATGGGGGAGGCGTAGCGTCAAGGGGCGGCGCCATGCGGGTTTCAGCGGTTTTCCCCGCCGGCGCTGACGCGCTTGTGATGAGAGTTCGCGGTCCGGGCGAAACTTCCGCCGCAATTACCTGTTTTTAATGATGCTACGCCCTTAATCGGCCCATATTCCGGCCGATATTGGCCCGGCGACGGGGGGACCTGCCGCCATACCGGACGTCACATTGCAACGCCTGAAAGGAGCTTCAGCAATGCGGAAAATGCTCATTCTTGCGGTGGCCGCCATCTTTGCGGTCGGCTGCACCACCAATCCTTACACCGGCGAAAAGCGCGCGAGCCGCACGGTGACCTCTGGCGCTGCGGGCGCGGGCGCGGGCGCGGCGGCCGGCGCGGTCATCGGCGCGATCGCGGGCGACGCCAAGAAAGGCGCGATCATCGGCGCGGGCGTCGGCGCGGCCACGGGCGTCGGCATCGGCGTCTATCAGGACCGCCAGCAAGCCAAACTGCGCGAACGCCTCGCCGCGAGCGGCGTCTCCGTCACCCGCCAGGGCGACAACATCATTCTCAACATGCCCTCCGACATCACCTTCCCGGTGAACCAGTCGGACATCAATCCGGGCTTTTACGAAACCCTCAACTCCGTCTCTGTCGTCCTCAAAGAGTTCGACAAGACGACGGTCAGCGTTTACGGCCACGCCGATTCCACGGGCTCCGACAGCTACAACCAGCAGCTTTCCGAAAAGCGCGCCTCTTCGGTGGCGACCTATCTCGCCGGTCAGGGCGTCGCCCCGGCGCGCCTGAGGGCCATCGGTTTTGGCGAAAGCAATCCGATTGCGGATAATTCGACCGAGGCGGGCCGCGCTGCGAACCGCCGCGTCGAGATCGTCATCGATCCGGTCGACAGCGCCTTCAACAGCTAAAGACCGGCTTCATACCGGTTATCCGAACCGCCGGGCGGCGCCGCCCGGCGGTTTTTTCATGTCCCGTTTTGGAACGCCCGTCCCGCTCTGGTTTCCTCGCTTTGGAAAAGAACAAAGTTAAGCGCTTTTTTAGAGTGTTTTCCTAAAACTGTCGGCGCAAAGCGTTCCTTGGCGAAGGGCGCAGGTTGTCGAAGTCAGCGGGGCGCAGGATGAATTTACGCCAAAAAAGCTCGCGATATTGCGCGGCGGTCTTGTTCACCGCCGGCATTGCCGGCGCCTTTCTGGTGCTGGCGACCATCCGGTCCGGCTTCCGTCCCGATTTTGAAATCTGGCTTTCCGCGGCGCTCGTCGTCTCGCTCATTCTGCATGCGCGCGCCGGCTTTGCGCTCTCGCGCGCCCAGCAGGAGATCGAGCTTCTGCACAGGCTCGTCAAGAAATTCGGCCCGTCGCAAAACAAGGCGGCGCCGTCGCTGCAATTTGAGCCGGTTGAAAATGTCGGCAAGGAAGACGCCGTCATTCTCGATGAAGTCAAGGACGCCATCGAAAACGACCGCATCGATCTTTACCTGCAACCGATCGTCAGCCTGCCGCAGCGCAAGACCCGCTGCTTTGAGGCGTTCTCGCGCCTGCGCCGCGCCGACGGCGGCGTGTTGCGGCCTTCCGATTATATCGACGCGGCCGAACGCGCGAACCGCATCGGCGTTGTCGACAACATGATCCTGTTGCGCGCGGTGCAGTCCCTGCGCCAGCTCGGGCCGGACAGCGCCCAGTACCGCATGTTCTGCAACATCTCGCCGGCGACGATCTTCGATCAGGACTTCTTCACGCGGTTTACCGATTATCTCGACGCCAATCAGGATCTCGCGCAGCGGCTGGTGTTTGAATTCACCTATCCGGCGGTGGAGATGATGCATGACCGCGTCAAAAATAATCTGAAAGCGGTGGCCGATCGCGGCTTTGCTTTTTCCGTCGACCATATCCGCCGTTTCGATCTCAACTGGTCGGCGTTGCGCGAACGTAATTTCCGTTACGTGAAGGCGCCGGGCTCGCTTCTCCTTGCGGAAAGCGCCAAGGGCGATGTGGGCCGCGCGCGGATCAAGGCGTTCAAAGCCGCCCTGATCGACAACGGCATCGATCTCATCGTCGAGAAAATCGAATACGAAACCCAGATGCCGGAAATCCTGAGCCTTGGCATCGACTATGGCCAGGGCGCGCTGTTCGGGGCGCCGCGCGTCGCGGCGAACTATATCCGTCAACGGGAAGCCGCAAACGCAGCCGGCGCGGAGGTTTCGCCACTGGCGGCCGCTTCATAAACATAGCGGAGCATCGCTATGCCGTATCACACGCACTGGACAGAACACGGCGTCGAATGGCGTTATTTCGGGCATGTGACGGCGGCGGAAACCCGGCGGGCCGACACCGAATTTTACGGCGATGCGCGCGCCGATGCTGCGATTTACCAGATTGTGGACCTCCGCGAGGTTGAAGAACTCGATTTCCCGCCGGGCGATCAGAAGCTGACGGCGGCCATCGACGGCGCCGCCAGCGTTTCGACGCCGGCGGTGCGGGTGGCGTTTATCGTGCCCGACGGGCGCTTCGACGAGGCGCTGAAAATCTATCTCGATCTCATCAACCGCACGAGCTGGTCGGCGCGCACCTTTACCGAGCCGGAGGCCGCCCGGTCCTGGTGCGAGCGGCGCGGCGAAGACCCCGCCATGGAACGGCGGCGGCGCCTCTCGCTTGACCGGTAGACCTATCGGCCTTATCGGCCTTGAGCCTTATGAGCGACGTTCCGGTCATTCGATCTTTAAGCGAAATCGCAGAGCGCTATGACGCGCTGTTATGCGACGCCTGGGGCGTTATTCACGACGGCGTCAACCTGTTCGCGGGCGCGGGCGAGGCGATGGCGCGGTTCCGCGAGGAGCGCGGGCCGGTCATCATCCTCACCAATGCGCCGCGCCCGTCCGTCATCATCCCGCCCCAGCTCGACCGGCTCGGCCTGCCGCGCGCGGCCTATGACGCGGTGGTGACCTCGGGCGACGCCACCCGCGCCGCTATCGAGGCGCATCTGCCCGAGCCTGCTTTCCGGATCGGCCCCGCCATGGACGATCCCCTGTTCGAGGGGCTGGCGGTCGACTTTCGCCCGCTCGAGGAGGCCGCCTTCATCATCTGCACGGGGCTCAATGACGATGAACGCGAGGAACCGGAAGCCTATCGCGACTTGCTGACCCGCGCGGCGGCCCGGAACCTGCCCATGGTCTGCGCCAATCCGGACATCATCGTGAACTGGGGCGGGCGGATTCTCTGGTGCGCCGGCGCCATCGGCCAGATCTATGCGGAGATCGGGGGCGAGGTGATCTATGGCGGCAAGCCGCACAAGCCGGTTTACGACCTCGCCCTGAAACAGATCGCGGCGCTGCGCGGAGAAATCCCGCGCGCGCGCATCCTCGCTGTCGGGGACGGCCTCAAGACCGATATTCTGGGCGCCAACAATCATGGCTTCGACGCGCTGCTGATCGCAGGCGACCGCGGCGTCCACGAAGGCGACAAGGACGCCGCCGCTGTCTCCGCGCAATTGGACAAGGCGGGGCTCAAGGCCGTCGCCATGGCGGAGGCGCTCAAATGGTGAGCGCTCAAAATATTATCGCTGCCCCTGTCATCGCTGCGATGGGCAATTTCGACGGCGTCCATCTCGGCCATCAATATCTGTTGAAAGAAACGGCGGCTTTCGCGCGCGCCCAGGGCGCGGCCCCCGGCGTCGTGCTCTTTGAGCCGCATCCGCGCCGGTTTTTCCGGCCCAATGATCCGCCCTTTCTGTTGACCGCCCCGGCGCAGCGGGACGCGCTGTTGCGCGAAGCCGGCGCCGAGGCGATTTTTCCGGTGACGTTCGACCAGGCGCTTGCCTCCATGACGCCGTCGGAATTCGTGACCGGCGTGTTGAAGGATCAGCTTGGCCTTAAGGGCGTCGTCACCGGCGCCGATTTCCGTTTCGGCAAGGACCGGGCGGGGGACGGGGCCGCGCTGAAGTCCCTCGGCGAAGCGGCGGGCCTCGACGTGAAACTCGTGGACGTCCTGAAGGAAAATCCGCAGACGGAGAAATTCGGCTCCAGCGCGGTGCGCGCCGCCCTGGAAAACGGAGAAGCAGGCAAAGCCGCCGCCATGCTCGGCCGGCCCTGGTCGGTGGTCGGTCCCGTGGCGCAAGGCGCCAAGGTCGGGCGCACCATCGGTTTTCCCACGGCCAACATGACGCTGGGCGAGCTCATCGAACCGCGCAAGGGCGTTTACGCGGTGCGGGCCAGCGTCGACGGCAAGACCCATGACGCCGTCGCCAATTTCGGCCGCCGTCCCACCGTCGACGCAGGAATGGGCGCGCCCCTGCTCGAGACCTATCTCTTCGATTTCGAGGGCGATCTCTACGGCAAGGAGATGGAGATCGCGTTCATGGCGTTCCTGCGCGACGAAGAGAAATTCGACGGGCTCGACGCCCTGAAGGCCCAGATCGCCGAGGATTGCGTGCGCGCCAAGGCGCTGCTCAAGACCCTGCCGGGAGAGGCCTGATGCGCATTTCCGTGCCCCCGGTCGCGCAGACGATTATCGCGGGCGCGCTCATGTGGCTTATTCATCGCGTCGATCTCGGGCCGGCGCTCGCCTTTTCCGGACAAAGGCTCGTTGCGGCGGGCTTTGTGCTCGCCGGCTTTTTGATCGGCGCTGCGGCCGTCGCGGCCTTCGTCAAACAGAAGACGACGGTCAATCCCATGGCGCCGGAAAGCGCCAGCAAGCTGGTGACGGACGGGCTGTTCCGCATCAGCCGCAACCCGATGTATCTGGCGATGCTGCTCCTGCTGATCGGCTGGGCGGTGTGGCTTGGAGACATCGCGACTGTGCCGCCCCTGATCGGCTTCGTCTGGTTCATGACCGCGTTTCAGATCAAGCCGGAAGAAGAGGCCCTGCGCGAGAAATTCGGCGAGGCCTACGCCGATTATTGCCGCAGAACGCGGCGCTGGATCTAGGCGCGTCAGGGTTAATGGTCCCTCGCGCTTTCGTGCGCCCGGAGGCCGCATAGGGCCTGCCTAACGCCTCATTCTCGACACAATAGGCTTAAATTATGCAGGCTGGATCAGTTTCCCGGGCCTTTGTTTCAGGCGCGGGGGTTCGCGTGTGGAGGCGTTCCATGGCCAAGCTTTCTCTGGTGAAAAAACTCAGCCTGTCCGCGGCGGCGGCCGCGATGGCGATGGGCATGACGGCCCCGGCGTTCGCCGGCGGCGGTTACGGGCATGGCTATCACAAGCGCCATCACGGCCACCATTACAGCTATCGTCACCGCCATCACCGCGGCGGCGGCGGCAAGGCTGCGGCGATCGCGCTCGGCGTCGTCGGCGGCGCCATCATCCTGAACGAGCTTTCCGAAAGCCGCGCGCGCGACCGTTATTACCAGGACCGCTATTACCGGGATCGCTATTATGACGGCCAGGCCAGCGCCTATAACCGGGGCTATGCCGACGGGCGCTATGACGGCGCCAGCCGCTACGAACCTTACGAAGACGACGCCTATTACGGCGGCGAGCCTTATGCGGACGAGCCTTACGACGATCAGGCCCATGACGACAGCGGTCTCGCCGGCGGCGAACCAGTGGACCGCGGCCCGGTCTATTCGACGCCCGGCGCCGGCGGCTATGACCGCGCGCCGCGGGTGATTTCCGCCAGCGCCGCCTATCAGACCTGTCTCGATCACGCCCGCCGGGCGCTGGGCGAGCGCGGCTTTGTCGTGACCGCTCCCTATCGTCCCGAAACCGTTGAGGATCGCGGCGGCGCCTTGATGATGACGGCGACCGTCACGGCGCAGCGCGGGGCCGACCAGTGGGCGCGGGCCATGTCCTGCGAGGCCAGCGAGGGCCGCGTCTACCGCATGGAACTGATCTGAGCCTTCTCTTCTGCACTTGAGCACCGAAAAAGCGCTCCCGGCCCCCCGCCGGGGGCGCTTTTTGCTGCGCCTTTTCCCGTGACGGGGCCGCATCCCCCTGATAAGAGGGCGGCCATGCAGAGCAGCATCCTCATTATCGCGGCGCGGCGCGCGCCAGCTCCCGAACCGGCCCCAATTGCCTGAGATGGGCGGCTGAGACGCCGCCGTCATGCCTTCAAAGGCTTGACAAAGGCGCCCGGGACCGGGCCTTCCTGAACCCTCGACGACCAGTTTTTGAAGAGAGATTTGACGATGCCCGATGCATCGAATGGACGCGATTACAAGGATACGCTGTTCCTTCCCGAAACCGAATTTCCCATGCGCGCGGGGCTGCCGAAGCGCGAACCGGAGCTTCTGGCCCGCTGGGCCAAGCTCGGCATGTACAAGGCGCTCCGCGAGGATGCGAAAGGCCGCGAGAAATTCATCCTCCATGACGGCCCGCCCTACGCCAACGGCCATATCCATATGGGCACGGCGCTGACCAAGGTCCTCAAAGACCTCATCGTGCGCTCGAAACAGATGGCCGGCTACGACGCCAATTTCGTGCCCGGCTGGGACTGTCACGGGCTTCCCATCGAATGGCAGGTGGAGCGCGAATTCGCCGAGAAGGGCCGCAAGAAGCGCGACGTGCCGACGGCGGAATTCCGCAAGGCCTGCCGCGACTACGCCCAGAAATGGCTCGACATCCAGCGCGAGGAATTCAAGCGCCTCGGTCCCGAAGGCGACTGGGACGATCCGTACACGACCATGGCCTTCGCCTCGGAAGCCAAGATCGCCGGCGAGTTGTTGAAATTCGCGGAGCTCGGGCTTCTCTATCGCGGCTCCAAGCCGGTGATGTGGTCGCCGGTGGAGCAAACCGCGCTCGCCGAAGCCGAAATCGAATATCACGACCACCAGTCGACGACGATCTGGGTGAAGTTTCCTGTTGAGGAATGTGCGCCCTATCTTCGAGCTCCTGCGCATTTCGATGAAAATGGCGATGCTGCTCCTCATCCAAGCATCGCCTCTGAAACGCAAGAAATCCTAGATGCTGTTAAAGACGCCTCGATCGTCATCTGGACGACGACGCCCTGGACGATCCCCGGCAACCGCGCGATCTGTTACGGGCCTAAACTTTCCTACGGGCTTTACGAGGTCGTCGCCATGGAAAGCGATCTCGATTTCGAGCCCTGGTCGAAACCGGGCGACAGACTCATCCTTTCCGATGCGTTGGCCGAAAGCGTGAAGGAAGCGGGACTGATCGCCGAATGGAAACGAATCCGCGACATCACGCCGGAGATATTAAGCGGTATCGAGTGCAGCCATCCGCTGAAAGGTTTCGGCGGCGGTTACGACTTTCCCGTGCCGCTCCTGGCGGGCGACCACGTCACCGACGAGGCGGGGACGGGCTTCGTTCACACTGCGCCCGGCCACGGCCAGGAAGACTATATCGCCTGGGTCTCCGCTTTCGGGACGCAGAAAGAAATTCCGCATACGGTCGATGAATTCGGCGCCTTCACGGAAGAAGCCCCTGGCTTCACCGGCGAACAGGTGCTGGTCATCGAGGGCAAGAAGAAGGGCAAGGACGGCGGCGCCAACAAGGCGGTGATCGATCAGTTGATCGCGCACGGCAAATTGCTGGCGCGCGGTCGGCTGGTCCACTCCTATCCCCACTCCTGGCGCTCGAAAGCGCCGGTCATCTTCCGCAACACGCCGCAATGGTTCATCGCGCTTGATAAACCGACGGCGAACGGCAAGACCCTGCGCGAGAATGCGCTCGCCGCCATCGACGCCACGGGCTTCACCCCGGCGGCCGGCCGCAACCGCATCCGCTCCATGGTCGAGGGCCGGCCAGACTGGCTGATCTCGCGTCAGCGCGCCTGGGGCGTCCCGATCACCATCTTCGTCCATAAGGAAACGGGCGAGGTTCTCGTCGACGAAGGCGTCAACGCCCGCGTCACCGGCGCCATCAAGGCGGGCGGCGCCGACGCCTGGTTCGAAACCCACACGCAAGACTTTCTCGGGCCGGACTACAAGGCTGACGACTATGAGAAGGTCGAGGATATTCTCGACGTCTGGTTCGATTCCGGCTCCACTCACGCCTTCTGCCTCGAAGAGCGCGAAGACCTCAAATGGCCGGCGGACGTCTATTGCGAAGGCTCCGACCAGCATCGCGGCTGGTTCCAGTCCTCGCTCCTCGAAGCCTGCGGCACGCGCGGGCGCGCCCCTTACGATCATGTCATCACCAACGGCTTCGTGGTCGACGGCGACGGCCGCAAGATGTCGAAGTCGCTCGGCAATGTCATGGCGCCGGACGAGGTCATCAGCCAGTATGGCGCGGAGATCATCCGCATCTGGGTGGCGAGCTCGGACTACACCGACGATTTGCGCATCTCGAAAGAGATCATCGGCTCGGCGGTGGATTCCTACCGGCGTCTGCGCAACACGCTGCGTTATCTCCTCGGCGCCCTTAACGGCTTTGAAGACGCTGAACGGCTTGAGCCTGAAGAGATGCCCGAGCTTGAGCGCTATGTGCTGCACCGCCTTGCGGTTCTCGATGAAGAGGTGCGCGCGGGCTATGCGAAGTTCGACTTCAAGGGCGTCTGGCGCAAGGTTTTCGACTTCGCCTCGCTGGAGCTTTCGGCCTTCTATCTCGATGTCCGCAAGGACTCGCTCTATTGCGACGCGCCGGGCGACAAGCGCCGCCGCGCCGCCCGCACGGTGATGGCGGAAATTTTCGACCGGCTCGTTCTGTGGCTCGCGCCGGTCTGCGTCTTCACCGCGGAAGAGGCGTGGCTGACGCGCTACCCGTCCGAAGACGGGTCGGTGCATCTGGCGCTGTTCCCGGAAACGCCGGCGGTCTGGCGCGACGAGGCGCTTGGCGCCAAGTGGAAAAAGATCCGCGAGGTGCGTCGTGTGGTGACCGGCGCCCTCGAGGTCGAGCGCCGCGAAAAGCGGATCGGCGCCAGCCTTGAGGCAGCGCCCATCGTGCATGTCGCCGACGCCGAGCTCTTGAAAGCCTATGACGGGCTCGACGCGGCGGAGCTGTTCATCACCTCCGGGGCGAGCCTGACCGGCGATCCTGCGCCGGAGGGCGCCTTCCGCCTCGAAGGCGAAAGCGGCGCCGTGGCGGTGGAGCCCGTGGAAGCCGAAGGCGAGAAATGCGCGCGCTGCTGGCGCATCCTGCCGGAAGTGGGCGTGCGCGAATCCCATCTCGATCTGTGCGAGCGCTGCATCGACGCGGTGGAAGCAGCTGATGGAAAGCCAAGCGCAAAGGCGGGCGCATGACGCCTGCCGAGATCATTGCGCAGGCGAAGGACTGGCAGCGCGAAGCCCGCGGCAACAGGCTGTTCTGGTATGGGCTCGCGGGCGCCGCAGTCGTCATCGCGCTCGACCAGGCGACGAAGCTCTGGATTTTGCATGGCGTGAACCTGCCCGAGCTCGGCAAGATCGAGATTTCCGGGATTTTTGATCTCACCTATGTCGAAAATCGCGGTGCGAGCTTCGGCATGCTGCACGGCGCGCGCTGGCCGCTCGCCATCATCGCCATCGGCGTCTCTCTAGGGCTCGGCTGGTGGCTCGGGCGGATCCGGCGGCCTATCGCGGCGGCGGCGGTCGCCTGCATCATCGGCGGGGCGCTGGGCAATCTCTATGACCGGCTCGCCTATGGCTTCGTGGTCGATTTTCTCGATTTTTCGGGGCTTTACTTCCCCTGGGTCTTCAATGTGGCGGATGCGGCGATCAATGTGGGGATCGCCTTCCTCCTCCTGGACGCCTGGCGTTCGGGCCGGGCGGAAAAGCAGACGGGCTGACCGGTTTTGCGCCTTTGCGCGGGGCCTCGCCCATGTCTATAGTGCGCGCCAATCTACCGGGTGGGTGCCAAAAGAGGTCTGGAGTTTACGACATGAATAAAGGTTCTGCATTGCGCTTGGTCTGCGCCATGGCCCTGATGGGGCTCGCGACAAGCGGCTGCGGCATCGGCAAGGCGCTGGGCGGCGGCAAGAACGCCCCCGACGAATTCGCCATCACCACAAAGGCGCCCCTCGTGGTGCCCCCCGATTACGGCCTCCGCCCGCCGCGCCCCGGCGAGACCCGGCCGCAGGAATTGTCCCCGTCCGAGCGCGCCCAGCAGGTCCTGCTCGGCGACGCGTCCTCCGCGCCGCCCTCGCAGGGCGAACAGCTTCTTCTCAGGAAGGCGAACGCGCTCGGCGCCGATCCGTCGATCCGCGCGCTGCTCGATGCGGAGAATGGCGGGCGCGGCGACAAGGATCGCAGCCTCGCCAACCAGGTCATGTTCTGGAAATTCATGGACGGCAAAGTCGACGACTCGGCCGCGCCGCTGCGCGTCGACAATCCGGAAGAATGGATGGCCGCCCGCGAGCGCGCCATCAAATCGGTGATCGGCGAGGAAGGCAAAGTCGAGATCAAGTCTTCGGACTCGCTCGGGCTGCCCGGCGTCTTCTGATCTAGATTCCCTTTGGAAAAGCAAAAACGCGGCTCTGACGAGAGCCGCGTTTTCTTTTTCGGAGCCGCTAAAAAGAGAAACGCGGCCTCCGAAGAGGCCGCGCTCCCTCGACAGACATCAACGCTTCCCGGGACGGGGGAGAAAGAAATTCCCGTTAAGCGTTATTTTGTCTTATCGAAGTCTTTGAGAACGCTTTTGTCGTCGAGCGTTTTGACGAGATCGCGAAAAGCCGAATAGACGATCGCATCGCTGCGGCTCATGTCTTCGGTCGGCTTGTCGAGATCCGGCGCGTCCCAGCGCCAGAAGGCGAGCTTGTAGAGAAGGTCCTGCATGGAGCGGGCGGGCACGGCGGCGGCTGTGCGCATGACGACGCTCTGCGCTTCGATGAGCCCGGCGGCCTTGGCGTCGCCTTCTTCATCGGGGGCGCAGTCGGCGAGAACGGACTCGATCCGCCGAAACAGTTCGAAGAGCTTTCCGAGATGAGTCTCGGTCGCGTCAGGCCGGATGGCCTCCGCTTCGATCTCCGAAATCTCTTGCCGCAAGCTGGCGACAGCCATCGCGTTTTCTCCCGTCCACGATTTTCTGAAGCTGAGCGAGCGGTATTAGGCCCAGGCCCGCGCCCTGTCTGTCACGTGGATAACCGACATTTTTAGGACGCATGACCTATATAGGTTCAAAGAATGTTACCGCAATGCAGCATAAATGCGCATAATGACGCATCCAGTGCTCAAGAGCAGCGGCGGATTGGCGAAAAGAGAGCAGAAACGGTCAGGCGACCAGGGAAAGACCCGTGCGGGCCGCGGCGATGGCGGCTTCGGTTCTGTTATGGGCGCCGAGTTTTTCATAGCAGCGGTGAACCAGCGTGTTCACGGTGCTGAGCGATATGCCGAGGCGGCGGGCGATCTGCTTGTTGCTGGCGCCGGCGGCGAGGAACCCGATGACGTCCCGCTCCTTGGGCGAGAGCGCCCGGTCGGGGCTGGCGTCCAGGAGGCCGTCCGCCTGGCGCATGAACATCTCAAGCGACGCGCGAAGCCGGCGCATGTCGAAATCCGACAGGTCGGTCAGCATCCGGTCATAGGCGAGGGCGATATAGACCAGTCGTCCGGGCCGGTCGGAGACATGCAGGCCGAGCATGTCCTTGACGCCGTGGCGTTTGAACAGCGCGTGCAGGCCTTTTCTCGCAGGGGACATCTCGAAGCCGTCGACGATGTCGGAAAGGCGCACCGGCTGATAGGCCCCGAAGGCCGCCCGAGCGAGATTGTCGTCCATGACGTATCGGTTCTGGCTGTAATAGTCGGTGATGTCCGAAGGAAAGCTCACATAGAGCGGCGTCCACTGGTCCGCCGCGGCCTGAAGGCCCCTGTCGAAGCGGTAAACCATCGCATATTTGACGCCGCAGGCAGTCAGGAGCTCGTCGAGCACAGTGATAACGCTCTCACGATCGGCGCAGTCGGCTGCGGCCGCCGCAAGGGCGGAAGGGGACAGATTGCCTAGCATTACAGGGTCCTGGTCGAAAATTGTAATTTTCGAGAATAAACGTGCGAATAGATGAAAAAATGCCCTAAGTCAGTCCCCTGATCACGGGACAAACATTACTTTTGCGACATTAGGGAAGAATGAGGCCCATGGCGACGCCGGCCAGCGCCGCCTCGACCCTGGACGAGACCCCGAGTTTCTCGAAACAGCGCCGGACCAGCGTGTCGATGGTGTTGGGGGACACCCCCAGGGCCTTGCCCATGACGGCGTTGGACTTGCCCTGGGCGATGAGCTCGAGAACCTGGGTTTCGCGTTTCGAGAGCTTCGGGGTCTGGGCCTGGTCCGAGAGCTCGTTATAGCGCAGATGCATCTGCTGGCAGATCGCCTGCAATTCGAGCATTTCCGCTCTCGAGAACTCGACCTCGCTCGCGGTCGAGCCGAGGCTGAAATAGGCGATGTCGCCGGGGCGCGCGAAAACTGCGAGCGCCACGCCGCCGCGGAACCCGAAGCGCCGGCCCGCGGCGAAGAACTCTTTCTGCTCCGGCGTCAGGTCCGGGCGCGTTTCGACCTCGCTCCAGTAAAAGGGCGTGCTGCGTTTGCGCGCCTCATCCATGACCGGATCGAAGGCGACGTCACCGAAGTGGCC
>JAUIMC010000037.1 GCA_030433215.1 Alphaproteobacteria bacterium
CGAGGCGCTTGCGGAAGTTCCCGACGGCCCGCCGATCCGGTTCAAATGGCGGCGCGTCGCTTACGCCGTCGCGCGCGCCAATGGCCCCGAACGCATCGCCGATGAATGGCAAGGTAAAGAGACGGTGGGACCGACGCGCGACTATTACCGGGTCGAGACATCCGAAGGCCGGCGCTACTGGCTCTTTCGCGAAGGCCTATACGGCGCCGAGACGACATCGCCGCGCTGGTTCCTGCACGGGTTTTTCGCATGACGCGCTACGCGGAACTTGCCGCCATGAGCAATTTCACGTTTCTAAAAGGCGCGTCGCATCCTGACGAACTCGTGTTTCAGGCAGCGAAGCTCGGCCTTGAGGCGATTGCCGTCACCGACGTCAATACGCTCGCCGGCGTGGTGCGCGCGCATTCCGCTGCGAAAGAGATCGGCTTTCGCTTCATTGTCGGCGCGCGCTTGAAATTTTCCGACGAGACGCCGGACATGTTGTGCTGGCCGTCGGACCGCGCCGCCTATGGGCGGCTCTGTAAATTGCTGACGCGCGGCAAGAGGCGTGCGGCGAAAGGCGATTGCGAGATTGCGCGCGCCGATGCGCTGGAGCTTGGCGAGGGGCAATTGTTCGCATGTCTGCCTGACGATCCCTTCGCGCCGGTCATCGCCGAGACGCTGAACGACTTCCGCGCCGCCTTTCCGGGATCGGTCTGGCTCGCGGGCGCGAGGGCGTTCCGCGGCGACGACCGCCGGGTTCTCAACCGGCTGGCGCTGACGGCCCAAGGCGCCCGCGTTCCGCTGCTCGCTGTCAATGATATCCTCTATCATGCGCCGGAGCGCCGGCGGCTCGCCGATGTCGTTCATTGCATCCGCGAGCATGTGACGGTCTTCGAGGCCGGCCGCGCGCTCGAAGCGAACGCCGAACGGCATTTAAAGCCGCCGCCGGAAATGCTGCGCCTCTTCAGGGATCATCCGGGCGCCATCGAGGAGACCTTGCGTGTGGCGGAGCGGGCGCATTTCTCGCTCGACGAACTGCGTTACGAATATCCGGAAGAGACATGCGGGGCCAGCGCTACGCCGCAAGAGGAACTTCAACGCCTCACATGGGAAGGGGCCAAGGCGTGCTACCCTGACGGCGTTCCCGAAAAGATCGTCGCCGCGGTCAATCACGAATTGGCGCTGATCGGTGAGCTCGACTATGCGCGCTATTTCCTGACGGTTTACGACATCGTGCGCTATGCGCGCAACCAGGGAATTCTCTGTCAGGGCCGCGGCTCGGCGGCGAACTCGTCTGTCTGTTACTGCCTCGGCGTCACCTCGGTCGACCCGGCGCGCATCGATCTCCTCTTCGAGCGCTTCATTTCGGCGGACCGCAACGAGCCGCCCGACATCGACGTCGATTTCGAGCATGAACGGCGCGAAGAAGTCATTCAATATATCTACAGAAAATACGGCCGCGACCGCGCCGGCATTGCGGCGACCGTCATCACCTATCGGACCAGAAGCGCGGTGCGCGAAGTCGGCAAGGCGTTCGGGTTATCCGAGGACGTTATCTCGTCGCTCGCCAAAAGCAATTGGGGCGGCGATGCGTCCGGCGTCAATGAAGCCCGCGTTAAGGAACAGGGTCTCGATCCCGCCGATCTCACCTTGCGTCACGCGCTTCACTTCTCGAAAGAGCTGATCGGTTTCCCGCGCCATTTATCGCAGCATACGGGCGGCTTCGTCATGACGCGCGGACCGCTGGAGGAAGTCATTCCCATCGGCGCCGCCGCCATGCCGGAGCGCAGTTTCGTCGAATGGGACAAGGACGATCTCGACGCGCTTGGCATGATCAAGGTCGATGTCCTTGGTCTTGGCATGCTGACCTGCATCGCCAAGGCGTTTACGCTCCTCAGAAAACATTACGGCGTCGATCTCGACCTCGCCTCGATCCCGGCCGAGGAATCCGAAGTTTACGACATGATCTGCAAGGCCGACACGCTCGGCGTCTTCCAGATCGAAAGCCGGGCGCAGATGTCGATGCTGCCGCGATTGAAACCGCGCAACTTCTACGATCTCGTCATCGAAGTCGCGATCGTGCGGCCGGGACCGATCCAGGGCGACATGGTGCATCCCTATTTGCGCCGCCGGGACGGGCTTGAGAAGGTCGAATATCCAAGCAAGGATCTGGAAGACGTGCTCGGCCGGACCCTCGGCGTTCCCCTGTTCCAGGAGCAGGCGATGAAGATCGCCATCGTCGCCGCCGGATTCACGCCGACGCAAGCCGACGGATTGCGCCGCGCCATGGCGACCTTCCGGCGGGCGGGCACGATCCACCAGTATCACGACAAGATGGTCGAAGGCATGGCGGCGCGCGGCTATGACCGCGCGTTCGCCGAACGTTGCTTCAAGCAGATCGAAGGGTTCGGGGAATATGGTTTTCCCGAAAGCCACGCGGCGAGTTTCGCGCTCCTTGTCTATGTCTCCTGCTGGCTCAAATGCCGCTATTCCGATGTTTTCTGCGCGGCGCTCGTCAATGCGCAGCCCATGGGGTTTTACGCGCCGGCGCAGATTGTTCGCGACGCGCGCGAGCATGGCGTTGAGGTAAGGCCCGTCGATATTAATCACTCCTATAGCGACCTGACGCTTGAGCCATCCGATGGCCTTCGCAACATTCATGCTCGCCATCGCGATATGGAAACCTCCATGCGCGGAAATCATGCGGTGCGTCTCGGATTCAGGCTGGTCAAAGGCTTGGCGGACAAGGATGCCGAACGCATCGAGGAGCGCCGCGGCGCCGGTTACGATTCCGTGCGCGATCTCTGGCTCAGAACGGGGCTCTCGCAGGCGGCGCTCGAAATTCTCGCTAACGCCGACGCCTTCGGATCGCTCGGGCTTTCGCGGCGGGACGCGCTCTGGGCCGTGCAGGGGCTCGACAAGGTGAAGGGCGATGAACAGATGCCGCTCTTCGCCGCAGAGCGCGCCTTCCGCAAGGAAGAGGAAGTGGCGCTCCCAACCATGCCGCTCGGCGAGGAAGTCGCCTATGACTACAAGACTGTGAAAATGTCGCTGAAGCGCCATCCCGTTTCGTTCCTGCGCGGCTGGCTCAAATCCGCGCGCTACGCCGCCAATGAAGATTTGTGGTCCATGACAAACGGTCGGCTTGTGTCGGTTTCGGGCCTCGTGCTGGTGCGCCAGCGGCCGGGCACGGCGAAGGGCGTCATTTTTGCGACGCTTGAAGATGAAACCGGGATCGCCAATATCATCATCTGGCCGAAAGTCTTCGAACGGTTTCGAAGGGAAGTTCTCGGCGCGCGCTTCCTCGGCGTCTCGGGCGTCCTGCAGCGCGAGGGCGATGTCATCCACGTCGTCGCCCGGCGGCTTTACAATCTGACGCCGAAGCTAGCGGACTTGAGCGACTATCACGGCGAGATGGATGACGGCCTTTCAAGGGCCGATGAATTCAAGCGGCCGGTTATCGAAGATCTGAGAAAGGGCGACTTCCGACGGCGCATGGAGCGCGCCAAACACATGGATGAGATATTGCCGGGCGGGCGGAACTTTCATTAGTGAAAACTGTATCCCCTCAAAATCCTCGTCACAACTTACGATTCCCGCTAAATAGGTCACTGCTTATACTGGCCGCGAAGAATCCTTTATTGACTGCGCAAGAAGTTGATAGGATGCAGCTTTAAGAAAATCATCGGCCCCAACTAATCAAGACATAACGCAAGTTTTTATTCGCGTCTGATTTCGCGAAATGATAAGTTATAAGCATTCAAAATCGCGAAGCATGTACTGGGGATATGGGTTATGTCGAAATTGATGCAGCGCTTCGCCAAAGTCGGCGCCCTATTAATTTTCTTTTTTGGTGTAGCGTGTTCTGCGCACAACAGCAGTCAGGCAATCAACAGTACAGACATGTTGCAAATGGCTCCAAAGCGAAAGGTAGCCGGCGACCGCCCCATTGGGGATCATTTTGCGACACGGTCGCCAGTTCTTGCGCGGAACGGCATGGCGGCTACAGCGCACCCGCTCGCTAC
>JAUIMC010000028.1 GCA_030433215.1 Alphaproteobacteria bacterium
GACGCATATTTAGGATCGCCTCGGTCTGCATCTCCGTCAGCTTGAAGGTCTTCATCAATTCCGCTTTGGGATCGTCCTCATAGCGGATGATGCGGATCACCTCGTCGAGATTGAGATAGGCGATCAGGAAGCCGTCGAGAATTTCGAGGCGCTTTTCGATCTTGTCGAGGCGGAATTTCGTACGCCGCTGCAGGACTTGCTTGCGGTGATCGAGATAGGACTGAAGGACCTCGCGCAGACCCATCACTTTCGGCGCGCCGTCGGCGCCGAGGACGTTCATGTTGAGCGAAAAGCGCGATTCAAGATCGGTCACCTTGAACAGCGACTCCATCAGCGCCGCCGGTTCGATATTGCCCGATTTCGGCTCGAGGATGAGACGGATGTCTTCGGCGCTTTCGTCGCGAATATCGGCGAGCGCGGGGAGCTTCCTCGCCTGCATCATCTCCGCGACCTTTTCGATCAGCTTCGACTTTTGCACCTGATAGGGAATTTCGGTGACGACGATCTGATATTTGCCGCGCCCGAGATCTTCCGCCTCCCAGCGCGCGCGCAGACGGAAGCCGCCGCGGCCAGTGGCGTAAGCCTCTTCCATGGAGGCGGCGTCCTCGATGCACACGCCGCCCGTGGGAAAGTCCGGACCCCTTACATATTTAAGCAACGTTTCGGTGCGCGCGTTCGGCGTCTTGATCAGGTGCAAACTCGCGTCGATGAGCTCGGCGACATTATGCGGCGGGATCGACGTCGCCATGCCGACCGCGATGCCGTTGGCGCCGTTGGCGAGCAAATTCGGAAACGCCGCCGGCAGGACCGACGGCTCTTTGCCTTCGCCGTCATAGGTTTCGCGAAAGTCGACCGTGTCTTCGTCGATACCGTCGAGCAGCAATTGCGCGGCTTCGGTCAGCCGGCTTTCGGTGTAGCGCATGGCCGCGGCGTTATCGCCGTCGATATTGCCGAAATTCCCCTGCCCGTCGATCAGCGGCACGCGCACGGAGAAGTCCTGCACAAGCCGCACCATGGCGTCGTAAATCGCCTGGTCGCCATGGGGGTGGAAGTTGCCCATCACCTCGCCCACGACCTTCGCCGATTTCTTGAAGCTCCCCGCCGGGTTCAGCTTCATCTGACGCATGGCGTAAAGAATGCGCCGGTGAACGGGTTTGAGCCCGTCGCGCACGTCAGGCAGCGCCCGCGAGGTGATGGTCGAGAGCGCATAGGCGAGATAGCGCTGGGACAGGGCCTCGTCGAAAGGCTCGAGGAAAATGTCCTCGGGCTTCGGGGCGGCGTTTTTCGGCGTGGCGGTTTTCTTGGTCTTGGACTTGCTCATAGCCCCGTCTCTAGCAGAGTCTGGCCCGCCCGCCAGCCTGTCACGCGCCTTTGCGCGCCCCGGTGGTTTTCCACAGCGGCGCATTCGGCTATCCCGCCTCCATGCTCGCGCTCCTCGCCGATCTCCTGGCCTTCCCGCTCCTGGTCCTCGACCTTGCCGGGCGCGCGCTCGGCTTTTCGGCGGCGGCCTTCGCCCGGGCGGCGGGCTCCGGCGAGGCGCAGACGGCGGCGCTCCTCATCGCCTTTCTTGCCGGCGTGTCGGAAATGCTCGGCCAGTCGGTGATTCTCGTCATCAACCGGGTGGCGCTCTATCGCTTCCTCGCAAGCCTCGCCTTTACCGGCGTCTCCTATGTGCTGACGGCGCTTGCCTGGGCGCTGTCGGCCATCGCGGTCGCGCCGCTGACCCGGCTCGGCGTCCTGACGCCGAACGAGATCGCCGGGGTGGTGGGCGTCGTCTCGCTGGCCTTCGCGCCGCGGCTCTTTGGCGTCTTTTCCATCGCGCCCTATTTCGGGCTGGCGCTCGGCCATGTGCTCGAAACATGGGCGATGGTGCTGGCGATCTTCGGGCTGCATGCCGGCTTCGGCCTGCCGCTCGCCGCCGCGCTCTTCTGCGGCGGCGCGGGCTGGGCGGTCTCCTATGCGGCGCGCAGCTATCTCGGCCATCTTCTCGCCAAGCCGCTCGGTCACATGCGCCTCATGGTTTCGGGTTCGCCCCTCGACAAGACGCCGCAACAGATCATCGACGACATCGCCCGGCGCCTGAAACCGGGGGACGAGGCATGATTTCCGACGTGCTGATCTCCGGCTTCCTGCTCGGGCTTTTCGTGCTGGCGCTCACCGCCGCGCTGTCGCCCCTCGAAACCTTGAGCTGGTGGGCGGGCTGGACCGAAGACGAACTCGGCGACACGGCCCCGCCGCCGGAAGACGGCGCCGGCCGGCGCGAGCGCTATGTGGTTTATCTTTCCGGCGTCGCGTCGATCTCCGGCCAGTTCCTGCTGCCGCGCGAGAAGGCCTTCATCCGCAAACTCGAAGACCGCCTCCCCGAAGCGTCGATCCTCAGCGACGTCTTTCCCTATTCGCCGAGCGGGCGGCCCCTCCTTTCTTCGCCGCGTCTTTTCGAACAGCTCTGGCGGCGTCTTCAGTTCCTGCGCATCCATGGACGCTCGGGCCTGATGTCGCGGCTCGTCAATATCCGCAACATCTTCCAGGTCATGGTCTCCGCCGATCACCGCTATGGGCCGATCTTTAATCAGGGCGCGGCGAGCGTGATCGAGACGGCGCTTCTCGAAAACGGCTACCGGCTCGGGTCGAACGCGCCCGTCGCCATCATCGGCTATTCCGGCGGCGCGCAAGTGGCGCTCGGCGCGGCGCCATTTCTCGCCGCGCGGCTCGGCGCGCCCATCGATATCGTTTCCGTCGGCGGCGTCATGTCGTCCGGCGTCGGGCTTCGCTATATCCGCAAGCTGCATCATATCATCGGCAGCCTCGACAAGGTGGAGCGGGTCGGCGCGGTGATATTCCCCGACCGCTGGAAAGCCGCCGCCTATTCCGACTGGAACGCCGCCAAGCGCGAAGGGCGCATCGACATCCGCCATATCGACGACATGACCCACACCGGCGTCAACGGCTATTTCGGACGCCTGCCTGGCAAACATGGCGGCCCTTCCAACGCCGAACGCACCCTCAAACTCATCGCCGACATGATCGAGTCTTAGGGAAGCCCGCGGCGCGGCGCCTTTTGCGTCAAATAAATTCCCGGCCTCGTTTAAATGGCTTATTCCCTGGCTTTCAGCCGAGTTTGGCGCCTTTTGCGACAATTGTTCCACGGCCTGTTTCACGGGGACGGCTTGCTCCTTCCTTTGTCCCCCCGTGCGCGCTGCGCGTTTTCATCAAGCTGCTTAAATGTGTCATGCCCGGGCTCGTCCCGGGCATCCGGAAATGTTGACTGGATCGCCGGGACAAGCCCGGCGATGACACAGCCTATGCGGACAACATCATAAGCCGGTTTCGAAACCCGTGGATAACTACGCACCGAATGCGGGATTGCGGCAAGAATTCATCGCAAGTGATGAAAGCCGGATGCGCGGTTCAATTTATTGGGGCGCCAAGTATTTGCAGAATTTAACGGCGGCGCGCCCTCCTCCCCCATGTCAATGGGGGAGGTGTCGGACCCCGGATTAAATCCGGGGAACGACGGAGGGGGCTTGCCGAAACGCACCCCCTTCGACCCGCGCCAGTGGCGCGGGCCACTTCCCCCGTAAACGGGGGAAGAAAGAGGCGCACCACTTGATGCGCACTCCTCCGCACAACAAGCTTATTCCGTCGCCATCTGCGCGTCGCGCAGAGCCCGGAACTCATTGCCTTCATACCAGTTCGGCCAGACATCCCCATAGGCCATCTCCGCGCCGGCTTCCGCAAGAATGCCGAGCGTGTTGAGCATGCCCTCGAGATTCCAGTCTTCGGAATAATTGTCGGACGGCTTGTGATAGCGGTTCGCCGTATAGTCTTCCACTAGCGCGCGGCCGGCGTCCTCGCCGCCCTCCACAAGATCGATCCCGCTGTCGGCGTAGAGCATCGGCACGCCTTTCTTGGCGAGCGAGATGTGGTCGGAGCGGTAGAAGAAACCCTTTTCCGGCTCTGCATCGGGGCGCAGATAGACGCCGCGCTTGTCGGCGGCTTTCTTGAGGATGTCTTCAAGCTCCGAGGCGCCGTAACCGATCACGATCATGTCTTTCGACGGCGGCGCCGGCAGCATGGCGTCGATATTAATCCCGCCGACAATCTCCGAATAAGGAACCAGCGGCTCCTCGCCGAAATAGGCCGAGCCGAGAAGACCCGATTCCTCCGCCGTGACGGCAAGGAACATGACCGAGCGCGCCGGCTTCGACGGCGCGTTCATGAAGCTCTCGGCGATCGACAAAATGCCGGCCGTGCCGGTGGCGTTGTCGACGGCGCCGTTGGAAATATTGTCGCCGCTTTCATCGGCGGCGCCGGTTCCGAGATGGTCCCAGTGCGCCATGTAGAGAACATATTCCTCCGGATGATCCGTGCCCGGAATAACGCCGGCGACATTGGCGGAGTTCGACCGGCGGATCGCATTCTTGATGACGCCCGAGGCGGTGAGCCCCTCCATGGGAACCGCTGCAAAGCCCGGTTCATGGGCGGAGGCCGCCGCCTCGTCGAAATCGAGACCGGCCTTTGTGAAAAGATCGCGGGCGACGTCTTCCTGGATCCAGCCTTCGAGCGCGACACGCGAGGCGCCGCCGTCGGCGCGTTCGAGATCGAGCTGCGGCCCGGACGAGCTTCCCTCGACAACGCCCCAGCCATAGGCCGCCGGCGCGGTCTGGTGGATGATGAGCGCGGCGGCCGCGCCCTGGCGGGCCGCCTCTTCATATTTATAGGTCCAGCGCCCGTAATAGGTCATGGAGCGGCCGTTAAAGAGCGCCGGGTCTTCCACTGCATAGCCCGGATCGTTGACGAGCATGACCACGGTCTTGCCCTCGACATCAAGGCCTTCATAGTCGTTCCAGTCATATTCCGGCGCGACGACGCCGTAACCGACAAAGACGACGTCGCTGTCCTCGAAGGAGACCTCTTCCTCGACGCGCTTGGTCCAGTACATGGCCTGCGGTCCGTATTCGAGCGTCTCGCCATTGATGGAGAGGTTCGACGCTTCGGGATCGGCGGTCAGCTCCACAAGCGGAACAAGCTGTTCGTAGGAGTCGCCGTTGCCCGGTTCGAGGCCGATCTTTTTCATCTCATCGGCCAGATATTGCCGGGTTTTCATGCCGCCTTCGGTTCCCGGCGCGCGGCCCGCGAAATCGTCGGAGGCGAGCGTCGCGATGCGCTCGCGGAACTGCGCTTCATCGATGGCGGCGAGTTGACCCTCGCCAGTATCGGCGGCTTTTTCTTGATCCGGGGCGGCGGGCGCGTCGGCCTCTTGCCCGCAGGCGGCGATGGAAAAGACGGCGAACGCCGCAAACGCGGCGGAAGGACGGAAAATCATATGAAACACCCTCTGGAAGGAATCGTTGACGGGACTGTGCCCGGCCTCGCAGCAGCCGTCAAACAGTCCTGTTTTCAAAGGGTTGGATCGGGATTTTTGGCCTAAAAGCCAATCGCGTTGATCTTCAGGGCGCGGGCCCCGTCGCGATTGCCGAGCGCGCCCGTAAGCTCGAGCTTCGATTCCGTCTGCAGGACGGGCCGGACTTTCACCTCGTCGATGCTCGCCATGGCGAGATCGATCACCTGGCCGGGCTGCAAATTCATAAGCTGACCGAGAGTGATGTCCTGTTCGGCGAGCGCGGTGCGCATCTCCACCGGCGACAGCGCCGCCAGCATCATGAGATCGCGCTTCCATTGCTGCGCGGCGAGCGGAATGGTCTTGTCGTAATAGTCGCGCATGGCGACGGTCAGCGGTTCCGCCGCGAAAATGCGGATAGCACCAAGGCTTTCCGCCTCGAGCGTTTCAACGCCATATTGCACGCAAACGACTTTCTGGTCGGCGGCGGTGAAATCGAACCGGCGCGGATCGTCGCCGCTGGCGATCAGCTCGACGCCCCCCTTGACGACGCCGGCCTTGTCGCTTTTTTCGAAGATCTGCTCCGCGGTGCGGATGGCGAGACGCTTGGCGAGACGCCGGTCGATGGCGCTCACCGTCTCCGGTTTCGGCTCGGGAAGCTCGCGCGTTCCCGACAAGGACCAGCCCGCCGCGCGCAAGGACGTGTCGGTGTCGAGCACGATGACGAAATCGCCGCCGGTGATATGCCGGAAATGATAGATGGCCGAGGTCGAGGCGAAAGGCGCGAGCGCGTCCCCAAGCGCCGCAAAGGACGCTGTCTCGGCGGGACCGGGCTGGCACTTTTCGCCAAAATATTCCGTAAAGGCGCCGACTGCCGCGCCGCCCATGCGCGCCGACAGATCGGCGATCAGGTGCAGCGGGCCCGGATCGCGTCCGGCCATCGCCATTTTCTTCTTGATGATGCTGTTCTTATCGTCGCTCATGCGGTCCGGCTTGCCAGGTTCGGTCTCTCGGTTGTTAGGCCCATCTCAACCATGAATAGCTATAAATTGCGTAAACACGTAAAACCCGCGGAAAGGTGTTTCGGTTAACCATCCATTGTTAAGTGCAAGCGGGTGGGATGAATGGCTGGCCGGGGCAAAGGCGAAGCGCCGATCATCATTAAAAAGAAAAAGGTGATCGCCGGCGGCGGCCATCATGGCGGCGCGTGGAAAGTCGCCTATGCCGACTTCGTGACGGCGATGATGGCGTTCTTCCTCCTGATGTGGCTCCTCAACGCCACTACCGAAGATCAGCGCAAGGGCCTTGCGGACTATTTCAACCCCTCGATCCCGATCAGCCGGATCTCCGGCGGCGGCAATGGCGCGCTGAATGGCGAGTCGGTGTTTTCCGAGGACAGCGCCGTTTCCAACCGCGCAGGCTCGAGCGAGGAATTTCCCAAGAGCAAGGTGCTCGAGAAAGACGGCGACAGCGACGAATATGATCTGAACGGCGCCAATGAAGGCCGCGGCATGGATGACGAGCTGGGCGCGGGCGACGGCCTCGACAGCGGCGCCAGCGCAGCGGATACAGATGCAACTGAAACCGGCGCCGCCGAGCTCGCAAGCGTGCAGGACCGGATCGATTTCGAAACGGTCGGCGCCCTCGACGGCGGGCTTGCCGAACATATCCACACCCGCATGACTCCGGACGGGCTTGTCATCGAGCTCGTCGACGCCGATGGAGACCCGCTTTACGATCTCGGCTCCTCCAACCCGTCGCAACTTCTTCACGATCTGATAAAGGTCGTCGGTCCCGTGCTCGCAACCGTTTCCAACGACATGGCGATTGTCGGCCATACGGACGCCCGGCCTTTTTCCGCCCGCGCCGATTATTCCAACTGGGAACTCTCCACGGACCGGGCGCTGGCGGCGCGCCGCCTTCTCATCGAGAACGGCATCGCAGGTAAACAAATCGTTCAGGTCACCGGCAAGGCCGCGACCGAACCTTTCGGCGACGATCCGCTCGCGCCGCAAAACCGGCGCATCGCGATCAAGCTGCTGAGCCGGAAATAACTTTAAAACCCTCTGTAATATTAGGGCTTCTTTAAAGAGGGTCGCTGTAAAAGCGACAATAGTAATAAAATTTATTCCGACTGGAGATCGACATGGGGATTTCGTCATCGCTTAACGCCGGGGTTATGGGCCTTGCCGTCAACGCCGTTAAGCTCGGCACCATTTCCGACAATATCGCGAACTCGCAGACTTACGGTTACAAGCGCGCTGAAACGCAATTCGCCGACATGGTTCTCGCCCAGACTAACGGCGATTATTCCGCAGGCGGCGTGCGCGCCCTCACCTATCGCGACGCAGGCGCAAAAAGCTCCCTGATCTCAACCAGCAGCTCCACGGATATTTCCGTCGACGGCCAGGGCATGCTTCCGGTTACCGATGTCGGCAGCATTGGCGCCGGCGCCGGCGATCGTTCGCTGATGCTGACCTCCACCGGGTCTTTCTATACGGACGAGCAGGGTTTTCTGCGCACGAAAAGCGGTCTTTACCTGATGGGCTGGCCCGCTGACGTGAACGGCGTCGTCAATTCTCCGCCGCGCGATTCCTCGACCGGGCTTGAGCCGGTGCGGGTCAACCTGAACCAGAACGCCGCCTCGCCGACCAGCAACATCACGCTGGGCGTCAACCTGCCGGCGACCGAAACCGAAGCCGGGGCGGCTGGCACGGTTTACGATCTGCCGATTGAATATTACGACACGCTCGGCCGTTCGCAGACGCTCAATCTGGAATTCACGCCTGTTGTGCCCGCAAGCGGCGCGTCGAACCAATGGAGCGTGGATGTCTATGACGACGCCACCGATCCGCTGACGCCGATTGCGACCTTCACCGTCACCTTTGACGATACGGCAGGCTCGGGCGGCTCCATCGCGTCCGTCACGGCCGGCGCGGGCGCGACCTATGACGCCGGAACCGGCAACCTCACCGTGACCGCGGCGACGCAGGACATCAACCTCTTCGTCGGCACCAATACCGAGCCGTCGCCCCTGACCCAGCTTTCCAACAGCTTCTCGCCGCTTTCGGTGAGCAAGGACGGCGCGCCCATCGGCAAGCTGAACTCCATCGAAATCAACAATCGCGGTTTCCTTGAGTCCGTTTACGACACCGGCTTCCGCCGCACGATCTATCAGATCCCGATCGCGGACGTGCCGAACTATTCCGGCCTCGCCGCCATGGGCAACTCGTCCTTCGCGATTACACAAGAATCCGGCGACGTTTATTTCTGGGACGCCGGCGACGGCCCCGTGGGCACGACCTCGGGCTATTCGCTTGCGGAATCGACCACCGACATCGCATCGGAACTGACCGACCTCATCCAGACGCAACGCGCCTATTCATCGAACGCCAAGATCATCCAGACGGTCGATGAAATGTTGCAGGAAACCACTGACATCATCCGCTAACAGGCGCACCGCGTAGGGACAGGAACCGTCGGTCATGACAATCTCCCAGGCGCTAT
Source organism: Alphaproteobacteria bacterium (assembly GCA_030433215.1). GTDB lineage: Bacteria > Pseudomonadota > Alphaproteobacteria > Caulobacterales > Parvularculaceae > Hyphococcus. The sequence continues at coordinate 8,849 of JAUIMC010000028.1, forward strand.
TGAACGCAACGTCCGGCCTGAGCGCGGCTTCGCGCCGGGCCGGCGTTACGTCCAACAACATCGCCAATGCGCTGACCGAAGGCTACAGCCGCCGCGATGTCTCGCTGGCCGAACGCGTCACCGGCGGCCAGGGCTCCGGCGTCACCGTCGCCGGCGTCACGCGGGCGACCAATGCGGCCGTCACTTATGAACGGCGCATCGCCGACGCAGAGCTCTCCTTCAACGGCGCCAGCGCCGACGCGATGAAGCGCATCTCGAACCTCCTCGGCGGGCCGGAAGACGCCTCGTCCCTGTTCCAGAAATACGCCAATCTCGAATCCTCCATGCGCGCGCTCGCCGAAACCCCGGACTCGGCGCCGTTGCAGCAGAAAGTCGTTTCCGCCGCGAACGATCTCGCCAACGCGTTCAACCGGATTTCGTCGGGCTATCAGAAAATCCGCGCCGACGCCGACAAGGAAATCGGCGATCGCGTCGCGGGCGTCAACGACGCCCTGCAAAAGATTGAAGACCTCAACGGGTCGATCAGCCGCGGCTACGCCTCCGGAACCGATGTCTCCGCCCTTGAAGACCAGCGCCAGCAACTGATCAACAAGGTCAACGACTCGATCCCGGTGCGCGAACTTCAGCGCGACAACGGCAAGGTCGACCTGATGACGCCGGAAGGCGTGTTCCTGCTCGCCGGCACGGCGCGCACGGTTGAATTCACCGGCGTCCCGAATTTCAGCGGCGACATGGAATATGCCGGAGGAACGGGCGCCCTGTCGGGCCTTTCCGTCGAAGGCAAGGACATCACGCCCGGCGGGCCCGGCGGTCAGAATATTTCGAGCGGCGCCATCGCCGGTCTTTTCAATGTGCGCGACAACGCGGTTCCGGAAATGTCCGCCGCGCTCGACGCGCTCGCTTTCGATCTCGTCGGGCGCTTCGCCGACCCGGCCGTGGACCCGACCCTCGCCCCCGGCGATCCCGGTCTCTTCACGGACGCCGGCGCTGCGGCGGACGTCTTGACCATCAGCGGCCTTGCCGGGCGCCTCGAAATCAACGCCGCGGTCAATCCCGCCGAAGGCGGCGCCGCCTGGCGCGTGCGCGACGGCGTCAACGCTGTTGCGCCTTCCGCCGCCGGCTCCGATGTCACCCTGCGCGCCATGATCGACGCCATGAGCGAGGCGCGCGCCGGCGAAGCCGGACTGCTTTCCTCCCGCGACCTCAGCGCCTCGGAAGGCGCCGCGCATCTCGCCTCTCTCGCCGGCGCGGCCCGCACCTACGCCGTCGACCAGGAGACCGCCGCCGCGGCGCTGTCGCAGAGCCTTTACGAGGCCGAGAAAATGGAAACCGGCGTTGATACGGACCGCGAACTGCAAAACCTGCTGATCATCGAACAGTCCTATTCCGCCAATGCGCGCGTCATTCAAACCGTGGATCAGATGATCCGCCGATTGATGGAGCTCTAGCCATGTCCTCTTACGGCTTCCCCACGCTCCTGCAATACAGCCGGCTGACCGGCCAGGCCGCGAACATGAAATCGCAGGCCGAACAGGCGCGCACCGAAATGGTGACCGGCCGCATCGCCGACATCAAATCCGAACTCGGCGCCAAGGTCGGCGACGCCCACATGCTAAGCAAGGCCATCGACGATGTGCGCGCCCGCCAGGACGCGGCGACGCGCGCCCTCGGCCGCACTAGCGCCGCGCAGATCGCGCTCGCCAATGCCACCGCAGGATCGGAAACCCTCGGCGCCAGTCTTCTCGACGCGGTCGGCCTGTCGAACGAACCCAGCATCAACATCAACGCCGAGAAAGCCGAATTGCAGCTCAACGCCGCGATCACCGCTTTCAACAGCCGTTATGAAGGCCGCAGCCTTTTCTCCGGCGATGCGACGAACCAGCCGGCGCTCGCCGATGCAGAAACGCTCCTCACCGACGTGCGCGCGATCTTTGCGGGCGCGGCGGACAATGCGGCGCTCCAGGCCGATCTCGACGCCTATTTCAACGATATCGGCGGCGGCTTCGAGACGACCATCTATACCGGCGGAACCGGCAACGCGGCGCGCACGGAAATCAATGACGGCGAGCTTGTCGACTACAGCGCCAAGGCCGACGAACAGCCGGTACGCGATCTCCTGCGCCATCTCTCGACCATCGTCGTCGCCAATGAGGAAACCGGCTTCGCCGACCGCGAGGCGGCGCTTTCCGGCGCCGCGGGCGGGCTCATTCAGGCGTCGAACGACATTGTCGGCGTCCGCGCGCGCATCGGCGCCGCGGAAGAGCGCATCGCCGCCGCCGACGAACGCCTCGAGGCGGAAGCGACCGCCTTCAGCCTCACCTATAACGAACAGACCGCGCGCGACCCTTACGAGGCCGCCTCGCGCCTTCAACAGATCGAATCGCAGTTGCAGGCGTCCTACATCATGACGTCGCGCATCTCCCTCCTCTCCCTCGCCAATTATCTGAGATAAGAATGCCTGAGCAGTTCAAAATATTTCTCGCAGCCCTGATGGCCGGCTTCGTCCTCTGCGCCGACGCCGCCGCCGACGTGCGCCTTAAAGACATCATCAATATCGAGGGCGTCCGGGGCAACGATCTCGTCGGCTACGGACTTGTCGTCGGCCTTGACGGCACGGGCGACGGCGTCCGCAACTCTCCCTATACGGAAGAGGCGCTGTCGAGCCTGCTCGAACGGCTCGGCGTCAACGTGCAAGGCGAGGATTTCCGCCCGCGCAACGTCGCCGCCGTCGTGGTCACCGCGACCCTGCCGCCTTTTGCGCGCGCCGGCTCGCAGATCGACATTACGGTGTCGGCCATCGGCGACGCCTCGAACCTTCTCGGCGGCACGCTGATCATGACGCCGCTGCACGCCGGCGACGGCCAGATCTACGCGGTCGCGCAAGGCCCCGTCCTCGCCAGCGGCTTTTCCGCCGAAGGCGACGGCGCCTCGGTGACCTTCGGCGCGCCGACCACGGGCTCGATCCCGCAAGGCGCGCGCGTCGAACGCGAAATCGACTTCAATTTCGAGGACATGGAAACGCTCCAGCTCGCCCTGCGCTCGCCGGACTTCACGACCGCGGCGCGCGTCGAAGCGGCGATCAACAACGCCTTCGGCACGCCGGTGGCGAAACTGCTCGATCCCGGCACCATCGAGGTCGCCATGGTCGACAGCCCCGTTCACATGATCGGGCGCATCGAAAATATCCGCGTCAGGCCCGAACAGAAGGCCCGCATCGTCATCGACCAGAAATCGGGCACCGTCGTCCTCGGCGCCGACGTCAAGATTTCGACCTTCGCGGTGACGCAAGGCAATCTCACCATCACCGTCCGGGAAACGCCCTTCGTGTCGCAGCCGAACCCGTTCTCGCGCAATGGCGAGACCATCGTCCTGCCCGACACGACCATTGAGGTCGACACCAATTCCGAACGGCGCATCGCCGAAGTCGATGAAAACGTCTCGCTCTCCGATCTCATCCAGGGCCTCAACGCCCTCGGCGTCGGCCCGCGCGAGCTCATCGACATTCTGAAATCGGTGAAGGCCGCCGGCGCGCTCCACGCCGAACTGGTGCTGATGTAAACCTTCTTTTTCTTCCCCCATTTATGGGGGAAGTGGTCGCGTAGCGACCGATGGGGGTTTTGCCTAAATCATGCCCCCTCCGTCAGCTTCGCTGACACCTCCCCCGTGAACGGGGGAGGAAAACGCGCTTACAACCTGCCTTTCAACAACTCCACAATCCTCAGCCGCGCTTCGGGCAGTTGCCTGTCCGAGAGGTGCAGAATGCGCGTTTCGATGAAGAAGCCGGTGGTATGCAGCGCATCGACGGCTTCCGTTAGACTCGCCTCGCTCGAGGCGCCTCTGAGGAACGCCGGCAGAGGAAGGAGCTTGTCCTTGTAAGGCTCGCCCGCCTCGCCCGAAACAGCGCAGGCCGAGCGCGGCGAGACATAGACAAGATTCTCCCGCGCGCCCGTCGAGGCGCAGCGGTCGAGCGTCAGGCCGAAACCGAGCTCCGCCAGCAAGCCCAGTTCCCAGCGCGCCATCAGCGCCGGCCACACATCCATGTCGTCGAGATTGGCGAGCAGCACCGCCATCGCCGTGTAAGCGCGGCTGTGCGCCTCGCGTTCGGGCAGGGTCGCGAGCGCGACGGCGCAGGCGGCGGAGAGCGCGGCAAGCGACAGCCGCTCGCCCATGGCTTCGCCGGCGCGCGCGTGAGACATTTCAAGTGTGAAATGGCCCAGCGACTCCTCGCCCCGGCCCTTCCATTCGAGCGTCACTTCATTGCCCGCCTGCAGAAGCGGGCGCATGCGCTTGCCCTGCCCGCCATAAACGAGCCCCGCCCAGCGGCCATGGCGTTCGGTGAACACATCGACCACCGCATGGGTCTCCCCATGCGCGCGCGCGTCAAGAACGATGCCGATGTCGGTGAAGTTCATCTCTTGCTCACTCTGGCGCGCTCACTATCCGCGGGCGCATTCCCACGCTTTAAGCGTGGGATCCATCTTCCGTCACGCTTAGATGGGCGAAAACGAAAGCATAGCGCAGCCGAAACCAGTAATGGACTCCACGGGCAAGCCGTGGAGAATCGCAGGTGGGGACACTGCGCTAATCCACGCTATCTAACCCAATACTCCTCAGCCTTGCCCCCTCCTCGTCCCAGCCTTCGCGGACTTTGACGTGGAGGAAGAGATGCACAGGGATCCCGAGGATGCCGGTGAGCTCCTCGCGCGCGGCCTGGCCGATGGCTTTCAAGGTCTGGCCCGACTTGCCGAGGACGATGCCCTTCTGGCTGTCGCGCGCCACATAGATCGTCTGGTCGATGCGAACGCCGGTTTTCGTTTCCTTCCAGGCGTCGGTTTCGACAGTGGAATCGTAGGGCAGTTCCTGATGCAGGCGCAGGAACAGTTTCTCGCGCGTCACCTCCGCCGCCATCAGCCGGTCGGTGATGTCGGAAAGCTGATCTTCCGGATAGAGCCACGGGCCCGCCGACGCCTTTTCGAGGAGAAACGACCGCAGATCGCCGAGGCCGTCGCCGTTCTTCGCGGATATCATGAAGACGTCGGTGAAGACGCCCTCCTCGTTCAGCGCTTGCGCCAGCGCCAGGAGTTTCGGGCGCGCGATGTCGTCGATCTTGTTGAGGACGAGCGCAGCCTTGCGGTTCGCGGCTTTCAGCCCCTCGATGATGCGCTCGGCGTCGGCGCGGGACTTGCCCGCCGCGCCTTTTTCGGTCTCGCCCGCAAGGTAAGCAGGCGCGTCGATCATCATCAGCGTCTGGTCCGCGCCCTCGAGCCCTTCCCAGGCGGCGGCGACCATGGCGCGGTCGAGCTTGCGCCTGGGCGCGAAGATGCCCGGCGTGTCGATGAAGACAAGCTGCGCATCGCCTTCGGTGAGGATGCCGCGCACCCGCGCGCGCGTCGTCTGCACCTTCTGGGTGACGATGGAGACTTTCGCGCCCACAAGCGCGTTGACGAGCGTCGACTTGCCCGCGTTCGGGGCGCCGATAACGGCGACGACAGCGCATTTTGAAAACTCAGCATCCATCATAATATCGACAGAGAAAAAATCATCAAATTAACCCTCGCATCTGTCACCTTTCCTACTGTTGTGACTTCGACACGCAAATTGCAGGTTTTTAAGTTCGTCAGTTCCCCCTTTTGATAAGGGAACAATATGATCGATTGTTAAATCATCGACCTCTTCACAATCCACATGATAACATTCATGAGGCACTCCGGCATCTATCATAGCAAGGTATAGATCAGACCGAATTCTGGAAAATTCTTTTCGGCGTGTTTTTACATGCTCATTTTTAGCTTTGCGAGCCGCAATTTGAATTTTGTCTTCACGCTCAATTTTACCAACAAGTTCTAAATATTCTTCATACGGCAATATTCCATAACTCGCCAAGGGGCCTGTTGCCCCGCAACATGCCTCAACCAAATAATGATCGTGCATATGCTCATAAGCCAATTTGATGGCAGAGTGAGTTTGCTCTGGCGTCCAATCTAACACAGCCTTATCAACATATACGCCGTGACTGGGAGAAAAAGTGATAGCGCCATTAATTACTATCCAAGGCATCGCCATATCTCTCTCCTTTCACTCATCGTCTTCGGACCATACGCCTTCGCGCACGAGGAGCGCGCGCGCCGCTTCCATCTGGGCCTCGCGTTTCGAGCGGCCTTCCCCTTGCGCGGGCTTTAAGCCCTTGACCCGCACCTCGATGGTGAAGTCCGGCGCATGGGCGGGCCCTGCCGCGTCGAGGACGTTGTAATCGGGCGTGCCGAGCTTGCGGTCCTGGCTCCATTCCTGAAGCGCGGTCTTGGGGTCCTTGTGCAGCTTCGACAGGTCCTCGAGATTCGGCGTCCAGAACTGATCGAACACGCCCCGCGCCGCCTCAAGACCGCCGTCGATATAAAGCGCGCCCAGAAGCGCCTCCATGACGTCGCCGAGGATCGCCTTCTTCTTGCGCCCCCCGGATTGCGCCTCCCATTCGGACATCAGGATGAAATCGTTGAGCCCGAAATGCAGCGCCGCCTTGGCGCAGGTTTCCTTGCGCACCAGCGCGTTGAGGCGCGGCGCCATCTCGCCTTCTTCGTAATCGGGATAGCGCCGCCACAGCTCTTCCGCGGTGAGAAGCCCGAGAACCCGGTCGCCGAGGAACTCCAGCCGTTCAAGATCGCGCACCGTGCGCTCGCCCCCAGACAGGCTCGAATGGGTGAGCGCGCGGGTCAGGAGGTTCTTGTCTTTAAAGGCGTGACCGATGCGCGCTTCAATCTCGGCGAAGTTCGGCTTCGTCATTTCACCGGATCGAATATGCGGCCATAGCGGATGGCGAAAGGCCATTTCCACGGGGTCCAGAGTTTGGAATCCTGTCCGTCCACGGAGAAAAACAGGCGTTCGGCGCGGCCCACCACGGCGTCTTTATGAACATAACCGACCTGGCTGATGACGCGGCTGTCCTGGGACTGGTCGCGATTGTCGCCCATCATGAAATAATGGTCGGCCGGCACCTGATAGGGCGAGGTGTTGTCAAGCGGGCCTTCGTCGCCGGCGCATTCCTGCACGACATAGGAAACGCCGTTGTCGAGAGTCTCGCGATATTCCGGCGCGCCATAGCCGGGCCCGCAAGCGTCGGAAACCTGCGCGGCGACGAGCTCCTTCTTCACGGGCTGGCCGTTGATGTGAAGACGCCCGCCCAGCATCTGCACCTGATCGCCGGGAAGCCCGATGACGCGCTTGATGTAATCCTTGTTGCCGTCCTTGCGGTTTTTAAAGACGACGATGTCCCCGCGCTTGGGCTCAGCGAAGGAGAGCACCCGGCCGTCCACCGGCAGGCGAGTCAGCGGATAGACGAGCGAGGCTTTGGAATAGCCGAAAGTCGGTTTGGAGACGACGAGGAAGTCGCCGACGAGGAGGTTCGGCTTCATGGAGCCGGAGGGAATGTTGAAGGGCTGGAAAATGATGATGCGCAGGACCAGCGCAATGGCGACGGCGAAGACCACGGTCTTGGCGAGATCCCAGGCCTCTTCCGCAGCGGTCATGGGCTGCTCGGCCGGCTTGCCCGCGCCTTTCTCTGCGGCCTTGTCAGCCGCCGGGCCGGTTTCTTCGCTTGTCGACATGACGCTACCTTCTTGCTGCCCGCCCGGAGCCCATACGGCCTAAACCAGAAGACCTTATTTAGCCTGCGCGTAGATTATGACAATGGCCTGGGCCAGAGGAAAATCGTCGGTGATGGTGAGGTGGATCTCCGGAATGAAGCCTTCCGGCGTGATTTCATTCAATCTTTCCGCCGCCCCGCCGGTCAGCGACAGGGTCGGCTTGCCGCCCGGAAGGTTAATAACGCCCATATCGCGCCAGAAAACGCCGCGGGAAAGCCCGGTCCCCAGCGCCTTGGAACAGGCCTCCTTGGCCGCGAATCGCTTGGCGTAGGACGCGGCCCGGTTGAGCCGGCGGTCCGATTTCGCGCGCTCGATCTCCGTGAAGATGCGGTTCGTAAAGCGCTCGCCGTGGCGTTCGAGCGTCTTTTCCACGCGGCGGATGTCGATGAGGTCGTTGCCGATGCCGATGATCATGACCCGAAAGTTCTCCTTCGCGAGAAGGCCTGGACGCCACGGTCAAGCCGTGGCGAGTCGGCTGTTGAAAGGCCCCTATCCATCCTCCGCGTTTCCCCACGCTTTAAGCGTGGGGTCCAGCCATTCTTGCAAGACATCGACCACATTTCAGTAAAGCCCGCCGGTGCGCGCGTCCTGCATCAGGCGTTTCATTTCCTTCACGGCTTCCGCTAGCCCCATGAACACGGCCTCCCCGACGAGGAAATGGCCGATATTGAGCTCGGCGATCTGAGGGATCGCCGCGACCGGCTGCACATTGAGGAAAGTCAGACCGTGGCCGGCGTGAACCTCGAGCCCCAGCTCATCGGCGAGCGTCGCGCCGGCGCGGATTTTTTCAAGCTCCGCCTTGTAAAGCGCCGGCTCGGTTTTCAGCGTCGCCTCGTAATAGGCGCCGGTATGAATTTCGATCACCGGCGCGCCGGCGGATTTCGCGGCGTGGATCTGTTCCGGCTCCGGATCGACGAACAGCGACACGCGAATGCCCGCATCCGTCAGCTCCCGGACGAAAGGCGCGATGAAATTATGCTGGCCCGCCACATCAAGCCCGCCTTCGGTGGTGCGCTCGTTGCGGTTTTCCGGCACGATGCAGCAGGCATGCGGCTGCACTTCCGTGCAAAGCTTCAACATCTCTGCGGTCGAAGCCATTTCGAAGTTCAAGGGCAGGCCGATTTCTTCCTTGAGGCGGCGCATGTCGTCGTCGCGGATATGGCGGCGGTCTTCGCGCAGATGCGCGGTGATGCCGTCGGCCCCCGCGCCTTCCACGAGCAGCGCCGCGCGCACCGGATCGGGGTGCGGGCCGCCGCGCGCATTTCTGATGGTCGCCACATGGTCGATATTGACCCCGAGGCGGATGGGTTTCTTTTCAGTCACTGGCTGACCCCGCGGCTGCCGGGTTTGACCGCCGGAACGCCCTTCAGATGCGCCGGAAGATTGTCGGGCTCCCAGGCCTCGACCTTGATTTCCGCGAGCGGAATGATCGGCGCGCCCACATCCACCGCGCCCGCAGACCGGTCCACGAGACAGCCGAGCGCCAGCACCGTGCCGCCGACCTTTTTCACCGCATGGATCGCCTCGCGCGCGGAAAGACCCGTCGATACGATGTCCTCGACGACGACGACGCGCGCGCCCTCGGGAATTGTAAAGCCGCGGCGCAACTGGAACTCGCCGTCCACGCGCTCGAGAAACATGAACGGCGTCTTCAGATGCCGCGCGGTCTCATAGCCGTAAATGATCGCGCCCATGGCCGGGGAAATCACATAATCGATGTCTTTGACTTCGGCCGCGATCTTTTCGGCGAGCGCCCGGCACAGGCGTTCCGCGCGGTCGGGATATTGGGAGACGATGGACTTGTTGAGATAGGTGTCCGAATGCAGCCCCGAAGACAGGATGAAGTGCCCCTTCATCAGCGCGCCGGCTTCTTCGAATTCTTTCAGCGCGTCAAAGCTCATGGTCTTCGGCTCCTGTCCGTTCAACGTCGATCAGATTGGGCGAGGCCCTCAGCCCCGCCAGCATATGCGCAAGCTGGCGCGCGTCTTTCAGTTCCACATCCATGATGAAATCCACGAACTCGCGCGAGCGGTTGTGAATGCGGATATTGACGATGGAAACGCCGTAGCGCGCGACGATGCCGGCGAGTTCGGAGAGGACGCCGAGCCCGTTGCGCACCGTCGCGCGGATGCGCGTGGAGGCGCCGCCGGTTTCTTCCTGATCGCGCCATTTCAAGTCGAGCCAGCGCTCCTGGGGCGGGTCTTCCTGTTCCAGGGTGTCGCAGGAGATCGCATGCACCCGGATGGCGCCGTCATCCTGACGAATGCCGACAATGCGCTCGCCCGGCAGCGGCGTGCAGCAGCGGGCCATCTCAACCTTCACCCCCGGGGTCAGGCCGGCGATCGCAAGGCGCGGGCGGAACGCGCTCATGGAGGCGCCGCGGATTTCGCTTTCGCTCTCGATGGAGGCGCCCGGATAAACCGCCTCGACGAGATCGCCCACGGGCAGCTCGCCGCGCCCGATGGCCGAGAGGACGTCATCCACCGACGATTTGCCGAGACGCTTCAGCCCCTCGCGCACGCCCTTCAGGGAAAATTCGAGATTGGCCCCGGTAAAGACGCTTTCCGCGATGGAACGGCCGAGCGCCACGGTCTCGTCATGCTGCATTTTCTTGACGCGGCGGCGGATGGCGCTGCGCGTACGGCCCATGACCGCGATGCTCTCCCACTCCGCCGGCACCGGCGCATGATCGGAGCGCAGGATCTCGACGACGTCGCCATTATTGAGCGCCGTCCGCAAGGGCCGCTGCACGCCGTTGATCTTGGCGCCGATGCACTGGTCGCCCACATCGGTGTGAACGCCGTAAGCGAAATCGAGCGGCGTCGCGCCCTTCGGCAAGGCGATGACCCGGCCCTTGGGCGTGAAGCAGAAAACCTGATCCTGAAACAGTTCCAGCTTGGCGTATTTCAGCGCCTCGTCCGGGTCCTCGCCGGCCTGGAACATTTCAACGAGCCGGCGCGGCGTTTCGTAAGGGTCGTATTGCCCGCGCGTGACGATCTCAACGCTCGAGCCGGCGCTTCTGTCCTTGTACTGCCAATGGGCGGCGACGCCCCGCTCGGCGGTCTCGTGCATCTCATAGGTGCGGATCTGGATTTCGATACGCTGACGGCGCCCGTCGCCCGAGGGCGGACCGATCACCGCCGTGTGGATGGAGCGGTAATTATTGGGCTTGGGCGCGGAAATATAATCGTCGAACTCCTCATGGATCATTCGCCAGTTGCCGTGGATGACGCCGAGCGCCGCATAACAGTCCGCCGGTTTGTCGACGAGGACGCGGAACGCATAGATGTCCGCAAGCTCGTCGAAGGAGACGTTCTTTTGCGTCATCTTGCGCCAGATCGAATAGGGCCGCTTTTCCCGGCTCGTCACCTGCGCCTTGATGCCGGCGGCGTAGAGCCGTTCGCGCAGGACATTCGCCAGTTCGAGAACAGCGCTTAGAGAGTTCTTCTGAAGATCGTCGAGCCGCGACGCGATGGTTTCATAGGCGTCGGAACTCAGCTCGCGGAAGGAAATGTCCTCGAGCTCCTCGCGGAACCGCTGCACGCCGATGCGGCCCGCCAGCGGCGCATAGATGTCCATGGTCTCGCGGGCGATGCGCTGGCGCTTTTCAGGCTTCGAGATGTAATGGAGCGTGCGCATGTTGTGGAGCCGGTCGGCGAGCTTGACGAGCAAGACGCGCACGTCGTCGGCCATGGCGAGCACCAGCTTCCGGAAATTCTCGGCCTGCTTCGAGGCTTCGCTTTTCAGTTCGATCTGGGAAAGCTTGGTGACGCCGTCCACAAGCTGCGCGATCTCGCCGCCGAACAGCTTTTCGATGTCCGCGATGGTGGCGTCGGTGTCTTCAACGACATCATGAAGAAGCGCGGTCGCCACCGTCGCCGGATCGGCGCGCAAGCTCGTGAGGATCGCCGCCACCGCCAGGGGATGGGAAAAATACGGATCGCCCGACGCGCGCGTCTGACCACCATGGGCTTTCATGGCGTAGACATAAGCCTTGTTCAGGAGATCTTCGTCCGCATCCGGATCGTAGGATTTGACGCGATCGACAAGTTCGACCTGGCGGATAAAACCGATGGGCTGGCGCGAGGGCGGGCGCGCCGCCGCTTCAGGGGGCGCCGCCGTCGCTTCGCCGGCCGCTTGTTTCTCCGTCATATCCCTTCGGCCATCACATCATGTTGCGGCCGGCAGGGATGCTCGCGCTTACTCGGGCAGTCCGGAACCGCCGGCCAAAACTCTTAGCCTTTCGGCAGGGCCCTTAGCCTTTCGGCAAAGTTTGGGGCGACGTCATGCCCGCAGCCTGAATGGCCTTGAGGTAGTCTTCTTCGGTCATGGTATCGAATTCCGG
>JAUIMC010000011.1 GCA_030433215.1 Alphaproteobacteria bacterium
TCACCCGGAGGTCGTATACGGTATTACACCCAGTTTCCCGGGGCTATTCCGTACCGAAGGGCATGTTCCCACGCGTTACTCACCCGTCTGCCGCTCCCTCCGAAGAGGGCGCTCGACTTGCATGTGTTAAGCCTGCCGCCAGCGTTCGTCCTGAGCCAGGATCAAACTCTCAAGTTGAGTTTGAAAACTGACCGGTAGGAGGAAAATCCTACCAAAATCACTGACAAGTAGTTCGTCACAAAACAAAACCTCGAATAAACGAAGTTTGGTTTGTAAACAGAAAAACGTCAGTGACAGTCAGTCCAATTCGAACCCCTAAAAGGGGTTCAGAGCCAGGACGCCGCCGCCCACGTTTCTCTTCCTCGATATTCAATTTTCAAAGAGCCTGGCCCGCCGCCCTTTTGAGGCTTTGAGCCGCCGACTTAACCTCGTGTTAACGACGTTAGGCCGACAAAAAACCGACACTCCCGAGACCGCCCCTGGAACCCGTCTTCGGTTCCTGGCGGCCCGTCCCGGCCGCGTCGGTGAGCGGCGGATTTAGCCACCCGTTCCCGCTCTGTCAACGCATTTTTCAAACTTTTTTCGCGGAATTTCCGGGGGTTATTTTCCCCAAATTTTCCACAGAGGAATCGCCGCGCAAACCTGATGGTCAAGGAAGGGCTTTGATGTCCGGGGAACCGATATTTATAGACGTGTTTGCGAAGTTTCAAGCGCCTTTTCGCGTTTTCCGCGAATTGGCCTGCGGCCTTTGGCGGCCCTCGAAAATGAGCCCGATTTAAGCGGTTCTTTTCAAGGATTTCTCACAGAATCCGGCGATAATCGGGGATAAAATGAGCGTTCCCATGAGCGAAAAACCGCCAGCCCCCGCCGAAACGGCCCCCGAAAACAGCGCAGCGCCCGCGCCGCAGGACCAATCCGCCCCCAAGACGGCGCCCCCGCCTCGCGCCCGGCTTGGGCTTGCGCTCGGCGGCGGCGTCGCGCGGGGCTGGGCCCATATCGGCGCGGTGCGCCGGCTCGAAGAGCTCGGAATCAAGCCGGACATCCTGGCCGGCACCTCGGTCGGGGCGCTCGTCGGGGGCTTCTGGCTCGCCGGCAAGCTCGACGCGCTGGAAGACTGGGCCCTCAGCCTCTCGCCCACCCGCATGCTTTCCTATGTGGACGTCGTCCTGAACGGGGCCGGCCTGATGGGCGGCAAGCGCCTGGAGCGGGCGATGATGAAATATCTTCCGCCCACGGATATAAAAGATCTGCCTCAGGATTATGTGGCGGTGACGGCGGAGCTCGCCACCGGTCACGAAGTCTGGCTGCGCGAAGGCGATCTCGCCGAGGCCATGCAGGCGGCCTACGCCCTGCCCGGCGTTTTTCCGCCGCACGCCGTCGACGGGCGCTGGCTGATCGACGGCGCGCTCGTCAATCCCCTTCCCGTTTCCGCCTGCCGCGCGCTCGGCGCGCGCGTCGTGATCGCCGTCGGTCTGCATGCGGACGCTTTCAATCTCGGCGTTGCGCAACGCCGGGCGCGCTTCGGCGAAATGCATCCGGCGCTGACGCCCGATAAAGGCTCGAAAGCCGGCTGGGGCAGGCTGTTTCAGGGAACCGCAGCCGCGCCGGGCGTCGGCTCGGTGATGCTCGCCTCGTTCAATATCCTGATGGACCGCATCACGCGCTCACGCCTTGCCGGCGATCCGCCGGACGTGCTCGTCACGCCGCAGGTCGGGCATATTTCGCTTCTTGAGTTCGATAAAGCGCAAGAACTGATCGCCCTTGGCCGCAAGGCGGTCGATGACGTCCGCCCGCAAATCGACAGCGCGCTTGACTATCTCAGCTAGAGACAGGCCCCGCCCTAGCCGGCGATATATTCCTTCAGCGCCGCGGCTTCCTGTTCGGCTTCTTCGATCTTGCGCTTGACGACATCGCCGATGGAGACAACGCCGACGATCTGGCCGCCATTGGTCACCGGCAGGTGGCGAATGCGTTTATTCGTCATCATCGCCATGAGTTCGTCTACGGACGATTCCGCGCTGCAAGTGTAAACATCGCCGGTCATGCACTCGCTGACGCGCATGTCCATGGCGGCGACCCCGTGCTTTCCGAGCCTGCGGACCACGTCCCGCTCCGAAAGAATGCCGACAACGCCGCCATTATCGTCAAGCACCAGAACGGCGCCGATATTCCTGTCATTGAGAACGCCCACCGCCTGAGCGATGCTGTCGTCCGGCCGGACGGCAAAGATATCCGTCCCCTTGGCCCGAAGGATCTGATCGACTTTCATGCCAAGCCTCCTTCCCGAATAAGGCAATCATGCCCGCCGAATGGCGACGGGGCAAGATAGGCCAAAGGCCAAAGCGCGCCTTGCCGGCAGCGCGCTTCGCACCTGCGGAAACCGCCGCCTGCGGTTTCAGCGCGCCGCAGCCCCGGAAAGGCGCTCGAACAAGGGATAGGCGATGACGCCGAACACATAGCCGCCCACATGCGCCTGCCAGGCGCTGACGGTCCCGAACAGCTTCAGGCTTAGCGGCGAGGTGTCGAGATAGACGCTGCCGGCGATCAGCACCGCCGAGACCAGAATGAGAATGACGATATTGAGCAGGTCGCCGACAAAACCGCCGCCCTCCGCCGTGCGGGTCGTAAACAGCCAGGCGCAGGCCCCGGCAAGCCCCGCCGCGCCCCCCGACGCGCCGATCATGGGCTGAAACGAATCAGGCCGCGCCAGCACATAAACCGCCGCCGCCGCCATGCCCGAAATCAGGAAAAAGGCGATAAACGCGGCCGCCGCATCGCTTTTGCGCGCATGGGCCCGCGCCTCCATCTCACGATAGACAACGCCGCCAAGGACTAGGACCGCCGTAAGATTGATCAGGAGATGGCCGACATTCACATGAAAGAACATGTGGCCGAGAAAGGCTCTGGCCGCCCGCGCATACTCCCCGCGGTCAAGCCCGATCAGGATGAGCTTGGGCGACACCTCGAACAAGCGCCACATGGCGTAAGCCAGCCGTCCCGGCGCGAAAGCGAGCGCCACATGCACAACCGCCATCAGCGCGCAAAGCCCCGCGATCGCATTCGGCGGATCGACGATCATGGCGAGCAGGCTGCGCTGGTCGTCGTCTTCAGGCGTCTTCATTCCGTACTCGCAAAATATGGATAAGAATGATTAACGATGGCGGCTTTCCGGCGCAAACCTTTGTTCACCAAAGCCCGATAGTGTCCTAAACAGGCATAACAAGGCGACAAAACCATCATGGTTGACCCCAAGCAGGAAAACCAGCCCGGTCCCATCGACGGCGAACAAAGCGCCGAGAATATGGACGATCGGCGCAAACATCACCGCGTGGATCTGCCCTTGCGGGCGCGTTATCTGACCGAAGCCGGCGAAGAACAGTCCGGGGTCGTCTTAAACATTTCCGCAGGCGGCGCCATGGTGCGCGCGAAATTTCCGCCCGCCTTCGGCCAGACCGTCGTGCTTTACATCGACCGGATCGGCCGCGTCGAAGGCAAGGTCGTCCGCTCCGGAGACAATTGTTTCGCGGTTAACTATTCCAAACGCCGCAAAAAACAGGCGAAGATCGCCGACGAACTGACCTCCGTGCTCAACAACCGGCGCCGCGGCGCAGACCGCCGCAATAATCCGCGCATCCGCCAGGACACGGCCGCCACCGTCTATCTTGAAGACGGACGCCAGCTCGATTGTTCGATTCTGGATATTTCGCTCACCGGCGCGTCGATCGAAGTCAGCCCCCGCCCGCCCCTCGGCACCCATCTCATTTTGGGACGCATGACCGCCAAGGTTGTGCGCCGGCACGAAAAAGGCGTTGGGATTGTATTCACCGGCGGCGCCGAACGCATGGACGAAGTCGTTGAAGAAACAGCAGCTGACGAGCCTTTCGATGCTTCTGGCCCGGGATTTGCTCAACCTTTCGGCAAGAAGGGCGTACGCGCCTAGAAGCAAATGAGGCAAGCCGATGCTCGCGGCGGAAAACTGGTGCGTTAAGGTCCAGGATAAGGTTTACGGACCTTACACGACCGAACAGATGCGGAAGTTCGCTCATGAAGGGCGTCTCGCCCGCTGGTCGCTTGTTGCGCCGGCCGGCGGACAAACCTGGCGCGAAGCGCGCAGCGAACTCGTCTTCGCAAGTGTCTTTACGCCGCCGCTTGAAACCGTCGACGCGCCTTCCGCGTCCGCCGGCCGCGCCTTTGGCAAACGCCACGATTGCGACAACACGGTCAGCGAAGACACGAAGCCAAACACCAAGTATGATTTCGTGCCGGCCAACACCGTTAAAGCCAAACGCGCCGAGCGCGCCGACAAAAGCGCGGCTTCGGAAACCGGCACGGCGAATTTCGTCGTCATCTTCGACGTTGTCAGCGCTGCTGCGAGCCGCGTCGAAGCGGCGATGCTGTCGCTCGGTCACGCCTTCCGCATCGCGGACAATGTCTGGCATGTGAGCTGTGAACTGACCGCGGTCGGCGTGCGCAACGCCATCACGCCATACTTGCGCGGCAGTGAATCGATTTTCGTTGTCGACGCCTCGCGCGGGCGCACCTCCTGGGCCAATTACGCGCCGGAGCCGAACGCGAAAATCACGGCGGCCCATTTCAAATCCAAGCAGGCCTGACAGCGCCCCGATGCGCGCACGCCGTTAACACTTAAGAATTTTTTCTAACGCCGGAAAAAGCTTTCGGCGCGCGCCCGAAAAGGCGTTATAGTGAATTCGGTGACTGATTCGCGTAAAGCGCCTTTTATAGGAGTGCGGGCGTCGGAATGCAGTGTAGCGGTCCAGCGGGAAGCGGAAAAAGCGCAGCGAGCGCCCTGTCCCCTTCACGCAGCCTTTGCCGCCCGCAAGCCTTGAAAGACCCGCTTTTCCCTTCAGCGCCAGTTTTTTTCCTCACATTATCTGGAGGCGTAGATGGCCAAACGCACGGCGCGCCGCGCGGCGCGGCGCATGCAAGAACTTGCGCAATATGATGAAGAGAGCAATGTCCGCCGGCTTTTCGATGAACCACGGTGGTCTCCCCTGGAGGATCAGAAATACGTCCAGAAAGACGAAAGCGCTCAGAAATACCGCAAGAACATCCGTGCACAGAATGAATCCCAGCAAAAGATGCTGGACGCCATCGACGAAGTCCCGCTCGTCTTCGCCTGCGGCGCGGCAGGCACCGGCAAAACCTATCTCGCCATCGCCAAGGCCGTCGAAGCGCTCGATTCCGGCGCCGTGCGGCGCATCATCCTGTCGCGTCCCGCGGTTGAGGCCGGGGAGAGCCTCGGCTTCCTGCCGGGCGACATGGAGGAAAAACTCTCGCCTTACCTGCGCCCGCTTTACGACGCGCTCTGCGACCGGATTTCCTCAAAGCGCTTGAAGGCGCTGATGGCCGAGGGCGTCATCGAGATCGCGCCCATCGCCTATATGCGCGGGCGCACGCTCAACAACGCCTATATCGTCATCGACGAGGCGCAGAACTGCACCTACGGCCAGCTCAAGATGCTCCTGACCCGCCTCGGCTGGAACTCCTCCATGGTGGTCACGGGCGACCCGGCCCAATCGGACCTCCTGCCCGGCATGTCGGGGCTGGCGGACGTCGCGGCCAAGCTCGAACAGCTGGAAAACGTCCAAGCGATCCATTTCAGCCGCGAGGACGTGGTGCGCCACCCCCTGGTCGCGGAGATGATCGACGCCCTTTGATTTCAGCGCCTTGCCCACACTTCACCAGGGGCGGCCGGCGCGCCCCGGCCTCGGGATTTTACTCCCCGGCCGCCCATGGTAAGGACGACCTCCCGTTTATCGGTGCGTATGAGGGACGGAAGTAATGAGCAATGGCGGCTACGGCTTCGGGGGCGAAGAGGTCAAACAGGAATCGAGCTGGCGGTATCCGCTCGGCATCTTCATGGCGACGCTCGTTCTGTGCGCCATCTTCCTTTACTACTATGTTGGCCCGAGCGTTGAGGATTTTTCCGGCAACACGCCGAGCCCCGCCATCACCGAAGAGCCGGTGCGCGTCGAGATCGGCGGCGTGGTCTTCGCCCCGGCCGCCAATTACACCGTCTTTCCCCGCGCCCGGCGCGGCGGCGCCCGCGACGAGGTCGTGCTGTACGCCCTGTGGCCGACCATGAACGGCTATACGCCGGCCCAGCGCCGCGAGTTCATCGAGAACGCGCCGGACACGCGCCGCATCGACATCGTGATTTCCAAACGCTCATCCGCCTTCACCGAAGCCGAACGCTTCGAGCAGCTTTACCTGCCCCAGACCGTGGACGCGCGCGGCGTCAGGACGCCCTATCAGCTCACCAAATTCACCTTCAAGGACCAGCGCTCCAACGTGCCCACCAACGGCTATGCGGACACCGAGCTCTTTGTCGGCCCCGACGCCGCCGGCGCCACGGCGGCGATCTTCTGCTTCAAGGAAAAGGAAGACATCCAGAGCCCGGAATGCTGGCGCGAATATGAATATGGCGACACCATCGAAGTGAGCTATCGCTTCAAGCGGCCCTACCTGCCCGAATGGCAGACCCTCGACAAATCGGTGCGCGATTTCGTGGCCGGTCTCGACCGCTCCCGCCTCGCCGGCGAGTAATCAGTAGCGCTGGAACTGCGCGCTCAAGGCCACCATCAGAAACGGCGCGAGGAAAAGCCCGATCCCGGCGTGGATCGCGAAATAGGCTGCGGCGCCGACGCCCGCCTCCCATGAAAACGCATAGGCCGAAGCCACTGTCGCAGCGCCGCCGACCCCGTAAGCGATAGCGAAGCGGCGCAGGCCGTCTGACATGGCGTTCTGGGCGATGTCGCGGGCGTTGCGCCAGATGTCGCTGGCGTTGCGCCAGCTCACGGTCAGTTGCGACAGCGCAATGGCGGAAAGCGCCAGCCCCGCGAAGCGTTCCGGCGCGGCGGGCGATGCAAGGCCGAACACGGCGTAAAGATACTGCGTAAAGACCGTGCTCAGGAACAAGATGACGACAATCAACAGGCTGGTGCGCACCGACACGAAGGTCAGCCCGGCCGCGATGAGAATGAACAGAAGAAAGACAGCGAGGCTCGCCGCTTCCGGCACGCCGGTCTCGAACGCCGCAATGACTGTCAGGACCCCGGCGATAGCGCTCGCCGCCATCGCGGTGGTCGCCGGCAGGCGCTTGCGGAAGGGCCGCCAGCTTTCCGCGAAACGCTGGCGCCGGCGGTTCTCGTCGACCGCAACCTGCTCGCTGGGCTTGAAGATCGAGAGCACGCCCGTCGCCACCGTCAGCGCCGCCGCCGCGCCGATCAGCGCCGCCGCCGCCGCGGCAACCAGAACGCGCCAGTCGACGGCGCCGAAATTCGCCTTGAAGGTGACGATTGTCATATAGGCGGCCGCGGCGAGAATGCAGAAGGCCGCCGGCGCCGCCGCCCCATGGCCCGCCGCCGCCGCCGCTTCTTTCGGCGAGAGCCCGCGCGCGAAATGCCGGGCGAAGTCGGCCCCGACGCCGACGCCCACACAGGCCCCGCCCATCAGCGCAATCGCCGCCGCCGCCGCGCTGAAAGGCGAAAGAACGATGTTTTCAAGCGCGAAATAGCCGACGCCGCCGGCGACGCCGATCACCGCCGCAGCCGGGCCGACAAGGCCGAGCCGCAGGGTGCTGCGCGTCAGCGGCGCAAGCGCGGCGAGAAAGATGAACAGCCCGAACCCCGCCCCGGTCGCCGCCTGCGGCGGTGCAAAATCCGACTGGCCGAGCGGCGTCGCGCCGAAGGCGGCGGCAACGAGCCCCGCCCCGAGCGCGGTGATCAGCACCAGGAAGAAAAGGCGGAAAACCAGCTTTTCGGGCGTCAGCGCCGCCAGGGCCAGCGGCGCGAAGACGATCGCCGTCCCCGCCGCGAGGAATTTCAGGATCAGGAAGCCGCTTCCCGGATCGGCGCTATGACGCACGCCAAGCACGCACAGAGCCGCCACCCCGAGCGCAAGAACGCTCGTGACCAGGAATGGACGTTCAGCCGAAAGCTTCCCGAGAAAACCCGTTGGCGCGCTCGGCAAGGATCACCTCTCAGCTGGCCGGCCGCTCCGGCAGGTCTATTTCAAGAATCGCCATATTGAAGTCATAGGAAACGTCGCCTTCCTCATCGTCGCGGAAGATGACCCCGATGAATTCCTCGCCCATATAGACTTCCGCCGAGTCGTCCTTGTTCGCGCGGGCGCGAATGGTGAGCGTCGGAACGCCGAATTTGGTCTGCAGATATTGCTGCAGGCGAGCGATTTCGATGGAGTCCATAACGTCTTGTCCTTTGCGTGCGTCCGTCTTAACCGTATCCGCCCCGGGCGCCAACCGCCGCCAGCCATCCCTTTTGGGGCCTTCAGGAGCCACGCCATGCAGATTCTCCGCCACTTCCCGCTCGCCTTCCTATTCGCGCTCGCCGCCTGCGGCGAACCGGCGCCGTCCGCCTGCGGGGATGAGGGAATCACAGTCTCCGGCGCCTGGCTGCGCGCCGCCGGCGAGGGACAACCCATGAGCGCGGCCTATATGGAGCTGTGCAACGGCGCGGATGCGCCGGACCGGCTCGTCGCCGCGCGCTTCGCGGGCGCTGAGACCGCCGAGATCCATATCACGAGCATGAGCGATGACGGCATGGCCAGCATGGCCCCGGCCGAGGGCGGTCTTGCGCTGGCGCCCCACGAAAAAACCGCCCTCGCCCCCGGCGGCGCCCATATCATGCTAATCGGGCTTTCCGCACCCATCGCTGCGGGCGAGGACGCAACGATCATTCTCGAATTCGAAAACGCCGAGCCTATGACCGTGACGGCGAAAGCCATGAGCCCCGCCGAGGCGGCGGCGCATCAAGGGCACTGAGAGCGCGCGGCTCTATTCCATCCGGTTGCGGTCGCGGAAAGTGACGATCTGCAACTTGTCCTCGCCCACATGGTCGCGGATCGTCGCATCGAGATCGACGATATGGAAGCGGCTCCATTCGTTGGACTCGACGACGCGGAACATCATGCCCGTGGCGCCGCGCATCACCGCCCCGATCAGCGCCAGATAGACGAGCGAGGCGCCGGCGAAGAGACCGAGCGTTTGCACGCTTGCGCCTTTCGCGAAAAGCAGCGCCGCGAGCCCGACAATCGCAAGACCGGTGAAAGCAAGCCCGCCGACCCAGTATAAAGTCGTGTTGCGGCGCACCTGATAGAACTTGTTGCGCAGGGCAAGCTCGCACAGGAAAAGCCGCATGGCGAACCAGTGATAGGCCAGCGTCCACGAGCCCGCCTCGTCGATGAGTTCCGCGCGTTCGGCCATGCGCTTGTCGCGCTCCACATTGAGCGCGCGCCGTTTCGCCACCTGAAAGTTGTTGTTGATGCGCGCAAACTTCGACGTGATGTAATTGTCGAGATTCATCAAATTGCGCTGCTGCACGACCTTGTAGGGCCAGGAATAGACGAGAAACGCGAAGAAAACGCCTGCAAGCGCCGCCGCCGCGAAAATAAGCGCGGGCAAGCCGCCGATTTGCGCCGCTCTCTCCGACACTGATGCCCCGGCGCCCGATTGCAGCAGGAGAACGCCCGCACCGAAAACAAGCAGGTAAAGCGCCGGCGTCCAGATCATGAGCATGTTGCGGGTATTGTCGTTCAAGGTGCGCCGGAACAGCGTCGTCACCTCAAGAAAGCGCCGGTCGATGCTGTTCTCGTTAAAACCGAGCGCGGCGTTCAGGTAATCCTGCTCGACTTCTTCGTAAAAGAAATCGCCCCGTGCGAAAATCGGAAAGCCGTAACGGTAAAACGCTTTCGCGTCGGCGGCGTAACCGACCGCCTGTTCCAGCGTGAGTTCCGACGCCGCGCGTTCCGTCAGGCGCGGGCGCGGCAATTGCATGAAGAGAATTGTCTCAACGCCCGAAGGCGGCTCTTCGCGGTATTCCTCTTCAAGAAGATCGGCGCCCGCCGCGCTCGCGACAATCGACCCGCCCGCATTCGCCGCCGTGCGGCCCGCGCTTTTCGCGTCACCGGCGCCGCGTTTGGCGAGCCGTCCCAATACACGGAACGGCGCAGTCAGCACTCTGATGAACTGTTGAAACATCACCCGCCCTCCTCTCTCTTTTTCCTTAAAAAGATGGGAAGCGCTTGAGTTTTTTCAATAATGACAACTGCTTTTAGGACATTGCGGAGAATGAAACTGTGATGCGAAAATCATGGCTGCTGAACAATATCTGAACTGTTCAGGGATTTGTCTTTAAGCTGGAAGATGCTTTCTGCCCGCACGCCGTGCAGCCGATTCCCGCGAGGGCCCCTTTCCCTCCCCGAAAGGCGAGGCTACAAGCCCCCGCCATGCTGCATGTCAACGATCTCACCTACGCCATTGAAGGCCGCGTCCTGTTCGATCAGGCGACGGCGGCGATCTCTGATGGCTGGAAGGCGGGTTTTGTCGGCGCCAATGGCGCCGGCAAGTCGACGCTGTTGAAGATCATCAAGGGCGAGATCCACACGGGCGGCGACGAGATTTCGATCCGCAAGGGCCGCCGCCTCGGCTCCGTGGACCAGGAGGCGCCCTCCTCCAACGTCTCGCTCCTCGATACAGTCCTGCGAGAAGACAAGGAGCGCGCGGCGCTGACCGCCGAGGCCGAAACCGCCACGGACCCCCACCGCATCGCGGAAATCCAGACCCGCCTCGCGGATATCGACGCCTATTCCGCCGAAGCGCGCGCCGGGGCGATCCTTTCCGGCCTCGGCTTTTCGGCGGAAGACCAGAAACGCGCCTGTTCGGAATTTTCCGGCGGCTGGCGCATGCGCGTGGCGCTCGCCGGCGTCCTCTTCTCCGCGCCGGATCTCCTGCTGCTTGACGAGCCCACCAACTATCTCGACCTTGAAGGCACGATCTGGCTCGAGACTTACTTGCGCCGCTATCCCTATACGACGCTGATCGTCTCCCACGACCGCTCTTTGCTGAACAACGCTGTCACCCACATCATGGCGCTCGAGGGCGGCAAGCTGTCGGTGCATACGGGCGGCTTTGATTCCTACGAAAAGAAACGCGCCGAGGCGCGCGCCCAGGCCATCTCCTTCAAGGCCCGCCAGGATGCGCGCCGGCGCCATATGCAGGCCTTCGTGGACCGGTTCCGCGCCAAGGCGTCGAAAGCCAAACAGGCGCAAAGCCGCATCAAGATGCTCGAAAAGATGGAAGAAGTCGCCGCGCCCATTTCCGAGCGCACGGTTCCCTTTCACTTTCCGAACCCGAAGCCCATGGCGCCGCCGATCATCCGCATCGTCGACGGCGCGCTCGGCTATGATGAAGGAAAGCCGGTCCTCAACCACGTCAATCTGCGCCTCGACAATGACGACCGCATCGTGATCCTCGGGCCCAATGGCGAAGGCAAATCGACCCTCGTCAAAACCATGTCCGGGCGCCTGCCGCTGCTCAGCGGCGACCTTTTCAAGCACAAGAAGCTTGAGGTCGCCTATTTCGCCCAGCACCAGCTCGACGAGTTAAAGCCGAAACAGTCGGCCTATGATCATGTGCGCGCTCTCCTTCCCGACGCGACGGAGGCAGAGACCCGCTCGGCGACGGCCCGTCTAGGCTTCGGGCCCGACAAGGCCGATGTGAAGGTCGAAAAACTGTCGGGCGGAGAGAAGGCGCGGCTCCTGCTCGGGCTCATCACCTTTCACGGCGCCCATCTTCTCATTCTCGACGAGCCGACGAACCATCTCGACATGGGTGCGCGCGAAGCGCTGATTGAGGCGCTGAACGATTTCGAGGGCGCGGTGATGCTCATCACCCATGACGCGCATCTCGCCGCCGCCGTCGCGGACCGGCTATGGCTGGTCAACAAGGGCAAGGCCGGGCCCTATGACGGCGATCTTTCCGATTATCGCGAGCTCATCCTCGCCGCGAACCGGACCGCCGCCAGGGACGGGCCGGCGAAGCCCGCAATCAGCGGAAGAGACATGGCGCGCAGAAGCGCCGCCGAAACGCGGCTTGCCTTGCAGCCACTGAAGAAGAAGGCCGACGACGCCGAAGCCCGTCTCGACACGCTCAACGACACGCTCCGCCGCCTCGACGAAGCGCTGGCCGAACCGGGCCTTTACGAAAACAACCTCGCCCGCGCCACGAAACTGCAAAAGGAGCGCGCGGCGCTGGTCGCCGCCATCGAGCAAACGGAGACGGACTGGCTCGCCGCGCTCGAGGCCTATGAAGAGGCGAAAGCCCTCTAGCTTTCGTCTTCAGGCGCTTCTTCTTCGGCGTCCGGGTCCCATTCATAAATGTTCTGGATGACGCAGGCGCCGGTGACGCCGAAACCGCTGCTGAACGCTTCGACCCTTTCGCCGCGCCGCCGGCAATTGTCGCCATAATCGTAAAACACCGGAACCGAAGCCCCGGGCCCCAGACTTCCGCAGCCCGCTGAAAACACCAGCAGATATTTCTGACGCATGGAGCCTGTCACAAAGGCGTCCCTGCCGCCGACGCGCACATAGCCGCCGGAAGACGACGCCAGGGATGTGAAACAGGCCCTTTCCACTTCCGCGCCGATACGCGGATCGCTTTCGGGGTCGAACGCCGCGCGTTCTGCCGTCGCGCATCCGGCCAAGACCAGCGCCATGGCGCAAAGAGTGGCTATCTTGTACATATTCGCCTCGCTGCATGACCCCGCTGCATGCTAGCTTGCGCGCGCATATGCGCCAAGTTAAGCAGCGATCACCTTGTGTTGAGCGCCGCGGCTGTGAAGGCGGCGTGTTGATTGCTTTGGGGGCAAAAAAGGATTTCAGGGATGAAAAAAGCCGAAGACTGCCAGAACATGGACGACGTCCGGGCGGAGATCGATCGCGTGGACCGGGCGCTGGTCGATCTTCTCGCTGAACGCTGGACCTATGTGGACCGGGCCTGGGTGTTCAAGCGCTCCCCCGACGAGGCCTCCGTGCCCTGGCGCAACCGCGACGTCATCGAAAAGGTGCGCGCCCGCGCCGACACCGCCGGCATGCCGGCGGAAATGGCCGAGGCCTTGTGGCGGCTCATCATCGGCTGGGGCATCCAATACGAAGAAGAACGGTTAAAAGAAAAATAACCGCCATCATCCCAAAAAAATAATTTCCATACGGCCTTTTCGCCTATGGCGGGCGGGCCGAAACCGCTTACATGCCTCGCTCGCATCAGGGGCGTTTTTCACATGATCTGGCTTTTCATTGTCGCGGGGCTCGTTCTCCTTACGCTTGGGGCGGAAGCCCTCGTCAGGGGCGCCTCGGCGCTGGCGCGGCGTTTCGGCCTGTCGGAACTGTTGATCGGCATCACGCTGGTCGGCTTCGGCACTTCCTCGCCGGAACTCGTGTCGAGTCTCGCCGCCGCCTTTGCCGGTTCGCCGGGCGTCGCCGTGGGCAATGTGGTCGGCTCGAACATCGCCAATATTTTGCTGATCCTCGGCGTCTCGGCCCTGATCGCCCCCATCGCCGTTCAGGGCGACGGGTTTCGCCGGGACGCGCCGGCCCTCGCCCTCGCCACGCTCGCCGTAATCGGCGTGGCTCTCACCGGCGGTTATGGCCGGATCGCAGGCGGGGTCTTCCTGTTCGGCCTCGCGGTCTATCTGGCGCTCGCCTATGTCACCGAAAAACGCGCCGCCGACGCAGGGCTCCTCGACATTCCCCATGAAGCGCCCCAGCCGCTCCTGCCCGCGCTCGGCTTCGCCGTCGCCGGGCTTGGGCTTCTGGCGCTGGGCGCAAAGCTTCTGGTGTCGGGGGCGATCGGCGTCGCCACCGCACTCGGCGTTTCGGAAACCCTGATCGGCCTCACCGTGGTGGCGGTCGGCACCTCCCTGCCGGAGCTCGTCACCTCGGTGGTCGCGGCTCTGCGCGGCAAGAGCGATCTTGCGCTGGGCAATGTCGTCGGCTCGAACATCTACAACAGTTTCGGGATTCTCGGCGCTACGGCGCTTGTCCATCCGCTGGCGGCGCCCGCCGCCATCGTCCGGTTCGACAACTGGGTGATGCTGGCTGCGACAACGGCGCTCATTCTTTTCGGACTCACCCGCGCGCGCATCCAGCGCTGGGAAGGCGCGCTGCTGACCGTCAGCTACGCCGCCTATATCGCCTGGCTTGCAATGAACGCCTAAACGCCGCCAGCGCAAGGCGCGCAGCGCGTCGCGGTCAGATCGATCTCGAGGCGTTTGGGCGCAATCTCTTCGCCGCATTCGGCGCAATAGCCATACTCGCCTTCCTCAAGGCGCGCGAGCGCGGCATCGATCCGGCGCAGCTCGCCGGCACGGCGCGCCTCCTGCGCATTGGCCATGGCCTGCTGTTGCAACGCATCCTGGCGCGACAGGCGCCCCACCGACTGCTGGTCGAGCTCCACGGGCTTGCGCGAGTCTTTCGCGCCCGCCGAAAGCCATTGCAGCTCTTCCCGGCGCGCCTCGAGCTTTGCGCGAAACTGATCCAGCGTCGGCCGATCCATGGCCCTAATTCTGCTTTTCCCAGCGCCCTTCGGGCGACTGTTTCCAGTAGGCGACATCATGGCCCGCCGCCTTCGCTTCTTTCCAGAAGCCGCGCGCATCGGCGAGCGCGTCTTCGTCGCGACCGTCGAAGATCGTCACGCAGCGCGTGAAGCCGCCGATCGAGGTCGCCTCGGTCTTTGCATTGTCGGTCAGGAACAGGATGTCCGCGCCGTTGGGCGCGTCTTCCCCGTCGGTCAGCCAGACGGGCTGGCGCTCGCCGTCCCCCGCCGCGGCGTGAGGCAGAAAAGAGTCTTCGCGATAAGTCCACAGATATGTGTCGAGCGCTTCAACGCGCTCGCGCGATCCGGCGCGCACCACCGCTTTCCAGCCGCGCTCCAGCGTCTTTTCAAGAAGCCCCGGAAGCACGTCTTCAAGCCGTCCGCGCTCGAGATGGTAGAACATGACTTCGGTCATGACGCCGCGCCTGTCAGCGCCGCCCGCAAGGTCTCGACGCGTTTGCGGTTCGCGCCCAGATCGCTGTGACCGACGCGCGAGGCGGAGCGCACATGCACCGCATCGTCGCCTTTGCGGAACTCGACGTCGTCAACGAAGCCCAGGAGCTTGGAGGAAAACTCCGCAGCCAGGTAATTGTCGCGCAAATCGACAATGCGCGCGTCCTGCGCCTGAACGAGATCGGG
The DNA here is from genome assembly GCA_030433215.1 of Alphaproteobacteria bacterium. Lineage (GTDB taxonomy): Bacteria > Pseudomonadota > Alphaproteobacteria > Caulobacterales > Parvularculaceae > Hyphococcus. The sequence goes on from JAUIMC010000011.1 coordinate 15,050, forward strand.
CAGGCTTTCCCATGCGGAAAGCGGCAAAGACGCAACGCGATGGCTTTCATCCGTTCCGTCCTCGCTCGACACGCAATTGGGCGAGGACGGGCACGGCGCCAGCCGGCCATCGACGAGACCGGGCGAGGCGCCGCTTTTCGATTTCTGAGCCAGCATGAAGAACGCGCCGGCGCCGGCGATCAGCAAAAGAAGAACGATGACGCCGGCGATTTTCATGATCTGGCTCCGCTGCTTATTTCTCGAAATTGGCGCGCACATATTCGTCGAGCAGGCGCACGCCGAAACCGGTCCCGCCCTTCGGACAGGTCGGCTTGTCCTTGGTGCTCCACGCCACGCCGGCGATGTCGAGATGCGCCCAGGAAACGCCGTCCTTGATGAACCGCCCCAGGAACGCCGCCGCCGAGGAAGAGCCGCCGCCCTTGCCGCCGATATTCTGCATGTCGGCGATCTCGGACTTGATCATCTCGTCATGAGCCTTGGTCAGCGGCATGCGCCACAGCTTGTCGCCGCTCGTCTCGCTCGCTTCATCCAGGGCCTTGGCGAGCTTGTCATCCTTGGTGAACATGCCGCCGAATTCATTGGCGAGCGCGATGATGATGGCGCCGGTCAGCGTCGCAAGGTCGATCACGGTTTTCGGCTTGTAGGTTTCCTGCGTCCACCACAGCGCGTCCGCAAGCACAAGCCGGCCTTCAGCGTCGGTGTTCAGAACCTCGATGGTCTGGCCCGACATGGATTTGACGACATCGCCGGGGCGCTGGGCGTTGCCGTCCGGCATGTTCTCGACAAGACCGACAACGCCGATGACATTGGCCTTGGCTTTCCGGCCCGCAATCGCCGCCATGGCGCCCGTCACGGCGCCGGCGCCGCCCATGTCCCATTTCATGTCTTCCATGCCGCCGGCGGGTTTCAGCGAAATGCCGCCGGTGTCGAAGGTGACGCCCTTGCCCACAAAGGCGACCGGCGCATCTCCCTTCTTGCCGCCCATCCATTCCATGGCGACCATTTTAGGCGGACGCGAAGAGCCTTGCGCGACGCCGAGCAGCGAGCCCATGCCGAGCTTCTTCATCTGCGCCTCGGTGAGCACGGTGACCTTCACGCCGAGCGCGGTCAGCTCCTGGCAGCGCTTCGCAAAACTTTCCGGATAAAGAATATTCGCCGGTTCGGAGACGAGATCGCGCGTCAGGAACACGCCATCGCCGATTTTTTCATAGTCGGCGTAAACATCTTTCGCCTTTGTGGAGGTTGTTACAACCGTGACCTTGTTGAGGACCGGCTTGTCCTCTTTCTTTTCCTTGGTGCGATATTTGTCGAAACGATAGGCCTTCATCCGCGCGCCAAACGCGATCCGCGCGGCGAGTTCGTCGGCGGCCGGTTTTTTCACCGAGAGGCCGGACAGCGCGATAACCGCGCTCTTGTCGCGCCCCGCCAGAAGCTTGCCGGCTGCGCCGCCGCCGAGCGCTTCAGCGTCGAGCGCCGTGAAATCTTTCGACGGGCCCGCGCCAATCAGGAGGATGCGGCTGTTGGCGATCCCGGCCGGCGCGACGATCTCGAGCATCTTGCCTTTCTGGGCTTTATACTCCGCCGCCTTCACCGCGCGCTCGACCGCCCCGTCAGTCGCTTTGTCGAGATCGTCATAGGCCTTCGGCTTCGCGCCATCCTCGAAAACGGGAATGACGATCGCGCCGCTTTTAGGGAGGGCGGCTGCGGAAAAGTTAATTTGCATGAAAGTCCTCTTTTCGTGTCTTTGTCCGGCCTGGGTTCCGCCCTGCGGGGGCCGGCCTTCGGGCGCTTTCAGCGCCGGGCCGGATCGTGCTAGGCCGGGGTCGGTTTTGGCGGCGCTACTCTAACGGCGTCGCGCAATAAGGGAAGACGCCATTCCGTGAAGAGCCTGGACAAATATATCCTGCGCCAATGCGTCGTCCCCCTGCTCCTGATCCTCGTGGCGGTGACCACCATCGTCTGGATGACCCAGAGCCTTCAGCGCATCGAGATCATTGTCGAGCATGGCCAGGGCTTCGGGGTTTTTCTTTATCTGAGCCTTTTGATCATCCCGAGCCTGCTTGCGGTGATCATCCCCTTCGCGCTCTTCGGAGCAGTCGTCTACACCCTCTACAGGCTGCATTCCGACAGCGAAATCGCCGTGATGTTCGCCGCCGGGGTGAGCCGCGCGCGCCTCGCCGCGCCGCTCTTCGCCATCACGGCCCTGGCGGCGCTGACGACGCTCTATGTAAATGTCGACCTGATGCCGCGCACCTATCGCGTGATGAAGCAACAAGTCGCCAATATCCGCGCCGACTTCGCCAGCTCTCTCCTCAGAAGCGGTGAATTCGTCGACGCCGGCGACGGCTTCACGGTCTATGTCGATGAGGTCCGCCCGGGCGGACAGCTTCTCGGGCTGTTGATCAATGACTACCGCAACGCCGAGGACCGCACCACCTATCTGGCGGAGCGCGCCATCATCCAGGAGACCTCGGCGGGGCCGCTCCTGCGGCTAAACAATGGCAGCCGGCAAAGCATCGCCGACTATACGGGCGATGTGGAGATCATCCGCTTCGATGACTGGGCGATCAACCTGTCTATGCTTCAGAGCGGGGCCGGCGAATTGCAGCTTGAAATGACCGAACGCTATCTTGGCGAGCTTTTGAACCCCGACATGTCCGAGCCATATGACCGCGCCAATGCAACAAAGCTCATTGCGGAGGGCCATTCCCGCCTCGTCTCGCCGGTTTACGCCTTCGCCTATGTCTTTATCGGGCTTTATGCGCTGATCGGCGGCGCCTATACGCGGCGCAGCTATTTCATGCGCGTCGCCCTCGCCGGGGCCAGCATCTTCGCCTTGCGCGTAATCGGCTATGTGGCGCAGGGCGCGGCCGGCGAAACCGGCGCCTACTGGATGGTCTACGCCCCGCCCGTGGCGGCGGCCGGCGCCGCGGCCTTCCTTCTCTTCGTCCCGCCCCCCACCGGCCAGCCTCTGGGCCGGCGCTTCGCCAAGGAAGCCTCCTGATGCCTCCGGGGACGCTTTTCCGCTATATCGCCGGGCGCACGCTGACCGCCATAGGCGCTCTTTTCGCGATTTTGTCGGCGCTGGTGCTGCTGGTCGATTTCATCGAAAATCTGCGCTTCGCCTCGAAAGTGCCCGACGGCGGGTTCGCCATGGCGGCGAGCATGACATTCCTGCGGGCGCCTTCGCTGACGCAACTGCTCATCCCTTTCGTGTTCCTGTTCGCCTCGATCTGGATGTTCTTTCAGTTGAACAAACGCTCGGAAATTTCCGTCATGCGCTCGGCGGGGCTGTCGGTATGGCGTCTTCTCGCCCCGGCCGCGCTGATCGCCGCGCTATCGGGCGTCGTCATCATCACCACGCTCGACCCGCTCTCCTCCAATCTCTACGCCCAGGCCGAAAGCCTCAAACAGCGCAAACAGGACAGCGAGCATAATCTGGTGCAGATTTTCGGCGACGGCATCTGGCTGCGCCAGCGCAACGCTGACGGCCAGCTGATTATCAATGCGTCCAATTACGACGACGAACGCGCCGCCCTGGAAAGAGTGACGCTCTGGCGGTTCAACACCGAGAGCGAGCTGCTGGAGCGGATCGACGCGGCCGAAGCGTTCCTGTCCGGGCGCACGCTGGAGCTCCACGATGCAAGCCTGCGCTCGCCGGAAAGCGAGCAAAGCACCTATACCCCGATCTACGCCGTGCGCACCTCGCTCAGCGCCGCAAACTTGCGCGAACGCGTCGCGCCCCCGGAAACGCTCTCGATCTGGCAGCTGCCGCGCTTCATCCTGCTCGCCGAAGCGGCGGGGCTTCCCACCGTCAGATACAATATGCGCTTCCACGATCTTTGTTCGACGCCGTTGAAACTGCTGGCCATGGTGCTGATCGCCGCCGCCTGCTCCATGCGGCCCGTGCGGTCCGGGGGGGCGATGCGGCTCGGGATCGTCTCGGTGGGCGCCGGTTTCGCCCTTTATATTCTGTCGGAGGTGTCCGCGGCCATGGGCGAATCAGGCTTTGCGCCGGAAGCGCTGGCCGCCTGGATCCCGGCGCTGGTGGCGAGCCTGGCCGCCGTGACGGCGCTTCTCCATTATGAAGACGGGTAGTCTCCGCCGCCCGCCTTGTCTGGACCTCGCTGACGGCCTCATATAACCCTAGCCCATTACCAACCGCATGATTCGCGCCGCGAAGGGCCCTTCTCCCGTGTCGACCTGTACCCGCCTTATTGCGCGCCTGCTGATGACCACGGTGCTGGCGGGCGCGGCCGGCGGCCTGGGTCCGGCCGCCCTTGCGCAAGACAGCGCGCCGGCCGGCGCGGCCGCCGACGAGGACCAGCCCGAGCAGGTCCTTTTCGAGGCGGACAGCGTCACGCGCGAATATGAAGACGGCCCGATCGTCGCCGAGGGCGACGTCAAAGCCTATTTCGGCGAACGCTATCTGCGCGCCGACAAACTGATCTACAACCCCGCCACCGACATCGTCATCGCCGAAGGCAATGTCTCGATCACCGACGTCAACATGGAAACCGCCTTCGCGGGCCGGGTCGAGCTTTCCGGCGATTTGCGAGACGGCGTCGCGGAGAACTTCAGCGCCCTCCTCGAGGATAATGCGCGTCTCGCCGCCGACAGCGCCATTCAGGAGCGCGGAGCCAAAACGCGGCTGAGCCGCGCGGTCTATACGTCCTGCAATGTCTGCGACGACGACGGCGATCCGAAGACCCCGACCTGGCGGATCAAGTCGCTGCGCGTAACACGGGACAAGGAGCGCAAGGTCGTGCGCTTCAACCACGCGTTCCTCGAGATCAAAGGCGTGCCGATCGTCTATGCGCCCTATCTACAGGTGCCGGACCCGTCGGTGGAGCGCCAGTCGGGATTCCTGCCGCCCGATATCGGCATTTCCAGCCGCCTCGGCTTCAATATCGAACTGCCTTACTATCTTGCGATCTCGAACCATCAGGACGCGACCTTCTTTCCGAAATTCACCGCGGAGGACGGCGTCTTGTGGCAAGGCGAATGGCGCCGCCGGGGCCGCGACGGCTATCACGTCCTGAGCGGCGGCGTGATCGACTACGACAATCAGAACGAGCAGGAAGAAGACGTGCCCGGCGTGCGCTGGCACATGTTCGGGCGAGGCTATCGCAATTTCGGCGACGACTGGCGCGTCAGCTACGATATCGAACGGATTTCCGACAAGGACTATCTGCGCCAGTATGACGTCGAGCGCCGGGGCGAACTCAGGCAGGAGCTCGACCGCGCAAAAACCAATCAGCTGCGCTCAAACGCCCGCGTCGCATGGACGCCCGGCAATTCGCGCCTCATCATGGACACCTATCTGTTCCAGGGACTGCGGGCGAGCGACGATTCCGACACCATCCCTTACGTGTTGCCGCTGATCGATTTCCAGCACCGGTTCGATTCGAAGGTCGCCGGCGGCAAGGCGGCGATAAAGGCCAACATGGCCTCGCTTTTCCGCACCGAAGGGATCGACTCACAGCGCCTCACCCTGTCCGCCGAATGGGAGCGCGACATCATCACCAGAGGCGGGCATCGCTTCAATATTTTCGCCAAGGCGCGCGGCGACATCTTCAATTATCGCGATCTCGATCTCGGCACCGAGGTCTGCACCAATCCGGCAAGCCTGTGCGCCGACGGGTTCCCGGGCTTTTCAACCGATGAAACGAACGACGTCACGGCGCGCTTCGCCCCGACGGCGGGGCTTGAATGGTCCTATCCGCTGACCCGGACGGTCGGCGATACGCGGCTTTTCATCGAACCGCGCGTGCAGGTTCTCGCCAGTATGGAAAACCGCAACCATGCGGACATCATCAACGAGGATTCCCAAAGCATCGAGTTCGACTATGCGGGGCTCTTCGACTTCAACAAGGCGACCGGCTATGACGCTTTCGAGGACGGACAGCGGGTAAACGCCGGCGTCACCGCATCCGCCGTCTTTCCCAACGGCATTTCCATCGAAGGCTCGATCGGGCAGCAGTTCCGCCTGCAGGAGACCAACGCCTTCGATACGTCTTCCGGCCTCGGAGAAAAACGGTCCGACATTGTCGGCTCGCTCAATGTGCGGCTCGGCAGCCGGGTCGGCATCGAGAACCGTTTCCGGCTCGACAACGACACTGGCGGCATCCAGCGCGCCGAATCCATCGCCTTTTATACCGACAGCCGTTTCCGGGCGAATGTCAGCTATGTGCGTCTCAATGAAGAGAACGTCGCCAACAATCTGGTGCGGCGCGAAGAGCTGACCGCGCGCGGCACGGTGAAACTCACCGACCACTGGTCCGTGGGCGGCGCCTGGCGGCTGGACCTGGAACGCGACCGCACCATCCGGCAGGATTTCACGGTCGGCTATGAGGACGAATGCTCCACTTTCGGCGTCACCTATCGCCGGGACCGCACCCGCACCAGCAATCTCCAGCCCGACAACGCCATCCTCCTCACCTTCACCCTGAAATCCCTGGTCGAGTGAGCGCTTGCACGGCTGGCAATTCCGTCTATTTTCCCCCTTTGCGGGGCGTGGCGGCTAGAGACAGGAAAAACCCGATCACATGCGATTTTCCCTAATTAGTACAGTAGCTTGCACTCTTTTGGCTTGCCTTTCGACGGCCGCCGCACAGCAGGAAATATCGCCGGACGGCCTGACCAGCGAGGAAGTCATCGCGCGCTCCGGCGTGCCTTCGAGCGCGGTCGCCGCCGTGGTTAACGACGCCGTGGTCACCACTTTCGACGTGCGCCAGCGCGTCAAGCTGATGCTGATCTCCGCAGGGGGGCAGATCCCGCAGGAAGCGCTGCCCCAGGTTCAGGCGCAAGCGCTGCGCGACCTGATTGAAGAGCGCCTGAAGCTCCAGGAGACCGAAGAATTCGACATGGAGATCAGCGAAGCTGAAATCATGGAGGAACTCTCCTTGATGGCGGGGCAGTCTAATCTGAGCCCCGAACAGCTGATCGAAACGCTGGAAAGCGCGGGCATCTCCGTCAATTCGCTGAAACAGCAGATCGAAGCGCAGATCGCCTGGCCGCAACTGGTGCAGGGGCGCTATCGCGATCGCGTGCGCGTCAACGAAGACGAAATCGAAAACACGCTCGAGCGCATGCGCGAGGACGCCAGCAAGGAGCAGTTCCTCGTTTCGGAAATCTGCATTCCCGTCGACAACCCGTCGCAGGCCCAGCAATATTATCAGGGCGCCATGCAGCTCATCGAACAGATGCGCCGCGGCGTTCCTTTCGCCGTCGTCGCGCAGCAGTTTTCCGCCTGCACCACCGCCGCCGTGGGCGGCGATCTCGGCTGGGTGCGCTCCGGCGAACTTCCCGAAGAGCTCGACACCGCCATCCGCGAACTGCCGGCCGGCTCCGTCACCAACCCGATCCCGTCGGAAGGCGCGTTCATGATCCTCGCGGTTCGGGATAAACGGCCCGCTGTGGTGAAAGGCGAACCGAGCTTCACCCTCGCCTATGCATCCGCCGATGAATCCCTCGGCAATGCGTCGGCTCATGCGGCGCTGGAAAACATCAAGTCGGCGGAAGTCTGTTCCGGCCGCGCCTTGCGCATCGATCTCGGTCCGGGCGTCGGTTACAGCCTCTTGGAAAATGTGACCCTCGACCAGATCGACGAACGCTTCCGCACCTTTGTCGAAGACCTTGACCGCGAAGAACAGTCGATCGTCATCGAGGCGGACGGCGCCTATCATTCCGCTTATGTTTGCGACAAGGACGAAGGACTTGGCCTGCCGTCCCGGGACGCCATCGAAAACCGGATCTATTCGCGCCAGCTTGGGCGGATCAGCCAGCAATATCTGCGCGATATCGAGCGCGAATCCATGGTCGACATCCGCATCAACCCCGCTCAGCAGCAACAGAACAACGGGTAACTTCGCGATGACGGCGATCCCCGCCCCGGCTCCCCTGGCCTTGACCATGGGCGAGCCCGGCGGCGTCGGCCCGGAAATCTCGCTCGCCGCGTGGCGGACCTTGCGCGCCGGAGGCCCGGTTTTCTTTCTCATCGCAGATCCCGCGCTGTTCGAGGCTGGAAGCATCCAAGAGATCGAAAGCCCCGGCGAAGCAGCCGCGGTCTTCCCCTCCGCGCTGCCGGTCATGGCGCTTAACGCCAAGGTCGAGGCGAAAACCGGCGAGGCGTCGCCGGCCACTGCGCCGGCGGTGATCGAAAGCATCGAACGCGCCGTCGCTTTCGCGCTCTCCGGCGACGCCTCGGGCGTCGTCACCAACCCGATCCAGAAATCCTCGCTGATGGCGGCGGGCTTCAAATTTCCGGGGCACACGGAATTTCTCGCTGACCTGACGGCGGCGGCGGCACTGCCCGAGGGGCGGACGCGCGGGCCGGTCATGATGCTCGCCGGACCGGACTTGAAAACCGTCCCTGTCACCATTCACCAGTCCGTGGTGTCGGCGGCGAATTTCCTGACCGCGCAACTGATCGAACAGACCGCCCATGTCGCGGCGGAAGCCTTGCGCCATGATTTCGGCGTCGAGAAACCCCGCATCGCCGTTTCTGGCCTCAATCCCCATGCCGGCGAAGGCGGCGCCATCGGCCGGGAAGACGAGACGATCATCGCGCCCGCCATCGCCGCGCTGAACGCCGCCGGGATTGACGCGCGCGGCCCCCTGCCCGCCGACACCATGTTCCACGCCGAAGCGCGCGAAACCTATGATGCGGCGCTGTGCATGCTGCATGACCAAGCGCTGATCCCGGCGAAGACCCTCGCTTTCCACGAGGCGGTGAACGTCACGCTGGGCCTCCCGGTGGTTCGCACCTCGCCCGATCACGGCACTGCGCTCGACATTGCAGGGCAAGGCAAGGCGCGCGCCGACAGCCTTGTCGCCGCCATTCGCCTCGCCGCCGCGATGGCAAAAAAACGGACGGAGACCCGCGCCGCATGAGCGAGCTCCCTCCTTTACGCGACGTGATCGAGCAATACGGTCTTGGCGCGAAAAAATCCCTCGGCCAGCATTTCCTTCTCGACCTCAACATGACGCGCAAGATCGCGCGCGCCGCGCATGTGGGCGAAGGCGACACGGCCCTTGAAATCGGACCGGGGCCCGGCGGCCTGACCCGCGCGCTTCTGGAAACCGGCGCCCATGTCATCGCCATCGAACGCGACCATCGCTGCATCGAGGCGCTTGGCGATGTGGCCGCGGCTTTCGATAACCGCCTTCAGGTAATTGAAGCCGACGCGCTCGCGGCCGACGAGCCTGCGCTTGTCGGGACCCGCGCGCCGGTCAAGATCGTCGCCAACCTGCCCTACAACATCTCGACCGAACTCCTGATCAAATGGCTGAAGGCCGGATCGGCGCTGTGGTCGGTTATGGCGCTGATGTTCCAAAGGGAAGTCGCCGACCGCATTCTCGCCGCGCCCGGCTCCAAAGCCTATGGAAGATTGTCGGTCATGGCGCAGGCGGCGTCTCTTCCCTCGCGCGCCTTCAACCTGCCGGCGCGCGCGTTCACGCCGCCGCCGAAAGTCGAGTCCACGGTTGTCCTGTTCGAACCGGCGGCGAAGCCTTTCGCGCATATCGCATCGCTCGAAAAGGTAACGCAGGCCGCTTTTTCCCAGCGGCGCAAGATGCTGCGCTCCAGCCTGAAATCCGTTTTTGGCGACGGTCTCGCCGCGGCGCTGGAACAGGCGGGCGTCAAGGAAACCCAGCGCGCCGAAGAGCTGAGCGTCGCGCAGTTCAAAACCCTGGCCGAAATCCTGTCGGAGAAAACCGCCGTTTAGCCCTCTTTCGCGGGCCGGATCATCTGGGTCTGCGTCACCACGGCGGCGAGCTTTCCATCCTGGCGAAAAAGCTCGGTCTTCCAGACCTGCAAGGTGCGCCCGAGATGCACCGGCGTCGTCACGGCCTTCGCCGTCTCGCCTTGCGGAACGGCGCGCAGGAAATTCGTCTTGCTTTCGACCGTCGTCGTCGCCGATCCCGGCGGCATGTTCATGAAGGCGCCGATGCCGCCCATATTGTCGGCCATCGCCATGATCGCCCCGCCATGCAAGGTCGCGGGTATGGAGCAATGATCCGCCGTCACCGCAAGCTCGCCTTCGAGGCGGTCCTTGGTGACCAGGGTCATCTTCACGCCCATCATCTTCGCGAAGGGCGTGTTGTTTTCGTTGAAGGCGGCGGCAAGGTTTTCTTCACTCATGGCGCTATTCGGCGTGAAGCAGAACCGCGACAAGCAATGCGGTTTCGGCGCCCTTGTTGACCCAGCCGTGATTGGTCGCCCGCTGGATGACGACGTCGCCGGGTTTGAGGGCCGTCGCCTCGCCGTCATCGAGCAAGAGATCGACCTCGCCCTTGACGAGAATGATGACGTCGAGCGAGGCGGTCTTGTGCATCATCGGATGGCGCGCCGTATCGACCCGGCAATGGGCGGCGCCCACCGCATTGAAGGCGAAAGCCGCAGCCGCATCGAGTTCTTCCGCCGATTTCGATTTGTCTTCCGGCGCCACCGTGAACCAGCGCACCTTGACCGAACCGGCATCGGGTTCGAGTTTCAGATCGGCGTCCGCGAGTTTGTCGGTCGCATCGAGAAGCTTGCCGGCTTCGAGCTCCGCCGACCAGATTTCCGCAAGCCCCGCCTCTTCCACGGCGATCAGTTTCGCCGCCGCGCCGTCGATTAAAACGCGCGAGCGGCCGTCCTTGTTGTTGTCGGTGATAACACGGCGCAGCGACTGCCAGTCCATGCGCCCTACTCCGCGACCGGCGCAATGCTCGCGACAACCTCGCGCGCGTCGAAATAGTCTCCGTCTTCCGGCGGCGCGCCGCTGCCCATCAGCACTTCAAGGCGCACGGTGAAATAATCGCGCGCCCCGATGGTGCCGAGATCGCCGCCCACGCCAACGCCGACGCCGCTCGACCGCCCGTAAGAGCCGCCGCCGCCGCCCGCCCCGATGCCGACGCCGCCGCGCTGTTCGCCGGAGATCGCGCGGCCGACAACACGGAACCAGTCATAACCGTTTTCGAGCGCTACTTCGGCGGCGCGCAGGCGCGCGTAATCCTCAACCATTTCCGGGGGCATGTCGCCCGAGCCGCCATAAACGATCCGGTATCGGTCGGATTCGATGCGCGTTTCTTCATAGCCGAAGCCTTTTGAGTCGGCGGGACCGTAAGTCGCCGGTCCGACGCTGGCGCAGGCGGCGATGGAAAGCGCGGCGGCGAAAGCCAGAACATGTTTCATGGAACGAAGCCTCCGGTGTTTTTTTGCAGGCTAGCACCGCCCGCTCCGGCGCGCAAAATCAGGGGCCCCGGGCGCCTGGAAACGCCCGATCGGTAAACTTGTCTCTAAAGCGTGTCCGGCCCGACGCGCACCACCGCCTTGCCGAAATTCTCGCCCTTGAAAAGGCCGATAAAGGCCTCGGGCGCCCTGGCGAGCCCTTCATAAACGGACTCGTTGAACTTGATCTTTCCCTGGGCAAGCAACGGCGCCACCTCCATGGCGAATTCCATGGTCTTGTCCATGAATTCCGACACGATGAATCCGCGGATCATGACGCCGCGCCCGACCACATTGATAAGATTGGGCGGACCGGGTTCGGGCTCCTGATTGTTGTAGCTTGCGATCATGCCGCACCAGGCCATGCGGCCGCCGAGCGCGATGCAGTTCAACGCCGCCTCGAGATGCATGCCGCCGACATTTTCAAAATAGCAGTCAACGCCCTTGGGCGCGGCTTCGGCGAGCGCCTTCGTAAGCTCGCCGGCGTTCTTGTAATCCTTATAGTTGAGCGCAACGTCGACGCCCGCCTGCTGCTCGAGCCAGTCGCATTTGGCTTTCGACCCGGCCGAGCCGATGACGCGGCAGCCCTTGGCCTTGCCGAGCTGGCAGACGACGGAGCCCACCGCGCCCGCCGCGCCTGAAACGAAGATCGTCTCGCCTTCTTTCGGTTTCAGGATCTGCGTCAGGCCCGACCAGGCCGTAAGACCCGGCATGCCGAGGACGCCGAGATAGGCCGACAAGGGCGCCATGTTCGGATCGACCTTTTGGGAGCGCTCGCCTTTCGAGACGTAATATTCTTTCCAGCCGCCAAGGAAATCGACCAGATAATCGCCGGGCGCATAGCCCTCGATGTTCGATTCGACGACTTGCGACACCGCGCCGCCTTCGAGCGGCTGGTCGAGGGTGAAAGGCGGAATGTAGCTTTTGACGTCCGGGCGCATGCGCCCGCGCATGTAAGGATCGACCGACATCCACACCGTGCGGCAGAGCATCTCGCCCGGTCCCGGCGCCGGAACCTCGATCTCCTTTTCCGTGAAATCGCTTTCACCGGGCATGCCGGCCGGAAACTGCTTCAGGAAAATCGCTTTCGATGTTTGGGCGCCCATGGCCGTCTCCCTTGTTTTTACCAGGCGAAAGCCGCCCGCGGGGGTTGCTAGGACCCTATGGCATTCCGGCGTCCTCGCAAGAGCGTGATGCAGCCGGGCGGATTTAGGCAAGGCCCGCCCTCTCGCCGCCTCATTCTCGCCTTGCGGAAGGTTAATCTTGGGCAAGACAAAGCGGCAGGAACCGCATGTGGTTGAGTAGCAAAAAGAATTTCACGCATACCCCCATGCGAAGGAGCGGGATTATGAAGAATTTGATCATGGCCTCCGGCGCGCTGATGCTCGCCGTAACGGGATGCCAGTCCACCGGCGAAGGCGCTTTTACGGGCGCGGCGCTGGGCGCGGCTGGCGGCGCGGTGGCCGGCGAGATTTTCGCCGGACGCCCCGGCAAGGGCGCAGCCTATGGCGCGCTGATCGGTGCGGCGCTGGGCGCCTATGAAGGCTGTTCGCGCGCCGGCACCTGCTGGGGCCGCGCCCGCGAACACGGCTATCGCCGCTACGACCGCTATTCCGGCCGGTATTATTACGAAGATCCGGAATATGGCGACACCTATTGGGAAAACGGCGAGTTCCGCAACTATGGCCGCAACCCGCCGCGGCGCGGCCGGTACTAGTCAACATCTTTCAGTTGCGCCTTTGCGTTGCGTAAGCGAACGGTCCGCTCCTCAAAAGAGCGGGCCGTTTTGCTGTTGCAGCATTGCGGTTTGGCAATGCGGCGGAACGCTGGCGCGCAATTCAGTGTTTCCGGGGCATACGCGCTCCGAAAAAGCGGGGCGGCAAATAGGGAGCAGCCCCATGAGACTTCTTCTTTCTTCCGCAATCAGTGGTTTGATGCTCGTTTCCGCCTGCACGCAGTCGGGCACGGCCGAACGCAACGCCGCTTACGGCGCGGCGGCCGGCGCCGCCGCCGGCGCCGTTGCGGGCGAAGTTATCGCCGGCAAGCCGGGCCGCGGCGCGGCCTATGGCGCGGCGATCGGCGCCGTCGGCGGCGCGATCGTCGGTTGCGAACGCTCGAACGAATGCTGGAACCGCGCACGCAATAACGACCGGCGTTATTACGACGAACGCGCGGGCCGCTATTACTATGTGGACCCGCAATATGGCGACACATGGTGGGAGAACGGCGAGTTCCGCTCTTATGGACGCGGCCGTCCGTAATCTAATGTCTCTAAGCTGACGTCACAGAGCAAGCTTCAAGCGCCCGCGCGGGGATCATTCCTCGCGCGGGCGTTTGTTTTTGTTCCGGCGCATCTGGCTGATCGCAATCAGCGTCAGCGTCGGCACGAAGGCGTCGACCTGCCCCGTCGGGTCGGCGAGCTCCCAGAAGGCGAATGCGCCGGCCCAGCCGAAAAGGCCGATGGCGGCGACGCCGAGCGCCGCATCGACAAAAATCTCCGCGCCCGGAATGCGCCCGATCGTGAAATCCACAAGATCGAGCATGATCGCAATGACGAGTTTCGCCATGTCGCTGCGCATTAGGCGGCCTCTGTTTTCGTGCGATCCTCAATAAAGGCGGCGGCCTCGCGGATCGCTTTCATGGCTTCCGGGAACCGCCCGGGAAAGATCGGCCAGACATGGATCAGCCCCTTCTCCATCAACAGCGTCGCCTCAACGCCCGCCTGGTCGAGCTTTTCCTTTAGTCTCGTGGAATCGTCGCGCAGGACTTCGCTTTCGCTCGCGAAGATCAGCATGGGCGGCAGGCCGGCGAGATCGCCGTAAAGGGGCGAGGCCAGCGGCGCTTTCGGGTCGGCTTGCCCAAGATAGCGCTTGGCGCCTTCGACAATATGCACTTTCCGGAACATGGCGTCGGATTTCTCGTTCTCATCGAGCGAGGCGCCGGTGGTCGCCAGATCCGTCCAGGGCGAGAGCAGCAGCGCGCCCGCCGGCATAGGCAAGCCGCGCGCCTTGATCGACAAGAGAAGCGCCAGGGTCAGCCCGCCGCCCGCCGAATCGCCGCCGATAACCGTCTTTGCCGGATCGCGTCCCTGCGACAGCAGCCATTCATAGGCCTCGACCGCATCGTCAACCGCCGCCGGAAAGCGGTGTTCCGAAGCCATGCGGTAATCGAGGGAAAAGATTTCGGCTTTGGCTTCTTTCGCCAGAGCATAGGTGAAGGCGCTGTGGGATTTCGGCGAGCCGAACACATAGCCGCCGCCATGGAGATAAAGCACGGTGCGGCCCGGCTCGGCGGCCTCGGCGCGGTGCCACTCCCCTTTGACCGGCCCTTCCAGAACCTCACGCGTCACGCCTTGGGGCGGATGTTTAGGAGCCAGCGCGTCGGCGCCGTCGCGCAGGGTCTTTTCATCCATCTTGTGAATGGGTTTCGACCGGAATGTGGCCCGCATCACCCAATTGAACAAGCTCGCCCGCAAACTCGGCATGCCGCCTCCCTTTTTCCCGCAGGCTAGACGTTTCAAGGCGCCGGGAAAAGGCTCCGCCGCACAGAAGGCCGCAGGAACGAACCTCTAGCGACGGTAGCGCAGGCCGAAACCGAAGGTGCGCGTCTCGCCAGGGAAGTAACGGTCCTCCCCGAAGGCGAAGTCCGCCCGCTCGGCGTAAAGCTCGTTGGTGACGTTCCGCACGGTGACAAATGCGGCGAGCTTTTCAGTGAGGCCCGCTTCCGCGCGCAGATTCATCAGGATGTGACCATCATAGTCATTATCGTTCGCAGCGTCGGTGTAATAGGAGCCCATTTTAATCCATTCCGCCTCGGCGGTGATCCGGTCGGTGGGTTTCCAGAGCAGCCGCGCATTCGCGATGACGCGCGGCGCGGTGTCCACATCGTCGCCGAAGGAAATGTCCTCGCTGACGACGCCGGGCGTATCAGCCGGGTTTCTGTCGAACCGATAGGTATGCTCGGCATAGGTAACCGCGCTCGCCAATGTCAGCGTTTCGTGGATTGCAATGCGGACATCCGCCTCGACGCCCACATGGCGGGTCTTGCCGTCAATGACGTTAAACCCGTCGGCGTCGCGGAAGAAGAAATTCCTCTTGTCCATGAAAAAGCCCGCAAGCCCGAGATTGATCCGCTCGCCGAGACTCGTGCGCAAACCAAGCTCAAAGGAGTCGATCTTCTCCGGCTTCGCCTGCGCGCCGGTCTGGTTGATCTGGAGGCGATAAAGGTCGGTGGTCTGGGGCGGACGCGCGCCGCGCGCATAGGCTGCGTAAATGGACGTTACATCGCTCAGTTCATGGCGCAGGGAGAATTTCGGGCTTACCGTGACGAAATCGTCAGACTGATCGGGCAAGCGCAAAAACCGGCCCACTATGCCGTCATCGGTCTTGTTGTTGTAATCGTAGATGACGCCGTCAACGCGCAGGCCCGCGCTTGCCGTGGTGCGCGGCGTCAGGGCGTATTCGCCCTGCACGAAGCCGGACGCGTTTACCGCCTTGACGTCGTAATCGTAATGCACCCCCGGCGTATAGGAAAAGATCCGCGGCATAGACTGAAATTCGTAAAGAAACCCGTCCGTATATTCCGCATCGACGCCGGCGATCAGAGATAACGGCCCTGCGTCATGATAAACGGCGCTTTGCACGCCGACGCTCCAGTGCCCGTTTTCCTCAAGAGAGTTTGACGGCAGGAAGTGCTGCAGGAAGTCCATGTCGTTCCAGCGGGCGTAAGGCGTGATCTGAACGCGCGTGCCCTCGCCTACGTCGAACTCGATCGTCGATTGCAGCCGCGCGGATTTGGCGTCTCGAAAGGCCTGCGGAAAATCATTGGTCTTGCGCAAGCGCTTGTCGTTGAGCGCCGCCCGGCCGAAAATGAAGCCGGCGGTTTCCTGTTCGAGATTGTCGAAGGAAAAGATCGTGTCGATGCTGACCCCGCCACCGTCATAGAGATGGCGCAGGGTGAGCTTTTGCTGGTCGAGACCGGCGTCCTCGCGATAGCCCGCTTCCGTCGTGACCGAAGCGCCGGCGTAAAACCCGTGAGCGCCTTGCGTCCCCGAAACGCTGCCCTTGAATTTATAGCGGTCCTGAGTGTCGCCGAAGACTTCGCCGAAAACCGAAAGCTCTTCCGACGGCGTCGGCGCGATCACATTGATGACGCCGTGAATGGCGTTGGCGCCGTAGAGCGCGCCGGAGGGTCCGCGCACGACCTCGATACGCTCGGCCAGTTCGTATTGCGCGTTGAAAAGGCCGTTGATATTCGCAAATCCCGCCGACCGGATCGGCACGCCGTTTTCGAGAAACAGGAACGAGCCCGCGCCCGCGCCGCCGGTCAGCACGGGCGAGCGGATCGCTGTCAGGTGCTCCGCGCCGGAGCCGCGATTAAGCGAGACGCCCGGCACACGAGCCAGCGCCTCGGAGATGTGATCGGCGTCGATGAGGCGCAGCTCTTCGGCGGGCAGAACGCTGATGCTCTGGGGCACGTCGGAAAGCGCCTCCGCGCGGCGTTCGGCGGTGACGACTATCGCATCCTCGGCGAAAACAGGGGTCAGGGAAGACGCGGCGGCAAGGCTGGCGAACCAGAGGGACAAACGGGACAAAACACGCTCTCTTTTTGCGGCTCTTAACAGGCCGCAAGCCATACTATTTTCTCTCGTATTTCGCCACCGTCTGAGAAATCGCACCGAATATGGAGCGTCCCTCCCCGTCCTTCATCTTGATCTCGACTTTATCGCCGAATTTCATGAAGGGGGTCTTGGCTGCGCCCTCGTAAATCGTCTCAATCATGCGGATTTCCGCAATGCAGGAATAGCCGTCGCCGCCTTCCGCGACCGCCTTACCCGGCCCGCCGTCAAGCTTGTTCGACACCGTGCCCGAGCCGATGACCGTCCCGGCGCACAAGGGGCGCGTTTTCGCCGCATGGGCGATCAGTTGCGGGAAATTGAAGGTGAGATCCTTGCCGGCATTGGCCTGGCCGAAGGGCTCGCCATTATAGCGCACGAGGAGCGGCAGATGGATCGCGCCGCCGTCCCAGGCGTCGCCCAGCGAATCCGGGGTCACCGCCACGGGGCTGAAAGCGCTCGACGGTTTCGACTGGAAGAAGCCGAAGCCCTTGGCGAGTTCGCCGGGGATCAGGCCGCGTAAGGAAACGTCGTTCACCAGCATGACGAGGCGGATGCAGTCCTTCGCCTCCTCCGGCGTCACGCCCATGGGCACGTCGCCGGTGATGACGGCGATCTCCGCCTCCATGTCGATTCCCCAGCCGTCGTCCTGCGCCATCACGATGTCGTCGCGGGGACCGAGAAAGGAATCCGAGCCGCCCTGATACATCAGCGGGTCTTCGTAAAAGCTTTCGGGCACCTCCGCGCCGCGCGCTTTCCGGACAAGCTCCACATGGTTGATATAAGCCGAACCATCCGCCCACTGATAAGCGCGCGGCAGGGGCGAGGCGCATTCTCGCTCGTGGAAGCGCTCGACCGGCACCGAGCCGGTCTCAATGCCTTGCGCCAGTTCGCGCAGGCCCGGCTCGCATTTCGCCCAGTCGTCCAGCGCCGCCTGCAAGGTCGGCGCGACGCGCCCGGCGTCGGTGTAACGGGTCAGATCGTTCGACACGACGACAAGGCGTCCGTCGCGTCCGCCTTTCAAAGATGCGAGTTTCATAACCGCTCCTGATGGGTTGATGTTGCGTGAGGATGTAAGGGATCAACGCAGAAAAAGCAAAACCCGCCGGCGTCAATCCGGCGGGCTTTGCGTGACCGATAATGGGCGTAAAGCCTAGCGGACTCGCACGACTGCGCGGGTGCGCTCGACTTCATATTTGCGGCCGCCATCATCGTAGCACCAATAGGATTCGTATTTGGCGCGATGGCCGTCGACCCAGGTGTATTGAAAAGCCCTGTAGCAGTCATAGCCGCCATATTGATCGTAATAGACATTGCGACGACGCGGATCTTCATAAGGGTACCAGCGGCCTGACCGATAGCCGCGATAAGTATAAGGTTCGCCGACGCGCACATCGACGCCAAGATCCACATCGGCGCCCGCGCCAAGGTCGAGATCGACCTGCGCCGCAGCGGGCGTGCTAACAAACAATGCCCCCGAAAGAGCAGCGATGGAAATCGTCTTCAACATTGTCCGTCTCCGTTTTCTGCCTATGACAGCAAACGCGGGGATGGCGACAATTGTTCCCATACCCCCCACGGACCAATCAGTTTACCCGCTTAACCCTGCAAAACGGCGCAAAGACGGGGCCCTTCCGGCCTATACGAAACAGTAACCCTGCTGACGGATCCCTCCTTATTTTCGGCTTATTCTAAGCTCCCGACAATGACGCGCCACACCACGGACAATGACGGATCAGCACCACGTCGCGCCCGCCGTCATGCACGATCAGCGCGAACTGGTTCAGCCCTTCATTATAAGCGATGAGGCTATCCGGACAGTCGAACGGATCGTCGTGTTCGGAACAGTTCATTTCGAGCGCCGCCTGCATGGACTCGCAGCAAAGCGCACCCGGGTTGGGGTGTTGCGTTCGGCTCATGTCAGTCCCGCATCCGCCAGCTGTTGACGTAATCGGGATTTTCCACCGCGCCGGCGCTTTCGCCGATATCGAGCGGGTCGCGCGTGTCGATCATCACCGCATATTCGTCCGTGGCCGGCTTTTTCTGCTCCAGCATGTTTTTGAGCGCTTTTGGATGCGGCCCATGCGTAAAGCCAGACGGGTGAAAGGTCATCATGCCTGCGTCGATATTGTCGCGGCTGAAGAAATCGCCGGCGTGATAGAAAAGCACCTCATCGTAATCGTCATTATTGTGAAAGAACGGCACTTTCAGCGCGCCGGGATCGGTCTCGAACGGCCTCGGCGCAAAGGTGCAGACGACAAACCGGTCCGAGAGAAAGGTCGTATGCGCCGAAGGCGGCACATGATAGCGATGCGACATGATCGGGCGGATGTCGCGCACATTAAGGCGCACCGGCGACAGCTCGCCATGCCAGCCGACGACATCGAGGGGATTGTAGGGATAGGTGGCGACGGAAACCTCGCCGCGCTTTTTAATTTCGACGCGGGTCTCGCCGTCTTCCTTCTGATGCGCCTTGAAGGCGTCGTCGATTTTCGGCGCGTCCATGACCGCCGGATCGAAAATCGCATGGGGGCCGAGAAGCCCCTTGTCGGGCAGCGTGTAATGGCTGTTCGTCGCCTCGACCATCAGGATCGACGCCGCGCCCTTCGGCGCCAGCCGCCACATGGTCCCGCGCGGCAGCATGATGTAATCGCCCGCCTCGAAGACGAGATGACCGTAATCGCAGAAGAGATCGCCCTCCCCTTCGTGCACGAACAGGAGCTGATCGCCGTCGCCATTGCGCGCAAGCGCCGGCATCGGCGCATCGAGCTTCCAGAAGCGCAACTCCGTCGCCGCGTTATGAAGGATGCGCGGGCTCGCCCAGGGCGACGTGCTGGCGCCTTTCATGGCCGCGAGATCAAAGGCGCGCGGGCGCAAGGGGCCCTCGAAATTCACCCAGCCCGTAGGCGGGCGTTTGTGATGCATGAAGGCGGCGGGGCCGAAAAAGCCCTCCTTGGAGATTTCCCGCTCATAGGTGCCGTCGGGCATGTCGGCATGGGCCTGGCGCGAGGCCTCGCCTTCAATCCGGCTCGGGGTGATCCATTTGCGCGTCATGAGCGCCTCCTTCGCGCGATTCGGGGATCGCAAAATTAGTAACATTTGTTACCATTTTGCCGCCCCGGCTGCAAGGCCCGCTTTGACCATGGGGAAACAGGCGCGTCCATTCGCCAAAACAAGAGCCGCGTTCACGGCCTTATGAACTCCGCTCATGTCTCGTAAATCGAGCGCAGGCGCCTTATGTCACCCCTTGGCTGAGATTCGAGGACAGTTCCGATGAAAATGACCCGCTTGTTGATCCTGGGCTCCGGGCCCGCCGGCCTGACGGCCGCCATCTACGCCGCGCGCGCGGGGCTAAAGCCCCTGCTTGTGCACGGGCTGCAGCCCGGCGGCCAGATGACCATCACCACGGATGTCGAGAACTATCCCGGCTTCGCCGACGTCATCCAGGGCCCCTGGCTGATGGAGCAAATGCAAAAGCAGGCCGAGCATGTGGGCACGGAATTCGCCAACGACCTCATCACCGATGTGGACCTCACGAAGCGGCCCTTCACCCTGACCGGCGACAGCGGCGAAACCTATGTCGCCGACGCCCTCGTCATCGCCACCGGCGCCCAGGCGAAATGGCTCGGCCTTCCCACCGAGGAAAAGTTTCAGGGCTTCGGCGTTTCCGCCTGCGCTACCTGCGACGGGTTTTTCTATCGCGGCAAGGACGTGATCGTGGTCGGCGGCGGCAACACCGCCGTCGAGGAAGCGCTCTATCTCGCGGGCCTCGCCAAAAAGGTCACGCTCGTTCACCGCCGCGACGAGCTGCGCGCGGAAAAGATTTTGCAAAAACGTCTCTTCAATACCGAGAATATCGACGTGATCTGGGATCACACGCTCGATGAAATTCTCGGCGATGAAAACCCGCTTGGCGTTACGGGCGCGCGCCTGAAACACATGCAGACCGGCGAAACACAAGACATAAAAGTCGACGGCGTCTTCATCGCCATCGGCCACAAGCCCTCGACCGAGCTCTTCCAGGGCAAGCTCGCCATGAAAGATCACGGCTATCTCGTCACCACGCCGGACTCGACCGCCACCGAAATCCCCGGCGTTTACGCCGCGGGCGACGTCACCGACGATATCTACCGCCAGGCGGTGACGGCGGCGGGCATGGGCTGCATGGCCGCGCTCGAAGCGGAGAAGTTCCTCGCCGAAAGCGAAGTCGGGCTCGAAGCGGCGGAGTAATCAGGCCGCGGCAGCGCCGTCTTCCAGGCTGCAATTGATCATCCACTGCACGCCGAAGCGGTCCGTCGCCATGCCGAAATAGGAACCCCAGAAAGTTTCCTGCATCGGCATGGTCACGGCCCCGCCCTCGCTCAGTTTTGCAAAAGCGGCGTCGGCGTCCGCCGGCGAGGGCGGCGAATAGGAAATCGAAAAATTATTGCCTTTGACGAGCGGGCCCGCATGACCTTGCGCCGTGTCGGAGCCCTGCAGCATGCCGCCTTCGAACGCCAAAGTCACATGCATGATGCGATCTTTTTCGTCTCCGGCGACTTGCGCCATCTCCGGCGGACCGTCGGAAAAGCGCTGCATAACGGCGAACTCACCGCCGAGAACTGATTTGTAAAACTCAAACGCCTCTTCGCAGTCGCCGTCAAAAGTCAGATAGATATTAAGACTCATGCCCGTCTCCCCAGTCTGACGTCAGGAAAGGCCGAGCCTAGCACGGGTTTCCGCCGCAGTCGTAATCTCCCGGCCCGCCTCGCGCGCCGCCGCCGCCAGCGCCTCGATCATCTGGCCGTTGGACGAGGCTTTCTCGCCATCCGGCAGGTAGAAACAGTCCTCGAGCCCGGTGCGCAAATTGCCGCCAAGCTCCGCCGCGCGCCGGTGAACCGCCCAGACGTCGTCGCGCCCGATCACCGTCGCCTGCCAGGGCATCCCTTCTTTTTTATATTTGATGAGCAGCGGCAGAAGATCGGGGTCGGCGGGCATGCCGCTGGCGACGCCCATGACGAAATTATAGTCGGCGTGATCGGTCATGCCGTTTTCCATATAAAGCCCGACCGAACGGACAATGCCGATATCGAAACATTCGAATTCGGGGATGATCCCCACTTCCTTCATGACGTCGATGAAGTCTTTCACTTTCGAAACCGGATTGTCGAAAGTCATGGGCGGCCAGGCCCAGGCGCCGTCCCTGCGCGTCTTCAGATAATTCAGCGTGCCGGCGTTGCAAGCGGCCATTTCCGGGCGGCAGACACGCAGATAATCGAGCACATAACCGTAATCCTGGCCGATGACGCCGGTGGTCATGTTGATGACGACGCCGGGACAGGCCGCGCGGATCGCGTCGTTGATCTCGGTGCAGATCGCCGGGTCCCAGGTCGGGAGATGACCCTTGCCCGCTTCCTGCTGGCGGTAATGCACATGCATGATCGTGGCGCCCGCGTCGAAAGCGCGCCTCGCTTCCGCGGCCATGTCTTCGGGCGTCACCGGCACGGGATGCTGTTCGGGATTGGTGAGAACGCCGGTCAGCGCGCAGGTGACGATGGCTTTTTCGGTCATGTTTATTCCTCCGCCTTTAACGCGACGAGTTTCGCGCGGATCGCGACCTGATCGCCTTCCCTGGCGAACACCTCAGCGACAACGCCGTCGCGCGGGGCTTTTAGCTGATGCTCCATCTTCATCGCCTCGATGGTGGCGACCACGGTTCCCTTCGAGACAGGATCGCCGGTGCCGATGCGAAGGCTCGTCACAAGCCCCGCCATGGGCGCTTTCACCAGATCGTCGCCGCCCGCGCCTTCGCTCGCCGGCGCCAGGGTCAAATCCGTATAGCGCTCCCAGGCGCCGTCGCAGTCGATCTCAAGATGAGAGTGGTTGCGCGCATAACGCGCCTCGCCAATGCGGTTGGCATGGCGATAACGGATCGTGTCTTCCGTCTTTGACAGAACCTCTATCGTCGCTTCCGCGCCGCCATGAGAAGCCGTCACTTTCGCGCCGTCGAGCGCGATTTCGGCCTTGATGATCTCGCCGCTGCTATTGACGAGATGCAAGGGAAAGCCCGCTCCCCCGCGCGACCGCCAGCCGGTCAGAAGATCGCCAAAAGGCAGGTCAACCATTGCCGCGCCGGCAAGCGCCAACGCCGCGGCGCGGCCGGGGGCTTCGCGTTTTGTCAGGCGGTCAAGGTTGCGTTCGATATAGCCGGTGTCCGCCTCGCTTTTCGCAAAAGCGTCGTCTTCGAGAAGCGCAATCAGAAAGTCCCGGTTATGAGCAAAGCCGAGCAGCTTCGTCTGCCGCAGGGCGGCGGCGAGCTTCGCCCGCGCTTCATCCCGCGTTGCGCCATAGGCGATGACTTTCGCAATCATCGGATCATAAAAGGTCGTGACAATATCCCCGGCCTCGACGCCCGCATCGATGCGCACGTCCTCCATGTCGGGGAATTCGAGCAAGCGCACTTTCCCCGAATGTGGCATGAAGCCTTGCGCCGGGTCTTCGGCGTAAAGCCGCGTCTCGATGGCGTGCCCTTCGAAGTCGATGTCGTCCTGATCGAAGGGCAGCGCAGCGCCTTCGGCCACGCTGAGCTGAAGATCCACGAGGTCTAGCCCCGTCACCAGTTCCGTCACCGGATGCTCGACCTGAAGGCGCGTGTTCATTTCAAGGAAATAAAACTCGTCGCGTGCGGGGTCATAGAGAAACTCCACCGTCCCCGCGCCGACATAACCGACCGACTGCGCCGCCTTCACCGCGGCGGCGCCCATCTCCTCGCGTTTTTCCGCGCTGATCACCGGAGACGGCGCTTCCTCGATGACTTTCTGGTTTCGCCGCTGCGGGGAGCAATCGCGCTCCCCAAGATGAACGCAGTTTCCGTGGGCGTCGGCGAAAACCTGAATCTCCACATGGCGCGCACCCGTGACCGCGCGTTCGATGATAAGCCGGTCGTCGCCGAAGGCGCTTTTCGCCTCCTTGCGCGCCGATTGAATCGCGTCGCTGAGCGCGGCCTTGTCTTCGACAATGCGCATGCCGCGCCCGCCGCCGCCGGCCGACGCCTTCACCATCACCGGGAAGCCGATCTTTTCGGCCTCCTGTACAAGCGTCTCTTCGGACTGGTCCTCGCCCTGATAGCCGGGCATGCACGGAACGCCCGCCTCGATCATACGGGCCTTGGCTTCGGCCTTGTCGCCCATGGCGGCGATAGCCTGCGCCGGCGGGCCGACAAAAATCAGCCCCGCGTCGTTACAGGCCCGCGCGAAATCCGCGCGTTCCGACAAGAAACCGTAGCCCGGATGCACCGCATCGGCGCCGGACGCTTTCGCCGCGCCGATCACCGCCTCGATATCGAGATAACTCTGCGCCGGCTCAGGCCCGCCAATGTGGACCGCTTCATCGGCCATGCGCACATGCAGCGCGTTCGCATCGGCGTCCGAAAAAACGGCGACGCTCGCGATCCCGCGCCCCCGCGCCGTCTTCATGATGCGGCAGGCGATTTCGCCGCGATTGGCGATGAGAAGTTTTCTGATGGCGCTCATGCCTTGTTCGATTTGCCGGGCAGCGTGCCCATATATTTGCAGATGATGGAGAGCATCACCTCGTCGGCGCCGCCGCCAATGGAAGCAAGCCTCCCGTCGCGATAGGCGCGGCTGACCGGCGTTTCCTCCATAAAGCCCATGCCGCCCCAATATTGCAGGCACGCATCGTTCACTTCGCGCGCGACGCGTCCGGCTTTCAGCTTCGCCATGGAGGCGAGCATGACGGCGTCTTCGCCCGCCATCATTTTCTCCACCGCATCCCAGGTGAGCGAGCGCAGCATCTGCACTTCCGTTTTCAGTTCGGCGAGGCGGAAATGCACCACCTGATTGTCGAGAATGGACTTGCCGAAGGCCTTGCGCTGGCGCGCATAGTCGACGGTTTCGTCGATAGTTTCATCGAGACTGATGAGCATCGACAGGGCGCACCAGAGCCGCTCCTCCTGAAACTGCATCATCTGATACATGAAGCCCGCGCCCTCCTCGCCGATGCGATAGCGCTGCGGGACGCGCACATCCTCGAAGAAAAATTCCGCCGTATCGGAGGAGCGCATGCCAAGTTTCTTGAGCTTGCGCGCAACGGTAACGCCTTCGCGGTGCTTGCCGCTGTCGTCTTTCAATGGCAGACAGATCAGCGTCTTGTTCTGGTGCACCGGTCCGTCGCCGGTATTCGCGAGAAGGCACATCCAGTCGGCCTGCGTCCCGCTGGTGGTCCACATCTTGCCGCCGTTTATGACGTAGTCGTCGCCGTCTTTTTTCGCCGTCGTCTTGATCGAGGCGACGTCGGACCCGGCGCCGACCTCGGAGACGCCGAGACAGGCGACATACTCGCCGGAAATGGACGGCTTCAGAAAATCCTCTTTGGCGTCGTCCGTGCCGAAGCGCGCCAGCGCCGGCGTCGCCATGTCGGTCTGGACACCGATCGCCATGGGCACGCCGCCGCATTTGATATGACCCAGCGTTTCCGCAACGACCGCGCCGTATGACCAGTCGAGCCCCATGCCGCCATAGGCTTCCGGTTTGGTGACGCCCAAGAGGCCGAGATCGCCCAACCCCTTGAACACCTCATGGGCGGGAAAGACGCCCGCCTCTTCCCACTCCTCCACATGCGGATTGATTTCCGCCTCGATAAAACTCTTCAGCGTCTTGCGGATCTGGTCGTGTTCTGTGGTGAGTTTCATGCTGTCACCTTCTCCTGTCACATCCTTGCGACGCCGAAGACATTCGGCCTCAGCGCGCGGCTTTCGCCCTCCGCCACAGTGTCGAGACAGAAGGCCAGCACTTTTCGCGAATCCCGCGGATCAATGAGCCCGTCATCCCAAAGGCGCGCCGTCGCGAAGAGCGCCGTAGACTCCGCGTCATATTGCTCGGTGATGTGCTTCGCCATGCCGTCGAGAAACTCGGCGTTTGGCTCCTCGCCCTTCTTGCGCGCGCCCTCTTCGGCGACGATGCGCATGGTTTTCGCCGCCTGTTCGCCGCCCATCACCGCGATGCGGTTATTGGGCCAGGCGAAGATGAAGCGCGGATCGAAAGCGCGTCCGCACATGCCGTAATTCCCCGCGCCAAACGACGCGCCGATATGGAGCGTCAGCTTCGGCACGCGCATATTCGTCACCGCCTGGATCATCTTCGAGCCATGCTTGACGATGCCATTCTGTTCGGCGTCGGTGCCGACGAGATAGCCGGTGGTGTTCTGCAAAAAGACGACCGGATTGCCCGCCTGCTCCATCAGCTGAATGAACTGCGCGACCTTCGCGGCGCCGTCGGCGTCGATGGGGCCGTTATTGGAGACGATCCCGACGTCATGGCCGGCAATGGCGGCCTGCGTGCACAGCGTCGCGGGACCGTAACCATCCTTGAAGCCGAGCATGTCCGAGCCGTCGACGAGACGCGCGATCACCTCGCGGCTGTCATAGGGTTGGCGGTAATCGACCGGAACGATGCCGAGCAAATCTTCGGCAGCGTAAAGCGGTTCGTCATAGCTCTTCGTTTCGCCCGCCTTGTTCCAGCCAAGCTTCGAGACGATCTCTCGCGCGATGCGCACGCCGTCGCCGTCGTCCTCGGCCATATATTCCGCTGTGCCGGAGACGTGGTAGTGCATTTCCGCGCCGCCGAGCTCTTCATCCGTGGCGATCTCGCCTGTGGCGGCTTTCAGGAGCGGCGGTCCGGCGAGGAAAACTTTCGACTTGCCGCGCACCGCGACCACATAATCGGAAAGCCCGGTCTGATAGGCGCCGCCCGCTGTTGACGATCCGTGCACCACGGAAATCACCGGACAGCCGGCGGCGGAAAGACGCGCCAGATTGGCGAAGGTGCGCCCGCCCGGCACAAACATCTCCGCCTGGCGCATCAGGTTCGCGCCGGCGCTTTCGATGAGCTGCACGAAGGGCAGTTTGTTTTCGAGCGCCAGCGCCTGCGCCCGCAGCGCCTTGTGAACGCCCATAGGCGTCGCGGCGCCGCCCTTGATGCCGCTGTCCGACGCCGACACGACGCAGCGGACACCGGAGATAAAACCCAGCCCCGCAATCCCGCCGCCGCCGGAAATCGCCTTGTCGCCGTCATCGTCATGCATTTTATAGCCGCACAGCGTCGAGAGTTCGACGAAAGGCGCGCCGCGATCGAGGATGAGCGCCAGGCGTTCACGCGGCAGGAGCTGGCCCCGCTTTTCGAATTTCGGCCTGGCGCGCGCGGAGTTTTCGATGACCTTTTCTTCGAGCGCGCGAAACGCCCCGATCAGGTTCAAATGATCGGCGCGGTTCTTTGCGTAGCTTTCGCTGCGCGGATCGATGTCGCTTTCAAATACCGGCATGGCCGCCGCCGCTCCGGGCTTGACAAAACAATATGATCGTATTGTTTTATGCTCATGAGCAACGCCCGTCAAGCCCCGGCTGCAGCCCCCGCCCTCAGCCGCCAGCAGGAAAAATCCGCCGCCATGCGCCTTCGGATCTGCAAGGCCGCGGCGAAACGGCTGGCGGCGAACGGCTATCACGGAACCTCCATCAAGCAGGTGGTGGAAGCGGCAAACGTCTCCCTCGGCGCGCTTCAGCACCACTTCCCGTCCAAGGACGATCTTGTGGAGGCGACGGCGGAATATCTTCTCGGCCGGTCGATCACATGGTTTCAGCGCATCAAGACCGAACTTGAAAAAGACAGAAGCGCTTTTGCGGAAGTGATGCGCCGGTCATGGGAAGAACAGTTCACAACGCCCGATTACGGCGCGCTTCTTGAAATCCTCGTCGCGGCGCGCAGCGACGCGTCTTTGCGCAAACGCATCGCGCCGAAACTCGAAGACTGGCGCGACGGGATCGAAGCCGAAATGCGCGACCTCCTGACGCCCATCGCAAAGGACGCGGAAGAACTGAACGCCATCCTGACGATCGGCCGCTGCATGATGACGGGCCTCCTCGTTCATGACGGTTTGCTCGGCGACGAGCAGCATATGCGCAACGTCATTGACGCCTGGGTCGGATTGGTCGCAGGCTCTGCGCGCAAGCAATAACCCGCGTCCCGGCACGACAGGTTCATCATGACTAATATCGCAGACGATCTCGCGGCGCGCGCGCAGGAATCCGGCGCGGACTACCTCCCCGGCCTGTTAGGCCTTGAGTTCACGAATTTCGGCGACGGCTGGGTTGAGGCGGAAGTGAAGGTGCGCAAAGCACTTATGGCGCCGAACGGCTTTCTTCACGCCGCGTCGGTGATCGGCCTTGCGGATTCCGCCTGCGGCTATGGCTGCGTGCGCGCCCTCCCCGAAGGCGCGTCGGGCTTCACCACTATCGAATTGAAATCGAATTTTCTCGGCACGGCACGCGACGGCGTCATTGAATGCCGCGCCGAGGCCAAACATCTCGGCCGCACAACGCAGCTCTGGGACGCAACGGTGAAACATCGCGAGTCGGAAAAAGTGATCGCCATGTTCCGCTGCACGCAGATGGTGCTTTGGTCGAAACCCTAAGCGACGCTCTAAAACTCTTCTTCATCCAGCCCCGGAATGCGCTCGCCGCGCTGGAGATATTCCGTCCAGTCGTCGCTATGCCAATGGGGCGCATGCATGAACCAGTCACGCATTTCCGCGGGGATCGAATCCTCGGTCAGGAGCTTCTGCTCGTCCGGACTAGCGGCGAAAGCGGCGAGATCGGCGATGTCCTGCGCGTCGAGATCGATGACATAGCCGAGCTCCACCGCCTGAAGGGCGGTCATCGCCGGCGCGCCCCGCCACATGCGCGCGGAAAAGTCGAGCGCATTGACCGTGGCCGGCGACGCCGTCGCGGATAGATCGGGCGCCGCCGTGCCGCCAACGCCGTTCACCTGGTGGCAGAGGACGCAGCCGCGCGTGATAAACTGGAGCCGGCCCCGGCGCGCATTCATTTCGGGCGTCTCGGCGACGACCGGCGCCGGCGGCTGGGCCAGTCCCTCGCGCACCTCGTCGGTTTTATCGGCGACCTGCGCTGCGTCTTCGCCGCAAGCCGCGGTCGCCGCGAGCGCAAGTGCGGGGAGGATCTTCAAAAGAACGGGCAATTTCACGACATCGCCTCCGCTATCAGTTGCAGCTTCCTTATAAGGGATTTGCCCCACAGCGCCATCGGCGATTACCGGGCGACAGCGCGTTTATACCCGTCCCGCTCCGTCAGCCGCGCCCACCATTTCTCCACATTCGGCGTCATGGCTTCTTCAATGCCGAGCGTGTTCGCGAAATAGAGCGCATAGGCGACGCAGATATCCGCCATGGTGAACCGGTCGGCGCAGAGATAGTCGCGGGTCTCGAGCGCGGCTTCCACGGACCGCCAGCGGCCGAGAAACCATTTGCAGTAATCCTCCACGACTTGCGGCTGGCGGCGCTCTTCGGGCTCCAGCGCCGAATAGCGGAAGACCAGCGTCTGCGGAAAGGTGAGCGTCGCGTCGGAGCGGTGCAGCCAGTTGAGATAGGCGCCGTAATCCTTGTCGTCCGGCGTGACGGCGAGCGGCGTGGGCCCGTATTTAACGCCCAGATATTCGCAGATGCCGGCGCTTTCGGTCATCGTCACCTCGCCATCGATAAGACAGGGCACGGTGCCGAGCGGATTGACCTCCTTATAAGTCTTGTCGAATACCCGCGGCGGAAACGGCAGCGTGACGAGCTCGTAATCGAGCCCCATTTCCTCCAGCGCCCAGACGCAGCGCAGCGACCGCGCGCCCTGACAGTGATAGAGTTTCATTCAAACCCCGCTCGCCCCCGCGAAGGCGGGGGTCCAGTATGGTGTGGATCCCCGCCTTCGCGGGGATGACCGGAAGATAGGTCTTTCGAAAAACCAAGATCAAGCCTGCCGCACTGGCGTAAGCAGTTGACGCTGTTCGTCGGGCGAAACACCATCGCATCATGACAGAGCCGCTTTCCTTTGATGCGACGCGCCTTCCCTCGCCGCATCTCGATGACAGCCATGAGGCGTGGCGCAAGAGCGTGCGCGCCTTTGTGGAGCGCGAGATCGCGCCGCATGTCAACGAATGGGACGAAGCCGGCGCTTTCCCGCGCGATTTGCACCGGAAGGCCGCGGCGGCGGGCCTGATCGGTCTTGGCTTTCCGGAGACCTATGGCGGGATCAGCGAGGGCGTCGACGTCTTTCACGCGCTGATCACCGCCGAGGAACTCGCGCGCGCCGGCGCCGGCGGTCTCGTCGCCGGCCTGATGACTCACGGCATTGGTCTGCCGCCGGTCATGGCGCTCGGTTCCGAAGACTTGAAACAGCGCATCGCTCCGCCCGTGCTTTCCGGCGACAAGCTGATCGTGCTCTGCGTCACCGAACCCTCGGGCGGCTCGGACGTCGCCAACATCAAAACGAAAGCGACGCGCACCAATAGCGGCTATGTGGTCAAAGGCGAAAAGACCTTCATCACGACCGGCTGCCGCGCCGACTATCTGACCGTCGCCGTGAGAACCGGAGGAGACGGCGCGGGCGGACTCTCTTTCCTCCTGATCGAAGCGGACCGGCCCGGCGTCACGCGCACGCCCCTTAAGAAGATGGGCTGGTGGATGTCGGACACCGCGTCGATCCATTTCGACGATGTCGCCGTGCCGGAAGACAATCTCATCGGCCAGGAGAATGGAGGCTTTGCGGGCATTGTCGCCAATTTCAACATGGAGCGGCTCTCCATGGCGGCGCAGGCGATCGCCTTCGCGCGGGTTTGCATCGAGGACGCCGCAACATGGGCGCGCGAGCGACAGACCTTCGGCAAGCCGCTCGCGAAACACCAGGTCATCCGCCACAAATTCGCGGAGATGGTCCGCATGACCAACGCATCGCAAAGCTATCTCGACCATTGCGCCTGGCGCGTGAAGAACGGCGAGTCGCCGGTCGCTGACCTGTCGCTCTTAAAGGTGCAGGCGACGCGCGCCATGGAGTTCTGCGCCCGCGAAGCGATGCAGATTCTCGGCGGCGCCGGCTTTATGCGCGGATGCCGCGTGGAACGCATCTATCGCGAAGTGCGCGTCATGGCCATCGGCGGCGGCTCTGAAGAGATCATGAACGATCTCGCCGCGCGGCAGATGGGGCTTTAGAGCGCCGGGCGAAAAAGTGGAATCCGGTTTTTCGCAACGACCGGCGCGACTGCTAAGAACCGGATCATCGGGCGTTTCAGCTTAAAACGCCCGATGATCTAGGCGGCAGCTTCCCCTCTCAGCGCCGTTTTCAAGATCTTGCCCGACGGATTGCGCGGCAGCGCGTCCATGAACGTCACATATTTCGGCAGTTTGAAATCGGCGATCTTGCCTTTGAGAAAGGCCTTGATCCCCGCCTCATCGAGATCGGCGTCGGCGCGTTTGACGGCGACGACTTTGACGACCTCCCCCCATTTCTCGTCCGGCGCGCCGATGACGGCGACTTCCGCGATGCCGGGACACCTGGCCAGCACGTTTTCGATTTCGGCAGGGTAAATGTTTTCGCCGCCGGAAATGATCATGTCCTTGATACGGTCGACCACATAAACGAATCCGTTCTCATCCATATAGCCGGCGTCGCCCGACCAGTACCAGCCGTCGCGGATGGCCTTGCCGGTGGCCTGCGGGTTCATCCAGTATCCGTCCATGACGAAGCGCGAGCGCGCAACGATCTCGCCGGTCTCGCCCGCCGGCAATTCTTCGCCTGTCGACGGATCGCGGATCGTCACATCGCATTGGGGCAGCGCCCGGCCAGCGGAAACGCGCTGGCGCGCGCCCTTCGCATGACCGTCATGGTTGAGCACGGTGACGCCGCCCGTGGTCTCTGTCATGCCGTAAAACTGGGTGAAGACGGCATTGGGCATGGCCGCCATGGCGGCGTCGAGCAGCGGCTCGGGCATGGGCGCCGCGCCGTAGCTGACGCCGGCGAATTTATCGAGCGGGACGCCGGCGGCTTTCGCGGCCTCCACGATCATCATGATCATCGCCGGCACGAAGAAGGAGTTCAACGGCTTTTCCCCTTGCGCTTCCTTGACGATGGCGGCGGGATCGAACTGGCGGTGCTGGATGATCGGCATCGACCGGGCGATTCCCATGAATCCGAAATTGACGCCTGCGACGTGAAAATGCGGCAGGGCGTGAAGGATCGTCTCATCCTCCGTCTGCGGAATGATGACGCCCGCCCCCTCGCCGGAGACGCCCACTTCATAATAACAGCGATGGGGCAGGATCACGCCCTTCGGCAGCCCGGTCGTGCCGCTGGTGTAGAGTTGCACCACCACGTCTTCCGGCGCCGGAGCGAAATCAGGCTCGTCCGCGTCCTGCGCGTCCACCAGCGCGTCAAAACAGTCGGCGCCGCCGTTTTCCAGGGTCATGATTTTCACGTCGCCGGCGCCGCCCGCTTTTTCCAGCGCCTCGAGAAACATGGTTTCGCCGACAACAAGTGACGGTTTTGCATCGGCGATGATCTGCGCGACTTCGGCCGGGGCGAGACGCCAGTTCACCGGCGTCATCACGGCGCCGATTTTCATGGCGCCGAACAAGGCGTCCCAGAAGGTTGCGACATTGCGCGCCAGCCAGACAATCCGGTCCCCGCGCTTGATCCCCAGCGACTTGAAGGCCTGAGCGGCGCGGTTGGCGCGCGCGTTCATCTCGCCATAGGTGAAAGAACGGCCCTCGAAGATGAGGCCGGTCTCGTCGGGCCGTCGGCGCGCCTGCTCGCGGATCAGGTCGGCGAGGATGGGCGGGTTCAAAATCTCGCGCTGGCTCATGGGGCTCCCTGTGGTTTTTCTTTGCTTTCAGGAAAAGTACGCCGGGAAAGGACGCCAAGACAATCCACCTGATAGCCGGACCGCCCTCTCACTTTTGACAGTGGTTTTATGCCTTTGCCGCTTGCGGGAGGCGCCCCGTTTCCCTTAGCTAAACGCCGAGGCTCCAGGAGAATTTCATGCCCTCTGTCAAAGAGATCAAAGCGAAACTGCGCCTGCCCGTGATCGGCGCGCCCATGTTCATTGTTTCGACGCCAAAACTCGTCATCGCCCAGTGCAAAGCGGGCGTCATCGGCTCTTTCCCGGCGCTGAATGCGCGCCCCGCCGAGAAGCTCGACGAATGGCTTGTGGAAATCAAGGACGCGCTGGCGCGCCATGAAGAGGAACAGCCGAATCTTCCCACCGCGCCTTACGCCGTCAATCAGATCGTGCACCGCACAAATGAAAGGCTGATGCATGACGTCGAGGCCTGCGTGAAGCACGAGGTCCCCGTGGTCATCACCTCGCTCGGCGCGCGCGAGGAAGTGTACGACGCGATCCATTCCTATGGCGGCATCGTCTTGCACGACGTCATCAACAATACTTTCGCGAAAAAGGCGATCGAGAAAGGCGCCGATGGGCTGATCTGCGTCGCCGCCGGCGCCGGCGGTCATGCCGGCGTCATCTCGCCCTTCGCCCTGGTGCAGGAAATCCGCGAATGGTTCGACGGCCCGCTCGCCCTTTCCGGCTCCATCGCCCGGGGCCAGTCGGTGCTGGCGGCCGAAGCCATGGGCGCCGATTTCGGCTATGTGGGCTCGGCCTTCATCGCCACGGAAGAAGCCAACGCCGACGACGCCTACAAGCAGGGCATCGTTGAGGGACGCGCAGACGATATTGTCTACACGAATTATTTTTCGGGCGTGCACGGCAATTACCTGAAGCCTTCGATCCGCAACGCCGGTCTCGATCCAGACAACCTGCCCGAGAGCGATCCTTCCAAAATGGATTTCAAATCCGGCGGCGAAAACGCCAAGAAAGTCTGGAAAGACATCTGGGGCTGCGGCCAGGGCATTGGCGCGGTCACGGATGTGACCTCCACCGCCGCGCTCGTCGATCGTTTCGCGCGCGAATATGAAACGGCGAAGCTGGCGATCTGCGGGCGTTAAACCCTTCCAGGGAACCAATCCCGCCGCCGCCTGTTTGCCTCCCCGAGCAGCCAAAAGCGCGAGGGAGGCGCACATGTCGGCATTTGCAGCATATCTTCTGGGCGCTGTCGTTCTGGCCGTCGGGCTCGGCGGCGGCGCGCATCTTCTCGGCGTCCCGCCGGTCTGGATCGGCGTCGGCGCGCTGATTGTTCTTGGCGGCGGCATCATGAGCGCCGCGGCGAAAACCAAGCGCAAGGACGCGCCGGACCCGTCCTGAAGAGGACGGCGCAGGCGCATCCCAGGAAAAGCCGGAGGCGCGCCTCTGGCTTTTTTCAGGTCCGGCCCCCACATATCCGCCATGAAAACATCGCCCCTCACCCGCTTCGTCCTTCCCGCAGCTTTCTTGGCGCTGGCCGCCTGCGGGCGCGGCGAATCCGAAGTCGGGGAATTCAAGAACGACTGGATCGGCAACGAGATCAAGGTCCAGGCCCTTGCCGACCCCGAAGTCGAGGGCGTCACCTGCCACCTCTCCCATTTCGACCGCGGCTTCTGGGACCGGGTGGCCAAGGGCAACTGGTTCGAGGACCCGTCCAACGCCTCCATCGCCTGCCGCCAGACCGGTCCGATTCGCATCGGCGAGATCGACATGGGCAAGGACGGCGAAGAGGTCTTTTCCCAGCGCCTCAGCCTCGTCTTCAAATCCATGGCGGTCCGCCGGATCTACGACGCCGAGCACAACACCCTGATCTATGTGGCCTATAGCCGCCGGCCCGTGGAAGGCTCTGCGAAAATGGCGATTTCAACCATCTCGCTTTACGGCGAGGATGCGGTCATCGCACAGCAGGACCAGCCCTAAGACCGGCGCCGGGCTCCGATTGGGTGTTCCAAGGCGCGGCGAAACCGCGTAGCGTCCGGCCTTATGCGGAACCGTCTTTGTAAAATTGTCGCGACGATCGGCCCGGCGAGCGCCTCGCCTTCCATGCTGCGTCTCCTGTACAACGCCGGCGTTGACGTCTTCCGGCTCAATATGAGCCATGGCGATCACGACAAGCTGACGGGCGTCGCCAAGGCGATCCGCGACATCGAAAAAGAGACCGGGACGCCGCTTTCGGTCTTCGCGGATTTGCAAGGCCCGAAAATCCGCACCGGCGCCTTCAGCGGCGACGGCATCAAGCTGCGCTACGGCGCGGAGTACAAACTCTCCCTCGCCGCGGAGTCGAATGACGAGAATGTCATACCGATCCCTCATAAAGAACTTCTCGACGTCCTCGAAGAGGGCGACATCCTGAAACTCGACGACGGCCGGTTGCAGCTCACTATTTCGGAACGCACCGATCGCAAGATCATCGCCAAGGCTGACACGCCGGGCGAGCTGAAAAACCGCAAGGGCATCAACCTGCCCGGCCGGCGCCTGCCGATTTCCGCGCTCACCGACAAGGACAGGACCGATCTCGATTTCGCGCTCTCCATCGGGGTCGATTATGTCGCCCTTTCCTTCGTGCAGCAGCCGGACGACGTGCGCGAGGCGCGCGAGCTGATCGGCGAGCGCGCCGGGATCATCGCCAAGATCGAAAAACCGTCCGCGGTCGAGCATATCGAGGAGATCGTCGATCTTTCCGACGCCATCATGGTGGCGCGCGGCGATCTCGGCGTCGAATGCGCGCCCGAAGACGTGCCGCTGATGCAGCGGCGCATCGTGCGCGCCTGCCGCTGGGCGGGCAAGCCGGTGATCGTCGCCACGCACATGCTGGAATCCATGGTGGAGTCGATCGCGCCGACCCGCGCTGAAGCCTCCGACGTGTCGACCGCGGTGTTTCAGGGCGCCGACGCGGTCATGCTCTCGGCGGAAACCGCGGTCGGGCGCCATCCGCCGACCGCCGTCGCGATCATGGACCGCATCATCGCCGCCACCGAACGCGACGACGAATCGGGCAGC
Organism: Alphaproteobacteria bacterium; assembly: GCA_030433215.1. GTDB lineage: Bacteria > Pseudomonadota > Alphaproteobacteria > Caulobacterales > Parvularculaceae > Hyphococcus. The sequence goes on from JAUIMC010000011.1 coordinate 50,625, forward strand.
TACAAAACCTTTCCCCGCGAGGAAAACGAATACACCACCGCCGACGCCATCACGCTCTCGGCGCGGCGCATCGCCGAGGTGCTCGACTGCAAATTCGCCGTCGCCTACACCAAGACCGGTTCGACGGCGCAGCGGCTGTCGCGCGACCGGCCCCAGTGCCCGGTGATCGCCGCGACGCCGGACGAAGCCGTGGCGCGCAAGCTCGCGCTCTATTGGGGCGTGCGCTCTGTGGTGACCAGCGACATCTCGCATTTTCACGAAATGATCGAAAAAGCGGACGCCCTCGCCAAGGCCAATGGCGGCGCGGACGGCGACCGCATCATCATTCTGGCGGGCTATCCCTTTGGGCGGCCAGGCAAGACCAACACGCTGAAAATCAGCCGCATCGGCGCGCTGGAATAATCTTTCCTTCACCATAATCCCCCATAGATATCCGTAACTTCGCCCCCTTTTGAGGGTGGAGGACAGGAGCTTCCCTGGTCATATCCATGCGGCGTGGCGCTGATCTTGCAGAAGACAGCTCCCGTGCGACGCCGGCCTTGAAACCGGCGAAAACCGCCGGACCGCCCTGAAAAGGGCGCATGGCGGCGCCAAAAGGGAACTTGTTGCGCCCGCCGGTTGTTTCTTCGGCGGAATGAGGCTGGAGACGATCATGCGTATTGTGACCAACGGCGAGCAGCAGCTTTTCATCATCACGTCAAACAACGACGTGTGCAGTTTCGTGGGCCGGCGCCCCGCGCAAAGAAATCCCTTGCGCGAAGCAGCCGAGGCGCCTGAACGCGCAACCATTGCGCAGTCTTTTCTCGCCGCCTGCTCCGGCGTCGCGGAAAGCTTTCAGCGCGCTGCGCGCCGCTAATCGCGATCAATCGCTGAAAACCGGAAGCGCGGGCTGACAAACGCCGCGCAGGCTGGCAAAACGTCTCTAACGCTGACGGAGGAGACAAGCCATGACGGTGACGACACGCGCGCTGGATTACACGATTGACGGCAAGGACTATGAAGGCTTCATCGCCGCGCCCAAGGGCGATCCCGCGCCGCTGGTGATCATCTGTCACGCCTGGGCCGGCCGCTCGCAATTCGAAAACGACAAGGCGCACGCGCTTGCGGAGCTCGGCTTCACCGGCGCCGCCATCGATCTTTTCGGCAAGGGCGTTCTTGGTCAGTCCAAGGAAGAAAACCAGGGCCTCATCAAGCCTTTCGTCGAGAACCGGGCGATGCTTCAGGATCTCCTGAAAGCCAATATCGACGTGATGAAAGACCAGCCGGAAGTCGACGCCAGCAAGGTCGCGGCCATCGGTTTTTGCTTCGGCGGGCTGTGCGTGCTCGACATCGCGCGGTCGGGCGCCGACATTGACGGCGTCGTCAGCTTCCACGGTCTTTTGAAAGCGCCGGGCAACACCGTCGACAAGATCGGCGCGAAAGTCCTCGCGCTTCATGGCTGGGACGACCCCATGGCGCCGCCCGAGGATGTCGAAGCCTTCGGCGCGGAAATGACCAAGGCGAACGCCGACTGGCAGCTTCACGCCTATGGCGGGACCATGCACGCTTTCACCAATCCGGCCGCGAACGATCCCGATTTCGGCACCGTCTATGACGAGAAAGCCGACAAACGCTCCTGGGCGTCCATGCGGCTCTTCCTCAATGAGCTGTTCGCCTGAGCGCCGTTCCCCTCCGCTGCGTTGCGTGAAACAATTTGCGTAAAACGGACTCCGCGTTTTCTTTGAATGGCGTCTTTGCTGGCTTTCAGCGAAGTTTGGCGCCATTTGCGTAAAACACTGAATTCCGGGCACGGATCTCCTCCCATCCGCATAGGCAACATCTGCGGACGCTTTGATAGTGTTCGGTCATTGCGACTCCCCACGATTTAATCGTGGGGACCATCATCCCCGATATGCCCATCAGTGAGGCAGTCGCGCGGGGGATGGGCGCCACGGTCAAGCCGTGGCGAGTCGGCGTCTCATCAGTCCCAAGGCGGATTTTGCTGATAATAAGCCGTCTTAGATATCCGTGGATAACTACGCACCGAATGCGGGATTGAGTGAAGAATTCATCAGAAGTGATGAATTTTAAGCGCCGCCATGCGCGTTATTGGGGTGATGATCCCAACAACAAGACCCGCTCATCCCGGCGAAGGCCGGGATGAGCGGCGGATGGTAATGTCTAGGCTTTCTTCGCCAGCTTTTTCGCGCGCGCGGATGCGGCGAGCGCCAGCGTCGTCCAATGCCTCAACGCGTCTTCATCGTCGAAGATATCTTCGGGCGCGCTGTAATACGACATGGTTCCGGTCTTGCCCTTCATCTCGACTTCGAAGGGATGCAATCCCGCCGCCTCGAATTCGGGCCGGGAGACGTCGTCGGCCTTGAACCAGATATCGTCATCGCCGCAGATCGCGAAGATCGCGCCGTCGCAATAAACGCCCGCCCCGCCGAACATCTTGCGCACGCTGATGACGCCGAAAGGCGCGAACAGGTCTTTGACGTAATCGAGATACGACGCAGAAGGAGCCATATATCTGTTCGCGCCTGTTCCGCCCAGTTACCGGAATTTCCTTGGGATAAGGAATAAAATAATCCAGGGATAAATAGCGGTCCACATCAGAAGCACAATCACAAATTCCGGAATGCGCAGCAGCCAGCCGAAGAGATGCGGATTGCTTTCCACGCCTGCGATGCGAACAAAGATCAAACCGACAACGATAAAAAAGTAAATGCGAAACCAGCGCGATTCACAAATACGCGCAGCAAACTGATAATTTTTCGAACGAAACCGGCTTAGCCAACCCTTATGGAGCTCGCGGCTCACGCGTCGGCTTTCGCCGGGACAATCGTCACGCTTTCGCCGCAGCCGCAGGCGTCGGTCTGGTTCGGATTGTTGAAGACGAAGCGCTGCGAAAGCTTTTCGGTGACGTAATCGACCTGCGTCCCGATGAGGAAGAGGATCGCCTTCGGGTCGATCAGGATCTTGATCCCGTTCTCTTCCACGACCTCGTCGAGCGCGCCCGCCTCGGTCGCGTAATCCATGGTGTATTCCATGCCGGCGCAGCCGCCGTTCTTCACGCCGATCTTGACGCCGATATAATTCTCGTCGGTGGCGGACATGATTTCCTGCATCCGCTCGGCGGCGGCGTCAGTCAGGGTAATGACTTTCGGTCTCGGTCGTCTGGCCATGTTTTTCTCCATAAATCGGACCGCGATCAGTCTTACAGTAGGCACATATACGGTTTGCCCAAGCCCCTCTGTAGAAAAAATCGTATTTAAAGGTCAAATCCAAAATTAATAGTCGGCGGCATCCAAAACATTTAAAGCGGCAAATCATAATGCAAAGAATTATCGCAGTTATTGCAGGAACAACGACGCAAAACGCGACGGCAATCCATACAGCAAGATCTTCCGGCAACGCCCAAGCAATTAACGATACTACCAATACTGGCACAAAAATAATCGGCGCCAACGCTAAGCATAGAACTCCAAAATTCCACCTTGCACGACGGCCTTCGAAAAACTCTTTGTCGAGCCTTACAACCATCCCAACTCTAGTTTCGCCTCGTCGGACATCTTCTCCGGCGTCCAGGGCGGCTCGAAGGTCATGTTGACCTTCACATCTTCGACCCCTTCGACCCCGCGCACCGCGCCCTCGACCCAGCCGGGCATTTCGCCCGCCACCGGACAGCCCGGCGCGGTCAGCGTCATGTCGACGGTCAACAGACGGTCGTCGTCGAGATCCACCTTATAGATGAGGCCGAGCTCGTAAATATCAACCGGGATTTCCGGGTCATAAACGGTCTTCAACGACCGGATCACGTCGGCGGTGATCCGGTCCAGCTCCTCGGCCGGAATGGACGAGGCGCCCGAGGTTTCGGCCTGAGGCGCGGGCTCGGCCGGCGGGCTGACGTTAATGATGTCGCGATCTGTCATCTTCTCACTACTCTTAACCAAGCATCTGGTGCGTCTTGTGGAGCCCTGCAACCAGCGCCTCCACGTCTTCATGGGTGTTGTAGGCGGCGAAACTCGCCCGCGCGGTCGCGGACACGCCGAGGCGCAGCATCAGCGGCTGGGCGCAATGGTGCCCGGCGCGCACGGCGACCCCTGTACGATCCAGGATCGCGGAAATGTCGTGCGGGTGCGCGCCCTCCACCGTGAAGGCGATGATCGGCGCTTTGTTTTCCGCGCGTCCGAAGACGCGCACGAAATTGAGCTTCGCCAGTTCTTCGAGCACATGGGTCTTGAGGCGCGCTTCATGAGCAGCGATGGCCTCGACGCCTTTTTCGCGCATCCAGGTCAAGGACGCGCCGAGCCCGATGGCCTCGAGGATCGGCGGCGTGCCCGCTTCGAAGCGGTGCGGCGGGTCGTTATAGGTGACGGCATCCTGCGTCACCATGTCGATCATTTCGCCGCCGCCCTTGAACGGCGGCAGGGCGTTGAGCGCGTCCATCTTGCCGTAGAGAACGCCCACGCCGGACGGCCCGTAAAGCTTGTGGCCGGTCATGACATAGAAGTCGCAGTCAATGTCCTGCACGTCGACGGCGCCGTGCACGCCCGCCTGGCAACCGTCGAAGAGGATCTTCGCGCCATGTTCGTGAGCAATGGCCGTCAACTCTTTCGCCGGCGTCTCGGCGCCCAAGACATTCGACATATGGGAGATCGCGACCAGCTTCGTCTTGTCCGTGAAGAGTGCGCGATAGGCGTCGAGGTCGATCTCGCCGTCATCGGAAACGTCGAGCCATTTCAGGACCGCGCCCTTGCGCTCGCGCAACAGATGCCAGGGCACGATATTGGAGTGGTGCTCGGCGACGGAGAGAATGATCTCGTCGCCCTCGCCTATCTCTTGCACCCCCATCGCATAAGAAACGAGATTGAACGCATCCGTGCCGCCCGACGTAAAGACGATCTCATCCGCCGAGCGGGCGTTCAGAAACGCCGCAACCGTTTTGCGCGCCTCTTCATAGGCCGCCGTCGTCTCGTTCGAGAGGAGATGCAGCCCGCGATGCACATTCGCATAGGAGTGCTCCATTGAATGCGTCAGGGCGTCGATCACAGCGCGCGGCTTCTGCGCCGAGGCCGCGCTGTCGAGATAGACGAGCCGCTTGCCATAGGCGTCGCGTTCAAGGATCGGAAACTCCTTGCGCAAAGCCTCGACATCGAGAGGGGTTATGGGCGCGCCGTCACTCATGCTTTCTCCAGCCAGTCGGAAACGCGCGCGGCGAATATCGCGCGCAAGCCTTCGTCTTCTATGTTTTCCGTCACCTCGCCCACAAACGCCTCGACGAGCAGCGCGCGCGCAGAAGCCTCATCGAGCCCGCGCTGGCGCAGATAAAACAGCGCGTCGTCGTCGAGCGCGCCGACGGTCGAACCGTGGGCGCATTCGACATCGTCGGCGTAAATCTCAAGCTCGGGCTTGTGGTTCGCCTCAGCGCCGTCAGAAAGAAGCAGCGCATTGGCGGTCATTTTCGCGTCCGTCTTCTGCGCGGCGCGCAGGACATTGAACTTGCCCTGGAACACATTGCGCGCGCGGTCCTTGGCGACGCCCTTGTGCAGCTGCGCCGCGGCGCAGTCCGGCGCGCGGAACAGCGCCTCGCTCGTGAAGTCCGCATGGCGTTCGCCCGACAGCAGCGACGCGCTGTTCATGGAGGCCGAGGAACCGGGCGCCCAGAAATGCACATGGGTCTCGTGCCGGGACAGGCGCCCGCCGGTGGAAAGGCCGGTCTGGTAAAACTTTGCTTTTTCATCGAGCTTCGCGGCGCAAATTGCGTGCGTCACATTTTCCGCGCTCGTTTCGTTCAGGACGGCGCGGCGGAACTCGGCGCCGTCGCGCACCACCATGTGGCAGAGATGGGAATAAAACCCGGCGCCCTCGCCTTCATAGGTTTCGATGATCTGCACTTTTGCATTGTCCGCAATGCGCAGCATGGACTGGGCGAAGGAGAACCCGGCGCCGCCATTGATGTGACGAATGAGGATGGGCCGTTCGAAATCGACGCCGTCCAGCACTTCGATCCCCAGCGCCTTGCGCGTCATGGCGACGTTCAAGGTGGCGATGGGATGGTTTTCAAGCTCGTCGATCGTGCCGACCGGGTCCATCACGCCGTAGCGCAAGCCTTCGGGCGCGTCTTCCTTCGGCAGGTCGATGCGGCCGTTGACGATGCGGAATTCAAGCGGCTCGAGCGCGGCGAAAGGCGATGGTTCAATCTCCGGCGTTTCGACCTCGCCCGGCGCATCTTTACGCAGGACGGCGTTCACATCGCTCCATTTCCAGCCCTCGACGCGCCGGTGCGGCAGGCCGAGCTTCGCGAACCGGTCGAACGCCGCCGCCTGGCGCTCATTGGTTTTCGAGCGCGCTTCATATGCCGCCTCAATCGCGGCCTCGAAAGCAGATGGATTGGCGAGAGCCGTCATAATCTTTACGCCGCCTCGATAAACTGATCGTAGCCGGACTTCTCGAGCTCGACCGCAAGCTCCGGCCCGCCGGATTTGACGATGCGCCCGCCGGCGAGCACATGCACCGCGTCCGGCTTGATGTAGTCGAGAAGCCGCTGATAGTGGGTGATGACGAGGAAGCCGCGATCCGGACCCCGCAATTCGTTCACCACGGCGCCGACCATTTTCAACGCATCGATGTCGAGCCCGGAATCGGTCTCGTCCATGATCGCGAAACGCGGTTCGAACATCGCCATTTGCAGCATTTCCATGCGCTTCTTCTCGCCGCCGGAAAAACCGACATTGAACTGGCGCTTCAGCTTGGCGTCGTCGAGCCCGACGAGTTTGGCTTTTTCGCGAATGAGGCGGATGAAATCCGCCGCGGAAACTTCGCCCTCGCCCCGCGCCTTGCGCTGGGCGTTCAAGGCCGTGCGGATGAAATTCATGGTCTGCACGCCGGGGATTTCCATGGGGTGCTGGAAGGACAGGAACAGCCCCTTCGCCGCGCGCTCGTCCGGGTCGAGGCCCATGACGCTTTGTCCGTCAAGCAAGACGTCGCCCGACGTCGCCTCATAGCCGTCGCGTCCGGCGACGGTGTAAGACAGCGTCGACTTGCCGGAGCCGTTCGGCCCCATGATGGCGTGCACTTCGCCTTTCGGGACCTCAAGCGAGAGCCCTTTCAGGATTTCATTACCGTCGCCGTTTTCGTTTCCAACGGCGACATGGAGGTCTTCAATCTTCAACATTAGTCCGTCTTTCTGACTGCCAGGCATTCGATTTCGAGCGCGGCGCCGAGCGCCAGCCCGTTGACGCCGAAGGTGGAGCGCGCGGGCTTCGGGTCCGGCAACGCCGCGGCGTAAGCCGCATTCATCTCGCCATATGCCGCCATGTCGCCCAGAAACACCGTGCATTTGACGATGTCGGAAAGCTCCGCGCCGACCGCCGCAAGCGTCTTTTCGTAATTCTTGAAAATCTGCGTCGTCTGCGGCCCGACGCCGCCTTCCGCAAGTTCGCCGTCCTCAGTCAGGCCGATCTCGCCGGAGAGATAGATCGTGTCGCCGACCACCACCGCCGACGAGAAGGGATAGCCCTCCATGGACGGGTCCTTGTAATGCTCGCGTTCGCCCGCAAAAGCCGCGGTCGTCACAAATGCGCAAATCATCCCCAAGAAAAATTTCATCGTCGTTGTTCCCCTGATGAAGCCGGTCAGGCTTTTGATACGTGTTTGGCGGTAAAGGCGTGAAGCCGTTCGCGGGCTTTCACGAACTCCTCGTGAGCCTTCATTTCCGCCACGAAGCCGTTCTGGTCGAACTTGTCGCGGTCGTAATGGCGCGCCATCTCCGAAAAGGCGCCGCCGATATGGCTGAGCGCGGCCTCATAGGCTTTGCGCTTTTCCTCATAATCCGCGTAGAGCTTTTCCCACTCTTTCCATTCTTTCTCGTTCATGGCTCGCTTTCCTCTACTTACTGCGCGGCCGATTTCGGCTCGAAGATCAGATAGACACTCTCCGTCTCGCCGACATTCACCGCCTCGTGCCATTCGACGCCGTCGCTCCACCAGGAAGCGCCGTCGCCGGTCTCCATGTCGCGCGTACCGTCCGCATCGGTGATGCGCATGGTCCCGCCTTTCAGGATGTAGCCGTAATGGGGCGGGTGATAATGGCGCTCATGGCCGACGCCCGGCGGGAATGTGCAGCGCGCGACGCGCGTTTCTTCGTTCTCGAACAGAAGTTCGCAGACTTTCTCGCCCTTCCAGCCGGCGTCGATGGCGTGCGGCAGCGCGGCATCGCCTTGCGTTTCCGCACTCGCCTTTTTCATCACCAGCGCGCCGCCGGAGGCCGGGATCGGGTTTTCCTCCGGCTGCGCCGAAGCGCTCGCCGTCAGGGCGACAAACGCCGTAAAACAACTGACCACTCTCATTACCCGACGCTCCCTTCGAGACTCACCGAGACAAGCTTCTGCGCTTCGACGGCGAATTCCATGGGCAGCTCCTGCAGGACTTCCTTGCAGAAGCCGTTGACGAGAAGCGCCACGGCTTCCTCTTCGGAAAGGCCGCGCTGCTGGCAATAGAAAAGCTGGTCTTCCGAAAGCCGCGAGGTCGTCGCCTCATGCTCGAGGATCGCGCGCGGATTTTTACTCTCCACGTAAGGCACGGTGTGAGCGCCGCATTGATCGCCGATGAGGAGCGAGTCGCATTGCGTGAAATTGCGCGCGCCTTCGGCCTTGCGGTGAATGCTGACAAGCCCGCGATAGGTGGAGTTCGATTTGCCCGCCGAAATGCCTTTGGCAATGATCCGCGACCTAGTGTTCTTGCCCAAGTGAATCATCTTGGTGCCGGTGTCGGCCTGCTGGTAATTGTTGGTGATGGCGATGGAGTAGAACTCGCCTTGCGAATTGTCGCCTTTCAGGACGCAGGAGGGATATTTCCACGTCACCGCGGAGCCGGTCTCGACCTGCGTCCAAGACACCTTGGAATTCACCCCGCGGCAGTCGGCGCGCTTGGTGACGAAATTATAGATGCCGCCCTTGCCGTCCTTGTCGCCGGGATACCAGTTCTGGACCGTCGAATATTTGATCTCGGCGTCGTCTTCGACGACAAGCTCGACGACGGCGGCGTGAAGCTGGTTTTCGTCGCGCATGGGCGCAGTGCAGCCTTCGAGATAGCTCACATAAGAGCCCGGCGCAGCGACGATGAGCGTGCGCTCGAACTGGCCGGTGTTCGCCTCGTTGATGCGGAAATAAGTCGACAGCTCCATGGGGCAGCGAACGCCTTCCGGCACATAAACGAAAGTGCCGTCGGAAAAGACCGCCGTGTTCAGGGTCGCGAAGAAATTATCGGAGGCCGGCACCACGGTGCCGAGATATTTCCGCACGAGGTCCGGATGCTCGCGCACGGCCTCTGAAATCGACATGAAGATGACGCCGGCTTTTTCGAGCTCTTTTTTAAACGTCGTGGCGACGGAAACGGAATCGAAGACCGCGTCGACGGCGACCTTGCTCCCCGACCCGTTTGTCTCGCCATCGGGATGGGTGCGCGCTTCGCCGGGGCTCTGTCCCGCCCCTTCGACGCCGAGCAGGACCTCCGCTTCTTTCAGCGGGATGCCGAGCTTTTCGAAATCCTCAAGGATTTCCTTCGGCACGTCGTCGATGGATTCGTATTTCGCGCCCGAGGTGGGCTCGGAATAATAATAATGGTCCTGATAGTCGATGGGCGGATAATGCACCATCGCCCATTCCGGCTCTTTCATGGTGAGCCAGCGCCGGAACGCCTCGAGCCGCCATTCAAGGAGCCATTCCGGCTCTTCCTTTTTGGCGGAGATAAAGCGCACCGTGTCTTCATTGAGACCCTTCGGCGCCTTCACCGACTCGATGTCGGTCGTGAAGCCGTATTTATAGGTCTCCAGCGCTTTCGCCGTGTCGACGGTTTCTTTCGAAATGGATTCTTTGACTTCTGACATTTAAGCAGCTTTCGCTTTGATGCGGTCGTAAGCTTTCGGCCATTCGCGGATGAAGGCGTCGGCGTCGTCTTGCGTGGAGTTCCAGCCGAGCGACACGCGGATCGCCGACGTCGCCTCGTCTTCGCCGGCGCCCATGGCGGTCAGGACATGGCTCGGTTTCGTCTTGCCGGAAGAACAGGCCGAGCCCGCCGAGATGGCGATCCCCGACAGGTCCATGGTCATGAGCTGCGTCGCGCCGGGAAAGCCCGGCGCGGAGAGGCACAGCGTTCCCGGCAAACGCTCCGCGTTTGCCCCCCAGATTTTCGCGCCGGCGCGGACCGCCGCGTCCTGCATCGCATCGCGCAGCGCCGCGATCTCCTTGGCGCGCGCAAGGCTGTCTTTGGCGAGCGCGCAGGCTTTCCCAAGCCCGGCGACGCCCGCAACATTATGGGTGCCGGCGCGGCGATTGCTTTCATGACCGCCGCCGCGCAGTTGCGGTTCCAGCGGCAGATTGGAACCGGCGACAAGCGCGCCGACGCCCACCGGCCCGCCGAATTTGTGACCCGTGAAGGACATGATGTCCGCGCCCGACATCACGAAATTGACGGGGACTTTGCCCACCGCCTGCGCCGCATCGCAGAACAACAGCCCGCCCGCTTCATGGGCAATCGCCGCCGCCTCGTGCACCGGCTGGATGACGCCGGTCTCGTTATTGGCGAACATCAGGCACACCATGAAGCCGCCGTCGCGCTCCGCGTCGTAATTTTTAAGGCGCTCTTTCAGCCAGCCAAGATCGGCGACGCCCGAAGGAAGCGCCGGAATGGTTTCGATGTCCGCGCCCGTGGTCTCGGCGTTCGCGGGAACCGCCGTGTGTTCGATGGCGCTCACGAAAAAACGTTTAATGTTGTGCGGCTTCATCGCGCCATGCAGGGCGTAATGAATCGACTCCGTGCCGCCGCTCGTGAAGATGACGCCGTTCATGGGCGCGTTCACAAGCGCGCGCACCTGTTCGCGCGCATCCTCGAGAATCTTGTGGGCGCGCCGCCCTTCTTCATGAACCGACAGCGAATTGCCGTCATGGCGCATGGTCTCCGCGACGATGTCGATCACTTCCGGGCGAATGGGCGCGGTCGCATTATGGTCGAGATAGTGACGGGTCATTCCGCCGCTCCTGCGAAGCGGGTTTCATGGGCGAGGTCTTTGACGCCTGCATCCTCACGGGAAGAGTCTTCAATTTGCGCGCCTTCGCGCGCGGGGGCGTTGACCGCGGCCATGCCGAGAACGCGGCGCTCGATAATGTCTTCAAGCGTCACGGCGTTGAGAAAGACTTCGATCTGGCGGCCGAGCTCGTCCCAGAGATCGTGGGTGAGACAGCGCGCGCTCGTGCCCTTGCAGCCGACGGTCGACCCCGCCGCGCAGGCCGTGGTGCGGATTTCCTCGTCCACCGCCGCGACGATGTCAGCGACGCGCATCTGCGAAGCGGGCGCAGTCAGCGCATAGCCGCCCGCCACCCCTCGGACGCTTTCCACAAGCCCCGCCCGGCGCAGCTTGCCGAAAAGCTGCTCCAGATAGGACAGCGAAATCCCCTGCCTCAGGGCGATATCCGAAAGGGCCACCGGCGCTTCACCGCCCGTCGCGGCGATATCGGCAAGCGCCGAAACCGCATATCTGCCTTTGGTCGTTAACTTCACGCGTCGCCTTTCTCTGACAAGGCTTTCTCACAGGGCTTTCCGGGGTTCGGCTGGCGCCGCCGTAAAAACGTGCTATACGCGCCCGCCGACCTTCCCGATGCGCAGCCGAGATAAGAATTCCGACCATTTTAGTCAACATTAGCGCCGCAGAAAACTGGCGCAAAATGGGGTTTTCAGGCCCAGGCCGGCGCATTCGGACAGGGGATTGAGTAAACCGCTGGGAATTTTCTCCCGGCCCCGCAAGCCGTGAACACGCAGGGATCGAAAAGGTAGACAATGCCAGAAGTGATTTTCGCCGGCCCGGAAGGGCGCCTGGAAGGCCGTTATCAAAAAGGGAAAGGCGAAAACCCGCCGGTGGCGCTGGTCCTGCACCCGCACCCCCTTTTCGGCGGCACCATGAACAACCGCGCCACCTATGAGCTCTATCAGATGTTCGTGCGCCGGGGCTTTTCGACCATGCGCTTCAATTTCCGCGGCGTCGGCCGCAGCCAGGGCGAATACGACCAGGGCCAGGGCGAACTCGCCGACGCGGCGACGGCCCTCGACTATATGCAGCAGATGAACGCCAACGCGCCTTTCAGCTGGGTCGCCGGCTTTTCCTTCGGCTCCTGGATCGCCATGCAGCTTCTGATGCGCCGGCCGGAAATCGTCGGCTTCATCGCCGGCTCGACGCCCGCCAATCTCTACGATTTCTCCTTCCTCGCGCCCTGCCCGTCATCGGGCGTCGTCATTCACGGCGAGAACGACAAGATCTGCGCGCCGGACGAAACCCGCAGCATGGTCGAACGCACCCGCACCCAGAAAGGGCGCAAGATCGAGTTCAAGACCGTGCCCGGGGCGGACCATTTCTTCGAGTCGCATATGGATGCGTTTATCACCACGGCGGAAGAGTATCTCGACAACCGTCTCGCCCATGACGCGCCGGAAGGCGAATTTCACGGCGACGCCTAGGTCTTCTGCCGGACATTTCCCAATTTAGGACAGCAACGGCTTTTCCCGCGGCTTAACTTTTGCGTTGCATTATTGTAATGCGGAAAGTCTCTCGGGGGGGAAGTCATGTTGCAAACACTATTAAGGCTGCTGCCGCCGCCGCGCGGCGCGCTCGCCGTGAAACTCTCCGGGGTCAGCGGTTTTACGGGGCGCGGTTTCATCCGCTACGCGTCGGTGGAAAACGGCGGCGTCCTTTACGTCACCCTGATCGGAATCGCCGGACGGGAAGCAGAAGTTTTCGCGGATGGCGAATGCGCCGCACGCATCGACATTATAAATGGCCGTGCAAGCGCAATTTTCTCCTCAGCAAAGGGTGATAAATTGCCTTCCATTGAGGAGGGCGCGCATATCGACATTCGTCAGAATGGCGACATCGTGTTGAGCGGCGTCCTGACGCGCACATAACTCTACCCGACGCATATCCGGTGCGTTTTTCGCATGCCATGTTATGGTGCATGCAAAAGGGGCGAGCGCGCCGTGGCGATCCACGAACCCGAACAGAATGAAGACGATCTGCCCGTTCCCGAAAAAAAGGAACGCCGCCTGCCGCTCGGGTGGATAACGCTTGCGGGCGGATTGCTCGCCCTTGTCGCACTGCTTGCGCTTGCCTATTAGGCGCGCCGCGCTTAGGCGAGGCCGGTGCGGCCGATCGACAGAAACTTTTCCCGGCGCTGACGCTTTAATTCTTCCGGCGAGAGATGTTCAAGCTCGCGGATCGCGGATTCCACCGCATCGCCGAGCCGCTCCACCGTCAGACGCGCATCGCGATGCGCCCCGCCCACAGGCTCAGGGATGATGCTGTCGACAACGCCGAGTTCAAGCAGGTCCTGAGCGGAGATGCGCATCGCCTCGGCCGCGTCCGGGGCCTTGTTTTCGCCCTTGCCGGCAGCGTCTTTCCAGAGAATGGAGGCGCAGCCTTCCGGGGAAATCACCGAATAGACCGAATGTTCAAGCATCAAGACCTTGTTCGCCGCGGCGAGCGCCACCGCGCCGCCGGACCCACCCTCGCCGACGATCACCGAGATCAGCGGCGCGTGAAGGCCGAGACATTTTTCCGTACACGATGCAATCGCTTCGGCCTGACCGCGCTCTTCGGCACCGCGGCCCGGATAGGCGCCGGGCGTGTCGACCAGCGTGACCACCGGCATGTTGAAGCGCTCGGCCATGTCCATAAGCCGCATCGCCTTGCGATAGCCTTCGGGGCGCGCCATGCCGAAATTATGTTTGACGCGGCCCGCCGTGTCCGAGCCTTTTTCATGGCCGATCAGCATGATCGACCGGCCGCGCAGACGCGCCGGCCCGCCGAGAATGGCGGAGTCTTCGCCAAAGGCGCGGTCGCCGGCGAGCGGCGTGAAGTCGTCCACAAGCTGCGAGACGTAATCGGCGAAATGCGGGCGCGAGGCGTGGCGCGCGACCTGCGCCTTCTGCCAGCGCGACAGTTTCGAATAAGCGTCGGCGAGCAGGCTGTCGGCCTTGCCTTGCAGCTTTTCGATTTCCTCATCGACATTGACGCCGGATTCGCCGTCCACCTGACGAAGGTCGGCGATGCGGCCTTCGAGTTCGGCGATGGGTTTTTCAAAATCGAGATAAGTGCGCATAAGCAAAGGACTAGGTATAAGGGACTGGGGATTAGTGGTTTAACGCTGCGGGGTTACGCTGGTCCTAATATGTAGGCGCTAACGCCGCAACCTAAAACCCCTAACCATCTCAACTCCCTAGTCCCCGTCTCCAGTCCCCGTCTCTAGTCCCAAGTCCCTAATCCCTGCTCCCCTTTTTCGCCAGCGGGTGCTTGGTCATGACAAGCTCGCGCAGCCGGTCCTGGGCCACATGGGTGTAGATCTGGGTGGTGGTGATGTCGGCGTGGCCGAGCATCTGCTGGACGCTGCGAAGGTCCGCCCCGCCCTCGAGCAGGTGCGTCGCGAAGGCGTGGCGCAGGACATGGGGCGAGACTTTCGCGGGCGGCACGCCGGCCGTGACGGCGAGGTCCTTCAGGATCTGGGCGAAGCGTGCGGGCGTAAGGCGGCCGGTCTTGCCCCGCGACGGGAACAGCCAGGGGGAGCTTGCCCCTTCCTCCAGGAAGTCAGGCCGCACGCCAAGATAGGTTTCCACCGCCGCCACTGCGCGCTGGGTCAGCGGCGCGAGCCGCTCCTTGTCGCCCTTGCCGCGTACGATCAGCACGCGCTCGCCTTTCCGCAACGCGGACAGTTTGAGGCCCACAAGCTCCGAGACGCGCAGCCCCGCCGCATAGAGCACTTCCAGCATGGCGACGAGGCGCACGCCCTTCGGTCCTTCCATTTTCTCCGCCGCCTCAAACAGCGCCGTCACTTCTTCCGGCGTCAGGACTTTCGGCAAGGGACGCCGGGTTTTCGGGCGCTCGATCGAGGCTGTCGGATTGTCGGCGCGATAGCCTTCCGCATACAGAAATTGATAGAACTGGCGCAGGGCGGATGTTTTCAGCGCCGCCGTCGACGCGGCGAGCCCCGCCTGCTCGAGCGTCTCCAGCCATGCGGCGATGTCGTCGGCGCCGGCGGTTTCCAGCGACTCGTTACGACTCGCGGCAAAGGCGGAAAAGCGCTCAAGATCGCGGCCGTAATTTTTCAGCGTGTTGGCGGCGGCGGCGCGCTCCACCGCCATCATTTCAAGAAACGCTTCAGAAAGGCGCGTATTGGTCTCGCGAAATTTTCGAGCGGCGGCGGTCGCCGTCATCGCCTGGCCTTTCCAATCACATGGCCTCTCAATAAGCCGTCAGGTCAGTCTTTTGACGGCTTCAAACGCGGCGCGAAGCCTCTGTCTTCCGACGTCCCGCCAGCGCCTTCGCCCGCAGCGGACGCCATGGTCCCGAAGGACGCGGCCCAGGCGCGCTCAAACACATTGCGGCGGCGCAGTTCGGGCATGCCCGCTGCGCGCAGGCTTTCGCTGACCACCACCGATTCGACTTCGCCGGGCGCGCTCGACGCGCCTGCCGACGCGGCCAGCGCCGCCAGCCCCGCCTGGCCGACCTTGTCGCCGTCAACAGCGTCGAAGGCGGCTTCGAGAATGCGCGCCGTCACCGCCGGATCGCCATGGGCGGGCAGCGCCGCGCTCTCCGGGCCCTGCTCGGACAGAAGCGAGACGCCGGCGCTGCGCGCGATGCGCGCCGCGGTTTGCGGGTCGAGCAGCGCCAGAAGATTGACCCGGTCGATAAAGGCCATGCCGAGCTCTTCCGGCAGCGCCGCGACGCTTTCATTGTCGCCGATCATCGCCGCCAGCCAGCGCCCGGCGCCGACGCTGTCGCCCGCCGCCATGCGCGCCAGCGCAAAGGCGCCGGCTTCTTCCGGCGTCACGAGCACGCCTTCCAGCGCGTTGATGTCTTCTGCGTAAACCTGCGACAGGGCGTAAGCCTGATGGAAACTGTCCGCGCGCGACAGCGCCAGGGCGATGCGCATCGCCTTGTCGCGAACGAATTCCGGCGCAGTCATCGCGGTGATCGACTGGTAGAGCAGCGCATCTGTCAGCGGATCGTCGGGACGCTGGGCGGCGAGTTCGGTCGCCGCGCCCATATCGGACACTTCAAACTCGACAGCGCTGAAAAGTCCTTTGAGGGTGGCGGGCTTCAGAACGCCCATAGAGGCCGCCTGCTCCGCCGCCGCGATGCGCAGCGCCGGCGCCGCTTCGCCGTCGGCGGCGATCGCGGCGACAACCCCGCCTTCGGCCCTGGCGAGATGGCCGGGCGCGATCTCAAGGCCGGCTTCCTTGAAGGCCGCATATTGCAGGGCGGTCTCGAGGGGCGGAATGGTCTTGGGCGGCGCCTCCGAAAGAATCGAGAAGAACAGCGACTCGTCCGAGGACGACAGCGCGCCGCGCTCGCGCAGGAGATTGACCGTCAGGTCGAAGGCGTCGATTTCCCCGGCCCGGGCATAGCAAAAAGCGCGCAGGCGCACCCAGAACAGCGCTTCGCGCCCGCCATTGAGCGATGCGCCCCGGCGGCAGGCGGCGTCCGCCTCGCCGCCAAGAAGACTCAGGGTCGCCTCGGCTTCGGCGACATAAAGATCGCCGCGGCCGACGGTCGCAAGGCTCGCAATAGTGCGCGCCTCCTCGAGGAACCCGGCCTTGGCGAGGGCGAGCAGTTTCTTGCCGCCGAGCGAAGAGTCGGCCCCTGTCGGCTTGGCGCCTGGCGACAACAGCGTGCGGCGCATGGCGAGGCCGAGACTCGGCGAAGCCGGCCGCGACGGCGTTTGAGACAGGAGAAAATCAAGGATCTGGGGATCGCTGCCCGACCAGAGCGTGCCCGGGAGCGCGCCTTCGGAAGGGTCGAGCTGGCCGATGGAAAAGGCGTCGGTGGGAAGCTGCGCCGTCTCAACGCTTTCGGGCGGCGCGACCTGGGCGCCGGCCAGCGTCGTGAAAAGGCCCGCAATCGCGACGCAGGCCCCGCTGAGCATGAGCTTATTGCGCCGCATTGTTCGCTTCCACTTCTATCTCGCGCAGGTCCGGCTCCATCATCTGCCCATAGACGAAGAGGCCGATCAGGCCCGCCACTGCCAAAAGCGCAATCACCGCTATAAATCGCACGCCGCCGCTCCTCCTCCGCCGCTTCACGCTCGCGGCCGGACCCCTCGCTTGCCCGCTGCGGCGGCGCCCTGTCGCCTTGCACTTCCCTGATAAAACAAGGTTTCTGCTGGCATCGCGCCGCCCGCTCCCCTACATCTAGCCGCCATGGGGCAACCACGTAAACACCCAAAGCTGGAATGCGAACGCGCCGTCGTGCTTGTGGGCATGATGGGAGCCGGCAAAACCACCGTGGGGCGGCGTCTGGCCATGCGCCTCGACCTGCCTTTTTACGATGCGGATCAGGAGATTGAGAAAGCCTCGAGCATGAGCGTTTCCGACCTTTTCGCCGCCCATGGCGAGAAAAGCTTCCGCGAGGGCGAGGCGCGGGTGATTCGCCGCCTGCTCGAAGGCCCGCCCCATGTGCTGGCCACCGGCGGCGGCGCCGTCACCCACCCCGACACACGCACGCTGATCAAGGAACGGGCGGTTTCCATCTGGATCAAGGCCGATCTCGACACCATTGTCGCCCGCGCCACAAAGCGCAACACGCGCCCCCTCCTTCAGAACGGCGACCCCAGAGGCACGCTCGAAAGGCTGATCGAGGAACGAAAGCCCTATTACGAAGCGGCCGACATTCATGTGGAAAGCCAGTCCGGCCCGCACAGCAACACGGTCGATCTTATCATCGACGCCCTCGAAGCCCGGCCCGATCTCCTGACGGCGGTGAAGGACAACGCGCAATGACCCCGGAAACCGTCCGCGTCCCGCTTGGCGCGCGATCCTACGACATCAAGATCGGCGGCGGCCTTCTCGACAAGGCGGGCGAGCTTATCGCGCCGCTCCTGAAACGCGCGCGCGTCGCCGTCGTCACGGACGAGCATGTCATGGCGGCGCAAGGGGAGCGGTTGAAAGCCGGGCTTGCAACCGGCGGGGTCGAAGCAGATTTCATCACGCTGAAACCCGGCGAAGCCACGAAGTCCTTCTCCGAACTTCAAGCCCTGACCGGCCGCCTGCTCGATCTCGGGATCGAGCGCGACGACATGGTGCTGGCTTTCGGCGGCGGGGTTATCGGCGACCTTACAGGGTTCGCCTGCTCGGTCCTGCGGCGCGGCTGCCGCTTCGCGCAACTGCCGACAACCCTCCTCGCACAGGTCGACAGCGCCGTCGGCGGCAAGACGGCGATCAACGTCCCTCAGGGCAAGAATCTGGTCGGCGCCTTTTATCAGCCCGCCCTCGTCATCGCCGATATCGATGCGCTCGCCACCCTCCCGCCGCGCGAATTGCGCGCCGGCTACGCCGAAATCGTCAAATACGGCCTCATCGCGGACGCTGCGTTCTTTGAGTGGTGCGAGCAAAATGGACGAGCCCTCCTCGAAGGCGACGCCGGCGCCCGCGCGCAAGCGGTGAAAGTCTCCTGCGAGGCAAAAGCCGCCATCGTCAGCGCAGACGAGCATGAAAAAGGCAAGCGCGCCCTCCTCAATCTCGGCCACACATTCGGGCACGCTTTCGAGGCGCATTTCGGTTATTCCGACAAGCTCCTGCATGGCGAGGGCGTGGCGCTGGGGATGGCCCTCGCCTATGACTATTCCGTCCGGCTCGGCCATTGTCCGGACGAGGACGCGGAGCGGGTGAAGGCGCATATCGCCGCGTCAGGTCTTCCGGCCGGGATTGCCGACCTCAAGACCCAGATTCCCGCCGACACGCTCGTTCACTACATGATGCAAGATAAAAAAGTTGAGCAGGGCAAGCTGACCCTGATACTCGCCCGATCCATCGGCGACGCCTTCATTTCAAAAGATGCGCAAGCGCAGGACGTCGCCGCCTTCCTGAAGGAGAAGACCGGCCGCTAGGCCGGCGGAACCAGCCCCATGCCCGACACCATCGATCCGTCCTTGTTCCTGCCCATCGGAATCATTTTCCTGCTCCTGTTGATGTCCGCGTTCTTCTCGGGATCGGAAACCGCCCTGACCGCAACCTCGAAAGCGCGCATGCACCGGCTCGAAGGCGACGGCAATCTCAGCGCGCGCCGGGTCAACCTCCTGATCAAGGACCGTGAAAGACTGATCGGCGCCATTCTTCTCGGCAACAATCTCGTCAACATTCTCGCGACCTCTATCGCCACCAGCGTTTTCATCTCGATGTTCGGCGAAGGCGGCCTCGCCAACGCCGCCGCCACGGCGACCATGACGCTGCTGGTTCTGGTCTTCGCGGAAGTGGCGCCGAAGACCGCGGCGATTTCGCGGCCCGACGGCTTCGCCATGGTCGTCGCGCCTGTTATGCGCTGGGTGGTGCTGATCTTCGCGCCGGTGACGCGCGTCGTGCAGGTGATCGTGCGCGGCTTTTTGCACGTGTTCGGCGTCGACGTGTCGAAAGACAGCGCCGTCTTTTCCGCCGAAGAGGAAATCCGCGGGGCCATCGACCTGCACCACTCGGAAGGCCGTGTCGACAAGGAAGCGCGCGACCTCATCCGCGGCGCCCTCGATCTCAACGAGATCCGCACCGAGGAAATCATGATCCACAGGAAGTCGATCGAGATGCTCGACATCGACATGCCGAAAGACGCCATCATCCGCCAGGCGCTGAAGAGCGCCCATACGCGCCTGCCGCTCTATCGGGAAAATCCTGACAACATCATCGGCATCCTGCACGCCAAGGATCTGTTGCGCGCGCTCTGGGACGCAGAAGGAAACGCCGAGGCCATCGATCTCGAAGCGCTTGCCCGCGAGCCTTATTTCGCGCCGGAGACGACGACGCTTCAGGAACAGCTCGACGCTTTCAAGCTGAAACAGGAACATTTCGCGCTGATCGTCGACGAATATGGCGCGCTGATGGGCCTTGTCACCCTCGAGGACATTCTCGAGGAAATCGTCGGCGAGATCGAAGACGAATATGACAGCCCCGTGCAGGGCGTCAGGCCGCAGGCCGACGGCTCGGTCAATGTGGACGGCGACGTCACGATCCGCGATCTCAACCGCGCCAAGGACTGGAATCTCCCAGATGAAGAAGCTGTGACCGTGGCGGGGCTTGTCATTCACGAAGCACAGTGCATTCCTGACGTGGGACAGACCTTCTCGTTCCACGGCTACCGGTTCAAGATCCTGCGCCGGCGCCGCAACCAGATCACGGCGCTCAAAATCACGCCCATCACCTGAGAGAGAAGCCGACCCATGGCGAGACCGGCAGGCAAAAGCGCAATCTTTTTCATTTTCATCACGATCCTGCTCAACATGATCGGGTTCGGCGTGATCATGCCCGTAATGCCGAAGCTGATTATGGAGGTGACCGGCGAAGGCGTTGCGCACGCTGCGAAATGGGGCGGCTATCTGTCGGTGGTCTACGCAATCATGCAGTTTTTCATGATGCCGATCATTGGCGGACTTTCGGACCGCTTCGGGCGCCGTCCGGTGCTGTTGATCTCGCTCGCCGCCTATTCCTTCGACTTCCTGATCATGGCGATCGCGCCGACTATCGGCATGATTCTCATTGCGCGCATTCTCGCGGGCGCCTTCGCGGCGACCTTCTCAACCGCCAACGCTTTCATGGCCGACATCACGCCGCCGGAAAAACGCGCCGGCAATTTCGGCCTCATCGGCGCGGCCTTCGGCGTCGGTTTCATCATCGGCCCCGGCATCGGCGGTTTCCTCGGCGAACATTTCGGACCCCGCGCGCCGTTTTATTTTGTCGCCGCCACGGGCGCGGTGAATTTCATCTTCGGCTATTTCGCCATGCCGGAAACCCTGAAGCCGGAAAACCGGCGGCCCTTCGACTGGCGGCGCGCCAATGCGCTCGGCAACTTCAAGCAGTTCGCACAATATCCGATCATGCTGCCGATTGCGGCGGTCCTGTTCTTCGCGCAGCTCGCCCATTGGACCTATCCTTCGATCTGGTCCTATTACGCCATCGAGAAATTTACGTGGAGCGAAGCGATGATCGGCGCCTCGCTCATGTATATGGGCCTGATGTCCGGGCTCGTTCAGGGCGGGCTGACGCGGGTCGCAATCCCGAAACTCGGCGAGCGCCGGGCCGCGCTGATCGGCATGAGCGTCACAGCGGTGGGCTATCTGTGCTTCGCGCTCGCTGACAAAGGCTGGATGATTTTCGTCATCCTCACTTTCACCGCCCTCGGCGGACTGGCGCAGCCTTCCCTTCAGGGGATCATGTCGCGCACCATCCCGCCCAATGCGCAAGGGGAACTGCAAGGCGCCATCGCGGCGCTCAACAGTCTCACCATGGTCATCAGCCCGTGGATCATGACGCAGATGTTTTCGGCCTTCTCCTCGCCCGGCGAGCCGTTCAGCCTGTTCAACATCACGATCCTGCCGGAAGGCGCGCCGTTCTATTTCCCGGGCGCGCCGCTCATCTTCGCCTTTTTCTTCGAAATTCTCGCGCTTACGCTGCTCTTCCTGGCGTTCAAGCGCATCCAGCGTCCGCGCAAGGAAGACAGCGAAGACACGCCGCCGCCCGCCGAACAGCCGGCGGCGCCGGTTTAGGCCTAAGGCGTCGGGCGAAAAGTTCGCGTGACTTTTTAGTTTCCGCTCATTCCGGCGAAGGCCGGAATCTTCTTCGTTTTTGCACGAGACCCCGACCTTCGTCGGGGTGAGCGGGATAGCGGCTCGTGACGCGGACGTCTCGCCCGGTGTACTAAACCGGCGCGCGGTGAAACACCCCGCCTGTCATGGGCCGGGGAACGCGCGTCGTCTTCGGATAGCTGATGGGCAGCTTTCTGAGATTGCGCACGGCGAGATAGGCGAAACATTCCGCCTCCAGATCGTCGCCGCGCCAACCCGCATCTTCGGCGCTGACGACTTTCGCCTCGAGGCGCTCGCGCAGCGCCTGCATCATCGCCGGATTATGCCGCCCGCCGCCGCAGACGATATAGCCGCCCGGCGGTTCGGGCAGAAACCTTTCCGAGTACTGGATGCAGTCCGCCGTAAACGCCGTCAGCGTCGCAGCGCCGTCTTCGGGCGAAAGTTTCTTCACATGATCCAGCTTGAAATCGTAGCGGTCGAGGGATTTGGGCGGGCGCCGGCGCAAATAAGGCGTCAGCATCATCATGCGCAGCGCCTCCTCGTTCACCGTTCCGGCGAGCGCTATGGCGCCGTCCTTGTCCATAGGCTCGCCGGTTTTCATCTCGACCCATTCGTCCACAAGGCCGTTGCCCGGCCCGCAATCGAACGCGACGAGATCGACGGCCTTCGCGCCCTCGGGCACATAAGTGACGTTCGAAACGCCGCCGAGATTGATGACCCCGACGGCGCAGGGCGGCGGCTCGTCCATCGAGGCGACGAGCGCGCGGTGATAGACGGGCGCAAAGGGCGCGCCTTCGCCGCCCGAGGCGACGTCATTGGCGCGGAAATCATTGACGACGTCGATGCGCGTTTCGTCGGCGAGGACGCGCCCGTCCCCGAGCTGCCAGGTGCGGCCCGCAACGCCCGGCTCTTTCGACGGGCGGTGCAGGATGGTCTGGCCGTGAAACCCGATCACGTCGATATTCCTGGCTTTCATGCCCGAACGCTCGAGCAGCGCCTCCACCGCCTTCACATGCGCATGGGTGACCTCGCCAGCGGCCTTGCCGATTTCCTCGGCCCCGTCGCGGCCTTCAAGGGCGGCCTTGATGGCCCGGCGCGCCCAGATCTTGAGGTCACGGCTATACGGTATATGGATCGCGGGGCCTGCTTCGACGACATCCTCGCCGTCTGTCTTGAGGATCGCCGCGTCAATGCCGTCGAGCGAGGTGCCGCTCATCAGACCGATGGCTGTCAGTGTGTCTGTCATTGATTCACGTGCGATTCGTTGACAAAAGGCGAAGCTGCTTCATTAGATGCGACCGTCCCCAGATAATGGCAAATCGGTTGTAACAACAACACTAAAACACGGTGAAAATCATGCGTCTGGCGTTAAGCACTTGGCAGGAGATCGAAACTTATCTGAGCCGCTCGAAAGGCGTGATCATTCCCATCGGCTCGTTCGAACAGCACGGCCCCAACGGCCTTGTGGGCACGGATGCGCTCTGCCCTGAAATTATCGCCAACGCCGCCGCCGGGGACAGCGAAGATATTCTGATCGGCCCGACTTTTAGCGTCGGCTGCGCGCAGCATCATCTGGCGTTCCCGGGCAGCATGACCCTGCGCCCCTCGACCATGATCGCAGCGATTGCGGACTGGGTCGCCTCCCTGCGCCGGCACGGCTTTGAACGCATCTATTTCCTGAACGGCCATGGCGGCAATATCGCGACGATACAGGCCGCGTTCGCCGAAATCTATGCAGAGGCCAGTTTCGCGGCCGGCGGCGCGCCCAATCGCGGGCTGCAACTGAAACTGCGCAACTGGTGGGAGCTCGAGAAAGTCGGCGCCCTGTGCAAGGAACTCTATCCGCAAGGCCATGGCATGCACGCAACGCCGTCGGAAGTCTCCGTCACCTATTACGGCTACCCGGGGGCGGTGAAAGACGCCGCCATGACGCCGGAGATCGCGCCCATCGGACATTTTCATGATGCGGACGACTATCGCCGGCGCTTTCCCGACGGGCGCATCGGCTCGAACCCCGCGCCCGCCTGCCCCGAACATGGCGAACGCATCGTCTCGCTCGCCGCCAAGGCGCTGGTCGCCGATTACAACCGCTTCCTCGATGCCGACTGACCGCAGCGCGGCGGCGTCACTGAGCCATAATTTCGTTGGAAAACAGGGCTTCGCGTGCTAGGTCCGGCGCCTTCTGAAAATCGAGAAAATCCATGACGGCCGGCAAAAAATACAAATCCGACTTCCTGAACGTGCTCGAAGAGCGCGGCTTCATCGCGCAAGGCACCAATCTCGAAGGATTGGACGAGAAAGCCGCCGCCGGCGTCGTCACCGCCTATATCGGCTTCGACGCGACGGCGAAGTCGCTGCATGCGGGCAGCCTGATCCAGATCATGATGCTCTACTGGCTGCAACAGACAGGGCACCGGCCGATTGCGCTGATGGGCGGCGGCACCACCAAGGTGGGCGATCCGACCGGCAAGGACGAGCAGCGAAAGCTCCTCACCGACGCCGACATCGCGGCCAATATTGACGGCATCAAGACCGCCTTCGACAAGTTTCTGACCTTCGGCGACGGCCCGTCAGATGCGGTCATGGTCAATAATGACGACTGGCTGTCGAAACTCGGCTATGTGGAATTCCTGCGCGACTATGGCGTGCATTTCACGATCAACCGCATGCTGACTTTCGACTCGGTCAAATTGCGGCTCGACCGCGAAAGCCCCATGACGTTCCTCGAATTCAACTACATGCTGATGCAGGCCTACGACTTTCACGAACTTCTGGGCCGTTACAACTGCACGCTGCAAATGGGCGGCACGGATCAGTGGGGCAATATCGTCAACGGCGTCGAGCTGTGCCGCCGCAAGGACGCCGCCGAGGTGTTCGGCCTGACGACGCCGCTACTCACCACCGCGTCCGGCAAGAAGATGGGCAAGACGGAAGGCGGCGCGATCTGGCTCAGCCCCGACATGACGTCGCCCTATGATTACTGGCAGTACTGGCGCAACGCCGAAGACGCGGATGTGGCGACGCTGCTGGCGCGCTTCACGACCTTGCCCATGGACGAGGTGCGCCGGCTCGCCGCGCTCGACGGCGCGGAAATCAACGAGGCCAAGAAAGTGCTGGCGACAGAGGCGACCGCGCTTCTCCATGGCCGCGAGGCGGCGGAAAGCGCCGCCGGCACGGCGCAGAAGACCTTCGAGCAAGGCGGGCTCGGCGGCGATCTGCCGACCATCGACATGAGCGCAAACGATCTTGAAGGCGCAGCGGTCATCGATCCGTTTCTGGCTGCCGGTCTTTGCGCCTCAAAGGGCGAAGCGCGCCGTCACATCAAGGCCGGCGCGTTGAAGGTGAATGACGAACCGGTGCGCGAAGAGCGTGCGCTGTCGGCCAGCGACATTCGCGACGGCTCGGTGAAGCTTTCCATCGGCAAGAAAAAGCACGCGATCATCCGCGTGCAGTAACTGTTGCGCTTTATTGAGGCTGAGGCGCCGGCTCGCCGTCCGGCGTTTCGGCTTCCGGTTCGGCTGACGGCGCCGCGGCGTCCTCTGGCGTGAGCTCGCGCTGGGGCTGCATAAGCTGGCGGAAAATACCCGGCGTCAGCGCCGACAAGGGATTGACGAAAACCGACGGATTGCCGGTCTCGCCGCTCACGCGGTAGGAAAAGGCGACGATCCCCTCGCCTTTTTTGCCCACCAGAATATCACCGATGATCGGCGCATTGCCGAGCACTGAGTTCAGGGCATAGATCGGCGCCACGGCGCCGTTGAGATCCGCCTGGCCGCCCGCCCCGACGCCGACGACGCCGTCCGCCGTGATGCCCACGGCGGCGCCGGTGGCGCGCATGTCTTCGACGGAGACGACGCCGTTCGCATAGTCGAATTTTCCGTAGGCGTATGAAAAGTCGATGCCCTGGCCGCCCAGAAGATTGGCGAGTCCGTCGAGCGACCCGGCGGAGAAAATCCGCGCCAGGAGCGGCGCGTTGACGACCTGGAGATTGCGCGCCTCAAGCTCCCCCTCGAAGCCCGGCTCGCCTGCCTGATGCAGGGCGATGCGCATCGACCCCTCGCCGCCCGCCAGCGAATCAAGACCGAAAACGCCTTTCATCAACTGGCCGATGGCGCTGGTGCGCGCCTCGATCGCCCGCTCGGGGCCGTCCTCGGCGCCGGTGAGCGCCATGGTGACAGTCAAAGGCTTGCCGTCGGGGCTGAAGGCGGAAAAGTCGAGCGCCTGCAAGCGCTCGGCGTTGCGGAAAAGATCAAGCGCGCCGTCGCTGTAAAGAACGCCCTCGCGCATGGCGATCTGGTCGATCCGGGCGCGGACATTGACGCCCTCTCCCCAGTTGAACCCGTCTTCGCTTTCCGCCGCGCCGGACCCTTCCAGCGTCTGCTCGACCATGGGGCCGGCGTTGACGAAATCCCCGACCGCCGTCAGCTCGAGCGCGCCGGCGCTGTCGCGCCGGGCGGTGACCGCAAAATCTGCGGCGTCGGCGAGATAGAACCGCGGCAGGTCGGCCTTTTGCAAAGCGCCGTTTGCGTCAAAGGAAAGCCCGCCGAAGATGTTGACGGCGTCGCCTTCCAGCGACAGCCGTTTCACGGTGACGCCCTCCTCGCTGAAAGACATCGCCAGTTCGCCTGCCGCCGGCGCGCCGGCCGATTTGCGCCAGCCTAGCGTGTTCACCATCAAAGCGGCGTCCGTGAAATCGGTTTGAACCTCGAGCGCCTCAAACGAACCGAAATCGCCAAGCGCTTCGGCCTCGAATGCAACGGGCCCGCGCAGGAAGCGCCGCGTCGGCACCCCGAAAAGATCGCCGGCGGAGGAGTTGAACACGCCCGAAAGACTGACCCTGGAAGGCCCGTCTCCCTCGTAGAAATTCTGCCGCCAGACCATTTCAATCGGCGCGTCCTCGGCGATGTCCGCCGTCGTTTTCACCGTCATGGAGCGGGTCTTGAGATCGACCGTTCCCGACGCGTTTGAAAGCTGAATGCCGCCGATCAGCTCCTTGATGGTCATGTCCCTGAAGGATGCGTCGCCCTCATACCCGTACTCTTCGGGGAGCACGTCGCGCTTGTTGGGACGCATAATCTCGATCTCGGCGCGCGCCTCGCCCGAAAACTGGTCCGCGCTGAGATTGACTTTCGACAGAAGATTGAGCGGCGCCTCGTCGAGAATGGCGAGCATGTCCTGCGTTTTTCCGGCCGCCGTGAAGCGGTAATAGGTGGGCTGCCATTTCGGCCAGAAGACGGGAAAGGAGACTTCGCCTTTCGTTATGGCGACATCGTCGATGCGGGCGCGGTCAACATTGAGAAGAAACGAGTTTCCGTGAAGGACGCCGTCGCCCGCGCCGTCCCGCAAGGGCGTCATGCCCTTGACGTAACGCGCCGTCACATTGCGCGCGTCGAAAGTGAGGGTCATCGCGTCGTCGGGAAAACCGCCGTCTTCGGGAATGGCGCCCGGCGTCAGATCCATCGCGAAGTCGAGATTGTCGATCACGGCCGTTTCGAGCCGGGCCTCCGCCCAGTCGCGCGCACCGGAGGCAAGACTTCTTGGCCAGATCGACAACAGGCTTTCCGGCTCCAGCGCGCCCTCGATGTCGATATCGGCGATGACGCCCGGCGACGGGTCGGGCCCGCCATCAAAGCCGCGCGGGCGCAGAAAGGTCAGCCGGCCGTCAAGGACGAGCCCCCCGAAAGCCGCCCCGAGAGAGGAGAAGACCAGACGGCGGTCGGAGACGAAATACTGGCCGTTCAGAGCAAGCCCGGAGACGCTCAGCGGCGCCGGAAGCTCTTCAGGCGCGGCGAGAACAATCTCTTCCGACGCCAGCTCGAAGGAAATGCTTTCGGGCTGGCGGATGTCCTCGCCGAAAGAAATCTCGACCTCGCCTGTCGCCGTTCCTGTCGCGCCTTCAAGGTCGAAATCGAAACGGTCGATGGAAAAATGGTTCGTCAGCGGATCGAAGCCGGTCTCCCATTCAATATAGGAGACGGGCCGGCGCGCGCCGCCGACTTGCAGGAAGCCTTCGCCGATCCGCGCGTCGAATTTCGATGACAGGACATCGCCGTCCGCCGTGAAGGCGATGAGCGCGCGTCCGCTGACCGGCGCGTCGATGATCGCGGCCCTGTCGCCGTAAAACGTGCTGAGCAAGTCTCCGACCGGAAAATTGTCGCCGTCGACCACGACGTCGATAACGTCGCTTTCGCTGTCATAGTCGGCTTCGGCGTTGATCCCGGCGCGTTCGCCGTCCATGTCGATCCGGCCTTCGAGCAGCGCGGTGAGGCCTCCTTCCGTGCGGCGCAGGGTCACTTGCGTGTGCGGCGCCGCCCAGGCCCGCCCCGAGGCCACATCGAGGAAGGTGATTTCAGCGTCCGAGAGTTCCGCCGAGTCGAACGCGCTTCTTAAAAGCCTGCCGTCGAGCAGGGCTGCAAACTGTCGTCCGCGGCCTCCGGGCTTCTTGACGATGGGAATATCGACATTGAGGTTTTCGCGGCGAATGATGCGAAAGCTTGCGCCCTGCGCCGTGACGATCTTCGGCCCGATCTCGCCGGCGAGCAAATCGCCGAGATCGAAGGTCATCAGGATCGCTGGAGCGCTTGCGGCTTCTTCGTCATCCTCGCCGGTGATCGTGAGGCCATGGAGCTGCAGGCGGTACTCGCCGCGCGCCTCGGCGCTGCGAAGCTCAATGCTGTCAATCGCCGCATCATAGCCCCGCGGCAGGCGCCGTTCGATGGCGAATTCAACGCTGGGCTTTAAAATGTAAAGCTCCACCGGCCCCTGCGTCAGGCGCCAGGACAGAAAGATCACAGCGGCGGCGGCGATTGCGATCAAAAGCGCAATGACTTCGAACGCAAGTACAGCCGTTTTCAACGCCCGCTTCTTCATGCAGCCGCAAACCTCGCGACACTCTTTCCACTGCTGACGGACGCCCGCCCCCGACGCCGCAAAAAACTATCGGTACCGGTCATTCCCCCCTGCGACAAGGGACAGGCGAAGATCGCCCGCAACCGGGAAGCGAACAGAAGAAGCGAAAGAGACCGTCTGGCCATTTTCGCCGGCGCCGGTATGGTGCGCCGCCATAAGCCTTACAATCAAAGGAAGTCACCATGGCCAAAGCTGTCGCCGCAAAAGCCCTCGCAGAAGGCTCGAAAGCCCCGGCCTTCACCCTTCCCCTCGATAATGGCGAGACCGTCAAGCTCAAGGATCTCGCCGGGAAGAAAGTCGTTCTCTACTTCTATCCGAAAGATGACACCTCAGGCTGCACCAAGGAGGCCATCGCCTTCACCGAGGCGGCGGCGAAGTTCAAGCGCGCCGGGGCCGTGATTATCGGCGTTTCCCGCGACAGCCTGGAAAAGCACAAGAAGTTCAAGGAAAAACATGAGCTTAAAGTCGATCTCGGCGCGGATGAGAGCGGCAAGGTCACGGAAAGCTACGGCGTCTGGGTCGAAAAAAGCATGTATGGCCGCAAATTCATGGGAATCGAGCGCGCCACCTTCCTGATCGACGAAAAAGGCGTCGTCCAAAAGATCTGGCGCAAGGTGAAGGTCGCCGGGCATGCGGACGAGGTGCTGGCGGCGGTCAAAGCGCTTTGACCGGCAAAGCGCCGTCCTCTCTGCTCGCCGCATCCGTCTGCG
Organism: Alphaproteobacteria bacterium; assembly: GCA_030433215.1. Taxonomy (GTDB): domain Bacteria; phylum Pseudomonadota; class Alphaproteobacteria; order Caulobacterales; family Parvularculaceae; genus Hyphococcus. The sequence continues at coordinate 79,830 of JAUIMC010000011.1, forward strand.
TCCTCGAAGCCGCGGCCCCATCGGAAAAGACCGCCGCAGCGGAGCGGGCCGACCGCCTGCGCGAAGCCGGTGCGCCGCTGGGCGAGACCGCCTCGCCCCCTGACCGCCCCGCAAGGCCCGCAAAACCGGCGCTTGTCCCGCCCGGCGAGGTTCCCCGCCGGAAACTGGGATCGCCGGAAGGCCGGGCCGCCCTTCTCCACGCGGTCGCCCATATCGAGTTCAACGCCATCGACCTCGCCTTCGACATGGCGGCCCGTTTCGCCCCCGCAATGGCCGCCGAAGGGCTCGATGCGGCCGAATTCGCGGGCGACTGGGTCCGGATCGGCGGCGAGGAAGCCCGCCATTTCGCGATGATCGCCGGACGGCTTGAGGCGTTGGGCGGCGTTTATGGCGATCTCCCGGCCCATGACGGCCTCTGGGAAGCGGCCGAGGAAACCGCCGGCGACGTGCTCGCGCGCCTAGTAATCGCGCCGCTCATTTTGGAAGCGAGAGGACTTGACGTCACCCCGGATATGATGGATCGACTGCGCGCCGCCGGCGATGAGGACAGCGCCGCCGTTCTCGAGGTGATCTACCGGGAGGAAGTGGGCCATGTGGCCTGCGGCAAGCGCTGGTTCGACGCGGTTTGCGCCGCCCGCGGCCTGGAGCCGCTTGGCGCATTTCATGCTTTGCGTGAAAAGATCTTTGCAGGGCGCCTGAAACCGCCCTTCAATCACGACGCGCGGGCCCGGGCCGGCCTGCCCCGGGCGTTTTATGAACCACTTGGCAAGGAAAACCGCGTTTAATCGCATTAAGGTAAAGGGCCCCGGGCGGATATAGTGGAAAATAGCGTTACACCATCACATAACGGTTGCGTCACGCTGAGTTTTGCGCTGCTATGCGGCCAGGGTGGACAAGGTAGCGTGTGTAGACGCGTGCAAAGGGCGTACGACCAATGAGCCGTCGTTCCGGCAAAATGAGGCGCGTACTCAGCCGTTTCTTTAAGGAACGGCAGATTTATCACCGAAGCGACGGCGTCGTTCACTTTATTTCGATGTCGTCCAAGACCCAGATCGCGCTCGCCGTGATTATCGGCGCGGCTCTGCTCTGGGTGGCCTATGCGTCGGTGAACGTGGTCTTCAAAGAGCAGATCATCGTCGCCAAGGACCGGGACAGCCGGATCATGGAGACGACCTATTCCAAGCGCCTGCACGATGCGCAGCGCGCCTATGACGACGTCAGCGAACTCAACCAGATCCTCAAACAGAATTTCGACGAAACGCTGACCGACATTTCAGCGCGCCACCAGCTTCTTCAGAACATGGTCGAACGCAAGGCGTCGATCGACCAGGGTCTCGACGCCCTCGCCAAGGGCCTGTCGGAAGCCGGCGGCCCGAACGGCCAGCGCCCGAGCAACGGCAACCGCGTGATGATCGACGTCACGCCCGGCGAACCGACGCCGCGCCAGTCGCGCATGTCCGCGGCCCGTAAGCTCGGCGCCGACCAGGTTCAGGACCGCGCCGCGCAGCAGACCGGCCCCGCCTCCCAGGCCATCAATGAAATGAACAAGGCGGCCGCCGATCTCTACACGGAGCAGATGATGCTCATCGCCAAGCTCGAGGAAAAAGCCAATCTCGAGCGCGAGGAACTGACCCTGCTTCTCGCCAGCGCCGGCGTGCCCATGGAATCGCTGGTGACGCCCGCCAAGATCTCGAACACCATGCTCGCGCAGGGCGGCCCGTTCATCGACCTCGCCGGCGGCGGCGAAGCAGCCTCGCATTTCTATCAGCACGCCAACCGCGCGGCGGTCGCTGTCGACGAACTGGCGGCGCTGAACAAGGCGCTGCAAAATGTGCCGCTTTCCTCGCCGCTGACCGTGACGCGCCGCTTCACCAGCGGCTTCGGCATTCGCCGCGACCCGATCAACGGCAAATATTCCCGCCATAACGGCATCGACTTCGCCGCGCCCTGGGCCTCGCCGGTCACCGCGACGGCGGACGGCGTGGTGCGCTTCGCAGGCACCCGCAGCGGGTTCGGCCGCGTGGTTGAAATCAACCATGGCAACGGATTCATAACACGTTACGCGCATATGAGCAGGATCAGCGTGAAACGGGGCCAGACTGTATCGCTTCACGACAAGGTTGGGGAACTTGGGTCTAGCGGCCGCTCAACCGGACCGCACGTTCATTACGAAGTGCTGTACAAGGGCAAGCCGCTTAATCCTCGTCGTTTCATCGAGGCAGGTAGATATGTTTTCGAAAGCTAAGCCGGGCAAGCAGTCCGAGACGAAGTCGACGAACAGCGCGCCGCTGGAGCCGCCTGTTCAGCAGCAAGCAAGCGTGCAAGCCGCACCCAGAAAAGGATCAGGCGTCATGAAAACCGCCGGCGTGCCGTCCATCATCTCTTCCGACGTTGTCATGCACGGCAACATCAATTCGGCCGGCGAGATCCAGTTCGACGGATCGCTGGAAGGCGACATCAAAGCAGGCTCGCTGATCATCGGCGAGAAAGCCTCGGTCAAGGGCGAGATCATCTGCGAAACGGTGACCGTGCGCGGCCGCGTCGAAGGCGGCATTCGCGCCAAATCGGTGTCGCTCGCCTCGACCTCTCACATTCAGGGCGACATCCTTCATAGCTCGCTGTCCGTGGAAACAGGCGCGCATTTCGAAGGCAATTGCCGTCATTCCGACGATCCGCTCTCGGAAACCTCTGCAAAGGATTTCCGCCGTTCGCGTCCTTCGGCCCCGGCGCCCGCCCCGGCCCCGCGCCCGGTTTCGGCCTCGAGCGACGACAACGACTCAAGCGAACATGCGCCGGCGAACGAAACGCCGTCCTTCCTCAGCGTCGGACGCTCGCCGCTGCGCTAAGCGAAAAGACATTCAGACATGAAAAAAAGGCCGCCCTCGAGGCGGCCTTTTTGTTTGATCTGTTCGGGGCGTTCAGCGCCCGCGCATGCCGGAGAGACCGGAGATGACCGTCAACAGCGCAAGGCCCGCCGTCAGATAGGCGCCCCACTGCACCGCGCCGAGGCCCGGTTCGGAGCCGATCATCGTGGTCATGAACAGCCCCAGCGAGCCGAGCATGGCGACGCCGGACCCGACCGTCACGATGCTGGTCATGCGGCCGAGAAAAGGCAGGAGGCCGGGCACGCCCAGCACCGCCGCGACGGCGGCGAGCAGCGCCGACCAGGACAGGATGTCGCCGACAAGGGTCGAGTCATTCAGCTCGCCCGTCGATTCGCAGTCCTCGCCGATGGGCGCTTTCATCTCCCTCACACAGTCCACCGTATTGCCGATGAAATGTTCGCCGGTGACGATGGCGACGGTCTTGCCGCTCAATTCGCCCCTGCTTTCCTCGGAAAACATCGGTCCAAAGAAAAGCGCCGCAATCATCGCCAGCGGCAGTAAAATTCGGATCATCTCGCACCCCTTGCCCTTAACCACGAAGGCGGAGCTTACCGCTTTCCCGGAAGCAAGCCAAGAAGCGCCGTCTGCAGACCGTTGCTGCGGCGCACGCGCGGGTCAGGAAGGAAAATCAGGCGGCGTCTTTGTTTCGCTGCGCCGGATTTCCTTGCGCCAGTCCCGCCTGACGGAACTTTTCCGCAAAGGACCCGAGCCCGGCGAACGGATTGACCGGCTCTTCGGCGGCGGCAGGCGCTTCGCGCGACGGCGCTTCCAGTCCGCCGGCGACCAGCGTTTCCCCGGCGGGACCGAGAATGACGAGATATTCCGCATCGTCGCAGCGCACCAGCGCAAGACGCCGGCGCGCATCGAGCGGCAGCGTTTCGGAGATCGCCAGCCGGCGTTTCTTGCCTGATGCGCCCGGCAGCGAGCCGAGTCCCGCCTTGCGCGCAGCGTAAGCGCACGCGCCGATCATGCCGAGAACGGCGATGAAGCCGAAAAGGATCCGGAAGATTTCTGACGCCGCCATGATGCCCGCCCCTCGCGGTTTTCTTTCGGCGCCTAAAATACCGGCCTTTTGCTTAATGAGCTGTTAAGCACGTTTGTCGGGATCGCCGTAAAACGCCCGAAGGTCAGGCAAGGAAAGGATTTCGCCGCCCAGCGCCTCCCGGAACCAGGATAGGTAGGCTGCGCTTGTCGTAAAGATTTTATCCGCACCCGGCCCATCCGGCGCATAAGGCCCCGCGCCCGGCGTCAGGGACGTCGAATGCAGCGTAAAGGTCAGCACCGGCGCGCCGCCCGCAATGACGGAACGAGTCAGCGCCTGCAAATCCTCCAGCGCCGCGCCTTCGGGCGACAGGCGCATGGGGATTTTGAAGCGCGAGAGCGGATCTTTTTTGTAGGGCGCAAAGCCCGGTTCCTGTTTTTCCTGCGAGAGAAAAACCCGCGTGCCGCGCAGCGCCTTCGCGCCGGTGACGGGCGTCACGTAAAGACGGCCCCCGCCGCTTTGCGCCAGAAACGGCTTGTTGGAAACAGCCGAAAAATCCGGCCCGCCGCGCGAAGAAAAATCGAACGCGGCGCTGGGGCTGAAATCATGAGACAGCCCCGCTTCGGCAAGCAGCGCGTAATCGGCGCGCCCGATGCCGTACCGCCCGGCGCGATGGGCGAGCGCTTTCTCCCCGAACACCTCCTCGAACAGCGCCGCAAGAGTTTTCAGTTTTTCGCCATAGGCCGCGCGCGGCAGGTTTTTCTGAAAGGAAAAATATTCGCCGGTGAAATTTTCCGGCGGCGTCGTCCATTGATGAAGATGCAGGCCGAAATCCGCCTCGCTCGCGCGCGCCATGCTCTGGAAACAGGAGACCGCGCTCGCATCTTTCAGCATCGGCCAGGTGAGAAAGTAAAGCGGCGCGGCGCCTTCTTCACGGCAAAGCGTCTGGAACCGCTCGACACCGTCCAGGGCGCCGACGCGGTAGTCTTGCGCATCAAAGCGGCGCCAGTCGAATTCTTCTTCCGTATCCACGGTCACGATCAGGCGCGGTCGCTTGTCGTTTTCATCTAAAGAGAGCGGCGCAGTTTCCAGCGCCGAAGCCGCGCGCGCCTTGTCTTCAAGCTCGCGGAAGATCGCCTGCATGCCGTCGGCGGTTTCTTCCCAGGAATGTTTTTCGGCGTATGCGCGCGCCGCCTTGCGCCCCGAGGGTGAGGCGAGAAGATCTTTCACCGCATCGGCGACAGCCGCGGGCGTTCTTTCTTTCGCAAGCCGGCCCGCTTCGGGCGCGGCGATCACCTCGCTCGTCCCCCAGACATTGCTCGCGACACAAGGCGTGCCGCAGGCCATGGCTTCGAGCAGGACATTCGGCCATCCCTCGCGCGAGGAGGCGAGCACAAGAATGTCGGCGGCGGCGTAAACGCCCCGCAAGTCGTCATGGTTCGCCTGGCCCAGAAACCGCACGCGGGTCTCGACGCCCGCCAGCCTCGCCCGCGCCGCCAGCATCTTGCGCTCCGGCCCCTCCCCGACGATCAAGAGCGTCGCAGACGGCAGGTCTTTCAGCGCGTCGATGACGACGCCATGGCCTTTGCGTTCGATGAGCTGACCGACGCTCGCGAGCACCAGTCCGTCGAGCCCGAGGACGCGCCGCTCCGCCTCCCGGTCGGCGGGCGAGAATTTTTCAAGGTCGACGCCATTGCGCAGAACCGTAATGTTTTCCGAAGGCGCGCCGATGCGCGCAAGCTCCTGCTTCAGGGCGTCCGCGACAGCGATCACCGCATCGGCGCGCCAGACGGCGTTAAGGATTTTCGCCCGCGGCCCTTCATAGGCGGGCAACAGATTGACGTCAGTGCCGCGCGCCGTCACCGCGAAAGGCTTGCCGAGCTCGCGCGCGACTTCCGCCGCGGCGGCGCCGTCCGGATAGACATAATGAGCGTCGATGAAATCGAAATCCCATCCTTCGGCGATCAAGCGCTGCGCCTGCCGGCGCAGGCATCGCGTTAACGCGGCGGGCGCGGCCTGCATGCCGAGTTTCGGCGGAATGAAAAAGCGCGGATGAAAGACCTCGACGCCGTCGCGGATTTCCATGCGCGGCGCGCGGGCATAGGCGCCGTAGCGCCCGAACAACGGATGGCCGATGGGGAACCAGGGAACCGGCGCGACGACCTTCACCTCCGCATCGTATTTGCGGCGATAGGCGCTGAGGCGGTTCTCGACAAAGATCCCGTGCGAGGGCGCCGCCGCGTTCGGAAAGAGCGTTGAAAAGACAAGAATGCGCATGGCGGGCCCTGAGGTCAGCGCATGGCGCGCTGGCGCCGGCACCCTATCGCGCGAGGCTTTAAAAAGCGCTTTAACCGAAACGACGCCCTGCCTCATCCAGGCCCGCCGATCCCACCTTGGCCCGGCTTATCCCGAAACGGCACATTTCAGCGAATAAGGCGCGCATTCGCCGCCTTCGCCGCAACCCCAGGCGGCGCCCCGCTTCCCGCCCGCCGTTAATTTTTCGTTAGGCATGCATTGTGCGGGAAAGCCCCGTGAACGTCGCATTCCGGGACGGTCACGGCCCAATCCAGCGCGAAGGCCGCGCCGCCCGGCGGGATTGAAGGCAGAGTTTAGGGCGCGGGAGATGTTTTCTCAGTTCGCAGCAGCATTTGCATTGGCCGCCAGCGGCGCCATCGCCTCTTCAAGGCTGATCTTTTCTCCAAAGACCCGGAAACGGCGCGACGGCCAGCTATATCGCGACAGCCAAGGGTTTAAGCCAGCGCCCGCCGGCGCCGTCGATCTCGGCCGGGTCAGCCTGCGGGACTATGAAGCCGCCGCCCGGAAAATCGCCGCGCCTTCTTCAAGCCGTCTCAAAAGATGCCTCGATATCATCTTGAGTTTAGGCCTTGTTTTCTCGCTAGCGCCCTTGCTGCTCATGACGGCGGCCGCGATCAGGCTCGACAGCCGCGGGCCCGTTCTTTACCGCCAGCGCCGGGTCGGCCAGGGCGGCGCCGAATTCGACGTCTTCAAATTCCGGTCGATGTTCATGGGATCGGAGCCGAACGGCCCGCAATACGCCGCCATCCGGGACCCGCGCATCACCCGCGTCGGACGCTTCATCCGCAAATTCAGGATCGATGAAATTCCGCAGACGATCAATGTGTTGCGCGGTGAAATGAGCTTTGTGGGTCCGCGTCCGGAACGTCCGGAATTCGTGGCGGAGCTGGAACGCGAGATCCCCAACTATCATTGCCGCCATCTCGTGAAGCCAGGCATCACCGGCTGGGCTCAGGTTAAATACGAATATGCGGCCTCGGTCGAAGGCGCGCGCACCAAGCTGCGCTATGATCTTTACTATATCCGCCATTTTTCCCCATTTCTGGACCTTCTGATCGTCCTGATGACCGTTCGCGTGGCGCTTTTCGGCATTGGCGGGCGCTAGGCGGAACCATCGCCGCCCGACTCCGGTTTTGAGAGGAATCAGCCGACAGGAGCGAAAGCCAATTCCCGCGGGAAATCTTGTTGTTACGCGGGATTGCGCTTTGCGCAGTGCAGGGGGAGGCATGGCAAAGATTTTGCGTTGCCTTTAGACTGACATGGGATTTTGAGGGGCCGTTGCGCCGGCCCGACGCTCATTGGACGCCATAGGGATATGACCATGATTAAGATTAACGACATGATCCGCGCCGCCGCGGCGCTCGCCGCCGCTGCAACGCTCGCCGCCTGCGACACGATGGGGCTGGGCGGCGAACAGCTTCAGGCTGCGCCGACAAACACCTCCGACGCCGCCAGCACGGCGCCGGACTACCTCATCGGACCGCTCGACCGGCTCGAAATTTTCGTCTGGCGCGCGCCGGAGCTTTCCACCAACGTCACCGTGCGCCCGGACGGACGCATTTCGACGCCGCTGGTGGAAGACATGGTGGCCGCGGGCAAGACGCCTTCCGCCCTCGCCGGCGACCTTGAAGGGGTGTTGCGCGAATATGTGCGCACGCCGGAAGTCACCGTCATCGTCAGCAACTTCTCGTCGACCTATGACCAGCAGGTTCGGGTCCTCGGCGAAGCGCAGCAGCCGATCGCGCTGCCGTTTCAGGCGGGCATGACCGTGCTCGACGTCATGGTCGCCGTGGGCGGGCTCACCGAATTCGCCGCCGGCAACCGCGCGGTCCTGATCCGCGGCCAGGGCGAGGATCGCCAGTCTTACCGCCTTCGTCTCAACGATCTCCTGCGCAAGGGCAATATTTCGGCGAATGTGCCGGTCCTGCCGGGCGACGTGATTTTGATCCCCGAAAGCGCGCTCTAACGAGCCGCGGTTCGGGTCCCCGGGGGAAAGCGTAGTGTTCAAGTTCTCCGATCTGCCTCAGCCGGTTCTGCGCGGCCTTAACGGGCTCTGGCGCCGGCGCTGGCTGGTGGTCGCCGTCGCCTGGGGCGCGGCGCTCGCCGGCCTTCTGGCGGTGTGGCTGATCCCGGACAAATATGAATCGCGCGCGCAGGTTTTCGTGCAGACGGAAACCATCCTCGAGCCCGTGCTCAACGGCTTCACGGCGCGCCCGGATTATTCCCGGCGCGTCGAAGTCATGCGCCTGCAGCTTCTGACCCGCCCGAATGTGGAGGAGATCATTCGCCGCGCCGGCCTCGACAAAACCATCGAGGCAAACAGCCCGATGGAGCGGCGCGTGAAGATGCAGAGCATGGTCGACAAGGTCGCTGAGCAGATCAACATCGAAAGCCCGCGGGAGATGTATTTCATCATCTCCTATAAGAACAGCGATCCGCAAATCGCCCGCGCCGTCGTCGATGCGGTGCTCAATATGCTGATCGAACAGGATCTCGGCGCCAGCCTTTCCGAAAGCGAAGCCGCACGCCGGCGCCTCGATCGCCAGGTCGAGGAGTATGAAGAAAAACTCACCGCCAATGAAAACGCGGTTGCAGCCTTCCGCGCCCAGCATGCGAGAGAACTCGCGGCCAGCCAGGGCGCGCAGCGCCAGCGCGAATTGAAGGAAAACGAACTGGTGCGCGTCAGCGACGAGCTCGAGCGCACCAAGGGCCGGGTCCTCACCTTGCAGAACCTGATGTCGGCGACCCCGCGTCACGCGGCGGGCGGCGAGCTCGACCGGCTGAAAGTGGAGCTCGCCTCCCTGCGCAGCCAGTATGAAGAAAACCATCCCGATATTCGCGGCGTCAAAGCGCGCATCGACGAAATCGAAAAGGAAGACGCCGCGCTTTCCGCCAATCCGGAATATGTGCGCCTGCGCTCCGAATTGCGGGTCGCCGAAGACTCGGTCGTCGCGCTCGGCGCGCGCGAGGCTCGCCTCAAGGAAGAGCTCGACGCGCTCGACATCGCCGCGGGCCAGGCGCCGGCTGTCGAAGCCAAACTTCGCCAGATCGTGCGCGAATATGAACAGACGCAAAAGACCTATGAAGAACTGCTGTCGCGCCGCGACCGCCTCGACCTGACGCGCAATCTCGGCGCGGCGGGACGCGGCGTCGAATATCAGGTGTTCGAATGGCCGTCCGTGTCGCTGGCGCCCAGCGATCCGCCGCGCCTTCTGCTGATCATCGGCGTGTGCATCCTCGCGGCGGGCGCGGGAACCGGCGCCGCCGTCGTTCTGACCCTGCTCGACAAGAGCTATACGCAGGCGAGCGAACTGCAATCCGCCTTCGGCCTGCCGGTGCTGGGCGCGATCAGCGAAACGCCGTCCGAAAACGTCTTTGCGATGCGCAGGCGCGATCATATGCGGCTCGCCATGGCCTCCGCCGGGTTCGTCGCGGTCGCCGCGCTCTACGCCTATCTGACTGTGTTCCGCCTGCCCTCGACGGCGCCAATCATGGCCGAAAAATCGGCGCAGCTTTCTGTCAGTATTGGAGCCGCGTCATGAGCTTGATCGAAAAAGCCGGCGCCACGGTCCTCAAAGGCTCCTTCGACAAGAAGGAGAAGAAGAAAGACGCGCCGAAGAAGAAACCGGCCGCTTTGAAGGCCGAGGCCGAAACGAATGCGCCGGCGCCCGAACGCGCGCCCTTCGATCTCGATTTCGCGGCTCTTGCGAAAGAAGGGATTTACAATCCTGACGACCGGTCGAGCCAGCTGGCGCTGGAACTGCGCGCGGTCAAGCGCCGCCTCCTGCGCCGCATCGGTTATCTGCGCGCGTCCGCCGAGCGCAAGGCGTTTCGGTCGGGCGGCAAGCCGCGCAATCTGATCCTCGTCACCTCGACGCGGGCCGGCGAAGGCAAGACCTTCACGGCGATCAATCTCGCGCTCAGCCTCGCTTTCGAAGACCAGATCGAAACCCTCCTCATCGACGCCGACATGGCGCGCCCGAAAGTCCGCGAAAGACTGTCCCTGCCGTCGGCGCCCGGACTTGCCGACTGCATCATGGACCGGGAACGCGATGTCGAGGCCATGGGCTGGCGGGCGCGGCGCGCGCCGCTTTCGGTCCTGCCCGAAGGCGACCGCTTCAACCGGCCGACCGATCTCTTCGCGGCGGAAAAGGCCCAGGACCTGTGGACCGACATCGCCCGCGCAAACCCGAACCGCCTCGTCATTGTCGACGCGCCGCCGGTGCTCGCCGCCACGGACGCGGTCATGCTCGCCAGATACGCCGATGAAATCGTCTTTGTCGTGGAAGCGAACTCGACGCCGGAGCCGGCGGTCGCGGCCGCGGTCGACGAACTGATCGACATCAACCCGAATATCAGCCTGATGCTCAACCGCTGCCAGATCGGGGCCGGCGGCGCTCATTACGGTTCCTACGAGTATTATGATCGCAGCGAGGCCGCGCCAGCGCCCGCCGCAGCCACCCCCTCAAGCGAAGGATAATCCCATGGGGCAGCCACGCAAAAAACCGAACTTCAAAACGCCGCGCGCAAAGAAAATCCTGCTCGCGTCCGCCGCGACAGCGGGCTTTGCCGGCGCCGCGCTCGCACAGGCGACCAATCCTTCCGCGCCGCTTAAAATGCAAACCGATTATCTGGGTTACGCTGCCGGCGTTTCCTTGCGCGCGGGCTATTCGGACAACATCAATCTACAACGCGGCGCCCTGAAGGAAGACGAGTTTTATCTTTCCACGCTTCTCACCGGCGGGGCCGTGGTTTCGACGCCGCGTGTGACCGGCCTCGTTATCGGCGATCTCGATTTTTCCTATCTCCTCAATGAGAGCGACTTCCGGGTCAGCCAGAACATCGCCGCCACAAGCACGTTCACCGCTGTCGAGAACTGGCTTTATTTTGACCTTTCCGGCTCCACCAGCCGCCAGCTTGTGGGCGACAACGCCCGGTTTTCCGGCAACATTAACGCCGCGCGCAATCAGCAAGCGAATGTTCACACCTATTCCGCAAGCCCTTACGTCTTTCACGAGTTCGCCGATCAATCGACCACGGAAGTGCGCTATCGCTTTTCCCAGGTGCTGGTGGATGACGACAGGTCTTTGTCATCGATCCTTTTCGGCGGCTCCATCAACGATTCCGTCACGCATGAAGCGCTGGCGCAATATAATACCGGCTACAAATTCGACCGGGTCCGCCTGACCCTCACCGCCTATGGGAGCGATACGTCAGAGGACGGCGTCGCGCCCTTCCCCGATTTCGGCTACCGTCAGGGCTCGCTTTCGGCCTCCGCGCAATATGCGCTGAGCAATCATTTCTCGCTTTCCGGCGGCGTCGGTTATGACGAAGTCGAAAACAAGGGCGCGTCCGCTCTCTTCTTCAGCGACGACGAGCTTTCCGGCTTCTTCTGGCGCGCAGGCTTCTCCGCCGAACCCGGCCCGCGGTCGTCGATCCGCCTTGAATACGGCCAGCGCTATGGCGATGACTTCATCGAAGCCAGCGCCCGCTATGACATCTCTGATCGCTTCTTGTTCACGGCGGCGGCAAGCCGCTCTTTCCGCACGCGCGCGCAATCCATCACCTCACAGTTTCAATCGACCCAGCGCGATGCGCTGGAATTCGCCGACCGGCTTCGCGAAGGCGCCGAACTCGACCCTCGCGGGGTCATCGAATCAGCGAACTGGTTCGTCAGGGGCCGCGCGGGCGGTCAGGCGCAGACCACCGGCGTCGCGGTCTCCGACCACGCCACCGCCTCGCTGATCGGCGATTTCGACCGCACCCAGATCTCGCTCAACGGCTATTATTCCGATGACGATTTCGGCTACCGCCAGGTCAACTCCATCGGCGGCGGCCTGAATGTGCGCCGCAGCGTGTCGCGTCAGATCACCGGCTACGGCTCCGTCACCTATCGTCACATAGACAGCTCGTTCGATATCGCCACCTGCGAAGCGAACCCGTTGGTGTTCGGCTTTGACCCGTCCGACCCCTTGTTCGATCCCATGACGGCCTGCGCAAACCGCGTCGCGAATAACGGCGTCACCAACACGCTGGTCAGCCGGATCGGCGCCTCCTACCGGCTTTATGAAAACGCATCCGTTTTCGTCGAGGGCTCGCATACGGAACGCTTCGCGCGCAATCCCGCGCTCGAATATGGCGAAAATTCCATTTTGGCCGGGATCACCTTGGACTTCTAAAATGTATGAAGAGTATTTCCGGCTGACAGACGCGCCGTTCCGGCTCAACCCGGACCCGCGCTTCTTTTACGGTAGCCGGAGCCATAACAAGGCCATGGCCTATCTTCATTACGGCGTGAAGCAGGCCGAAGGCTTCATCGTCATCACCGGCCCTGTGGGCGCGGGCAAGTCGATGGTGATCGGCCATCTCCTCGACCAGCTCAATGCGTCGAATGTCGTCGCGGCCAATCTCCTGACATCGAATATCGAACCGCAGGACCTTTTGAGCCAGATTCTTTCGGCGTTCCGCATCGAGGCCGAAGGCGAAGGGCGCGCCGGCGAAATCGAGGCCTTCGAGGATTATCTGTTCGACCAGCTCAATCACGGACGCCGGGTTCTTCTCATCATCGACGAGGCTCAGAACCTGCCTTTCAAGACGCTTGAAGAGCTGCGCATGCTGTCGAACATCGACTATGAAGGCACGCCCCTGTTTCAGGTGTTTCTGGTCGGCCAGCCGGAATTCCGCGAGACCATGGAAGCGCCCAATATGGAGCAGCTTCGCCAGCGGGTGATCGCGTCCTATCATCTCGAACCGCTGACGGCGGAGGAAACCCGCGATTACATTCTCCACCGCCTCGCCGTCGCGGGATGGCGCGAAGACCCGGCCTTCACCAAAGGCGCGTTCAAGGCGATCCACGCGGAAACACACGGCCTGCCGCGCCGCATCAACACCCTCGCCAACCGCCTGATGCTCTATTGTTCGCTGGAGAAAACCCACGAAGTCACGGCGAAGGTCGTGGAGACGGTGAGCGCGGAGCTGCGCGACGAAAGTCTTGAAGCCCGCCAACCGGCGGAAGAGAAACAGCCCCCCGCCCCCCAGGCCGCGCAGACCGAAGAACCGCCTGTCCAGGCGCAGGACGAAGAAGAAAGCGCCGTCGCCCCTTCAGGGGAAACGCCCGCGGAAACGAAACTCGCGGACATCAAGGATGCGGTCGTCCTGTCTCTCGACGAAGCGCGTGAAGAAACGCCCGAGCCCGCGCCGCAAGAGAAAGAAAACGAAAACCCGAAACCCCGTGTCGCCCTGTCCTCTTCCTTGAGCGTTCTTGATCGGCTGCGCGCGAAAAAGCCGGAAGAAGAGGAGCGTCAGGAAGCGACGCTCACCGACGTCGCAAGCGCCATCGCCGCGGCGTCCGCCGCGAATGAAGCAGCGGCGGCAAGCGAAACCGCCGACGCCCCGCAACCGGCGCCGCGGCGCAGAGGGCTGCGCGGGACGCTCGACGAGGCGCGCGACGAGTTGAAACAGGCGAACGGCAAGGTCGTGCGCCTTGTCAGCGCCGCTGAAAAATCCCGCGCCCGCCGCGCCGACATCGCGCAAAGCCTTTCCCGCGCCGAAAGCCTCCTCAGCGAACTGCGCCAGGCGCGGCCTTAAGGCGCGACGCTGATGCAAGCGCCAGCCGCCATAACCGCCGTCAAAGACCGGCCCCGCTTCGCCCTGTCGGTGGATGTGGAGGATTATTTTCAGGTCTGGGCGTTTTCCAACACCGTCTTGCGGGCGTCCTGGGACGGTTTTTCCCTGCGCGTCGGCGACAATACGCGCCGCTGTCTCGATCTGTTCGATGCGCACGGCGCCAAGGCGACATTTTTCACGCTCGGGTGGATCGCAGAGCGCGACCCCGGCCTCGTCACGGAAATCGTCGCGCGCGGCCACGAACTGGCGAGCCACGGTTATGACCACACCAAAGTTACGGCGCAGACCCGCGATCAATTCTTAGACGACGTGAAAAAGACCAAGGCCCTGCTCGAAGACATCGCCGGAGTGGAAGTCAAAGGCTATCGCGCCGCCGGCTTTTCCATCGGGCCCGAAACGCCCTGGGCCCATGAAGCGCTGGCGGAAGCCGGTTATGGCTATTCCTCCTCGACGCACCCCATAGCGCACGACCATTACGGCGACGCGCAAGGGCCCCAATCGCCATACGCAACGGCGGCGGGCCTCATCGAAGCGCCGGTCGCAACGCTTAATCTCTTCGGCAAGCGCGTCAGCGCCGCCGGCGGCGGCTGGTTCCGCGCGGCGCCTTATGCGCTCTCGAAAGCGCTGCTGACGAAAGCGTCGGAAAGCCTCAAAGGCCCCGCGATCTTTTATTTCCATCCCTGGGAGATCGACCCGGAGCAGCCGCGCCTCAACCGCGCGCCTTTGAAGTCAAAGGTCCGGCATTATCTCAACCTCTCGACGATGGAACGAAAACTCTCGCGCCTGCTTTCGGATTTTTCCTGGGGCCGGGTCGACGCGGCCTTGGCGCCGGGAGGCGACGCATGACCGCCGCACCCGCCTTAGAAGCGTCGCCGCTTGAGATCAAACAAAGCAAGACATGCGACCGCGCGCGCTGGGATGGCTTTGTCCGCGCGCACACGCAAGGAACTTTCTTTCACCTCTCCGGCTGGGGCGAAGCGGCGAAGCGCGCCTATGGCTATGACGCGCATTACCTCACCGCCGAACGCCATGGCGAGCTTGCCGGCGTGTTGATGCTGTCCGAAGCGCGCACGCCGCTGCTCGGCGCCTCGCTTGTCTCGACGGCCTTTTCCGTCGGCGGCGGGCCCCTCGCCGATGACGAAGAAATTTTGGCCGCGCTTCTGGACGCCGCCGCAGAATTGGGCGCGCAAAGGCGCGTCAGCTATGTGGAATGCCGTTCCGATTTCGAGGCGCCCGGCTGGGAACAAAAAACCGGCCTTCACGCGACATTCGACGGCCCGATTGTCGAGGACGATGAAGAAGCCCTCGCCGCCATCCCGAGAAAACGCCGCGCGGAAATCCGCAAGGCGCTCGATGCGGCGGACAAAGGCGAGATCGCCATCCGCCATGACGGCGAGGCGGATCTTTTTTACCGGTTCTATGCGCAGTCCCTGCACGGGCTCGGCACGCCGGTTTTTCCGAAGCGTTTTCTCGATGCGCTGCTCAGCGAGTTTTCACAGGAAACGGAAATCTCGGTGGTGGAATATCGCGGCAAACCGGCAGCCGCGCTGGTCAGCTTTTATTTCAAGGACACGGTCCTGCCCTATTATGTGGGCGCAGGCGAGGAAGCGCGCGCGTCCCGCGCCTTCGATTATCTCTACTGGTCCGTGATGCGCCGCGCCGCAGAAAAGGGCTGCACGCATTTCGATTTCGGCCGCAGCAAGATCGCCAGCGGCGCCTATGCCTATAAAAAACTCTGGGGCTTCGAGCCGCGCCCGGTCTCTTACGGGGTGAAGCTTATCGGCGCGGGCGAAATGCCCGACGTCAATGCGAACAATCCGAAATTCGCGCTGTTCGCAAAGCTATGGCCGCATCTGCCGCTTTCCGTCGCGAACCGGCTCGGTCCGCTCCTGGCTCCGAATTTTCCATGACGCGTGAAATTCTGTTTCTGGCGCATCGCATCCCCTATCCGCCGGACAAGGGAGACAAGATCCGCTCCTGGCGGTTGTTGAAGTTCCTGACGCAGCGCTTCCGCGTGCATCTCGCCTGTTTCGCCGACGATGACCGCGACCTTGCGCATCGGGATTTTCTGGAAAGCCTTTGCGAGAGCGTGACCATCATCCCGCTCGATCCGAAAACGGCGCGCCTGCGCAGCGCCAAGGGCTTGCTCACCGGCGAGCCTTTAAGCTCCCACTATTTCCGCGATGCGCGCATGACCGCCGCAGTGCGCGAGATCAGGCAAAGACCGCTCGTCGCCGAAATCGTCTTTTCCTCCTCCATGGCGTCCTATATCGAAAAGCCGGTCGACGGGCGCAAACGCCTTGTGGATTTCTGCGACGCCGATGCGGAAAAATGGCGCGGCTATGCGGCGACCGCGAAAGCCCCCATGCGCCTTGTCTACGCCCGCGAAGCGCAAAGACTGGCGCAGGAAGAAACGGCGATCGCAAACTGGGCTGATGCGAGCTTCGCCATCACCCCGGACGAAGCCGCGATCTTCAATGCGCGGCCGGGAATGACAAAGACCGTCGACTGGTATCCGAACGGCGTCGACGCCGATTATTTCGATCCGGCCTTCGCACCGCCGGGCGCGGTGATGCCTTACAGCGATTGCGTCTTTGTGGGCGCCATGGACTACCGCGCCAATATGGGCGCCGTTTTTTATTTTCTCGATCGTGTCTGGCCAATGGTTCGCGAGGCGAACCGGGATGCGCGCTTTGCGATTGTCGGCGCCAATCCCAGCGCTTCGATCATGGCGCTCGCCGGCCCCGACGGCGTCGTCGTCACGGGCCGTGTCGAGGATGTGCGCCCCTGGCTTGCGGGCGCCAAGACCGTCATCGCGCCCTTGCGCGTGGCGCAAGGGATCCAGAACAAGGTGCTTGAAGCCATGGCGATGGCAAAGCCGGTTATAGCGAGCCCGCAAGCGATGACCGGGCTCGACGCGCCTCAAGACGCCGCCGCGGTCGCGTCGGCGCCCGAAGACATGGCCGCGGCGATCAATGCGCTTTTGCAGGATGAAATGAAGCGCCGCGCCATGGGCGATGCGGCGCGGCGCTATGTGCTCGAAAACTATCAATGGGATGCGGCGCTTGATCGCTTTGAAAAAGCGCTGAAAGCGCTTGGCCTTTAAAACACCGCTTTAGGAATTTTCCACCCGCTCATTCCCGCGAAAGCGGGAATCCATGATTGTTGTGATCAGGGCTTAAAGCTCTAGATTCCCGCTTTCGCGGGAATGAGCGGCAAAGTGGTCGTTATGAGACTGCGGGCGGACCGGTCTATTTCTTCTTCTGCTCTTCGGCGAGGACACGCTTTACATAAGCGTCGATATCCATCTTGCCGGTCATGCGGCCCTTGATCTGTTCGCGCACACGCGACGGCAAGAGCGCGGGATCGGTCGATCCCGCGCTTTTGATGGTGGCCCGGATAAGGTCCTTGATGCTTTCCTCATCCTCGGGCGTCCATTGGGACTTTTTGTCGGTCATGAGGCAAAAGCTCCGTTACTAGGTTCAATGCTCAGTTCAACAGCGCGCCCGGCGCCGGCGCGTCCGGTCCCGACCCGCCGCCGAGCGAGAACGCGTCGCGCCCGCCAGCGGGCTTGCCGTTTATCGTGAGGCCCGCATCATCGGCGGAGATGTTGAGGGTTTCGCCGTCCGTGACGTCGCCCGCGAGAATTTTCTCCGCCAGCGGGTCCTGCAGGCGTTTCTGGAGCACGCGTTTCAACGGACGCGCGCCGTAGACCGGATCGTAGCCGCTGTCGCCGAGCCAGTGTCGCGCTTTTTCGTCAAGCTCCAGCGTGATCTTGCGGTCGGCCAGCAGCTTTTGCAGACGCGCAACCTGAATATCGACGATCTGATCCATGTTCGCGCGCGACAGACGGTGGAACAGGATGATCTCGTCGAGACGGTTCAGGAATTCCGGCCGGAAGCTCGCCCGCACCGCCTCCATCACCTGCGGGCGCACCGCATCTGAATCCTGACCTTCCGGCTGGTTCGCCAGATATTCCGCACCAAGATTGGACGTCATGATGATCAGCGTGTTCTTGAAGTCGACCGTGTGGCCCTGACCATCGGTCAGGCGGCCGTCATCGAGCACCTGTAGAAGCACGTTGAAGACATCCGGGTGCGCCTTTTCGATCTCGTCGAAGAGGACGACCTGATAGGGCCGCCGGCGCACGCGCTCGGTCAGAACGCCGCCTTCTTCGTAACCGACATAGCCCGGCGGGGCGCCGATGAGGCGGGCCACCGAATGTTTCTCCATGAACTCCGACATGTCGATACGCGCAATCGCGCTCTCGTCGTCGAACAGGAATTGCGCGAGCGCTTTCGTAAGCTCGGTCTTGCCGACGCCGGTGGGCCCGAGGAACAGGAACGAGCCCATTGGCCGGTTCGGGTCTTTCAGGCCCGCCCTTGCGCGGCGCACGGCGGCGGAAACGGCTTCCACCGCTTCGCGCTGACCGACGACGCGGGCGCCAAGACTGTCTTCCATGGACAACAGTTTTTCGCGTTCGCCCTCGAGCATCTTGTCGACGGGCACGCCCGTCCAGCGCGAGACGACAGCGGCGATGTTTTCCGGATCGACTACTTCATGGACGAGCGCCTTCGACTGGTCGGCCTGGTCTTCTTTTTCTTCGCTGGCCTCGAGCTGTTTTTCGAGCGCAGGAATTTCGCCGTATTTCAGCTCCGAAGCGCGGGCGAGATCGCCCTTGCGCTCGGCGTCAGCCAGTTGCTGGCGCGCCTGGTCGAGGGCTTCCTTGACCTTGGTCGCAGAAGCAAGGCTGTCTTTTTCCGCTTTCCAGCGCGCGGTGAGCTCGGCCGATTTCTGTTCGAGGTCGGAGAGCTCCTTCTCAAGCTTTTCGAGACGGTCTTTCGAGGCGCGGTCGTCTTCCTTCTTCAGCGCTTCGCGCTCGATCTTCATCTGGATGATGCGCCGGTCGAGCTCATCGAGTTCTTCCGGTTTGGAATCGACCGCCATTCTGAGCCGCGAGGCCGCCTCGTCCACGAGGTCGATGGCCTTGTCGGGCAGGAAGCGGTCGGTGATGTAACGGTTCGACAGGGTCGCGGCGGCGACAATGGCGCTGTCTGAAATCCTCACGCCGTGATGGAGTTCGTATTTCTCTTTCAGCCCGCGCAGGATCGAGATCGTGTCCTCGACCGTCGGCTCGTCCACGAACACCGCCTGGAACCGCCGCGCGAGCGCCGCGTCTTTCTCCACATATTTCTTGTATTCATTGAGGGTCGTCGCGCCCACGCAATGCAGCTCGCCGCGCGCGAGCGCAGGCTTCAAGAGGTTCGAGGCGTCCATGGCGCCGTCGGTTTTCCCGGCGCCCACCAAAGTGTGCATTTCGTCGATGAAGAGAATGATCTTGCCGGCGGCGGCGGTGACTTCGTTCAGCACCGCTTTCAGGCGCTCCTCAAACTCGCCGCGATATTTCGCGCCGGCGATGAGCGCGCCCATGTCGAGCGCAAGCAGCGACTTGTCCTTGAGGCTTTCGGGCACGTCGCCATTGACGATGCGGAGCGCGAGGCCCTCGGCGATGGCGGTCTTGCCGACGCCGGGCTCGCCGATCAGGACGGGATTGTTTTTCGTCCGGCGCGAGAGAACCTGCATGGTGCGGCGGATTTCCTCGTCGCGGCCGATGACCGGGTCGAGCTTGCCTTCCTGCGCCGCTTCGGTGAGGTCGCGGGCGTAGCGCTTCAGCGCATCGTAAGCCTGTTCGGCGGACGCGCTGTCGGCGGTGCGGCCCTTGCGGATGTCGTTGATCGCCTGGTTGAGCTTGGTCGCGGTGACGCCCGCATCTTTCAGGATCTTCGCCGTCCCCGCATCGGCCTCGACGGCGAGCGCGGTTAAAAGGCGCTCGGCGGTGACGAATTTGTCGCCGGCTTTCTTGCCGATCTCCTCAGCGGTCGCGAACACCTTGGCGGTCGGCGAGGCCATGTAGATCTGGCCGTTGCCGCCCTGAACCTGCGGCAGCTTGCCGAGCGCTTCTTCCGTCAGCTGGAGGGCCTTGTCCGGCTGACCGCCGGCGGCGCGAATGAGATTCGCGGCAAGCCCTTCCTGATCGTCAAGGAGCGCCTTCAGAACGTGCTCGGGGGTGAATTGCTGGTGACCTTCGCGGAGCGCGATGGTCTGGGCGGCCTGAATGAGACCGCGGGCGCGGTCCGTGTAGTTTTCAAATTGCATCTCGACCTCGGTTTGAGCGTCAAAAGGAGTATAGCGCCCCGTTCGCGGCGACGCCTTGTCTTAAATCAAGATGGGGGCCGGAAGCCCCAAATCAAGCCGCGCCCGGCAAAAAAGACGGGCCGAATCAGCCCCTTCCGGCCCGGCTTGTTTACAAACGGGACGCGAATGCGGAAAACGCTACCGCCTCATCACGGCTATCATAAAGGATTTCACGCCATGCCTGCCCTGCGCCCCGATATCGACCCTGACGGCCTCCTCGAATATTCCGTCGTTTATACGGACCGCTCCCTCAACCATATGTCGGCGGCCTTTCAGAAGGTGATGCGCTCGCTGAGCGGCGAGTTGAAAGGCGTCTACAACGCCGAGGCCCTGGCGCTTGTGCCCGGCGGCGGCACCTACGCCATGGAGGCCGTGGCGCGCCAGATCGCGACCGACAAGAAAGTGCTCGTGGTCCGCAACGGCTGGTTCTCCTTCCGCTGGACGCAGATCATAGAAGCCGGCGGCATTGCAGACGAGACCATCGTCATGAAAGCGCGGCGCGCGGCGAACGCGCCTGACGCGCCCTTCGCCCCTGCCCCCATCGACGAGGTGACAGCGCGCATCGCGGCGGAAAAACCGGACGTCGTGTTCGCGCCCCATGTGGAGACGTCGTCGGGCATGATCCTGCCGGACGAGTATCTGAAACAGCTCGCCAAAGCGGCCCATGAGGCGGGCGCTGTCTTCGTGCTTGATTGCATCGCCTCGGGCTGCGTCTGGGTCGACATGAAAGAGACGGGCGTCGATTTCCTGATCAGCGCGCCGCAAAAGGGATGGAGCGCCTCGCCTTGCGCCGGCATCGTGATGATGAGCGAGCGCGGGCGCGAAAAGGTCAAAGCCACAAAAAGCACCAGCTTCGCCTGCGATCTCGGCAAATGGCTCGACATCATGGAGGCGTATGAAAAGGGCGGCCACGCCTATCACGCCACCATGCCCACAGACGCCTTGCGCGGATTCCTGGGCGCCGTTCTGGAGACCAAGAGCCAGGGCTATGACGCCATGCGCGAGGCGCAATGGGCGCTGGGCCGCAAGGTGCGCGCCCTCCTCGCCGCGCGCGGCTTTCCCTCCGTCGCCGCGGAAGGCTTCGCGGCGCCGGGCGTCGTCGTTTCCTATACGAACGACCCGGAGATCAAAAACGGATCGAAATTCGCGGCGCAAGGCTTGCAGATCGCCGCCGGCGTGCCGCTGCAATGCGACGAGGGCGAAAGCTTTTCGACCTTCCGCGTCGGCCTGTTCGGTCTCGACAAGCTGACGGATGTGGACGGCGCCGTCTCACGCCTCAAAAGCGCGCTGGACCGGATCGCCTAGTTATAAAAAAAGCGCGGGACGCTGTAAGCGGCCCGCGCCTTTAATGTTGAAAGGCTAAGCGACTTAGCCGTCGTCGCCATCTTTCATTTTTTCTTTTTTCTTCTTTTTCTTCTTCTCCATCTTGGCCTTGTGCATCGCTTTCATTTCTTCAAGCGAGACCATGCCGTCATCGCCGGCGCCTTCGGCCATCTTTTCCCAGTGTTTTTCAGCTTTGCCGGCTTTGTAAGCGAGAAATTCCTCGCTCGAGATATTGCCGTCGCCATTGGCGTCGACTTCGGCGAAATGGGCCTCCAGTTTGGCGTCCCAATCGACCTTGTCTTTCTTTTCGTGATGCTCGGCGAAGGCGCTGGCCGTCGCCAGCGCGCCGGCGCCGGCGAGAACGGAGAGTAACGTCTTTTTCATGGGGGCTCCCTCATTTGCAGTTTTAAAATACGGTCTGGCGCGCGGGGGTCGCGGCCAAGCCCGTAATGAAGGCTAACATGGAGCCTGCTCTCGATTGCGTGAGCTAAATTAATTGCAGGTAACTTCGCGCCTGCAAAAATAAATCCAAAACAAAGGCTCAGCAAAGCCCGCTAATGATGGCCTGGCGCATAAGGGTGCGAAATTGCTTTGTAATATTCAAGATCGTGCGGCGGCGGACTGACGCCTTCCGGCAGCGGCCGTCCGGAAACGGACTGAAAATAAGCAATCGATGCGTCGCGCCACCATTGCGCTTCTTTCTCCTGTATCGCCAGGAAATCCGCAATCTGATCGTAGCGCTCTTCGTCGATATGGCCTTCAAGGCCCGCCCATGTCTCGCGCATTTCGCGCACCTGCGCGACGCCTTTCGTGTACCGCATGACAAGTTCGTCCCAGAGGGAGCGGCCGGACGTCATCTCATAATCCCATGGCAGGCGATGAAACCAGAGAAGAAGATTTTCCGGCGTCCTGTCGGCATCGGCGTAAATGTCAGCGACCGGCGCTTCGTATTGCGCAACGGCGTTGGAGCCGGTTGGCGTGCGGTCGAACCCGATCCCCTCCTCATCGGCGCGATGATAATAGCAGGGGTTCCATTCGGGCCGGCCGAGATCGCAGACCCATGGGCCGGGCCCGTAATGATGGCCTGTCGCCATGAGATGCGTCAGGCCCAGAGGCGTCATGTAGTTCACCGCCGCCTCACGGCTTTCCATCATCATCTCGACGACCGGGCGCACGAAGTCTTCGTCATTGGTGAAGGTCATGCGCGCCCAGTCTTCGGCGATTTTTTCACTGTCGGCGTAAACGTCCCAAGCGAGACGCCCGAAAGCGTACCAGTTCGCCTGATCGAAATGCGAGCCGGACCAGTTGCGGTCGGTCCCGACATTGCCGACGCCGGCGACGCCGGTCAGCGCCACATCCTGCAAACTGCCGTCGACCACTTTCGCCACCGTCGAGCCCTCGCCTTCCGCATAGGTGTCCGCGTCCAGCGCTTCCTCGAAATAACCGCCGAGATAGACGAGATGCGTCGCGAAGCCGAGATATTCCTTGGTGATCTGGAACTCCATCATCAGCGGCGTTTGCGGCATGGCGCCGAACATCGGATGAAACGGCTCGCGCGGCTGGAAGTCGATGGGCCCGTTCTTGACCTGCACCAGCACATTGTCCGCGAACTTGCCGTCGAGCGGAACGAATTGCGTATAGGCCTGCTTGGCGCGGTCTTCCGGATTCAAGTCGGAATAAACGAAGGCGCGCCACATCACGATGCCGCCATGGGGCGCGAGCGCATCCGCCAGCATATTGGCGCCATCCACATGATTGCGGCCGTAATCCTGCGGGCCCGGCTGGCCTTCGGAATTAGCCTTGACGAGAAAGCCGCCGAAATCGGGGATCGCTTCATAGATTTCATCAGCCTTGGCCTTCCACCAGGCGCGCACCGCCGGATCGAGCGGGTCGGCGGTGTCGAGGCCGCCGATTTCCATGGGCGCTGAAAACCGCGCGGTCTGATAGATTTTGACGCCATAGGGCTTGAACACTTCTGCGAGCGCCGCCGCCTTCTCGATATAGGCGGGCGTCAGGGCCATGGCGTCGGCGTTCACATTGGTGAGCGAGACGCCATTGATCCCCAGCGAGGCGAGCGCGCGGGCGTAATCCGCGTAACGCGGATCGAGATAGTCGGGCAGCTTGTGCCAGTCCCAGATGGACGCGCCGGAATATCCGCGCTCCACCGTGCGGTCGAGATTGTCCCAGTGATTGATAATGCGCACATCGACGGACGGCGTTTCGACAATGTCGAGATCATCGATGCTTTCGCGCGTCTGCATCAGGCGCAGAAAATGAAACGCGCCATAAAGAACGCCGGCATCGGAATTGGCCGCGATTACCGCGCCGCTCTCGACGCTTCTTATGGCGTAGCCTTCCGGCCCCAGCGCATCCATGTCGACGCCAGCGTCTTTCGGCAACGCGCCCTCGCCTGGGACCAGCCACAAATTGCCGCCGCGTTTCGCCTCGCTCGCAACAGGCGGCGCCGATCCCAGCATGCCGGACAGCCCGCGCTCGAGTTCCGCGACCGCAAGATCAAGCGTTTCGCTGCGCTCTTCAGGGACGACGATCCGCTTTAATGCTGATTGGTATTGGCGCGCTTCGCCGCGCTCCATGGCCGGATAGCGCAGCCACAGATCGTAGCCGTCTTCCGCGCGGGCGGCGGCGCTGAGTTGCAGCAGAAAAACAATAATGACGGGAAAGACCCGCCAGGCCTTAAGGGCCTGATTCCTAAACACGAGCGCCGCCTCCGGTAATTTTTGTTACCGGTAACTTGCTATATCTAGATCAGCCCGGCAAGCGGGCTCGAGGGGTCGGCGTAGCGCTTCTTCGGCATGCGCCCGGCGAGGTAAGCTTCGCGACCGGCGATGACAGCGTGCTTCATGGCGCTCGCCATCAGGATCGGGTCTTTGGCTTCCGCAATCGCCGTGTTCATGAGAACGCCGTCGCAGCCGAGCTCCATCGCGACCGCCGCATCCGAGGCGGTGCCGACGCCGGCGTCGACAATAACGGGTACGGAGGATTGTTCGACGATAAGCCGGATATTGACCGGGTTCATGATCCCGAGCCCCGAACCGATGAGCGAGCCCAGAGGCATGATCGCGCAGCAGCCCGCATCCTCGAGCTTCCTCGCATAAACCGGATCGTCAGAGCAGTAGACCATGACGTCGAAGCCTTCCTTGATCAAAAGCTTCGCGGCGCGCAGAGTCTCTTCCATATCCGGGTAAAGCGTCTTCTGGTCGGAAAGCACTTCAAGCTTCACAAGCTCCCAGCCCCCCGCCTCGCGCGCCAGCCTGAGCGTGCGGATGGCATCCTCGGCGGTGAAGCAGCCGGCGGTGTTCGGCAAATAGAGATATTTCTCCGGGTCGAGATAATCGACCAGCAAGGGCTTGTCCTTGTCGGTGAGGTTCACACGGCGCACCGCCACCGTCACCATCTCCGCGCCAGCGGCTTCGGCCGCTTGCGCGTTCTGTTCATAGGTCTCGTATTTGCCGGTGCCGATAATGAGGCGGGAGTTCAGCTTGCGCCCCGCCACTTCCAGAATGTCAGACATTGATCAACCTTCCGTCCTTATCCGCCGCCGACGAACTGGACGATTTCGATGCGGTCGCCGTCGGCGAGCGCCGTTTCCCCAAAGAGCGATTTCGGCACGATCTCGAGATTGCGCTCCACGGCGATTTTCCGCGGCTGAAGCTCCAGCGCAGAGAGGAGCCCGGCCACGGTCATCGGGCCGTCAAATCTCTTTTCTTCGCCATTCACGGTAATATCCATGAAAATTCAATCTCTTCGGTCTATTGCCCGGGGGCGGGCCCCGGACTAATACCGGGGGCTTCGCGCCTTCAGGGCTGAGATGTAGAAAGGCGCGGCGGACCCCGCAAGGAAGAACAGGGGAAAACGGCGGAAAACCATGGCTTCGAAGACCATCTATGTCCTCAACGGGCCGAATCTCAACCTTCTGGGGACCCGGGAGCCCGAAATCTACGGGACGACGACGCTTGCCGACATCGAGGCGGCGACAAAGGCGCGGGCCCAGGAATTGGGCTATGCGGTCGAGTTCCGCCAGTCCAACGCCGAGGGAACCCTGATCGACTGGGTCCAGGAGGCGTCCGCCAAGGGGGCCGGGCTGATTATCAATCCGGGCGCCTACACGCACACCTCAATCGCCCTTTTCGACGCCCTGACGGCGGCGAAACCGCCGAAAATCGAGCTGCACCTGTCCAATATCCATGCCCGCGAGGCCTTCCGGCGTCATTCGATGACGGCGGCGGCGGTCGACGGGGTGATCATGGGGCTGGGCGCGGCGGGCTATCGTTTCGCCCTCGAAGCCCTTAAAAGCCTTATCGAAAGCCGCACGGCCTCTTAAGGCCGCCTTCCAAAGGAATTTCAGCGGCGCGTTGCATTTGAAGAAGCGGGAACTCAATGTCCGACAGAAAAGACCAGAAGGATCGTGAAGCGGAAGTCGCGTGGATTCGCGAGCTCGCCGGGATTCTGGAAGAAACCGGCCTGACCGAAATCGAAATCGAGAAAGACGACACAAGGCTGCGCGTTTCCCGCCAGGGCGGCGCCGCGGCCTACGCCGCGCCGCCCCCGGCCCCGGCGCCGCAGGCGATCGTCCAGAGCCCGCCGCCCGCAGCGGCTGAGGCGCATTCGAACGCCGTTAAATCGCCCATGGTGGGCACGGCCTATCTGTCGCCCTCGCCCGGCGCCGATCCCTTCGTGCGCGAAGGCGCGCAAGTCGCGGAAGGCCAGACCGTGATGATCGTCGAGGCGATGAAAACCATGAACCCCATCGCCGCGCCCCATGGCGGCAAGGTCGTGAAGATTCTCGTATCCGACGCACAGCCGGTCGAGTTCGACGAACCGCTCATCATCATCGAATAGCGGAACAGACGGGAAGAAATGTTCAACAAGGTCCTGATCGCCAATCGCGGTGAAATCGCCCTTCGCATTCACCGGGCGTGCAAGGAGCTCGGCATTTCGACAGTCGCCGTGCACTCGACCGCCGACGCCGACGCCATGCATGTGCGCCTCGCCGATGAAAGCGTATGCATCGGCCCGCCGGCGCCCAAAGACAGCTATCTCAACATTCCCGCGATCATCTCGGCCGCGGAAATCACCGAAGCCGACGCCATTCATCCGGGCTACGGGTTCCTGTCTGAGAATGCGCGCTTTGCGGAAATCGTCGCCGCCCACAACATCACTTTTATCGGTCCGGATGCGGAGCATATCCGCGTTATGGGCGACAAGATCGCCGCCAAGGAAGCCGTGGGCAAGGCCGGCATTCCGCTGGTGCCGGGCTCCGACGGGGCCGTCCTCTCCTTTGAGCAGGCGCAGGAAGCGGCTGAAAAGATCGGCTATCCGGTGCTCGTGAAAGCCGCGGCCGGCGGCGGCGGGCGCGGTATGAAAGTCGCGAAAACGCCCGCCGATCTCTCCGAAGCGCTTTCCACCGCCAAGGCTGAAGCCAAGGCCGCCTTCGGCGACGACGCGGTCTATCTCGAAAAATACCTGACCCTGCCGCGCCATATCGAATTGCAGATCATCGCCGACAGCCACGGCAATGTGGTCCAGCTCGGCGAGCGCGACTGCTCGCTTCAGCGCCGCCACCAGAAAGTGCTCGAAGAAGCGCTGTCCCCGGCGCTCGACGACAAGGAGCGCGCCCGGATCGGCGAGACGGTGAGAAAAGCCATCGAGAAGATCGGCTATCTCGGCGCCGGCACCATCGAGTTCCTCTATGAGAACGGCGAGTTCTATTTCATTGAGATGAACACCCGCCTGCAGGTCGAACATCCGATCACCGAACAGGTGACGCGCATCGACCTCGTGCGCGAACAGATTCTCGTCGCCGCCGGCAACAAGCTGAGCTTCACCCAGGAAGACGTCGTCTTCAAAGGCCACGCCATCGAGTGCCGGGTGAATGCGGAAAACCCGCGCACCTTCCGCCCCTCGCCCGGCGAGATCACGCAGTTTCACCCGGCGGGCGGTCCCGGGGTGCGCTTCGATTCAGCCGTCTATACCGGCTACAAGATCCCGCCCTATTACGACTCGATGATCGGCAAGCTGATCGTCTATGCCGACAATCGCGAAAACTGCATCGCGCGGCTGCGCCGAGCTCTGTCGGAAATGGTGTTTGTGGGCGTCGAGACGACCGTGCCACTGTTCATGGATCTCGTCGAAGACCCGGATTTCCAGAAGGGCGACTATCACATCCACTGGCTCGAAGAGTGGCTGGAGGGCCAGGACTAGTCGAGCGTTCCCCGGAAGCGCAAAAGCGCGATCCCTGCGAGCACCAGCAAAATCAGCACAAGCGGCCCGAGATCGCCGGCAATGTCGGCGAGCCCCGCCCCTTTCAGCATGATCTCCCGCACCATGCGCAGGAAATGCGTATTGGGAATGACCTCGCCGATAGCGCGCGCCCAGACCGGCATGGCGCGGAAGGGAAACATGAACCCCGACAAGAGAATCGACGGCAGAAAGACGAAAAACGTCATCTGCATGGCCTGCATCTGCGTTTTCGCCACGGTCGAAATCAGATAGCCGAGCATGAGATTGGTGAGGATGAAAACGGATATGACCAGGAGAAACGCGAGCGCATCTCCCATGAAAGGAATGTGGAACACGAAGCGCGCCGCAAGGAGAATGATCGCCGTCTGAATGGCGCCGACAATGATATAGGGCGTCGTCTTGCCGACCATGATTTCCAGCGGGCGCACAGGCGAGGACAACAGCGCTTCATAGGTCCCCCGCTCGCGCTCGCGGGTGAGCGCGATCGAGGTAATCATCGTCATGGTCATGGTCAGGATGACGCCGAGAAGGCCCGGCACGATGTTGAAGGCGGTGACGCCTTCGGGATTATATTGCCGGTGGATGACGACATTATAAGGCGGCGCGCCGCCGCGAAGCCTTACCGGCAGGCGTTCGAGCTCCGGCTCGAAGGCGCGCCGGGCGATTTCACCGATCGCCCCGACGACGCCGGAGGCCGCCACAGGGTCCGACGCATCGGCGGCGACGAGAATTTCCGGCCGCTCGCCACGCACGAAGTCGCTCTCGAAATTCTCCGGAATGACGATGAGGAAATTCACCTTGCCGGACCGCAGCAGCTCTTCGCCTTGCGCGTCCGTGTGCACGATGTCGGTGATCTCCACATAGGTCGACTGTCTGAGCGACGCGAGAAAGCTGCGGGTCAGCGGGCCTTCGTCGCGCAGCTCCACCGCGGCGGGCAAATGGCGCGGATCGGTGTTGATGGCGAAGCCGAACAGCGCGAGCTGCATCACCGGCACCATGATCATGATCGCGAAGGTCGGCCGGTCCCGGCGCATCTGCACCAGTTCCTTGATGAAGACGGCGGCGATGCGCGAAAAGGAGATCATGCGGCGTCTCCGACGCCGAAATTATCGTCGCTCTCGGCCATCAGATAGATGAAGGCTTCTTCGAGGCCCGCCTCGATTTCCGCGACGCGCACGCCGGGCTCGCCCCGCACCTTATCGACGGCGGCGGCGAGCTTTTCCCGGTCCTTGCCGCAAACATGAATCGAGGCGCCGAAGCGCGCGAGAATATCAACGCCCGGCGCGTGTTTCAGTTTTTCCGACAGCTTGTCGAGATCGCCATTGTCGAGCTTGAAGGCATGAAGCCCAAGCTGATCGGGAATCTCCGCGGTCGGCGCGTCGAGCAGTTTCTTGCCATAGGCGATATAGGCAATGCGGTCGCATTGCACCACTTCATCCATGTAGTGGGTCGAGACCAGCGTCGTGACGCCCTGGCTGGCGTAATGGCGGATCGTGTCCCAGAAGTCGCGCCGCGCTTTCGGATCGACGCCGGCTGTTGGTTCGTCCAGCAGCAATAATTGCGGCTCGTGGATCATGCAGGCGGCAAGCGCCAGGCGCTGTTTCCATCCTCCCGACAGACTGCCCGCAAGCTGGCCGGCGCGCCCTTCAAGCCCGAGCGATGCAATCGCCTCATCGACGCGCTGACGCATCCGGTCCAACCCGTAAAGCCGCGCGAAGAATTCGAGATTCTCCCGGATGCTGAGGTCTTCATAGAGCGAAAAGCGCTGCGTCATATAGCCGACATGGGCCTTGATCTCGGTGCTCTCATGAAGAACGTCGTAACCGAGACAGGTCCCCTCGCCTTCGTCCGGTTTCAAGAGCCCGCAGACCATGCGGATGGTCGTCGTCTTGCCCGAGCCGTTCGGCCCCAGAAAGCCGTAGATCGAGCCGCGCGGCACATTGAGATCGAAATGATCGACAACGGTCTTGTCCCCGAAACTTTTCGTCAGACCGCGCACGTCGATGACGGTTTCGCCGGTCATGGCTTTGTGATGTCGACCGGCAGGCCCGGCCGGAGCCCTTCGGGGTTTACGGGACGCGCTTCGATGAGAAAGACGAGCTTTTCGCGTTCGTCGAGACTGTAGATGACGGGCGGCGTAAATTGCGGCTCGCTCGCCACATAGGTGACGCGCGCGCGCCGTCCCGACGCGCAGCCGTCGCAGGCAAAGCCGATCTCCTGTCCCGGCCGGAAGGACGAGAGCAATTCCTCCGGCGCATAAAACCGCAGCTTCACGTTTTCTGGCGGCAGCAGCGCCGCAACGGGATCGCCGGCGGCGGCGACTTCGCCTTCACGCCGGAAAATCCGTTCAACGGTTCCGGCTTTCGGCGCCGTGACGGCGAGATCGTCGAGGCGTTGCTGGGCGAAACCGGCCTGCGCCTCGGCGGACTGATAATCTTCCCTGGCCGCGTCGCGCTCGGCGCGAGCGCGCTCCAGACGCGCTTCCGCCGCTTTCAGGGCAGCGCGTTCATTGTCGAGCTTGGCTTTGGCGACATAGCCTTCCTTGTGCAGCTCTTCGGTGCGCGCAAAATCGAGAGAAGCGCGCTCGAGATCGGCCTCGGCTTCCATCACCGCCTTGGCGAGCGGACCCGTTTCATCGACGCGCTTTTCCGCCGACTTCGCGGCGGCCGATGCTTGTTTCACCTGATAGGCGGTCTTCTCCGCCTCCATTCTGAACAAAACATCCCCGGCGGCGACCGCATCGCCCGCCTCGACGAGAATTTCACTGACAACGCCCGTCTCCTGCGGCGCCATGTAAAGGGTTTCCGCCTCCACATAACCGGTGAGCCGGTCATCCGGCCCGCCCGAACAACCGGCCAGCAAAAGCGCGGCGCCTATGAACAGAAGTTTTCTCATCCCCGCGCAGCCAGTCCGTTCAGCAAAATGTCCGTATGCGCCTCAATGCGCGCCGCCGGCTCAAGCGGGCCTCGATCGCCAAGCAGGAAATGCGTGTAAAAGCCGTGAATGAAGATAGGACCGAGGAGCGAGCGCGCTGCAACGCCAGGCTCGCAAGGGCGGAAAACGCCCTGCTCCACGCCCGCCTTTACAAGCATCTCCGCCGCGCCGAGGCCCTGGTCCACGACATTCTCGCGATAAAAGGCGGCAAGGTCGGGATACCGGCTCGCCACCGACAGAACGAGACGCGGCACGGCGAATTTGCGCCGGTCGCCGGCAAGCTCCGTCAGACCGGCAATGATCATGCGCAAGGCGCCTTTGGGATCACTGACGCCCGCCTCGGCCATGGCGCGCAAATTCCGCGCTATCGGCGCGACTTCGCGCTCGATAAGACCGCGCAGGATCGCGTCCTTGGCGTCGAAATAAAGATAGACGCCGGCCTTGGAGAGTTTGGCTTCCTTGGCGATGTCCTCGACCCGGGCGGCGTCGAAGCCGTCCCGCTCGAAGATCGTCAGCGCCGCATCAAGAATCTCGTCCGGCCGGCTTTCGGCGCGCCGGCGCCATTTCGGCTTTTGCTCTCGGGCAGGCTCGGCCATGTGGCCCCCGCAACAATAACTTACTCGTCAGTCATATACTCCGGCCCGTAAAGAATTCAATAAGGCCGCGCCCTTCATCGCAGATGACGGCCTGCGGCGGCTTGTCGTAGACTGCCCCCCATGCCTCGCGATTCGGCCACGGCGATCCCCCTCGAGGACCTCTTAAAGGCCTATACGATCGGCTATTTTCCCATGGCCAGGGCCCGTGACGACGCCCAAGCTGTCTGGGTCCTCCCGGACGAGCGCGGCGTTATTCCCCTGGAAAACCCGCATGTCCCGAAAAAACTGGCCAAATTTCTAAAAACCGAGCCCTTCGAGATCCGAATCAACACCGCTTTCGGAGAGGTCATCGCCGCCTGCGCCGAGGCGACAAACGCCCGGCCCGAGACCTGGATCAATGACGCGATCATCGAAGCCTATACCGAGCTTCACTATCGGGGCCGCGCCCATTCGGTCGAATGCTGGAAGGACGGCCGGCTTGTGGGCGGGCTTTACGGCGTCGTGATGGGCGCCGCCTTTTGCGGCGAGAGCATGTTTTCGCGAGAGACCGACGCCTCGAAAATCGCCATGCTGCATCTCATGGCGCGGCTAAAGATCGGCGGTTTTCATTTTGTCGACGCGCAGTTCTACAACGAACATCTCGTGCAGTTCGGCCTCATCGGAATACCGGACGCAGAGTATCAGATCATTCTGGCGAACGCGCTCGAGGCGGAGGCCGACTTTTTCGCTGCGCCCGATCAGCTGTCGGCGTCTTTGGTTTTGCAGTCGATCACCCAGACGTCATAGACGGGATGTTCGAGCGCGTTGAGCGCCGGGCTCGACGCGAACATCCAGCCGCGGAATACATTGACGCCTTCAGCCTGCGGGCCTTCAAGCACCTCCGGCGCGGGCGTCAGCGCTTCATCGGCGCCGGCCTCGCTCGCCGCGACAACATCGCCGATCGGCTCGCCCGGCAGAACCTCGAGCTCTTCCGCCTCGATCTCGTCTTCCAGGATTTCCGGTTCCTGAACTTTGAGATCGCTTTGCAGGTTTTCATATTCCCGATCATAGATCTCGAGAAACGCGGTGGTTTCCGGAAATTCTTCGGGCGGGCGCTTGTCGCAGGTGCGCGGCAGAATTTCGAGCGACCCGAAGCGGGCGATTTCATTCATGCCGATTTCAAGATCGGTGTAGCGCGCCGTGATCTTGTTGAGCGCGCGCAAGGTGACCGAAACAGGCTCGCGCGCCTGCTCCTCGGAGACCCCGGCAAAGGGATCGTCTTCCGAGCGGGAGAGCGCGTCGAGTTCGCTTAACGGTTCTTCATCGGCCTCATCGCCGGCCGGCGTCTGCTGCGCGGCGAGCGGCGCGCAAACAAGCATTGCCGCCGCAAGAAAAGGAACGCCGAGGCGATGAACGCAACGCATCAAAAGTCTCCAAGAGGATCGGCGTCTTCGTTTTTATTGTCGTTTTTGCCGCCGCCGGACGCCTGGTTGGTGAAAGCCTGAACGGCGAGCCCGAGAAGGTCGACCGAGCCTTGCGTGATCGTGATCTTATCGCCGGACCGCAGCATCTCTTCCGCCGCGCCAGGTTCAATCGAAATATGCGCGCCGCCGAGAATGCCGTCGGAAACGACTTTCGCGACCGAATCTTCCGGGATCGCCACATTGCCGTCGATGGCGAGCTCCACATTCGCTTCATAAGTCTGCGGATCGAGACTGTTCGCCGCAACTGATCCGATCTTCACGCCGGCGATCCTGACTTCCGATCCGACCGTCACGCCGTCGACGCGGCCGAAGACGGCGCCGACCCGGTAATGATCGCCGCCGAGGCCCTTGCCGCTGACCCCATACGCATAGGCGAGAAACGCCGCGGCCACGGCGATGACGACGGCTCCGACAACGGTTTCGAAAAATCCGGCGCGGCTCATGAACTCGCCTCCTGTTTCCAGCCTCTCCGCTCAGCGCTTATGCGTTGTCCGGCGTCCAGGCTTCATAATCGTCATTCACATCCGCCGGACCGCCCGGGCGAGAAAGGCTGCCCTTGGGATGATAGGCGAGCGGCGTGCCGGTCATATTCGGCAGATGATCCTTCTCGAAGGCGCGGCGCGTCAAGGGCGCAACCGTCGGGGCTTCCTCAAAGGTGTGATGCAGCCAGCCATGCCACTCGGAAGGCACGCGCGAGGCCTCGGCGACGCCATGGTAAACCACCCAGCGGCGCCGGCGCTTGCCGTCGCTGCCCGGCAGCGAGCCGTCCTTTTCCTCATAATAGCGGTTGCCCTGCTCGTCGGTCCCGACAAGGCTTGCCCCCCTGCGCCAGAGGGTGAAGGAGGTGCCGAAGGTGGTCGAATTCCACCAGGTGAAAAACTGTGAAAACATGCGGGATTCCCGAACTCCTGAGGGCGAGCTTAGCCCCTTTAAGCGGCGCGAATATGGCGCCCGTCGCCGGGACCCGCAAGAGAGCCCTCAGAACCCGCATGACGGGCGCTTTTCCCTTGAATCCCCGAGAAAACGGGTGGAGCCAGTAGCGGCGAATGACTATATTTAGGGTCGGCGTGACAATTCCGCCCCAAGAGAAGGTTCTATGCGTATCGACCGCCGCTTTTCGGAAGGAAAAGGCGCGCCCTATGGCGGCGTCGTCTTCCGGCGCGCGGATTCGGAGATCAGGACGCTTGCCGGCGAGATTATCTTCGAAATGCGCGATCTGGAGGTCCCCAAGGCCTGGAGCCAGACCGCGGTCGACATCCTCGCCCAGAAATATCTGAGAAAGGCCGGCGTCCCCGCCAGGACCAGGCGGGTGAAGGAAAAGGGCGTGCCCGATTTCCTCCAGCGCTCCATGCCGGACGTGGCGGCGCTCGCCAAAATGCCCGCCGACGAACGCTATGGGCCCGAGACCTCCGCGAAACAGATTTTCGACCGCATGGCCGGCGCCTGGGCCTATTGGGGCTGGAAAGGCGGCTATTTCGACGATGAGGACGCCGCGCTCGCCTTCATGGACGAGATGCGGGCCATGCTGGCGCTTCAGATCGGCGCGCCGAACTCCCCGCAATGGTTCAACACCGGGCTTCACTGGGCCTATGGCATCGACGCCGCCGGCCAGGGCCATTTCTATGTGGACCACGCCACCGGCGCGCTCATGGAATCCGACAGCGCCTATGAGCGCCCGCAGCCCCACGCCTGTTTCATCCAGTCCGTCGACGACAGCCTCACCGGCGACGGCGGCGTCATGGATTTGTGGAAGCGCGAAGCGCTGCTGTTCAAATACGGCTCCGGCTCGGGCACGAACTTTTCGAATATTCGCGGCGCCGACGAGCCGCTGTCGAGCGGCGGCAAGAGCTCCGGCCTTTTGAGCTTCCTCAAGGTCGGCGACGCGGCGGCCGGCGCGGTCAAATCCGGCGGCACCACGCGGCGCGCGGCGAAAATGGTGGTCGTCGACATCGACCACCCGGACATAGAAGACTTCGTTTCCTGGAAAACGCGCGAGGAAGAAAAGGTCGCGGCGCTCGTCGCCGGCTCGCGGATGCTCGCCAGGCACCTGCCGCGCGTGCTCGAAGCCTGCTGGCAAGGCGAAGGCAAGGCGGGCGATGATCAGGCTGCGCGCTTCGACCCGAAACAGAACGAAGTCCTGAAAGCCGCCGTTAAAGACGCGCGCAAAGCCTTCGTTCCCGACGCCTCGATCCGCCGGGTGATCGATTTCGCCCGCCAGGGCTATCGCCGCATCGATGTGGACATGTTCGATCTCGACTGGGATTCGGAAGCCTACCGCACCGTTTCAGGCCAGAACGCCAACAATTCCGTGCGCGTCAGCGACGCTTTTCTTCAGGCGGTGAATGACGACGCGACCTGGTCGCTGACGCGGCGCACCGATGGCGAAACGACGAAAACGCTCCGCGCGCGGGCGCTGTGGAGCAATATCTGCTCGGCGGCCTGGACCTGCGCTGATCCCGGCCTGCAATTCCATGACACCATCAACGCCTGGCACACCTGCCCCGCCGGCGGCGACATTCGCGCCTCCAATCCGTGCTCGGAATATATGTTCCTCGACGACACGGCCTGCAACCTCGCCTCGCTCAACCTTCTGAAGTTCAAGACCGAGGCGGGCTTCGACGCGGATCTCTTTGAGCACGCCTGCCGCCTGTGGACGCTGAGCCTCGAAATCTCCGTCCTGATGGCGCAATACCCGTCCTCGGAAATCGCGCGCCGGTCTTACGATTACAGGACGCTCGGCCTCGGCTTCGCCAATCTCGGCGGGCTTTTGATGTCATCGGGCATCGCCTATGACAGCGAGGAAGGCCGCGCCGCGGCCGCAGGGGTTTCCGCGCTGATGACCGGCGCCGCCTATCGCGCCTCTGCGGAAATGGCCTCGACGGTCGGGCCCTTCCCGCAATTTTCTGACAATCGCGACGCCATGCTCCGCGTTCTGCGCAATCACCGCCGCGCCTCCTGCGGCACGGCGATCGGCGGCGCCTTCGAGGGCCTCACGGTCGAGCCCATGCTCTTCGACGCAAACGCCTGCCCGTGGAGCGCGCTCACGGAAGCCGCGCGCCGGGTGTGGAACGAGGCTTACGAACTCGGAACCATTAACGGCTTCCGCAATGCCCAGGTTTCCGTCGTCGCGCCCACCGGCACCATCGGCCTCGTGATGGACTGCGACACAACCGGAATCGAGCCGGACTTTGCGCTGGTCAAATTTAAAAAACTCGCCGGCGGCGGCATGTTGAAGATCGTCAACCGCTCCGTCCCCGCCGCACTGAAATCGCTCGGCTATGCCGACACGGAGATCGAGGACATCGGCTATTACGCAGCCGGACGCGGCACGCTCGAGGGCGCACCCGGCGTCTCGCTGGTCGATCTGCGCGGCGAAGGCTTCGAGGACCGTCATATCAAGGCGCTCGAAGACCGGCTGAAAACCGCTTTCGATCTCACCTACGCCTTTACGCCGCAGGCGCTGGGCGAGGATTTCTGCGTGCATGTGCTCGGCATGCGCGAAAGCGAACTGGCGCTCACCGGCTATGAGGTCCTGCGGTTCCTCGGCTTTACCGACGAGGAAATCCATCAGGCCAATCTTTTCTGTTGCGGAGCCATGACCGTCGAGGGCGCGCCGCATCTGAAACAGGAACACTATCCGGTCTTTGATTGCGCGACGCCTTGCGGGCGCATCGGGACGCGCGCCCTGCCCGTCGAGGCGCATCTGAAAATGATGGCGGCGGCGCAGCCCTTCATCTCCGGCGCGATCTCGAAGACCGTGAACCTGCCCAATTACGCAAGCATCGGTGACTGCGCCAAGTCCTACATGCTCGCCTGGCGGCTGGGCCTTAAATCCATCGCGCTTTATCGCGACGGCTCAAAACTGTCGCAGCCGCTTGCCGCCGCCCTTCTGGCGCCGCAAAGCGCGGAAGAAGAAGACGACATCGAAGCGGAAATCGCCGAGGCGCCGGCGGCGGAAAAATCGAAAATCGTCGCCGAACGCATTGTCGAGCGCATCATCGAAAGAACGCCCGGGCGCCGGCGCCTGCCCGACCGGCGCAAGGGCTATATTCAAAAAGCCATTGTCGGTGGCCACAAGGTCTATCTTCACACCGGCGAATTCGACGACGGCGAGCTCGGCGAAGTCTTCATCGACATGCACAAGGAAGGCGCGGCCTTCCGCTCCTTGATGAACAATTTCGCCATCGCCGTGTCGCTCGGCCTGCAATATGGCGTGCCGCTCGAGGAATTTGTCGACGCATACGTCTTCACGCGCTTCGAACCGGCAGGGCCCGTGCAGGGCAACGATCAGATCAAGAATGCAACGTCGATCCTCGACTATATTTTCCGCGAGCTTGCGATCTCCTATCTCGGCCGCGCCGACCTTGCGCATGTCCATCCGGAAGAGACCGCCATCGATTCCATCGGCCGCGGCGTCGACGAGGAAAAGACCCAGGCCGATGCGACGAGGCTGATCTCGAAAGGCTTCTCACGCTCCACCGTCACCGACAATCTCGTCATCCTCAGAGGCGGCGATTTCGATCGCTTGCGCCATTCGGCCAATGAAGCCGGCAGGCCTCAGCCCCGGGAGCAAGACGAGGACGAAGAAGACATCGAAGTGGAAATCGAAGAACCCGAGGAACAGATCCGCGCCGAAAGCGCGCCTGAAATCGAGGCGCAGGTCGCCAAACTCGCCGACGCGGTCAACCAGAAGGCGCCGCGCGGCGTCCTGGCGACGCCCGGCGGCGCGCGCACCGAAGCGCGCATCAAGGGCTATGAAGGCGACGCCTGTCCCGAATGCGGCCAGTTCACGCTGGTCCGGAACGGCGCCTGCCTCAGATGCGACAGTTGCGGCGCTTCCACCGGATGCTCGTAACCTTGCGTTAAGACTTTAGCGCCAACGCGCAAATTCGAATTTCATCCTTAATCGAACGTTGACCCGCCCGGGCCTATTTTGGCGCAATACCAGAATCCGGGGAGTCCGCCGCGATGAAGTTGATCGCGCTCATTATTGTCCTGATGATCGCCGTCCTTTCGGTGGTGGCGACGGTTACGCCTGGCTCCAAAAACTACCAGAAAAAAAACCCCGTGGTCGAAGTCGCCGAAATCGGCAAGGAGTTCGCCAAACCGCTGACCCAGGTCGATCAGATCGGGCCCGAGCTTGAAAAGGTGCTCGACGGCGCCGGCGTGAAGCTCCCGGTGCTCGCTGTCGGCAAGCTGGAAAAAGAGGCCGACCTCAAACATGCGGTCCAGGATTTCAACGGGTCGGTCTTCTCCAATATGGACCTGCCGAAAACCAACTTCGCCAGCTCCTATATATCGAATGCGCAATTCAATCAGGCGCTCTTGGACGGCGCCAGCCTTGAAGGCGCAACCGGCGAAATGGTGAACTTCAACGGCGCGCGGATGGCCAAGTCCAATCTC
The DNA here is from genome assembly GCA_030433215.1 of Alphaproteobacteria bacterium. Classification (GTDB taxonomy): domain Bacteria; phylum Pseudomonadota; class Alphaproteobacteria; order Caulobacterales; family Parvularculaceae; genus Hyphococcus. The sequence goes on from JAUIMC010000011.1 coordinate 117,814, forward strand.
AATGCGGCGATGTTCCGGAGCTCGGATTTTTCCGGCGCTGAAATGCGCGAGACCAAAGCAAGAGGCGCCGATTTCACCGGCTCGCAATTCGTCGACGCCGATCTTTCCTTTGCAAGCTTCGCCGGTGCAAAGCTTGCCGACGCGGATTTTCGCGCCGCTTACGGCGCAGGCGCCTCTTTCGTCGGCGCCGAGATGGCGGGCGCGCATTTTGAAGGCGCGGACCTGACGGGCGTGCGGTTCGGGGCGGCCAATCTCGGCAAGACGCTGTTCGCCGGCGCCAATCTCAAAGCCGCAACCTTCGACGGCGCAAAGCTTTATGGCGCGGACTTTTCCGCGGCGGTCAATCTGACGACGGAACAGCTGGCGAAAGCCTGTATCTCCGCCGATACGAAACTGCCTGAAGGCGTGACGGCGCCGCGCTGCTAGACGGCTTACGCCGTCAGACTGTCGTCTTCCCTGTCATCGCGATCTTTACCGAGCTCCGTCGCATCGAGCGCGTCGAGAACCGCAAGCGCCGTGGCGCTCATGGCGGTGGAGACCGGCTTTTTCACAGGCGATGCAAACGCATCGACAATCTGATGCATGTAATTCTTCACCGGCGATACGCGTTGCCCTGCCGGGGAGCCGCTAACCGCCTCCGGCGCCGCTGCTTTGCCGCCCATGGATTGCGCAATGGAGGCGACGACCTCGCCAACGCTTTTGGCGCGCGCGCCGTCATAAAACACCGGCCTGTTCGCCGCCGCGGCCTGGGGCAAGAGATCCGCGGCTTTTACATTCGACGCCGCGGATAAAAGCTTCACCGCGCCCGAGGGGCCAAGGAAATGCGCCGTATAAAGATCGGCGCTGGACGCGGCGCGTCCCAGTCTCGTTTCGAGCATGGTTTTGTTTTCATTCGCGAGTTCGCCCGCCATGGCTGACGCCGCATCGGCATTGAAGCGCAGGTTGAGAATTTTTTCGCGGGCGGCTGGGTCCGCTACGTCATAGCGGCCATTCGCATTCTGCTTGATCGCGTTCGCCGCCGCGCCGAGCCCGTGTTCGGCGCCGTATTTCTTCACCGTCGAAAGCCAGGTCTGTTCGATAAACTGGAAAAGGCCGGCCGCGCTCGACGTCTTGGCCTGCGCATTCGGATCGAAGCCGCTTTCGCGCGCCGCCATCTTCATCAGAAAATCGAAGCCCGCGCCTGTGGACGCGCTGGCGCGTTTTACCGCGCCGGTCACGAGCGCAGTTCCGGCCGTCCCGGCTGCGGCGATTTCCGTCGTCATGATGAGCCCCTGATCCGGCGCAACAAAGCCTAAATCTGGCGGTCAAATGTCAATAAAGCGCTAACCATGTTGCGCCGGCTCAAAAGCGCCCCAGCCCGAAAGGCGCGATATCGACAGGCGTTTCGCGCCCCAGAACAAGCGCCGCCATGGCTTCCGCCGCCGCCGGCGCGTGGAGAATGCCGTTGCGGTAATGGCCGAGGGCCAGATAGCGGCCTTCGCCGTCCAGCCCCAGGATCGGCGCGCCGTCGGGCGTGCCCGGCCGAAGCCCCGCCCAGCGCTCGAGCTCGGCCGCGCGGCCGAGCGGCGGGACCGCCTTCGCGGCGTTCGCCTGAAGACCCGCCACCGCGGCCGGCTCCACCTTCAGGTCCTCGCGTCCGATCTCTTCGGTGGCGCCGATGACGAGCCGGCCGCCTGCCTTGGGACAAAGATAGGCCCCGGGCGCGCGCACGACGCGGGTCAAAAGACCGTCTTCGAGTGCGACGGCCATCGCTTCGCCCTTGACCGGATAGACGAGCCCCTGAGGCGCAAGGCCGCTGACGGCGCCGGCGGCGAGGACAACCCTGTCCGCCTCCACATGGTCGCCGCCTGCACTCACCAGGCGATGGCCTTCGCCGTCCTTCTCAATGCGCGCCAGTCGCATGGCGAAAATCGGCGCGCCCTTTTGCGCGAGCGAGGCCTTCAGCGCTTTCATCAGGCGGCGCGGATCGACCTGCGCATCTTTTGGCGCATGCAGCGCCGCGATGACGGCGTCCGACAGCGCCGGCTCCATCGCGCGCGCCGCATCGCCGGAAATCATCTCCGCGGCGCCGCCAAGGGCGGACACCATAGCCGCCTGTTCTTCCAGCGGCGTCTTGTCGTTTTCGCCGTAAGCAATCGCAAGCATGCCGTGCGGGCGATAATCGATAGAAAGACCGGTCTCTTCTTCCAGCGCGGCGGCGTATTCGCCCCAGAGCGAGAGGCCCCGCGCGCCGAAATGATAAAGCGCCTTGCTCAAGGCTTCGGGAAGCTCGCCATATTCGAATGACGGCGCCAGCATCCCCGCCGCCGCATGGCTTGCGGGCGGAATGGCGCCCTCGCCCGCCTCCGCCGCGTCGATGACGGCGATGCGCGCGCCTTCGCCGGCGAGCGCGCGGGCGAGCGCCAGGCCGATGACCCCGCCGCCGGCAATCGCAATGTCAAAGCCCTTTACGCTCATCCAGTCCTTTTGGCGGCTGGCGCGGGGTTTGTCATCTCCGCCGCCTGCTGCTTTTTGTCTTGCGGGCGCCGGACCGGTCCGTGCGATCCAGCCAGTCTTACTCCCCGGCTTTCTTTTTCTCGCCTTCGGGAAGCGGCCAGGCGATGAGCCGCGTCTTTTCCCGCGAGCCGACGGAAGAGCCGAAAAAATAATTGACCACCGCCGCGGTCATCGTGGCGAGCGCGCCCAGCATGATCGAAAACTCCGTCTCGGCCCCGACAGGCAGTTTCTTCGCCACCATGACGCCGAGCACGATGAAGAAGCCGAGGATGATCAACGCGCCCAGCACCGAGGGCGTCCAGTCGTCCATTTTCACCTGACGCGCGCGCGCATTGGCCCGGTCGCCGGCGTCGATGCGCAGCTCTTCCACCTGCGCCTGGCGAAGCGCGAGTTGAAAATCCTGTTCGGCTTTTTTCAGCGCAAGAAAGTCGTCCGGTCCCGCGCGCTCCAGCGCGTCGGCAAGCGCATCTTCGCTCGCTGTTTCATCGCCGAAAATCGCGCGCGACAATTGCCCGACAGCCGCGCCCGCCAGAGGCCCGCCCAGCGCATGGGCAAGGCCCGGCGCGATGCGCGCGATGGCGCGCTTTAGTCTGCCGCGGCTTTTGGTTGTTTTTCCGGAGTCCGGCGAAGCGTCCATAACAGCCTCTTACGCAACAAGGTTCGCCGCAGATCATAGGGCCGAAAAAAAAGCCGTGGATAACTATCCACCAAAAAAATTCCCGTGCTAGAATGGAGCGGCCGCAGCATGCGCAAGCCTTTGAATTACGCCGCATGCGGCCTATTTCTATCGAAAATTCAATTTGCAATTGCGCACGGATCAATCCAGAGTCCCGGTTAATGATTCGGCGCGCGGTAATAGCGCCGAACGGCAACGACGGTCAAAAAACTCCCAATGGCTTTCGCTATCGCAGCGGCCTTCCTGGCCGCACTGTTTCTGATTCTGGGACGCGGCAAGGTGATGAGCCTCAAAGCCGTGGACGCCGCGGCGCGCGCGCCGGCCATGATGCTGGCGCTTGGCGCCGGCATTTCGCTTGTCTGGCGAATTTCCGGCGCGCCATTCGCGCCTTCGGAGTGGACCGCCGCCGGCGCCGACGCCCTGCTCGCCGTGATCGCCTTCGCGGCGGCGGCGCAATTTCGAATCACCCGGCTCGCGACCGTCTGCCCCGCCTCTTTCCGCCTGACCCTTGGCGGGGCGCCGATCTTCCTCATCGTTTGCGGGCTCGCCGCCTTCATTCTCGTGCCGCAGCTCTCTTTAAGCGCGGCGTTCCTGCTCGCCGGCGCCCTGACCCTCAACGGCGCGGCCTTCGACCGGCGCGTTGTCACCGGCGCCCCGGCGCCCGCCACGCTGAAAGCCGCCGTCCGGCTTGAAAGCGCCGCGATCCTCGCGCTCGGCATTCCGGTCGCCGTGCTGCTTGAAGCGGTCGCCACCGCCGCGCCCCAGGACATGCCGCTGGCGACGCCGCTTTTCGACGCCTCGCGCGGCTTTCTGATCGCCTTTGCGCTGGGCGGCGGCCTGGGGCTCGCCGCAGCCTATTGCGGCGCCCTTCCGCGCCTGAAGAAACACGCCGCCGGTCTCGCCGTCGCCGCCGGCTTCGTCGTGTTCGTGATCTCGCCCTTTATCGGCGCGCATCCGGTGATCGCCGCCGCCTCGGCCGGGCTGTTATGGGGCGAACAGACCGAGGCGCTGACCATGACACGCGTGCGCCTGCGCCGCATGGCTGAACGCGTCGTGGCGCCGCTCGCCTATTTCGGCTTCGGCCTTGTCCTCGCGCCGCGCATCCTGCAAGCGGATCTGCTGATCGTCCTCTTCGCCGCCGCGGCCGTCACCATCATGCGCGCCGGTCCGCGCCTCGCTGCGCTGCGCAAAACCAGCCTGCCGCCGGAAAGCCAGATGTTCCTCGCCTGGTTCGGCGGCGCGCCGGGCGTCGCCTCGGCCCTGTTCCTGATTTCGCTGTTCGACGCCCCGTCCATCGTCGCCCAGGACGCGGTGCTCACCGTCGGCGCCGTCGCCGTGACCTTCGGCATCCTCGCCGCAAGGCTGACCTCGCGGCCCCTCGTCAAATTGCTGTTGAAGCAGACGGCGCTCGCCCGCAGACGCGCAAAATTCGCAGGCTAAGCGCTCACCACTCGAACGTCTCCATATGTGCGCGCAGATGGAAGATGGTCGGGAATTTCTTCAAAATCAGGTCCGAGCGGTTGCCCATGCAGATCTCGCGGATGGCCGGCGGCTGTTTCTTGTAATGTTCGCGCCCGCCTACGAGGTCGTAGAGAAGCCGCGTGACGCACAGAATGTCCGCGCGGCGCTCCACCGCCGCCGTGCGGCCCCAGTCGTGAAAATCGATGGTGCGCACCCGAAAGAAGACGCCGGTGCGCTCCACGAAGATGTTGCCCTTGTGGAGATCGCCGTGAAATTCCTTGCGGGCGTGAATTTCCTCAAGCCCCGTCACCAGCGCATAGGTGAGATTCAGCGCCTCGAAAGCCGGCATGCGCCCGCCGCGATAGCGCTTCAGCATGTCGTCGAGGATGGCGCCGCCGAAATATTCGCTGATCAGGCAATAGATGAAGCGGTCGTCGATCCACACTTCCTCGGCGTGGAGATATTTGACGACGATGTCGCAGTCCTTCAGCGCGTCGAGCTTGCGCGCATAGCGCTGGAAGCGTTTCGCGTTCTCTTCCTTGGAGCGGTAATAGAGCTTCGCGGCGCGGGTCAGCCCCGTCGCCTTTTCACGGATCTTGTAGACCTCGCCTTCCGAGCCCGCGCCGATCGGCTCGAGCACTTCATAGCGCCAGGTCAGGCGGTCGCCCTTGGAAAGGCCGAAGGTTTTTGTCTTGCTCATGGAAGGCGGAAAGTCGCATTTTTTGCGCCCGCCGGGAAGCGGGAAGAAACCCTCAAGACGCCGGCGGCAGGCGCTTCGACAATTCTTCAATGTCGTCGCGTAACGCCCTGATTTCCTTCCGGATCGCGGCCTGTCCTTCCATCACCTCATCAACCACCGGCTCTGAGTCCTCTTCAACGACCCTGACCACGATGGCGACGAAAAGATTGAGCATGGTAAAGGTCGCGATGAGGACGAAGGTGAGGAAGAATATCCAGGAGCGGCTGTGGGTCTTCGCCACCTGGGAGGCGATGTCGGGCCAGCCTTCGAGCGTCATCACCTGGAACAGGGTGTACATCGCCTCGAAGACGTCGCCGAAAAGCTCCGGATGTTTCGGCCCGTAGAGATTGGCGGCGATCACCGCGAAAACATAGACGATGAGGGCCAGCACCACCCCCACCGAGGCGATGCCGGGGATCGAATCGAGGAGCGCCGAGACCACCACCCGCATCCGTGGAATGACGGTGATCACCCTTAGAACCCGCAGGACCCGGAAGGCGCGCAGGGCCGCCAGCCCGGATGTCGCGGCCGCCACCGAGACCAGCACGATCAATAGGTCGAATATATTCCAGCCGTTTTTGAAATAGGCCGCCCGCCAGGCGATGATCCGCAGGCCGATCTCGATGACGAAGGCGTAGATGATGACCCGGTCGACGGCCATCAGCCAGGGGCCGGCCCCCTCGCGCACCTCCGGGATCGTGTCGGCCCCGAGGATCACCGCATTGATGATGATCAGCCCCAGCACCACGCCCTGAAAGGCGTTGCTGTCGATAAACCGCTGGAGCTTTGTCTTTTGCGCGTCGGTCATCGGGCCGCTGCTTGGGGAAAACCGTCCGGAATGGCGTTGGAGCGCGCTTCTATGGGGATTCTGCTATGCTGGAAATTATAGCCCTTCCCTAATCGGGGCGGGATGCGCAAATATTGCGAAAAGGCAAGGCTGGGGGCGGTCCAGTTTCTCGCTCAAGCGATTGGCGGGCTTTACAAATTCCGCTATGCGGGAGCGTTCGGGCGGATCATCGCCCCATAAAAAGAGATTTCGGCGATTCCAATGAGGCCGGCCAGGTGAGCGATAACGCGGACGAAAACGAAGAGCGGAACGCCCGTCAGTCCAAGGACGGCGAGACGCAAGACAATTCGCGCCTGCGTTTCCGGGGCATCATCGAATCCGGCGCGCGCGCCGCGGCCGATTACGGCGCCGGCGCGGTCTCCTACGTTTCCGGCAGCGAACGGCGCTGGAACTCCATGAGCCGCCAGGTCTGGCAGATGGCGCGCCTCACCTCGGTCTTCGTTTTCTTTTCCATGATTGTCGGCCTGCCGCTCGGCAACTGGTTCGCGCATCGCCAGCTGAACGCGCTGACCGGCGTCGACCGGCCCTGGAATCCGCTGGGCGCGTTTGAAATCGAAACGCTGCTTTTCGCGTTCATCATTCCGGCGCTTGTCCTGTTTATCGGTTACGCGGTCTCGCGGCTGATCGAAATGATCCGCGCGGCGGAATCGATCGCCGCCGCGGCGCAGCGCATCGTCACGCCCGACCTTGCGGCCGCAGAAAACGCGGACAGCGTCGGCGCCGTCGTGCAAGGCCACATGACGGCGCTCAATGAAGGACTCGATTCCGCTCTCACCCGGCTTGCTTCCGTGGAAGCAATGATCCGCCAGCATGTGGAAGCAATCGAGATCGCCGGCGAAGCCATTGAAGCGCGGGCCACCGGCGCCGTCGGGCGCGTCGCCGACGAACGCTCGCGCCTGATGGAGCTGACCGAAACACTCAATGCCCATGCGGACAGTTTCGCCGCAGCGATTGCGGAAAAAGCCAAGACCACCATCGCCTCTCTTGAATCCGCCGAAACGACGACGGTGCAGGCGGAAAAGGATTTCGACGAAAGACTGCACCGGCTGGAAAGCGCCGCGGAACGCGCCTTTAATTCCTTCGAGTCCCTGCGCGACGCCCTGCGCGATGTCGATGAATCCATGCGCGCCTCGGCCCAGGCGATCGACGCATCCACCGAAGAGACCAATGCGGCGACCGCGCGCGCCAAAGCCGCCGCCGACGCCGCCGCGGAGTCCGCCGCGCGCAACGCGGCCAATATCGGCTCCGCCGCCCGCGCCGCCTCGGAAGAAGCCAAGAAAGCCGCCGAAGAAGCGTTGGAGACGGCGCGCGAGCACGCGACGCGCACTGCGAAATCCGCCATCGACGCAACCACCGAAGAGTCCGCAAAAGTTCAGGACGCCGCCGCAAAGGCGCTTGAAGATATTACGAAATCCACTTCCAGTGCGCTGACCGCAGCGTCCGACGGCGCCATCAAAGCCACCAAGGCCGCCGAGGATGTTACCGACGCCGCGCGCCGCACCGGCGAAGCGGCGGAAAAGGCCTCCACCGATGTCGCCGCCGCCAGCGAACGGGCCCGCAAAAGCTCCGAAGACGCCATGAAATTCTCAGAGACCGAAGCCGCGCGCATTGAAGAACGCAACCAGGCGCTCGCCGAAGCGCGCGCCGCGCTCGAAAAGGAAAATGCGCGCCTTGAATCCCTGATCGACGAACAGAGAAAGCGCGCGGACCGGCTCGCCGAAGCTATTGCGTCCCAGACCGACCGCCTGTCGCGGCTCGCCGAAGCGCAATTGCGCGAACAGGAAGCCGCCGCCCGTCTCGCCGAGGCGCAGAACGAAATGCAGGCCCGCGCCGACCGTCAGGCTGCGGAGAAAAAGAAGGCCGAAGACGCCGCGCGCAAGATGACAGCGGAGGAAGACGCCCGTAAAGCGGACCAGCAGGCCGAAGAAACGCTCGACCTCGCCCCCGCATCCCGCCGCAAGACGCCGCCGCTCACCGCGAACAAACCGGCGTCTGGCGACGCCCCCGCGCAGGCCAAGCCGGCGCCCGAGAAAGCCGCCGGCAAGCCGATTGAAACGTCCATCGCAGCGCCGCCGAAAAAGCCCAACGGCGCGGCCCGCCTCGACGAGCTCGCCCGCGATATCGCCGAACGCCGCCCGAGCAAACCGGCGGCGCCGAAAGAACAACCGCTGACGCTGGGCAAGGACGACAAGAGCCCGGACGCCAAGCGCAACAAGGGCAATGTCTCCTGGCGTGAAATTCTCGACGCCGCCGAAGAAGCCGCGCCGCTCGATCTCGGCAAAGCCGCCAAAGATCCCGACGCCGATGCGCGCAAGCAGGCGGAAAACGCCATCCGCATCATCGCGCAATTGCAGGATTTCACGCATGAGCTTGAAACCCGGCTTTACGGCGATCCGCCGCCGGCGCTACAGGAACGGTTCGAGTGCGGCGACCGCAATGTCTTCGCCAACCGGCTTTTGCGCCTCAACGAAGCGGACGTAAAACGGCGCATCCGAACCGAGTCAGGGCGCGACCGGCGCTTTGAATCCGGCGTTCACGAATTTCTGCAAGGGTTCGAGCAATTGCTCGAAGACGCGACCACATCGGACACCGCCGACGAAGAGCTTGAAGAATATCTCTCCTCGCCCCTTGGCCGGGTTTATCTCCTGATCGGCGCCACGGTTGGGTATTTCGCCTGACGCCTGTTTTAAGCGCTAGCGACTTAGACGCAGAGAAAACACGGCTTCGCCGGGATTGCACACAGAGCAGACTTAATACTCAAAACCGATCCAGGCCCGCCGAATAGGAAACAGGCTGAACCAGTCTTAGCAATTCGGCACGGAGCATCCGCTCTGGGCGCGGCGGTTCCTGTCCAGTTGCCGGGCCGTCTCTTCGGCGCGTTCTTGCGTAAGATCCCATTCTTCCTGGGTCAT
>JAUIMC010000029.1 GCA_030433215.1 Alphaproteobacteria bacterium
GCGATCGGCCTCGCCGCGACCTGGGACCGCGACACGATTACCGAGATGGGCGAGATCATCCGTGTCGAGTTTCGCGCCAAGCGCCTGCAGGCGCTCGCCGACGGCAGCGACTTCAAGCGCTATCACGGCCTCACCGTCTGGTCGCCCAACATCAACATCTTCCGCGATCCGCGCTGGGGGCGCGGTCAGGAAACCTATGGCGAAGATCCTTACCTGACCGGCGAAATCGCCATCGCGTTCATCCAGAGCCTTGAAGGCGACGACCCGGAAAACCCCTGGGTCAACACCACGGCGAAACATTACGCGGTGCATTCCGGCCCGGAATCGAACCGACACCGCGAAGACGTTTATCCGTCCGCCTACGATCTTGAAGACACTTACCTGCCGGCCTTCCGCGCGGCGGTCGTCGAGGGCGGCGTCGACGCCATCATGTGCGCCTACAACGCCGTGGACGGCGTGCCGGCCTGCGCCAGCGAAGAGCTGATGCAGACGATCCTGCGCGATCAGTGGGGCTTTGACGGCTATGTGCTCGCCGATTGCGGCGCCGCGGCCAATGTCTATCGCGAGGACAGCCTCAACTATGTGGACACGGGCGAGGAAGCCGTTGCGCTGTCTTTCAGCTCTGGCATGGACCTCATCTGCGGCGACTACCGCAATGAGTGGAGCACCGAAGCCGAACACATCGTCGCCGCCGTCGAAAAAGGCATGCTCGAGCAGTCGGTGCTGGACCGCTCGCTCGAGCGTCTTTTCGCGGCGCGCATCCGCCTGGGGCTTTTCGAGGAGCCCGATTACGACGACGAGCCTTATGCAAACGTCACGGCGGAAGACAACGACACCGAAGCGCATCGCGCGCAGTCCGTGACGGTCGCAGAAAAGGCCATGGTCCTCTTGAAGAATGACGGGCTCTTGCCGCTGAAAGAGGCGCCCGGAAAGATCGCCGTGATCGGCCCGAACGCCGACAGTCTCGACGCGCTGATCGGCAATTATTACGGCACGCCCTCGCACCCCGTCACCATTCTCGACGGCGTGCGCAAGCGATTCGCGGATTCCGAGATCGACTATGTGCAGGGCACGGGGCTGATCGGCCCGGCGGAAACGCCGGTGCCGGACGAGGTTCTTTGCCTTGAAGCGACTTGCGCCGAGAAAGGCCTCAAGGCCGAGCATTTCGGCAATGAAAATCTCGAAGGCCGGGCCACCTCCAGCGGTGTCGATCCCAATGCGGCGTTCGAATGGTTTGTGCCTGAGCGCAACACCTCCATCCGCTGGACGGGCTATCTAAAGGCGCCCGAGAGCGGTGAATACCGCTTCCGCTTCGCCAGCCAGAACGGCTATCGCGTCTTTGTCGGCGACGAAACCGTGGTCGACGAATGGGGCGTCGGCGACGCGCCCTCCATCGCGTCAGGCGCGATCACCCTCGAAGCGGGCGAGATCTACCCGATCCGCGTCGAGGGTTTCCAGCGAGGCCTGCGCGGCGATCAGGAACTCGTCTGGAGCCTGCCGAGCGACGCCACCGACGCCGCGGTCGCTGCGGCGAACGGCGCCGATCTCGTGATCTTCGCAGGCGGCCTCACCGCCCGCGTCGAGGGCGAGGAGATGAGCATCGAGACGGAAGGCTTCGCGGGCGGCGACCGCACGTCAATCGGCCTGCCCAAGCCGCAACAGGATCTCCTGAAAGCGCTGCACGCAACCGGCAAGCCGGTGATCTTCGTCTTGATGAACGGCTCAGCGGTCGCGGTAAACTGGGCCGATGAAAACATCCCCGCCATCATCGAAGCCTGGTATCCGGGCGGTCAGGGCGGCGACGCGGTCGCGAATTTAATCGCCGGGGATTTCAGCCCCGCCGGGCGTCTTCCCGTCACCTTCTATCGCTCCGTAGACGAACTTCCCGGTTTCAGCGATTACTCCATGGAAGGGCGCACCTACCGCTATTTCAACGGCGAGGTGCTTTATCCTTTCGGCTATGGCCTCAGCTACACAAGCTTCGATTACGGCAAGCCGAAACTCTCCGCGAAAAAGATCGAGGGAACCGGCGAGGTCACGGTTTCAGTCGACGTGACAAACACCGGCGGCATGGACAGCGACGAAGTCGTGCAGCTCTATGTCTCGCATCAGGGCGTCTCGCCGGCGCCGATCCGCGCGCTGCAAGGCTTCAAGCGCGTTCACCTCAAACAAGGCGAGACCCAAACCGTCTCCTTCACCCTGAAAGACCGCGCGCTTTCCGTCGTCGATGAAGACGGCGACCGGCGCGTGCCCAAGGGCAAGGTGAAAATCTGGGTCGGCGGCGGACAGCCGGTGAGCCGCGACGGCCTCCCCGCTGCGGCGGGCGGCGAAGCGACTTTGCGCATCACCTCATCAACCGACTTGCCCGAGTGATGAGGTTGGCGCGGCGGCGGGAGGTGGCCCCCGCCGCCGCTTCCATTTTAAAGAGCGGCTCTTGCGCGGTTATTGCTCGCCGAAGAGCTCCAGCGCGCCGACAGTCATCGCCTGAACGCCGGCCTTGAGCGCGGGCTCGGCCTGCGGCGCAAAGAACGGCGAGTGGTTCGCGGGCGGCGGCGGGGCTTTGCCTTCAGCGGCCGCTTTCATAGCCTTGCGATCCTGCGCGCCGGTCCAGAAGATGACGGTCGGAATGTCTTCCGGCGTGCGGCCGAACTGAGAAAAGTCCTCGCCGCCCATGCTCGCTGGACGCTCATAGACGCGCTCCTCGCCCATGGCCTCTGAAATCGCGCTCATCACCCGGTTGGTCATGGCCTCGTCATTATAAGTCGAGGGCGTGTAGTCGCTGGCGAACCTGACTTCCGGCATCATGTCGTCGGGCAGGCCGGCGGATTTCGCCTGCGCGATAGCGATGCGCTCGATGCTGTTCAGGAGAGTCTCACGCACGCCGTCTTCATAGGACCGCACCGTCAGCTGCAAATGCGCCGCATCGGGAATGATGTTGTGCTTGTAGCCGGCCTGGAACGCGCCGACCGTGACGACGCCCGCCGCCTGAGGGTCGATCTCGCGCGAGACAATCGTCTGCAAGGCGTTGACGATCTGCGCGCCGATGACGATCGGGTCCTTGCCCATATGAGGCGCGGAGCCATGGGCGCCGACGCCTTTGATGAAGATGTCGACGCTGTCCACATTGGCGAGCGCCCAGCCCGGCGTGTAGGTGATGTCGCCCGCGGCGTCCCAGCCGGAGGTGTGCGTCGCCAGCACGTAGTCGGGTTTCGGAAACTTCGTGTAGAGGCCGTCCTCGATCATCGCCATGGCGCCGTAGCCGATTTCCTCCGCAGGCTGACCGATAATGACGAGCGTGCCCGACCATTGGTCTTTCATCTCGACGAGCCGGCGCGCCGTGCCGATCATGATCGCCATATGGCTGTCATGGGCGCAGGCGTGCATGACCGGCGCTTCCTGGCCGTGAAAGTCGGTGGAGACGACTTTCGACGCAAAAGGCAGGCCGGTTTTCTCCTCAAGCGGCAGCCCGTCCATGTCGGCGCGCAGCATCACGGTCGGCCCCTCGCCGTTCTCCATGACCGCGACCAGCCCATAGCCGCCGACGCCTTCGCGCACTTCGCCGGCCTCTTCCTTGGCTTTCTTTTTGCTCCAGGCGTCGCCGACGCCGGTGGTCACCGTAAAGCCGAGGCCTTCCAGCTCCGACGTCATGCGCGCGGCGCTTTCGCTCTCCTTGAAAGAAAGCTCAGGATTTTGGTGGAAGTGTTTGTAAAGATTGAAGACGTAATCGTAATCCTTAGCCACCGCCTCAGCGAGATCGTCGGCATGAGCGCCGGTCCCGGCGCTCAGAAAGGCGAGAGACGCGGCGGCGGCGAGCAGGTGTTTTTTCATTTCATCCTCAGTCTTCTGACAGTTCAAAATCCACAATCGGCATGGGGCCGGGCGCGACGCCAAGCCGTTCCTTTTCGGCGGCCACCATCGTCTTGACCGCCTCGCGCAGGCGCGCCCCGTCATAGACGACGCCGTTCTTGACCACATAGTCAACGCCGCCGACCCGCACGGGACGATTGGTCTCGGGGTCGAGCTTCACATGACCGCTGGCGTAAAGGGTCTTGAGATTGGCGAGCGGGTTTTCCTCGACAAGAACCAGGTCCGCGCGCTTGCCCACCTGGATGGAGCCGGTCTCGCCCGCAACGCCCAGAATTTTCGCCCCCTGCAGTGTCGCGGCGTTAATGACTTCGAGGGGATGGAAGCCCGCCTCGCGCAGCATTTCCATTTCCTCCACGAAGCCGAAGCCATAGGTCGAATAGATATAGCCCGCATCCTCGCCGACTCCGACCCGGCCGCCGCGGTTTTTGTAGTCATTGATGAACCGCATCCACAGCCGATAGTTTTCTTTCCAGGCGGCTTCCTGTTCGGCGCCCCAGTCGAACCAGTAAGAGCCATGCGCGTTGCGGTCGGGCGCATAGAATTTCCAGAGCGAGGCCATGGTGTATTCGTCATGCCATTCGGCGCGGCGCTTGCGCATCCAGTCGCGGCTCGCGGAATAGATCGAGAACGTAGGCACGATCGCAAATTCGCGCTCGAGCAGCGTCGACATCACTTCTTCCCAGCGCGCCGAGCCCGGCCCCGCCGCCTGCTTCCACAGCCTGCCGGCGTTTTCGAATCGGTGCTGCTCGTCGTTGTAATTATAGTCGAGCGGATAATCCTGAAGCGTGCGGTCATCGAACAGCGCTTCGGGCAATCCGTACCAGTGCTCCATGGAGCCGAGACCATGCGCGGAGGTGTCCATGACATCGGCATGAGCGACGTCAAGCTGCGCATGGTGCATGGTGGTTTTGAGATCCTGCTTTTTCGCTTCCTCGAGACCGGCCCACAAGATCTCCTCCGGCGCGCCGAAGAATTTGACGCCCACGGCGCCGTCGCGTTTCAGCTGGCGAATGCGCGCGCGGGCCTCGTCGGGCGTGTCCACGTCACCTGCGGTCCAGCCGCGAAGCACCGGATAGGGGTAGATGGAGGGCGCATCGATTTCATTGCGCGCGGATCGGCGCGCCACATCCGCCGTCCAGGCCGCGCCCGCGTCATTGCCGAGATCGCGCACCGAGGTGACGCCATGGGCGAGCCAGAGCTTGAAAATATACTCCGGCGGGACGCCCTGGCCGGTTTCTTCATTATGGATGTGGCCGTGCATGTTGATGAAGCCCGGCATGACATACATGCCGTCGGCGTCGATCTCCCGCGTTCCAGGCGCGGGCCGGTTGCGTTGCTGAATGGGAAGGCCCGGGGCGCCGACGGGAACGATCCCGGTGATGCGCCCGCCCTCGACGACGATATCGGCCGGTCCGAAAGGCGGCGCGCCGGCGCCGTCGATCACTGTCGCGCCGCGGATCACCAGCCGCTCATAAGGCCCCTCGCCGAGCGATCGCTCCGGCACGGACTGCGCTGACGCGGCGGCGAAGGTCGCGAAAACCGCCGCCAGGATTGCTGTAAAACTTCTCAACACGTTGAAACCGTCCCCTCAACTGGCGCAAGCCTGCAATCTACGCCTCCCTTAGCGCAAAAGGCAAAGCCTGTCCGTCTTCGCATCACAGGACGCAACCAGCAAGGCGCGGGCGCAGCGCGTCAGGCCCGCGCGGACAGGATCATCGCCTCGCTCAGCTCCCAGAGCCGTTTGGCGCCGTCATTGTCGACCGCCCATTCCGCGACATTGCGCCAGCGCGGCTCTTCCGGGGTCGACATCGCGGCGATATTGCAGTCCTCGCAATATTCGCCGCCGCGATCCTCCAGCAACGGGCTCGTCGCCGCCCAAAGGAGCGACGCCGCGCCCTGGTCCGGCGTTTTAATATATCCCTTCGCTTCTTCGGTTACTTCCCCGTCGTCTTTGATCCACCCCATGAGCACGAGCTCTTCATTGGTGATGTGGCGCATAATCGGCGTCAGGATCGGCCCCGGATGAACGGAAAAGGACTTCACGCCGTCCTTTGCGCGCCGGTTGTTCACTTCAAGCGCGAAAAGCGCATTCGCGGTTTTCGACTGTCCGTAGGCGACCCATTTGTCATAGGGCTCCTGCTCGAAATGAATGTCGTCCCAGAGAATCTTCGAGCGCTTGTGGGCGACGGACGAAGTGGTGATCATCCGCGCGCCGTCCGCATTGAGAAGATAAGGCATCAATTCGCGTGCAAAGACGAAATGGCCGAGATGGTTGACTGCGAACTGTTTCTCCCAGCCCGGTCCGACGCGGCCTTCGGGACAGGCCATGATTCCGGCATTATTGAAGAGAAAGTGGATCGCGTTATGCGCGTCGCCGATTTCGGCGGCGCATTCATAAACGCTGGTTAGGTTTTCGAGATCCATCTCGATCACCGCCGCGGCGAGCCCATGCGAAGCGAGCGCCTCATCAGCCCGCGCCTTGCTGCGCGCCGGCACGATCACCTCCGCGCCCGCCGCGCTCAACGCCTTCACGACCTCAAGCCCGATGCCCGAATAGCCGCCGGTGACCACGGCTGTCTTGCCCGCGAGATCGACCCCTTCCATCACGTCTCGGGCGGCGGCCTGGGGGCCGAAGCCCGTATCGAGGGGAACTTGGTTTTCGGCGGGCATTCTGTCCGGCTCCTAAGCAACTGGCTGTAGCTGATCTCCCCGCGCGGCGGACAATAAGCCGCCCCGCAGGCCGTGGCCACCCGGAATTAGGACAGTATGAATTTTTTCTATTGCCGCGCCGGCCGTAGCATTTGGCGCTTCAAACCGGGGCGGGCCGTGTCAGCCCCAGGACTGGCCAGTTTGCGAATAGGCGACGCCGCCGTCGACGGCGAGCGTGTCGCCCACCACGTAATCGCCGGCGCGCGAGGCGAGAAACACCGCAGCGCCCGCCATGTCGCTTGGCTTCCCGATGCGCTTGGCGGGAATCATGCTGGCGACCGCATCGCCATGATCTTTCGCCGCCTTGTTCATTTCGGACGCGAAGGCGCCGGGCGCGATGCCGGCCACACAGATATGATCATTGATGAGCCGGGCGGCCATGCGCCGCGTCAGGTGAATGACCGCCGCTTTCGACGCCTGATAAGCGTAGGTCTCCCAGGGATTGATCTTGATGCCGTCGATGGAGGCGATGTTGATCACCTTGCCGGGCCTAGCCTCGCTTGCGCCTGCTTTCATGAGGCCGTGCAGTTTCTGGGTCAGGAAGAACAGCGACTTCACATTAAGGTCCATGGTCTTGTCCCAGCCGCTTTCGGGAAAGTCGTCGAAATCGGCGCCCCAGGCGGCGCCAGCATTGTTGACGAGAATGTCGAGCTTCATCTCATGGGTTTTGAGATCGGTCGCGAGCGCCTCGCAGCCCGCGACGGTCGACAGATCGTGCGGCAGCGACACGCAAGACCCATATTGCGAGAGCTCTTCGGCGGCCTGATCGCAGGCCGGCGCCTTCCGCGCGGTGATGTAGACTTTCGCGCCCTGCTCCAGAAACCCTCGCGCGATCATCTTGCCGATGCCGCGCGAACCGCCGGTCACAAGCGCCGTGCGCCCGTCGAGCGAGAAAAGATCTTTCATCATGGGGAAGCCTCCTATTGCGGAGGATAATACCAGAAGCGTTTCACCTTGCCGTCAATGATTTCATACACAACGACGGAAGACTGACTCTTGCGCTCGCCGCCCTCTTCCCAGACAGGGCGCTCAATCGCGGTGACGAAATGGCCGTTCACCGAAATATGCTCAAGGCTCGAGGAGACGGACGGATAGGCTTCGAAATAAGCGACGAGTTCGTCATGGAGCTGTTCTGCGCTGCGCGTGACGGCGCTGGCCTGTTCGCCGGAAAGTTCGATCCAGGTGACGTCGGGATGCCAGAAATCGCGCATCTTGCCGGCGTCATGATCGTTGAAGGCCGCCATCAATCCGTTGACGACTTCGACATTATCGCCGGACGCCGGCGGCGGGGCCGTGCGCTCCGCATCGGGCGAACAGGCGGCGAGAAAAAGCGCCGCAACGAGAAGAAAGACAGTCCGCATCATCCCCTGCTCTATTCCGCCCCGAACTGTTCGCGCCACGCCGCCACCTGATCCTCCTCGATTTTGGCGAAGAGAACGTCAGGCGGCGTGAAGCTTTCCCCGCCCTTGAACCGGGAGAGCGCCTCGCCCGCCGAGGCCGGCCAGCGCGAAGCCTCTTCCGGGTCGAGACCGAAAATAGCAAACATTTTGTCCGCCGTGAACGGGATGACGGGCCGCGAGAGCGCTGCGAAGAGCACGATGAGATTGAGCGCGCAGCGCACGGACGCCGCGGCTTTCTCGCGATCTTCCTTGATCGCGGTCCAGGGCGCCGCAACCTGGAGATATTCATTGCCCGCGACCCAGATGCCGCGCAGGTCGACGAACGCCTTCCTGAACTCCATGACCTCAAGATTGTGCGTGTAGGATTTAATCTTCGCGTCGAGTTCTTTTTCGAGCGCCGCTTCAGCTTCGCCGTAACTTCCTTCCGACGGAACTTCCTCGCCGAACCGCGCCTTGCAGAATCTCGTGATGCGGTTGACGAAATTGCCGAGCACGTCGGCGAGGTCCTTGTTCACGACCGACGCAAAATGCTCGAGCGTGAAGGAGGCGTCGTCGCTTTCCGGCGCGTTCGCCATCAGATGCCAGCGCCAGTAATCGGCGGGCAAGAGCTCCAGCGCCTGGTCCATGAAAATGCCGCGGTTCTGGCTGGTCGAGAACTTGCCGCCATACCAGGTGAGCCAGTTGAGAGATTTCAGCGCGTCCACGGTCTTCCACGGCTCTTCCGAACCGAGAAGAGTCGCGGGAAAACTCACCGTGTGAAAGGCGACATTGTCCTTGCCCATGAACTCGACATATTTGACGTCGTCGGCGCCTTTGTCGGTGCGCCACCAGCGCTGCCAATCCTCGCCGCTCTTTTCGGACCATTCCTCCGTGGCGGCGATATATTCGATGGGCGCGTCGAACCAGACGTAAAACACCTTGTTCTCGAAACCGGGCCGCAGTTCGCCCTCATAGGCGACGGGGATTCCCCATTTCAGATCGCGCGTGATGGAACGGTCGCGCAGGCCTTCCTTCAGCCATTTCTGCGCGATGGATTTCGTCAGCTGGGGCCAGTCTTTTTTCGAAGCGACCCATTGGGCGATGCGATCCTGCATCTGCTCCTGCAAAAGATAGAGATGTTTGGTCTCGCGCATCTCCACATTCTTGGAGCCGGAAATCGCCGAATAGGGATCGATGAGATCGACGGGATCGAGAAGGCGCCCGCATGAATCGCACTGGTCGCCGCGCGCCTTTTCATAACCGCAATGGGGGCAGGTTCCCTCCACATAGCGGTCGGGAAGGAAGCGTTCGTCGTCCACGGAATAGACCTGCCGGTCGGTGCGCTCTTCGATGAGGCCCTTTTCTTCGAGCACATGGGCGAAATGCTGGGTCAGCCTGTGATTGGGCGGGTTCGAGGAACGGCCGAAATGATCGAAAGAGAGACCGAACGCGTCGCCGGCCTTTTTCTGAATCTCGTACTGTTCCCGGCAATAATCGGCGACGTCCTGGCCGGCGGCCCGGGCCGCAAGCTCCGCCGGGGTGCCGTGCTCGTCGGTGGCGCAGATGAAAAGCGTCTCCTGCCCCTGCTGGCGCTTAAACCGGGCATAGACGTCGGCCGGCAGCATGGACCCCACAAGGTTCCCTAAATGCTTGATTCCATTGATATAGGGCAATGCCGAGGTGATCAGGACGCGGGCCATTCGGGGGTCTTTCCTTGGATGAGGCCCGGTCTATAGCGGGATGCGGGCCGACTCCACAAGAAATCCCGCGCCTTAAGCGGTCCAGAGGGGCCTCAAGGCCGCGGGCAGCGTCGCCGCCACAGTCCGGCCCGCTTCCGGCGGCAGAGCCTCGCGCCAGACGGCAAAGGCCGCCCTCGCAAGGTCGTCCGGCGGCGGCTGGTGGACACCGAGCCGGGCGACCAGACGGCGGTGAAACTCTTCCGGCGAGGCGACGGTCTGCTTCGGCCCGCCAAGCCGCCAGCCTTCGAGCATGATCCCGCGCGCCAGCGCCGGCAGCGCATTGGCGATCTCGAGCGCGTCTTCATCGGTAACGCTGTCGCGCAGTTCCGCCATGAAGGCGCGCATCATTGCCTGCGCCTGATTGAGCGTCGCCAGCATGGCTTTCTCTTTCAGGGCGACGAGCCATTTCTGATACTGCGCGGAAGCGAACTCCACATCGTAAGGCTGGGTCATGACGCCGTTCTAAAGCGTTTTGAACATGATGTGCGCGTCCACCGTTCCCCGCGTCGGATGACGGAAAGCCTCGGGAACCGTGCCGATGATCTCCATGCCGGCCTTCTTCCAGGCCTTGATCGCCGCAGCGTTGGTGGAGACCACGAGATTGAACTTCATGCCGCGAAAGCCCATGGCCCGGGCCTGGTCCTGGGATTGGCGGCAAAGCGCGGCGGCAAGCCCCTTCCCCCGCGCCGCTTCGGCCACCACATAGCCGGCGTTGCAGATATGATCGCCCGGCCCGCCCTGATCGGGCCTTAGATAATAAACGCCGACCAGCGCCCCGCCCGCATCGCGCGCGACCGCGTTGTAGCCGTCCTGCTTGATCCAGTAGCGTTTCGCGGACGCCTCCGTCACGTCGCGCGGTAGAGGATAGGACTCCCCGGCCCGGAACGCCGGCTCCAGGATACGCCAGACGTCCGGCCAGTCGCTTTCCTGTTGTTGCGTTACAGTGAAATCCATGATCATCTCATGCGCGGCGCTGATGAATGCATTTTATTCCGCTTACGGACTAAAAGAAAAGTTAACTTTTCCTGCTCGTTCGCTTTAGGGTTGCGATTCCGGAGTGCGCACATATTTCGCGTACATCAAAGAAAGTTGCGCGATTTGTCGCAATATACAAACCCTTGCAGTGCAGTTCCGTTCCAATCTTGCCCAACACAGTCAAACCCGCATTTTCATTGGTCTTTGCACGGAATTTTAAAATGCAGTCAAACACGCATTAATTCAGAAAAATATCAAAAAAATCCGGTTTTACGGTTCAAATCGCACATCGAGCGCGTTAGGGTACGGTCGAAATCATAAATCGTCGCCTGTTCCGTGCCGAATTGCCATCAGCAATCCGCGGGGACAGGTTTTGTTTAGCATCAAACGAGCGGAATTCATGGCCTCAAATCAAGAGACTACGACTACTGTCGATAAACAGAAACAGAACGGCGCGACTCAGGATTTCGGCGACAACCCGATCGATATGCGCGAAACCGACCATTATCAGGAAGAATATGTTCACGGTTTCGTCGACAAGTGGGATGACCTGATCGATTGGGAAGCCCGCGCGGAAAGCGAAGGGCAGTTCTTCATCGACATGCTGAAGGCGCGCGGCAAACACACCGTGCTCGACGTCGCCTGCGGCACCGGGTTTCATTCGGTTCAGTTGCTGAAAGCCGGCTTTGACGTCACCAGCGTCGACGGATCGGCCGAAATGCTGACCAAGGCGTTCGAAAACGCCCGCAAGCGCGGTCTCGTCCTGAAGACGGCCCATGCCGACTGGCGCTGGCTGAACAAGGACATTCACGGGAAATTCGACGCGATCATATGCCTCGGCAATTCCTTCACGCATTTGTTCAAGGAAGCCGACCGGCGGCGCGCGCTCGCGGAATTTTACGCCGCGCTGAAACATGACGGCGTGCTCATTCTCGACCAGCGCAATTACGACGCCATTCTCGATGTCGGCTTCGATTCGAAGCACAAATATTATTACTGCGGCGATCAGGTGACGGCGGAGCCGGAGCATGTCGACAATTCGCTGGCGCGTTTCCAGTACACGTTCCCCGACGGGTCGGTTTATCACCTCAACATGTTCCCGCTGCGCAGAGCCTATATGCGCAACCTGATGAAAGAAGTCGGCTTCCAGAAGGTGAACACCTATGGCGACTTCCAGGAAAGTTTCGACGACCACGATCCGGATTTTCTCGTCCATATTGCAGACAAGGCATATGTTGAGGAAAAATGAGCCAGACAGGACAAGCAATCACCGACACCGCCCGCGACTATTACGACAGTGAAGACGCGGACAATTTCTATCACGCGATCTGGGGCGGCGAAGACATCCATATCGGCCTTTACGACGGGTCGAACTCGATCAAGGAAGCCAGCCGCGAGACCGTCCTTTACATGGCGAAGCGGTTGAAGAACCTGAAGCCCGGCGCGAAGGTGCTCGACATCGGCGCCGGCTATGGCGGCGGCGCGCGGACGCTCGCGAAAGAGTTCGGCGCCCATGTCACCTGCCTCAACCTGTCCACGGTTGAGAACGAGCGCAACCGCGCCATGAACAAGGAACAGGGCCTTGACGACAAGGTCTCGGTCATCGACGGGTCTTTCGACGACATTCCCTGTGACGATAACGAGTTCGACATCATCTGGTCGCAGGATGCGATTCTTCATGCGGCGGACCGGACGAAAGTTCTCGAAGAAGCCTCGCGCGTTCTGAAAAAAGGCGGCGAGATTATCTTCACCGACCCGATGCAGGCGGACAATCTGAAGGACCCCTCAGTCCTGCAGCCGATCTATGACCGCATCCATCTGTCGAGTCTCGGCTCCATCGGTTTTTACCGCGACGAGTTGAAAAAACTCGGGTTCAAGGAAGCTTCAGTCGAAGATCTCACCCATCAGCTGCGCACCCATTATGCGACAGTCCGTCAGGAACTTGCCGACCGCCGCGGCGAACTCGAGGGCAAGATCTCCTCGGATTATATCGACCGCATGCTGGCAGGGCTGAAACACTGGGTTGACGGCGCCGACAATGGCTACCTCGCCTGGGGCATCCTGCATTTCGAAAAAGCCTAAATCCTAGGCCGCTTCAGCAACAGGAATCGTATCGAGGGCACCGGCGGCGCCCTCGAGCGCGTTTGAAGCGGCCGTCAGCATGTCCGCGAGGGTGAACCCGTTGGCGTAGGCGGCAAGAAACGCAATGAAGGCCATCAGGCCGGCAGTGCGCGAAATCGTGCGCCGTGCTGCGAGGAACAGGATCACCCCGCCGATCAGCTGCAACGGACCGGTAAGCCCGCTGGACATCAGCGACGGGAACACCGCGCCGAGAAGCCCGAGATCGCCGGTCGCCGTCATGGGCTGGCCGCTCGCGATGGACGATGCGCCGGTCAGCGACAAGAACCCTGCGCCGGCTCCTTGCGCGCAATCCTTGAACATGCAGGCAAGACTGCCCAGCGGTCCGCCATAGAGGCTGTTCGTGCTCGAGGGCCTGATGTCGTACCGCGCGCCTGCGCCTCTGATTGCCGTGGTCATCTCTCACTCTCCCCTGTATCCGCCTCGGAGCAATGTCTCCGATTTGTAATCTTTTTCCGAAAAAGCGCGCCTGACATGACCGAATTGAGGCCGAAGCGGGGCGCACGCTTTCGTGAACGCCGATGGTCACACTCTAGGCGCAAGGCCGCCGCGCGCCGTGTGACGGGCGACACTCGTCAAATGCAGTCATGGCCGAAATTGGATCCGGTTTCGCCTCAGGCGCGAAACCGGCCTCAGCGTTTTCGCGTCATGCGGATGAAAGCGGCGCCAAACAAGACGACCACAAGCGCGACGCCGGCGCTAAAGACGGGGAAGGCGACGATCAGCCCTTCCGACTCGCAATCGAGCAGCAGCGCCTCGCCGCGTTCATGGGCGGCCTGCTGTTGCGCTTCGCATTGAGGGATCATTTCGGCGAGCGCGTATTCCTTCGCGCCGAAAACGCCCGCCGCGCCGAGCGCGAGAACGATGACAAGCGCCATCAGGAACGCCAGAACCGCGCCGCCAGCCGCCCCGCGCAGACCTTTCGCCGTCAGCGCGAGCGCGAGGAGCGCGACAATCACGCCAGGAATGACAATGAGACCGAAAGGACCGAATTCGCTGGAAAGAAGATCGCCCATGGTTTTCCCCGGTAACGGATACCCAGCCTAGCCCCATTTCGCCTTGGTCGCCTTGTACGATTTCGCCACGATCCGCTCCAGCACCGTGAGATCGACCTTGTCGAGGCTCGTGACATAAAGACAGCTCTTGCCGCGTTTATAGGGGCCGAGCTTTTCGAGCAGCGGTTCGTTATCGGGAAGCGAGCCCAGCACATAAATCGCCATATTGGCGGCGCGCGGCGAAAATCCGACTGCAAGCATGTCGCCCTCGCGCCCGCTTTCATATTTATAGTGATAGGAGCCGAAGCCGATGATGGAGGGGCCCCACATGGTCGGCTTCTCGCCCGTGACTTTCTTCATCATGGCGACAAGGATTTTCGCATCCTTGCGGCGAGCCTCGTTCGCAACGCCCTTGATAAAGCCCGCAACGCTGGAAGCCGTCGGGATGGTTTTCGGGTCGGCTTTTTTCGCGGTCTTTTTCGCCGGCGCTTTCTTTGTGTTGGTTTTCGTCCTTGTCTTCGCCGTCAGCCTGGCGCCGGTCTTCAGTTTCTTGACCGGCGCCTTGGTCCTGGCGGTCATGAGACGCTCTCTCCGGTGGCTTTCGCCCAGTCTGCGGGGATCCGCTTGGCGACGAGATAGAAATACCAGGCGCCGAGAAGGCCCGCAAAGGAGACAAACGTCAGCGACCATCTGAGCGCCAGTTCGCCGCCCAGCGCATCCGTCAGCAGGCTGGAGAGAAAGCCCGCCGTGGTCGGGCCGAAGCCGAGCGCGATCATGTTGAGAATGAAGAAGAACACCGCCGTCGACAGCGCGCGCACCGACACCGGCGCCAGCGTCTGCGCGAGCGCGAAAGCCGGCCCGAGATAGAACCCGATCGCAAGCTGAACGGGGATCTGGAAAATCAGCGAGACGACGGGATTGGGATGCCAGATGACGACAAAGAACAGCGGCGTATTCACGAGAAGCGCGATGGCGGGCACGTACCCATACATCCGCTTGTTCTTTTTCGCGGCGGCGTCGACAAGATAGCCGCCGAGAAACGTGCCGAGCGCATAGGCCGTGCCGGAGATGAGACCGAGCGAAAACAGAACCGTCAGCAGACTGAAATCACTGTGCGAGCGCGTATAGAAATCGACGATCCAGTTGGAGTTTGCATAGGCCGTAAAGGATATCGCGGTCGTCCCGAAGACGACGGCGCGATAGGTCGGAATCGACATCAGATGTTTTGCAGCCCGCCAGATGGTCGCGGTTTCGCTGAAGAAGCCGGCCCTCAGCCCGCCGGGAAAGATCGCCGAGACCGCATGAAGAACGCGTTCTACCGGCCCCGCCGGCGCCGTGATCTTCAGATCGCGAAACGCATCGGCGCCAGCCGCGCCGCCCGTTTCGCCGCGCGCCGGTTCACGCACGGTGAATTTCAGGACAAGCGCCACAAGAACGCCCGGCAGACCGATGACGACGAAGGCGACGCGCCAGGAGAAGGTTTCCGTCAGCCAGCCGCCGCCGAGAAACGCGAACGCAACGCCAATAGGAATGCCCATGGCGTAGACGGCGAGCGCGCCAGCGCGTTTTTCCTTCGGATAATAATCTGAAATCAGGGAGTGGGCCGGGGGCGAACCGCCCGCCTCGCCGATCCCCACCCCGATCCGCGCAAGCGCAAGCTGTGCGAAGTTCTGGCAGGCGCCGGAAATAGCGGTGAAGCCGGACCACAACGCCAGCGAGATGGAAATGATGGTCACGCGGTTGGCGCGATCGGCGAGCCGGGCGATGGGAATGCCGAGCGTCGTGTATAAAACCGCGAAGGCGAAACCCTTGAGGATGCCGAGCTGCCAGTCGGCGAGGCCGAGATCTTCCTTGATCGCCGGCGACAGGATTCCGATGATCTGCCGGTCGATGAAATTGAAGGTGTACACCACCGTCAGGAGCAAGAGGACATAAGTCCTGTAGGGCGTTTTTGTCGGAACGGCGCTGGCGGGCGGCGTTGCGTTGTCGCCAGCCGTCATCGTGTGAACCCCGTCACGCAGGCGACGCCGGACGCGCCCACGGCCGTGACGGCGCGCGGATTGTCAATCGACATCAAGGAACGGATCGCCGCCAGCGTGGAGTCGGCCCGCGACAGGCGCAGCGTGTAGCTGGCGAGATCCTGAAGGTCTTCGCTGGAAAGCCGCTCGTCGAGTTCGTCAACCATGCAGTCGGCGGTGTTCGGGGGAATACCTATGCCGCGGAACCTATCCTGTAAGGTATAGCGCGCCGCTGTGGCGCAGCCCGCTATCATCACCACAGCGAGCGCCGCTCCAATCCATTGTGCCATCCCGCGTCCCCTCCCAGGGCTTGTGTATTTGATCGTTTATGTGGGCGGCAACAATGCGTAAGATCATGCGGCAACGCAAGGAAGAAGGGTCCCCATGAAAGCGATGATGAGTCACGAGCCCGGCGGACCGGAGACGCTGAAGCTGACCGAAGCCGATACGCCGGAGCCGGGACCCGGCCAGTTGCGCATCGCCGTGAAGGCGGCGGGCGTCAATTTTCCCGATACGCTGATCATAAGGGATCTCTACCAGTTCAAGCCGCCCCGCCCTTTCGCGCCAGGCGGCGAAATCGCCGGGGTCGTCGAGACTGTCGGCGACGGCGTCGAGGGCTTTCAGCCCGGCGACCGCGTCCTCGCGGGAGGCATTCATGGCGGCTTCGCCACGCATTTCATTGCTGAAGCGGGAAGCGTCCATAAAATTCCGGACGCCATGCCTTTCGATGAGGCGGCCGCCTTCATGCTCACCTACGGCACGTCCCATTACGCGCTGAAAGACCGCGCACAGATCAAGAAGGGCGACGCCCTCTTCATTCTCGGCGCAGCGGGCGGCGTCGGCGCAGCGGCCATCGAGCTCGGCAAGGCGTTCGGCGCGAAAGTCGTCGCCGGCGTTTCTTCAGAAGAAAAGGCTGCGTTCTGCAAAGAGCTCGGCGCCGACGAAACGCTTGTCTATCCGCGCGCGCTTGACCGCGACGCGCAAAAAGCGCTGTCCGGCGAGATCAAGAAGCTTTGCGGCGGCGAAGGCACCGACATTGTTTATGACGCGGTCGGCGGCGATTACGCTGAAGCGGGCGTGCGTGCGCTCGCCTGGGAAGGGCGTTTTCTCGTGGTCGGCTTTCCCGCTGGCATCCCGAAAATTCCGCTCAACCTCGCGCTGCTAAAATCCTGTCAGATCGTCGGCGTTTTCTGGGGCGCCTTCACCATGCGCGAGCCTGCAAAAAATGCGGACTATGTGGCCGAGCTTTTCCGGTTTTACGAAGAAGGCAAAATCCGCCCTCATGTGACAAGCGCTTTTCCTCTCGAGGAAGCGGGAAAAGCGCTGCAAATGCTTCAGGACCGCAAGGTCATGGGCAAGATCGTCTTGAGCGTGGATTAACCGTGGATTCATTGCCTCTCTACCGGAAAACCGGTTACCTTGAAGACAACCACGGCCCCCTCATGACCAGACATTGGAGAGACCGATGATCAGACTTGGCATAGCATGCGCCGCCCTGACCCTCGTCACGCCCGCCATGGCGTTGCAGGCCGGCGATCAATCCGTAGACAGAAAGTTCACCGCCGAACGCGTCTTCGATCTCGAATTCGCCAACGATCCGCAAATCTCCCCGGACGGGCGCATGATCGTCTATGCGCGCACCTCCATGGACAAGATGACCGACCGCATGGCCGCCGAGATCTGGTCCATTGATGCGCGGTCGGGCGCGCATCGTCCGCTGATCGCCGGCGAAGGCCCCGTTGGTTCTGCGCGCTGGTCGCCTTCCGGGGATCGCCTCCTCTATCTCGGCGCCAGGGACGGAAAACCGGAACTCAGAATTCTCTACATGGATTCCGGCGAAAGCTTTTCCCTCGCCCAGTTCGAGGAATCCCCGCGCGCGCCCGTATGGTCGCCGAACGGCAAGTTCATCGCTTTTTCCATGTTCGTCCCGGGCGAGACGCCCAGTTTCGCCAAGCCGCCCAAAGCGCCTGAAGGCGCGGAATGGTCGAAACCGGTGAGGGTTTTCGACGACCTCACCTTCCGTTTCGACGGCGCCGGGTACTTACGCGAAGGCGCGACGCATGTTTACGTCGTCTCCGCCGAGGGCGGCACGCCGCGCCAGATCACGCAGGGCGAGAATGATTTCGGCGAACCCGCCTGGCTCGGCAACGACACGCTGCTGGTCAGCGGCAACGACGTTGAGAACGCCGCGCTCGATCCGATCGAGAGCGAAATCTACGCCGTCAGCCTCGATGATCTTTCCATGCGGGCGCTAACGAGCCGCGACGGACCGGACAGCGCGCCGGCCGCATCGGCCGACGGGCGGCGCATCGCCTTTCTCGGGTTTGACGACGAGGTCAAATCCTATCAGCAGACCGATCTCTATGTCATGAACGCCGACGGCTCGAACGTCTCCAACCTGACGGCGGATTACGACCGCAGCATCGGCGGCTTCGACTGGTCGGGCTCGACGCTCATCGCCCAGGCCGAGGTCGACGGCGATATCGAACTTCTGGAAATCACTGGCGCTGGCGCCGTCTCAACGCTGATCAGGAATGTCGGCGGAACCTCCATTGGGCGGCCCTACGCCGACGGCTCTTTCTCTGTGTCAAGAAACGGCGCCGTCGCCTATACGGCGGGAAGCCCCGACAGCCCTGCCGAAGTCGCGCTCTATCAGCCGAGCCTGATCCCCGGCCTCAACGCCAACCGCCAGGGCCGCGTGCTGACGGCGCTCAATGACGACCTTCTTCCTTATCTCGACATTGCGGAGATCGAGGAGATCAAGGTTCCCTCCTCTCATGACGAGCGCGAAATCGAAGCCTGGATCGCCCTGCCGCCGGGTTTTGAAGCCGATGGAAGCCATCCGCTGATCCTCGAAATCCATGGCGGCCCTTTCGCCATGTACGGCCCATACTTCTCCGCCGAAATCCAGCGTTACGCGGCGGAAGGCTATGTCGTCGTTTACGTCAATCCGCGCGGCTCAACCGGTTATGGCGAGGAGTTCGCGCAGCTTATCGACCTTGCTTATCCGGGCAACGACTATGACGATCTGATGAGCGTCGTCGACGCGGTGATTGAGAAGAATTACGTCGACCCGGACCGCCTGTTCGTCACCGGCGGTTCCGGCGGCGGCGTGCTGACCGCCTGGATCGTCGGCAAGACCGACCGCTTCGCCGCCGCTGTCACCGTCAAACCAGTGATCAACTGGCTGACCATGGCGCTCTCGGCAGATATCGGCGCGTTCGTGCGCCGCCACTGGGTCCGCGCCGACCCGTGGGAAGACCCCGAAGCCTTCTGGAAGCTGTCGCCCCTTTCCCTCGTGGGCAATGTCGAAACCCCGACCATGGTGATGGTCGGCGAAGAGGACTGGCGCACCCCCACATGGGAGTCGGAACAGTTCTACACGGCTCTGAAGCTGAGAGAGATCGACACCGCCCTCGTGCGCGTGCCGGGCTCGCCGCACTATATTGCGGGCCGGCCCAGCCGGCTGATCGCCAAGACCGACAATATCATGGGCTGGTTCAAGAAATACGACGACGCCAACACCAAAGAAGACGCGGCTCCCGGGGAGACCGGGGCCGAAGGAGAGGAAACCGGCGAGAACTAGCGGCGGCGGGGAAGCCCCCTTCCCTCGCCCGTCGGAACGCGTCTAGTTTCTTCCCTGACTCGCGGGAGGACTGGCATGGCCGCAGCGACCGTGGAAAGCATGCCGCCCGGCGCGGCGCATGAAACCGATGTCATTATCATCGGCGCCGGACCTTGCGGCCTTTTCGCGGTCTTCGAGCTGGGCCTTCTCGGCGCAAAGGCCCACCTCATCGATATCCTCGACAAGCCGGGCGGTCAGTGTGCGGAGCTTTATCCCGAAAAACCGATTCTTGATATTCCGGCGATCAAGTCGATTACCGGCGAAGAACTGACCCACAAGCTTCTCGAGCAGATCGAGCCTTTCGATCCGAAATTTCACCTGAACGAAATGGCGGTCGCTCTCGACAAGACGCAAGACGGCCGCTGGACCATCGAAACCGATCTCGGCACGCGCGTTACGGCGCCGGTCATCTGCATCGCCGCGGGCGGCGGCTCGTTCCAGCCGAAAAAGCCGCCCATCCCCGGCGTCGAGGACTTCGAGGGAAAGTCGGTCCACTACGCCGTGCGCAAATGCGAGGCCTTCAAAGACAAGGATATCGTCATCGCCGGCGGCGGCGATTCCGCCCTCGACTGGACGCTGAACCTCCAGCCCCTCGCCCGATCGGTGACGCTCATTCACCGCCGGCCCGATTTCCGGGCGGCGCCGGACAGCGTTGAAAGGATGCACGCCCTCGCCAATGAAGAGAAAATCGATTTCCATGTGGCCCAAATCAAGGGGCTTAAGGGCGCGG
>JAUIMC010000012.1 GCA_030433215.1 Alphaproteobacteria bacterium
CGCCACGAGCCGGTCCAGCGCCGCCAGATCTTCCTCGTCTTTGGTGTTCAACGTGATGCTGCGCTTGTTGCGGTTATAGGTCTGGAAATGGGGGCTGTAGAGCTCGCCCTTGAAGGCGCGGAACGGATCGCCCGATCCCGGCTGCTCGATCTTAATGACATTGGCGCCGAGATCGGCGAGCAGCATGCCCGCCGCCGGACCGGTGATGAAGGTGCCCATTTCGAGCACGGTGATGTCGCTGAGCACTTTAGCCATCGTGCAACTCCCAGATTATTGGAGGCGCCGGCGCCTCGCCCCAGCCTTCTTGAACGGGCCTTCGCAACCGGACTTTGCGCGCTTGATCAAGGCCTAGCCTTCAAAACAGAGCGCTATCCTTGACATCGCTATAGAAAATTCGAATAACGAAGACAAGTTCGGAATGCGAAATTTTTGCGTGAAGCGACCAGATCGCGCAATGGCAGGCCGACGCAAATATGCGATTTCACTGAGGGGCCCACCCGCCCGGCTCAGATGAAAGGACGAAAAACCTATGCGCATCGGAAAACAGGATAAGCCCTACAGCGCGATTTCCACCTCAACGGCGGAAAGCATAAGCGTCCGCGGGCGCGATCTTTGCGAAGACATTATCGGCAAGCTCGATTTCACGAGTTACTTCTGGCTGCTGGTCACAGGCGAGGAGCCGAACGCCACCCAGAAGAAATTCGCCGACGCCGTTCTCGCCGCCATCGCCGAGCACGGCCTTGTGCCGAGCGTCGTCGCCACGCGCATGACCTACGCCGCCGCGCCGGAAGCCTTTCAGGGCGCGGTCGCCGCCGGCCTTCTCGGCTGCGGCTCGGTGGTTCTCGGCAGCGCCGAAACCGCCGGACGCTTCCTCGCGGAAATCGTCGCCGACGGCGACGATGTGGACGCCGCCGCCGAACGCGCCGTGCGGCGCCTGCGCGAGACGAAATCGCCGGTCCCGGGTTTCGGCCACCCCTTGCATGCGGGCGGCGATCCGCGCGCCCACCGCCTTCTTGGCATGGCGCGCGACGACAACGCCGCGGGGGCGCATATCCGCGCGCTCGACGCTGTCGAAAAGGCGATCCCCGAGGTTATCGGCCGCACGCTGCCCATCAATGTCAACGGCGCGATACCCGCCGTCATGCTTGATGTCGGCTTTCCTCTCGGCGCGCTGAAAGGCATTTCGCTGCTCGCGCGCACGGCGAGCCTCATCGGTCATCTACAGGAAGAAACAGAACGGCCCATCGGGTTTATCCTCTCAGGCAAGGCCGCAGAAGCCATCGCCTATGACGGGCCGGAAATGAAATAAAAACCTAAAGGGAGACGCCCATGATTTTACTGCCAACCTCGCTTGTCGGCTCCTATCCGCAGCCCGACTGGCTGATCGACAGAAAAAAACTGGCCGGGCGTTTTCCCCCGCGCGTGCGCGTCAACGAGCTTTGGCGCGTGGAGCCGGAATGGCTCGAACAGGCGCAGGACGATGCAACGCTCCTCGCCCTGCGCGACCAGGAGCGCGCCGGCCTCGACATCGTCACCGACGGCGAAATGCGCCGCGAAAGCTATTCCAACCGTTTCGCCACGGCGCTTGACGGCGTCGATCTCGACAATCACGGCGAGGCGCTCGACCGAAGCGGCCATCCCAATCCCGTGCCGCGCATCACCGGCAAGATCAAACGCCGCCATTCCGTTCAGGTGCGCGACGTGAAGTTCATGCGCGCCAATACCGACCGGCCCATCAAGATCACCGTGCCCGGCCCCTTCACCATGTCGCAGCAGGCGCAGAACGATTTCTACGAGTCCGAAGCGGAAATGGCGCTCGACTACGCCGCCGCGGTCAAGGAAGAGATCAACGACCTCTTCGAGGCCGGCGCCGATTTCGTGCAGATCGACGAGCCTTACATGCAGGCGCGCCCGGAAAAGGCGCGCGAATACGGTCTCGATGCGTTGAACGCCGCGCTTGACGGCGTCAAAGGCAAGACCGCGGTGCATATCTGTTTCGGCTACGCCGCGATCATTCACGAAAGACCGGAAGGTTATTCCTTCCTGCCGGAGCTTTCCGATTGTTGCGTTCAGCAGGTTTCCATCGAAACGGCGCAATCCAATCTCGATACGTCTGTTCTCGAAACCTTACGCGGCAAGACAGTCATTCTCGGGGTCATCGACCTTTCGACCAATGAAGTGGAAACGCCCGAGACGGTCGCGCAGAGAATCCGCCGCGCCCTGCCTCATGTGGACGCGGACAAGATCATCGTCGCGCCCGATTGCGGCATGAAATATCTGCCGCGCGAGGTCGCCTTCGGCAAAATGAAGG
Source organism: Alphaproteobacteria bacterium (assembly GCA_030433215.1). Classification (GTDB taxonomy): domain Bacteria; phylum Pseudomonadota; class Alphaproteobacteria; order Caulobacterales; family Parvularculaceae; genus Hyphococcus. Next base: position 2,312 of record JAUIMC010000012.1, read on the forward strand.
CAATGGCCGATGGCGCCGCGATCGTGAGAGCCGAACTGTAAGCGGGAGAAGCCCCGCGGGGCGCGGGGCCAGCCAAAACATCCGTATTGGGATCAATCCCATAAAAACGGTCCGGGTTTTTGTAGTGCTGGTCCCACGGCTTCGCCGGTAGGTTGCTGTAAAAAGCAAAGGAAACGCTCATGCAGCCAGTCTCGGAAAACGCCCAGACCTTGCTGGAAAGCATCTATGCTTTCTGCCGGCAGAACTCCATGGCCGAGTCGACCTTCGGCCGCCGCGCCGTCAATGACGGAAAATTCGTCTCGCGCCTGAAAGACGGCTCGCGCCTCAGGCCCGAAACCTGGGACCGCGTGGTGAAATTCATCTCAAGCCATGGCGGCGACGCGCCCGCCTCCCCCGATCCCGGCCTTTTGCATATTCTCCCGAGCGAAAAACTCGCCGCCGCTGCCAGCGACACCTCGTCGGAAAAAAATTTCAGGTTCTTCGACAATCGTCAGAAATATCTGATGTTCGTGAACACCTGCGGCGAAAAAGACATTGTCGCCGAACGCGCCGGCATGGAGCTCTCCTATATCCAGCCCGCCCCGCCGGCGATCCGGCTTTTCGACGGCGGCATCGGCGACGGCACGGTGCTCGCGAAACTCCTGCGCGAGATGCACGGGCGGTTTCCGACCATGCCGTTTTACGTCTCCGGCAAGGAAATCAGCCTCGAGGATATCCGCCTGACGCTCGGCAAGATGGCCGACCGTCTGTTCGAACATCCGGCGACGGTGCTCGTCTTCACCAACATGTTTTATTCCGAAGCGCCGTGGCTGACGCCGAAAAAGCAGGAAGCCAAAGACGCCATGGTCTGGAAGGAAGTCGCCCTCAAAGGCGGCACGGCCCATGATTTCGACCGCCAGATTTCAGAGCTCGACAGCTTCCTCACCGAAAACTGGCAGGCCCGCCACAGCCCGAAGACGGGCAACCCGATTTACGACCACCCGGCGGTGCTCGTGATCTATCGCGAGGATTACCAGTTCCTTCTGAACGACGTCATCCCGAAACAGGGCGAAGCGAAAGCCGATTTCGATCTGGTGCTCGCCTCGCAGCCTTACCGGTTGCGCGTGCCCGCCGCCTTCAAGGCGAAAAATGTCATCGCGCCGCTTGCCCGGGCCTTGCGCCCGAGCGGCCGGTTGCTCGGCATTCACTCCTATGGCCGCGATCCCGGCATGGAGATCATCAATAAAATCTGGCCGGAGGACAATCCGTTCGAGACGAGCCGGCACGACATCCTACGCGCGTTGAAAGACGCGCTCGGCGACGAGGCGGAGGAATTTGATTTCAACGCCTTTTCCGACGACCGCTCGATCTTCAGCTACAAGATGCACACCCTGCCGACGGAAGTGGATACGAGCATCGGCACCTCGACCCTCTTCGCCGCATGGAACGACGCCGTTTATGTGGCGCAGATCGAAGACGACCGCCTTGAAGACGGGCCGGAAGGCGCCGACTATCTTCAGGCGACGCGCGAGGTCCTGAAAAAACATGGCGGGTTGTGGTTCAACGACGAGTCTTACGTTGTTTCCAGAACGCGCGGCGCGTAGACGCGAATAGTTTAGAAGACGAAGGAGAAGATCATGGCTTCAGCGGGACGGTTTCTGACAACCCATGTGGGCAGTCTGCCGCGGCCGGAAAAACTCATCGAAATCATGTTCGCGCGCGAGGATGGCCTGCCCCTCGATCCGGCGGCGGTCGAAGAGCATATCGAGGCCGCCGTCCGCGAGATTGTCTCCAAACAGGCGAAAGCCGGGATCGACATCGTCAATGACGGCGAAATGTCGAAGCCGAGCTATGCGACCTATATCAAGGACCGCCTCGCCGGCTTTGGCGGCGCCGGCAATTCCTATGTCTTTCAGGACATCGAGGATTTTCCCTCGCTGAAAAAACGCATCTTCGACGATCCGGGCCGCAAACACCGCAAGACTCCGGCCTGCAACGGCCCGATCAGCGTCAAGGACATGGAGGCGCCGGCGAAAGATGCATCGCGCCTCAACGCCGCCGTCGCCGAAAATGACGACGTCAAGCCGTTCATGAGCGCCGCCTCACCGGGCGTCACCACGCTCTTCTTCGGCAATGAATATTACGACAGCCATGAGGATTATCTCTTCGCCGTCGCCGAAGGGCTGCGCCACGAATACGAGACCATCGCATCGCAAGGGATCACGCTTCAGATCGACTGCCCCGACCTCGCCATGGGCCGGCACACCCAATACGCCCATCTCGATCTCAACGGTTTTCGCGACCGCATGGCGCTGCATATCGAGGCGCTGAACAGGGCCGTCGCCAACATCCCCGCCGAGCAGTTGCGCATGCATATGTGCTGGGGCAATTATCCGGGCCCGCATCATTGCGACGTGCCGTTCAAGGACATTATCGACCTGGTCTGGCAGGCGAAGCCCCACGCGATCCTCTTCGAAGCGGCGAACCCGCGCCACGCCCATGAATATGAGCTGTTCGAAAGCGTGAAGCTGCCTGAAGGCAAAGTGCTGATCCCCGGCGTCATCGAGTGCCAGTCGAATTATATCGAGCATCCCGACCTCGTCGCGCAGCGCATTGCGCGCTACGCCAATCTCGTGGGGCGCGACAACGTCATGGCCGGCGTCGATTGCGGCTTTTCCATTCACGCCGGCTCCGGCGGCGTCGATCCGAGCGTCGCCTTCGCCAAGCTCGCCGCGCTCGCCGAGGGCGCGAAAATCGCGTCGAAGCAGTTCTGGCCCTAAGAAAAACGGGCCGCGTCGACGCGGCCCGTCCCTATAAAAATTGTAACTCTCGGGCGGATTTTATTCCGCCGCGTCCTGCGCGCCCCAGGCGCGTTTTTCGCCCTTCCACGGCACCTGTCCGTTGATCCACAAGTCGACGGATACGCTTTTAAAGCGCCATTCGCCGTCCGCTTCCTTCACCGCCAGCGTGTCCCACGTGCCCATGCCAAAGACGCGGTTCTCGAAGGTGACGACGTCGTGCTGCAGGATCGACCAGAAACATTTGATCCGCACCCCGTTGTCGCCTTCCGGGTTCATCAGCACCTGGCTCATGCGGTGCTGGCGGCCGAGATAATGGTTCGGCTTTTCGTACCAGAGCGCATCGGTCGCGCGCTTCAAGCCTTCGCGCCCCACGCATTTTCCCTGCGGCCAGTGTTCGAGCCAGCCGTCTTCGGCAAAGCAGGCCGCGTAACCTTCGAAATCGCCGGTATCGAGCGCCCAAGCATAGCGCGCCATCAGTTCTTCGATCTCGACCCGGTCTTCCAGCGGAACCTTCAGCGCCATGACTTCCTCCTCTTGCAGGACCTTGCGCCGTCGCCGGGCCGGTCCCTTCGCCGTCATTGTGGCTGCGCCATGGGCCGGGGTCAATTTCCCCCCGCGAGGCGGCGGGAACCGTAAACCCCGCTACAGAGAACGCCTTGATTTTTCGGCCGGGCCGCGATCACCTGTCCGGCCCGAGACGGAAGGCGCAGCTGGCCGAGGACATGGAAGACACGACCCATAAGGCGCCTTTACCGGCCGATCAGAAACCGGCGCCGGGCGCGATGCCGGCCCTCATCACGCTGACGCTGATCTACGGCGTCAGCCAGGTGGACCGTCAGGTGATCGGCCTCCTGCTGCCGGACATCAAACGCGATTTCAATCTCAGCGACACGGCGCTCGGCCTGCTGACGGGTTTCGCCTTCGCGATTTTGTACACGATTTCGACGCTCATCCTTTCGCGCATGGCCGATAAGGGCAATCGCCGGCCGATCATCGCCATCGGCGTCGCTTTCTACAGCGTCATGACCGCCTTGTCGGGGCTGGCGCAGAATGTCTGGCAACTGACTTTTTTACGCTTTGGCGTCGCCGTCGGGGAAGGCTCGGGGCTAGCGCCGTCAACCGCGATGATTTCCGATTACTTCCCGCCGGCGCGGCGCGGGCGCGCGCTTGGCGTCTTCGTCGCGGGCGCCGCCATCGGCACCATCACCATGTTTCCCCTGGTGGGCTTGGCTGCGGAACATTTCGGCTGGCGCGCGGGCTTTGCCGTCGCCGGCGCGCCCGGCCTTTTGCTCGGCGCGTTTCTTTATTTCCGGGTGAAAGACCCGCCGGTCGCAACAGGAACGCCGGCGCAAGCGCCGCCGCTCGGCAAAACGTTGCGCTTCATCGCCGGTCAGCGTTCGGTCTTGCTGCTTTATCTCGGCACTGTCGGCCATCTGATGGCGCTGCTTTCCTTCGCAATCTGGACGCCCAGCTTTCTGGCGCGCATTCATGACGCAACGCAGTCGAGCATCGGCTTCTGGATCGGCCTGATGAGCGGCGCAGGCGGTCTTCTCGGGTCGGCCGTCGGCGGTTTTATCGTAGACGCCATGGGCGACCGCCGTCCGCGAATGCGGCTCATCGTGCCGGCGCTCGTCACCATGCTCGGCTTTCCCTCCGCGGCGCTTTTGCTTTTCGCGCCGGCTTTCGGATGGTCCATCGCAGGCCTCGGCCTTTTGATGTTTTTTCTCAGCAGCGGACAGGCGGCCTTGTGGGCGACGCTGCACGCATCGGTTCATGTGCGCATGCGCGCGCTTGCCGGCGCGATCAGCGCCATGCTGGTCAATATTTTCGCGCTCGGCTTCGGCCCCTTGATCGTCGGCGCCCTCAATGACCGTCTCGCCGCAGAGTTCGGCGAAAACGCGATCCGCTATTCCCTCCTCGCCCCGGCCGCCATCGCCTTCGCGGGTTCTGTGGTGTTAATCCTCGCGGCGATGCTCAACGAGCCCGACCGCCGGCGAGTACTAATGGAAGAGGCGGCGTGAAGCAGACAAAACGAACACGCAAAAACATCCCGCTTCCGCCGTCTCACGCGACAAAATCCAGAACGCTCCTGGTGATCGACTGGCGCGCGCTGTCATAACCGTCCCAGGGATCAGACTTCAGGCGCGACAGCCGCGCATCAATCATATCGAGCGTAAACGCATCCGCCGCCTCAATCCTGGAAAGCTCGCGCCATGAGACCGGCGTCGCCACCGGCGCGCCGGGCCGCGCGCGCAAGGAATAAGGCGCAATCGCCGTCGCCCCGCGCTCATTTCTCAGCCAGTCGATAAAAATCCTGCCCTTGCGCGCCGCTTTCGAGGCCTTGGAGAGATATTTTTCCGGCGCGCTGGCGGCGAGTTTTTCCGCCAAGCCTTTGGCGAAAGCTTTGACGTCCGGCCATTCGCGGCGGCGCTCCACGGGCGCAATCACATGAACGCCCTTGCCGCCCGTCAGGAGCGCAAAGGACTGAAGCCCCGCCGTCTCCAGAACGCCGCGCAGCTCGATCGCCGCCTCGCGCACATTCGCAAAGGAGACGCTTTCATCGGGATCGAGATCGAAAACTACCCGCTCCGGGCGTTCGATCCGGTCGGCCCGCGCGCCCCAGACATGAAACTCAAGCGCGCCGATCTGCGCCGCGGCGACAAGCCCGGCGACATTGTCGATCATCAGATAGCGCGCCGGCTTGCCGTTTTTCTCCGTGATCTCGACGGCTTTCACCTGATCGGGAATGGAAGCCCCGTGATGTTTCTGGAAAAAGCATTCGTCATCGCGCCCGGCGGGACAGCGCACAAGGCTCAAGGGGCGGCCCGCGAGATAAGGCAGAATTCTGTCCGCGTTTACGGCGTAATATTCCGCGATGGCGCGCTTGGTCGCGCCTTGTCCGGCAAACATCACGCGGTCCGGATGCGTGACCCGAACGCCCTTGATCCTCACCGCTTCGCTGTTGTCCTTGCGCGCCGTCATGGCTGCCTCTTGCGCCGGCCTGCCTTCCCGAAGCGCAACGCCTCAGATGACGCAGGCGTCCGCTAACCGGCGAATACACCATAGAGCGTTTTCGCTGCGATAAGCCAATGGGTCGTATCGTAGAGAGCGGCCTCAATGAGATGCGCGATGACGATGGCGCCGCCCATGCGGCTATAGACGGGGTGAACCGCTTTCAAGGCCACGCTATCCCGGATCATCGCCGCGACGAGCACGAGGTCTGCAAGGAGCGGGACAAAGCGGAGCGCGCATCCGGCGTCCGGAAACAGCTCGAGCCGCAGACGCATCCAGAGCGGCCACAACAGCGCCGCCGTCGCCAGCACCATGAAGCGCGCATAAGCATCCGGCCGCTTCTGGCTGTAAACCGCAGCAAAGGCCAAGGCGAGAAACAGAAAGGTCGCCGCAACAAGGCTCAGCAAGAGCGAATAGGCCGCTTCTCCCGATCCAGCCGCAAGAGCCTCATCGACATGATGGAGCCCGATCTGCGGCAGGGCGTAGGCGATGACAACCGCCAGCGCCATGGCGAGGAAAGCAACATCGCCGCGGCGTCGCACGCGCCTGGCGCGCGCCAGCCACAACACGGCCGCGCACCAGGAAAGCGCAAGCCCGCCATAGACAAAGAGGGAGATGCGCGCATCAGGGTTTTCAAGCGCAACAAACGCAGCTGACAAGCCGGCAGCCGCCGCAGCCAGCGCGATGAAAGCCAGCGCGACATAGAACAAACCGCGCTCTTCATGCGCGCCTGTTTCTAAAGACCTCGCCGGTACTGGCGCCGCCCCCATGACAACCCCGCTTCGCCCTACTCAAACCGCCGACCCCGCCGCTGTCAGGCGCAGCCGGGCTGAGCGCCCCACGCACGCAACGATGCGTCCGGGGGTTGGTTTTGTAAAGAGAAACGCCTTGGTCTTGCGCGCTCAGTCGTCGTGGATTTCGCTGATCTTCGAGCCTTCAAGGGAGAGGTTGTACATCAGGCCCTTGGAGTCGAAGACGAAAGCGACGATAGGCTGGTTGAGTTGCGTCGCGTCAATCGCGCCGCCAGCGCCCACCGTTATGACGGTGACCGAGGCGTCGACGCCCACTTCCCAGCCGTCGCTGTAGCGGAAATTCTCAAGCGCGTCCGGATCGAGAAAAACGATGATCTGGCGGCGCGACTGCGCGCCCAGTTGAAACCCGATCGACGCCGAGGCGGTCGAATAATAACCGGCCGTCGCGCCGCCGATGCGCAGCGCGCCTTCGCCATATTCACCGCCGATGCCGATGCCCGCCTTCTTGATCGACGGAAAGACGAGAACGCCCGCGGCTTTCGCCAACACCTCATCGGCGCCTTTTACATCCTCGCGGAATTCGGCCAGCGCCTTGTCCGTGCGCCAGTCGATCTTTTCTTTCGATGCGGCGTTCGCGGCGCCGGTCGCAACCATCAGCACGGCCATGACGGCAAGCGCCGGTTTGAAGATGCGGACAATATTCATTGGGGCCTCCCAGCAAGGACTTTGTCGAAACGTATGATAGCGCCGATTGGGACCAGATTGCGGCGATTTTTGTTAAGCCACTATTACGATTGTTTAAGGGCCTGATCCAGCGCCTTCCGGAAGGCCTCAACCCGGGGCGCGTACCGCGCCTGCTGGTTTTTCAGCGTCTCCGGCGCGGCCTTGCCGGGAACGCCCGCGTCGAAAGGCGGCGCGGGATCGTATTCCAGGCCGAGCTGGACCGCCCTCGCGTGGTCTTCGCCCGCAATTTCAGCCATTAAGGTAAAGGCGAAATCGATCCCCGCCGTGACGCCGCCGCCCGTAAACAGGTTTTCGTCGCGCACCACCCGGGCTTTCACCGGCTCGGCGCCGACGCGCGTGAGCTCGTCATGATAGGCCCAGTGTGTGGTCGCTTTCTTGCCGCCAAGCAGCCCGGCGGTGCCGAGAATGAAAGCGCCGGTGCACACCGACGACACATATTTCGCGCCCAGCGCCTGACGGCGGACGAAATCTATCGTCGCTTCGTCGCGCATGGCGTCGTCGATGCCGAAGCCGCCGGGAATGCAGAACACATCCGCCTGCGGACAAGTCTCGAAATCATGGGTGGGGTTGAGGGTCAGGACCGAATCCGTCGCAACCGCATCCATGGTTTTCGCCGCCAGCGCGACATTCGCGTCCGGCAGGCGCGACAGAACCTGCAGGGGGCCGGTGAAATCGAGCTGCGTCAGATTGGGGAAGAGGAGGAAGACGATGTTCATTTTTTCCAACCCGCGATGATTTCCATCACTTCTTCGATCTCGAGGCGGGACTTTTCAACCCACTTTTGAGAAGGTCCTTTCCAGCGGTTTTCCGACCAGTCGACGGCGCCGTTCTTTTTTATGTTCACGCCCTCGGCTTTTAATCGCCGGCGCTGTTCTTCGGCGCCCGAATGACCCGCCGGCGCGCCGGACGCGGTGACGATGCGATACCAGGCGAGATCGTCAGGCGCGGAGCGCATGGCGCGGGCCACCATGCGCGGGCCGACGCCCGGAAGGAGGCTCGCGATCATGCCGTAGCTCGCCGCCTCGCCCTCCGGCACTTCGCGAATGAGATCGTGGATGGGTTTGTTGTCCGTCATGGACGCTGTTTTTCTTCTATAAATCGCGCCTGCACAAGGGACGCGGTTTTTGCTCGCGCTTCGCAGCTCTCTTCGCCTATGCTGGCCAGGCGCTATGGGGGAGACGCGTCATGTCATTTCTGAAGGTTCTTCTTTCGGGGTTCGCTTTCCTGTTCCTGGCGTCCTGCGCCGAAACCGGGCCTGCGCCCGTCGCCGACATGCCGGAAAGCACGGGCGCCGACATGGACGAGACGGCGCCCGAAGCGCCGCCCGCTTCCGTCCCCTCGGCCCTGACCTTCGACCTGACGAGTTACGATGACGGACGATCCTGCCCCGGCGATTGCGACGCCCATGTGGTTTTCCATTCCTCGCACAACGGCTCGGCGAACGCCTTCGCCCCGGCGGCGGGCGACGATCCGCTCGCTGACCGCGCCGATGCGGACGCGCGCAAAAAATGCGTGCGCGGCGAGGCCTGCGCGATCTGTTTCAATACAGAAAATGCAAGCTGTCTTGTCACGACCTATCGCGGCTCCGGCCCGCCGCGGAAGCGCTTCGACGTGACGCCCGCCTTTCTGAAGGAATGGTGCGGACGCGAGCCCCTGCCCGCGACGCTGGCCGCCAAATGCGAAAGCCACATGGCCGCGGCGGCGCGTCTCGCCGCGAAAACCAACTGCATCGCCACCCCGGAAGACCCCGCCTGCGTTGACGCCATGAGCGCGGCCATCGCCGCCAAGGAAGAAGACACGCCGCGTTACAACCAGTGCAAGGCCATGGGCCAGTCAGCCTATAACGCCGCGCAAGAAGACGATGCCTTGAAGCGCGAACATGGCTGCGCCTATTGGGCCAACCGGCGCCATCCGAGCGACGAATGGATCCTCTTAACGCCGGGCGCGTGCAAAGAAGGCTATTATGTGGGCCGCGACGGCCTCGACTGCTGCTCCGCCGATCCGGTGCAGGCCGCCATCGATCCCCTCGAATGCAGTCCTTATTATAAGTAACCGGACGCAAGACCGCCTAAGCGACCTCGAACAGCCCCGCAGCGCCCATGCCGCCGCCGACGCACATGGTGCAGACGACATATTTCGCGCCGCGACGCTTGCCTTCGATGAGGGCGTGGCCGACCATGCGCGCGCCGGACATGCCGTAAGGGTGGCCGACGGAGATGGCGCCGCCATTGACGTTCAATAGCTCATCGGGAATGCCGAGCTTGTCGCGGCAGTAAAGCACCTGCACCGCGAAGGCCTCGTTCAGCTCCCACAGGCCGATATCGTCCATCTTGAGGTTGAATTTTTCAAGGAGCTTCGGCACGGCGAAAACGGGACCGATGCCCATCTCATCCGGATTGGTGCCGGCGACCGCCATGCCGCGATAAATCCCGAGCGGCGACAGGCCCCGCTTTTCGGCCTCTTTGGCTTCCATGACGACCGCCGCAGAGGCGCCGTCAGACAATTGCGACGCGTTGCCGGCGGTGATGAACTTGCCTTCCGGCACTTTCTGGCCGCCCTTGAAGACAGGCTTCAGCCCGGAAAGGCCTTCGAGCGTCGTTTCGGGGCGGTTGCCCTCGTCCTTGTCGAGCGTCACCTCGACATCAGAAACTTCGCCGGTTTCCTTGTTCGTGAATTTCATGACGGACGCCAGCGGCACGATCTCGTCGTCGAACTTGCCCGCCTGTTGCGCCGCGTGGGTTCGCTGCTGCGATTGCAGCGCATATTCGTCCTGCGCCTCGCGGGAGATGTCATAGCGCTCTGCGACGATCTCCGCCGTTTCAATCATCTGCATATAGGTCGCGGGCAGGTTTTCGATCAGCCAGGGATCGGGATGAACGAACATGTTCTTGGTCTGGTTCATGGAGATCGACTCGACGCCGACGCCCATGGCGACCTGCATGTTGTCGGAGATCACCTGCTTGGCCGCCGTCGCAATCGCCATCATGCCCGACGCGCATTGCCGGTCGAGGGACTGGCCCGGAACCTCATGCGGGAAGCCGGCGCGCAGGAGCGCAAGGCGCGCGACATTTGGCGTTGCTGTTCCCATCTGCAGCGCCGCCCCGGCCACCACGTCCTCGACCTCGCCGGGTTCGATTTTGGCGCGCGACGCGGCGTTGGTCATGGCGTGCGCGGCCATCGCCGGCGACGTCGTGTTGTTGAAAGCGCCGCGATAGGCCTTGCCGATAGGCGTCCGAGCAGTTGAAACGATAACGGCTTCTCTCATGATCAATCTCCTGATGGAAAGTCGGGGCGGAATGCGGATTTATCTTCCGGCAGCAATTCGTCGCAGGCCGATGGCTCCGCAGTGTAGGCGAGCGCATCGATCTTCCACTGATCACCATGGCGCGACAGATTAAAGACATCGATGCCGCAGTGAATGAGGCTTCCGTTTGCACTGACCTGATAGGGCGTCCAGACAACCGCGAGCGTCTTGCGCTGAAGCACGATCGGATCCCAGTAGGGCTCAACGACAGCAATCCCGTTTCCCGATTTATAGGCTGCAATGAGCGCAGCGCCGGTACTGTAGGATGGGGGCGCGTCGGTTTCCGGCGCAGCGCGAACAGTGGTCACATCATCTGAGAACATCCGCTCAAGCGCGTCGCCGTCGCCCGCTGCAAGAGCCAGAAAAAATTCGTCGATGACCTCAAGGATCGCTTCTTCGTCCGGCGCTTTCGGCATTGCGGCGGTTTGCGTTTCCGGTGCGCAGGCGCCGAGCGTCAAGACGCAAACCAGCCCGGCTATTGACGCCATCCGCTGCATTATGCCTTCTCCCCGTAGGCTTGGGCCTTGGTCATGAAATTCATATTCGGCCCCGAAGACGTCTCGTAATAATGAACGGTCTCGGTGGATGAAATCCCGTCCCAGCCTTTCGCAATCTCTTCAGGCGTTTGTTTATCCGGCGGCAGATAGACCCCGTCGGTCTCGACCACATAGGCGCGCGAATACCCGCCGGCGGCGCAGGAGACGATGGCGCGCGACGGCGCGTCTTCGCTGACAAGATAAAGCATCGCCGCAGTGATCGCTTCGGGCGTCATCTGGTCGAGGATCGCCTCGGGAATGCCGAGATCCACAGTCATGCGCGTCTTGGCGGAGGGCGAGAGAATATTGGTCTTGATGTCGTATTTCGCGCCTTCCAGATGCAGCGCATTCATGAGCCCGATCATGCCTGCTTTCGCGGCGCCGTAATTCACCTGTCCGAAAATGCCGTGAAGCCCCGAAGGCGACGAGGTGAAGATGACGCGGCCATAAGTCTGCTCGCGCATGATCGGCCAGACCGCATGGGTGCAGATCGCCGAACCCACGAGATGCACGTCGATCACCGCACGGAAATCGTCCAGCGTCATCTTGTGAAACGACTTGTCGCGCAGGATGCCGGCGTTGTTCACGAGAATGTCGATGCGGCCCCATTTATCCATGGCGGCTTTCACCATGGCGGCGACTTCCGTCTCGCTGGTCACATTGGCGCCGTCGGCGATCGCCTCGCCGCCCGAGGCGTTGATGTGGTTGACCACTTCTTCCGCCGCGGAGAGCGAGCCGCCCGTCCCGTCGCGCGCGCCGCCAAGATCGTTGACGACGACTTTCGCGCCGCGTTCGGCGAGCCCCAGCGCGTGGCTGCGCCCGAGGCCGTTGCCGGCGCCGGTGACAATGGCGACTTTTCCGTCAAATCTGATCGACAAGGGAGCTCTCCTTTAGGTGTTGACGATAATCTCTGTCTTCACCGAGTTGGCGATGAAGCATTGTTCGTGCGCCGTGTGATGCATTTTATCGAGCGCTTCCACATTCACGTCGACGCCGTCGGCGAATCTGATCCTGGGATGCAGATCGACGCGGGTGATGGCGAGACGCCCGTCTTCGTTCTTTTCCAGATGACCGACCGCATGATCTTCATACGCATCGACCGTCAGGCGTTTACGCGCAGCGATGGCCAGAAAGGTCAGCATGTGGCAGCTTGAAACGGAGGCGACGAAAGCCTCTTCCGGGTCGAGGCAGGAAGGGTCGCCGAGAAAAGCCGGCGCGGCGGCGGCGGCAATTTCGAGCCCGTTGTCGAAACGCCAGACATGGGTGCGGTTATAGTCGTCATAAGCGAAACTTTCCGTTTCGCGCTCCCAGGCGATGTCCGCGACATGCTCAGACATAAAACTCTCTCTAGACAAACTGCATGGTCAGCCATTCGGCCACAAGCGCGGGCTTCGTCTCGCCCTCGATTTCGACCTTGACCGCGTATTTCAACGTCCATTGCCCGGGAACCTTCGAGTCCGCGGACATCAGCGTGTAGCGCCCGCGAATTTTCTGGCCCGACTTCACCGGATTGACGAAGCGGACTTTCTCGAAACCGTAATTGACGCCCATCTTGACGCCCTCAAGCACCACGACGCTGCCGCGCGCGAGGCGCGACAGCATGGAAAGGCTCAAAAACCCATGCGCGATAGTGGTGCCGAACGGCGTTTTCGCCGCGGCCTCCGGGTCAATGTGAATGAACTGGTGATCTTCGGTGACGTCGGCGAACTGGTCGATCCGGTCCTGATCGATCGTGACCCAGTCGGACACGCCGGTTTCCTTGCCGACGAAATCAGAAATGGTATCCGGCGTTGCAGACTGCATGGGCGCGCTCCTCGGAAAATGCCGCCGAAGACTTATCAGTAACCGCGCATTTGCGCGAGGCGGTCAGCATGAAAAGACCCGTCGCCGAACATTTCCTGCGCGACTCGGATGCGTTTCATGAAAAATCCGATGTCATATTCGTCGGTCATGCCGATGCCGCCATGCATTTGCACCGCCTCCTGGCTCGCAAGTTTGGCGACTTCCCCGGCCTTGGCCTTGGCCAGCGAACAGATCGGGCCCGCCATGCCGTAATTCGCATCGAGCTCCTGAAGGGCCTTCAGGACCGCGGATTTCACAAGTTCGATTTCCGAATAGAGATGCGCGGCCCTGTGTTGCAGCGCCTGGAAAGTTCCGATCTCGGTTCCGAACTGCTTGCGTTCTTTCAGGTAAGTCACCGTCATCGCAAAAGCCTGCTGCGCAGAGCCGGACATTTCCGCGGACAGTCCGGCGCGTCCGGCGTTCAACACGCCCTCAAGCGCCATATAGCCGCCGTCGACTTCGCCGATGACATCCTCGCCGGTCGCCTCGACGCCGTCGAACCGGATGCGCGCGGCATTGCGACTGTCGACCATCTGCGTGCGCTCAACCGAAACGCCCTTGGCTTTCGCGTCCACGAGGAAGAGCGTCAGCCCGTCCTGTTCGCCGGCCGACCCGGCCGAGCGCGCCGCGACGATGATCTTGTCGGCCACATGACCGTCGGCGACGAAAGTCTTATCGCCGGACAATTTGAAGCCGTTGCCGTGTTTTTCCGCCTGCATGGCGGTTTTCGCGGGGCCGTGCTTGCGCGCCTCATCGACCGCCAGCGCATAGAGCGCCTCGCCGCCCGCAATCTTCGGCAGGTTTTCCTGTTTCTGAGCGTCATTAGCGACTTTGTTGAACGCGGTCGCCGCGAGAATGGACGTCGAGAGGAAAGGCGACGCCGTCAGGGTACGGCCCATTTCCTCAGCGAGGACGCCGGCGCCCACGAAACCGAAATCGGCGCCGCCATGGGTCTCGCCGACAAGGATCCCGGCCCAACCCATTTCCGCCATCTCTTTCCAGAGATCGCGGGAGAACCCGTCCGGATTGTTTTCATCGCGCAGCTTGCGCAGGGCCGAAACCGGCGCATTGCGCTCCAGAAATCCATGCGCCGCATCGCGCAGCATTTCCTGTTCTTCTGTAAGGACTAACGACATCAGATATTCCTTTATGCGCCAGGGTCTAAGCGCCGGGCAATTCGAGAATGCGTTTGGCGATGATATTGAGCTGCACTTCGGACGTGCCCCCCTCGATGGAATTGGCCTTCGTCCTGAGCCAGTTACGCGCGCGTTTGCCGTCAGCCGTGCGCTCGCCTTCCCACTCAAGCTCCTCGGAGCCGCCCATATCCATCAGAATTTCAAAACGGCGTTTATTATATTCCGTGCCGTAATATTTCAGCATCGATGAATTGGCGCCGACGCCTTGTCCGGCCTTGGCTTCGTCCTTCATGCGTTCGAGCGTTAACAAAAACGCCCAGCCGTCGACTTCGGCCTGGGCGATTTTTGCGCGCAGCAACGGATCGGCGAGACGGCCACCCTCTTCGCGGCCGACTTCGTCCGCCGCGACCTGCCCCATGCCGCGCGAGGACATGGCGTTGCCGACGCTGCCGGCGCCGCCGGAGATCATTTCGCGCTCATGGGTGAGAAGATATTTTGCAACGTCCCAGCCGCGATTGACCTCACCCACAATCGCCGACACGCCAGGCGCATGTTCTTTCGGCGCAGTCGCGTCATCGAAGAAGGTCTCGCAGAAAGGCGAATTGCCGGAGATCAGCTTGATCGGCTTTGTGGAGACGCCTTTCTGATCCATGTCGATCAGAATGAAGCTGATGCCGTTATGCTTTGTCGCTTTCGGGTCGGTGCGGACCAGGACGAAAATCCAGTCGGACTTGTCGGCGTAGGAGGTCCAAACCTTCTGGCCGTTGACCAGCCAGTGATCATCTTTGTCTTCGCATTTGCATTGCAGCGAGGCGAGGTCGGAGCCGGCGTTGGGCTCGGAATAGCCCTGGCACCAGCGGATTTCACCGCGCGCAATGGGCGGCAAAAAATGCAGCTTCTGTTCGTGCGTGCCGTATTTCAAAAGCGCGGGGCCGAGCATCCAGATGCCGAAGCTTTCCAGGGGCGAGCGGCATTTCAGCTTGCGCATCTCTTCCTTGAGAACTTTGACTTCCTCTTTCGAAAGCCCGCCGCCCCCATATTCCTTGGGCCAGGCCGGCACGGTCCAGCCCTTTTGCGCCATGCGCTCGAGCCAGACCTTCTGGGCGTCCGACTGGAAGCGCCACTGCCTGCCGCCCCAGCAGATGTTTTCTTCTCCGGCGGCGCCGTCGCGCATTTCCTCAGGGCAGTTTTCTTCAAGCCATTGGCGCGCTTCGGCGCGGAATGTTTCAAGCTCGCTCATCTCGCGCATCCTTTCTTTCCATCATCGTTTTTCAGGCGGCGTATCTTTCAGGGCCGAACAGAATTCATCGATCTCCGCGCGCGTGAATTTCGAATGCACGCGCCGGTCGGAGGGCGGCTGGTTCACGAGACATACCCCGGCGCGGCGCGGCGTCTTTGGCCGAACCGGGCGCGGCGCAAAACCGCCGCCGCAATTCGGACAGACATTGTGAAGGACGCCATCCACGCAGTCCGCGCAGAAGGTGCATTCATAGGTGCAGATGCGCGCGTCGCCCGCGTCAGGCGGCAGATCCCTGTCGCACCATTCGCAATTGGGCCGGATTTCCAGCACGCCCCGTCTCCTCACATGACGGGAAGGTTTTCCCCGCCTTTTCGGGTTCGCGCAAGCGTTTGATGCAGTGCGGCAGGGCTCAGGCGGAGAGCGCGGGCGGGTGCTGGAGCGCGATCTTCCTGACCGTGATCTTGTCGAATTTCGCCGTGCCGAGCCGCGGCAGCTTGGCCGGGGAAATCCAGATGCGCTCGGGCACTTTGAACTCGGCGAGATCCTCGGCGATGAAACGCCGCAAATCCTCAACGTCGATGCTCATGCCCTCCTTGGGATAAACCACAAGGCCGACGCGCTCGCCCAGCACCTCGTCAGGCACGGAGAACACCACCGCCTCGGCGACGTCGCCATGCTCATAGACCCGGTTTTCCACTTCAAGGCAGGAGATGTTTTCACCGCCGCGGATAATGAGGTCCTTCATGCGGTCGACGATGTAAAGATAATCCCCCTCGTCCATCTTGCCCAGATCGCCGGTGCGGAACCAGCCGTCGGGCGTGATGGACTTCGCCGTTTCGTCGGGCAGGTTGTGATAGCCGCGGAAATTGGCGGGGCTTCTGATCCAGATTTCGCCGACTTCGCCGCGCGGCATGTCGGCGCCGTCTTTGACGATCTTGATGTCGGTCAAAGGCGGCACGGGCCGACCCGTGGAATCGGGCCTTAGGAGATAATCCCCTTGCGAAATCACGCAGCCGAGCGCGTTCGTTTCCGATAGTCCGTATCCGGATGATGGCTTGCCGTTCTCGAACTTGTCCGCAAGCTTTCTGACGTGGTCGGCGGGACGCTTGGCGCCGCCGGAACCGATATCGATAAGGCTCGGCAGGCCTTCCGGCCCCACCGCCTGCATCAGCTCGAACGACTGGCTCGGCACGCCGACAAAATTAGTGAGCTTTTCGCGATTGATGAGATCGGCCGCCTCTTTCGGATCCCAGCGATACATCATCGCCATGCGCCGCCCGATCAAATAGGAAAGAAGAAAGATCGAATGCGATCCGGTGACATGGAAAAGCGGAATCGCGAGCAGGATGCCCGGGTTCTCGCCGAAGGGACTGACCCCGCCGCGCAGCTCTTTCAGGATCGACGCGGTGAAAGTCCAGGAAAACAGCGTCGATACCGCCCCGCGATGGGTCAGAACGACGCCTTTGGGATGCCCCGTTGAGCCCGACGTGTAGACGATGCAGAAATCGTCGTCGGGATGGATATCCACCTCGGGCGCGGCGTCGCTTTTGGCGCCTGCAATCAGCGTATCCAGTTGATAATCGGCGCCCTCGCCCTCCTCGCGGGCGAGCACCAGGGTGAGGCCGAGCTCGCCCTTCAGGGGCGCGATATATTTAAGCCGCCTGCCGTCGGCGATGACGGTCTTCGCGCCGCAATCCTTCAGGCCGTAATGGAGTTCTTCTTCCTTCCACCAGGCGTTCAAGGGCACGACCACTCCGCCAAGCGCGATCACGGCCATATAGCTGACGCACCATTCGGGATAGTTGCGCATGGCGAGCGCCACTGCATCACCCTGTTTGACGCCCAGCTCGTCGTGCAGCGCATGGGCGAGACGGCAGGCGCGCCGCCACAGCTCCGCGAAACTGATCCGCTCATCCTCGTAGAGGAGGAATTCCTTCTCCCCATGCGTCGCGGCAGCGTTCGCAAACAGTCCGGCGAGGCTCGCCGGCGCGTTCTCGAACACCCGGTAGGTGTTGCCGCGAATCTCCGCTTCGCCCACCTTGAACATGGGATTTTCCGCCAGCAGCTTGAAAGCGGCGGCGGCGGCTTTCGCCGGATCGAGCGGCGCGGGATCGGCCATAAGCGGAACTGTCCTCAGATTGCTGCGCGGACGATTGTTTTAGCCGAGGCCGCGCGGGCAAGAAACTCTTGCTTGCAGTGGACGCGGTTAATTGCCGGAAAGAGGTTTCGCGACAGCCCGCCCCGCCATGCTTTTGAGAACGGCGAGCCCCCGCGCCTCGACCCCGTCGGGACGGTCTTCGAGACGCCAGAGCGCCAGGAGCGCGGCGACATAGACCCCGGCGCCGCAAAGGACATCGGCGCCAAGCCGCCAGGCAGGGGCCAGCCCCTCCATAGGCAGGGCGGCGGGACGCAGGATCAGAAACCAGACAGCCATCACGGCGACTGCCGCGATGGGGCGGCGCGCGCTCCACAGCGGCGCCCAGAAGGCTCCGCCGCCGGCCCGCGCGAACAGGGCGAGATTGAGCGCGACATGAAAGAGGCCCATCCCCGCCGCCGCCAGGACGGCGCCTTGAAGGCCGTGCGCCATGGCGGCCCAAATGAAGACCGGCATGCGGATGAGGAAAAAGATCAGCTCCCGGAAGAAAACGAGACGCGTCAGCCCGAGCGCCACCGCATAGGCTTGCGTCGCGAAGAACAGCGATTGAAGCCCGACCACCGGCGCCAGAAGCGCAATCGCCGGCGCCGCTTCGGCCCATTTCTCGCCCAGCACCACGGCCGTGAAATCATCGGCGACGAACGCAAGACCGAACGCAGCGGGCATCGCGAAGGCGCCGAGCGCTTCGACCCCTCTCAGGAACGCCGCGCGCATGCGGGCCGGCTCGCCTTGCATTTCCGACAGGCCCGGATAGAGCGCGCGCGTCACCGGCCCCGCGATCTGGCCCGCGGCGAGTTCCGACAGATGCAGTCCCATAAAATAAACGCCCGCACCCGCGCCGCCCGCGAGCCGCGTCAGGATCGGCACGTCGAGCTTGTTGTTGAGCGCCGCCATGAAACTGACGCCCGCGAGCCAGCCGGAAAAGCCGAAAATGGTGGAAAAGGATTTGAGGCTGAACCGCGGCAGGTGCGGCCGCAGCGCATAAGACAGGACAAGCTGCACGAACCCGCCCGCGACAAGCCCGCAGATGATCGCCCAATAGGTCCGGAAGATGATCGCGACAGTCAGCGAGACGGCGACGCCCGCCAGCCGGTTCATGATCGTGGCGATGAACTCCCGCGAAAATTTGAGCTCGCGTTCGAATTCGTAAAAGCGCGGATTGACGAGCCCCATCATCACCGGAAAAGCCGCGACGCCGGCGAAGGTCCAGAAGATACGAGGATCGTCATAGAAGCGCGCCGCAAGCGGGGCGGCGGCGAGGAGCGCCGCGCCGATGATGAGGCCGCGCAGCGCCGACAGCGTGAACAGCGTGTCGAGCTCTCTGCGGCCGGCCTCGCGGAAACGCACCACCGCCTGGGAGACGCCGATATCGGAGACCCCTTGCAAGAGCTGCATGATGATGGTCGCCGTCGCGACGACCCCGATGGCGTCCGGGGCGAGGAGCCGGGCGACGACGATAGTGTTGACCGCCCCGAGGGCCCTCGCGATCAGCCCCGCCCCGAAGATCCAGGCCGCGCCGCGGGCGACGCGCGCCGTCAGGGACGGCGGCGCCTCCAGGGCTGGCGAAAGGCTGGTCGCGGTTTCGGACATGGGCGTCCCGGAACTGGACGGCCGGGCCGGGCCCGGCGCGAGAGGTTAACGGCGAAAGGCGCGAACGCCGGAAAACCGGCCGCGCCGCCGCGAAAGGCTTGCACAAGCGGCGCCGCGGCGTATGGTGCGCGCCCTATCCTCAATGATCCTTTAAGCCTGTTAGAAGGCCCCCTTCATGCCCCACGCTTCCGCCCTGATGACCGTGATGATCAACGCCGCGCGCAAAGCCGCCCGGGGGCTGGTGCGCGATTTCGGCGAAACCCAGGCGTTGCAGGTCTCGCGCAAGGGCGCGGCGGATTTCGTCAGCCGCGCAGACCACAAGGCCGAACAGGATATTTTCGAGGAGCTTTCCCGGGCGCGCCCGAAATACGGCTTCATCATGGAAGAGCGCGGCGAGATCGAAGGGTCCGACAATTCCAACCGCTGGATCGTCGATCCCCTCGACGGCACCACGAATTTCCTGCACGGCCTGCCGCAATTCGCGATTTCCATCGCGCTTGAGCGCGACCGCCAGCCTTATGCGGGCGTCGTCTTCAACCCGGCGACGGACGAGCTTTTCTGGGCCGAGAAAGGCGAAGGCGCCTATATGAACGACCGGCGCATCCGCGTGTCGGGCCGCGACGATCTGAGCGCATGCCTCTTTGCTTGCGGGCTTCCCTTCGCCGGCCGGCCGGGCCGCAAGGAAGCCCTCGCCGAAGCCAAACGGGTCTTGAAGGAAACCGCCGGCGTCCGGCGTTTCGGCGCCGCGGCGCTCGACCTCGCTTTCGTGGCGGCGGGACGGTTCGACGGGTTCTGGGAACGCCATCTCAATAGCTGGGACGTCGCCGCCGGATCGGTTCTTGTGCGCGAGGCCGGCGGGCATGTCACCGAGATCGAAGGCGGCAAGGATTTCCTCAACGCCGGATCGATCCTTGCGAGCAATGCGGAAATTTACGAAGAGCTGAAGGCGCTCCTCCTCGATCAGGACTGATGGCCGAAACGCTCTATTTCATCCGGCACGGACAGACCGAGTGGAACGCCGAACGGCGGATGCAGGGTCAGTGGGACTCCGACCTTACCGCACTCGGCCGCGCCCAGGCCCGGCAGACAGCGGCGGCCGTCAGCGCGCTTGGCGTCGACAGCATTTACGCGTCGCCCCTGCGCCGGACGCGCGACACTGCGCAAGCCCTTGCCGACGCAACGGGACGGCCGGTCGCTTTCGACGACCGCCTGAAGGAATGGCGCGCCGGCGACTGGTCCGGCGTCCTCTATGACGACATTCCTGCGCGCTGGCCGCAAGCGTGGGAGGCCTGGAACAGGGACCGCTGGAACTACCGCCCGCCCAACGCGGAAAACTTCGCCGACCTGACCGAACGCGGCGGCGCTTTTCTGGAAGAGATCCTCGCAAGCCCCGAGCCGCGGGTCGCCATTGTCAGCCACGGCTTCATCACCCGCGCCATGATCGCTTTTTTGCTGAAGCTCGCCCCGGCCGAAGCGCTCTACATGCAAACGCCGAACGACGCCTTCTTCCGCCTGCAACGCGAAATCGATGGCTGGCGCGCGGAACGCTTTGATCCCGGCGCCGCTGAGGGCCCTGCCCTCGACCCGGCGCCGGCCGGCCTTTCCTGATCCGTTCATCCGGCTTTGCACCGGCGGCGTGGAGCGCTTCCACCACTCGGGGCGGCGCCAGCGTCACGCGCAGGACGTCGTCGCGCAGCAGGCTGTAAACGGAAAGCGGCGAGTTCTTGTGCTGAGACGGTGGCCGGCGCGCTTAAACGCAGCGGAAATGGCGGTAGCGCCAGCGCACCGAATGGGGATCGACGGTTTCCCCGTCATAGACGGCCCTCAGCCCGTAAGCCTCGCAATGGGCGTCGGCCTCGGCCTGGAGATCGTCGGGATCGAAATCGTAAGGATCATAGGGGATTGAAATTGACTCGTTGGAGACGGGCCCCGGATCGCTAGCGCACGCCCCCAGCATCGCCGCCGCCAGTCCCGCTAACGCAATACGCAACATTTTCATGGATCCCATCCCTCAAGCCACGCCCCCGGCTGGTCCGGCGCAGCGTAACAAGCCTTGAGACAATTAAAAAGGGCGCGGGAGAGTACCCGCGCCCAAGTCAGAGGGGACTACACTCAAAAGGGGTGCTGGGACCCCGATGCTCGCTTGTTTAAGCGGCGTCGGCGTCTTTCAGGACCTTCACATTACCGGCCTTGCCGCCCGCGATGGAAATCTTGCGCGGCTTTGCGGACTCGGGGATTTCCCGGCGCAGTTCAACATTCAAAAGGCCATTGACGAGTGAGGCGCCCGCGACTTTCACATGCTCGGCGAGCTGGAAGCGGCGCTGGAAAGAGCGCCCGGCAATGCCCTGATAGAGGAAGGTGCGGTCTTCGCCTTCTTCCTTCTGGGAGCCGGTGACGGTCAGGGTGTTCTCATGCAGCTCAACGTCAAGCTCGTCTTCGGAGAAGCCGGCGACGGCGAGCGTGATGCGGTAATCATTTTCATCGAGGCGCTCGATATTATAGGGCGGATAGCCGCCGGTTTCGGCTTTGCCCATGGAGTCGAGCAAATCGAAAACGCGGTCGAAACCGACCGTCGAGCGATAAAGGGGGGCAAGATCGAAAGTACGCATTTCAAAGTCCTCCTTGCTTCAAGCGAGGGTTGATGTCGCGCCCGCATTCCGCCGTCAGGCCGGAAAGGCGCGGACGGAGCCGGTATGGCCTCCGTCATGATCGAGATAGGCGCCCGGCGCCGGATTTCAATAGGCGGCGATCAAGAAGCGGAGAGCCCGCTTCGCGCCCGGCCGGAAAGCATGGTAAAGAGCCGGCGACACCGAATGGGAGCGAGACAAAATGATCACCAGGACAACCCTCTGGGCGGGACTCATCATGGCTTCGGCGGGGCTGGCGGCCTGCGGCGGCGAGCCTGAGACCGACAATCCGGCGGAAGAAGAAGCCGCCCCCATGGACGACGCGGCGCGGCTCGACGCCATCCTCGCCGGCGATCACCGCACGGACGAGGAGCGCGCCCGCGACCAGTATCGCCACCCTAAGGAAACGCTGCTCTTTTTCGGGCTCGAGCCGGACATGAGCGTGGTCGAGGTCTATCCCGGCGGCGGCTGGTACACCCAGGTGATCGCGCCCTATCTCGCCAAGGGCGACGGCAAGCTCTACGCCGCGAGCTTTAATCCGGGCGGCGCCAGCGAACGCGCCCTCGCCGCGCTCGATTCCTATCGCGAGACCTATGTGGAAAATCCCGAGCTTTACGGCGACATCGAAATGACCGCGCTCGGCGAGGGCGAGCATATCGCGCCCGAGGGCTCGGCGGACCTCGTGCTTACCTTCCGCAATATTCACAGCTTCATGGGCGCCGGCATGGCCGACTTCGCCTTCGAGGAATTCTATCGCGCGCTGAAGCCCGGCGGCGTTCTCGGCATTGTCGGACACCGCGCCGACGGCGCCGATCTGCCCGATGACGGCTCCACGGGCTATCTTTATACGGACGATGTCGTCGCCATGGCTGAAGCCGCCGGCTTCGACTTCGACGCGGCCTCGGAGATCAACGCCAACGCCAAGGATACGAAAGACCATCCTTTCGGCGTGTGGACCCTGCCGCCGGTGCGCCGTTCCTCCGCCGTGCGCGGCCAGGACAATCCGGGCTTCGACCGCGCCCACTACGATTCGATCGGCGAAAGCGACCGCTTCACCCTGAAATTCCGCAAGCCGATCGCCGCCGACGGGGCGCTTCTCGAATAATGGCGGACGGCAAGAAAAGCGAAGCCGCAAAGGACCCCCTTTACGCGGCGGCGGAGAAAGCCTTCGCCGCCCCGTTCGGCGCGATTGTGGAGCTGCGCGCCGAAGACGGCGACAGCCTTTGGGTTGACGGAAGGCAGGACCCGCCGCAGCTTCTCGCCGCCGCGCCCGAGAACGGCGGCCCGGCCTGCTGCTGGCGCGGCCCGAAGGAAACCCTGCAACGGGCGCTGGCGACGGCGCGCGCCTTTGACAGCGCCTTTCTTTCCGGGCGGCTCGCTGTCGCCGGCGATATGAGCGTCATGGCGCGGCTTCAACTCCATGAAGGACGATGAGCCGTTTCATCGACATTGCTGACAACCCGGCGCCGCAAGGCGCCAGCGTCGAAACCATCGCAGCCCCGGACGGCGCGCCCCTCAGAGCCGCGTTCTTTCCGGCGCCAAACGCAAAAGGAACGGTCCTTCTCGTTACCGGTTGGGCAGAGTTCATCGAAAAATATTTCGAGACCGTGCGCGATCTTCAGGCGCGGGGTCTGAATGTCGCGATGATCGACTGGCGCGGCCAGGGGCTTTCGGATCGCGAAAGCGCGCGGGCCGCGAAATGGCGCGGCTTCTTCGACATTCTGAAAGACGATCTGAAGTACTTTCAGGAAAGCTATGTGAAGCCGCGTTTTTCGGGGCCTTACGTCCTCATGACCCATTCCATGGGCGGGACGCCGGCGCTGAAACTGCTCGCTGAAGGCTATAAGGGCTTTGCCCGCGCCGTTTTATGCGCGCCCATGACGCGGCTTTTTCCCGAACCCAAGAACAAGGTGCTTGGCTTCGCCGCGTCGACCGCCTGCACGCTCGGCTTCGCCTGCAACGATACCGCGCCGGCCAAAGACCTTTCCCAAGGGTTCGAGGGCAACATCCTGACCAGCGACAAGCCGCGCTATGACCGCTTTCGCGACTTGAAGGTCGCCGACCCGGAAGCCGCGCCGGCGGCGCCGACATTCGGCTGGGTCCATGCGGCGATGACGGCGAGCGCGGAACTGCACGCTGACGGTGCTCTCGAGGGGATCAATATCCCCGTGCTGATTATCTCCGCCGGAAACGAACAACTGATTGATGGCGCCGACCATGAAACCATCGCAGCGGCGAGCGAGATGATTTCCCTCGAGCTCATCCCCGGCGCACTGCATGAAATCATGATGGAGCGCGACGCCATTCGCGCGCTTTATTTCAAGGCGTTCGACGATTTCACCGCGCCGGTCTGGAAAAACAGCCCCGCCGGCGCCTAAGGCACGACACGCTTTATCCCGCCAACAGCGCCAGCGCCGCCGCATGAAGCTCCGGCGTCGCCGCGGCGATCAGTTCGCCTTTTTCATCCGTTCCCGGCGGATCGCCCTGCCAGTTGGTGACGACGCCGCCCGCGCCCTCCACCACCGGGAGCAGCGCGGCGTAATCATGGCGCTGCAAGGCGCTTTCGATGACAATGTCGATTTCGCCATGCGCCAGAAGGCTGTAGGCGTAAGCGTCGAGGGAAAAGCGCGCCACCCGCGCGGCCTTGGCGACGCGCGCGAAGGCCGCAGCTTCCGCATCGGAAAAATAGCCTGTAGGCAAGGGATCGGTGGTGGAAAGGCGCGCCTTCGCGATGTCTTTCAGGCCGCTGGTTTTGACCTCAAGGGTTTCGCTGGCGCGCGCATAGCGCGTCTTTCCAGCCCATCCCGTCCAGCGTTCCTCCGTGAACGGCTGATCGATGAGACCGAAAACCGGCGCGCCCTCATATTCGAGCGCAATGAGCGTCGTCCAGCTTGTGGTTCCGCACATGAAGGCGCGCGTGCCGTCGACAGGGTCGAGCACCCAGCGCCAGGGACTGTCGCCCTGCTTTTCGCCGAACTCCTCCCCGAGAATTGCGTGCTTTGGATAAACGCTTTCGATCATCCGCCGGAGCGCGCGCTCGGCCTCGCGGTCGGCGTCGGTCACCGGGTCGAACCAGGGGCCGGCCTTGTTGAAAATCATCGCGCCTTTACGAAAGCGCGTAAGGCTTTCGGCGCGCGCCGCATCGGCGAGACGGTCTGCGAACGCGGCGAATTCTGAAAGATCGTTTTGGGAAAAGGACATGGCGCGGCGATCATGATGACCGCCGCGCCCAAGTTCAAGTCATTCGGTGCAAAGGAAGAGAGACGCCGCCGCTTTTTCGGCGGTCGGTCTCAGGGTTTTCAGATACCCGACAGGGCGCGGGCCAGATCGAGCAGGCGCCGGCGCGGCTCCTCATCGAGCTGGTAGTAATAGCGCACCAGATCCATGGTTTCCTTTTCGTCGAGCAGCCCCTCAGCGGGCGCTTCGGCGAAACCCGCCTCGGCCTTGAGGTCGAAATCAAGCTTCGGTTCGGCGCCGTTGATGCCTTCGAAGAAGTAGGAGATCGAGACATCGAGCGCCTTCGCCAGCGACCATAGCCGCGAAGCGGAAATGCGGTTCGAGCCGCTCTCATATTTCTGGATCTGCTGGAAGCGGATATCCACCGCCTGCGCCAGCTTTTCCTGCGTCAGCCCCAGAAGGCGGCGGCGCTGCCGCAGCCGCCGGCCAACATGAACATCGATCGGATGCGCCGTAGCCATAATACTCCACCTGTCCCTTTCAAAGGAGCGGCGCAGACGGGTATCGCGCGCGCCGTTCCGGTTTTCGGGTGGAGAGAACGCAAACCCCGTGCCGCAGGCGTGAAACAGGGGAATTTCGCTCGCCTAAAAGACGATTTCATCCCGCAGAGGATGTGCGCGCGCGCCTGCGCCTATCGGAAAAGAGGGTCCGTTGTGCCGTTTCGGAACAGGCGGACGGCCTAATCAATCATCTTGGCCGAGCGCAGCCAGAAATTCTCGTCAAAGCCCGGGGTTTCGAGATTAACCACGAACTGACGCGACGCCGCCTCCCAGGAAAAGCGCTCCGCCCATTCCCGGCAGGCTTTCGGATCGCGGTTTTCATAGGCGGTCAGGCACGCCTTGGTTAAATCCTCGTCCATGGCGCCGCAGCCGGCGGGCGCGCCGTCGAGAATTTCCAAGGGGCCGCGCACGGGATAGGCCGCCACGGGCGCCCCGCAGGCGAGCGCTTCGACATTGACGAGACCAAACGTATCGGTGCGCGAGGGAAAGACGAAAACATCCGAACCCTGATAATAGCGGGTCAGCTCGTCGCCATATTTCGGCCCGGTGAAAACCGCGTCCTTGTATCTTTCTTCGAGTTCTTCGCGCTGGGGGCCGTCGCCGACGATCAGCTTGGTCCCCGGCAGCTTCGCCTCGAGAAAATCCTCGATGCTTTTTTCGACGGCGAGACGGCCGACATACAAAAAGATCGGCCGTTCATACTTGTCGAGCCACGACCGGTCGCCGGGCGTGAACTGGTCGAGATCGACACCGCGCGCCCAGAGCTTCATGCGCGTGAACCCGCGCTCGCCGAGTTCTTCCATGAGGCCAGGCGTCGCCACCATCATGGTTTCGCCGTCCTTGTGAAAATCCTTCAGGATGCCGTAGCCCCAGCTCGTGGGGACTTTCCAGCGCTCATTCGCGTATTCGGCGAAGCGCGTGTGAAAGCTCGTGGTGAAGGGATAACCGCGGCGCTTGCAGAAGCGGCGCGTGGCGCGCCCGATCGGACCTTCGGTCGCAATGTGAATGGCGTCCGGCTGAAAGTCGTTGATCATCTTCGCGACTTTCCGGTTCGGCATCAGGGAGAGCCGGATTTCCGGATAGGACGGCAAGGGAATGGAGCGGAATTCATTCGGCGTGATGTAAAGCACTTCATTGCCGAAATCGGTGAGGATCTTGCCCAGCGTGTCTAGCGTCCGGACGACGCCATTCAGCTGCGGTTTCCAGGCGTCGGTGGCGATGACGATCTTCAGCCCCTCCTGGCCTTTGGGCATGTCGAACATCTTTTTCGGCCGCGTGAACCGGCCCACTCCGGAGCCGAAGCGGCGCAGCGCGCTTTTCTTCTTTTCCGTCGTTCTCGCCGGCAGCGGATTTGGATCAGTCATGAGGCGGGGCCTGTGTTTTCTTGGGCGTTCTTATCAGGGCGCTCGGGGTCCGGAGCCAAGGCCTTAAGCATCATAGCGGAATGCGGACCGGCTGGCCTTAGAGCCACCGTCATCGCTCCGCAACCCCTTCTCCGCCGGGTCCATGGGAACCCAGGGAAACCCCGGGCGTCCCAGGAGAGACCGGAGCGGCGCCCGTCGCGGGCCTTTTTCCGGCTCAAAGGAAAAAAACCGGGCCCGCCGCCAAACAGGCCGCATCGCTTCTTTCTGGGTGGGCTTTAAGGCGCCTTTTCGCGCAGCGGCCCCAAAAGCCGGGCGCGCGGCCGCAAGATACGTCTTTTTTTATGCTCTGAGCTCCCTCAAAAAGCATAAACGGCCAAAATAGATATATTAATAAGAATAATATGCTGAATTTTGGCGCTTTCTCTTAAAGTTCACCTAATTTTCCCTAAAAGAATGTTGCGTCGCAAAAAATTTGTTGCGACGCAAAATCCTATTTGCTATGTTGTGAATGTAGCGCGATGGCGCTGCTGCCCAGTTCTTGGGCGTTTCCTCCCTAACGACTTCAGGCCGCGGTTCGTCCGCGGCCTTTTTTTTCGCCGACAGGGAGGCTCAGTATAATTCATGGATTCTGGGCGCGCCACTGTTTTGGGTTGGGTCCAAGCAGACTTCTTAGCCTCGCCAGCAACGGTGCGGCTTTTCCCGTCTATTCGGCGGCCTATTCAGCGGCCTGGGCCGAACGCAGATCCTCCGCGTCGAAGGCGGTGAGCTTTTCCATCAGGGTGATCATGTTCCGGCGCAGGAGGTCGAAACCTTCGGTGCGCGCGATGCGGCGTTCGTCGAGGTAAAGCGCCCGGTTGATCTCGATCTGGAGGGCGTGGACGCCGCTGCGCGGCCGGCCATAGGAAGAGGCCACATAGCCGCCGGCGTAAGGCGCGTTGCGGGCCACCTGATAGCCGAAGCCGGTGAGGATATCCTCCACATAGCGCACGATGGACGGCGCGCAGGAAGAGCCGAAACGGTCGCCGAGGACGAAATCGATGCGCGGCTCGCCGGGACGGAAAGGCGCGCCCCCGGCCGAGGGCATGGAATGGCAGTCGATCAGGATGGCGCAGCCGAAGCGCGCCCGCGCCTCGTCGATAAGCCCGCGCAATGTCTTGTGATAGGGGTCGTAGCACGAGGCCAGGCGGCGGCGGGCGTCGAAATAATAGAGCTTGCGCCCGTAAATATCCTGCCCGTCGGCAACGATGCGGGGAATGACGCCAAGCCCGGCGATCACCCGGCTCGACCGGCTGTCGGCCGATTTCGGCAAGCCGTCCGCGAACATGCGCGGATCGAGCTCGTCGCGCGAGCGGTTAACGTCCACAAAGGCGCGCGGGAACAGCGCCCGCAACAAAGGCGCGCCGAAATGCGGCGCCTCGTCAAACAGAAGATCCACATAGCTGTCTTCGGACTGGCGCAATCCGTGCCGGTCGAGCCGGGAGTTGCGCAACAGCTCGCCCGGATAGTCGCGCCCCGAATGCGGCGAGGCGAAGACCAGCGGGGTCGACGCCTCGCGCGGCGCCAGCACCTCGACGGCGCGGCGCGGCGGAAAGCTCCCTTTGTGATCAGTCTCTTGCGGCATGGCGGATCGATGGCTCTGCGAGGCTTGAAATCAGAATGACTTGCTGCATGTTAGCTGCAACTTGCAGGATTCGTTAAGGCCAAACCGTTAATGGCGCCCCCGCCGGAGCGTTTTTTGCATTGGGTGGGGGAAACCATTGGGGGCGGCCCTCGTCGCAATCCCCATATAGGACAGTCACCTCGTTCGGTTTAACGAGAGAAAACAAGGGTCAGCGTAATGGCGGCTATTCTTTTGGCGGAAGACGACGATTCCATGCGGCGGTTCCTGAAAAAGGCGCTTGAGCGGGCCGGCCATTCGGTCATCGACGCCTCGCAAGGCGACGAGGCCCTGACCGAACTCCAGCTCCGGGAATTTGACCTCCTCCTGACCGACATCGTGATGCCGGTCATGGACGGGATCGAGCTCGCCCGCCGGGCCACCGAAATCGACCCGGAAATGAAGATCATGTTCATCACCGGCTTTGCGGCCGTGGCGCTGAACGCCGCCAATCAGGCGCCGGAGGACGCGAAAGTCCTGTCGAAACCGTTTCACCTGAAAGACCTTGTCTATGAGGTCGAGCGCGTGGTCGCGGCGTAAGCCCGCCCCGGGATTTCCTCATCGGCTTCTAAAGGCTTGCGCCCCTCAGATTTTCCCGTTAGGTAGCCTGCCTTCCTGCAGGAGCGGTTCTGCCGCTTCACACCTGAAAAGGGCGCGTAGCTCAGCGGGAGAGCACTACGTTGACATCGTAGGGGTCACTGGTTCAATCCCAGTCGCGCCCACCATTCGCAGCTAGTTCGCCGAAGGCGAAATTTTTAATCCGGTGGATTAAAAATAAGCGGAGAATGCCCCGGCAGGGGCCTTCGGCTTGGCAAGCCAGGTTATTACCAGACAATGTATAAACTAACGCGCGCGAAAGAAGCGAAGGCTGTCACGCCGAAGCTCTAGCGAAGGCGGACCCGAAAATCCGGCGACTTCCAGCGCTCATCGCAAATAAAAAAGGCGTCCCGGAGGACGCCTTTTTCGAAAACGCATGTTCAGCGCAATCAGTCTTTCAGATTGGAGATCTTGTTGCGCGGCGCGGTCTCGTCTTCGAGGAAGAAGCGGATCAGCTCCGCGCCCTGCTCGAAACCGTCCGCATGCTGATCGGACTGGTTGGAATAGCCGGTCTCTGCGCCGGTGATGTGGCCGAGCTGCTGACGGTTCAGATGCGAGGAGGACAGATCGCCTGCATAGCCTTCAAGGCTCACCGTCTGATGAGAGTTCGCAAGCTCCTTCGCATACATCTCGCTCAATAGGAGAAAGTTCACCAGCGACGAGGCGATATTGCCGCGCGGAATGCCGTAATCGGCGATGTCGTAGCGGCTGATATAGGCCGATCCCGCCTGGTCGACGCCGGCGGTCGCGAACGGATAGCGCGCGTTGAACGCCTGCACGGTCTGCGGATTGGCGGTCGTGTCCGAGAACAGCATCAGGGTCTGCATGCCGGCGCATTCCGCGCCCTGGCAAGCGGTGAAGAACATCACGAACTGCATGCTACCCGCGGCCGCATGGATATATTGCGCGCCGTTGGAAAGCTGGCCCACCTGCCACGGCATGCCGAGTTCGTTGAGCACCGGCCCCACGGTCTGGACGCTGAATTTGCGCACCACGCTCTCCGGATTGGAAAGCCCGCCGGAATTTTCGCCGGAGCCCATGCTGTTTTGCGCGCTCGCGCCGGAAATGCTGGATGCAAGCGCCATCGCTGCGGCGCCGATAAAGGCGGTAATCGGTTTCATGACCCCTCTCAATTTCCCCTAAGATACCCTAAGTCTGACAGACGGGGCCTCCCCCCGCCGGAAGAAGTGTAGGCGAAAAGCGCCGTGACGGCCAGAGCGGGACCAGCCCCGCCCTTGCGCTGGCGGTTTCGCCCATGTTTTCAGGTGACTTTCGGCCTAAGCCGTGGTTTAGCCGGGCGCTTATGGACAAGAGACCCACCAGAAACGATCGCCGCCCCAATTTCGCGAAATCAGACCGCGCGAAACCCGACCGCCCGAAATCCGGACGCCCCCAATTCGAGCGCCAGAAGGGACCGCGGGATGCGGAGGCAAGACCGCCGCGCGAGCGCGGAAAAGACGAAGACGGCGCTCCCAAGCGCGCTCGTCCGCTTTCGACCATGGCGGGCGTCGAGGCGCGCCGCGCCGTTCTGGAAATTCTCGACCGGGTGTGGGAGGGCGCGCCGCTTGACGAGGCGATCGCCAAGACCCGGCCCTTCGAACATCTCGAGGGCCCGGACCGGGGCTTCGCCCGTCTTCTCGCAACGGAAACTCTGCGGCGCCGGGGCGCGCTCGATCATTTGCTCGGCGAATTTCTCGACCGGCCCCTGCCGAAAAAATCGGCCCGGGTCATGGATATCCTGCGCATCGCCGCCGCGCAGCTCCTCATCCTCGGAACGCCGGCGCACGCCGCGGTTTCCACTTCCGTCGAACTCGCCAATGAGCGCGGCGAAACCCAGGGCTATGCGAAGCTCATCAACGCCATTGCCCGCAAAATCGCGGACGCCGGCAAGGAAGCGCTAGAAAAGATCCCCGCACGGACGGATACGCCCTCCTGGATGTGGCGCGCCTGGGAGCGCCAGTTCGGCCCCGTCGCCGCCAAGGCCATCGCCGAGGCCCACCGCGAAATCCCGCCCCTCGATCTCACCTTCAAGCCCGGCGAAGACATCGACGCATGGCTCGCGCGGTTTAAAGAAGCCGGGCTTGACGCCAAACCGCTCGCCATGGGCGGCGCGCGCCTGTCCCATGCCGGCGACGTCACCGCCCTTCCCGGTTTCGAGGACGGCGCCTGGTGGGTGCAGGACGCGGCGGCGAGCCTGCCCGCAAAACTCCTCGGAGACCTTGACGGCAAGACCGTGTTCGATCTGTGCGCCGCCCCCGGCGGCAAGACGCTGCAGCTTGCAGCGGCGGGCGCGAAAGTCACCGCTGTCGACAAATCCGGCGCGCGCATGGAGCGCGTCAGCGAAAACCTCGTCCGGACGAAACTGACGGCGGACATCATCGAGGACGACGCCCTGCGCTTCAGACCGGCGGAGAAAGCCGACGCCATCCTGCTCGACGCGCCCTGCACGGCGACGGGCACGATCCGGCGCCATCCCGACATTCCCTGGTCGAAAGGCGAAACCGCGCTCACGGCGCTTGCAGAGCTTCAGTCAAAGATGATCGACCATGCCCTGGCGCTCCTCAAACCCGGCGGGCTTCTCGTCTATTGCGTCTGCTCGCTCCAGCGCGAGGAAGGCGAGCGCCAGATCAAGGCGGCGCTCGCCCGCCATGCGGAAGTCGAGCGGGTTCCCGTCACGGCGGCGGAGATCGGCGGCCTCGACAAGGCCGTCACCCGCGACGGCGACATGCGCACCCTGCCCTCCATGCTGGCCGGCGAAGGCGGCATGGACGGCTTCTTCGCCGCCCGGCTGCGCCTCAAGCGTTAACGGTTGGAAAACCTTTCAATATAAACCATTTAGCGGCTCCGCCGGGGCGCCGATTTTCGCCGATTCCGGTCCGAATCCCCTTGATTGCGGGCCCAGCGGCCCCGATATTGTCACTTGCAGCGAAGGCGGCCTTCCGGGCCGCCCTTCTCAGTTTGGCCAATTTCGCTTTGGCATAGGGAACCGAAAGGACAGGCGGCACATGAACGAACCTCGCAGACAATTTGGCGGCGCCATTCCGCGCGCCGGCGGCGTCGAAATCGATGAGGGTCTGCGCCAATACATGCTGGGCGTTTACAACTATATGGCGCTCGGCGTGGCGGCCACGGGCCTTTTCTCGATGTTTATCGCGAGCAATCCGTCCCTGATGATGGCGATCATGACGACGCCGCTGAAATGGGTCGGCTTTATCGGCATTCTCGGCCTTGGCTGGTTTGCCCCCCGCGTCATCATGAACGGCTCCAAGGTCGCGGCGCACGCCATGTTCTGGGTCTACGCCGCGCTCTGGGGCGTGATGATCGCGCCGATGCTGTTTGTTTTCCAGCAGCAGGGCGCCGCGGTCGAGATCTACAAGGCGTTCTTCATCACGGCCTCGGTCTTCGGCGCCGTGAGCCTTTACGGCTATACGACAAAGCGTAATCTTTCCGCCTTCGCCCAGTTCTTCTTCATGGCGACGGTCGGGCTTCTGATCGCCATTGTCGTCAACGTGATCTTCTTCCAGAGCGAGCTGATGAGCCTCATCACCTCGTGCCTGGTTGTTCTCGTCTTCTCCGGCATCACCGCCTGGGAAACGCAGGCCATCAAGTCGTTTTACCAACAAGGCAGCGCCATGAACGAGCGCACGGCGATCATGGGCGCTTTCATGCTCTATGGCTCCTTCGTGACGCTGTTCATTCACATCCTCAACATTCTCGGCATCATGCGCGACTAGGCTGAGGAAAAATCAGGACAGGAGAAAGCCCCGCTCCGGCGGGGCTTTTTCTTTACAGCGCCTTCCTCGGGCGGGATGATCGCATCAAAAGAGGAGACGCATCCCATGACCGATCTGCCGACGCCGCTCGTTTCCACCGACTGGCTCGCCGACCATCTCGGCGCGCCCGATCTCGTCATTCTCGATTGCACCACGGTTCAGGAAGAAACGCCCGACGGCTCCTACGCCTTTGTCGCGGGCCGCACATCCTATGACGACGCGCATATCCCCGGCTCCGTCTTCTGCGACGTTCTGGGGACCCTCGGCGACAAGGACGATCCGCGGCCCCTGATGATGCCGAAGCCGAACGCCTTCAAGGCGGCGATAGAGGCGCTCGGCGTCGGGGACGACAGCGCCGTCGTTCTTTATGACCGCGGCATCGGAAGCTGGGCGGCGCGCGTCTGGTGGAGCCTGAAAAGCTACGGCTTCGACAGGGCCGCGGTGCTCGACGGCGGCTTCAAGAAATGGACGGCCGAGGCCCGGCCTGTTTCCGACGCCGCCCCGGAGATCAGCCCCGCGACCTTCACGCCCCATTACCGGCCCGACAGGATCGTCTCAAAGGAAGACGTCCTGAACGCCATCGAGAGCGGCGGCGCAACGCTGGTTCATTCCCTCTCGCATAAAGAATTCACCGGCGAGGCGGCGCCCATGCCGCGCGCAGGCCGCATCAAGGGCTCGATCAACGCGCCGGCCTCGTCGCTCGTCGATCCCGACACCGGGGCCTATCTGCCGCAGGAGAAGCTCGCAGCGCATTTCGACGCGGCAGGCGCCCGCAAAAGCCAGCGCGTCATCACCTATTGCGGCGGCGGCGTCGCAGCCTGCAACAACGCGCTGGCGCTGACCGCGCTCGGCTTTGACGACGTCGCCGTTTACGACGGCTCCCTCGCGGAATGGACCGCCGATCCGGACGCGCCCATGGAAACCGGCTGATCGTCGCCAATGCGACAATCGCATATGTGACAGGGCGTCATGAAATTGAGATTTGCGGCGCGCCGTGACGGTCTCTATTTTCGCTTTCCATGTCAGTCAGAGATTGTTTCGACTTGCCCATTACAGGCGCCTGCGCCGAGGCGGCCCGCGCCTATGACGCGTATGTGCGCGAATTCCTCAGCTACGGGCCGGACCTGCGCGCGATCTTCGACGTGGCCGGCGCCAACCCGCAAGCCCCCCTCCTCAACGCGCACGCCGCGAGCCTTCACATGGCCTTCGAAGGCGCCGAAGGCTGGACCACCGCCGCGCCCTATCTCGAAAACATGCGCGCCGCGCGCGCGGCCGGAACCGAACGCGAGCGGCTTTTCTGCGACGCCGTTGAAGCACAGGCGAACCACGATTTCGCGCGCGCCATGCGCGCTCTCGACGAGCTTACGGTGCGCTGGCCGGCGGATTTATGCGCCCTGAAATGGGGCCAGTATCACGCCTTCAATCTCGGTCATGCGCCTGCGCTTCTGCGCTTCGGCGAACGCGCGCGCATCGTTCATGAAGGAACGCCCTACGCCCACGGCATGACCGCCTTCGCGCTCGAACAGAACCACCGCCTCGGCGAGGCGGAGGAGGAGGGCCTTAAAGCCAGCGAGATCGCCCTTGACGACGCCTGGGCCCATCACGCCGTCGCCCATGTCATGGAGACGCAAGGGCGCGCCCGCGAAGGCGCGCGCTGGCTCGATCATTGCGCCCATACATGGGACGCCAAGGGCGTCTTCATCCGCGATCATAATTACTGGCATGCCGCGCTCTTCCGCCTTTCACTGGGGCGCGAGGACGACGCGCTTGCGATCTATGACGAAAAGCTGTGGGGCGCATGGCCGGAATTTCCGCAGGAGCAGATCGGCGCCGTTTCCATGCTGTGGCGGCTCGAACTGCGCGGCGCCGATGTGGGGCCGCGCTGGGCGCCGGTCGTCGAGCAAGTACGCGCGCGCGCCGAAGACCATATCTTCCCGTTTCACGATCTCCATTATCTTTATGCGCTCGCCCGCGCCGGCGAACCGGGCGAGGCCGAGCGCTTCATCGCGTCCCTGAAACGAAAAACGGAGATCGCGCTCAATCCCGTCTGGGCGGAAACCTGCGTTCCGGCGGCCGAGGCCCTCGCGGCTTTCGCGCGCGGCAAGCACGAACAGGCGGCGCAAGCCTTAGGCCCGCTCCTCAACGATCTTCACCGCATCGGCGGCAGCCATGCCCAACGGCATGTGTTCGTGGAGACTTATGAAGCGTGTCTGGCGGAAGACAATCAACAGACGCGCGACGCCCTTTAATCTTCAAAACCCTCAACACCGCTCATTCCCGCGAAAGCGGGAATCCAGAAAAAAGCGCCACCGCCTGAGGCAAAATGGATCCCCGCTTTCGCGGGGATGAGCGGATAACAACGCTTACGTCGCGAGTTTCAGCTTCTGGCGGTCGAAGATTTTCAGGACCTGCGCCAGATCGTGCCCGCGCTTCAAAATCGCGCCGGACATGGAAACGACCACCCAGGCGCCCTGCTTCTTCGACAGCGCCGGACGCTTTTCGATCCGGTAGATCGGCAGCTCCGAGGCGCGCCGGAAGATCGAGAACACCGCCGCGTCCTTCAAATGGTCGATGGCGTAGTCGCGCCATTCCCCGGCGGCGACGAAATAGCCATAGACGGAAAGGATGCGGGTCAGTTCACTGCGCGTGAACGCCACCGGTTCGGGGCGCGGCTTTGCGGGCTGGGGCGCTGGGCTGAGGCTTCGCATTGGGGCAAGCATCGCGCGCGCGGGGCGCGCCCGCAAGCGTAAAATCCCTTCTGCGGCGCGGAATCGCGGGGAAAATCATCCTTAAAATCGCCTTAATTGGTCCCTCTCCACGCCCCAATCCGGCGTCAGTTTCAATCGGCCGGGCGGGCGGCTCGGCCGGAATTTCCGGTTTTAACCATCGCCCCCAGCCCCCGGGAGATTTGGCCTCCGCCCGTCCGGCATATTCTTCTTCCCCCTCCTGAGTGACGCCCCCTTACTTGACGGCCCAGGCGAGCCTTGTGAAAGGCTCAGGCCATGAGCCCCGTCATCACCATCGCCCTGCCCGTCTTCGCGGTCATCGCCGCCGGCTTTCTCGCCGGCCGCACGAAAATGCTGAGCGCCGCCGATTCGGACGTCCTCAACAAATTCGTTTTCCGCTTCACCATGCCCGCCGCCCTGTTCGGGCTGACGGCGGGCGCGACGCCGCCCGGCGAAAAAGAGCTCGCCGTCGCGCTCTCCTATCTCGCCGGCGCCTTTGCCGCGCTTCTCACGGGCTATTTTCTTTCCCAACGGCTTTTCAAGCTGTCGAAACAGGAAGCGGGCGCCCATGCGCTGACATCGACATTAGGCAATGCGGTGTTTCTCGGCCTGCCCATTGCGCTCAACATCGAAGGCTGGGCGAAGCCATTCGTCTCCTCCATGCTGCTCGAAGGCACGATCGTCATCGCTATCGCCACCGCGCTGATCTCGCCGCGCAAGGAAGAGGGCCACGCCCTGGCGCGCGCCGCGGCCTTCGTCACCGGACCGCTGAAAAACCCGCTGATCCTCGGCCTCCTTCTCGGCTTTCTCTATTCGGCGCTCGGCGTCCCCTTCGAGCCGCCGGTCGAAACCTTCTTCGACATTCTGGGGCGCGCGGCGGGACCGACGGCGCTGTTCTCCCTCGGCGTCTTTCTGGCGACGCATCAATTTCCGGCGGTCAACGCCGTCGCCGGGCGGGTGAGCCTCATCGCCGCGACGAAAATGGTGTTGCTGCCTACAGTGGCGCTGACAACCGCCGCGCTCCTCGGCGTCAGCGATCCCGATTACTGGGGCGCGCTGGCGCTGTTCGTGCTGGTGCCGTCGGGCGTCGGCTGCTTCGTCATCGTCAGCCAATATGGTGTTTATAAGAGCGAGACCGCAGCGGCCATCGCCACCACGATGATGCTGTCAGTGCTGACGGTTTCGGGCGTGCTGGTGGTGTTTGGGTAAAGAAACACCGCTCATTCCGGCGAAAGCCGGAATCTCGTACCGCAGATTGCCAACCCAAATTGGAAAAGATCCCGGCTTTCGCCGGGATGAGCGGAGAGGATGCTTATCAGCGCTCGCGCGCCAGCACCTTCTTCACCGCGTCCACAAGCTCATCGCGCTTCACCGAGAACTGCGCGGGCTGGGCTTCGCGCCATTCGGCGTTGTCCTCGATCTCTTTTGAAAGCTCGGCGCCGAGGACAAGGTCCTTGATCTGCACCTCGCCATTCTCGCGTTCTTCGGAGCCCTGGATGATCGCGACGGGCGCGGCGCGCTTGTCGGCGTATTTCAATTGCTTGCCGAAATTCGAGCCGCCGAGATAGACTTCCGCCCGGACGCCAGCGGCGCGAAGGTCGGCGGCCATTTTCTGATATTCCGACATCTGATCTTTTTCGAGGGCGAGCACCACCACGGGGCCGTTCGCGCTGTCTTCAGCGGCTTTCTTCAACTCCAGCGCGGCCAGAAGCCGCGACACGCCCACGGAAACGCCGACCGCCGGCACCTCGACGCCCTTGAAGCGCTTGACGAGCCCGTCATAACGCCCGCCGCCGCCGATGGAGCCCATCTGCACCGGGCGGCCCTTGGCGTCGGTGAGACCGCTCGCAAATTCCGCCTCAAACACCGGCCCCGTATAATAGTCGAGGCCGCGAATGACCGAGCAGTCGAACATGATCGGGCGGTTCGCGAAATCCGGGATCGAGGCCTTGATGCCCTGCAGCTCCGCGACGCCCTCGGCGCCGCTTTGCGTTTCGCCGAGCAGGCTTTCGATGACGCCGAGCGGGTCGCCCTTGGAATTTTCCGGGCCCGATTTCAGGAACGCCAGCACCGTTTCGATCTTGGCGTCGTCGAGCTTCGCGCCGTCGGTGAAGTCGCCGCTCTCGTCCTTGCGGCCGGGCCCGAGCAGGAGCGCCACGCCCTCCGCGCCGAACTTGTCGAACTTGTCCATGGACCGCATGACGGTGAGGCGCGTTTCCACGTCCGCTTCATCCGCAAGGCCGATCTTTTCAAAGAGCCCGTCGACGACCTTGCGGTTCGAAACGCGAATGAAAAAGTCGGAACGCGCAATCCCCGCCGCTTCGATGACGTCGGCGAAGAGCGCGCAGATTTCCGCATCCGCATAAGGCGCGGGCGCGCCCACCGTGTCGACATCGCATTGCGTGAACTGGCGGAAGCGCCCCGGCCCCGGCTTTTCATTGCGCCAGACGGGACCCATCTGATAGCGCCGGAAGGGCTTCGGGAGCGCGTCGTAATTCTCAGCCACATAGCGCGCGAGCGGCGCCGTCAGGTCATAGCGCAGGCTCATCCACTGCTCGTCGTCGTCCTGGAGCGAAAAGACGCCCTGGTTCGGCCGGTCCGTGTCCGGCAGGAACTTGCCGAGCGCATCGGTATATTCGAAGGCAGGCGTCTCGAGCGCGTCGAAGCCCCAGGCCTCGTAAACCGCGCCGATGCGCGCCAGCATCTCGCGCTCGGCGGCGATCTCCGCGCCGAGCCGGTCGCGGAACCCGCGCGGAATGCGCGCCTTGGGACGGAAGGTTTTTTCTTTCTTGGCCATAACCCGCGCGGGATAGCCGATCACGGGGCCCCGGGCAATGCTGCGGCTAAAGCCTTGTGAGGCTGTAAAGCCCGGCGGCAGCCATCATCACCGCAAAGACGGCCCGTATGCCCTTGCCCCATGAGGGATCATTCGTGAGGCGTTTGAAAAATCCGCCAGCCGCCAGCCAAATCGCGTCAATCAAACAGAGCAGAAGAAACGTCACCCCCGCCGTCATCATCGCCGAAACAGCCGGATCGTTATGGCGAATGCCGAAGGATGCGAAGATCGCGGCAAACGCCGCATAGGCTTTTGGATTGATCAGGTTGAGAATGAACCCATCGAAAAAACCGGGAACCTTGGAAGCCGCCGCCCCTTCCGGCCCACCCGCGCCACGATAAACACGCAAGGCCAAAAACAGAATGTAGCCTGCGGCGATAATTTGAAGGAAGACCCGCACAGACGCCGAGGCGGATAGCAAGGCTGCAACGCCAAGACTTGAGAGCAACATCACAATGCCCGCCGCCACGATCAACCCGATCAGGAAAGGCAAGCCCCGGCGCGGTCCATAGGCAGCGCCGACGCCCGCCAGCGCCATCGGCGCCGGCCC
Organism: Alphaproteobacteria bacterium; assembly: GCA_030433215.1. GTDB lineage: Bacteria > Pseudomonadota > Alphaproteobacteria > Caulobacterales > Parvularculaceae > Hyphococcus. Next base: position 41,270 of record JAUIMC010000012.1, read on the forward strand.
TGGCGAACCAAGCAGGATGAGAACTGCAATACCAAGTGTCAGAAGATCGGCGATCACGTGCAACTATTCCGCCGCCGGCCGGTCCACGGGGTCGACCCGTTCGATGAAAATCGTCTCCGTCGGGACCTCGGCGTCGAATATCCCTTCCGGGCCGGTCTCGACCGCCCCGATGGCGTCGGCTGCCTCCATGCCTTCCACGACGCGCCCGAAGACCGTGTAGCCGTAGATCGGGCCGAGATCGGTGACGTCATGGTCGAGCTTCGGATTGTCGCGCAGATTGATGAACCATTGCGCCTGGGCGCTGTCCGGTTTGTCGCTGCGCGCCATGGCGATGGTCCCGCGCTCGTTCTTCAGCCCGTTGTCGCCCTCATAAGGAATCGGATCGTACTTGCCGCGCTCGGTCAGAAGCCGCGAATAGCCGCCGCCCTGAATGACGAAGCCCTTCACCACGCGATGAAAGATGGTGCGGTCATATTTGCCTTCGGTCGCGTAGCGCAGGAAGTTCTCGACCGTCTTCGGCGCCTTTTCCGGGTAAAGCTCGACGGTGATGTCGCCCTTGGAGGTCTGGATTTTTGCGTGGGTTGGGGTTTCAGCTGGCGCTTCCTGGACGGCGCTCGCGATTGTCGCAGACGCAATCCATAAGAACGAAGCCAAGACAAAACGCATCATTTGACGAACCATATCACAAATCCTGTGTCATTGCCGGGCTCGTCCCGGCAATCCAGAGAAACCGCGCCGACCATACAAATCTGGATCACCGGGACAAGGGTTATCCTCGGGCCGCGCTGCGCGCAAACCCGGGGGCCCGGTGATGACACGTCTAAAATCACTTCATCTCGCCGCGGATTTTGTTGACCCGGTCGATCAGCCCATTGGTCGAGGCGTCATGGCCTTGCGCCGCCGGCTTTTCCTCGCCCGGCTTTGCAAGTTCCGGCAGGATCGTTTTCGCCAGCGCCTTGCCAAGCTCGACGCCCCACTGGTCGAAGGAATTGATCCCCCAGACAACGCCCTGACAGAAAATCTTGTGCTCATAAAGCGCAATCAAGGCGCCGAGGTTTTCCGGCGTCAGCTTTTCCATGAGGATCGAGTTGGTCGGGCGGTCGCCCGGAAACACCTTGTGCGGCGCCAGCCGGTCGATCTCAGGCGGCGCATAGCCGTCCGCTTTTAATTCCTCGCGGGCTTCCTTCTCGGTCTTGCCGCGCATCAAGGCTTCGGTCTGGGCGAGGAAATTCGAGAGCAGCTTTTCATGATGGTCGCCGGTGTCTTCCTGACTGATCGCGGGCGCGATAAAATCCGCCGAGACAAGGTCCGTCCCCTGATGAAGAAGCTGATAGAAAGCGTGCTGGCCGTTGGTGCCGGGCTCGCCGAATATCACGGGGCCGGTCTCACACGGAACCGGCGCGCCGTCTTTCGTGACGCGCTTGCCGTTCGATTCCATATCCGCCTGCTGGAGATAGGCCGCAAGGCGATGAAGATGCTGATCATAGGGCAGCACCGCGTGCGAGCCCATGCCGAGAAAGTTACGGTTCCACACGCCCGCGAGCGCCAGCATGACCGGCATGTTCTCGCGCAGGGGCGCCGAGCGGAAATGCTCGTCCATGGCGTGGGCGCCCTTCAGGAGCTTTTCGAAATTGTCGTAGCCGACCTGCAGCGCGATCGACATGCCGATGGCCGACCACAGGGAATAGCGCCCACCGACCCAGTCCCAGAATTCGAACATGTTCTCCTCGGCGATGCCGAAGGCCTTCACGGCATAGGCGTTGGTCGAAAGCGCGATGAAATGTTTTGCGATGTCGTCTTCGCTCGCCCCATGGGAAAGGAACCAGTCTTTCGCCGTGCCGGCGTTGGTCATGGTCTCCTGGGTGGTGAAGGTTTTCGAGGCGACGATGAAGAGCGTCGTTTCCGGATCGCGGCCATGAAGCGTGTCGGCGATATGCTGGCCGTCCACATTGGAGACGAAATGCGCCTCGCGCCCCTCGATCCAGTAAGGCCTTAGCGCCTCGGTCGCCATCAGGGGCCCGAGATCGGAGCCGCCAATGCCGATATTGACGACGCTCGTTAACGGCTTGCCGGTGTAGCCCGTGCGCTCGCCCGCATGAACGCCGTCGGCGAAGCTTTTCATCTTGGCGAGCTCGGCGCGCACTTTGCGCGACACGTTCTCGCCCTCCACATGATAGTCCCGCTGGGAAAAATCACGCAGGGCCGGGTGGAGTACCGCCCGCTCCTCGGTTACATTGATCGCCTCGCCCGTCAGCATGGCCTCGCGCGCGCCCTCAATATCCGCGGCCATGGCCAGCGCGATCAGATGGTCTTCAACGTCCTCGGTGATCTTGTTCTTGGAATAATCGAGAAACAGCCCCGCCGCCTCGATGGAATAACGGGCGAACCGGCCCGGGTCCGTCTCGAAAAGAGACCGCATGGACACGTCCTTGAGCGCCGCCGCGTCGGTCTCCAGCGCCTGCCATTCCGGCGTTGCGGTGATGTCGGTCATGGAAAGATCCTCTGGAAAGCCGCCGGGAGACAGGAGAGCGAAACGGCGATTTTTTTCAAAACTGATACGGATTTTAAGCGTCCGCCTCAACGCGTTTTAAACGAAAAGGCCGTAAGCCTGCTCTCATGCAAGTTTCCAACACCGCCCCCTCCGCCTTGTTCAAACGCGCGCTTTTAAATCTCGCCGCCATCGCCGCGGTGACCGCGATTTTCGCGCTGAAAGAGGCGGAATGGGAAAAACGGGCGGCCATGGAACAGGCGGACGCCCCGAAACTCGCCGAGGCGAACGCCCGTCTAGGGTCCTGAGACGGCCCTGATGACGGCCTTTTTGCCCAGCGGCAGCGGCAGCACCGCCGGGGCGCCGTCCGCTCCGTAAAAGACGTAAAGCGGCACCCCGCTCGCCCCGAAGCTTTCCAGCGCCGCCGTGATCGCCGGGTCGCGCACGGTCCAGTCCGCCACCATGAAGACCGCCCCCGCCTCCTCAAAGGCGCGCGCCACGGCCGGGTCTGAAAAGACCGTCAGCTTGTTGAACTGGCAGGTGACGCACCAGGCGGCGGTGAAATCGACGAAAACCGGCCGCCCCGCCGCACGATAGTCCTCGATGGCTTCCGCGCTGTAGGGAACCGCATTCATCGCTCCATAGGCGCCTGCCTCGTCCTGAACGGCCGGCGCCGCTTCGAGACGCATCAGGGGCGCGAGCGCGGCGAGCACCGCGATGGCGGAAACGATCCGCAGCACGAGCGCGCCCGTTCCGTCCGCCTTGCTCTTTTCATAGCTCCAGGCGGCGAAGGCGAGGAGCACCGCCCCGGCGAGCACGATGGCGAGGCCGCCGCCGGGGGCCTGCTGGGCCAGCACCCAGAGGAAATAGGCGGCGGCGGCGAAAACCGGGAAGGCGAGAAGCTGTTTGAAGGTCGCCATCCAGGAGCCGGGCCTCGGCAAGCGTCTCCCGAGGCCAGGCGCAAAGGAAAGCACGAGATACGGCGCGGCAAGGCCAAGCCCCAGCGCCGCAAAGATCGCAAGACCGGCGAGCGGCGGCAGCAGCAGCGCAGCCCCCATGGGGGCGCTCAGAAGCGGGCCGATGCAGGGCGCGGCGACCACCACCGCGAGAACGCCGGTGAAGAACGCGCCCGCCGCGCCGTGTTTCGAGGCCAGCCCTTCGCCCGCCCCGGCGAGACTTTCGCCGGCGGAAAAGAGCCCCGCCAAATTGAGCCCCACCGCCAGGAGCACATAGGCCGACAGCGCCGTGACCACGGGCGACTGGAGATGAAAGCCCCAGCCGAGTTCCTCGCCGCCGGCGCGCAAGGCCAGAAGGACGCCGCCGATGAGAAGGAAGCTGGCGAGAACGCCGGCCGCGTAAAGCGCGCCATGGGCGCGGACGATGGAAGGCCGCTCGCGCGCGCTTTCCATGAAGGCCGCCGCCTTGATGAACACCACCGGAAAGACGCAAGGCATGATGTTGAGGAGAACGCCGCCGAAAAAGGCGAGCGCCAGGAGCGCCGGCACGCCGAGCCCCCCGGCGAGCGTCGTCGGCGGGCCTGACCGCGCCGGCGTTTGCGCCTGCGGCTGAATGATGGCCTCTGACAGCGGCGCGCGCAGCCAGACGCCGCGGCGCCCGCCCGCGCCCTCATAAGCAAGCACGCCGGTAAGCGAAGGGGCGTCATAGGACTCAAGCCAGCCGGGCGTCATTTCGATGCGCGCCTCGCCGCCCTCAACGCCGATCGCCTGCGGCGCGGCGGCCTCCACAAGCCCCTCCGGAGCCGGGAAGAAAAACGCGCCTTCGGGACTGAAATCTTTCGGCGCCGCGGCGGTCAGCACATAAGCGCCATCGCTGACGGAAAAGCGGGCCTCATCGTCGCCGTCTTCGGGCAGCTTCGCCCGCGCCCTTGCAAAGAGATCTGCATGAGCGGCGTCAGGGGCCGCGCTTTCCACCACCGGCAGCGAGAAAGAAAAGCGACCGTCCTCGGGCACGCAGATGTCCTCGCAGGTCTGCCATGACGCCTCGATGCTGATATCGACCCTGTCGCCGGGCGCAGCGTCCGCCGGCGCCGTCACGGGAACAAGAAAGACGGGCTCGCCCTCATGGGCGTAGCTGGCGAGCGGGCCTACCGGAATATAGTCCGGGACCGGATGAAGCGGCGCGCCCGCCTTGAAGCCTTCCGGCATGGTCCAGGTCAGCCGCAAAGGCAGGCCGGCGGCGCCGGGGTTGATCCAGAAGACGTGCCAGCCGGGCCTTAATTCCTGGCGCACGGCGAACCAGAGCGTCTCGCCGGCCACAAAGCCTTCCTGTTCGGCGATGATTTCGGTTTTCGCCGTGTACTCGTTTTCAATCACCGTCTGGGCCCGCGCGGCGGCGCCCGCGCAAAAGACGGCGGCGAGAAGACTGACAAACAAGGCGAAAGGGCGAAGTCCGGTCATGAGCCCTTGGTAGCGGGGCCCGGCCGCCGCGCCAATATCTGACGGACGCTGCAAAACGCCGCTCGCCCGAAGGTGAACACAAAAAAACCGGGCCCCAAAGGGCCCGGCTATGCCGGCTGGACGCCGGAAATGTCCTAGTTCACGACCGGCTTGAAGATGTCTTCTTCGCTCAGGTTGAAACGTTTGGCGCGGCGCTGGAGAAGCAGGCGCCAGTTGCCCATGGACATCAGCATCGCATAGGCGAGCGGCAGGATGCCCCGGCTATGGAAATCGGCGACCTTTTCCTTGTCGAGCGTATTGAGGCGCTGTTCCTCGACATTCAGATACTGAGCGAAATTGACAGGCTCGGTCGCGCCCATGGGCGTATATTGCGCCGTCTGCGGCTGGACCAGGTCCGCTTCGATCAGCGCTTTTGAAAATTGGTCCGTCATCTGACGGTCGCGCTCATAGTTCTTGCAGAAATCGATGGCCGCCTGGGTCTGTTCCGTCGGCTCGCCATTATTGAAAAGCGGCTGGTCGCCAGCGTCGGTCAGGCCCTCAAAGCCTCTGTCGATGACGATCGCCATGCGCTCGCCATTGTTTTCCGCGGCAAGGCCGAACGGATAGCGGCGCACATAAGCCGGGATATAGCAGTTCTCTTCCCAGTTGCCGTTGTCGTCGACGAAGAGATTGATGTCGTCGTAAAGGCCGGTGATGGCGAGCAATTGCGGCTGCTCTTTCGACATGAAGATGATCGGATAGTTCTTCATGGCCGTGGGAATTTCGCCCAGCGTCAGCGGGACAGCGCGCGCCTTCGCCGCAAAACCGAACGGCTTGGCCGCCGGCTTGAGCGACAGCGCGCCGTGTTTTTCCTTCATCAACAGTTCCGGCTTTTCGTAGAGGAACATCTTGCCGGTCACTTCAGGAACCGCTTGCGCCTCGCTCATTGTGAACCCTTCCTAAAAAAATCATTTTCGCCCGTCCGCGCCGGGCCCGAGTCGGGATCGGGCGCGCCCGCACGCCGCCATCCGAGAGCAGGGCTCTTAGCAAAAAGGCCGCCCCGCTCCAACCCTTTCCCGTAGGCGCTGTTTTTCGCACAGCGCGCTCCCCTCAGGCGGCGACAAAGGCGGCCAAATCCGCGGGTTTTTCCATGGGCGCGAGGTGGCTGACGCCAGCCATGACGGCGACATTCGCGCCGAACCGGCGAAATCGCGCTCTGGCGGTCTCGGAAACCGTGGAGGACGGATGATCCGCCGCAATGACCGAAATCGGCGCCGGCGCGGCCGCGACCGCCTTCCACAAATCGTTCGCCTGGGCCGCAAAGGTCGCCGCCTCCCATTTCGGCGCGCAGGAGAGCCGGACGCCGCCGGCCTCCCCGGGCTCTTCGATGAGGCCGTCCCGGAGATAGTCTTCGAGGACGCCCGGCGCCCAGGGCTTGAACAGCCCCTTTTGGGCGTAGGAAACGAGAACGCTTTCCCGGTCGGGCCAGCGGTTACGCCGGCGCGCCGCCTGACCCACCAGCGGGATGCGGCCCGACATCAGCGTCCAGAGCGGCGTTTTCGCGGCGAAACTCATCCAGCGGGGCATCGCCACGGGCTCGATCAGCTTCAGCGCCGCGACATCCGCGCGCCCCTCGGCGGCCAGCACCGACGTCGCCGCGCCCATGGAATGCCCGGCGAGGGTCCACCCCTTCCGGCCCACCCGGTCGAGATAAGCGCGCGCATCGGCCACAAACGGCGCCCATGAGCGCAAGCCGGAAGGATCGGCCGGCCGCGTGTTCAACCCGTGGCCGCGCAGATCGAGCGCATGGATGTCGAAACGGTCTGTAAGACCGCCAAGCAGTTGCAGATAAGCGGAGGCGCAAAACCCCGTGGCGTGGAGGAACAGAAGCGGCGGCTTGTCCGGCGACGGCCAGCGAAAGCCGGCGACGGCGCCACCGTCAAAATCCATCCTGATGCGCTGCGGCGCCGGGCCGGGTCTGTCGCTCATGAAAGCACTTGTGTGTGAGGCGGCGCCGAAATCAATAATCGGAAGCAGCGAGTTCATAGAGCATGCGCATATGCATGACGTCCGGCGCGGCGCGATGGCGGCGGGGCGCGCGCAGCTCCGCCGCGGCGACGAGCGGGCCGATTTTGTCTTCCGGCACGGAGCGCAACAGGCTCGCCAGATCGCTGACAATGAAGCGCTGGCGTCTTCTGCCCGCCTGGAACAGACGATAGAGCCAGAAGCCGTCCCAGTCCGGCGCGTCGGAATAGATGATCTTGCCGGCCAGCGCCGCGTTCAATTTCTCGCAGGCCTCGTTCGGCTCGACGCCGTCCCTTTCGAGCATCTCCGGGGTGACGCCGTGCAGAACCTGCGCCTCGGCGCTCCAGTCGTCGAAGGACCATTCCGGCGCAGGCTTGATGAGCATCGCCTGGACCGCGCCATTAGCGAAACACCAGCCCACCTCGATCGGCCAGGAGCGCGCCGACAGGCCCGACGCTTCAAGATCAATGAACGCAATATCTTTCAAAACAGAAACGGCGGTTACAGCGGGTGGCGAACCCGGGCAAGTATGACGTGTACCCCATCGGACGGCAAAGTAATTAATCGATAAAATTTTCCCCGTAAATTCATAAGGTTAACTCATGAGCGCTATTCTCCAAATTGATACGCCCGGGCGCGCCGCCATCGATGTGACGGCGAGAATCGCCGATATCGTCGCCGCCTCGGACGCCGCCGGCGGACTTGTTCACCTTTTCATTCAGCATACTTCGGCCTCACTGACGGTGCAGGAAAACGCCGATCCGGACGTGATGGCGGACCTGCTCGACTGGCTGGACCGGACGGCGCCGGAGACCGGGCCCTATCGTCATCGCGCGGAGGGGCCGGACGACATGCCGGCGCATCTGAAATCGGCGATGACCGCAACCTCGCTCACCGTGCCGTTCGAAAACGGACGGCTGTTGCTCGGAACCTGGCAGGGAATTTATCTCCTGGAACACCGGCGCGCGAAGCACCGGCGGCGCATCGTCGTCACGCTGGTTCCGGAACTGTGAATCGGCAGCTTATGACCGCGCCGCGCTTTTCGGTTTGAAGACGCCGCTTTCGGGATCTTGTTCGTAATCGAGAACGGCGCTGCTGCTCTTGGCGCGCGCGGATTTGCGGATTTCGTCGATCGCGGCGCGCAAAGGGCGCGTGCGTTTTTCGGCGTAACGGCAGAGCGCGACAGCGCCCGCGGCGGCGGCGACCGTAACGGCCAGCGTAGTGACGGCGCTCATAGTCTGTCTCCCGTTCTGCGCATCCAGTTTCCGCGTTGCGGCGTTTAGAGCCCGATCCGCGCCCAGTGGGCCCGGCGCTCGCCCGCCGCCATCAGTTCATCCGCGTCGATCAGCGCGGCGGCCTTGAAACCGTCCGCCGCGCCGCCTGAAAAGAACATTTTCAAGAGCGAGCCCTTCTCCAGCGGAATGCGTTTGATCTTAACATCTTTTCCGAAGCGGTCGCGCAAAAAATCGCCGAACTGAGCCGTTCCGTCGACCAATCCCTTTTCCACCGCCGAGGCGCCGCTCCAGATCCGGCCTGAAAAAAGCGTCTCATCCTTGGACAGTCTGTCCCCGCGCCGCTCTTTGACCAAGGCGATGAACTGGTCATGGATCTCGTTCAGCAAATCCTTGAGGCGCGCCACCTCTTCCGGGTCTTCCGGTTTGAACGGATCGAGCTGGGACTTGTTCTCGCCGGCCGTGTAGATGCGGCGCTCGACGCCGAGCCTGGCGATCGCCTCCTGAAAGCCGAATCCGCCGGAAATCACCCCGATGGAGCCGACAATCGAACTCTCATCGGCGTAGATTTCATCGCCCGCAATGGCGAGAATATAGCCGCCGGAAGCGCCCGCATCCTCGATGAAGGCGAGCACGGGCACGTCTTTTTCCTTCGCCTCGCGGCGCACGGCGTTGAAGATGAGGCGCGACTGCACCGGCGAGCCGCCCGGCGAATTGATCGCCAGCGCCACCGCTTTCACGCCCTTCGGCTTGAACGCGTCGCGGATCGGTTTTTCGAGCTTTTTAAGGGTCATTCCCTTTCGTCCGGCGCCGACTTCGCCAATCACCCCCGTCATTTCAATCACGGTTACGAGAGGCTTTTCGGGCCCTGTAAATGGCAGGGCGCGCCAGAGGGATGTCAAAGGATTGCTGCGGTCTGTCATCGCTCGCTGTTAGGTTAAAATCCAAGCCTTTTCAATGATCAGCACATCAGCGCCCAAACGTCCCGCGGCGCCTGAATAGCGCTGATTCGCCGCTGAGGCGGGCGCGCCGCTTTCGCTTGACCGGGAGCGGCCCAGCGACCAATCTGCGAGGCGATTGCAATAAGAAGTTGAGCGAAAGGCGTTATTTTGGGTTTGGCCGCGACAGCCAGCGAGACACTCGCCGCAAGGCGCGCGCCTGAATTTCCAGCCGCCGTCGCCTATCTGCGTTCGCTTACCGAGCGCGATCTTGAAGCCGTTAATCGCGAGATCCTGGACCGGCTCGATTCGCCGGTAAAGATGATCCCGGAGCTCGCGGGACACCTCATCCATGCAGGCGGCAAGCGCCTGAGGCCGATGCTGACGCTCGCCTCGGCGCGGCTGTTCGATTATGCGGGCGAGGACCATGTGAAACTCGCCGCCGCCGTGGAGCTCATTCACGGCGCGACGTTGCTCCATGACGACGTCGTGGACGCCTCGTCCCTGCGCCGCGGCGCCTCCACCGCCAACACCATCTGGGGCAACAAGGAGAGCGTCCTCGTCGGCGACTTCATCTTCTCGCGCTCTTTCGAGCTGATGGTGGAAGCAAAAAATCTCGACGTTCTGCGCTCGCTCTCCCACGCTTCCAGCGTCATCGCCCAGGGCGAAGTCCTGCAGCTGACGACGCAGAAGAACATCGCGGCCACCTTCGAGACCTATCTTGAAGTGGTGCGCGCCAAGACCGCCGCCCTGTTCGCGGCGGCGACCGAAGTCGGCGCGCAGATTTCCGGGCGTCCGGCCGAAGACCAGAAATCCATGCGCCAGTTCGGCGAGGATTTCGGCGTCGCCTATCAGCTCGTGGACGACGCGCTCGATTACGCCGGCTTCGAATACGCGCTCGGCAAGACCGTCGGCGACGATTTCCGGGAAGGCAAGATGACCGCGCCGGTGGTCTTCGCCGTGGAACGCGCGCGCGAGGAGGAGAAACCCTTCTGGCGGCGCGTCATCGCCGAAGGCCGGCAGGAGCCGGGCGATTTCGAAAAAGCGCAAAGCCTGATGCAGCGCGACGGCGCCATCGAAGACACCTTCGAATGCGCCCGCGACTATACGCAAAAGGCGCTCGATGCGCTGGCGAAAGCGCCGGAAAACGACTATCGCGACGCCCTCGGCGATCTTGCCCTGACCTCGACGGCGCGCGGCTCTTAATTTTCAAAGAGATTATTCCGCCGCAGCCTGAATCGCGTCGTCGCCGGCGCCGCCGGACCGCGTTCTCAATAAGCCGTTCTTGTAAGCGCGCGCCGTGAGGCGCGACGCGCCAGTGACGAAAGCGAGGCAAAGCGCCAGCGGCCCCAGCCATTGCAGCGACGGCGGCAAGGCGAGCATCAAAGCCGCCGTGGCGGCGCAGACGCTGACAAGGCCCATATAGATGACGGCGACCCCGGCATGGGAAACGCCGCCGCGCATCATCAGCTGATAAAGATGCTCGCGATGCGCCACCAGGACGTTCTGGCCGCGCAGGGTGCGTGACGCCAGCGTCCAGGCGACATCGAAAATGAAGGGCAGGAAGATCACCGGCATGACGAGCGCGCTGAGGCGGGCGCCGGTCCAGTCAGCGCCGAGCACGGCGAAAGCGGCGATCAGAAAGCCGAGCATCTGGCTGCCATTATCGCCCATGAAGATTTTCCCGCGAATGAGATTTTCCGGCAGGAAGCCGGCGGCGGCGCAGGACAGAAGGAGCGCCGCGACCGCCAGCGCCGGCGCGCCGCTAAGCCCGGAGAAAACCGCGAACCAGGCAAGTCCCACCGCCGCGGCGCCGGCGGCAAGCCCGTTCGCGCCGTCCATGAAATTGAACGCATTCATGAAGCCGACGATCCAGAAGACCGTCAGCACCGAGCCCCAGACGGGCCCGAGCGAAACCTCGCCCAGCGACGGCAGCGGCGCCGATTGCAGCGGGCCGAAAAGCACGATGAAGAGCGCGGCGACGAGAATCTGTCCGACGAATTTCCAGACCGGCGAGAGATTCAGCTTGTCGTCGGCGAGCCCCACGAAGAAAGCCGCGACGCCAAGCCCCCCGATCAGCGACAACGTCTTCGCCGCGCCCGCATCGCCGGCGAAGGCCGCCATGATGAAAAGCCCCGCCGCCCAGCCGCCGGTGATCGCCGCGCCGCCGATGCGCGGGGTCGCATGATCATGGCTCGAGCGTTCATTAGGCTCGTCGAGAAAGGCGCGCGCGCGCGCCGCCAGCATGCTGACGCAATAAACGACAGCCACCGTCATTGCGGCCGCAACCGCCATGATGAAGGGTTCGATCATGCGCTCTTTCGCCCCTGGTTTCTCCCGATTGCGAATCTATCGCACATGGAGCGCCGACGCCATGGCCCAGGCCCCGCGCGCGCGCGCGGCGGCGGCGGCGCGGACCGCGCCCTGGCGTGACGGAAACAGCGCAAAGCAGGTCGCGCCCGATCCAGACATGCGCGCCGCCAGCGCGCCGGGCGCGGCGGCTAGCCTGTCGATCACCGCGCGGATCGCCGACGCCCGATCGATGGCGAAGGGTTCGAGGTCGTTGCGGGTGCGCGCCATCGCCTCTTGCATTTGCGCATGGTTCACGGCGCGAAACGGATCGCAGACAGGCCGGGCGGGCGCTGGATTTTGCGCATCGAAAGCGCGGAAGATAGGCCCCGTGGGCATCTCGACGCCCGGATTGACGAGGCAGATCCACAAGGGCGGCAAGGCCGGCCCCTTTTCTAGAATTTCGCCGGCGCCCGAGACATGGACCGGCGCGCGCGCAAGACACGCCGGCACGTCGGCGCCGAGGGAAAAGGCGATCCGCGCCAGCGCCGCCTCGCCAATATCCACGTTCCACAGCTTCACAAGCGCGCGCAAAGCCGCCGCCGCATCCGCCGAACCGCCGCCGACGCCCGCCGCGACGGGCAGATTCTTTTCAAGCGTTATCGCCGCGCCTTTATCGACGCCGCAGGCGTGCGCCAGCTTTTGCGCCGCGCGAAAAACCAGATTGCGCTCAGGCGGCAGGTCTTTCAGCGCGCCGCCAAACGGGCCTTTCACAGCGAGCGATAAATCCTTCGCGGGATCGACGCGAATGACATCGCCCTCTTCTGCGAAAACGAAAAGACTCGCAAGATCGTGCAGCCCGTCAGGACGGACGGGCCCGATATGGAGATAAAGATTGACCTTGGCGGGAGCGGTCTCGGCGATCATGCGCGCTCTTCCGGCAAACCTTCCTTGAGCTTTTTCTCGACGCTTTCACGCAACTTGTCGGAAGGCTCCAGCTCGAGCACGCGCTTCCATTCATAGCGCGCTTCGACCTTGCGGCCGAGACGCCAGTAAACATCGCCAAGATGGTCGGTGATGGTCGGATCGGCAGGCTCGAGCGAGGCGGCGTGTTCGAGATGACCGACGGCCTCTGGATAATCGCCGCGCTGATAATGGGCCCAGCCGAGACTGTCGATAAAGGCGCCGGAATTGGGTTCGATCGCCACCGCCTGTTCGATGAGCTCGAAAGCCCGGTCGAGATTCTCGCCGCGCTCCGCCCAGGAATAACCGAGATAGTTGAGCGCGGTCGCCTCTTTCGGGGCGATTTCCACGGCGCGTTCGAGATCCTTCTCCGCCGCCGGCCATTGATCGAGCTCGATCAGCGAAGCGGCGCGGCCGACCAAAAACCGCCAGGCGTCTTCCGGGGGATCGTCGGAAAGGTCGTCGATCAACTGGCCGTAAACGGCGACGGCTTCGCGATGACGACCCTGTCCTGCGAGGAGACTGGCGTAATTGAGCCGCGCTTCCTGGGACTTGCCGGCGCGCGCCGTGGCGCGCAGCACTTTTTCCGCTTCGTCCTCGCGGCCAAGCCCGATCAGCCCGCCGGCGATGTCGATTTGCGCCTGCTCGTAAAAGGCCGAAGATTTCGGAATGCGCTTCAGCATCGCAATGGCGCTCTCATTGTCGCCATAGATGTTGAGGATGGCGCCTGCGAGCCGCTGCGCGTGATCGAAATCAGGCCAGAGATAAAGCGCGATCCGGGTGAAGGCGAGCGGCATGTCGTAATTGGCGTCGCCGACGCGAAAACCTGCCTTCTCCGCGGCTTCGCGCTGATCGGCCATCTGTTGCAGGATCGCCGAGCCGAAAGAATAGAGCGCAACCGCCGCGCCCTTTTGCGGCGTGACGCCAACCCAGGTCTTGTCGGTTCTGCCTTTCTCGAGCCTTTCGAGACCGCGCTTGGCGACCTGCCGGTCGAGACCCGGATACTGCGCGAGCAATTCGTAATGAGCGCGCGCCTCTTCGGTATTGCCGGTGCGATGGAGGAAAGAGCCATAGGCGTCACGGCCGACGACCCCGCCATAGCTCATCAAGGCGAGCTGATAAGCGGTGCGGGCCTCGTCCTCGAGGCCGGCGTTCTCAAACAGGAACGCCTGGTGCAGCGGATGAAAGCCGCGAAAGGTCTCGCCGTCCTTTTTGGCGAGCGCCTTCAGCGCGGCCTCCGGGCCCTGTTCGCCGGCAAGCGCCCAGGCGTTGAGGATGACCATGGCGGCGGAGAAATATTCGACCTCGGCTTTGGCGGCGAGATCCTCCCGCGCCGACGCATAGTCGCCATGCTTTAAATCGCGCGCCGCCAGAGTGAGCCGCGCGAGATCGTCATCTTCCTTGTCGTCATTGGCGAGGATCTTTTCCGCGAGCGCCGCCGCGCCGTCGATGTCGCCGGAAGCAACCTTGAAGAAAAACGCGCCGCGCAACACCTCTTCGGCTTCGACGCCCTCGTCGCGCGCATCCTCAAACGAGGCCGCGGCGACGCCAATGTCATTGGCGCTGGCGGCGATGCGTCCCGACAGATAATCGCCCACCATGCTGCTCTCGCGCGGCGCGCCGACGCAACCGGCCGTCAGGGAAAAGGCGGCGATGCATGCCGTAAGAGATTTCATGCGCAACTGATGCGTTCCTTACATATTCGGATAGTTCGGACCGCCGCCCCCCTCGGGCGTCGTCCAGACAATGTTCTGCGAGGGATCCTTGATATCGCAGGTTTTGCAGTGAACGCAGTTTTGCGCATTGATCTGAAAGCGCGGATCCGCGCCGCCCTCTTCTGTCACCACCTCATAAACCCCCGCCGGACAATAACGCTGCGCGGGCTCTGCATATTCAGGCAGATTAACGCTGATCGGGATTGAGGGATCTTTAAGTTTGAGGTGGGAAGGCTGGTCTTCTTCGTGATTAGTCGCGGAAAAAGACACATTGGTGAGCCGGTCGAACGTCGTCTCGCCATCGGGGCGCGGATAGTCGATCGGTTTGTGCTTGGCCGCCGGCTCCGTCGCCGCCGCATCCGTCTTGCCGTGCCCCAATGTCCCGAAAAAGGACAGGCCCGGCAGGATCGAATTCATCCACAGCTCGACGCCGCCAAGCGCAATCGCGCCAAGGCGGGTGCCGAATTTCGACCAGAGCGGCTTTACGTTGCGCGCCTTGAAAAGTTCGGCCCGCACGGCTGATTTCTCATAGGCCTCTTCATAGGCTTCCAGCGTATCGCCTTCGCGGCCTGCCGTGACGGCGTCGTAGGCGGCTTCCGCCGCCATGATGCCGGTCAGCATGGCGTTGTGATTGCCCTTGATGCGCGGCACGTTGACGAAACCCGCCGAGCAGCCGATCAGCGCGCCGCCCGGGAAAGCGAGTTTCGGCACCGACTGATAGCCGCCTTCGGTGATGGCGCGCGAGCCGTAGGCGATGCGTTTGCCGCCCTCGAGAAGCTCCGCGATCTCCGGATGGGTCTTGAATTTCTGAAACTCCCCATACGGATAAAGATAGGGGTTTTTATAGTTGAGGTGCACCACGAAGCCGAGGGCGATGGTGTTGTCGCTGTAGTGATAGAGGAATGAGCCGCCGCCGGTGTCGTCGTTCAACGGCCAGCCGAAGGAATGCTGCACATGACCGGGCCGCGATTTTTCCGGCGCGATCTCCCAGAGTTCCTTGAGGCCAATGCCGTATTTCTGCGGCTCTTTGCCTTCGTCGAGATTGTATTGCGCAATGAGCTGTTTGCCGAGCGAGCCGCGCACGCCTTCGGCGATCAGCACATATTTGCCGACCAGCTCCATGCCCGGCTCATAAGAGTCCTTCTTCTCGCCGTCCTTGCCGATTCCCATTTCGCCGACGACGACGCCGCGTAAGGAACCGTCTTCGCGGAAGAGCGCCTGCGACGCCGCCATGCCGGGATAGATCTCGACGCCCATGCCTTCGGCCTGTTCGGCGAGCCAGCGGCAGACATTGCCCATGGAGACGATGTAGCAGCCATGGTTCTTGACCATGCCCGGCATGCCCCAGACGGGGAGCGAGACCGAACCGCTGGAGCCGAGAATCTTGAAGGCTTCCGAGGCGACGGGCGTGTCCACCGGCGCGCCCGGCAGGTCGCGCCAGTCCGGCAGCAGCGCATCGAGCCCCGACGGATCGAGCACCGCCCCGGAGAGAATATGCGCGCCCACTTCCGAGCCCTTTTCGACCACCACCACATTGATGTCGCCGCCGGTTTCCGCAGCGCGCTGTTTCAGCCGGATCGCCGCCGAAAGCCCCGCAGGCCCCGCGCCGACGATCACGACATCGAATTCCATGGATTCCCGTTCGGGCGCGTCACTGGTCATTTGCAGTCTTCTTCTCTTATGGCCTTTGCACTGATGCGGCCCCGTTTCTGGCAAAAATCACCCGGAAAAGCCATGATCGGCGCAATTGTTTTGCAGGAAGGCCCGGCGCGAAGACCGGGCGGGGAGCAAACGCCATGATGACTGCCCTATTCGCCGCCCTTTGCGGGCTTTGCGTCGCATTGCTCTTATGGGCGGAAAACCGGGACCATCGCGCCCTCAAATGGGCCGCAAAGCCGGCCGCCTCCCTGTTTTTCGTCCTGACAGCCGTCAGCGCCGGCGCGTTCGACAGCGCCTACGGCCTGTGGGTGCTGGCCGCGCTGATCCTGTGCATGGCGGGGGACATCCTCCTGATCCCGGCTGGGGAAAAAACTTTTCTGGCGGGGATGGGCGCCTTCGGGGCGGGCCACGCCGCCTATATCGGCGCTTTTCTGAGCGGCGCTGCGGCGCCGGGAGTGCTGTTTTTCGCCGGGGCCGCCGGAATGACGGTGTTCGCTCTTCTTTCCATTCGCTGGTTGTGGCCGCATCTCGGCGCGTTTCGCGGCCCCGTCGCCGCCTATACGGCGATTATCGCGGTCATGGTCGCGGCGAGCTTCCTCGCCCAACCGCCTTTGCAGACAGCGCCCGCCGCACTCGTGATCATCGGGGCCGCCGGCTTCGCCGTCTCCGATCTCGCCGTCGCCCGGGATCAGTTCGTCTCGGCGGGCTTTTTCAACAGGCTCTGGGGCTTGCCGCTCTATTACAGCGCGCAATTGCTGCTCGCGTCCTCGGTTTAGAACCTGCTAGACTGGCCTTCCCATGAGCGAAGTCTCCGAAACAGACGCAGCCCGCGCGCTTTTGCGCTGGCATCTCGAAATGGGCGTCGACGAGATGGTCGCGCCCTCCCCCGCCGATTTTTACGCCTGGGCGCCGCCCCAGGCGGGCGAGCCAAGCGTTGACGGGCCCGCCAGACGCGGCCCGGCGCCGCGCCTCGGCGACGTGAAGGCCGAGGTTGAGGCCGCACCGCCCCCGCCGGACAACCAGGCGATCTCCACGGATGAGGCGATCCGCGCGGCCGAGGCCGCCGCAGCTGCTTGCGACAGCTTCGAAGCGCTGGAAGCCGCGGTCAAAGCCTTCGAGGGCTGCCCCCTAAAGGCGGGCGCGAAGAACACGGTATTCACCGACGGGACCGTGGGCGCGGATTTGCTGGTCATTGGCGAAGCGCCGGGCCGCGACGAGGACCTGCAGGGCAAGCCTTTTGTGGGCCGGGCCGGCCAGCTCCTCGACCGGATGCTCGCCGCCATCGGCCGGTCTCGGACGGAGAACACTTTGATTTCAAACGTGATTTTCTGGCGCCCTCCGGCCAACCGGACGCCGACGGCGCTCGAAACGGCGGTCTGCCGGCCCTTCGTCGACCGGCTGATCGAGCTTACCGAGCCGAAAGCCGTCTTGATCGCCGGCGGCGCCCCCCTGCAGGCTCTTCTGGGCGTCACCGGCATCATGCGGGCAAGGGGCGTCTGGCGGGAGATCGAGACGGCCTCAGGGGCGCGTTTTCCGGCCCTGCCGACCTATCACCCGGCGTTTCTCCTGCGCCAGCCAGGGGGCAAGCGCCTTGCCTGGGCCGATCTTCAATCCCTCGAGCAGAAGTTAAAGGGGCGTTAACCGACATTACGATATTCTTAGGTGTAAAGTTCGGGGCGTTGGGATCATTTCCCATTTTTAAGATTTTCGCGGCGACAATCGCCGCGAGAGAGCCCGTGCAGACAACGCGCGGGGAAAGGGTCGAGTGATGAGGGTCGTGCGCTGGATTGCGGGGATTTCCTTCCTGACGGCTATGGCTGCGCCGGTTCTCGCGGCGACGCCTGAAGCCGAGCCGGATGCGCCGCCGCCTGCCGCAGCATCCGAAGCCGTGATCGCGGAAGCCCCCGCACCCCCTTCCCTCCGTGTGCTGAACACCGCCGACGCCGCGCTTTACAAGGAAATTTTCGCGCTTCAGGAAGACGGCCGCTGGAACGAGGCGGACGCGAAGATCGCAGCCGTCGAGAACGACATCCTGATGGGCTATGTCCAGTATCAGCGCTATATGCACCCCACGGATTATCGCTCGACCTTCAGCGAACTGAAGCGCTGGATGGCTTTTTACGCCGATCATCCGGAAGCGGATAAAATCTATTCCCTCGCCCGCCGCCGCCAGCCCCGGGACCAGTCCGCGCCGGTGCGCCCGATCACGCGCAAATGGCGCTCCGAGCCAAGCAAGGATCTTCATCCCGAATTGCTCGAAGACTACGACAAGACAGGCGAGGCGCGCACCCGCCGCATCGAGGGTCGCGTGCGCTATCTGGCCAACAAAGAACAGGCCCTCGTCGCGCAAAAGGAAATCGACGGCCATTTGCGCCGCGGGACCATCACGACGCGCCAATATGACCGCATGCGCTCCTGGATCGCCGCGAGCCTTTACTACCAGGGCTATGTGGATGCGGCGCAGGAAATCGCCCAAAGCGCCGCGGAGCGCAATGGCGACACCGCCGTGCTCGCCTACTGGATCGCCGGGTTGATCGAGTTCCGCGAGGGGGACCTTGCGACCGCCCATCGCCATTTCACCGCCATGGCGGCGGTTCCCTATCAGGAAGACTCGCTTCGCGCCGCCGCCGGCTTCTGGGCCGCGCGCACCGCGCTCGCCGCCGGCGCGCCCGCCGACGTGACGCCCAATCTCGAGATCGCGGCCGGCTATCCCTTCACCTTTTACGGACAGCTCGCCCTCGCCCAGCTTGGCCGCGCCTATGATTTCAACTGGGCGGCGCCGGAGCTGACGCAGGAAGAGTTCGAAAACCTGACGGAAGAGCAGCCGCGCATCCTCCGCGCAGTTGCGCTGGCCGAAGCCGGCCGTACGAGCGAGGCGGACATCGAACTGCGCTGGGCCAACGGCGCGATCGAAGACGAGATGACGAAACCGCTGCTCGCCATCGCCGTCGCGCTCGACCTCCCCGCCGCGCAAATCGACATCGCCCTTTCCCATGACGATCCCGCGCTGCAGGCCGGGCTCTTCCCGATCCCGCATTACACGCCCGATAGCGGCTTCCGGGTGGACCGCGCGCTTCTCTATGCGCTGATGCGCCAGGAATCGAAGTTCAAGACCGACGCCACGAGCCGCGTCGGCGCGCGCGGGCTCATGCAGCTGATGCCGCGCACGGCGAGCTATATCTCCGGCGACCGCTCCTTGCGCTACCGCTCGGGCCGCGACCGGCTTTACGACCCCTCCTACAATATGGAGCTCGGTCAGACTTATGTGGATCATTTGATGACCCGCTCGGTCGACGGCGACCTCTTCAATCTCGCCGCCGCCTATAATGGCGGGCCGGGCAATTTGCGCCGCTGGCAGCGCGCGGTGGAGGTCGAGGACCCCTTGCTCTTTATCGAGAGCATTCCGAACCGCGAAAGCCGCGACTTTGTGGAAAAAGTGCTGACCAATTTCTGGGTCTACCGCGCCCGGCTGGGCCAGCCGGCGCCCTCGCGCGACAAGGTCGCCGCCGGCGAATTGCCGCTCTACGAAGCCCTCGACCAGATCGCCGAGCAGGCGGAGTAACGTCTCCGCGCGCCTCGCCTCAGCCGGCCACGAACAGGTGTCCGGCCATGCCCACCATGAAGCCGAGCACCGCGCCCAGCGAGGGATACCAGCTGCGCTCCAGCTTCGCCTGAGGGGCCACGTCACGGAACACCAGAAACACGATGCCCCCGGCGCAGAAGGTCATGATCGTCCCGAGTAGCGGATGCTCCGGCGTGAACGCCGCATAGCCGAGAAAACCCCAGCCGATCCCGCTCAGCGCCGCCAGGGAGATCACCATCAGCGCATGCCGGCCAATGCCCGCCCGGTCGGACTGGTGCTTGATCTCGCGATAAGCGTTGAAGGCTTCGGGAATATTCTGCGCGGCGATGATCAGCGTCAGGAACAGCGCTTCCTCATAGCTGCGGGTGATAATGGCGCCGACGACGATGGCCTCAGGCACGAAGTCAAGCAGCATGGCGAGAAGCTGTGACAGGGGCGTGCCGTGATTGGTGAAATAACGGTCGCAGGCCATGAACACGACCGCGCCGCCCGTAAAACTCGCAAGTGAGGCCCAGGCCGGCTGCAACGCCATGCCTTTCGGCACCAAGACCAGCGACACCGCCGCAAGCAAGGCGCCGCCGCCAAAGGCGATCACGGCGTGACGGGTTTCGGAGCGCATCCAGGCCGGATGCACGCGCTCCCAATGGCCGAGCGCGCCGCCGGCGATCGCCGACAGGGACGCAATCAGGAGCAGGATGAAAAGATCGAGAGCCATGCGTTTCGGTCCTGACCCTTAAACGCCGAACCGCAGAGCTCGCAATAGCCAGGGGACATAAACCGGCAATAATGCTAGGGATTGGCGGGTATTGGCTCTGGCCGGCGCCGTCGGCCTTCACGCTCACGAGACTCTCATGACCTCTTCTTCCAGTATCGATGCGGAAGGCGGCTGCCTGTGCGGGCGCATCCGCTATCGCGTCTCCGGCGCAATCGCGGAAAGCGGTTATTGCCATTGCCGCACCTGCCAGCGCCAGTCCGGCGCGCCCGCCGTCGCCTGGTTTGCGCTCGCGCCCTCCGGCTTTTCCTATCTGAAGGGCGAGCCCGGCGTCTATCGCGCCTCGGATCATGCAAGCCGCGAGTTCTGCCGCGATTGCGGCGGCTATCTCGTATTCAGGGAAGACGATCCGAAGGAAACGCTGAGCGTCAATACGGCGAGCCT
This sequence comes from Alphaproteobacteria bacterium, assembly GCA_030433215.1. Classification (GTDB taxonomy): domain Bacteria; phylum Pseudomonadota; class Alphaproteobacteria; order Caulobacterales; family Parvularculaceae; genus Hyphococcus. The sequence goes on from JAUIMC010000012.1 coordinate 61,714, forward strand.
GGACGATCCCGCCTTGGCGCCGCCGGAATGTCATATCTATTGCGAGAGCCGTATCCCGTGGTTCGACACCGCGGACGATCTGCCGAGATTTGAGCGCGGGCCGCTGCCGTAGCAGGCCCGCTTACTCCATTCCCATGACGCCCATGATCGCCGGTCCGAGAATGACGGCGAAGAGAACCGGCAGGAAGAAGCCGATCATCGGCACGGTGAGTTTCGGCGGCAGCGCGGCGGCTTTCTTTTCCGCTTCCTGCATGCGCATGTCGCGGCTTTCCTTGGCCATGACGCGCAGGGACTGGCCGAGGGGCGTGCCGTATTTTTCCGACTGCACCAGCGCCGTAACGACGCCCCTGACGGCGTCGAGCCCGGTGCGCTCAGCGAGGTTGATATAGGCCTGTTTGCGTTCCTGGAGATAAGAGAGTTCCGCCGTCGTCAGCCCCAGCTCTTCCGCGAGCTCGGGACAGTTCGGCCCGACCTCGTCGCCGACTTTCTGGAAGGCGGCTTCGATGGACATGCCCGATTCAACGCAGATCAGCAGCAGGTCGAGCGCGTCCGGCCAGAATTCCTGAATTTTCTGCTGTCGCTTGGAGACCGCATTCGAGATGTAGATGTTCGGCAGATAAAAGCCGAGGAAAAAGCCGCCCATGGTGGCGAGCAGACGGCCGAAGCTGTCCAGTTCGAAACCGTCAAGCAGGTAAACATAAACGCCGGTGATGATCGCCACCACGAAAGGTAGGCCGAGACGCGCGGCCATGAAGGTGAAGACCGGGCCCTGACCGCGATAGCCGGCCATCATCAGTTTCTTGCGCGCCGAGTCCGCATCGAACACTTCGAGCAGCTTCAGGCTTTCCACGACTTCCTTGATCGCGCCCTGCGGGCTCGTATTGCGAAGGCCCTTGGTCTTTTTCGCCAGCGATTCGCGCTGCTGCTTGCGCAGGTTCTCGCGATAACTGCCGACAGACTTCATCCGCTCCTTGAGCTTGTCTTTCACCAGCAGCGGCTCGAGCACTGTGTACAGCGTCGCAATCGCCGCCAGGGAAACCAGCGCAGCGATCTGGAAAGAGCGGTCGGTTATGGCGTTAACGAGCGCTTCCATGGATCTAAACCTTGATCTGCGTCATCTTCTTCATCACGAAAATGCCGGTGCTCATCCAAAGCCCCGCGCCGATCAGAATGAAGTTGCCGACTTTCGTCGCAAACAGGGGCACCAGATAATCCGGCGATGAAAGGTGCACGGCGCCCGCCACCAGGAAGGGCAGCGAGCCGATAATCCAGGCGGAAGCCTTCGCTTCAGATGACAGCGCCTTGATCTTGCCCTCCATCAGCTTGCGCGAACGCAGGACGGCGCCAAGGTTGCCGAGCGCTTCTGCAAGGTTGCCGCCCGTCTTTTGCTGGATCATCAGAACGATGCCGAAGAAGTTGACCTCCTGCAGCGGCATGCGTTCATACATGCGCTCGAGCGCCTGCTCCAGGGAAAGGCCGACGCGAATGCCTTCGACCAACATGTGAAATTCGTCGCAGACAGGGCGCGGCGCCTCGCGCGCAATGATTTTCAGACATTCATTGACCGGCAGGCCGGTCTTCACGCCGCGGACAATAACGTCGATGGCGTTTGAAAATTCGTCGACGAATTTTTTCTGGCGACGGGCCCGCAGGAAGTTCAGGACCCAGCGCGGAAAACCGAAACCGCCGACCAGCAGCAAAAGCCCGCTGATCCAGGGCTGCTGCCCGGAAACGACGCCGATCAGCCCGAAAACAGCCGCGAGAATGACGCTGGCGATATAGAAATGCTTTCGTTTGATCGGCAGGCCCGCCTGTTCGAGCATCTGGTCCATCGACAGGCGGCGCTTTTTCTTGAGATTCTTGGTCTTATTATCGATCGCAGCGAGCGATTCAGCGAGCTTCTTGCGGCGCTCCTTGTTCTGCGCTTCGGCATTGGGGCCGCCGGCGCGTTTCACCGCCTTGGCCGCATTCATTTCCTCAACGCGGCGCTTGGTCTTGTCTTTCTGGTTGGGCGCAAGCAACACGAAAGCGAGCGCGCCAAAACAGACGAGCCCCAGAACCAGAACAAGAATGATCTGCTGCTGATCCATGCGCCGCCTCTCTTAGTCCGCCGCCGCGTCGAGCGCGCCGGCCAGCTCGGCTTCCTTGCCGTAATACCGGGCGCGATCCCAGAACGCCGGTCGCGCGATCCCGGTGGATTTATGCTTGCCGACGATTTTGCCGTCGGCGTCCTCGCCATCCATGTCGTAGATGAAGAGATCCTGGGTGATGATGGTGTCGCCTTCGGTGCCGAGCACCTCGGTCACATGCGTGATGCGGCGCGAACCGTCGCGAAGACGCGCCGCCTGGATGACCACGTCGATAGACCCGACGATCATTTCCTTGATGGTTTTCGAAGGCAGGTTGTAGCCGCCCATGGTGATCATGGATTCGATACGCTGCAGAGCTTCGCGCGGCGAGTTGGCGTGGAGCGTGCCCATGGAGCCGTCGTGGCCGGTGTTCATGGCCTGAAGCAAGTCGAACGCTTCGGGGCCGCGAACCTCGCCGACGATGATGCGTTCAGGACGCATACGCAGACAGTTCTTGACGAGATCGCGCATCGTCACTTCGCCCTGGCCTTCGAGGTTCGGCGGGCGGGTTTCGAGACGCACCGTATGGGGCTGCTGCAGCTGAAGTTCCGCCGCGTCCTCGCAGGTGATGATGCGCTCGTCATGTTCGATAAAGCCGGTCATGCAGTTCAACAGCGTCGTCTTACCGGAACCGGTACCGCCGGAGATCAGCGTGTTGATGCGGCAATGCCCGATGATTTCGAGAACCTTCGCGCCTTCCGGCGAGATCGACCCGAAATTGACGAGGTCCTGAACGCGCAGCTTGTCTTTCTTAAACTTACGAATGGTGAGCGCGGCGCCGTCAATGGACAGCGGCGGCGCGATCACGTTCACACGAGAGCCGTCCGGCAAACGCGCGTCGCAGATGGGGCTGGCTTCGTCGACGCGGCGGCCGACCTGGGACACGATGCGCTGACAGATATTCATCAGCTGCGCATTGTCGCGGAAGCGCACATTGGTGAGCTGGATCTTGCCGCCGACTTCGATGAAGACGTGGCTGGCGCCGTTGACCATGATGTCGGCGATGTCGTCGCGCGCGAGCAACGGCTCGAGCGGGCCATAGCCGAGAACGTCGTTGCAGATGTCCTGAAGCAGGGATTCCTGCTCGGCAATGGACATCTGGACGTTCTTGATCGAGATGATCTCGTTGACGATATCGCGGATTTCCTCCGCCGCCGCCTCAGTATCGAGCTGGGCGAGCTGCGACAGGTCAATCGTGTCGATCAGCGCGTTGAAGATCGTGGTTTTGGTCTGAAAATATTCGTCGGAGCGTCCGCCGATTTCCACCGGCTCCGGCTTCTTGGCGGCCGGCTGCGTCACGCGCGGCGGGGCCGGCGGGGGGGCGCTCGATTTCTTTTCAGGTTTCGGCGCCGGCTGAGCGGCCGCTTTTTGCGCAGGCTTAGCGCCCTGCTGCGGCTGCTGCGGGCGCGGCGCAGGTTTTTTGGCGGCGGGCTTGGACTGCGGCGCCGCCGGCTCTACCGGACTCGTTCTGCGACCGAACATCGTCACCCCAAATTACCCCTTCTTCTTAAACAGGCCGGAAAGGCTGAACTTCGGACGCGCGATATTGGGTTCGTTGCGGCCGAGAAGCTGGGCCGACAATTCGCGGATCGCCTGAGCCGCCTTGGACTTGGCGCCGACTTCCATGAGCGGCGCTGCATTGGTCGCCGCCGCGCCGAAGAGCTGCGGGTCCCAATTGATGACCTGGAGCGGCTTGATGCCCACATGTTCGGCGAACTGATCGGCCTGCACCGCCGACAGTTTCGGGTCGAACTGGTTGATGATCAGGGTCGGCGGCGAGTCGTTCGGACGCGCCGCGCCGAGAATGTCGATCAGGTTCTTGGTGTTGCGGAAGGACGCAAGGTCCGGCGTCGCCGAGATGACGATTTCATCCGCCGTCATCAGAATGCGCTTCGACCAGGAGGTCCACAGATGCGGCACGTCGACGACAATGGTCGGCGCGGTGCCGCGCACCACGTCGAGAACCGTTTCAAACGCCTGATCGTCGAGATCGAAATCGCGGTCGAGCATGGACGGCGCGGTGAACAGGCTCAGCCGTTCCGTGTGCTTTTGCAACAGGCGGTCCAGCAGCACGTCGTCCAGACGCTCGGGCGAATTCAACGCCTCAACCAGGCCGGCGGAGGCTTCCTCGTCGAAGTCGAGGCTGGCTGTGCCGAAAGGCAGGTCAAGGTCGAGAATGATCGTATCGCTCTTATATTCTTCCGCCGTGCACCAGCCGACATTGTGCGCGATGGTCGAGGACCCGACGCCGCCGCGGGCGCCGACAAAGGCCATCGTCTTGCCGATCGGCGGCGCTGACGGATCAACGTAAAGATCGGCGATCGTCTTGATGATCTGCAACGGCGATTGCGGGCGGACGATATATTCGCTGACGCCCTGGCGGATCAGTTCGCGGTAAAGAATGATGTCGTTGACCGCGCCGATGATGATCACCTTGGTCGACGGATCGCACACTTCCGCCAGCTCGCCGAGCCTTGCGAAAATCTCCGAGCCGCCCGCCATGGTCTCGAGAATGATGAGGTTCGGCGTCGAAGCGGACTGGAAGTGATCCACCGCCTTGGAGACCCCGCCCATATGGATGGTGAGGTGCGCCTTGGCGAGGCGCCGGTCCACCGACGCCTTTTCCAGAAGCTGCGTCACCTGGGGAGTTTCGCAGAAGGCGTGAATCGAAATCCGCGGCACCGGACGGTGATCGACTTCCTCGTCGCCGATATCGGCGGAATGATCGCCATAGCTTTCGGCCGCTTCGGGCACATTTGCGGAGCCCGCGGCCGCAGCAGCCGTCACCAGCGCGCCCTGGCTCGCGGTTTCTTCGTGATAGTCCTCGTCTTCAAAATCGTCCGTGTCCGCCTCTTCGGCGACATCCGCTTCAACTGCTTCGAAAACACTCTCGATGGACTGATCGTCGTCTTCCGTCGGGGCCGCGCCGAGTTCGTCGATATCTTCTTCAAAGGCCGCTTCGAGATCGGCCTCAATCGGCTCGTCTTCCGCAAAGGCTTCGTCTGCGAACGCCTCGTCGCCGAGATCCTCTTCGGCAAAGGCGTCCTCGCCGAAATCTTCCTCGCCAAGCGCGGCGAGTTCTTCGTCGGAAAGCTCTTCGTCCAGCCAGGAGTCATCAGTGCCAAAGGCGTCTTCAAGGCTTTCTTCAAACGCTTGATCCGCTTCGCCCGACTTCGCGGGCGCCCCGCCGGTCGGACCGCCGTCAGCACCGAGGCTTGCGGCGCCGTCAGCGACGCCTTCTTCATCCTCAGCCGGCTGATAAGCATTTTCAGCAGCGTTTTTCATCATTATCTCCCTCAAGCATCCCCGATCTCGAGCATGCTATCGCTAATTTGAAGCCTCGGCCTCGATAGATGAGTCAATGTCAGAGTTCGTAGACTCGCCGGCGCGGTAGAGTTCGACGGCGCGCACGGCGAATTCGCCATCACGCGGCGCGACATCCGTCGGCGCGACCAGATCACGCGGATCGGCGACCATAGCCGCCAGGTTGTTCATGGTCGCGCAGCCCGCATTCGGCGTTCTGAGATTACGGTACTGGCGGCTGCGCACGCCGGCCCAGACGCCGCAAGGGCTGGGCGTCGCGACATAACGCGTGAACGAAAGAATGATGTCGTTCTCCGCATTGCCGGTGCGATAGGTCGCCCCGTGGATCGCCGACCAGGGCACGCCCGCATCGTTGAGCGCCTTGCGGATATCCGCGGAAGCCTCATGCCCGTCGAGATCATTGCCCGCCCCCGAAGGGCCGGTGACCGTCACGGGCCCGTGACCGTTGTTCATATAGGCGCTGGCGAAAGCGCGCAGACGCGCCTTGTCCACATTGGAAATATCCGTCGTGGTCGCATCGGTCTTGATCGTCAGCGTGACGACCTGGCTGTCGACCGCGATCGGATGGGTTTCCGCGACGGACGCCGCATGTTCCGGACCGTTGAAAGGACCGCTGGAACAGGCAGCCGCCGTCATCGACATAGCGGAAAGAAGCGCGATTTTGAGTTTTGACGTGGTCATGACTTGCTTTCCCATTAATCCAGAATGAAACCCATGGGTCCTTGCAGCGAGCTTTCATTGACGCCCGCCCCGGCAAGGCCGTAGGTCGCAACCATTTTCCCGACCAGGATCGTTTCCAGATCGCTCGCCGGCGCAAAGCCTTCGGCGGGATCAAGGAGATTGGATTCATGCGTCGAGTTGACGAGATAGGGCGTGACGATAATGACAAGCTCGGTCTCGTTGTTGGTGTAGTTGCGGCTGCGGAAGAGCTGGCCCAGCACCGGCACGTCCTTGACGCCCGGAATGCCTTCAATCGTCTGGCGCATGTCTTCCTGAAGAAGACCGGCCATCACGAGGCTGCCGCCCGAGGGCAGTTCGACCACGGTGTTGGCGCGGCGCACCGACAGGCCGGGGATCGAAAGACCCGCCGTGGTGATCAGATTGCCGTCATCGTCAACCGTCGTCGCGCCCGGCACGAAGAACGCATTCTCCGTGGTGATTTCCGAGACTTCGGTCGAGATTTTCAGGTTGATCCGGCCTTTCGACAGGACGACCGGCGAAAAGCCGAGGCCGACGCCGAATTCCTTGAACTCGATGGTGATGACGCCGTCATCCTGGCCCACCGGCACCGGGAATTCGCCGCCCGCGAGGAACCGCGCGGACTCGCCCGACACGGCGGTGAGGTTCGGCTCGGCGAGGACGCGCACCAGACCGTTCGATTCGAAAGCCTGGAAGGTGGCGTTCAAATTGCGCAGCGTGCCCGTCGGATTGGGACGGTTGCCGCTGACGCCGAGACCGCCATTGGTGGAGATCGCGTTCTGGGCGGCGAAGGTGAACGCCGAGTTCGAGATCGGAATCGAGCCGCTGACGGAAACGCCGAGCTGCTTCAGGAGCTGGCGCTGCATCTCGACGATGCGCACTTTCAGCATGACCTGTTCGGGATCGCGGATCGTCATCATGTTGACGACCTTTTCCGGGTCGTCGATGAAACGGCCCGCGAGATCGGAGGCGTTCGCCGCTTCCGACGCCGACTGGACGATGCCGCGCAGGACAATATTGTCATTGACGGCCTCAACGTCGATGCGCGAGTCCGGCATGACCCGTTCAAAGAGCGCCTTCAGCGCATCGGTGTCGCGTTCGACGACGATCTCAAGATTGAGGATCTGGCGCCCGCGCGAGTCGAAGAAAAACGCATTGGTTTGCCCGGTCTGAAGGCCGAGAAGATAAACCCGGCGCGGCGAGCGTACGACGGCGTCGACCACGGAAGGAGACGACACCAGAACGTCGGCCGCCGCCTGCGGCAGCTCGACAATCGCCGCCTTGGCGAGCGGCAGAACGATGCTTTTCGAGACCGCGCTTTCGCCGCCGGTGTCGATGCGCACGGGCTGCGAGCCGCGCTGGGCGGCGGCCGGCATGGCGAGACCGAGCGCGGTCACGCCCGCCAACAGAGCGAACAAGGGCTTTGCGATGCGCGAGCTTGCGGCGTTCGCTGATTTGGGAAGGACTGTCATTTCAACCCCCTGGTCAAATGCGTGTTTACGAACGCCCATAACGGATCACACTCACATTGGAAGAACGCCGTTCCGTCGTTTCAATATCGACCTCGGGCTTGAAGATGCTGCGCAGAACAAGGCTGAGATTGCCGCCTTCGCGCGCCGCGGTAAAAGTCTGGGCATCCGACGGCGCCAGTTCGAGCGTCACATTGGTGCCGCCGACATGCGCGGCCTCGGTGTTTTCTGAGAACAGCGTGTCGACGGCGAGCACGCGCACATCTTCGAACATGGTGCGCGCAGGCATGCCGCCGCCGCCGCCGCGACCGCTGGTGAACAAGACATCGACCTGATCGCCCGGCAGAATGAAGCCGCCGGAAGAGGTTTCCGGCGAAACCCGCAAGGTCACGGCGCGCATGCCCGGCGAAAGAATCGCCGCCATCAGCCCCGAAGAGCCGGCGCGCACGACCTTGGCGTTGACGATGGGCTCGCCCGTCACGATCAGCGACCGGGCGACCGCGCTTTCAAGCTCTTCGCGCGCTTCGGAATTTTCATCGGTGATGAAGTTCGGCTGCACAGCTTTTTTCGGCCACGCCACCCAGTTCGTGTCTTCGAGCGTCAAACGCTCCCCACGCTGAATATCACGGCTGGAAATAAGCACGCGAACCGTTTCTTCTTTAACGGGTTCGACAATCTGAACAGGCGCGATTTCCTGATTCTGTCCGAGCATCAGGAAAAACGCGGCCGCGCCAGCGACCAGCGCCACACCTAAAATTGCAATACGACTAACGTTCATTTCGACCCTGCCTGACTGTTACGCTACTCACACAGAACGCCTTGATGTTATGGTGAGACAAACTCCTCAAAACTCTGTTAACTGATCCTGTTAACCGCCAATGACCAATTGGAAATAAGGCGTTTGCGAAAAGCTAAGAAGTGCGCCCGCCGCAATCGCAACCGCGTAGGGCAAATCCTTTTTTCGTTCATGCAAACGGATCAGCCACGGCGCGTGCGCGTAAACAGGCAGCACGGGAAGCTTGCGGAAAAAGCCCATCACCATGGCGAGGACCAGCCCCGCGATCGCCGTGTTGAAAAGGAAAACACCGAGGCTGGCGAGACCGAGCCAGGGCGCAGTCGCCGCCAGAAGCTTGGCGTCGCCGCCGCCGACGATCTTCGCCGCGAACAGGCAAAAACCCAGGGTCAGCGCCGCCGCCCCGATCAACAGCCCTTCGATCAGCACATGCGGCGCAGCGCCGACTGCGATGCCGGCCATCGGATAAGTGCAGACCAGCAGGATCGAAATCCAGTTCGGGATCTTGAATTCGTAAATGTCGTTCGCGGCGGCGATCAGCAAAGCCGCAGGAAAAACCGACAAAAGCAGATATGCGAGCACGCCTATATCTCCAGGCCAATTCCCCCAGAAGATAAGCGCCGCCGCCTTAATGTTCCGTTAGACATAAAGAAAAAAGGAGACCGATCGGTCTCCTTTTTCCCAAAGCCTAACGCTTCAGCGGCCAAGTGCGCCGCAAAGCGAAATTAGCTGGCGTTTTCGAGTTCGGAATTGATGTTGTCGAACGTGTCAGACAACGTGCCGCCCACTGCGCGGATCGCAGCGATAATAGCGACCGCAATGAGCGCCGCGATCAGGCCGTATTCGATGGCCGTCGCACCGGACTCGTCTTCTTTAAAACGATTGATAAGAGCTTTCATGTGTCGACTCCTGCTTACTCTTCACTTGCACCGCTGAAGAAGGTTTACCTCTTCAGATACGGCCATATTGATGTCGAGGTGTAAAAAAACAATGAATCAGAAACGAATTTCTGTTCGTACACAGATTATGGTTAAATTGCATTAACCACGCCCCAAACCCGCGCCATTCCTAGCGCGCAAGCTGGTTGAGCCGGGCCATGTCGTTGATGATGAGCCCCGGATAATCCCGCTGCGCCACGCCTTCCTGAATTAGAGCGGCGACGGCGGCGGCGGCTTCGGCCTCGTCCGCGGCCGCCCGGTCGGCGAGTTCCCGGTGTTTCGGCATTTTCTCGATCCGCCAGAGACCGCTTAACGGGTCGCGGGCGATGCATTCGAGCAGCACGGCGTAAATGCGCTGTTCCGGCGCGGCCTGCTGAGCCACCGCGCTGAACCGCAGCGACGCAAGCGTCTGCGATAGATAGATGGCGATATTGCGCATCAAGGACGGCCGGCCGCCGGCGAGCGTCTTGAATTCGGCAGCATCGATGGCGACGATATCGCAGTCGTTTTCCGCGGTCACCGCAATCTTCTGGAAGACTTCCGGATCGGGTTCGGCCAGCGCGATCTCCAACCCGAATATTTCATTCTGGGCGACATTTTCGATCATCATCGCGCCTGTTTCCCCGTCAGCGACGGAAACGCGCAACGCACCCGAAAGAACGACGAGAAACTCCGCGCCGTCATATTGCCCGAGGGAAAAAACGGTTTGCCCGGCGCCGTAAGAACGGCGTTCGCTATGTTCGCAAAGGAGAGCAAGAACCGCTTCGGGCAGATCCTGAAAAGGAGCGACCTTTGTCAGCATATCGACAAGACCGTCGGCGCCGTCGGCCGTCGAAACGGTTTCAACCTGAACTGCTGTCATGACTTACTCCGCCGATGGGTGAGCGATTTAGCATCGGCAATTTAAGGTCCGGTAAAATTCGTCCGCTAAAACCAAGGCTCCGGACATACGCGAAAGGCGGCATGCCAGACATCGCTTTAAGTTTTTCTTGACGCCTCATCGCTAGGGTAAAAGCAATCTATTAACGAAGGACAATCCCATGCGCAGGATTTTCACCGCCGCCCTTATGTCCGCCGCCTTCGTGGCTCCCGCCATGACGCAGACGGCCGCCGCCGAGCAGCTCTGGCTGACCATGGATCAGGTGCGCCCGTTCCAACTCGACGCGCCGGCGCAATCCATCGTCGTCGGCAATCCGGCGATCGCCGATGTCACCATTCAGGACAACAGCAATCTCCTGCTGTTCGGCAAGGCGCCCGGCCTCACCAATATTTACGTGTTCGACGAGTCCGGCGAAGCCGTCAAAAACCTGATCATCCGCGTCCGCACCCCCAGCTCCGATATGCTGACGGTGCATCGCGGCGCGGCGCGCACCACCTATAACTGCACGACCAATTGCGAAGCCACCGTGACCGTCGGGGACGACCCGAATGCGTTCAACGGCGTTTCGGGCCAGGTCAGCGCGAAATACAGCCAGGCGTCGAGCATGGGCTCTAACGCCGGCGGCGGCGAACAGAACTAGGCCGCCGAACCTTCAGAACAGCCGGCGCCGACTGCGCGCCGGCGTCTATTCCGCCTCAAAATTATAGATCTGGGGACGTTCCTGCTGGCGCAGGTTGACACGGCACCATACGTCGATGTCGCGCGCCGTGCGTTCGTTCGGCTGAACCCTTTCGGCCAGCACGATATTGGCGATCAACCGCGCGGCGCCGTCATTGCGCCGGCCGACCGTGATTTCACAATCCTTGATGAGCGGGTGCGTCTGCAACGCCTCGGCCACCGCATCCGGAAAAACATTCACCGCGCCGATCTGGATAGCGCCGTCACGCCGCCCGGCCAGGGTGAAACCGCGATCGCCAGTCCAGTGAAGGCTGTCCATGGCCTCGATCCGCCGCGCCTCGCCGTCGGGACCGATGCGGCATAAATCGTCGCCTTCCTTGCGCCAGTGATCGAACAGCACGAACGCCTCGCCCGGCGTGTCGCGCCAGGCGATCAGGCCCGTTTCCGTGGACCCGTAAAGCTCGCGCAGGACGCCGAAACCGCTCTTGCGCATGTCGGCGGCGAGGTCCGGCGTCATGGGTTCGCCGAAAGAAACGGCAAGCGTGTTGTCCGGCGCCGTCAGTCCCTCCTGCATCATATAGCGCCAGAGCGTCGGCGTCGCGACGAGTACGTCGCCGAAGAGAAGGTTCTTCGACAGGGCGTCGGGCGTCATGCCCCGCGCATCGACCGATTCAATGCACAAAAGGTTCGGCGTCAGGATCGACAGTTCGAGCCCCAAAAGGCTGTGCGGCGCGACAAATGACAGAAGCCGCCGGCGCCCATAGAGCACATTGGCCGCCGCCGCCGCATCCTGAAAAATCTCATCCGCAGGATGCACATGAGCCGTGTCATGATCGCTGCGCGCGGCCGGCTTAAAGGAAAACGCCGTCAGGCTTTCCTTCAGGGCGCTCGCAATCTCGCGCGCCCAGTCCGCGATTTTCTCCGCGGGACGCTCTTCCAGAAAGGCAGGATCTAGCCCGAACTGCGCCGCCGCCCGCCCGGCGCAGGCGCGTTTTTCTTCTTCGTCGAGGGACATGCCGCCGCGGCCGAGCGCGGTGTCCTCCGTCCAGCCGGCGATGGTCAGAAAGTCCACATGACGATTGAACCGCCGGGCCAGCTCGTCCGCCGCCGCCGCACCGATGACCCGCGCGATCTGCGCCTCGCTCAGAGAAAAAGCCTTCACCGCCCCGCCCGTTGTTCAAGATCGCGCTTCATGGCCTCGCCATAGCATGATTGCAGGCGTTTCAGCACCTCGCCCCCCTGCCCGGCCGCGCCGGCGCCGAGCGACGCCGGACGCAGCCCCATGAGGCTGTTGGTCAGGAACAGCGCCGCGCCCTCAAGCGCCGCCGCCTCAACCGGCGCCTCCGTGATGGCCAGGCCGGCTTCCCGCGCCTTTTCCAGGAGGACGCCGCGCACGATCCCCGGCATCGCGCCCTCGCTGACGGGCGGGGTCGTCACGCCGCCCTCACGGATTACGAACACATTCGCCGCCGAAGCGCAGGCGACGCGGCCCGCGCTGTTCAGCATGAGCGCCTCATCGGCGCCGGCTTCCGCCGCTTCGGCGCGGGCGAGAATATTGTCGAGATAGTTGAGCGTCTTCCAGCGCGCCGCCGCGCTCAGTTCGTTGCGGCGCTGAGCGCTTAGAATGATCCGCACCGCCGCCAGACCGTCCGGCGGCGCATAGGCGGCAAGCGTTGCAAGAAAAGTCGGCTTCGCGGCGCCCTTTGCAACGACAAGTCCGCGGGGGCCAACGCCGCGGGTTAAGGTGAGACGCGCCGAGGCGAACCCTTTTTGCGCGCCATTGCGCTTGGCGAGTTCGGCCAGCGCGCCCGCGATCTCCGCTTCGTCGATTTGCGCCTCGATGCCGAGCGCCTCGGCGCCGGCGCGCATCCGCTCAAGATGCGCCGACAAAAAGGCCGGAACGCCTTCAGCTAGAAGCACCGTCTCGAACACGCCGTCGCCCAGCAGAAAACCGCGGTCGGCGATGTCGATCGCCGCGCTGTCCTCCCCGAATGCGCTATTGAGCCAGAAAGCCATGGCCTATGGTCCCTCACAAAGCTTGAGGAAATTTTGAACGATTCGCCGTCCATGGGGCGTCAGCAACGATTCCGGGTGGAATTGCACCCCGAACCAGGGCCGGCTTTCATGGGCGACAGCCATCAGTTCGCCGTCGCCGCTCCAGGCCGTTTCCCGCAAGGGCCCGTCCGGCGCCGGGTCGGCGATCAGGGAATGATAGCGCCCCGCCATCATTGGCGAAGGCACGCCGGCGAAAACCCCGCTTCCATCATGCCTGACTTCGCTCGCCTCGCCATGAAGCGGATGCGCGGCGCGGCGGGTCCGCCCGCCGAACACCTCGACCAGTCCCTGATGACCGAGACATACGCCAAGCAACGGCGTCGCCGGATCGAGCGCGCGCATCAGCGCTTTCGACACGCCCGCATCGGACGGGGTTTTTGGACCCGGCGATATGATGACGCCCTGTGGCTTGCGCGAAAGACAGGTTCCGACATCCGCCGCATCGTTACGCATGAGCACGGTTTCATGGCCCGCTTCGCGCACATAGCGCGCGAGATTGTTCACGAAGGAATCGTAATTGTCGATGATGAGGATCATGAGACCGCCTCGCCGTCGACGCCGAGCGCGGCGAGCGCGCCCCGCGCCTTCACAAGGGTTTCATCATATTCGCCTTGCGGGTCCGAACGCAGGGTGACGCCCCCGCCCACGGGGGCCGTCACGCGCCGCCCTTCAATAATCAGGGTGCGGATCGCCACGGCGATGTCGGCTCCGCCGCGATCATCCAGATAGCCGATGCCGCCGCAATAGGGCCCGCGCCCGACGCCCTCGACGCGGGCGATGGCGTGCATCGCCTCGATTTTCGGCGCGCCGGTGATGGAGCCGCAAGGAAACAGCGCTGAAAATATAGCCTCGGCGCCCACATCTTCGCGCATCAAGCCGCTGATGCGCGAGACAAGGTGGTGCACATGCGCAAGGCTCATGAGCTCACAGACCGCATCCTCGCGGATCGTCCCGTCCCGGCAGATGCGGGACAAATCGTTGCGCAAGAGGTCCGCGATCATGATGTTTTCGGCGCGGTCCTTGGGATCATTCAGAAGATCGCTTGCGAGCAGCGCATCTTCTTGCGCGGTCTCGCCGCGCGGTCGCGTGCCCTTGATCGGTTCAGCGACGATGCGGCGCGCGCCATAGGCGCCGTCCTCGATGCGTAAAAAGCGTTCCGGCGAATTGGAGACAATCGCGCCCGTCTCATATTGCAGGAGCGCGCCATGAAACGCGTCGCTGTCGCCTGCGAGCTTGCGGAACAGCTCGAAGCCGGAAACCGGCGCGTCCGCCTCGGCCCGCAATTGCTGGGAGAGGTTCGCCTGATAATAATCGCCGTCGAGAATGTTCTCGATCGCCTCGGCGACCGCGGCCCGGTATTGCGCCGCGGAGAAATTCGACGACACGGATTTAAAAAAGGGCGACGCGACAGGCCCGAGTTCGTCTCGCCCCAGCGCGTCGCGCAAGGCGCGGCAGGCTTTTTCGTCGCGCCCGACCACAAACGCCTTGCGTTTGACGCGCGAAAACAGCGCCGCCGCGTCATAGAGCCCGAGCGCCACATCCGGCAGCGAAAAGGGCGAGGCCGGCAAGGCAAGGCTGGGCTCGAAAAACCGCGCCGCCTCATAGCCGACAAAACCGAGCGCGCCGGACACGAAAGGCAGGCCCTCGAACTCCTCGATTTTCGGCAGGCGGCGCTCGGCAAGCGCCGCATCGAGCGCCGGAAACGGGTCGCGCCCGCCCGCCCCGGCGGTCAGGACCGCCGAAGGGAACGCCGCAATCACCGACCATTCGGCGCGCCGGGAGCGGTCGCCGCCGTGGAGGATATGGGCGTGCGCCTCGCCGGCGAGCGGCGCAAAAGCGCTGGCCGGGTCGCGCCAATCGATTTCCCATAAAATCATCGCGCTTATCTAGCGGCGGGCCGCCGCGAAAGAAAGCGCCGCCCGGGCAGCCAAACCCGACTTCCGCGCCGATCAACGCTGGCGCGGGCGCGCAAATCGCCCTAACCGCGTAAGGACGCGAAAGGAGGCCGGGCCATGGCGCACGCCGCCGGAGACAATGTGGCGCGCACATTCTACAGCATGGCGGTGGCCGTGCTGTTCGGCTTCATCGTGTATATCGGGCGCGGCGTCCTCATCCCCTTTGTCGTGGCCGTTTTCCTCAGCTTTCTCATTTTCACGCTGAAAGAGAACGTGAAGCGCATCCCTGTGGTGGGCAATTACATGCCCGACTGGGTCGGCTATCTTTTCGCGTTCATCCTGATCGGCCTCGGCATGGTGCTGTTCGTGGAAATCATCCGTTCGAATGTGGAGACCCTGCTCGAGGCCTGGCCGAGCTATGAAGAGCGCCTGCGCGCGCTCGGCGGCGACGCCATCGGCTTTTTCCGGACCGTCGATTTCGTGCCCCGCGAGCTGTTGGGCGGGGTCGAACAGATCCAGCAATCGGCGCTCGACCTTATCCGTCCGCTGCTGTCCCGCGCGGCGGGGAGCCTGCGCTCCCTGACATCCAACTTCCTGACTTTCATTACCGTCTTTTTGTATCTCGTTTTCATGCTGATCGAGCGCGGGCGCATTTTCAAAAAGATCACTCTGCTCGGCGCCGATGACCGCCAGCGCAACATCATCAACGAAACCATCGCCGATATCGGCGTCATGGTGCGCCAGTACATCACCGTCAAAACGCTTTCGAATCTTGTCACCGCAAGCATCAGCTATGTGATCATGCTGATCATCGGCGTTCAGTTCGCAGGCTTCTGGGCGCTGCTGATTTTCGTTCTGAACTATATTCCGATTTTCGGCGCCGCTTCGGCGATCGCCTTCCCCATCCTGTTGTCGCTGGTGCAACCGGATGGGGGCGGCGCGCGCATGGCGCTTATCACAGCGGTGAGCCTGATCGGCGCTGAACAGATCATGTCGAACGGCATCGAGCCGCGCATTGTCGGGCGCACGCTCAACCTGAGCCCGCTTATCGTGCTGTTTTCCTTGAGCGTATGGGGATCGCTCTGGGGCTTTGCCGGGCTGCTCCTCAGCGTGCCGATTTCAGTGACGGTGATGATCGTCCTGTCGCAGTTCCCCTCGACGCGGCCGGTGGCGATCATGATGTCCGATAATGGCGACATCTCGGAAATCAAACACCCGCTTCAGGCCCCGAAAAGCGCCTAATTCATTACTTTTTTGAGCTCTTCGGCCAGGGTGATCGCCTCCTCCTTGCGCCCCGACCCATGGCGCCAGGCGACGCCGATCCGCCGCGACGGGACCGGTTTCGCAAAGGGAAGGATTTTCAACCCGGCGCTTTTGGCAAGCCCTTCGCGCACCGCCATGTCCGGCAATAGCGTCGCGCCGAGACCGGCCTTCGTCATCTGCGTCAGCGTGAACAGGCTGGTTCCGCCAAAGGACGCATTCGCGTCGCGCTCGCGCAACTCGCAGGCGTCGATGGCGTGCTCGCGCAGGCAGTGTCCATCCTCAAGCAACAGCAGTTCGCATCCGCGCAGATCGTCGCGCTTCACGACCTTCTTGTCCGCAAGCGGATGATCCGGCGCGCAGGCGAACCAGAACGGGTCCTCGCCGATGTCGATGAAATCGACGCCCGGCAGATCATACGGGAAAGCGAGGATCGCCGCATCGACAAGACCGGCCGCCAGCCGCTCAGCGAGCGTCGCCGTCAGATCCTCGCGCAGATAAAGCTCCAGCTTCGGAAACGCTTTCTTCAACGCCTTCGCCGCCTTGGGCAGAAGGAAAGGCGCGATCGTCGGAATAACGCCCAGCGTGAACGGTCCTTCCAGCGGGTTGCGCCCGCTCGCCGCGCGCACGAGATCTTCCGCGCCGGCAAGCAGCGCCGGGGCGCGCGAAGCAACCTCCTCGCCCGCCGGGGTGAGCGCGAAAGACCGGGTGGAGCGGTCCACGAGCTGCTGGCCGGTGAGCGCCTCCATCTCCTTGATGGCCGAGGAGAGCGTCGATTGCGACACGAGGCAGTCGTCGGCGGCCTTGGAGAAGGACTCGCGGCGCACGAGCGCCATGAAGAATTGAAGCTGGCGGAGTGTCGGCAAGGGCGTCATTTCATTGGCCTTTTCGGCTTTTCGAGATAATCGGTTAAATCGATATAATTCAGAAATATAATCTATTTGATTAATTTTCCAAGAGCGTTATGTACCCCTTGCGGCTCGCGGACAGAGCCCTCAAAGAGATTATCTTGAACGCAAAAAAGGAGACCTCCATGTTAGGCGTCGGTGACAAACTTCCCGATTTTTCCGTTGTTGGCGTAAAGCCCGGCTTTAATGCACATGAAGAAAACGGCGAGTCCGCTTTTGAACCGATCACGCAGGACAGTTTTTCCGGCAAGTGGAAAGTTATCTATTTCTACCCGAAAGACTTCACCTTCATCTGCCCCACCGAGATCGCCGAATTCGGCCGTCTCGCCAAAGAATTCGAAGACCGCGATGCGATCGTCCTCGGCGGCAGCACCGACAACGAGTTCTGTAAGCTCGCATGGCGCCGCGATCACCCGGATCTCGACAAGCATCCGGCCTGGTCCTTCGCCGACACCACGGGCTCGCTCGTTGACGGCCTCGGCGTTCGCTCCGAAGAAGGCGTCGCCCTGCGCGCGACTTTCATCGTCGACCCGCACAATGTGATCCAGCATGTCACGGTCAACGGCCTCAATGTCGGCCGCAACCCGGCCGAAACACTGCGCATCCTTGACGCGCTTCAGACGGACGAGCTTTGCGCCTGCAACCGTCCGGTCGGCGGCGACACGCTCTAACCAAGACGACAGAAGGGCGCGCGCGGCCGATAAAGCGCCGCCGCGCCCTTTTTGCATCCGGATTTAAAAGGAGAAAAAAATGAGCATTGACGCGCTACGCGATCAAATCCCCGATTACGCCAAGGATATTCGCCTCAATCTCGGCACCCTCTCTTCCGAATCGAGCCTGAGCGATCAGCAAAAATGGGGCGTCTTTCTCGCTTCCGCCCTCGCCGCCGGTAATGCGACGGTCATCAAGGCCATCCTCGCGGAAGTGGAAGACAAGCTGTCGCCGGAAGCGCTGACGGCCGCCAAAGCCGCCGCCGCGATCATGGGCATGAACAATATTTATTACCGCGCGACGCACCTGATGTCGGCGAAAGACTACGCCTCCATGCCGGCAAAGCTCCGCATGAACGTCATCGGCAATCCCGGAGTCGACAAGATCGATTTTGAACTCTGGTCGCTGGCGGTATCCGCCATCAATGGCTGTGGCATGTGCCTCGACGCCCATGAAAAAGTCGTGCGCAAGGGCGGCCTTTCCACCGACCAGGTGCAGGCGGCGCTCCGCATCGCCGCGTCGGTCAACGCCGCCGCCGCAGTCCTCACGGCTGAAGCGGCGCTCGCCTAGACGAACTTAAGATCATCCGCCGCCTGACGCCGGCCTGTGCGCGACCAGGGTCCAGGCGGCGGGTTTCAAAGGATCGCCGAGCTCCAGAACGCCGGGCGGCGCTGTTGTCAGCCCGGCGGCGCGCAAGCGATCAGCAAGTCCCGCCATATCTTCCCTTGATTGCGCCGCCTTGATCATCGAAATCATGCGATGCTCATAGGCCTTCAACTCAAACTCCCCGCGACTGAGCCACGCCCGGATGTCATCCGGCGCATAAGCATTGATCCGCTGATACATATGCGCGAGATCCGCACAGAGGCGCTCAAAAAAAGCACGCGCCATGCTCGGCGGGCTTTCATCGAGCAGAGACTTGGCCGCCTTGACCGTGGGCCTGAAGGCTTTGTCGGCTTCGGAAAATTTCTCGCGCGGCGCCTGCCCTGAAAGCACGGAAAAACCGGTCTCGAACACGTCGCGCGCCTGCGCCAGCAGGCCGATCTGTTGCGCTTTAACCGCGACCTCAAGATTGGCGGCGCATTCCGCCTCGATGCCTCCGCCTTTCAAATGGATGACAGCGGCGAAAACGCCCCCCGGCGCCAGAATGCGCGCAGCCTCGCCAAAAGCCTCCGGTCCGGCATATTCCAGCCCGAACTGGCTGGCCGCAATGTCGTAAACGCCGGCCGGCAGCGGCAGGGCCGACGCGTCCGCAACGAAACCCGCAGCGGCGTCGACCGTTTTGCACAGACTTCGAACCGCCGCCGGGGCATAATCGGTACAATGAATATCAAGGGAAACGCCCGCCGAATCGGCCATTTCCGCAGCTCTTATGGAGACCGCCCCGGCGCCGCAGGCAAGGTCAATCATCAAGCGCGGCTTTTCGTTGAGGCGTTCGGCGAAAAACGCCGCCCAGAAACGGTCAAGCGCTTCGCCTTTCGCGCCGCCAGCCAGCGACTGGTTTGCGGATTCGGCGCCGGTCCAGTAAGCGCTCCAGCTTTGCGCGTCTGTTGTGTTTTCGGGATCAGCCATGACGGCGCGACGATATCGACCAGCCCCTCTTCCGACAAGCCGCGCAAGGATCAGCCGGGACGGCGCCTACTCAATACGCTCTACGCGAATGGAGCGTTTTGAGGACCGCAGGCGCAGGAAATGCGAGCCGAACAGTCCCTTTTTGAGGATGACCGGCACGCCCTCGCTCGTCGCCCGCGGCAAAACCAGCGTTTCCGAATCGCCCGGGATCTGACGCCACACCTGACCGTTGTCCAGCGTGATAATATATTTGCCGCTGCGCGTGAACTGCAGGCCGGTTAAAAGCGCGCGCAGCTCTTTCTTGTCTTCCTCACGCTCTTTACTGGCCAGGTCCTCCGCGCCGAAGCTGTCGTCTGTCTCTTCTTTCGGCAGATCCTCCGCGCCGAAACTATCGTCAACAGCGGCCACAGTCTCGCCGCTAGGCGCACGGCCCTCTTCGCGCATGGCCGGCGGCGCCTCGGCGGAAGCGAGCGCGCCCGCCTCGTCCAGAAACGCCGTCGCGTCGTTGAAACATTGCAGGCGCTCGTCAGCGTCGCCGATCGCGCGGCAGTCTTTAATGGCGCCGAGGTCCTGCGCCGCCGCGCCGTGTCCCGCACAGAAAAAAAGGGCGGCCGCGAGCGAGCCAACAACCCTGATAATATGGCGTTTTCTCATGACGGGATCACTCCTGATTGGTCTTCACTGTCTGGCGTCTGTCTTAGCACGGACTGCGCACAAGATCACCGCATCCATACCGCAATCGCATCTGTATTTTGCTTGCGTCAGCAGCCAGCGGACTGAGCGAGGGGCACAAAAAACTGCGGGCCCCGAAAGGGGCCCGCAGCTCGATCATCGTTATGTCTTTGGCGCCGCTTAGAAGCGGAAGTTCGCGCCAACAAACATGAACCGGCCGATGTCGTAGGTGCCCGGGAAGGTGTTCCCGTTGCCCGTACCGGTGCCCGCAGAGGTGAACAGCGGCGGATCGTTGTCCAGCAGGTTGTTCACGCCAGCGCGGAGATTCACGCTCTCGGTGACCTGAAGGTTCGCCGAAAGGTCGAGGTAGCTGTAGGAGTCGAAACCAGGCTCCAGCTCACTACCGCTGATGTTATCCACCGACGTCTGGAAACGCCAGGTCACGGCGAGGTCGATGTTCGCCGGCGTTCTCCACATCGTAAGGAAACGGTGACGGTAAGACGGGTTCACCGCAACAGTCGCGTCCTTACAGGCAACGCCGACAAAGCCCGCGCATTCGATTGGGTCGCCACCCGGGAAGGGCGTGAAGTCCTTCGCGATGAGGTAGGTCGAAGCATAGTCGAAGCTGATGCTGCCGAGATCGCCGCCGCCGGTGACGTCAGCCAGATCCATGGAGTAACGGGCCTGGAAGTCGATGCCGGAGGTTTTGAGCGACGCGATGTTGATATACCGCCCTTCAAAACCAGAGTCCGTGACAATGCCGGACCGCAAGGTGCCGCCAGGGCCGCGCGCGATCTGATCGCAGAACAACGCATCGCCAGTTTCAAGACATTCGGTCAGGATCGTTTGAGCCGAAATGCCTTCACTGATGTAATCGTCGACAGAGATGCTGAAATAGTCGACGCTGACCGAAAGGCCGGGAACCGAGCTAGGCGTGAAGAGAACGCCGCCCGTCCAGGTGTCGGATTTTTCCGGCCGGAGGTCAGGTCTGCCGCCCGTGAGGGACTGCGTCTGACCCGAGATAACGTCGGAAATCATCCCGTATTGCATGGCCGTAACGCCCGTATTCATACAGGCGGCAAGGCTGGCGGTCGGCGCCGCGGTAGCGCAGGGATCGTAGATTTCGTTACCCAAGCTGTTTTCGCCCGCATCAAGATCCGGAAGATCCGTACCGGCGCCTTCGAACAGTTCGATCACGTTCGGCGCACGCACCGCACGCTGGAACTGCCCGCGGAAGCGAATGTCCGGGGTCGGCAGCCAGTTAAGCTGAAGACCGAAGGCATGCGTCTTGAAGCTGTTCGTCGTGTCGTTACCAGCAACAGAGTAGTCCGAGAAACGGTACTGCCCGTTGAAGCTCAACTCTTCGAAGAACTCGCGCTCCGTGACAATCGGAACCTGCATCTCAGTGTAGAGCTCAAGCGCCTTAACCGAACCGCTGGTCAGAACCGTCGGCCCGCCGACGCCGGTGAAACCGCCGTCCGCGCGCTGGCTGATCTGGTCCGGCTGAGCCTTAAGGTTGTCCTTGCGCCACTCGATGCCGGCGAGGAAACCGACGCCGGCGTCCGTCCACGGCATTTTCCAGCCATATTCGCCAAGGTCGGTCTGAATGTTGCCGCCGGTGACGATCTGCTGGGTTTCGCCGGTGGTGATGCCGACGCCCTGGATGTAGTCAAGGGCTTCCTGCGTGACGAGGCTTTCGCCGTTCGGACCGCGCTGGAAGATGTTGTAGGGAACGCAGCCATTGTCGCGCGCGTCGGCGTCGATACACTGCAGACCGCCATCGCCATCATCTTCGACCAGAAGCGCGTTTTGAGCCTGGTCGATCAGGAAGTCGTTGGTCGAAATGTCGATGTCGGAGGTTTTGGAGTACTGGAAGAAGGTTTCCCAGGCCCAACCGCCGAGATCGCCGCGAAGACCGGTGACGATGCGAAGCGCGTCGTTGTCGAGGTTCGAGTTCCGCGGTCCGCCTTCGACGTTCCGGTGCGATGCGGTGAGCGGTGAGTCATCCCCATCGAACTCGCCCATCTCATTTAACAGGTCGCCCTTGATGACGCCGTTCGCAATATCCGACGCCGTACAGCCAAAGACGTCCGAGCGGAGATTGAGGCCGCCATAGGTGCTCGTGTCGATCAGCGGGTTGTCGCAATTGATCGCCCAGCCGCCGAACGTCGCCGACGGCGCGATCTGCGCGTCGGAGTTGTTCTGAACGTAACCGAAATCGGCGAACGCTTCGATATTGTCCGTGATCTCATAGTGACCGCGCGAATAGATCTGGAAACGTTCGGACGGACGCTGGAAGTAGTTCAGCGGGCCGAAGTTGTAGGTCTGTGCAGGACCGCCAGCATATTCGACGATCGTGCCGTCTTCCAGCTGGAAGGCGTCGACATTGTCGCCCATGGTGTTCGTACCGCCGAAGAGACGGAAGTTGCCGGAGCCGGCGCAAGCAAAGCCGCCGGATGTACCCGGACCAGAGCCCGGCCCCATCGCACAGGCGGAAACCGAACGGTTGTCCTGTGTGATCGCCTCAACCGACTCGTAGGAGGTGAAGAGGGTCACGTTGCCGCGGCCGTCCGCCGTGTTGGCGCCCATGGTCAGAGCGAGGTTGATCGATTCGCCGTCCCAGACGCCGTCAGCCACAGGCTGTGAGCCCGCCGCTGCGATGCTGTTCAGGAAATCGTTGCCGTTGCCAGCCTGGTTGATGCCGCCGAGGACGTCGAGTTCAACGCCTTCGAAGTCTCTTTTCAGGATGAAGTTGGCAACGCCCGCGACCGCGTCCGAACCGTAAACGGCCGAGGCGCCGCCGGTCAGGATGTCGACGCGCTCGATGAGCTGGGTCGGGATGAGGTCGACGTTCGGCGCCGAAGTTGCAGAGTCGCCATAGGGAAGACGCTTGCCGTCGATCAGGACCAGGGTCCGGATCGGCCCGATGCCGCGAAGGTCGAGCTGCGCGGTGCCGGTGGCGCCGTTGGAGACTTCGGTGGTCTGACCAGCAGCAAGCTGCGGCAGGACGTTGATGAAGTCTTCGATGCGGACCGCGCCGCGAATGTCGACTTCTTCGTCCGTGACGCTGAGCACCGGGTTGGCCGAAGACAGGTTGGGGTTGGTCATCAGGCGGGTGCCAGTGACGATGACGACGTCGTCGGACGCCTCGTCCTGTGCTACCGCCGGCGCCGCCGCTGCGAGCAAAGCGCTCGACAGCACCGTGCCTTGTAGCAACCGGCTGATGGTGTTGTTGCTTTTCATGTAAGCCCTCCGTTTTGAATTCAATTACAATTCGCCCTGGCCGCCAGTTGGTTTGCACCCCGGCCACAAGGACTGAGCCCGTATTGTCATATGACTGCGCCCCCCACGCGCCACGCCAATTAGTAGATTTGGCTATTGGTGTGGATTTTTGCGCCGCCGTATTGGGTTGGACGCTATAATCAGTGTCATAAAACGGTCAACGCCAAATGGCGGACCCATCTGCCGACATTCTTAAAGCGTTCCCTTTCTGCAACAGGCGTCTTCGGCCTATTAGCGCTTTATTAGCTAGTATTAACAATTTCCTAATCAAAAAACGGCCGCTTTTGGCTGAAAATCGTTTTCCTGGTAGGAACCCTGCCATGCCCTTCATGCTGGAAACGCCGCGCGGACGCCTCTAGATTGGCGGCGCTCTGCGCAGAACGGCCGACTTGAAAACACTCGGCGACCGGGCGTTTCAAGGCGAAAAAGCTAAGTTTAATGACGTCTTTGGGGAAAATGGCGACGCCCGAAAACATTCATGTCAAAGCCGGGAAAACCCTGACCCTGCACGGGACCCGGCTGTCCGGCGGCGATAACAAACCCGTGATCTGCCTGCACGGCCTGACCCGCAATGCGCGCGACTTTGACGATGTGGCGCCGCTTGCGGCCGCGACCGGACGCGATGTTGTCGCGTTCTCCATGCGCGGACGGGGCAAATCGGACTACGATCCGGATTATCTCAACTATCACCCGCTCACCTATCGAGACGATGTCCTGGGCACCATGGATACGCTGGAAATCTCCGAAGCGGTCCTGATCGGGACTTCGCTTGGCGGCATTGTAGCCATGCTCGTCAACGAGGCCGCGCCGGGACGCGTGGCGGGGGCCGTGATCAACGATGTGGGCCCGGAACTGGCGCCCGAGGGTCTTGCCCGCATCGCAAGCTATGTCGGCAAAACCGCCGCGCGCTTCGACAGCCTGGACGCGGCCGCCGCCCAGATCCGCGCCGTCAACGAAGTCGCCTTTCCGGGCGAGACCGACGAGTTCTGGCGGACCTTTGCGCGCCGCACGTTCCGGGAAAACCCGGACGGCTCCTGGTCCCTCGATTACGATCCGGCTATCGGCAAGGCGCTGGCGGAAGTCGGACCGATGCCGGATCTCTGGGGGCCTTGGGCCAGCCTCAAAGATACGCCGACGCTCGTCATCCGCGGCGCGCTCAGCGATCTTCTCTCGCCGGAAATCGTCGGGAAAATGCGCGCGGCTCACCCTGGCTTCGACTATGCGGAGGTTCCCGATGTCGGCCACGCGCCGATGCTGACGGAGCCGGCGGCATGGGACGCGATCAAAGCGTTTCTTTCAAAATTAGATTAGGCTCAACGCGGACGATTACTGTCTATGAAAGCCGCATTGGGTTTTCGCGGCGTTGATTCCTGATGTCAGGCTTCTCCCTCTGTGACGATCATGTCCATGGGAATGTCATGGGGCTGGGGACAAATTGTCGGCATTTTCGCACAGGCGTAACCGACGCCGATGACGAGCGGCTTCACTGACAGATCAGCGAGCGTGCGGTCGAAATAGCCGCCGCCATAACCCAGCCGATAGTTTGCGCTGTCAAAACCGACCACCGGAGAGATGACAATATCGGGAATGACGATGTCGGCGGTTTCGGTCGGAACCGGAATATTCCAGACGCCGCGCTCAAGCGGATCGCCTTGCGTCCATGCACGAAAGATCATCGGCGCCGCGCGTTTAATGCAAACCGGCAGCGCCGTTCGCGCGCCCCGCGCCGCGACTTTCCCCATCAAAGGCCGCAAATCGGTCTCGCCCCGAAACGGCCAGTATGCACTAACCGTCAGGCCACGGACATCCCCCATGGCGCGCTCCAGATTCCTCGCCACGGCCCGGCCCATTTTCAGCCGTTCTTCAACAGGAATCGAAAGTCTTTCGGAAATCAGCCTTTCCCGTTCCTGCTTGCGCCATCGGTAAACAGCTTCAGGATCATTTGCGAGGCCGGCATAAACAGGATCGGCGGCGCGCAGCGAGCATGGCGACGAGGCCGGCTCGCTGTCCTGATTGTTATCCTGATCGTCCGCCGGGCTCATCGCATCACCACCGCTTCAATGGATCGCGCATCCCAATGAACGCCGCCCGATGACGCGGGCAGTTATAACCCGCCATTAAGGCATGATAAAACAGGGCGGACTTACCGCCCGTGAATGCCGCATTCGGTTTTCGCCGCGCCGCGCCAGCGGCCCGCGCGAACATCGTCGCCCGCCGCCGGATGGGTGCAGGGCCAGCAGCCGATCGAGGGGTAGCCCTGCGCCACCAGCGGGTGGGCGGGAAGGTCGTGCGCCTCGACATAGGCGTCGATATCCGCTTTTGACCAGCGCGCCAGCGGATTGACCTTGATATGGGTCGGCGAAGCCTCGAAAGCCGGCAGGTTCAACCGCCCGCCGCCGTGAAACTGTTTGCGGCCGGTGATCCAGGCGCCGAATTCATCGAGGGCGCCGGTCAGCGGCTCGACCTTGCGCAGGGTGCAGCAGGCGTCGGCGTCGTGTTTCCAGAGATCGCCGGAAGGATCGCGGAAAGTGAGCGCTTCCTTCGACGGGCGGATATCGCGCACATCCGTGAGACCCAGCCGGTTCGCAAGCTTTTTGCGATAACTCAGGGTCTGCGCGAAATGCTTTTCGGTTTCGAGAAAGATCACGGGCAGCGATTTGTCGACCTCGGAAACGAGATGCAAAAGCACGGCCGATTCCGCGCCGAAGGATGAGACGAGCGCAATCCTGTCGGGAAACTCGTCCTTGATCGCGGCGCGCAGGATCTCGAGCGCATCGTCGCCGGCATGTTTCGCGGCGAGCCCGCGCGCCAGCGCTTCGCGCTCGTCATTAGCGTGCGCGCCCGACAAAACGTCGGCCGTCGTTTGCACTGTAGCTGCAGAAGCGCTCATCAAAGCCTCCTTAAGCGGCCGCGGCCCGGCCGAGACGCTTGCGCCAGACCGGCGCGATGCCGTCCGCCGCCGGCTGATAGGCGAACGAAAATTCCTCAAGGGCGGCGCTGGCGTCGTCGGCGTCCGGTCCTGAAAATTCGAATCCGTTGAAGCCGCAGCGCGCCATGAAGAAAATCTGGTCGCGCAACACGTCGCCGCGAGCACGGATTTCGCCCGTATAACCGTAACGCTCGCGCAACAGCCGCGCCTGGGAATAGGCGCGCCCGTCCTTGAAGGCCGGGAAGTCGAGAATGATGACGCTGAAGCCGTGAAGGTCGCATTTGATGTCGGCGAGCGACGTGTCGTTCGAGATGGTGAGCGCCGTCGCTTCCGCATGTTCCTGCGGATTGTCTCGCCACGCGTCGAGGGAAACCTCGGCAAGCGGCTCCTCAAAGGCCGGAAAAAGACGGCCGCGGGACAGTTTAAGCAGCTTCATACAAAGCCTCCTTGAAAGGGTCGGCGCCGAGGCGGCGATAGGTGTCGAGAAAACGTTCATTATCCTGACGATGCTGGCGGTAGACGCCCACGAGCTTTTCAACGGCGTCGACCACCTGGTCCGAGGAAAGGCCGCGCCCGGCGATTTCGCCCAGCGACGCGTCTTCCGCGCCGGAGCCGCCGAGCGTCACCTGGTAGAACTCCTCGCCTTTCTTATCGACGCCGAGAATGCCGATATGACCGACATGGTGGTGCCCGCAGGCGTTGATGCAGCCGGAAATCTTGATCTTGATTTCACCGAGCTCTTCCTGCTGGCCGAGATCGGCGAAGCGTTCGGAAATGCGCTGGGCGATGGGGATCGAGCGCGCATTGGCGAGCGAACAATAATCGAGCCCCGGGCAGGCGATGATGTCGCTGACCATGCCGATATTAGCGGTGGCGAGATCGGCCTCTTTCAGCGCCTTATAGACCGCATAAAGATCGTCTTTCTTGACATGCGGCAGGACGAGGTTCTGTTCGTGGGTGGCGCGGATTTCATCGAGGGAATATTTTTCCGCAATGTCCGCGACCGCCTCCATCTGCACGTCGGAAATATCGCCCGGAATGCCGCCGATGGGCTTCAGGGAGATATTGGCGATGGCGTAGCCCGGAATCTTATGCGCGACGGTGTTGGCGCGCACCCAGCGGGCGAAGTCCTTGTCGGCTGCTTTTTTCTCTTCCAGCGCGGCGCTTTCCGCCGAAAGCGTTTCAAAGGCCGGCGGCGCGAAATA
This sequence comes from Alphaproteobacteria bacterium, assembly GCA_030433215.1. Classification (GTDB taxonomy): domain Bacteria; phylum Pseudomonadota; class Alphaproteobacteria; order Caulobacterales; family Parvularculaceae; genus Hyphococcus. The sequence goes on from JAUIMC010000012.1 coordinate 89,113, forward strand.
GTCGTTGATGCGCGCAATCTCCTCGCGCGGCAGGTCGATGCCGTTATCTTTGATCTGCGCCCATTCAGCTTCCACCGCCTCGGCGAATTTGTCGGCGCCTTCGGAATTGACGAGGATCTTGATGCGCGCCTTGTACATATTGTCCCGGCGGCCCTCGAGATTGTAAACGCGCAGGATCGCCTCGAGATAAGACAGCAAATATTCCTTCGGCAGGAATTTGCGGATCGTGTGGCCCACATAGGGCGTGCGGCCGAGACCGCCGCCGACGATCACTTCAAAGCCCGTTTCGCCTTCATCGTTCTTGTAAAGAATGAGGCCGATATCGTGCACCTTCACCGCCGCGCGGTCATGGGGCGCCGCGGTCACGGCGATCTTGAACTTGCGCGGCAGGAAGGAAAATTCCGGGTGGAAGGTCGACCATTGCCGGATCATTTCGCAATAGGGGCGCGGGTCCTCGATCTCTTCGGCCGTGGCGCCGGCATATTGGTCGGAGGTGACGTTGCGGATGCAATTGCCCGACGTCTGGATCGCATGCATCTCGACATCCGCAAGCTCATCGAGAAGATCGGGCACATCCACGAGCGCTGGCCAGTTATACTGAATGTTCTGGCGGGTCGTGAAATGACCGTAACCGCGATCATATTTGCGCGCGACTTCGCCGAGCCGGCGCATCTGTTTCGACGACATCGCGCCATAGGGAACGGCGACGCGCAGCATGTAGGCGTGAAGTTGCAGATAAAGACCGTTCATCAGCCGCAGCGGCTTGAACTGGTCTTCGGTCAGATCACCGGAAAGCCGGCGCGCGACCTGGCCGCGAAACTGCGCGACCCGTTCCGCCACCATCGTGGCGTCGAATTCATCGTAACGATACATCAGGCTGCCCTTTCGGGGGTTTGGGCGGGTTGAAGGCCGAGATCGCGCTCAACGCGCGCGATCCACCGGCGGATGGCGGGATAGGGCTCGAGATCGAAACCGCCTTCATGAGCAAGGCGCGTATAGGCGACGAGGGAAATGTCGGCGAGCGTCAGTTTTTCGCCCACGAGATAGGCGCCGTCTTTCAGCGCGTTCTCCATCAGCGTCAGCGCGGCGGCGCCTTTTTCCATCAGCTTCGGATCGATCTCGGCGTCGGATTTTTTAAGGTAATGCTTGTGAAAGCGGCGCACGGCGATGGCGGTCTCGTGGGAATATTGCTCCCAGAAAAGCCATTCGAAGACCTTGCCTTGCGCGTAAGGCTCTTGCGGCAACAGCCCGCCGCTATGCACTTTGTTGAGATAAAGAATGATCGCGTTGGACTGCGCCAGAACGGCGCCGTCGGCGAGCACGACCGTCGGGACCTGCCCTGCCGGGTTCATCGCCAGAAATTCAGGCGTGCGCGTTTCGGCTTCAAGCACGCTGGTTTCGATCCAGTCATACTGAAGGCCGAGCAAATCAGCGGTCCATTTGACCTTGAGGCAATTGCCGCTGATCGCGTCGCCGTAAATGTTCAGCCTGGCGCTCAAGTTTAGGCCTCCGCCTGATAGCCGAGGTCAAGCCGCACGGTGGGCCCGTCCTTGCGGATGGTTTCGCGCAAGGTTTCGCGGCCCGCGGGCGCGCCTGCGTCGCTCACTTCGATGAGATAGGCGCCGGCGATTTCGCCCGCGCGCGCTTCGGCGCCGGCGAGCGCGGCCTTCGCGTCCTCGTCTTCAAAACGCGCGGCCTTGGCGAGATCGGAGGTCCAGCCGTCATCGGCCCCGAGATAGACGACGACGCCGTCCTCAAGGCGGTTTGCGGTAATGGCCTTCATGCGACGAGCCTTTCTTTTGCAGCGAGATCAGCGAGAGTTTCGCCGTCAGCAAACGCGGCGACTTCGCCGATGACGAGCACGGCCGGACCTTTGATCCCGCCGGCGTCAATCAGCGATGCGAGATCGCCCAGCGCGCCCTTGACGATTTTCTGATTGTCACGCGTGCCGTTTTCGACGACCGCGACGGGGGTTTCGGCCCCGCGCCCATTTTCAATGAGCTTGCCGGCGATGGTCTCAGCTTTGGTGACGCCCATATAGACGACCAGCGTGTTTTTGAGCGCGGCGAGCGCCGCCCAGTCGAGGGCGGGATCGGCCTCGCCCTTGGCGTGACCGGTCACGAAAGTGACGGCCTGGGCGCAATCGCGATGGGTGAGCGCCATATTGGCGGCGGCGGCGCAGCCGGTCGCGGCGGTGACGCCGGGCGTGACGAAAGCGGGAATGCCCGCCTTGCGCAGCGCGTCGAGTTCCTCGCCGCCGCGTCCGAACACGAACGGATCGCCGCCCTTGAGACGCACGACCATCTTGCCTTGGCGCGCCAGCGCAATCAGGCGCGCTTCGATTTCTTCCTGCGGAACCGAATGATTGGACTTCGCCTTGCCCACATAAAGCCGTTCGGCGTCGCGGCGGGCCAGCGAGAGAATTTCGTCGCTGACGAGCCGGTCATGAAGAATAACGTCGGCGCGCTGTAAAAGACGCAGCGCCTTGATGGTCAGGAGATCGGGATCGCCCGGCCCGGCCCCGACAATATGCACGGCCCCGGTTTTTTCTTCATCCGCCTGCGGACGATTGATCAGCGCCAGCATCGCCTCATGGGCGCCGCGCGCGTCGCCGGCCAGAACCTGCGCGGCGATGGGGCCGTCGAAAAACGTCTCCCAGAACAGGCGGCGGTCCTGCGGCGCGATGGTCGCCTTCACCGTCTCGCGATAGCGGTCGGCGAAATCGGCGAGGCTGCCGAGCTGCGGCGGCAGGAGCGCCTCGATATCGGCGCGCAGTTTCTTGCCCAGCACCGGCGCGGCGCCGCCGGTGGAGATCGAGACCGTCACCCGGCCCCGGTCGATGATCGACGGCGTGGTGAAATCGCAAAGCGCCGGCTGGTCGACCACATTGAGAAGGACGCCGGCCATGCGCGCAACCTCGGCCCAGCGGCGGGCCTCCGCCTCCTCCGTGTCCGCGATAAAGAGCAGCGCCGCAGCCTCCACATCGGCCACGACGGGCTCGCGCGCCACAAGCTGCACCTTGCCTTTCAGCTCAGCTATCACATCGGCGGAAAACTCCGGGGCGATGAGGCTGAGCGCGGCGTCAGCCGCCAGCATCAGCCGCGCTTTCGCCAGCGCCTCGGCCCCGCCGCCGATAATCACTACGGGGCGGCCCTTGAGATCGATATGAGCGGGAAAGGCTTTCATATAGATTATCTAATGCACATCCTGAATAGCCGCCCTCTCTTGGCGGCGTCAGCGGGAACCTAGGCGCGCGGATTTCGGGCCTCAATCGATTAATTCTGCCAAACCTGATAGGTTTTCTGAGAAAATCGCGGATTTACTGGGCCATTCGTAAATAAGCTGGACTGATCCACCTCATCACGAAGGGGTGACGGCGGGAATAGCCCTTGCTTTATTAGCAATACTATAGGAAAAACACCTCGTCTTTCCGAGGGAGGGTCCCTGAAATGAAGCAATTGCCGCCGCTGAACGCCTTAAAGGTCTTCGAGGCCGCCGCCCGCCACTTAAGTTTCACTAAAGCGGCTGAAGAGCTGCATGTGACGCCGGGCGCGGTGAGCCAGCAGATCAAGGCCCTTGAGGACTTTCTCCAGACCCCGGTCTTCCGCCGCCACAAGCGGGCCCTCCTCCTCACCGACGAGGCCCAGGCGAGCCTGCCGATCCTGCGCGAGGGCTTCGACAAGCTGGTCGAGGCGGGAGAAATCCTCGCCAAGAAGGCAGACGCGGGCCGCCTGACGGTCTCGGTCGCGCCCTCTTTCGCCTCGAAATGGCTGGTGCCACGCCTCGACCGCTTCCAGGAGGCCCATCCCGATATCGACGTCTGGGTCTCGGCGGACATGAATGTGGTGGATTTCGCCGTGGACGATGTGGACATCGCCATCCGCTACGGGCCGGGCCAGTATCCCGGCCTCGTCATGGAGCATCTGATGGCGGAAAAGATCGTCCCGGTCTGCAGCCCGCAGCTTCTGACCGGGGAGAACCCCATCAAGACGCCGGCGGACCTCATCCACCACACGCTCTTGCACGATTCCGGCAATGACAAGGATCCGGGCTGCCCGACCTGGCCCATGTGGCTGAAAGCCGCCGGGGTCGACCACAAGGCGGGCGACCGCGGGCTCAAGTTCAACCAGTCCTCGCTGGTCATCGAGGCGGCTGTCGCCGGCAAGGGCGTGGCGCTTGCCAAATCGGCGCTGGCGCTCGCGGACCTTGAAGCCGCGCGGCTGGTGATACCGTTCGATCTGACGACGCCGACGGAGTTTTCCTATTACATCGTCCATCCGCCGTCGAAATCGTCCTCGCCGGCGGTGAAGGCGTTCAAGACCTGGGTAATGAAGGAAGCCGCCGAGAGCGTCGATGCGGCGGACGCCCAGGAAGCGGCAGCCTAAGCGGCAGCCCAAACCGCTGCTCTTAACGGCTCAAAAAAATAACGCCTGCGTCGCGGGGGAACGACGCAGGCGTCCGATAAGCGGCCCGAAGGTTTGGGGGAGAGAAAGCCGGGCCGCTCTGTCGAATTCTCAAATGGCCCTTAACCATGCGGGTTCAAGCCGCCCTAGATGACAAAAATGTCAGACGCCGCCTCACAGGCGCGCGATCAGCCAGCGTTCGAAGAGGCATCAAACCCGAGTTGATCGAGACAGGCGCAGACCGCCTCGAAAACAAGCAGGGTCGAGGCGTGGCGCTGAGGATAATCGCGGATGGGTTCGAGCATGGCGAGGTCGGCCCAGCGCGCGCCTTCCGGCGGCGCGCCCTCTTCCTTCAGCATGGCGCGCATCTGGTTGCGCACCGCGTAAAGTTCTTCCGCGCTGGCGCCGACAATGTTGCGCGCAAGGATCGAGGCCGAGGCCTGCCCGAGAGCGCAGGCCTTCGCCTCCATGCCGAACTCGGCGACACGGGGCCCCTCCATCTTGAGATCGACGCTCACTTCCGAGCCGCAGACGCGGCTCGATTTCGTCGCGCTGGCGTCAGGCGACGCCAAACGATGCGCCGGCGGGATCGCCGCCGCCGCATCGAGAACGCCGCCTGTATAGAGCTCGCTCAACATGCCGCTTACATGGCGGTTTTTTACGGCAAGTCAAACAACAGGATTTCGCTGTCCGCGAGGGCGGTGAAGGAAATCTCGTCCTCCTCCGCGATCTTGGCGCCGTCGCCGGGCTGCATGGCGAGCCCGCCAATCTCGACGCCGCCCTTCGCAACCTGCAGCCAGCCATAACGGCCCGGCCCGAAGGCATGGGTCAGGGTCTCGCCTTCCTTGACAATGGAGGCGTAGAGCGAGGCGTTCTGGCGAATGGCGAAAGAGCCGTCGCGCCCGTCTGGCGAGGCGACGAGCTTCAGGGCGCCGTTGCGGGAATCGCCGATCTCACGCTCTTCATAACGCGGCGGCGCGCCCTTCACATTCGGCAGAAGCCAGATCTGATAGAGGTGCAAGGGCTCGGTGTCCGACGCGTTGAACTCGCTATGGGTGACGCCCGAGCCGGCGGACATATATTGCACCATGCCCGGCGTGATGACGCCGCCGCCGCCGGTCGAATCCTTATGGGCGAGCGCGCCTTCGAGCACATAGGTGATAATCTCCATGTCCTCATGGGGGTGAGTCGGAAAACCTGCGCCCGGATTGATGCGGTCTTCATTGATCACCCGGAGCGGCCGGAAGCCCATATGGTCTGGATGATAATAATGGGCGAAAGAGAACGTGTGATGGGTGTCGAGCCAGCCATGGGTGGCGTGGCCCCGGTCGACGGCTCTGCGGATATTGATCATAAAGCCTCCTCGCCGGCCCTTTCAGAGCCCGGACGATTCTCGTTGTGCGGATGATTATCCCGGAATCTGGGAAGCCGCATCGCTTTTGTAAGAGCGCGCACGAAGCCGTGAACGGGCCCGCTAATCCGCAAGCGGCACGCCCGGCATGCTGCCGGTCGGCGCGAAGAGGATGACCGCCACCAGAACCGCCAGCAGCACGAGAAGCGCGATGAGATTGATCTTCGAGGCGCGCGCCGCCGATTGTTTTTCAAACCAGGTGCGCGGGCGTACGCCCTTGTAGATATAGATCGCCTGCGCGGCGAGCATGATGCAGGTGACGTTCACCATCAGCAACAGCACCGCGCGGCCGAAAAGCCCGAGATCGCCCGCGCCGAAAAACAGCCCCGCCGCCGCCGCCGGCGGCAACAGGGCGACGGCGACCATGACGCCCACCAGCGCCGCCGAAATCCCCGCGACGATGGAAAGCGCCGCCGCGACCCCGGCGGCGAGCGCCAGGACGACGGAATCGATTCCCGCCACCGTGCGGCTCATCAGTTCGCCGCTTTCCATATTGGTGCCGAACACCGCGCCGATCAGCGCCGCGGTGGCGAAACCGAGCGCGAGGCCCGCAATGGCGTTGCGCCCCGCGCGCATCAGGAGCTTCATGTCGCCGAGCGCGGCGCCGAGCGAGATCGCGAGAATGGGGCCCAGCAGGGGCGCGATCACCATGGCGCCGATCACGGCGGCGATGTTGTTGGCGTTGAGCCCGAGCGCCGCCACGATGGCGGACGCGAAGGTCAGAAGGAAAAAGTCGATGCTGAGATCCGCGCCGGCCGCCACGTCATTGTAAATCTCTTCGCGCAGGGCGACGTTTTTCGGCCGCTTCCTGTCCTCTTCGCCGTTCTCGTCCTCTTTTTCGTCAGGCTTCGGCGCCGTCGCCTCGACGGGAAGGACGATGATGCGCCAGTTCTTTTCATGGCCGCAGATGCTTTGCAGCGCATCCACAAGCCCTTGCGCGCCCTCCTCGACGAAGAGCGCGCGCAACACCGAACTGTCGTCTTCTTCAGTCGCGGAAAAGCGCGCATGGGTGGGCTTGTGCTCTTCGACGGCTTTTTCGACCTGATCGCGCTTCGCGCTTGGAAAGACAGCTTCGATCAGGCGCATGGGCTCAGCTCCGCCGCCAGGTCGCGCCCTGGGCCCCGTCTTCGAGGATGACGCCCTTGGCGGCGAGATCGTCGCGGATTTCATCGGCGCGGGCGAAGTTTTTGGCCTTGCGCGCCTCGGCGCGCTCGGCGATCAGCGCTTCGATCTCCTCCGCCGAGGGGCCGCCGCTATCGGCGCCCTTGAACCAGACCGCCGGGTCTTCGTTGAAAAAGCCAAAGCGTTTTCCCGCCGCCAGCAATCCGCCTTTCCACATCTGAATTTTTTCTTCAAACTCTTTGATGCGGCCTTCGACAAGCTTGCGGTCAATCTTGTAATCCGGCTCTGCATCGCCCCGTTTGAGATTTTTGAGCAACGCTTCTCTTTCTTCTGCGTGCGTGAAGATGTTGCTCGCTATTCCATGCATGGCGCTGAACAAGGCCGGCGTATTTAGATCGTCATGCAAGAAGGTTGTAAGATGTTCTACGAGTTTCTCATTCTTCAAGGGAGGGAACTCGGGAACCAGGGTTAGCGCGCGGTAAAACCGATCCATTTGCTGTTTTGACTGCTTCAGCAGCTCTTCGGTCCATTCAAGCGGCTGCCTGTAATGGGCCGACAAGAGCGCCCAGCGCAGCACCTCGCCATGCCAGTCCTTCAGAAGGTCATGGGCGAGCAAGATATTGCCCAGCGACTTCGACATCTTGTCCTCGCCCATGCGCAAGAAGCCGTTATGCATCCAGTAATGGGCGAGCGGCGCGCCTTTGTGCGCACAGGCCGATTGCGCGATCTCGTTTTCATGGTGCGGAAATCTGAGATCCTGACCGCCGCCATGGATATCGATGGTCTCGCCCAGTTCGCTTTCGATCATCACCGAGCATTCGAGATGCCAGCCGGGCCGGCCGCGCCCCCAGGGGCTGTCCCATCCGGGCTCGTCCTCTTTCGACGGCTTCCAGAGAACGAAATCCGCCGGGCTCTTCTTGTAAGGCGCAACCTCGACCCGCGCGCCGGCGATCATCTCGTCGCGGTCGGCGCCGGAAAGCTTGCCGTAATCGGCATAGGCGTCGACGGAAAAGAGCACATGGCCTTCCGCCTCATAGGCGGCGTCTTCTTCGATCAGCCGTTCCATCATGGCGATCATCGGCCCCACATGCCCCGTGGCCTTCGGTTCGAGATCGGGGCGCAACACGCCGAGCGCGCCCATATCGGCGCGATAGATGTCCGCGAATTTTTCGGTGATGGCGCCGATCGGCTCGCCGCTCTCGCGCGCGGCCTTGATGATCTTGTCGTCGATGTCGGTGATGTTGCGCGCATAGACGACGTGGTTCTCGCCGTACTGCGCGCGCAGGACCCGGTAGAGGAGATCGAAGGCGACGGCGGAGCGCGCATTGCCGATATGCGCATAGCTGTAGACCGTGGGCCCGCAGACATAGAGCGTCACCCGATCCGGATCGGCGGGTATGAATTCGCGCTTTTCGCGCGCCATAGAGTCATAGATCGTCAGGGGCATGGATACGCTCTTTCTTCCCGCCCGTTGCTAGCCGCGCCGGTCGGCGCTGGCAACAAGCGCGCCGCCAAGAAGCCGCTTCCCTGCCCCGGCAAGGCTGCTATGGTCCGGCCCATGACAGACGCATCGCCCTTCGCCGCCCCGGAAAGCCTCGACGAAAAGATCGAGGAAACGGCCCGTTTCGCCCCGAAATTCGGAGCCGACGGCCTGATCACCGCCGTCGCCACCGACGCCGGCACGGGCCGCCTCCTGATGCTCGCCCATATGAACGCCGAGGCGCTCGCCAAAACCATCGAGACGGGAGAGGCCTGGTACTGGTCGCGCTCGCGGGGCGAACTCTGGCGCAAGGGCGCGACCTCCGGCCATGTCCAGAAAATCGTCGAAATCCGCACCGACTGCGATCAGGACGCCATCGAACTCGTCGTCGAACAGACCGGCCCCGCCTGTCACACGGGCCGCAAGTCTTGCTTTTACCGGGTGGTGGTTTCGGCGGAAGAGCTGAGAAAAGACGCCTAGACGCCAGCCGCCTTTAAAAGATCTTCCGCGGCGGCGCGCGCATCGGCGACGATCGCATCCGGGTCGTGCAGATGCGCCAGCACGATGGCGCCTTCCTTTAAAAGAAGAATCTGGCCGGCCAGCCGCTTCGGCGCTTTCGCGCCGGCCTCGCCCGCAAGCTTTTCGAAATAGGCGAGCAACAGCTTTTTATGTTCCGCCGCGACGCCATGGATCGGATGCGTCCGGTCCTGATATTCCGACGACGCCTTGATGAACATGCAGGAGCGGTATTCCGGCTCCGCAAACCACTCGGCCAGGACGTCGAAAACCGCCAGGAGCCGGCCGCGGGGGCTGTCGGCCAGCGCCTCGACGCGCCTGATCATCCAGTTGCGGAACTGCTCGTCGCGCAGGCGCAGGGTCGCCAGGATCAGTTCTTCCTTGGTGCGGAAGTGCTTGTAGATGGCTGTTTTGGAAACGCCGGTCTCCTTCGCCAGGGCGTCCATGCCGAGGGCGTGAAAGCCATCGCGATAGAAGGCCTTCAACGCCTTCTGGACCAGCTCATCTCTTTTTGAAGCGCTCAAGCTGAAATCTCCGATACTGATCGGTAAATGTAGAATGCGTCACCTTATATGCAAGTGCAGGCCGCATTTTTGAAAATTTTCGCAAAAATACATTGACAGATCGGTTACCCCCTCCTATCTGACCTTTACCGATCAGTTACCCAACAGCCCGCTACATCAAACGGAGAGAGACCCATGAAAACGCAAAACACCTTCTACCTGCGCCAGCTCAACGACCTCGCGCTCGCCTTCAGCATCGCCACGGCGCTGATCATGACCGCCGGCGTCCTTTCCATGCTGGTGCTGTTCCCGCCCTCTGCTCATGAAGCGCGCGGCGCCGGCGGCGACCTTGTCGCTATGCAGGCCGTCCAGCCCGCGCCGGACGCCCCGGCGAACTGACCCCGTCCCAAAGCCGCCGACATAAAAAAGAAAAGGAAAGCCCATGACCAAGCTCGCCCCGCCTTTCACCGAAGAGACCGCCCGCGCAAAAGTGCAGGCCGCCGAGGACGCCTGGAACACGCGCGACCCGGAGCGCGTCTCTCTCGCCTATTCGGAAAACTCCGAATGGCGCAATCGCGATCGTTTCCTGACCGGCCGGGAAAATATCCGGGCGTTTCTCGCCGAGAAATGGTCGCAGGAAATCGACTACCGGCTGAAGAAGGAATATTGGGCGCATACGGACAACCGCATCGCCGTGCGTTTCGAATATGAATCGCGCGACGCAAACGGCCAATGGCGGCGCAGCTATGGCAATGAGATGTGGGAATTCGACGAAGACGGGCTGATGCGCCGGCGCTTCGCCAGCATCAATGACGCCCCCATCGAAGAAAGCGAGCGGCGCCTTTAGGCGCCGCCGGACAGGAGAGCCCCATGGCCCGCGCCTTTTCCAGGATCGCCTTTACGGACACGGTCCGCGAGCAGCAGGCAAAGCACGGCTCGGCCGGCGCCTATGCGAAGTTTCTCGCGCCCGAAGCGCCGCCCAATAATACGCTCGGCGAGGCGGAAGCGGCCTTCATTCGCGCGCGGGACGGGTTCTATCAGGCGACCGTGTCAGAGACCGGCTGGCCCTATGTGCAGTTTCGCGGCGGCCCTCCGGGCTTCCTGCATGTGCTTGACGGGAAAACGCTTGCCTATGCGGATCTGCGCGGCAACCGGCAATATGTTTCCGTGGGCAATCTTCTGGGTAACGGGCGCATCGCGCTTTTCTTCATGGATTACCCGAACAAGCAGCGGCTGAAACTTCTCGGCCACGCCAGCATGGTCGAGACCGAAGACCATGCAGACCTCGTCAACAGCCTCGCCATGCCCGGCTATCGGGCGACGCCCGAACGCGCCGTCATCATCACTGTCGCCGGGTTCGACTGGAACTGCCCGCAACATATCCCCCAGCGCTATACGGTCGAGGAAATGGCCTCGACGCTGTCGCCGCTGCGCGATGAACTGGAGGCGCTGCGCAAGGAAAACGCCGCGCTGAAAGCAAAACTCGAGGCGAAGGGGGCTTGATCGTCAGCCCATACCGCCGACGCCTTCGCGCCGGCTATGGACAAGCTTGTCGAGATGATAGGTCCTGACCGCCAGCATGATCCAGGCGGAATGAAAGACGACCCCGATCGCAAGGATCAGCAAACCGTGGATCGGGCCCACCGCCATGCGCGCGAAAAGTTCGTCAGCGGATGAAATCGGCGTCGGGTGGATGATGATCTTGCCGGCGTAGGCGATCGCCTGAAAGGCGAATATCCACATATAATTGCGGCGCAGGCGCCGGCCCATGGCCCGCCAGAAGCCGATATGATATTGCGGCGTCAGGTAATCCTTCGCCAAAACGTCCTGCCACTGGCCGGGATCGGGACGCGAGGAGCGCAACAGAAGCGGCGCGTAGAAATTCGTTTCGATCCAGCGGCAACGCGCGCGCCAGACATTGAAATAACGATAGCGCCGCGCCTCCAGAATGAGAAACATGCAGATCAGAATGCCGACCAGGAGAAGCGGCAGCGGCGAGGCCTGCGGCGTCGCATAGGCGATGGAAAGCGCGATCCCGAGCGTCACCACCGACCAGTTGGTCGTGTTGTCGAGCCGCGTTCGCCAGATGGTCGAGCGGTAGACCTCGCCCCGGTAAAGATGCGCAAGGGCGCCGATTTCCGATGAGTCCAGCTTGTTGCCGGTGCCCCCCGGGGGCGACTCCCATTGCTCCCATTCTTCTTTCATTGCCGCCATTGTCCGCCGTTCGGCCTGAGGTGACAAGCCGGGCGAGAGCGATTAGGCGGATCGGATGAACCTGACGGCAGACAAGATATCCTATCGCGAGATCCTGCGCCTCGCCTGGCCCGCCTCCGTCGCCGCCTCGGTGACGCCGCTGCTCGGGGCGATCGACGTTTGGGCGCTGGCTCAGTCGGCCCGCCCGCTCGACATCGCGGCGGTAGGCCTCGGCTCGGTGATCTTCTCTCTCGCCTACTGGACCTTCGGCTTCATCCGCATGAGCGTCGCGGGACTGACCGCACAAGCCGCGGGCGGCGAAGACGAACCGGAAGCGCGCGCGTCGCTGGTGCGCGGCGCCATGATCGGCGGCGCGGTCGGCGCGGCGCTCGTCCTGTTGCAGATCCCGGTCGGCTATTTTTCTTTCGAGCTGCTTTCAACGGGCTCGGAGGCGAGCGCGGAAACTCTCGCCAACGGCCGCACCTATTTCGACATCCGCATCTGGGGCGCGCCTTTCGCCCTCGCCTCCTACGCGGCGTTCGGCTGGCTCACCGCGAGAGGACGCACCGACTATCTGATGGCGGTCAGCGTCTTCATGACGGCCATCAATATCGTTCTCGATTACTGGTTCGTGGTCGGGCTTGGCTGGGGCGCGGCGGGCGTCGCCGCGGGCACGCTGATCGCCGAGATCGCCGGGTTTCTCGTCGCCGTCCTCTTCGTTCTGTCCGTCATGAAAAGCCATGGCGGCCTCGCCGCCCACTGGTGCCCGGAAGATTTCTGGCATCCCGCGCGGGTCAAACGCACCCTGTCGATCAATTTCGACATCTTCATCCGCACGCTCCTGCTCGCCTTCTGCTTCGCCTGGTTCGTGCAGCGCTCAGGCGCTTTCGGGGACGCGACGCTCGCCGCCAATCAGGCGCTGTTGCAGCTCTTTCTCTTCACCGGGCTCGCCCTGGACGGCACGGCCATCGCCGCGGAAACATTGGTCGGACAAGCCATGGGCGCACGGGACCGCGTCGCCGCGAAGGCGCGCTATTTGATGGCGGTGCGCAAAACCTTCATCCTCGCCAGCGCCGCGGCCGTGGCCTTCGTCCTCTTCTACTGGATTGCGGGCGACGCCCTGATCGCGCTCCTGACGCCGGAAGGACCGATTCGCGCCGACATGAACGCCTATATGCCCTGGGTGATCGTCAGCCCTCTGATCGTGGTGATCGGCTTTCAGCTCGACGGCATCTTTATCGGCGCCACGCGCGCCACTGAAATGCGCGATTCGATGATCATCTCGGCTTTCATTTTTCTCCCCGCCTCGCTCTGGTTCGCCGGACAATGGGGCAATCACGGGCTGTGGGCGGCGTTTTCGCTATATTTCCTGTTGCGCGCCGCAACACTCGCGATCTGGCTGCCGCGCATCGGCAAAGCCTTTTCGAGTTAGCGCGCCCCGGCGCCCACCGCCTGCGATACGGCCTCGAACCCGTCGGCGTCGAGATAGGACGGCAGGTCGCGGAGAATCCGCGACGGCAGACCCGGCCCTTCATAAACGAGCGCTGAATAAAGCTGGACCAGCGAGGCGCCGGCGAGAATCTTTTCATAGGCGTCGCGCGCCGAGGAAATGCCGCCGACGCCGATCAGCGGCACGTCGTTGCCCACCGCTCCGTAGAACTCCTTGAGGAGCGCCGTCGACATGGCGAAGAGCGGCTTGCCGGACAGCCCGCCAGCCTCGCTTGCATTGGCGCTGCGCAAATTCGGGGCGCGGGCGATGGTGGTGTTGGAGACGATCAGCGCATCGAGCTTCATGGCGCGCGCCGCATCGGCGATGTCCGCCTTGTCTTCATCGGCGAGGTCCGGCGCAATCTTCAGAAACACCGGCGTTTCGGGCGCCGCCTCGTCGCGCGCCGTCTGGACCCGCCGCATCAGTTCCTCAAGCGTCGACTTGCCCTGAAGCGCCCTCAAACCCGGCGTATTGGGCGAGGAAATATTCACTGTGAAAAAGTCAACGAGCCCGGCGAGCGCCCGGACGCCTGTCACATAATCTCCCGCGCGATCCTCTGAGTCCTTGTTGGCGCCGAGATTGACGCCGACAATGCCCTTGCGGGTGCGCGCTTTTAACCGCGCCGCGACCGCCTCGAGCCCCTCATTATTAAAGCCGTAGCGGTTGATGACGCCAGCGTCGGCGCGCAGGCGGAAAACCCGCGGGCGCGGATTGCCGGGCTGCGGACGCGGCGTCACGGCGCCGACCTCCACGAAACCGAAACCGAGATCGAGGGCCGCATCGGCGGCCTCGGCGTTCTTGTCGAAGCCCGCGGCAAGGCCCAGGACATTAGGGAAGGAAAGCCCGGCAACCTTCATGGCGAGGCGCGGCGTCTCCAGCGAGACTTTCGGGCCCCAGCCTTTCTTCAGCATACGGATGGTGAGGTGATGCGCGGTTTCCGCATCCGCGGCGCCCATGGCCTTGGCGCCAAGCTCGGCCAGCCAGACCGGCGTTCTCACTGCGGCGCTCCGAATTGGAAATCATCGCCGTCGCGCAGGAGCGGGATGACGGCGGCCACGTCTTCGCGGCGCAGATCGCGATAAAGATGCGGGAAGGCCTCGCCCCGCTTCGGGGCAAGCTCGAACTTCACCTTTTGCGCGATGGGCGCCAGCGGGATCTCCAGCGCCAGGAGATCGTCGGCCCCGGCGAAATGCAGCCGCGCGGTTTCAAGCGCCTGCGCCTTTGTCGACAGGTGCATATAACCGTCCTTGAGGTCGATATCGCGTTTGGGAACAACACCGCTCGATTGCGCATCGCGCCATTCGGCGGCGCTCGCCAGCCTGTAGACGAATTCCGGTTGGGGTTCTTCTGACATGGGGCTTCCCCTAGCGCGCTGCGCAAGAAGGGTCCAGCGCCCCTTTCGCTGGACGCGAGCCGCGAGGCGGGACAAAGTGCGCGCCCATGAAACCCATGCGCATCCTCGCCGGCCTCGCCTTCGCCGCCCTCGCCGCCCTTCTTTCCGCCGCCGCGGGCCTCCCGCAGCCGATAATCGCGACCATCGCGATCACGGCGCTGACCGCTTTCTGGTGGGTGAGCGAGGCCCTGCCGATCCCGGCGACGTCGCTCGTTCCTTTCGCGCTGTTTCCCCTCGCCGGGGTGCTCGACCAGCGCGAGGCGGCGGCGGCGCTCGGCTCATACGTCATCATCCTGCTGATGGCGTCCTTCATGCTGTCGAAAGCGCTGGAGCGCTCCGGCGCCCATGAACGCCTCGCCCTTTACATGATCAAGCTGGTGGGCGGGACGGGCCGCCGGCTTGTCATCGGCTTCATGGTCGCGGCGGCGGTCTTGTCCATGTGGATCTCCAACACCGCGACGACCTTGATGCTCGCCACCATGGCCTTCGCGATCCTGGCGCGCACGGACGACCCGAAGCTCGGCCCCGCCCTGCTTCTCGGCATCGCCTATGCGGCGTCTTTCGGCGGCACGGCGAGCCTGATCGGGACGCCGCCCAATCTCATTTTCGCGGAAAATTACCTGCTGACCACGGGCGAGGAATATTCCTTCCTGCAATGGATGAGCATCGGCGTGCCGGTGGTGATTGTCGGCCTGCCTTTGATGGCGCTGTGGCTAACGCGCGCGCTCGGCGGGGTCAGAACGCCCGAGCTCGCCGATCCCGGCCCCTGGCGCACCGACGAGAAACGCACGCTCATCGTCTTCGCTGTCGCCATCGTCTTGTGGATCACGCGCATCGAACCCTTCGGCGGCTGGTCGGGCCTTCTCGGCATGGAAGACGCGGGCGATTCCACTGTCGCGGTTTTCGCGGTCGTCCTGATGTTTCTCGTTCCCAACGGCAAGGGCAGCGCGCTTCTCGACTGGAAGACGGCGGGCGACATTCCCTGGGGGATGCTGCTTCTCTTTGCAGGCGGCATCTGCATCGCCAGCGCCTTCCGGGCGAGCGGCCTCGACGTCCTGATCGGCGATCAGTTGTCTGGCCTCGCCAACGCGCCGGTGTTTTTGATGATGCTCGGCCTTTGCCTTTCCGTCACCTTCCTCACCGAAGTGACCTCGAACACCGCGACGGCCAATTTGCTGATGCCGCTCCTCGCGGCGGTCGCAACCGGCGCCGGCATGAAACCGGAACTCCTGATGATCCCGGCGGTGATCTCCTGCTCCTGCGCTTTCATGTTGCCCGTGGCGACGGCGCCCAACGCCATTATCTACGGGACAGGGCGCGTCTCCATCGGGCGCATGGCACGCGAAGGCGCCGGGCTTAATGTCATCGTCGCCTTTGTAGTCGCGACCGTGTGCTGGGCGCTTCTCGGATGATGGCGCTCAAAGCCGGTTGTGTCTATTTTCTCTCGGTGTTCGCCGTAGGGTTCGGGCTCGGGACGATCCGGACCCTCATGATAGAACCGCGGCTCGGCGCGCTCGGCGCCGTCCTTCTCGAAACGCCCTTCATCCTCGGCGCGAGCTGGTTTCTCTGCCGCTACTGGATCGCACGGTTCGACGTTCCCGCAGGCCTTCCGTCGCGGCTGGCGATGGGCGCTGTCGCCTTCGCCTTGCTGATCGCGGCGGAAATCCTGCTGGGGCTTTACGGTTTCGGGCGCTCCTTAAGCGATCAGATCGCGGCCTGGGGAACGCCGCCCGGCGCCCTCGGCCTTGCCGGACAAATGCTTTTCGGTCTGTTTCCGCTTATTCAGGGTTTGACGGAAAGGCGCCGCTAGACCTCCGCCGGCGCCGCGAAGACGACGATCACAGCGGCCAGCGCCACGCAAAAAGCAAATAACGCCATCAGCGCGTAACTTTTGTTGCGGCGCGCGGCGAGCGCCGCCTGCAAGGATTGCAGCGCATAGTACAAGACGAACGCCTTCGACGCGTAAGCGATGATCTCATAGATGTTCGCGGCCCAAATGATCGCGATCGCAACGACCGCCGTGATGACATCGCCGGCATTCACCGAAAATTTTTGCTTCGACGTTTCCGACAACAACCCGCCAGCGCCGTTCATGTCTGCGACGGCGGCGGAAAACTGCGAGGCGAGCGCTGCAAGAATGATCATCGGCGCAGCCGCCACGCCAAGCGGCGCCAGCATATCGATGATCGCGGTCTCCCCGCCTTCTGCCGGCAGGCCGTTTTTGAAATAGCCGGTGATCAGCAGCACGAAAGAGATGTAAATCGCAGTCGAGAGCCACTGGGCGCGGCGCATGGTTTTGACGCGCGTCTCGCGGTCATACTCATCGCCGAGATAGCGCGATGTCTCGAAGCCCTGCACCAGGATGACGAGGCCTAGCAAGATCTGGAACTCCGACCAGCCATGGGGGTGGCTCGGCGCGGTCCAGGTGAAATCGCCGCCCGCGAGCATCAGCCCCGTGGCGATGCCGAGGGCCGCGAGAAGCCCCGCAATGACGCAAAGCTTCAACCCGACGGCGGCGACCTCAAGCCGTTCAAGGGCGCGCAAGCCCCCGACGCCGCCCATGACGCCGAGAAAGGCGATCACCACGGTCGCAATCACCCGGATCCAGAAAGGATCGGTGATGTCCCCGAAACGAAGACCGAACGCGGCGAAGAGATTGATGTAATAGGCGACGGAAATGAAATAGGCGAGCGACAGCGTGCCTTGCGACGCGCGCTCGAGAATGGAGACGGTCTTCGCATGGGGCCGCGCCAGCGCCGGCTCCACATGGGCGATGTTGTAGCGAATCGCAGCGCCGAAGAGATAGGCGACGAGGCACAGCCCGGTCATGGCCATCCAGGCTTTCGTCCCCGCCGCATGAGCGAGGATCGGTCCCGCAACCAGAAAGCCCGACCCGATGATCGAGGCGAGCGGCGTCACCGTCGCCCGCCAGGCCGGCGATGTCCTGAGCCTGGGGTGAAAGAAGACGCCCGCGCAAAGAAGCGCGACAATCATCAGGGCGAGGTTCGGGACCGACAGAAAAGACGCGCTCGCCGCTTGCACTGCTTACGATCCTTTGCGGATCAGGAGGTTCCCTCGAGCGTCATGTGGCGCGCCCGGGCGGAATGTTCGATCGCCGCGGCGCCGTCATCGCTGACGCCCAGCGCGTCGCGGATCAACTCGAGAATGCGGATCTCGGTGACGTCGAGCTTCTCGTCGGCGGTCACCACGTCCACGGCGGCGGCGTAGGCCGTTTCGGCGAGGAAATCCGGCAGCGCCGCGGCGGCCGATTCCAGCACCTTGTGAAGCCCGCCCTCCGACGACATCAGCTCACCGCAGGCCTCGGCCATCGCAACGAGGTTATGTTCGTCCGCCTCGGAAAACATGGGGAACGAGCGCACCACCCGGCCGATGGTTCTCAGCTCTTCATCATTGATGGCGCCGTCGGAGGCCGACGCCATGACCATCAGATAGATGACCGCTTCCTGGGGGGTGAGATTGGCGAGGCTGCCGGCCATGAAAAGGCTCCTGTCTGAACGGGGGATGGGTTCGCCGGAACCTAGCGGCGGGGCGGACAAACGGCAACCGCGGCGATAAGGCGGCCTGTCGCCGGACCGTGCCGGCGGGGCGGTCATTGACCTTGGCGCCCGCGGCGTTAAACCACCCTTCTCTTTTATTCCCGAAAGCAACCCCGATGACCGCCCTTCAGATCAAAGATTTCACCGCCGAAGACGCCGCCGCGGCCAAAAGCTGGCCGTTTCAGGAAGCCCGCAACCTGATCAAGCGCCTCGAAAAGGTGAAGAAGGACGGGCCCGTCCTGTTCGAGACCGGCTACGGCCCCTCGGGCCCGCCCCATATCGGGACCTTCGGCGAGGTCGCGCGCACCACCATGGTGCGCCGCGCCTTTGAATTGCTGACCGGCCGCGAGACGCGCCTTATCGCCTTTTCCGACGACATGGACGGGATGCGCAAAGTGCCCCCGCATGTGCCGAACCAGGAGCTGTTGAACCAGTATCTGCAAAAGCCGCTGACCGACACGCCCGACCCGTGGGGCGAGCATGAAAGTTTTGCGCATCACAACAACGCCAAGCTGCGCGCCTTTCTCGACCAGTTCGGCTTTCAGTATGAGTTCATGTCCTCGACCGAATGCTATCGCAGCGGCGCGTTCGACGACACGCTGATCCGCGTTCTCGAGCGCTACGACCAGGTGATGGAAATCATCCTGCCGACGCTCGGCGACGAGCGCAAAGCGAGCTATTCGCCGATCCTGCCGATCTCGCCGAAGACGGGCCGGGTGCTTTACGTGCCGATGCTCGAGATCGACGCGAAAAAAGGCGAAGTGGTTTTCGAGGACGAGGACGGCGAGAAAACCCGCATCAGCGTCGCGGGCGGCGCGGCGAAACTGCAATGGAAAGTCGACTGGGCCGGACGCTGGCACGCGCTTGGCGTCGATTACGAGATGTCGGGCGAGGACCTGACGGAATCGGTGCGCCTGTCGAACCGCATTGTCAAAACGCTCGGCGCCGAACCGCCGGCTGGCTTCAACTACCAGCTCTTCGTCGACGAAGAAGGCAAGAAGATTTCGAAAACCAAGGGCAACGGCATCACCATCGAGGAGTGGCTCACCTACGCCTCGCCGGAAAGCCTGTCGCTCTACATGTTCCAGAACCCGAAATCGGCCAAGAAGCTCTATTTCGACATCATCCCGAAAACCGCGGACGAATATTGGAGCCATCTTGAAAAATATGCGGCCCAAGACGGCGGCAAGGCGCTCGACAATCCGGTCTGGCATATTCACGAAGGCAAGCCGCCGGCCGTCATGCCGCCGGTGAACTTCGCGATGATCCTCAATCTCGTCAGCGCCGCCGGCGCGGCGGATGCGGAGGTGTTGCGCGGCTTCATCCGCAAATACCGCCCCGGCGCGAGCGAAGAGGAATTCGCAGCGACCGACGCGATGATCGGTTACGCAGAGCGCTATTTCGAACGCTTCATCAAGCCGACAAAGAAATTCCGTGCGCCGACGGATGCGGAGCGCGCCGGACTTGAAATGCTGTCGGCGCGGCTGAAAGAAATCGGCGAGACAGGGTCCGAAGACGATTATCAGACCGCCGTCTTCGACGCCGGCAAGGCGCAAGGCTTCGAGAACATCCGCGACTGGTTCAAGGGCCTTTACGAAGTCGTCTTCGGCCAGGAAGCGGGCCCGCGCATGGGCGCCTTCACCAAAATCTTTGGCGCCAAGGCCACAGCAGACCTCATCGACGAGGCGCTGGCGCGCTAAACCGCAAATTGTGCGCCGACAGGCCAGGGAAGAAATTTTCTGGTTAACCGGCGTTATGTCTATTTTGTACAATCACGCGCCGCACGCCCGGTCTATCTCCCTACGCACTATTTCTGTTGAGTAATGCGTGGGGAGTATTCCGCATGAAGATGAAGTCCAGGCTCGCCGCACTCGCGGCGTTTTTCATCATGGCCGGCAGCGCGCAAGCGGCGGTCCTGACTTACGAGATCTCTCATAATTTCTCGTCCTATCAGAACAACCTCGACGGCAACCCGGCGGCCCAGCCCGGCGGCGGGCTGTTATCCGGCACGATCAGCTTTGATTCCGGCACGGGCGCCGTCATTGACGCGGACCTGACCAGCGCGCTGCCCGGACCGGGCGGGCGCACGTCCGTTTATGATTTAGACGGCACGGCCGCGGACAATGTCACCACGTCAGCAAGTCTAAGCGGCAATGTGCTGACGCTGGGGACTGAATATAATTACTTTAACGTTGCAAGCTCAGGCGCGTACCGGCCAGCGCACGGGGCGAGGCTGACGCTCGATTTCGGGACCGGCAGCCTCGGCGATGCGGTTCTTGCGGCGACTGCTTCTGAAATCTTCTACAACTACTTCTGGCGCTTCACCGTTACCGGACTGTCGAAAAGCACCGGCGTGCATGGCAGTCAGGGCGGCGCGCTCAGCTTCTCCCTCGTGGATACGGATAGCGGTTCAACCGATCCGGTGCTCGAAACGCCCCTGCCGGCGGCGTTCCCGCTGATGTTCGCCGGCCTTGCGGCGTTCGGCGCCGCAGCCCGGCGCCGGCGCGCCGAAAAGGCCTGACCGGCCTTTATCCTTCTCGCGCAACCAGTCCCCCGCGCGTTAAGCCAAAGACGAAGCCTCCCGCACGGGGCTTCGTCTTTTTTATGCGGCGGCGACCGTCAGGCCCGCGGGGCGCGGGCAACCATCCGGAAAAGGATGTGTTATGCTTCGGGCATGGCGAGAACCTTCAGGATTATCACGGTTTTAACTGCGGGCTTGATGCTCGCCGCCGCCCCTGTCTGCGCTCAGGAACCGCCCGCCGATCCCGACCCCGTCATCGAAACCGCGCCGCCGGGCGCAAGCGACGCCGAAATCGAAGCGCGGATCGAGGATATCTTCGCCGAGATCGAAAGCCTTCATGAAGTCGACGCTTCGGTTTCCGCCGGCGTGGTGACGCTCTCCGGCGAAACGGCGACCGCCGACGCCGCCGCAAGAGCTGAATCCATGGCCGCGCGCATCAACGGCGTCGTCACCGTCGAGAACGAAATCGCGCGGGACGTCTCCGTCTCCTCGCGCGTCTCCCCGACGCTCGGTGAGGCGCAAAACCGGCTCGGCGACATGGTGCGCTCCCTGCCGCTCATCCTGCTGGCGCTCGCGGCCTTCGCCGTCATCGCCGCGCTCGGCTGGATCGTCGCCGGGTGGGCCGGGCTGTGGCGGCGCGTGACGCCCAATCCGTTCATCGCGGAGCTTGCCGCCTCCACCTTCCGCGCCATTTTTATAGTGCTCGGCGCCGTTGTCGCCCTGAGCCTGCTCGACGCGACGGCGCTGCTCGGCGCTTTTCTCGGCGCCGCCGGGGTGATCGGCCTCGCCATCGGCTTCGCGGTGCGCGACACTATCGAGAATTACATCGCCTCGATCATGCTGTCCCTGCGCCAGCCCTTTCGCCCCAACGATCATGTGGCGATCGACGACAAGGAAGGCCGCGTCATCCGCCTGACCTCGCGCGCCACGATCCTGATGACGCTTGAGGGCAATCATTTGCGCATTCCGAACGCCGTCGTCTTCAAGGCGGTGATCCTCAATTACACGCGCAATCCGGAACGGCGCTTCGATTTCGAACTCGGCGTCGACGCCGATGACGACCCGATCGCCGCCATCGACACCGGCGTCGCGGCGATCGCGGCGCTGGACTTCGTGATGAAGGACCCGCCGCCGCTCGGTTTCATTCGCGCTGTCGGCGATTCCAATATCGTCATCTTCTTCGCGGCCTGGATCGACCAGCGCGAGGCCGATTTCGCCAAATCCCGCAGCCTCGCGCTCTCCGCCGCCAAGGACGCGCTGGAAGAAGCCGGCTTCGCCCTGCCCGAGCCGATCTACCGCCTGCGCTTCGACGCCGCCTCTCCGCCGATCCTGAAGGAAGCCGCCGGAGCGACCGTCCAGGAAACCGCGCCGCCCGCAAGACCGAAAAAACCCCGCAAGGCCAAAACCCCGGCCTCCCAGGATGTTGCGCCGGACCAGCATCTGAAAGAAAAGGTCGCCGAGGAGCGCCGGGAACAGGGCGAGGACCTTCTCTCCAGCGCCGCGCCGGTGGAATAAGCAGGCAGTCAGCGGGAAACCATTCGACGCGCCGCCTGAGCGCGGCTACCCTTCTTCTTCATGTGCTTTTCCGCGACCGCCAGCTTCACCGCCGCCGCCGCTCTCGGCGTCGTCGGCGCGGCGACGCTGGCGCAAAAGCCGAAGCCGCGCGACATGGCCTTTGCGGCCATCCCCGTCATCTTCGCCGCGCATCAGGCGATCGAAGGCGCGATCTGGCTCGACCTTCATCAGGGCGCCGCCATTCCTTACGCGCTTGTCGTTTCCTATCTTCTGATCGCGCAGGTGCTCTGGCCCGTTTACATTCCGGCAAGCGTCATCCTGATGGAGCGGGACAGGAAACGCCCCGCCTTGTGGATCCTGCTCGCCGCAGGACTGATCGTTTCCGGCGTCCTCGCCGCAATCCTCATTCAGCACCGCTATGGCGTGACGGCGGTTGCGGACGGGTTGCGCTATGCAACCGATCACCAGTTCGAACGCCGCCTCCTTGCGCTTTATCTTCTCGCAACCGTGGCGCCGCTGTTTCTGTCGCGGCATATTTATGTCGTTATGTTCGGCGCGGCGACATGCGCCGGCGCACTCGCCACCGTGCTCGCCTTTTATTACGCGGCGGCCTCGGTCTGGTGTTTTTTCTCGGCCGTGGCGAGCGTCCTAGTCTTTCTCCACATCCGGCAATCGAACCGCGCCGCGCCTCGGGAAAAACCTCTTGGGGAACCGTCAACGAAGATTGACGCCGGGTAAAGCCAAGCTTTGGCAGTCGGCGCAGCGAAGCGCTAATCGTTTGAAAATAATGCTCCGCAGGCCCGGCGCCGCGTGGCGGAAGCCGCCAAAAACAAGCAAGACCATGCCGCCTCGCAAGGTTGGCGCGCGAGGGGCGCGTGCGAATTGCGGCGACAATAAGGTGCTTCGCAAAAGCTTTGAAGCGTCATTTAACTGTCGCAACGATTCGCTTTTGATGTTACATTATTCGAATAAGAGCCAGCATAAGAAACGATATGTTAGGGGCCTCCGGTTAACCTTGTTTCCCGCCTTGAAAGGCGGCGACAGGTTTCGGGGTTGCCGAGGGGCTGCGGGAAATAAAGACGGAGAGCGGAAGACAAAGACGGCGGCGAACATCGGCTGACAGGGCGGGCAAGCATGATGGCTTATGGCGATCACATGAATGCGAATGAAAAGACGGCGCGCCGTTCTTGCTTTATGTTGAGCGCAAACCATATCCATGAAGAGGGTTTGCCAAACATGCAAAAGAGGCTCGAGTTTGAGTGCGCCGGTTACAAAGGCGAAGTTGTGTAAAGAGTGCGGGGGCGCTGGTTGAAACCAGCGCCTTTTTTATTTCAACAGGCTGCGGGGCCTTCGCGAAGAGCGAGTTAGAAGTGAGCGTGCGATCATGACTGAACAATCTCTCGATGTATTCGACATCTTTTCCGAGAGCTACACAAAGCAAAAACAAGAAGCGATGTCGCTCCGGGATTATCTCCTGGCGGCGCGCGATGACGCAATGCTCTATGCGACGTCTGCGGAGCGCATGGTCAAGGCGATCGGCGAGCCGACCCTGGTCGACACATCGAAAGATCCGCGCTTGGCGCGCATCTTTTCCAACCGCACCATCCGCCATTACGAAGCCTTCGACGGTTTCTACGGCATGGAGGACACGATCGAACGCATCGTCTCCTTCTTCCGTCACGCCGCCCAAGGCCTCGAGGAAAAGCGCCAGATCATTTACCTCCTCGGCCCCGTCGGCGGCGGCAAATCCTCCCTCGCCGAACGCCTCAAAGACCTGATGGAGGAATACCCCATCTATGTCCTCAAAGCCGGCAACGAGATCTCGCCGGTCTTCGAATCGCCGCTGGGCCTCTTCCAGTCCGAAGAGCTGAAAAGCCTCCTCGAAGAGAAATACGGCATTGAGAAACGCCGCCTGACGGGCCTCATGAGCCCCTGGGCGGTCAAGCGCCTCGACGAGTTCGGCGGCGACATCTCGAAATTCGAGGTGGTGCGCATCTACCCGTCGAAACTGCGCCAGGCGGCGATCGCCAAGACCGAACCGGGCGACGAGAACAACCAGGACATTTCCGCGCTCGTCGGCAAGGTCGACATCAGGAAGCTCGAGCATTTCTCCCAGGACGACACCGACGCCTATTCCTATTCGGGCGGGCTCTGCCGCGCGAACCAGGGCCTTCTGGAATTCGTCGAAATGTTCAAGGCGCCGATCAAGGTGCTGCACCCGCTCCTCACCGCGACGCAGGAAGGCAACTATGTAGGCACCGAAGCGCTCGGCCCCATCCCCTTCGGCGGCATTATC
>JAUIMC010000013.1 GCA_030433215.1 Alphaproteobacteria bacterium
GACAGATAGTGGCTGATATAGTCTTCCGGGAAGCGCGAGATCCGAAAGCCCTTTTCGCGCGAGACCCGCCTGAAGCCTTCGGCGAGATAGTGATAGGCGATGAGGTCGAAACCGAAGGGGGCGACGAAATTGATAAAATAGCGCTTCAGCGCTCCGGTATCATGGATAGCGAGCGTGTCGCGGATGAAGGCGTCGATATGGTCGCGCAAGGCCCGGTCCCCCTGAAATTGTTCAGTTCGGCTCTGCGGCGCCCCCCGTCTCATGAACTCCCTGCGGCTACAAAACGCTGAAGCGGCGGGCCCTGTAATGTAGGGAAGGAAAAGCCCTGCGCGCAATGAAAATCGGCCTCACAACCCTGTGCAAAACCCGGCTTTCGGCGCTGTTTGCGAGCCTCTTGCAACTTGCCATAATCGGGCATGGCGAATCGCGCGCATCAGGCCCTTGAGGGCTCCTCCCTTATCCAGCGGCTGCCCCCCGGGGCGGTGAACCGCATTGCGGCGGGCGAGGTCATCGAACGGCCCGCGGCGGTCGTCAAAGAGATCGTTGAAAATGCAATTGATGCGGGCGCGACCCGCATCGACATCGAGATCGAGCATGGCGGCAAGTCGCGCATCTGCGTCACCGACGACGGCTGCGGCATGGGCCCGGACGACCTGACGCTCGCGGTGGAGCGCCATGCGACGTCGAAACTCGCGCCCGGCGCCGACGGCGATTACGACCTCATGAACATCGCGACCATGGGCTTTCGCGGCGAGGCGCTGCCCTCGATCGGCGCGGTCGCAAGATTGTCGATCACCTCGCGCGCCAAAGACGGCGCCGACGCCTGGACGCTGTCGGTGGAGGGCGGCGTTCAGAAGGGACCGTCGCCGGCCGCGTTTGGCGGACACGGAACCCGCATCGAGGTCCGCGATCTTTTTTACGCGACGCCGGCGCGGCTGAAATTTCTGAAATCCGATCAGGCCGAAACGACAGCGGTGGGCGAGACCGTGCGCCGTCTCGCCATGGCGCGCCACGAGATTGCCTTCACGCTTTCCTCGTCGGGCCGCAAGATGCTGAACCTCGCGGCGGAGGCGCCGGGCGAGGACGGGCGCCTGCGCCGCCTGGCGGCGATTATGGGCCGGGAGTTCGGCGATAATGCGCTCGCCATCAGGGCCGAGCGCGACGAGGCGAGGGTGTCGGGTTTTGCGGGGTTGCCGACCTATAATCGCGGCCTGCCGGACAAGCAGTTTTTGTTCGTGAACGGACGGCCGGTGCGCGACAAGCTGATTGTCGGGGCGGTGCGCGGCGCCTATGCGGATTTTCTCGCCCGCGACCGGCATCCGGCGGTGGCGCTGTTTCTCGATCTCCCGGCGGAAATGGTGGACGTCAATGTCCATCCGGCGAAAACCGAAGTGCGGTTCCGCGACGCTGGCGGGGTGCGCGGGCTTCTCATCGGCGCGTTGCGCCATGCGCTTGCGGAAGCTGGCCATCGCGCCTCGACCACGGTGAGCGCCTATGCGCTCGGCAAGATGGCGCCGCAATCGTCTGGTCCGGTGACGCCGATGCGGGGTGGTTATCGCGCGCCCGCGCCGAACCCCTATGCGCGCGACTGGCAGGCGCCGCTTGGCGGCGAAGCCGGGCTTGGCGACCGGCCGCGCGGCTTCGAGGGCGGCTTTGACGGCGGAGGCGGCGTCGGCGCGCCCAGCGCGCGCACGGAACCGGAAAGCCCGGCGCCTCAGGGCGAAACGCAAAACCATCCGTTAGGCGCGGCGCGGGCCCAGCTTCACGAAACCTATGTGGTCGCGCAGACGCAGGACGGGCTCGTCATCGTCGATCAGCACGCGGCCCATGAGCGCCTCGTCTATGAAAAGATGAAAGCCGCCCTGGAAGGCGGCAAGGTCCCGAGCCAGGGGCTCTTGCTGCCGGAAGTGGTTGATCTGACGACGGACGAGGTCGACCGGCTGGCGCTGCGCCTCGACGAGTTCGCCGCGCTCGGTCTCGTCATGGAGCGGTTCGGCGAAGATGCGGTGATGGTGCGCGAAACCCCGGCCATGCTCGGCGAGGTCGACATCAAGGGCCTCGTCCAGTCCCTCGCCGACGATCTTTCCGCGCTGGGCGAAAGCCTCGCCTTGAAAGAACGGCTGGAAGAGGTCTGCTCCTCCATGGCCTGTCACGGCTCGATCCGCTCCGGACGGCGCATGACCGGCGAGGAAATGAATGCGCTCCTGCGCCAGATGGAGGCGACGCCCCATTCCGGCCAGTGCAATCACGGCCGGCCCACTTACGTGGAATTGAAGCTCGCCGACATCGAGCGGCTCTTCGGGCGGCGTTAGGTGGCTGATCTCATTGAGCGGTTGAGATTGTTGAAAGCGGCTGGCGGCTTGAAGGCAGACAGTAAATTTTCCAACATTTTATTTCCTCCGCTTTCAACAAATGAAATACTTGCTGCTGAAGAAGCGTTGGGGTTTCAGCTTACGCCTGTTTTGCGTCGTATTTATACTGAGACCGCCAATGGGGGCTTTGGGCCCTCATATGGGTTGCTCGGCGTATGCGGCGGCATGCTGAACGAAGATGGTAATGACGCGACGCGTCAATACACACAGTACCGAGAATTAGACCCTAATGACGCCCATTGGTTTTGGCCCGAAGGGGTTCTGCCTCTCGGTCATCTCGGCTGTGCGATGTACCTTTGTGTCGATTGTTCTCGGCAAGACGGGCCAGTAATTTGGTTTGAACCGAATGCCCATTTGGATGGGGAAACCTGGAAAACGTCTTTTGTTCCTTTTGCGCATAGCACTGAAGAGTGGCTTGCAGCGTGGCTGGATGGAAACGATATTTTTGACGCAAAAGCGGAGGGCCTTCTTTCGAAGCATTTGAGCAGCTTTGACTGTGCCGGCGGTCAGCATTGATTGCTGTGACTCAATATATAACCATAAAGTAGATAAACCGGGAGGAGCACTGATGAAGCACAGCCTGATGGCGGCGGCGATCGCCGCCCTTCTGATGTTGGGCGGGCCTGCTTTCGCCGCCGACAAGGCGGAGGCCTATGAGCCCATGGCGCCCTTCGCCAAGCTCGCCGGCAAGGCCTGGCGGGGCGAGGGCGTCGGCCCCAATGGTCAGCCCGTGGTCGATATTGCGCGCTATGAATTCATTCTCGGCGGGCGCGCCTTTCAGTCCACCCATCGCCTGGAGAACGGAAGCTATGGCGGGCGCACCATCATCTTCTATGACGAGGGCGCGAAGAAACACATCTTCCATTATTTCACGACTGCGGGCTTTCACACCACCGGCGAAATCACGCCGAGCGAAGACGGCTTCACCGCAGTGGAGAAAGTTGAGGGCCATGACGCCTTCGCCGAAGTGCATTCAAAAGCCGTCTATGGCGACGGGACGATCCGCATCGTTTCCTCTCATGTGACGCATGACGGCGTGAAGTCCGAAGGCGAAGGTCTTCTCTATCGTGAAATCGACGATCCGGGCCCCTTGTTCTTCGACGAAGCGGACGCGCTTTTCGGCAAGCGCACGGACGTCAAGGACGCGCATGACCGTTACTCGGACAAGGACTGATGGCTGACCCGACCTTCACGGCGCTTGCCGATCTTGGCGATCATATCGCGCGGTCCGATGAGGACATGCAGACGCGCGCCGCGGCGTTTTTCGAGGAAATGAAGCGCCGCCATACGGTGCGTGACTTTTCCGACAAGCCCGTGCCGCAGGCCGTGATGGAGGCCTGCATCGCGGCGGCCGGCCGCGCGCCGTCGGGCGCCAACCATCAGCCCTGGTTCTTTGGCCTTGTGGGCGATCCCGCCGTGAAGCGCGAGATAAGGCTGGCCGCGGAGGAGGAAGAACGCGCCTTTTACGCAGGCCGCGCCGGCGAGGAATGGCTCGATGCGCTCGAGCCCATCGGCACCGACGCGCAAAAGCCGTTCCTTGAAACCGCGCCCTGGCTTATCGCCGTATTCGCCCAGCGCCGGGGCGGCGTCGAGGCCGGCATGGACAGGAAAAATTACTACATCAATGAAAGCGTCGGCATCGCCTGCGGCTTTCTCATCGCCGCGCTACACCATGCGGGGCTCGCCGTCCTGACGCATACCCCCAATCCCATGAGTTTTCTTAATATGAAACTCGGCCGTCCGGCTACGGAGAAACCCTATCTCCTGATCGTCGCGGGCCATCCCGCGCCGGATGCGAAGGTTCCCGATCATGCGCTGATCAAGAAGCCCTTATCGGACATCATGAAAGTCTATTGAGGCTTTCCTGCGTTTCCCGATCCGATAGCGCTTCGGCTTTTCAGCTTTGCGCGAATCGCAAATCAGACTAAGCGTCCTAAATGCTGATTCGGCGCGGGGGAGAGCGCGCCGGACGCGCCTGCAAGGCGGAGCGTTCGCGAAGAGGGAGATTGCAATGGGCATGATCAAGGAGTTTCAGGAGTTCGCCGTCAAGGGCAATGTCGTCGACATGGCCGTCGGCATCATCATCGGCGGCGCCTTCGGCACCATCGTCAAATCGCTTGTGGACGATGTCATCATGCCGCCCATCGGGCTTCTTCTCGGCGGCATCGATTTTTCCAACATCGTCATCACGCTGAAAGAGGCGACCGCCGACGCCGAAGCGGTGACCATGAATATCGGCATGTTCATCAACAATGTGATTTCCTTCCTGATCGTCGCCTGGGCGGTGTTCCTGCTGGTGAAAGGCATGAACAGCCTGAAGAAAAAAGCCGAGGCCGAACCGGAAGCGGCGCCGACGCCGGTCGAGCCGCCGAAGGAGCAGGTGCTGCTCGCCGAAATTCGCGATTTGTTAAAGGCGCGCGCCTAAGACCAACACAGAACTACCCCACCCAGTGAGAAGAAACCCGGCCCTTGAGCGATCAGGGGCCGGGTTTTTCTATTTAAACAAGAAACTGACACGGCGATTATTTTTCCTTGACTTGGCAGGTTCCCCCTTCAACTATTTTGCCCATGCGGGGATTCTTGAAATATTGTGTTGTCGCGGTTGTGTTGTTGGGCGTTGGGTCATGCACCGATGATTCCGGGCGTTCCGCGCGAAGCCAGCAAGCCATAACGTGGGATTCCGCCCTCACGGGCTGGGACAAGAGCAGGTGGGGCGAGTAATGAAAGTTGACCTTAAGTCCGCTATCGCCGGCATGATGGTCGGGGCCGTGGGCGTGTCGCTCGCTTTGGCGGAGCAAATTTCCGTTCCCCATGAGTTCACGGCCGGGACGACAGCGCGCGCCAGCGAGGTGAATGAGAATTTCTCTGTCTTACAAGAGGAGTCCAACGCCCAGGATATCCGCATTTCTGAACTTTCGGACGCGGTGGAGGGCCTTGGGGGCGCAGAGCAACTATATTGCATCAGGGATTTTCGAAGCACGGCGACGGTTGGGGACGGCCACGGGAGCGAGGTCGATGACGGCTTTCCCGTTCCGCGCATTACCCATTTGCCTGACACCACCATTGTGGCGCTGACGCCGACCGGCGCAATCTGTTTCGCTCCGTCCGATCCAAACGCTTTTATCGTAACGGACCTAGCGACCCTTACCGATGAGGGCTGGCGGCTGCTTAATCTTTATCCAAGCCATGTCCCCAGATACTCCACCAAACGAGTCCCCCCAGAAGAGTTGGAAGATCTCTACGTCTTCGGGCGCTGAGGGGGTATGACCCCAAGGCCGGTTTGTTCATTCTCCAGCCCTGCAACATGAATTTGCGGATTGTTCTGTACTGAGCCTTCGCCTATATCCGCGCGATGACCCCGCTCAAGAATATCCGCAATTTCTCGATCGTCGCCCATATCGACCACGGCAAGTCGACGCTGGCCGACCGCCTGATTCAGGTGACCGGCGGGCTGACGGACCGCGAGATGAAGGAGCAGGTGCTCGATTCCATGGATCTGGAGCGCGAGCGGGGCATCACCATCAAGGCCCAGACCGTCCGCCTCAAATACCAGGCGAAGGACGGCGAGGACTATATTCTGAACCTCATCGACACGCCGGGCCATGTGGACTTCACCTATGAGGTTTCGCGCTCGCTCTATGCCTGCGAGGGCGCGCTCCTGGTGGTGGACGCCAGCCAGGGCGTCGAGGCCCAGACGCTCGCCAATGTCTATCAGGCGATCGACGTCAATCTCGAGATCGTGCCGGTCCTGAACAAGGTCGACCTGCCCGCCGCCGACACCGAACGGGTGAAAGCGCAAATCGAGGACGTCATCGGCATCGACGCCTCCGAGGCGCTGGAAATTTCCGCCAAGACCGGCATGGGCGTGCCGGACGTCCTTGAAGCGATCATTGCGCGCCTGCCCGCGCCGCAAGGCGACGAGACCGCGCCCCTGAAAGCGCTCCTCGTTGACTCATGGTACGATCCCTATCTCGGCGTCGTCGTTCTCGTGCGCGTCTATGACGGCGTCATGAAAAAGGGCATGCGCGTGCGCATGATGGGCGCCAAGGCGACCTACACGCTCGAACAGGTGGGCGTCTCGACGCCGAAGAAAACGCCCGTCGACGAACTCGGCCCCGGCGAGATCGGCTATTTCACCGCCTCCATCAAGGAAGTCGCCGAGACGGCGGTGGGCGACACCATCACCGAGGAAAAGCGCCCCTGCGAAAAGGCGCTGCCGGGCTTTAAACCGTCCGTGCCCGTGGTTTTCTGCGGCATCTTTCCCGTCGACGCCGGGGACTTTGAGGATCTGCGCGACGCCATGGGCAAGCTCAGGCTTAACGATGCGAGCTTCGAGTTTGAGATGGAGACCTCGGCGGCGCTCGGCTTCGGTTTCCGCTGCGGGTTTCTAGGGCTCCTGCATCTTGAGATTATCCGCGAGCGCCTCGAGCGGGAGTTCAATCTCGATCTCATCACCACGGCGCCGAGCGTCGTTTACGACCTCCATCTCACCGACGGGACGAAGATCGAACTGCATAACCCGGCGGACATGCCGGACCCGGTCAAGATCGATCATATCGAAGAGCCATGGATCAAGGCGACGATCATGGCGCCCGACGACTATCTCGGGGCGATCCTGAAACTCTGCGAGGAACGCCGCGGCGTGCAGAAGGACCTTACCTATGCGGGCTCGCGCGCCATGGTGGTTTACGAGCTGCCCTTGAACGAGGTGGTGTTCGACTTTTATGACCGGCTGAAATCGGTGTCGAAAGGCTATGCGAGTTTCGACTATCAGATTACGGAACATCGCACCGGAAGTCTCGTGAAGATGCAAATCCTCGTCAATGACGAGCCGGTGGACGCGCTGTCGATCATCGTTCACCGCGACAAGGCCGAAGCGCGCGGGCGCGCCATGTGCGAAAAGCTGAAAGACCTGATCCCTCGCCACCAGTTCAAAATTCCGGTGCAGGCGGCGATCGGCGGGCGCGTGATCGCGCGTGAAACTATTGCGGCCTTGCGCAAGGACGTCACCGCGAAATGTTATGGTGGCGACGCGACGCGCAAACGCAAACTTCTGGAAAAACAAAAAGAGGGCAAGAAGAAGATGCGCCAGTTCGGGCGCGTCGAAATCCCTCAGGAAGCGTTCATCAAGGCGCTGAAAATCGACAGTTAAAGACGTCTTTCCGCTTGCTTGCCTCTCTTGCGCGGACCCCTTAGGCTGTCCGCGATCAGGGTAAGGCGGGGCGATCATGAAGTATTCTATTGGATTATTTGCGGCTTTTCTGGCGGCGGGCGCTGCGTTCGCGCAGGAAGAAACGCCGGCCGAGCCGACCCTTAGAACTTCTCCGGCCTATCCTGCGGCCTGCCGGCAGGCGCTCGGCGAGAACGCGCCGCCCCAGCATGTGTCGGTCATGTTCGACGTATCGAAAGACGGCGAAACGGAAAATGTGCGCGTGCGCGAAATCCCTCATGACTGTTTTACTGACTCCGTTATCGCTGCGGTTCGCGATTGGGTTTATGAACCGCGCCGCGTTGATGACCGGCGCGCAACTGAAGAAGACCTCGAGGTCACTTTCACTTTTGTCCTTGAAGAGCCAACGCAAGCCGAGGAATTCGACGTCAAGCCGCTGCTTCGTCAGCCGCCGGTCTATCCCGTGGGATGCATGCGCAAAGCCGATGAGTTGGAGAGGGTGCTTGTCGAGTTTGACGTCGATGTGGACGGGGAGACCGAAAACATATCGGTAGTGGACACGACCAACAGCTGTTTGAACAACTCGGCTGTTGTTTCGATTGAGGAGTGGAAATACAGGCCCAAAATTTTTGAAGGAAAAGCCGTTCCCCGGGAAAATGTGCAGACGATAATCACCTATCACCTATCCGACGAGCGGCGTGGGTCTCGTCCAGGCGTTGCGAAGAAACTCATGCGCGCGCAAAAGCGCGTTGCGAAAGATAAAGATGCTGGCGCGGCCTTCGCGATCCTGGATGAGGTTGAGGAGAGATTTGGCGAGAACTTTTCCGTTGAGGAGCTTTCCGCCTTCCACCAGGTGCGCGGCATGGCGCTCTTGCAGACAGGGGACTATGCCGGCGCGCTCGATGATTTTCGCATTGTCAAACGCTTGGGTGTGAACGACACAGACACATCTCAGGTCATCAACGAGATGATCCTGAAACTGGAGGCGGAGTTGGGGATCGCTTCGGCGTTGCTCGGTCCTGATCAGCAACCGGAAAGCGGCGGCGAAGAAACAGAAGGCGCTCCGCCGTCGGAATAAGCGTTTTCAAGGCGCTTTGCCGCCGGAAACCGCTTTTGCCGGCTGGCCTTAAAACCTAACCGTAAGACCGAGACTCAAGACGGGGTGAAACGGAAAGTCGTCGAGATCGTCGGCGAGCCTTTGCGCCTCTTCATCAAGATCGTCCTGAAACGCCGGATCGCTGGCGAGAAGGCCGCCGGTCGCCTCAAGCGTCACATCCGGGTCGCCGATATAGGCGGCGCCCAGCATCGCCTGGAAGCCGAAGCGTTTTATCGCGTTCAGTCCGTTATTGAAGCCGACGCCAAGAAACGGCGCGGCGTTGTTCCAGTCCGATGTGCCGGTGAGCATGCCGACTTCCTGCGGCGTATAGGTGCGGTCGCCGATTTCCACGGGCCGGGACGGCGTCGCGCCAAGATCGATGGACCGGCCGGAAAAATAGGCGCCGCCGGAAACGCGGAAGCCGTTCGCGAAGGGGTGGATGTCAAGCGCCGTTAGGCCGGCGGTGAAACCGACATCGAGATCGTAGCTGACATCGTCGATGGTTTCGGAAAGCGAGAGGTCGGCGTAGCGGAACCCGGCGCGCGCCGCGACGAAGGGGCTGACCTTGTAAAGCGCGTCCGCGCCGATCCCGTCCGTTCCGACCGAGGGGCCGACCGAAAAGCCGGTGGTCTGCGCCAGGGCGGCGCCCGGCGCGCAAAGAAGCGCGCTCGCCGCCGCAAGGATGTGCAGAATGTTGCGCATGGGGTCCTCGTGAAATCCGCTTCGGAGTTGACGGGGACGCTAGCGGCCGAAGGTAAAGGCGGCGGCAAGAGGGACGATAAAATGCTTGTTTCTGCTCAGGCCGGGGGCTGAACAGGTTTGTCCGCCGGGGCCGCGGCGCTTGGCGGAGCCTGCGCCGGCCGGGGGCGGGCGGCGTCTTTGGTCTTGCGGAACGGATCGAGCGCGAGATTGCCGAAAGTGTCGGCCTCCATGGCCTCCGGGCCTTCGACCCCGAAGCGTTCGTCTTCGCGCAAATGCTCCGCGCCGGAAAAGGTGCCGAAGATCTGGTCCCAGATCGTGAAGGCGGTGCCGTAATTCAAGCGCTGCCGTTCTTCATCCGTGGAATGGTGCTGGCGGTGAACGGCGGGGGTTGTGATGATCCGCGAGAGAATGATGTCGGCCTTGCGCGGCAGGGCGATATTGGCGTGGGTGAAGGCGTTGGCGACGACATGGATCAGATAGATCAGCAGGATGCCTTCCGGCGGCACGCCAACGGTCACGACAACGGCGACTTCGATCAGCGCCCGGAACAAGGTTTCCAGGGGATGGAAGCGCAGGGAGGTGCTCGCGTCGATCTCGGCGTCGGTGTGATGCGTGCGGTGCGCGCGCCACAGGAAATACCAGTGATGCAGCATGCGGTGCTGCCCATAGGCCATCAGGTCGAGAACCAGAACCGCCGCGATCAGCCGCGCGGCGAACGGAATGTCGAGCTGGTTCATCAGCCCGAAACCGTTCGCTTCGGCCGCCGCGGCCGCGCCGAAGGCCGCGATGGCGGGAATGGCGCTCAACAGGATCGCGCCGTAAACGGACATGGAGGCGTTGCGCAGCCAGCGCGCCGGATCGATCCTGAGGCCCTTGCGCCAGGGCAGGAGGCGCTCGGCCAGCGCCGCCGCGCCGAGCACGATGATGAGGTAATAAACCCCGCCGAGGCCTTTGACGAATTCCATGGCTCCCTCTCGCCGGCGAGTTTCGGGAATTGCAGGCCGCCTTGCAAGCCGCCCGCCATGCGGGATTCCGGTCTTTTGCGCCCGTTTGCCTTGCGGGACGGACGCGCGGCGCAGCCTCAAGCTGTGCGCTCTTGTGAAAGGTTACCGTCCGTTTTACCATGAAACTACTGATGGGACGGAGGGAGATTAGGTCATGAGACTAACAGCACTCGTCGCCGGCATGGTTCTTCTGGCGCAGCCTGCCTTCGCGACGGCGCCGACGTCGGTGCCGGAAATGGATGTCGGCGCCGGGTTCGCCGCCATCGCGCTTCTCGCCGGGGCCGCCGCGCTCATTCGCGAACGCGGCCGGCGCAAGTAAATCGACCACATTAGCGACCAAGGGGGTACGACCTATGAAGAAAGTTCTTTTGACTGCAGCCGTGACCTTGATGGCGAGCCCGGCTTTCGCCGGAACGGCTTACAAGGTTCCGGAAATGGACGCCGGCGCCGGCGTTGCAGCCGTGGCGCTGCTTGTCGGGATCGGCGCGATCCTGCGCGAAAAGATGAAAAAGTAACCGGCCTTTCCGCTGGGAACGAAAAAGCCGGCCTTGTCAGGCCGGCTTTTTTTGTCCGTTGTTTTTCAAGGAAGGTTACGGCGCAAGGCTTGCGCGCCATTGACCTTCGCGCGCTGTAACGGGACTTTAGGGCGAGGAGAGGGATGAAGCAGGCGCCGACAGTCGAAAGCGAGATGCCGGCGGCGGGGCGAGATTCCGGGCCGCTTGTGTGGCGCGCGGGGCTTCTCGGCTGTCTTGCGGCTCTCGAACTTCCCTTTGTCGCTTTTCTTTACGACCCGACGGCGATCAGCGCGGCCCCGGCCTGGCGCGAGGCGCAGATGGCGCTGCGCGAGGCGGTGCCTTTCACGCTGTTTTTCCTTGCCGCGCTTGCGCTCCTCCTGACGCCGCGGCGGATCGCGGTCTGGCGCGATTGGGCCGGCGCGGCGCGGGCCCATGCCTGGCGCCCGGCGCTTGCGCTCAATCTCGTCCTGATCGCAGGGCTTGCGGCTGCGACCCTTATCTTCAACGGCTATGACGGCGACGCGCATGGCCCGCCCTGGGGGCTTTTTGCGGCGTGGACACTGGCGGCGCTCGCCGCCTACGCCGCCCTGGCGCTCGCCGCTGCGCCGCTCGGCTTCTGGCGCGGCTTTTTCGACCGCGAACGCGCTTGCATCGCGCTCGCCGCCGGCGCCGCGATGATGATCGAGGCGGCGGCGATCCTTTCGCGCCAGTCCTGGAGCCTTCTGTCCGACGCGACCTTTCATTTTTCCGCGGCCCTCTTGCGCCTTTATGAAAGCGACGTCGTCACGGCTCCCGACGCCCGCGTCATCGGCGTCGACGGGTTCAAGGTCAACATCGCGGCCGCCTGCTCCGGCTATGAGGGGATCGGCCTCGTCGTGACTTTTCTCGCGATCTATTTCTGGGTGTTCCGGCGCAGCCTGAAATTTCCGAATGTGTTCATCATGCTGCCGGCGGGCGTCGCTGCGATCTGGATTCTGAATTGCGTGCGCATCGCCATGCTGGTCAGCCTCGGCGCGCATGTCTCGCCGGAAGTCGCCGTCACCGGCTTTCACAGCCAGGCCGGCTGGATGATGTTCCTTGTAGTGACGATCGCCGTCATGGCCGTGACGCACCGCCTTTCGTTTTTTCACCGGCTGGAGGCGAAACGCGAAACCGGCGTCTCTTCGGCGGCGAAACTGGCGGCGGCGCTGCTGGCGCCGTTTCTCGCTATGACCGCGGCGACGATCCTCGGCGCGGCGTTTTCCGCCGACGGCCATTACTGGGTTTACGGGCTTCGCGTCGCGGCGCTGTTGCTCGCGTTTTTTGCGTTCTGGCGCGTTTACAAGGCGATGGACTGGCGGGCCGGGGTGGAGCCGGTTCTGTTCGGCGTGCTGGTGGGCGCGGTCTGGATCGCGACGGACCCGTCGCGCGCGGAGGCGAGCCCGCTTGGAGACTGGCTTGCAGGCCTTCCCCCGCTTTTGCTGGCGCTGTGGCTCGGTCTGCGGCTGTTGGGAACCGTGCTCCTTGTTCCGCTGGCGGAGGAACTCGCCTTTCGCGGCTATGTGCACAGGAAACTGATTGCCGAGAAGTTCGAGGCCGTCGCCGAAAGCGCTTTCACATGGAAAGCCTTTCTCATCAGTTCAGGCCTGTTCGCGCTTCTTCATGAACGCTGGCTGGCCGGCGCCTTTGCCGGCGCTGTGTTCGCGCTCGCCATGTACCGATCGGGCAAGCTTTCGGGCGCTGTCGTCGCCCATATTGCGGCGAACGCCGTGATCGCCCTGTGGGCCGTCGTCTTCAAACAATGGACGCTGTTGTAAGCGCTAGTCCGCGCGCTTGACGTATTCCATCGTCTCGGTGTTGACGATGATCTTTTCGCCCGTGGTCATGTAGGGCGGGATCATGATGCGCAGCCCATTGTCGGCGATGGCGGGCTTGTAGGAAGAAGACGCCGTCTGGCCTTTGACGGTCGGTTCGGTCTCGACCACTTCCAGCGTCACATGCTCCGGCAATTGAACGCCGATGGGGCGGCCTTCATGGCTTTCCACGACGACGGCCATGCCGTCCTGAAGAAACGCGACGCGCTCGCCGATCATGTCCTTGTGGATGTTGATCTGCTCATAGCTCTCGGCGTCCATGAACACCAGCATGTCGCCTTCGGCGTAAAGATAGGTGTGGTCTTTTTGCTCAAGGCGCACGCGCTCGACCGTTTCGGCGGCGCGGAAGCGTTCGTTCAGCTTGCGCCCGTCTTCGAGGTTTTTGAGCTCGACCTGCGCATAGGCCGGGCCCTTTCCGGGCTTCACCGCATTGACCTTGACCGCGGCCCACAGGCCCCCCTGATGCTCGATGACATTGCCGGGACGGATTTCGTTGCCGTTGATTTTCATGGCTCTTGCCTTGTTCTTGGGAGCTTTTTGTCCATTGGGAAGCCGCGCCTTTATCAGCCCCGGAGAATGCTGGCAAGCGGCGCGGCGCCGCCCGGCTACATCCGGAAGGTGTGGCCGAGCCGCAAGGCCAGGCCCGAGCGCCGGGACATGAAATCGCGGGGAAAGTCCGTGCGCTCGATCAGGGCCGTATGGCCGAAAGACAGGAATATCTCCCGCTCCGGGATCGGCTCCCAGCTAAAGCGCGAAAAAAAAGTGAAGGCCTCGGAAATGTTGTCGTACTGGACTTCCGTCTTGATGGTCATGTCCGGCGTGAAGGCGATGATGGAATTCAGCGACGCGATGTGAACCCCGATCTGGCCTGAGGGCAGGTCGAAATCGGAATATTCATAGCCAGCGGCGAGTTCGAAATAGCGGCTTGGGCGCAGGCTTAATTCGCCGATGAGCTGGAGATAGTCGCCGCCATAGATGCCGCCCCAGCGCGCCTTGGTTCTCGCGCCGACCGTGCGCGCATTGGTGGCGGCGGCTTCAACCGAATACTGGTTCCAGCGATACTCGCCCGGGGCCACCGGGACTTCTCCTGCGACGGAGAAGGGGTCGACGATGTCGACGAAGCCATGTTCATAGCGCAGCCAGAACTCGTCGCCGGGATTGTTGGAGCCGCCGACCCAGGCGCCGAAAAAGCGGTCGAGGTCGCGCCCGTGGCGGTCGGTGATGATGTTGACGTAGCCGCCCGTCTCCGCCTCGCGGATGAAACTGTTCGACGGCCGGTAAGTGCGCCAGCCATTGACGTTGTAGCGCCTGATGCCGGGGCGGTTCACGAAGCCGAGCCGCGGGGCGTAATTCTCGCCGATATCGCGGAAGCGGAAGGTGCCGTTCCATTTCTGGCTGCGATAGGCGGTTTCATGGGCGATCATGTGATCGCTCTCGCCGCCGGTGAAGCTTTGCATATAGGCGGTGTCGGCGAAGAGCGTGCCGTCGCCGAAGAGGTTCAGTTTCTTGTACTGGAAATCGGCGCCCGCGACGGTGCTGTTGTCCTCGCCGGTTGGATCGCCGTTTGTGAAGACAAGCCCCAGTTTCGAGGCGGAAAGAACGGGTACGGACAAGCGCGCCGAGGACAGGAACTGGCCGTCGACGCCGGCTTCGTCCGAGGCGCCCGTGCGCGCCGAGATCGCGCCGATATTGGCCGGGCCGAGCTTGCCGCTCAGCTTCGCGCCCGCCACGAGATCCACGGGCTGCCCGCGGACGATGCCGATATTGCGGGAAAAGAACGGCAGGCCGTTGTAATATTCCTGAAAGATCCGCCCGCCGAATTCGAAAACCTGCGCGTCTTGCAGGAAGAAATCTCGGGTTTCGGGATAGAACAGCGAAAAGCGCCCCGTATTGACCTGGCGGTCATCGAGTTGGGTGTCGGAGAAATCCGTATTGACCGTGAGCGAGCCGGTGAGCGAGGGCGTGATCTTGTAAAAGGCGTTGCCGCTCGGATTGAACTCGTAATCCTTCTCGTCGGTTGTCCAGTCATAGCTGGCCGAGCCCGTCGCATAGGCCTGAAGTTCCAGGCCGATGCCGCTTTCGACCTCGCGCACCCCGGACAGGCGCCCGGGATTGGTCATGTCGATGCGCCCGCGGGTGCGGTCCACATTCGACCAGCGGATTTCCTCGTTGTTGCGCCGGATATTGCGGACGATCTGGAAGTTCCATTCTTCCAGCGTCGAATCGAAAGAGATGGACTGAAAGGGAATGACGATTTCCGTCACCCAGCCATCCTCGACGAGCTGCGATTTCGCGCGCCAGATGGTGTTCCACTGGTTCTGATAGTTGGAGTTGTTTTCGATCAGCGCGTCGGCGCGCGCGCCATTGGCGTTGACGCCGAAGAAATAGGCGTCGCGGAAAGAGCCGAAGGTGTCGAGATAGACGCGCACGGCGTCATCGTCGCGCAGGATGAAGTCGCGCTGCATCTGGGAGCGCCGGATCAGATGGGGCTGGCTGTCGTAATTATAGATGCCGATATAAAGATTGCGCTCGTCGAAGAGGATATAGGCCTTGGTGGGCTCCGAGGGCGGAGCGCCCTCGACCGGTTCGACCTGATAAAACTCCTCGATGGGCTGGGCGCGCCGCCAGACCGGATCGGAAAGGTCGCCGTCGATGATCGGCGCGTCCTCATGGGCGATGCGGACGGCTTCGACGCAAGGCACGAAATTCGAGAAATCGCGATCGAGGGCGCGCCTTCCAGTTCCGTCCTGCGCGGCTCCGGCTGGCGCGGCGGCGCAAAGCGCGGCCAGGGCGGCGAGCCATAATCCCGGTCGGCGCATAAAATCCCCTCATTCGCCGCGCCTTCCCCGAGCGGCTCTGTTGCGCAATGCGGCTTACGAAAGCCCTGTCGCCAGGCCGGCGACACACGCGCGCAACGATTGCGCACACAGTTTACATGACTGTCCGCCGCCGGGAACAGGCTATCGTTGAGACGGGATTGTTTTTTCGCCGCACCCCGATCATGGGAGCGCGGATGACAGGATCAGACGGCGAGACGCTCCATCTCCTCGTCGGAGATCTCGAAATTTGAGTAGACGTTCTGCACGTCGTCATTGTCTTCGAGCGCATCGATCAGCTTCATCAGCGTCGCCGCCTTGTCGCCGTCGACGTCAATGGTGTTCTGCGGGCGCCAGAAGGGTTTAGCAGATGTCGCTTCCCCGAACTTTTCTTCCAAGGCTGCGCTAACATCGGCTAGCTGGTCGAAGGCGCAGTAGATTTCATGGGTTTCCTCCGAAGACTGAACGTCCTCGGCGCCGGCTTCGATGGCCGCTTCCAGCATTTCCTCTTCCGAACCCTTGTCCGCCGGATATTCGATATAGCCGACGAGATCGAACATGAAGGAGACGGAGCCCGTCTCGCCCATATTGCCGCCGTTTTTCGAGAAGATGGCGCGAATGTCGCTGGCCGCGCGGTTGCGGTTGTCGGTCAGGGCTTCGACGATGACGCCGACGCCCGCCGGGCCGAAGCCCTCATAGCGGATTTCCTCGAAGTTCGCTTCGTCCGCGCTCGTGGATTTCTTGATCGCCCGGTCGATATTGTCCTTGGGCATGGACTGGGCTTTCGCGGCCTGGATGGCGAGGCGAAGACGCGGATTGAACTCCGGGTCCGGCGCGCCCATTTTCGCGGCGACGGTGATTTCTTTCGACAGTTTGGAGAACATCTTGGAACGCTTGGCGTCCTGGCGCCCTTTGCGGTGCTGAATGTTCGCCCATTTGCTGTGCCCGGCCATGGGGTGTCCTCTTGGCTGAAAAGGGGTTGATTTTCCGCCCGTTATGGCGCGGGCTCGCAAAAATTCAAGAGTGGAGGAGTTATGGCCGGTCCAATCGGTGATCTGAACGGAAAAACGCTGCTGGTGACGGGCGCCTCGCGGGGCATCGGCGCGGCGGCCGCCAAGACCGCCCACGAGGCGGGGGCGCGCGTTCTCCTCCATGCCTCGGGACCGGGCGAGGCCGCGGACAAGGCCGCGGCGGCGGCCGGGGGCGAGATGATCTTTGAAGACCTCTCCCGGCCGGGGGCGGGAACCCGGCTCATGGCCGAGGCCGTGAAGCAGGCGGGCCGCCTCGACGCCGTCGTCAACAATGCCGGGATTTTCATGCCTTCGCCCATCGACGGCAGCGACGAGGGCTGGGCCGAGGGCTGGGCGCAGACCATGGCCGTCAACGTCCACGCCCCGGCCGATATCTGCCGCGCCGCGATCCATCATTTCCGGGACAAGGGCGGCGGGATCGTCGTCAATGTGGCGAGCCGCGCCGGCCATCGCGGCGACGGACCGGATCATGCCGCCTATGCCGCCTCGAAGGGGGCCGTGCTCGCGATGACCAAGACCTTCGCGCGGGCTTATTCCGGCGAGGACATCCTTTTCTATGCGATCGCGCCCGGCTGGGTCGAAACCCGCATGGCGCCCCAGGACATCGAGAACCGCAAGAACGCGCTGAAGGATATTCCTCTCGGCCGCGTCGCCTCGCCGGAGGAAGTCGCGGCGATGATCCTTTTCTGCGCGTCGGGCGCGTGCCCTTCCGCGACGGGGGCGACCTTCGACGTCAACGGCGCCAGCTACGTGCGCTGACGCCGGCTAAGCTTTTTAGCAATTGCGTTTAGACGATTTTTTAAATCCTCGCGGCCTATGGTGAATGAAAATCAACCATGGTCGTCGGGGTTTCGATGCATATTTCGAATGTCTCTTCCTATGCGGGCGTCGCGGCGCTGCAAGGGAAACAACACGCTGAAAGCACGCAAGGCGCGGACTTTATTCTCGACGTGGAAGAGGCGCGCGATCCCGTCGCGGCGGTGATGGCGGCTTACGATCTGCGCGCTATCGCGCCCGCCGAGATCGACCAACTCGTCGACGAATTACGCGCGGCGGGTCATCCCATGGATGAAAACCTTCTCATGCTGTCTTCGCGCGGCGCGGCGTTCCGGTCCCATCTCGCGGACATGGTCGGCGGCGTTTATGACCCCCATCAGCGCGTCGATCTCGTGGCGCAGGCCGAAGACCAGCTTGCCCTGGAGCGCCGCTTTGAAGATCCGACGGACTCGATCGAGCGGTTTCTCGATTTCCTGCTCGCGCATGATCAGGGTGAAGCCCCGGACGCTGGCGCCCTGCAACAACGTCTTTTGCATGAAAGCATGATGCGCCAGATGATCGGCGCCAATCCCGCCTCTTAAGGCGAGGGTCAGCCGGCCTTATTCAGCCTGTCTGGCTCAGCCTGTCTGGGCGAGCGGCTTTTCGGCGTTTACGGGCGCCGCGAGGCGCACGGCCCTGCCGGTGGGGAACACCGCTTCCATCGGGCGCACGCGCGTGACTTTCGGCAAGAAGGATTTGAACTCGCGCAACAGGCGGTCGGCAAGGCTTTGATCGCCGGGCTCTTTCATTTTGCGGTCATGATCGTTGGCGGCCGTGTCATGAGAGACTCTGGCGCTCTCGGGCGTATCGGTGAACAGATACGCCATGTCGTCGGGTCCCATGACGATGAATTGTTTCTGGCCGAGCCTCTCCATGGCGCGCCTCCGTGATCTGCCTATGGGGTCAAAACACGGGCGCGCGCGCAAATGTTCCGCCTCAGAGACGGGCGGCGGGCGTCAGGGGTAAAGGATTGATGTGCCTGGAAAAAGATTGGGCCGGGGGCGGGGCGAGGTGAGCATGGCGCGCTGTCTGCGTACGGCGCCGCTCCGTCCTTACTCGCCGGATGAGGAATGCCGGTCGCGCCAGCGTTTGAAGTGCGATGCGGCCGCCGCCTCGTTTTCCTTGCGCAGCTTGCGCAATTTTCGCGTCTGCTCGCGCTTGTGTTCGGCCTGCGCGTCGAGTTCGTCTAACGCAGCCGCCTGCGCGCGCTCTTGCAAGGCGCGGCGGAAAGCGACCGATTGACTTGTCAGGGGCTTGGCCA
Source organism: Alphaproteobacteria bacterium (assembly GCA_030433215.1). Taxonomy (GTDB): domain Bacteria; phylum Pseudomonadota; class Alphaproteobacteria; order Caulobacterales; family Parvularculaceae; genus Hyphococcus. The sequence goes on from JAUIMC010000013.1 coordinate 18,637, forward strand.
TGAGGCGCCTTATTCGCGGTTGGGGGGCATAGAGCGCGCCAAGCGCTCTATGCCGGGTAGGGTCTAGCTTTTGAGGCTGAGCTGACCGGCGGAGGTTTTGCCGCGATCAATCTGCGTCTCGTAGCTGACTTTCTGGCCGTCATCGAGGCCGCGAAGGCCGGCTGCTTCCAGCGCGGTTGCGTGGACGAAAACGTCCTTGCCGCCGTCGTCAGGCGCGATGAAACCATAACCTTTTTGTGAATTGTACCATTTCACTGTACCAGTCGCCATGTCGTTAATCCTTTCAAACAGGCTGAAGCGCCCGGAAATATTCCGAGCGCGGATTGGCTGCCGATGTTTGGAGGAGAATAAGAAGCTTGCTTCCGCGGCCTAATAGACGGCCTTCAATCATGGCATAGCCACTCATATGCGCTGTATAGGCCAAAAATGCAAGTTCCCTCCTGAGGAAACGGAGACTGGCCACGAAAACCGGGGCTTAGGCCGGGCGCGGGATTTTCTTCCGTGCACGAAAAAAGGGCCGGCTCCCCCGCCGGCCCTTCTTACGCTACGCAACAATACAAAGCGTGACGCCTAGAGCGCGCCTTTGCGCCATGGTCCGCGAATGGCGAAGGTGACGCCCGGCGACTGGACGTTGGCGAACAGCCAGTCGTCGAAGAAGCAGGCGCCGCACCATTCCTGGCTCGAGAAATTGCGCACCGGATCGTCCCAGAAATTGTCCGCGACGCCGGGGAAAAAGGCGTTGATCTTGTCGAGATCGCCTTCCTTGAGATCGATGATGTTCTCGGCGAAGGGGAAGATGTCGCCCTCCGTCGTCAGGCCGATGAGGCGTTTCGGATTGGAGCCGCCGTCCTCGCACAGGATGATGCCCCCGCGCGGCGACACCGCGATATTGTCGGGCCCGTCCACGTCATCGGCGTTCGCCGATTCATAAACGAGGGTGACGGTTTCCTTGCGCGGGTCGTAGACCCAGACCTGGCCGAGACCGGCGGCGCCGCCGTCGGTGGAGATGAAGTAGATCTTGCCGCCGTCTTCCCAGCAGCCTTCGCCGCGAGAGAAGATCGCCGCATCCGGCGCCGAATCGAAGGCCCGGCCTTCCTTGCCTTCGGGGTCTTCGACTTTCTGCCAGCTCACCTTGAACGTATCGCCCGGCGTGTAGCCGAGGCTGAGATCCTTGCGGGACTCGCCTTCAACGACCATCGCGAACAGCTCGCCGCCGTCGCGCAAGGGGCCGCGCTGGCGCCAGCCGCCCCAGCCGAAACCGCCATGGCCGTAACCATGTCCGCGGCCATGATCATGACCGTAGCCGCGACCGCGGCCCCAGCCGCAGGAGGCGTCATGGGCGCCCGGCTGCACATATTTGTAGAAAGCGGATGTGCCCGCATCTTCGGTCTCGTAAACGACGCCCGTCCACGGGTCGACGGCGACAGCCTCGTGCGAGAAGCGGCCGGCGGCCTTGACCGGCTGGCCGGTGGAGGTTCCGAAAGCCGGCACGTCGAAGACATAGCCGTGATTGAACCCGTCCGCGCGGTTGTCCCAGCTATGGAAAGTTTCCTCGCAGGAGATCCAGGAGTTCCACGGCGTCGGGCCGCCCGCGCAATTGCGGATGGTGCCGCCGAGGCTGGTGTAGTGGCGCACGAAGCGGCCGCGGCGAAGGTCGAAGACGAGGTTCGTCGTGCCGCCATATTCGTTCGGATTGTACATGCCGCCGGGCACGAGGCACTGATTGCTTTCGCCGGTCGAGAGTTCGTGGTTGCGCACCAGCGCGATGTGATGGCCGAACTGCGCGCAGACCGCCATGCCGTCATGGTCGGTCGGGGTCGGGCGGCCGTCATCCATGATCTGGCCGGTCCAGCCGAAAGACATGTATTCAAAGCCCTTCGGCAGCGAGAGCAGTTTCAGCCCGGTGACGAGATCTTCTTTCGGCTCGAGCGGGCCGTAATCCGGCGAGAAGTCCCAGCGGCGGCCTCTGCGGCCATGGGCGCTGGCGGAAGACAGCGCCGAAAAGGCGAGACCGGCGGCGCCGGCGGCGGACGCGCCTTTCAGGAGATTACGACGGTCGACGGTTGGCGATTCACTGTTTGATTGCGACATCAGCGGATTCCTCAGCTTTGAATGTGCAGGGACTGCCGCGCATAAAAGATCGTGACGAGAGCCGCGCCGGCGTTCGCTTTTCAAATACGTCCTTACGCGCCGCCCCTGGGTCAGGACGAATGGGAAATCGCTCTCCCTTGCCGGGGCGAACGATGTGCTTCACGCGCGAAGGTTTGAACGCAACCGCCGCGCCTTGATCATCCTTACCCGGATGATGCGGCGGACCGTAGGGCGATTTTCTGACATGAATGTCTCAGAAAGATAACGGCTCCATGACATTCACGGAGCCGCGACGGCGATCTTTCCACATGAGGCGCGCTCGATGCGCCTTTGCCGAATGAAGCTTACCAGAGTTGGGGTTTGGGCGGCTGTTTTACGCGTTTGCGTTTTTCTTCATGAGGGCGGGAAAGCTCTTTCATGACGTCGGCGCGCGCTTCATCGAGATTGGGCGCGGGCGGGCGCGTCGGCGATTGCGCATAGCCGGAAATCTTGAATGCGCTGCCCGCCATGTTGAGCTTGCCCATTTCCGCGTCGTCGACTTCGACGAACATATTGCGCGCTTTCAATTGCGGATCGTTGATCACTTCGGCCATGGAATGAACCGGCGCTACGGGAATGCCGAGCGGGCGCAGTTTTTCGACCCAGCCGGCGACCGTGTCGGCGGCGAGAACTTTTTCAAGTTCGGCTTTCAGCGCCGGCTGATTGGCGTAGCGCGCGAACAGCGTTTCGTAATGCGGATCGCCTTTCAGATCGGGCGCGCCGATGGCGTCGCAAAGCTCGTTGAAAAGGTGATCATTGGCGCAGGCGACGGCGATGGGGCCGTCTTTCGCCTGAAAGACGTCGAAAGGCGTGATCACCGGATGGCGCGAGCCCGTGGGGCCTTGCGTTTCGCCGGTGGCGAACTGGCGCACCAGCGCGCTTTCAAGGAGCATGGTCTGCACGTCGAGCATGGCGATGTCGATGTAACGGCCCTCGCCGGAAGCGCGGCGTTCGTAAAGCGCCGATGAGATCGCCAGCGCCGCAAAGGTCCCGGCTGCGAGATCGCCCAGCGAAATACCGAGGCGGTAACCGCTCGAGCCTTCCGGCCCGTTGATGGAGATCATGCCGCCCAGCGCCTGCACGATGAGGTCATAGGCGGGGAGGTCGCGATAGGGGCCGGTGTCGCCGAAGCCTGAAATCGCCGCGTAAATGACGTCGGGAAATTTTTCCTTCACCGCCTCATAGCCGTAGCCGAGGCGCTCCATGGTGCCGGGGCGGAAATTCTCCACCAGCACGTCCGAGCGTTCCAGCAGCGCTTCGAAGGTCTTGCGGTCTTCCTCGTTTTTCAGATCGAGGGCGAGGGAGCGTTTGCCGCGATTGATGCTGGCGAAATAAACGCTTTCGCCGTTTTGGAACGGCGGAAAGGCGCGGGTGTCGTCGCCATGGCCGGGCATCTCGACTTTCAGGACATCGGCGCCGAGCTCCCATAAAAGCGTGGTGCAGTAAGGCCCGGCGAGAACGCGCGTCAGGTCGAGAATACGAACGCCCGATAAGGGTCCGCGCGGCGTGTCGGTCATAGAGGGCCTCCTCTTCAGATGCGGGGAGAAGCGTAAGCCCTATGAAAGGGTCGGACAACGCGGCCAAACGACTGGAATGAGGGCTTGCCCGGCGCGGCGCCGGGGCTTAAGAATGCGCCTTCTGGAGAAACTATGTCCGAGCTTGTCACCCGCTAGACCGTTTTAACGGCGCATCCTGAAAGAACGCCGGCGCATGCCGTGCGTCTTCCTTGTTGCGTCCGGTTTGGCTTTTTACTCGGACTTTCTATCCATGAACATTTCGAAAGCGGAGCAGAGAACGCTCCACGTCCTCGCGCGCGGCGGGGCGATCCTCTTTGAAAAAGACGGCAAGGGAAAAATCGTCGAGATCAATTGCGCCAGTCCCGAAGGCTGGACTCTGGCGGACTGCACCCTCGACATTTTTGCAAAGCTGAGGCGGCGGCGTCTTATCGCCTCCTCCAATGGCGGTCCTTACCGGATCACTCAACTCGGGCGCCGTTCGGTGCGCGGGCAGCTCGACAACCGCGCATAGAGCGTTGCTCTAATACTTGGGGAAAAGGCGCATTGTCTGTTAGGCTCAAACGCCTAAGGGAGAAAACAATGCGCCTTTCCTTGCCTGTCGCGTTCTTCGCCGCCCTCTTCACTCTGGCCGGATCGGTCATGGCGCAGGACATCGAGCCGCCCGACGCGGCGCCGTCGACTTCTGTTTCCACGGTCGAGCTTATGCCTTTCGAGCCGACCCGCGAAGAGGCGGTGCTTGAAGGCTATGTGGACGGCGTCGTCGCCGCCCATCGGCGCGAGCATGACGCCCCGGCGGTCGCGGTCAGCGTTGTCCGGAACGGGCGCATCCTTTTCGCGAAAGCCTATGGCGAGGCCGACATGGAAGCGGGCGTCGCGGCGAGCGGAACCGACTCCCTGTTCCGCATCGGCTCGGTCTCGAAGACATTTGTCTGGACGTCGGTGATGATGCTCTCCGAGCGCGGGCTTATCGATCTCGACGAAGACGTGAACCGCTATCTCAAGGGCATGCAGATTCCCGACGCTTTCGATGCGCCGGTGACCATGAACGATCTGATGGCGCATCGCGCCGGTTTCGAGGACACGCTCAAAGTCTTCACGGTCAGCGATGCGGATGAGCGCAGCCTGACGCAAGTGCTGGCTGAACACATCCCGGCGCGGGTTTATCCGCCGGGCGCGCGCACCTCTTATTCGAATTGGGGCTCGGCGCTGGCTGCGAAAATCATCGAGGACGTGTCGGGCGTTTCCTATGAGCAGTTTCTCGAAGACGAAATCCTGACGCCGCTCGCCATGACCCACACCACGTTGAAGGCGCCGGCGCTGATGGATGAAGCGGACCGGGCCGCGCTCGCCAAGGGCTATGCCTTGTCGGCGGGCGCCTATGAAGCGGCGGATTATATGGAGATCGGGCCGTACGCCCCGGCGGGGGCCATGGCCTCCACGGCGAACGACATGGCGCAATGGATGCTCGTCCATCTCGGCCGCGGCGAACATGACGGCGTGCGGCTGATGCGCGGCGCAACGCATGAACTCATGTGGTCGCGCGCCTTCGAAGATCGGCCTGCGGGCGCCGATCTCGCCCATGGCTTCATGAACCGGCATTATCGCGGCCTCGAGACCTTTGGTCATGGCGGCGCGACCGCCGCCTATTACACGGACATGACTATGGTGCCCGAGCTCGGGGTCGGGGTTTTCGTGTCGCAAAGCGCCAGCACCGACCGGGGGCTGGTGGGCGATCTTCCCTGGCTGGTGATCGATCATCTTCTCGATCGGCCTGTAGACGGTCCCGGCGGCGAGTTCGGCTCTGATCAGGCGGCGGCGGAATTCGCCGGCGCCTATCTCTCCAACCGCCGCTCTTTTACGACGTTTGAAAAACTCTTCGCGGCGAGCAGCACTGCCGCGGTGGCGCCCGCGAAAGGCGGGCTGACGCTGACCGCCGCCGGCGAAGCGTCTCATTACCGGCCGGTCCCCGGCGCATCGGACAGTTTCGAAAACCGCCATGGCGCGCGTCTGGTCTTCGGGCGCGATGAGAGCGGGCGCATCACCCATTTCACGGACGGCTCCGGCGTTCACTCCTATGAGCGCGTCGGCTTCGGGACCAACCCCGTCTATCTGAATCTCGCACTCGGTCTGGCGGTCCTCTTCAGCCTCACGACGATTATCGGCGCCTGGCGCCGTCAGGGCCGGGTGCGCGTCGCGAACGCACCGGGGCTCATGCTCAGCATCGGCGCCCTTGTCGCCGCGGCGCTGGTCTTCGCCTTCGCCGGGGCGCTGGGCTGGACCATGGCGGTGCTGATGAACGCCGACGCCGCGATGATGCAGGCCTATCCGCCTGCGGCGGTGGTGGCGGTGCGCATTGCGGGGCTCGGCGTTGTGGCCGCGGCCGCCGCCGGGCTGGTCAGCCTGTGGCCGGTCTGGTTCGGGTCCGGCTGGCGCATGTGGCGCCAGGTCCATCACACGTTCTTTGCGCTGGCGCTCGCCTTTTGCGCGCTGATGCTGGTTCTGTGGAACGTTGTCTTTGCAGGGACGGCGTAAAGCCGCATCAATCCGGCATCGCCCGGCGCAGGCGCCCGTCGACGCGGATCGGGTCGATGGTTTTCGCAAGTCCCGTCGCCGGATCGGTTTCGATCATCACGCCGCAGATCGTCGCCGGACCGTTCGCCGGCGCAAAGCGCCCGCTGTTCATTTTCGTGGTGAAGCGGCGCAGGGGCTCCGACTTCTCCATACCGATGACGCTGTCATAATCGCCGCACATGCCGAGATCGGTGATGTAGCCGGTGCCGCGCGGCAGGATCTGATCGTCCGCCGTCGGAATATGGGTGTGGGTGCCCACCACCAGGCTGGCGCGCCCGTCAAGGAAATGACCCATGGCGCATTTTTCGGATGTCGCCTCGGCGTGAAAGTCGACGACGATCGCATCGATGTCCTTGCCGAGCACGGCGCCGGTGATTTCACGCTCGACCGCGGCGAAGGGATCGTCGCAAGGGTGCATGCCGATCTGGCCCTGGGCATGGACGACAAGAACGCTGGCGCCGTTCTTCGCTTCAAAGACGCCGCTGCCGCGTCCGGGATTGGACGGCGGAAAGTTCACCGGGCGCAACAGCCGGTCCTCGCGGTCGAAAATGTCGATCTCTTCGCGCTGGTCATAGGCGTGGTTGCCGGTGGTCATCACGTCGGCGCCGGCTTCCAGCACCGCGTCGGCGATGTCGCCGGTGACGCCGAAACCGCCCGCCGCGTTCTCCACATTCACGACGATGAAATCGAGGCTGAGTTTCTTCTTCAGGCCCGGCAGCCGGTCGAGCAGCGCATTGCGCCCGCTCCTGCCCATGATGTCGCCGAAAACCGCAATCCGCAAAACGCGCCTCTTCCCGTCCTTAACCCGAACACCGGGTCGCGCCGCGCTCGGTGACGATCCAGTCCAGCGGCTGATCTAGGGGCGAGAGCGGCAGCGCGTCAACTTCCTGGGCGCCGAAGGCGTAGCCGACAGCCAGCGGCGCGCCCGTCTCGCGCAGTTTTTCAAGCGTGCGGTCGTAATAGCCGCCGCCATAGCCGAGCCGTCCGCCTTCGGGCGTGAAGGCGAGCAGCGGGATGACGAGAATGGTCGGGGTCAGCGCGGGCGCCGTCTCCGCCGGCACAAGCTCCCCATAGGAGCCGTCCACGAGATCGTCGCCGGGCTCATAGGCGCGGAAGACGAGGGGCGCCTTTTTCTTCTCGACGATGGGCAGCGCGACCTGCGTCCCCTCCTCGATGAGGGCGGCCACAAGCGGCTCGGTGTCGAGTTCTTCGCGCATCGGGAAATAGACGGAAACGACCGCGCCTTGCGGGCGCTCGATGGCGCTCATGAAATTCGCAGCGGCATGAACGCCGGCGTCGGGACGGGCTTTCGCTGCGGCGCGCCGCTCGCCCTTCATGCGTTCGCGCAGAATCTTTTTCGGGGAGGGAAAGGCGGCGATGGGCGGCAGCATGAAAGCGGCTCTCCGCTTTTTTCTTCAAAACGGGGTCTTCAATAAGGAGCCGCCCTGGCCGTCGGACTTTTATTCGCCCTGGACCCAAAGGACCAGGTGGGCGCCGCGGTAATAGGGACCAAGGGTCCCAGTCAGAGGCAGCTCCCATTCTATGAGATAAGGCCCCGGGGAATGTCGTCCAGACGGGCCGGGCAGCCCGCTACAGATAAGGCTCGCGAGCGGCTTCGTAAAGGGATTAGCTGGCGGTGTTTTCGCTGTGCTTGGCGTCGGCTTTCTTGGGATCGCCGGAATTCATGGTGCGCCAGCTCGGATAGAGAAGGCAGCCGAGGACGGAAAAGGACGCGGCCACAAGCAGAACGAGGGCGAAGATGCCGCCGCCCGCTTCCCCCAGCCAGTTTGCGACGAGGCAGGTGCACGCGATGATGAGATACGGATAAACCGGCGGGTCCTGCGTCATGTAGCGTTTGACGAACAGGCCCATGGAAACCAGCAAGAGCACCAGCGAATAAACGTCGAAAATCGTGAACATGGAGGTCCCCTAAATCACGCAACCGTTTCGACTGTAAGCATCTGAAGTTAAACCGGGCTTAACCGAGAAAAAGACGTGGTTAACGCACGCTTTTGTTGGGCTTTGTTTTCTAAAGGGTTGAAGCAAAGCCGCTTTTCACCCGCGCATTACCCCGTATAGCGGTAAATGCCGATCTGCGTGTCCCCGTAAATCCGGCGGTCCTCTTCCGTAAAGCCTTCCGCCGCCGCCGGGGTTTCGTCTTTGGCCTGTTCCACGACCGCGACCGCGCCGGGCGCTAGCCAGGCGCCGTCATGGAGCGCTTTCAGGGCCGGCTCGCACAGCGCCTTGCGATAGGGCGGGTCGAGAAAGGCGAGGGTGAATTGCGGGCCGACGCCGGCGGGTTTGGGGCCGAGATCCGTCGCCGAACGCCGGTGGATGCGCGTGACGCCGAACAGGGAGAGGGCTTCGGCGTTGTCGCGAATGGCGCCGCGCGCGCCGGCGTCCGTCTCCACGAAAAGACACCATGCGCCGCCGCGCGACATCGCCTCGAACCCGAGCGCGCCGGACCCCGCGAAAAGATCGATAATGCGCGCGCCGTCGAATTCGACATCCTCGCGGGCGCTCAGGATATTGAATAGGGACTCGCGGGTGCGGTCCGTGGTGGGGCGCGCCGTCAAGCCTTTCGGCGCGACAAGCCGTCTGCCGCTGAAGCTGCCGCCGATGACGCGCATGGAATCTTCCGTTCCTGAAATGGACGATCCCTATCCGCTAGCGCAGGACGGAGGCTTTCGCCAGTTCTTCCTCGACTTTTGCGCCTTCCGCCGCGCGCGGCTTCGAGAGCCGGGCGAACAGCAGGAAGGAAACCGGCGTCAGGAACAGCGTGAAGACCGTCGCGAAGCCGAGGCCGCCGAAAATCACCCAGCCCAGCGCCGCTCGCGCTTCCGACCCGGCGCCGCCGGCAAGGATCAGCGGCAGGCTGGCGAGCAGCGTCGACATGGCGGTCATGAGAACGGGGCGCAGGCGCGTCATCGCCGCATGTTCGATGGCGTCGCGGATATCCTCGCCCCGGTCGCGCAGCTGGTTGGCGAATTCGACGATGAGAATGCCGTTCTTGGCCATGATGCCGATCAGGAGAACGAGGCCGATCTGGCTGAAATAGTTGATCGACCCGCCGGTCAGGAGAATGGCGTAAACCGCCGCCGCGAGCCCGAACGGCACGGTCACCATGATGATCAGGGAGCTGACGAAACTTTCGAATTGCGCGGCCAGCACGAGGAAGACGATCATCGCCGCGAAGCCGAAGACCAGAAGCGTCGTCCGGTTCGACTCTTGCAGGATTTTCGCTTCGCCCAGAAGCGTGATCGACTGCGAGCCGGTCAAAACCTCCGGCGAAACCTGCCGCAATTCGCGGATCGCTTCGCCGATGCGCACGCCTTCCGCGAGATTGGCGGAAATCGGCACGGCGCGGCGGCGCTGTTCGCGCGAGAGATTGGCGGACACCGCCTCTTCGCGGATGGTGGCGACCGAAGACAGGGGCACGAAATCGCCGCTCGCGGTGCGCACGTAAAGATTGGCGAGATCGATGGGATCGTTCACCGGGTCGCCGCCGGACGACACCACGATGTCGACGGCGTCGTCGCCGATAAAGACTTGCGTGGCGCGAAACTCGTCGGCCATGGCCTGTACGGTCGTCGTGACGACATTGACGGGCACGCCGAGCGCCGCCGCCGCTTCGCGGTCGACGTCGATGGAGACCTGCGGCTGCGAGGTCTGGTAGTCGAGCCGCGCGTCGGAAAAGAGCGGGCTTTCCTGAAGGCGGGTGACGAGCGCTTCAGCGGTGTCGCCCGCGGCCTCGTAATTGTCGCCGGTGACGGCGAATTGCAGGCCCTCGCCGCCGCCGCGGATATTGAGCGAATTGCCGCCGCTCAGAAAGGCCGAGACGCCGGGAATGTCCGCCACAAGGCCGCGAATTTCGGCTTCATACTCCTGTTGCGTCTTGTCGCGCTCCGACCAGTCTTTGAGGCGAAGCAACAGGAACGAGGCGTTGCCGCCCCGCACGCCGTTCATGGTCACCATGAAGGGCGCGTCGCCGTCTTCCACATAATGACTGAGCCGTCTTTCGATCTCGAGCGCCTTGGAGTCGAGATAGTTGAAGCTCGCGCCTTCCTGGGCGCGGATGAACATGAAGATGCGGCCGCGGTCTTCTTCCGGCGTCAACTCGCGCGGCGTCAGGTTGAACGCCGTGTAGGCGCCGGCGGCGAATATCACCGACAAAATAGCCGGGATGACGGGGCGGTTGAGACAAAAGCGGATTGCCGGCCCGTAAATCGCGGCGAGCGGGCCTTCGGGTTTTTTCGACCGCTGCTTCGGATCGTCGGTGTCCACGAACGCCATCTCTTCGCGGAACTCGCGTCCGAGCCGCACCGTCAGCACCGGGCACAAGGTCAGGGCGACGAAGGACGACACCATCACCGCGAAAGCGAGGACAAAGCCGAATTCCGAAAACAGCTTGCCCGCCTGACCCGGCAGGAAGGAGATCGGGATGAAGACGGCGACCAGGGTCGCGGTGGTGGCGAGCACGGCGAAGATGATCTCGCGCGTGCCGAGCACGGCGGCGGCGCGCTTGCCCGCGCCCATGGCGCGCCAGCGCTGAATGTTCTCGGTAACCACGATCGCGTCGTCGACAACCAGACCGGTGGCCATGACGAGGGCGAGCAGCGTGATGATGTTGATGGAAAAACCCGCAAGCCACAGGGCCGCGATGGTGCCGAGCAGCGACACAGGAATGGTCACGGCCGGGATCAGGGTCGCGCGCAGAGACCGCAGGAACAGGAAAATCACGAGAACGACGATCCCGGTGGCGAGCAGCAGGCTGCGGAACACTTCTTCGATCGCCGCATTGATGAAGACGGAATCGTCGACCGTGACGATGACCTTGACATTCGGCGGCAGCGAGCGGTTCAGTTCCGCCACGGCGGCCTGAATGTCCTGAGAAACCTTGACCGTATTGGACTGCGCCTGGCGCACGATGCCGATGCCGATGCCCGCCGCGCCATTGACGCGCGCTGTTGTGGTTTCGTCTTCATAGCCCCATTCGACAATGGCGACGTCGGACAGGCGGGTTTCGTCGTCGAGGCGCAGATCGCCCACCTGTTCGGGGGTTCTGGCGGAGGACTCGGCGCGAATGAGCAATTGCTGGGTGTCGTTGCGCAAGCGGCCGCTGGGCGCGCTCAAGGTGGCGTTGCGCAAGACGTTCGAGACATCCACCACCGTAAAGCCGCGCGCGGCGAGCGAGACCGGCATCACCCGCACGCGGATAAGCCGGTTCTTGACGCCATAGGCGTCAGCCTGAGCGACGCCCTGAACGCCCTGCAGGCGCGGGACGATCACGTCGTCCACAAGATCGGCGAGATCGCCCGGATCCATGTTTTCGGCGGCGACGGACAGACGCATGATCGGCGAGGAATCGGTGTCGGCCTTGACGACCTGCGGGTCTTCCACGTCTTCGGGCAGTTCATCGGTGATCCCCGACACGGCGTTCTTCACATCCGTGGCGGCGACATTGATGTCCACATTGGAGGCGAACTCGGCAGTGATGCGGCTGCGCGCGAAACTCGACGAGGAGGAAATCGACTGCACGCCGTCGACCTGGGAAACGGCGCCTTCGAGAATGGCCGTCACTTCCGCGTCGATGGATTCCGGCGTGGCGCCCGGATAGTTCGCGCGGATGGAGACGACGGGCCGGTCCACATCGGGCAATTCGCGCACTTCGACGCCGTTCAGCGCCGCGAGGCCGGCGATCAGCACCAGCATGTTGATCACGGCGGCGAGGATCGGGCGTTGAATGAAGGTGCCGACAAAACCGGCGCTTTTGGCGGGATCGGCGGGGGGCTTGGTGCTCATGCGGCGGTCACTTGCCGCCGCCGCCGGCCGACGCGCTCGCGCCGCCGGAGCCGAGCGCGGACGTGCTTTGGCCGGGTTTTTCCCGTGCGGGCGGGGCCGGCAGCGCAAAGCCGGCGCGCACCCTGTCAGAGCCTTCAAAGACGATCATGTCGCCGGTTTTCACCTCGCCCCTGACGAGCACGATGTCGTCGGTGCGCTGAAGAATGGAGACGGACGCGCGTTCGGCGCGGCCGTCTTCTCCGCGCTTCCAGACAAAGGGGCCCGCGCGATCCCATTGCAGCGCGAGGCCCGGCACGGAAACGGCGGGTTCGCCCTTGCTTGTGGTGCTGATCGCGAACACTGCGCCCGGCAGCATGGCGGCGTCTTCGTTCTCGAAGGTCGCCTCGATCTTCAGGGTGCGCGTTTCAGGGTCGACGCGGCTGTCGATGGCGGTGACGCGGCCGTCATAGGTTTCGCCGCCGGAGGCGAGCTGCGCAGACACCGTCTGGCCGATGTCGACGGCGCGGGCCGCTTCCTGCGGGACGGCGAATTCGACAACGATGGAAGACGTGTCGTCGAGGGTGGTGACCTGATCGCCGGCGCGCAGATAATCGCCCGGCTCGATTTCGGTAAGGCCGATGACGCCGTCGAAGGGCGCGCGGATGGTGCGCTGTTGCACCGCGTATTGGGCGGCGAGGAGGTCCGCTTCGGTGGTCTTGTATTCGTTATAGGCGGCCTCGGCCTCCAGGGCAGAGGCGGCTTCGGTCTCTTTCAGATCCGCATAACGGTCGGCGTTTTCCTTGGCGATTGGATATTGCGCCCGGGCGCGTTCCAGCGCGATGCGTTGCTGCTGATCGTCGAGCCGCAAGAGCACATCGCCCTCGGAGACTTTTTCGCCGGGCGCGATATTCACCTCCGCGACGATGCCGGTCGCTTCGGAGGTCAGCGCGACGCTTTTCAGCGCGCGGCCTTCGCCGATGACATTGAGGGTCCGTCCGACGGATGCTTCCTCGGCCGCGACCAGATTGACGGCCGGCATGAAGCCGCCGCGTCCGCCGCCCGGGCCGCCGCCGCCCGGTCCTGGTCCGCGTCCGGCTAGTGAAGCGTCCGGGGCGGGCCCGCGCGTGGTCAGGACGACCGCCGTCGCCGCCGCGCCGATAACAAGGCCCACAAGGGCGCCTGTAACAAGCGTGCCAGGCCTTTTCATGTCTGAACTACTCCCAACCGGCCGCCTTCCGACCGACTTCCTGCCGCCGGCGGCGACAGGCCTTAAAGATAGTAACGTATGAAGCTTTACGTTCCGTCGCCGAGAATTGCGATTTCTTTCGGCGACGCAACGTAGTCTAACGCGTTGTATTGGTTAGAAAAATAACCCCTAAACCAATGGGCGCGCAGACTTTTTCATGTATTACACAGCCTAAATCTATCTTATGGCTGTTAAAAATTCCAATCCCCTCCGGAAAAAAGCGCCGCATCACGCCGATTTGAAGCGGAAATCCGCCTTGGGGGACCGCAAGAAACGGGCGGCGGCGCGCCTGACAAGCGCCTAAGCGAAAAGCATGACAGAGTCGATCCTGTTCAGCGGAGGCCAATAATGACCGACCCTCAATCCGGCGCCTTTCGCGCCCTTCATCAGCCGGGCGCGCCTTTCGTAATGCCGAACCCCTGGGACGCCGGGTCGGCGCGCATCCTCGAAGGGCTCGGCTTCAAGGCGCTGGCGACGACCAGTTCCGGGTTCGCCATGACTCTCGGGCGGCGCGATTACGGCGTTACGCGCGAGGAAGCGATCACGCATGGCGCGGCGATCGCGGACGCTGTTGCTGTACCGGTGAGCGCCGATCTTGAAAACGGGTTCGGCCCTGACCCTGAAGACGCCGCCGAAACCATCCGTCTCGCTTGCGCGACCGGTCTTGCCGGCGGATCTATCGAGGACTCCACCGGCGACAAGGCAAAGCCGGTCATCGAGGACGAAGCGCGCGCCGCCGCGCGTATCGAAGCTGCTGTCGAGGCGCGCAACAAAGCCGGACGCGATTTCGTTCTCACCGCCCGCGCCGAAGCGTTTCTTTACGGCCTTGGCGAGATCGACAGGGTGATCGCGCGCCTCAACGCTTTTGCGGAGGCGGGCGCGGATGTTCTGTTTGCGCCGGGGCTTCCGGACCTCGGCGCCGTGCGCGCTGTCTGCAAGGGCGTTTCAAAGCCCGTGAATGTGCTCATTCTCGGGTCGCTGGCGCAGCATTCGGTGGAGGACTTCGCTGAGGCGGGGGCGGCGCGCCTTTCCATTGGCGGCGGGCTCGCCTGGAGCGCCTATGCGACGCTTGCCTCTGCGCAAACCATCCTGAGCGAAGGCCATTTCGCGATGCTCGGCGCCAATCGCGACGGCGCGAAAATCATCGCGCCCTTCTTGAAGGGGTGACCTTTTTGCAACCCTCACGGCGAAGTGCTCCGCCGTGTCTTTCTCCCCTTGGCCGGACCCGCTAAAGACGGCTCGAGCGCGCCCCCCGACGCGCTGAGTGTTGCAAACCATGACGATGAATGAGGCATTGGCGCCGGCCCCGCCGCAAGGGGCCTGGCGGCGCGAGTTTTTCGCGCTGATGGCCATCGGCTTGCCGATGGGCCTGACGCAGGTCGTGCAGTTTTCCATCAACACCGTTGACGTCGTGATGATCGGCCAGCTCGGCCCCGAACCGCTCGCGGCGGGCGCCCTTGGCCTCGTCATGTTCTACCTGCTTTATGTCGCCGGCATGGGGCCGGCCATGGCGGTCTCGCCCATGGTTTCGCAGGCGCTGGGCGCCGACGCCGACGATGTGCGCGACGTGCGCCGCTCGGTGCGCATGGGGCTGTGGCTGGTCGGCATCGGCGCGCCGGTGCTGTCGGTGGTTTATCTGTTCTCGGAGGAATTCGCGCTCCTGACCGGCCAGCCGCCGCAGGTCGCCGCCCTCGCCGAACCTTATGTGCTGGCGCTCGTGCCGGGGCTTCCTTTCGCGCTCGGCGTCATCGTGCTGAGAAATTTTCTCGCCGCCATCGAGCGCGCGCGGGCGCCGCTTTACATCATCGTTCTGACGACGGCGGTGAATGCGTTCCTCAATTATTTGCTGATCTATGGCAATTGGGGGTTCCCCCGGCTTGAGCTTGTGGGGGCGGGGCTCGCCTCGTCGCTGTCCCACGCCATCGGCTTCTTCGCGCTCGTCGCCTATATCTTCTGGGAAAAGCGCGCGAAGCGTTTCGAGCTGTTTCACAATTTCCAGCGTTCGGACTGGCCGCGCTTTTTCGAAGTCGCGCGCCTCGGCTGGCCCATCACCATCACCATCGGGTTCGAAGTGTTGCTGTTCAACGCCGCGGTCTTTCTCATGGGGCGTATCGGCGTCAATGAAATGGCGGCCTATCAGGTGGCGCTCAATGTCGCCGCGCTCGCCTTCATGATGCCGCTCGGGATCTCCATGGCGGGCGGGGTGCGCGTTGGCTTGATGCAGGGCGCGAAGAACAAGCCGGGCGTGCGCCGCGCTGCGGCCATGGCGATTTTGTGCAGCATCGGCGCGATCATGCTGGTCGCCGTGCCGGTGATGCTCTGGCCCATGGAGATCGCCGGGTTCTATCTGGAGCCGGGCGATGACAACGCCGCTGTCCTGGAGCTGGTCGCCTCTTTCCTGCCCATCGCTGCGGCCTTCGCGCTCTTTGATGCAACGCAGGTTTCGGCAGGGCAGGCGTTGCGCGGCCTCAAGGATGTCCGTGTGCCGATGATTCTGACCGGCGTCAGCTACTGGATGATCGGCTTTCCCATCGCCGCCGGGCTGGGGCTCGCCACGCCGCTCGCCGCGATCGGCGTGTGGTGGGGGCTTCTGGCGAGCCTTGTGGCGGCGGCGGTGTTTCTCGGCCTGCGGCTTTGGCTGATTACGCGGGACTAAAGAACGCTCTCGATATCGGGCATGAAGGGAATGTCCGTATCGTCGGGCTTCGCGCCGGCGGCGGTCAGCATGGCGTGCACCTGTCCCCGGTGGTGGGTCTGGTGATTGAAGAAATGGGTCACCAGCATCCAGCGCGGCATGGTGAACTCGCGCTTTGCCGCGGCTGAAACCCAGGTGAGATCCTGTTCGAGCCAGCCTCCGCTCACGGCGTCGGCCCAGGCGAGGATCTGCGCGTCGGTCTTGTCGCGTTCGGCGCGCAGGATT
This sequence comes from Alphaproteobacteria bacterium, assembly GCA_030433215.1. GTDB lineage: Bacteria > Pseudomonadota > Alphaproteobacteria > Caulobacterales > Parvularculaceae > Hyphococcus. The sequence goes on from JAUIMC010000013.1 coordinate 34,802, forward strand.
TCCCAGTCGTCGATCATCGAGGCGGATTCGCCGATGGCCTCGTCCGGCGCCGGGGAATCCGTAAAGCGGCTGAGCCAGGCGCGGTCGCCCCACAGGACGTGGGAAAGCGTGCCGTGAATGGAGGCGAAGAAAGCCCCGCGGTCCTTGCGGCGTTCGTCATCGCTCAAGGAAGAGGCGGCGGCGTAAAGGCTGTGGTTCTGCCATTCATTATAGGCCGCCATCAATTTCATATAGGCAGGCGTGATCATGGGAATTTCCTTTGCGGGAGCCGCCGGGCGCGGCGCGTCATTATCGCCGAGAGCCGGAAAAACGCCAAGCGCCTAAGCTTTCACGCTAGCAGGCGGTCAGTTCGCGAACTGTTTGCGGCGCTGGTCGACGACGTCCTTCGACTCTTTCAGGCCCTTGCCCGTATTTTCGCGCACGACCTTAACAGCGTCGATGACTTTCTTATCCGCGAGCAGCCGGTCCACATCGGCCTGAACTGACGGAGACAGAGACGCGAATGTGTCTTCGGCCGCCTGCTCCTCCTGCATCCGGCGCATTTCCCGTTCGCCGGCGCTTTCGCTCTTGCCGGCGCTCATGCGCCCGATCCTGAAAGCGACAAAGGCGACCGCCGCCAGCACCAGCCATCCGCCCGTAGGGTCGAAATCAAACATGGAACGCGCCCTCCCTCTTTCACGCTGGGCGAAAGACTAGGCGCGTTCGTCCTTTGGGTAAAATATCAGTAGGGGGCTGTTCGCGTCCGTGGCTGGCGGCGCTCTTCGATCCTGTCGTAATGCTCTCGCAGCAGCTCAGCGTTTCTGAGATTGGCCTTGAAGGCGAAGTCGAAGATGTCGCCGAAAAGCGGCACGGCGCCGAGGATCATGTCCATGACGGCGTTATAGATCATGCGGATCATCAGGCCGAGGCCGGCCCCGGCGCGATGGGCTTCCCAGATCAGGTAGACCGACAGGGCGCCCCCGGCCGCGTCGCCGACGCCCGGAATGAGGCCGATGATGCTGTCCCAGCCGAAGCGGTAGCCGAGGATGGGCAGTTTGAACCGCGAGTCGAGAAAGCGCGACAGCCGCTCGACACGCGCCCGGGCCGCCGCATGGGGATGGGTCTCCAGCGGCGCGCCGGTATCGGGATCGGTGACGATGGTCTGGTCGCTCATGTCCTTGCGAACACGCCCCGGGCGCGTTGCGTTCCGGCGAGACGGCGGGCGGGCTAGACCGCGAAGAGGGCGATGAGGTTGCGCGCCGCGATGATCATCAGGAGGAGCGAGCCGGCGGCGAAAAGATAAAACCGCAAGGCCACCTGGCGCAGCACGATCTGGACGAGGGAATGGGCGACCCGCGCCGCGACATAGCCCCAGGCGAGCCAGACATTCAACGGGTCGCCGACGCCCACGAGAAAGGAATAGATCGCCAGCGCATAGAAGATTGTCGGCTGTTCGTGCAGGTGGTTGTAATTGTCGGAAACGGCGCGGACTTCCGACGGCAGCGTGTTGAGAGAGCCCGGATGAATGGCTTTTTGCGGATGGATCTTCGCCTTCTGCATGGCGGGAATGCGGGTCGCGTACATCCAGATCCAGATGATCATGGTCCAGACGATTAGCGCGAGGACGGGGGTGAGCATGGTCATGTGAAGGCCTCCCTTTTTGTCGTTTCTTAGCACACGTCGCCGGAAAGCCTACGCTGAAGCGCAGTCAGGAAGCGTTTGCGGCGCGCGTGCTGGCTTTCGGGTTGGAAAGCAGCATGACGCCGGAGACGGTCAGGACGAGGGCCAGCGCATGGGTGAGGCCGAAGGGCTCGTTGAGGATGAGCGCGGCGGCGAGCGCTGTCGCGGCGGGCCCGATCCCGCCGGTGGCGCTGGTCAGGCCCGGTCCGATCCGCGCGATGGCTTCCGCGATCATCAGCGCCGGGAAGACGGTGCAGGGAATGGCGAGGAAAACCCCCGTCGCGAGGATCGCCGGGGTCAGCGGCGCAGCGTCAAAGGCCGATATCGCGAAAGCGTGAATGACGATAGGCACGGCGGCGGCGCTCATGGCGATACTGATGAAGAGCGGCGAGCCGAGTTTGCCGATCACCGGTTTGCTCGCCGTCACGTAAAAGGCGAAGAGGACGGCGGTGGCGAACACGATGCCCGCGCCCAGCATGGCGTCGCTGCCCGCTTCGCCGAACTCCCGCAAGGCGAGCAGCGTCACCCCGCCATAGGAGAGGACGAGCGCGACCGCATGACGCCATGTGACTTTGTGGCCATAAGCGATCCAGGCGAAGAGCGCGACAATGGTCGGATAGAGAAAAAGGATCAGCCGTTCGAGCTGCGCGGAGATGAATTTCAGCCCCGTGAAATCGAGCCATGTGCAGACATAATAGCTGAGGATCCCAAGCGCGGCGGCGATTGCGATCAGCCGCTTTGTGGGTTTCTCCTCGCGCCGCCGCGCCGACCGCCAGCCGATGAGGAGAAAGAAGGGCAGGGCGATGACCATGCGCAGGGTCATCATCTGTTCGACCCCGGCGCCGAGCCCGAAGGCGACCTTCATCGCGACGCCCTTCAGCGAGAAAAGCGCGGCCCCGAAGGCGGCGAGCGCCAGACCGGACGTGTGGCGGCCGAGAGGGTTGCGAAAAGCGGATGACATGCGGGGCGGCTTATCGGCTTTTTATGGGCGCCGCAATCGCCGCTGCCGTCCGTTCCGCCTTACGCTTTGTTCGAATGTTTCTTGAATTCGATGCGCGAGATGGCGCGGCAGTGAACTTCGTCGGGCCCGTCGGCGAGGCGCAGGGTGCGGATGCCGGCATAAATCTGCGCGAGGCCGAAGTCTGTGGTGACGCCGGCGCCGCCATGGGCCTGGATCGCGTCGTCGATGACTTTCAGCGCCATGCGCGGGGCGGCGACCTTGATCATGGCGATTTCCTGCTGCGCGGCCTTGTTGCCCACAGTGTCCATCATCCAGGCGGCTTTCAGGGTCAGAAGCCGCGCCATCTCGATGTCGATGCGCGCTTCGGCGACCCGCTGTTCCCAGATCGAATGTTTGAAGATCGGCTTGCCGAACGCCTCGCGCGTCAAAAGGCGCTTCACCATTTTTTCCAGCGCCACTTCCGCCGCGCCGATGGTGCGCATGCAGTGATGGATGCGGCCCGGCCCGAGGCGGCCTTGCGCGATTTCAAAACCGCGCCCCTCGCCGAGAATGAGATTTTCCTTCGGCACGCGGACATTGTCGAGCTGGACTTCCATATGGCCGTGGGGCGCGTCGTCATAACCGAAGACGGCAAGATGGCGCAGGATCTTGACGCCCGGCGCGTCGGCGGGAACGAGGATCTGCGACTGCTGCACATGGCGGTCGGCGGTCTTGTCGGTCTTGCCCATGACGATGAAGATCTTGCAGCGCGGGTCGCCCGCGCCCGACGACCACCATTTGCGCCCGTTGATGACATAGTCATCGCCGTCGCGGGTAATGTCGGTTTCGATATTGGTGGCGTCGGAAGAGGCGACGGCGGGTTCGGTCATCAGGAAGGCGGAGCGGATCTTGCCGTCGAGAAGCGGGACCAGCCATTCTTCCTGCTGCTGCGGGCTGCCGTATTTCATAAGGACTTCCATATTGCCGGTGTCCGGCGCGGCGCAGTTGAACACCTCCGGCGCGATGGGGCAGCGGCCCATCTGCTCGGCGAGCGGCGCATAGTCGGCGTTGGAAAGCCCGGGCCCCCATTTCGTGTCCGGGTGGAAGAGATTCCACAACCCTTCCGCTTTCGCCTTGTCCTTCAACGTATCGATGATCGGTGGGATTTTCCAGCGGCCTTCGCCTGGGCCGAATTCCGCATGCTGAGTTTCGTAGATTTCGTTCCCTTCATAGACATGCTTGTCCATGAAGTCGGTGACGCGTTTCAGATAGTCCTTGCAGCGGTCGGAATAGGCGAATTCCATCGGGGAGCTCCTTTATTGGCGCGCATCATGGGGAAAAGCCGGCGGAAAGAAAAGCGCCGAATGCAGTGGCGCTTGCGGCAAAAAATGCGCCCATGGCGGCGCGCGGCGAACGGGATATAGTCGCTCTCGCCATAACGAAGGGGAGAGCGATCATGGCCAAAATTCTGTCTTTCCTGTCCTGGAATGTGGAGCATTTCAGCAACAGCCAGTCCCGCGTCGATCTCGTGGTCGAGGCGATCGCGGAAAAGAAACCCGACGTCTTTGCGATCTATGAAGTGAAGGGAAAGAGCGTCTTTTCCGCCATGCAGGCGAAGATGCCGAACTACAATATTTCCATCACCGAAAGCGAAAGCGTTGTGGAAATTCTGGTCGGGGTTCGAAACAATCTGTCGAGCTTCGTCACCCAGCGCAACGAGTTGCAGTCGAAAACCCCGACCTTGCGCCCCGGGGCGCTCGCCACCATCACCAAGAACGACGAGATTTACAGTTTCCTGTTCCTGCATCTGAAAAGTTTCGCTGATCCCCGAGACTGGGGCCTGCGCGACGACATGCTGCAACATGTGTGCAGCCTGAAACGCAAGATAGAGAGCACGCTCGGTGACGACGAGAAGGCGAACTTCGTGGCGCTCGGGGATCTCAACACCATGGGCATGAGCGCGGCTTACAACAACGACATGGACATCGACGGCTCGAAAGAGCTCGACTATATCGACAACCGCCTGACCGCCAGCGTCAACGGGATGCGGCGCCTGCCGAAAACCCATGAAGAGACATGGTGGAACGGCAAGCCGAATTGGGCGCCGTCAAATCTCGATCATGTCCTCGCCGCCGATCATCTGAAATTCAAAAAGTTCGGCGGCGCGGAAGTCGAAGTCTCGGGCTGGGTCGACAAGACCACGACAGCCGCGAAGAAAAGCTGGATCGCCAAACACTCCGACCATTGCCTGCTCTATGGCGAGATCAGGAGCTAGCTTTTGCGCCGCGCCCTGAAAAAGGCGCGCAGCATGTCGCCCGATTCATCGCCGAAGGGGCCTTCGACGATTTCGGGGCGCCAGTGACAGGTGGGCTGTTCGAAATATTTCGGACCGTGCCAGACCGCGCCGCCCTTCGGGTCGCTCGCGGCGATGACGAGGCGTTTGACGCGGGCGATGGAGATCGCGCCGGCGCACATGGCGCAGGGCTCGAGCGTCACATAGAGCGTCGTGTCGGGCAGGCGGTAATTGCTGACCCGCGCCGCGGCCTTGCGCAGGGCCCGGATTTCCGCATGGCCCGTGGGGTCGTGCATGGCGATGGGCGCATTGCCCGCCGCCGCGATGATTTCGCCCGCCGCGTTGACGAGCACCGCCCCGATCGGCGCCTCGCCGTCGCGCGCGGCCTGGCGCGCCTCTTCGAGGGCGCGGGCCATGAATGTTTCGTCGTCGCTCACGGGAAAGGCTTTTACGCCGCCGCTTTCGGTTGCGCCAGCGTTACGGGCTCGGCCGGCTTTTCGGCGAGACAGAAAGCGGAGACGCCAGCGACCCGGTTGAGGGGGAACAGCGCGTAGCGCTCAACGTCGTGAACGGCGATGAGCGCATTGTTCAGCCAGTCCGGCGCCGGCTTCAGCTGGCTCGCCTGGGGCGGGCCGTCGGGCTTTTTTTCCGCCATGCGCAGGGCCGCGACGGCGGGAAAGAGAAGCCCGAAGAAATAACGCATTTTGAGGGGGGCGAGCCCAGCCTCTTCCACAGCGCGCTCAAGGCTCGCCAGCGTGTAGCGGCGGCGGTGCTCGAGAAACTCGTCATGGGACGACCAGAGAAACTGGAAGGCGGGAACCGAAATCAGGAAGCGCGTGCCCGGCGCGGCCTTGTCGGCGTAGTCGCGGATCAGGGCGACATCGTCGTCCACATGCTCGATGACGTCGATCATCAGGACGGTGTCGGCCTCGACCTTGTCGACGGCGCGCACAAAGGAAATGTTGTCCGTGCGCCGGCGGCCGAGAAAATCGTCGGCGTAATTGGGGTCGACGCAGACGGCGCTGTCGGCGACGCCGTCGGCCACGAACATTTTGGAGAAAACGCCCGAGCCCGCGCCCACATCGAGGATCGTGGCGCCCGATTTGCGGCCCAGAAGCCCCTTCAGCGCCCGGCCCTTGGCGATATAATACCAGTGCGCGCCGGGATCGCCGCCAATCGCCTTTTCCTCTTTGAGGTCCATTGTGCTATCGCCCATGCCTGCGGCCGGTATCAAAGGCCGATGGTTTTAAGGACTGCTTAACGATGACGGAAAAGGACGGCCCGGAAAAGTCCGGCGGCGCCAAACTCGAAGGAGAAGGCGAGCGCATCGCGAAATTCCTGGCGCGCGCAGGCGTCGCCTCGCGCCGGGACGCCGAAAAGCTGATCGAGCAGGGGATCGTCACCGTGGACGGCAAGATCCTGACGACGCCGGCCTTTAAGGTGACCCCGGACATGGAGATCCGCATTGACGGCACCCGGGTCGGCAAGCCGGACGCCCCGCGGCTCTGGCGCTATCACAAGCCCGACGGCCTTGTGACCACCCATAAGGACCCGCAAGGGCGCCGGACGGTTTTTGAGGCGCTGGCCGGCCGCCTGCCGCGGGTGATTTCCGTGGGCCGTCTCGACCTCACGACCGAGGGGCTTTTGCTGCTCACCAATTCCGGCGCGCTCGCCCGGCGGCTCGAACTGCCGTCGACGGGCTGGACCCGGCGCTACCGGGTGCGCGCCTATGGCCGGGTGACGCAAGGCCAGCTCGATGCCTTGAAAGACGGTGTCGAGATCGACGGCGTTCAATACGGCCCCGTGCGCGCGACGCTCGACCAGACGCAAGGCGGCAATGTCTGGATCACGCTCTCCATCAATGAAGGCAAGAACCGCGAGGTGCGCAATCTCATGCGCCATCTCGATCTACAGGTGAACCGGCTCATTCGCACCGCCTACGGACCGTTTCAGCTCGGCAAGCTGGCGAAGGATGCGGTGGAGGAAGTCTCCGGCAAGCAGTTGAAGGAACAGCTCGGCAAGAAGATCTGCGCGGAGATCGGGCTGTGACCGACATCGTCAACCTCAATGCGTTCCGCAAAAAGAAGGCCCGCGCCGAAAAGGAAAAACAGGCCGAACAAAACCGCGTGAAGCACGGCCGCACGAAAGCGGAGAAAGAAGCCTCTAAAGCGGAGGAAGAGCGCGTCCGGCGGCGCCTGGACGGCCATAGGGCGGAAGACGAAGGAAACGAGCCCGCCTGACCCGAACCTTTTCGCACCCGCTATTGTTTTCAATAGATGGAGGGCCCGCGTGGAAAAAGGGGAGACCCATGACGGCGAGACAAGCGCGGCCAGGAAGAGGCCGCCCGCTTACGCGATGCTGACTTTTCGTCACTGGATGCGCCTGCCGGGCCGGGTTTTCGCCCAGGTCAACAATGACCGCCTCGCGTTGACGGCGGCGGGCATCGCCTTCTATGCGCTTCTGGCGATCTTTCCCGGCATCGCCGTGGTGGTTTCGATCTGGGGGCTCGTCGCGGACCCGTTGACCATTTCGCAGCAGATTTCCGGCTTCTCTCCGATCCTGCCGAGCGATGTTGTGCTGGCGCTTCGCGAGCAGGCCATAGAGGTGGCGGCGAGCGACGATCGCGCGGTCGGCGCCGCGCTCGGGCTTTCTCTCTTCATCACGATTTTCAGCGCGTCGCGCGCCCTCAAATCGATCATGCAGGCGCTCAACATCGTCTATGACGAAAAAGAGACGCGCAACATTCTCATATTCAATGTGCAGGCGCTGGCGATGACGGCGGCGGTGGCGGTGGGCTTCATCGCCGCGCTCGCCGCCGTGGCGGTCATGCCGATCATCCTGGGCTTTGTGGGCCTCGGCTCGGTGCTGGAGCCGATCATCGGTTTCATTCGCTGGCCGATCCTGTTTGTGGGCGCCTGGTTCGGCATCGCCGCGCTCTATAAATTCGCGCCGGCGCGCGAAAGCCCGCAATGGCAATGGATCAGTCCTGGCGCCGGCGCGGCGGTGGTGCTGTGGATCGTCGCGTCGGTCCTGTTCTCGGTCTATGTCCAGAACTTCGCCAATTACAACGAAACCTACGGCTCCATCGGCGCCGTCGTCGTGTTGATGATGTGGTTCTGGGTGTCGGCTTTCGTGTTTCTCGTGGGCGCCGAGATCGATTCCGAGATCGAACAGCAGGCGCATTTGCGCCCGAAGCGCGACATACCGGAAGAAGGCGAGCCGCCGAACGCATAATGGCGGGGCTTTTTGCTTTTACGGCGCTGAGCGGTTCTGCACGAGGCGTCTTCCCACATTGTAGGCGTAGCGCAGCGGATTGACGGTTTTGCGCGCCCTTGCATTGGCGCGGGGGACGGGCGCGCCCGACGCCTCGCAGCCGAGAAACGCCGCGAGCCGGTCGAGGTCTTTTTCCTCTTCCCAGCAGATTTCGATGAAATCGTTTCGCCTGTCCGCAAAATAGGCGCGCGCTTGCGTGAGGTGGCGATCATAGTACGCGAGAAACGCGGCTTCGCGGCCATGAGGAAACTGAAATCCGTAGACGATCTTGTGCGTCTGCGTCGAAATGCTGGCGCGCATCGCATGGGCCTTGAGGGATCGAAGCCAGGCTTCGGGCGTGATGCGCCGGGTGAGGACGAATTTCGACCCCGGATAAGTATCGTCCAATTCCTCGTAGAGAAGCGGGTAGGGAAAGTCGTCAAACAGATCGAAGGCGTCGACGGCCTCGCGCAGTTTCTCGCGCCGGCCCTCCACCATGGTTTCGTGAAACAGGGCGCGGTCCCAGCTTTTCGTACGCAAGCCGAAGAGCCTGCCCGCCTCGCCAAGCGTCGTCGTGCCGGTCTTGTTGAGGCCGATGCCGAATATTTTCACGAGGGCCGCAGCCTCCCCTTGGCGAGCGATATCGAATAGACACAAAGGTCTGATTCTTTGCAAATCCGCTTGGGGCGCCGATGCCTTCGCCGACAGAAAATGAAAATAAGCCTGCCGCGCCCGGCGGGCGGGCGCCGGGGATTCATGACCGCGCGATCCTGACGGCGATGATGGTGCTGGCGGGCCTGCTGCCCTTTGCGGTCGTGTTCTCTCATCGCGCCGTCGCGCCGATTCTCCTCGCCATGGGGCTCGCCGTCGCCAGCCGCGCCGAAATCTGGCGTGCTGGCGTTCCCTATTTTCTCCTGAAGCCGGACCTTTCCTTACCGCTTGTCCGCCTGGGGCTGTTTTTCGTTTTCTTTTGCGTCTGGGCGGCGCTTTCAGGGATTTGGGCGCCGCGCGCCGACGGGCCGTTGCTGGCCTTTTATGTGATGACGCCCGCGCTGGCCGGCGGCGCCGTCGTCTGGGAAACCTCGCGGCTTTCGTCATCGGCACTATCGCGTCTGTCGCGCGTTCTTGTCTGGGCGGGCGTGGCGGCGCTGGGGCTGCTGGTTGTTGAGGCTGCGACCGGCGGCGCGTTGCGCGCCCTGGCGCCGCCCGGCGACGCTTCGCCCGGCCGCTCGAACGACTGGACCGAATTGGCGCGCGGCGCGACGGTGATGACCATGCTGAGCTTCGGCCTGTTGCGGCTGCTCTGGCTGGCGGCCTCAAGCCGCGCGCTTGTGGCGCTTGTCTATGCGGGGCTGCTGGCGGCGGCGTTGCGGTTCGGCGTCTTTTCCAATGTCGCCGCGCTGATGCTGGGCGGGGGCGTTTTCCTGATTGCGATGGCGGCGCCGCGCCGGACGATCGTGATGCTCGGCGCCGGGTTTGTCGCGGCGATGCTGCTTGCGCCGCTTGCGGCGTTCATTCCCCTTGAACGCGTCTATGCCGATCTTGGCGGCGCCTTGCCGGCCTCCTGGCTGCATCGCGTCGCGATCTGGCGTCTTGCGGGAGAAGAGGCTGTCGCCTGTCTGCCTTTCGGCTGCGGCCTCGATTACGCGCGGGCGATACGCGACATGGGGCTTCGCATCGACGTGCCGGGCGCGCCGGCGCCGCTGTCATGGATGCCGGTTCATCCGCACAATCTGTTTTTGCAGGTCTGGCTCGAGATGGGGCTTGTCGGCGCGGCGGCGTTTTGCGGCATGATCGCCAGCGGGGTGCAGGCGCTTCTGGCCGCGCGTCTTTCCAGGGCCGACAAAGCCGCGATCACCGCCACGGCCGGCGCGTTTTTGGTTTCGGCGCTGGTGGAGGCGAGCCTCTGGCAGGTCTGGCGCCTGGCCGTTCTGGGGCTCGCCGGTCTTTATATCGCCGCGGCGGCGCGGCGGCGCGCGTTACGCGCCCTGTAGTTCGTTCGCCGCGTCCGCCGTCTGCTGGCGCGCATCCTTGTCCATGCGCTTCATGGCTTTTTGCAGCTTTTCAAACGCGCGCACTTCGATCTGGCGCACGCGCTCGCGGGAGACGCCGTATTCCTGGCTGAGTTCTTCCAGCGTCGCCGGATTGTCCTTCAGGCGGCGTTCGGTGAGAATGTGCTGCTCGCGTTCGTTCAATGTCGCCAGCGCCTGTTCGAGCAGGCCCATGCGCATGTCGTATTCGTCTTCATTGGCGAGCTTCATTTCCGGATTGACGGCGTTTTCATCGACCAGCCAGTCCTGCCATTCGCCGCCGCCCTCGGCGTCCTTGCTCATGGGCGCGTTGAGCGAGGCTTCGCCGCCCGACATGCGCCGGTTCATGGAGATCACGTCTTCGTTGGTGACCCCCAGCTTGGTGGCGATATGTTCGACCTGTTCGGCGTTCAGATCGCCTTCGTCGACGGCGTCGATCTGACCTTTCAGCTTGCGCAGATTGAAGAAGAGTTTTTTCTGCGCGGCGGTGGTGCCGATTTTCACCAGCGACCACGAACGCAGGATATATTCCTGGATCGACGCGCGGATCCACCACATCGCATAGGTGGCGAGGCGAAAGCCCTTGTCCGGGTCGAAGCGCTTGACGGCCTGCATCAGACCCACATTGCCTTCGGAAATCACTTCGCCGATGGGCAGGCCATAGCCGCGATAGCCCATGGCGATCTTGGCGACGAGCCGCAAATGCGAGGTGATCAGCTTCTGCGCCGCATCCGCGTCCTCATGCTCGGCGAAGCGTTTCGCGAGCATGTATTCCTCGTCCTTTTCCAGCATCGGGAATTTGCGGATCTCGGCGAGGTAGCGCGACAGGCTGCCTTCCGGCGTCAGCGCGCCCGCGGTGGTGGTCAAAGCGTTGCTCATAGCGCATCTCTCCAATACGCCCCGCCCGAAAGCGTCAGACTAAACGCCAGCTATGGCGTCAGACACGGGGTAGGCGCGTCTCAATAACAGGTCCCTATAAGGGTGTCGCGGTCAGGAAGTCCCCAAGAAGAGCGCCTCTCCGGGCGCTTCGTGATCCTCATATAGGAACGCCAGCCGCAAGCCCCAAGGGCCCGCCTTCTATCCTGCTGGAATAACACGGATTTTTGGCGAAAATCCGGCCGCGATCCAGTCAATTTCCCGTGACGGGCGCGCGTCCGGATATGGCCCCCCGCGGCTCGGCCATGGCGAGTTTATACAATCCGCCGCCTCCCTGTGTTGATAAGCCCTCGGCGCAAGACATCAGGGGGAGGGCCCGGAGGCGGGAGCCGGGTCGTCTTGTTTGCGCTAGGGGCGCTCGGGCGTGAGAACGCCTAGAGCGCCCTTAATGCTTTCAGGAGCGCCTGAAAATCGTCCGGGGCCTCGCGCTCGAAGCGCATGGCCTCGCCCGTCATCGGATGCGTGAACCCCAGCACTTTCGCATGCAGCGCCTGCCGCTTGAAGCTGCGGATCGTCTCGATGGCTTCATCGGCGGCGGGAACGCCGGGTTTGAGGCCGGAAAGCCCGGGCCCGCGCCCGTAGCTCTGGTCCCCGATCAGCGGGCAGCCGATGGAGCCGAGATGAACCCGGATCTGGTGCGTGCGCCCGGTCTCCAGCGTGCATTCGATCAGCGAGGCGAGGGCGTCGCCTCTCAGCTTGGCGCGGTCCCGCCCGAAGGCTTCGATCACCTTGTAATGCGTGACGGCGTGACGCGCGCCGTGTTTGGGCACGTAGTCGTCTTCGTCGTCGTCCCACACCATCGCGTCGACAACAGTCATTTTCGTGCGGTCCTGGGGCTTGCGGCCGATCGGCGCGTCGATGGTTCCGATCCCGGGGCGCGGGGCGCCGACGGCGATCGCCTCATAGACGCGCTCGATGTCGTGGCTTGAAAACAGCGCCGAGAGGCCCTGATGCGCCGCGTCGTGCTTGGCGACGACGAGCAGTCCCGAGGTGTCCTTGTCGATGCGGTGGACGACGCCGGGCCGGCGCGCGCCGCCGATGCCCGACAGGGTGTCGCCGCAATGATGGAGAAGCGCGTTGACCAGGGTCCCGCTCCACGCCCCGGGCGCGGGATGGACGACCATGCCCGCCGGCTTGTTGACGACGATGAGATCGTCATCCTCGTAAACCACGTCGAGGGGGATCGCTTCCGGCTTCGGTGCGGGTTCGACCAGCGGCGGCGGGACGAGGCGATAGCTTTCGCCTTCGCGCAGCTTCCAGGACGGGTCGGTGAACGCCTCGCCGGATTTGGCGAGCGCGCCTTCCTCGATCAGGGCCTTGATGCGCGTGCGCGTTAACGCTGCGATATTGTCAGACAGCCATTTGTCGAGGCGCGCGCCGGCGGCCCCGGCGTCCACGGTGAACGCATAGGCGCCGGTTTCATCAGGCGTTAAGGGCCCGGCGGGCTTGAGGGTTTCGTCATCTGCGGTCATAGAGAGGGCGGTTTAGCGGGCTTGCGTCCCGCCCGCCAGCCCGGCGGACGAGAAGGCCCGGCCCGGCGGCCGATTTCAGGAGCGATTCCCCCTTGAGCGAACAGGAAACCAGCGATCAGCAAGCGCCCCCCGCGACGGGATTCGCCGGGCTCGCCGAATCCATCGGCACGCGCAATCTGTGGATCATCATCCTCGCCATGCCGGCGGTGTTTCTCGTCATTATCGCGGCGATCATCATGATGTTCGGCAAGCCGGGCGATGAGGAAGCTGCGGCGGCGCCTGTGATCGAGGAGAGCGCTGTTGCGGCGCCGGTTCCGGAAACGCTGCCCGCCGAGATCGCCATTCCGGCGGGCGCGGCGCCCGGCGCCATTGCGCTCGACGGCGACCGGCTTGCTGTGCGTCTCGACGGACACGACGGCGTCGAAGTGGTGATCTACGATCTTGCGAAAGGCGAGGTTGTCGCGCGCGTGCCGTTCAGGACGCAAGACTGATTGCTCCGCCCCCGTATTTTCGGCGCTTTATTTCCGCGAGGATAAAAGCCGCGCTACCAGCCAGATCGGGATGACGATGCCCGCGCCGATCAGGAGATAGGTGAGAACCGTCAGGGCGATTTCGCCGAAGCTTTCGCCGAGCATCCCGACAACGTCTTTCACATTGTCGAACACGCCGCTCCAGAATTCGCGTACGCCGATGCCGAGGAACGAAAAGATCGCGCCGACAATGATCGAGGCGATGACGAGTTTGAGGACGGTGCGGCCTGCGCCGCCCTGCGTCAGCCGGTCCTTGATGCTTTGCCGGGTCATAGTTCCTGCTTTCGACGGCGCCCCTTGCCGGGCGCTAATTTAGGCGTGAACCGGCTCGCGTTCAATAAGCGCCACGCAGGGGGAAATCCGGCGCGGCGCTGTTCAGGCGGGCGGTCAGGCCGCCTCGTTTTCCATATAGACCGAGCGGCAGGGGAAGGGGATGGTGACGCCCTCGGCGTCAAAGCGCTGTTTCACCGCCTTGGTCAGCGCCCATTTGACGGCGAAATAGTCGGCGCGGTTCACCCAGGGGCGGCAGATGATGTCCACGGAGGAATCCCCCAGATTGTCGACCTCGATTACCGGCGCCGGGTCCGACTTGATGCGCTCTTCCTTGTCGAGCTCCGACTTGATCAGCGCCATCGCCTTGTCGATGTCGTCGCCATAGGAAATGCCGAAGACCATATCGAGCCGGCGCGTGTCGTAGCCGGCGTAATTGGTGATGACGTCGTCGAAGATCTTGCCGTTCGGGACGATGATCTTCTTATTGTCGGGCGTCGCCATTTCCGTGGTGAAAAGGCCGATGCTTTTCACTGTGCCCGCGACGCCGGCCGCCTCCACATAGTCGCCCACATCGAAGGGCCGGAAGCCGAGCATCATCACGCCCGAGGCCACATGGCCGAGCGTGCCCTGTAGCGCCAGGCCGATGGCGAGGCCGGCGGCGCCGATGATCGCCGCGAAGCTGGTGGTGGGCACGCCGAAGATGCCGAGCGTCGTGATCAGGACAAGAGCGATAAGGCCGTAATGGATAAGGCTCGACAGGAAGCCGGCGAGGGTTTCGTCGATCCGGCCGGTGCGCGTCATGGCCTTGCCGGTAATTTTCTTGATGCGCCCCGCGACCCACAGGCCGACGATGAGGACGATCAGCGCGCCGACGACGCTCGGCAGGAAGGCCGCGGCTTTTTCGGCCAAACCTTGCAGGAAGGTCACCGCCATGGTGACGCTGGGTTCTGCGGCTTGCGCGGATTCAGTCGGTGTCGTTGTGTCTTGCATGGCCCTCTCCGTATCGCTTTCGGGGGGTATAGGGCGTTCTGTCCGGCATGCAAAATTTCGCGCGCCCATAGGTTGAGCGGGCTTCGTGAAAATACATCCTATGTGATGAATTCTTCGCTGAATCCCGCATTCGGTGCGTAGTTATCCACGGGCGCCCGGGCCGGTCTTATGATCTGCGGGCTGTTGAATTTTGCTTACCGCCCGGAGATTGAGACGTCATGGAGCAATCGCCCCGCCTGTTTTTTTCCTATGTGGCGCCGAACCAGGCGCAAAAACACGTAACTGTGAACGAAGGCCTGCGCCGGCTCGACGCGCTCGTGCAGGCGGCGGTCCTGTCGCGCACCCTGGCGACTGAGCCCGCCTCTCCGGCGGAAGGCGACGCCTATATTCTGCCCGGCGGCGCGAGCGGCGATGCCTGGGACGCTTTCGACGCCGGCGATCTCGCCGCGTTTCAGGACGGCGCCTGGGCGCGCATCGTCCCGGCCGAAGGGTTTCGCGTCTGGGTCTGCGACGATGACGAATTCGTCCTTTACGACGGCGCCGGCTGGGGCGCGCTCTCCGGCGGCGGGGCCGGCGGCGCGGAGACGGCGGCCAAATTCGGGATCAATACGAGCGCCGATGCGACCAACAGGCTGGCCGTCAAATCCGACGCCGTCCTGTTCAGCCATGACGATGTGACGCCGGGCTCCGGCGACGCGCAGGTGAAGGTCAACAAGGCGGCGTCCGGGGATACGGCCTCGCATCTTTTCCAGACGAATTTTTCCGGCCGCGCGGAGTTCGGCCTCACCGGCGACGATGATTTCCACGTCAAGGTTTCGGCCAACGGTTCGAGCTGGACCGACGCGCTGCTGATCGACAAGGACAACGGCTATGTCGGGGTCGGATCGCTTGCGCCGAAACGCGCGCTGCATGTCAAAGCCACGGAGCCGGGGCTTGTTTTGGAAGATTCAGATCACGCGGTCGCGGACGAAAAGCAGTGGCGGTTTTTCGGCGTTAACGGCGATTTTGCGATCGACGGCATTAACGACGCCTTTGTTTCAGCCTCGCGCGCCTACAAGATTTCGCGGGGCGGCGTGTTTCCCACCAGCCATGAATGGACCACAAGCGCCGTCGTCAAAATGACGCTGGCGAGCGGGCTTGTGGTCGGCGCGCCGACGGGCGGCGACAAAGGCGCGGGCACAATCAATGCGGAAGCGGTCTATGTCGATGACGTGCTGCTATCCTGCTATGTCTTCGATCAGGCGCTTGATGGCGGCGTCGACATGGCCAAATGGGACGCAAAGGCCCCGGATCGCCGCCTGCCTGCCGAAAAGAGTCTTCGGGAAAATCCGGAAACGCGGAAAATGGAGGAAGTCATCGTGACGCCGGCGCGGACCGAACCGCGCCGGCATGAGCCTGCGCGCCGGTTCGTCGCCCGCGCGGGAACCCAATATGATCCGCTGACGCTCGACGGCTATGCAAAACACTGGCGGGAAAAACGCCATCTGTCGTCGATGCCGGACGAGACGACCTATGATCCCGAGCATGGACAACTGACGGCGGGCGAGTGGATACAGCGCCTTGTGGAAACCGTCGAAATTCAGGCGATCCTGATCGAACAGCTGAATGCGCGCGTCAAGACACTGGCGCCGCCGGGGCGCTTGTCATGAGAGCTAGCGCGTCAGGCCGGCTTGAAGGTCAGCGCCACGCCGTTATTGCAATACCGAAGGCCTGTGGGCTCCGGCCCGTCCTTGAAGACATGGCCTTGATGGCCGCCGCAGCGCGCGCAATGATATTCCGTGCGCGGCAGGATCAGCTTCAAATCGGTCTTGGTGCCGAGCGCGCCGGGGATGTAGTCCCAGAAGGACGGCCAGCCGGTGCCGCTTTCGAATTTGGTCTCGGACTTGAAAAGGTCGTAGCCGCAGCCGGCGCAGGCGAAAATGCCGTCGCGCTTTTCCTCATTCAGCGGGCTCGTTCCGGCGCGCTCCGTGGCTTCCTTGCGGAGCACCGCATAGGCTTCCGGCGGAAGCCGCTCTTTCCACTCCTCATTCGACAATTGCCATTTGTCGTAATCGGGGATCGAGGCGGGATCGGGATCTTTGGCCATGGCTTTTTCCTGTGTCTGCACGCCGCAGCCGGCGGCTGCGCCGAGAATGCCGAGAGTGAGATGGCGTCGCGTCAAGAAGGCCATTGGAGCATTCCTTATGCCGGGCTTTGTAATCAAGGCCTCATATCTAGCGCGCACGGGTGTTAAAGAGAACGAACAAGCACTTCACAAAGCGGCGAGAGCAAGAGCAACAGCCCTGCGTCCCGGTTCGATTTGAACAGGGACAAGCAGATGTGATTGTCGTGAATGTCGAGATGTTTCAGTTGCCACACGAAATGCGCCGCTCCGGGGAGAAGCGCGAGATAATAGGCCCAGTGCGCGTGGATGAGCGTTCCGGCGAGCGCGAACAAGACCAGCGTCATCACGAAGAAAAAGCCAAGCGCGGGTCTGGTCTTTTCACCGAGCCGCAGCGCCGTCGACTTGACGCCGATGAGCGCGTCATCCTCCGTGTCCTGATGGGCGTAAATGGTGTCGTAGAAGAGCGTCCAGAAAATCCCGGCGGCGTAGAGCGCGAAGGCGGTCGCGTCGAGTTTTCCGGCCGCGGCGGCGTAGCCGACGAGGGCGCCCCAGTTGAAGGTGAGCCCGAGCCAGGCTTGCGGCCACCAGGTGATGCGCTTCATGAAGGGATAGGCGGCGACGAGCGCCAGCGAGGCGAGGCCGACGAGGATTGCGGTCCGGTTGAATTGCAGCAGCACGGCAAGGCCGATGAAGGAAAGCAGGACGAGAAAGCCCCAGGCCTGTTTCACGCTGATCTGCCCGGCGGGAATGGGGCGCAGCGCCGTGCGTTGGACTTGCGCGTCGAAGTCACGGTCGACAATGTCGTTATAGGCGCAGCCCGCCCCGCGCATCACATAGGCGCCGATGCTCATCAGCGCGGCGTAGCCGAGAAGATGCAGCCCGCCGTAACCAGCCGCGGCGGCGAGGGCGAGGCCCCAGTAACAGGGAATGAGCAGGAGCCATGTACCCACCGGCCGGTCGGCGCGCATCAGCCGCAGATAAGGCCGCGCGAAGCCGGGCGCGCGTGCGACCCAGTTGCCGGGAACGGCGTCGGGCGTCGCGGCGGAGGGGGCGGGGCTTGTCATGGGGGAGGTTTAGCGCTCTCGCCAGGGAGTTGCAAAGCGACTTTTACCCTCAGGCGAACACCCATCCTCCGCTCATTCCCGCGCAGGCGGGAATCCATGAAACTGCAAGACTGCTTTATGGTTGGAGAGCATGCGAAGTTTTGTTCTGGATCCCTGCCTGCGCGGGGATGAGCGGGGAGAGGGCATGGCTTTTTATGTTTATATATTAGCCAGCAGGAAAAACGGCACGCTCTATATCGGCATAACCGACGATCTGGAGAGGCGAATATGGGAGCACAAGGAGAAAGTTCTTAAAGGCTTCACAGCGAAATATGACGTCACTCAACTCGTCTGGTATGAGATGCACGATACACGCGAGAGCGCTTTCGCCCGCGAAAGGGCGATGAAGAAATGGAATCGCCAGTGGAAGATCAATCTGATTGCAAAAGAAAACCCTGATTGGGAAGACCTTTCGGAAACATGGAACAGCTAACCTCGGCCGCTCATTCCCGCGCAAGCGGGAATCCATGGTGGTCAGCAGCAAGCTTGCATGGATCCCCGCCTGCGCGGGGATGAGCGGGAACTAAGAGATATAGAGATAAGAAACGATGATCCCACGCCTTTACATTGACGGCCCTTTACATGCCGGCCTGCCAGCGCCGCTGACAGGCGACCAGGTTCATTACCTCAAAAACGTCCTGCGCCGTCAGGAAGGCGACGAGGTGCGCCTGTTCAACGGCAAGGACGGCGAATTCGCCGCGCGCATCGCCGAGCTCAAAAAGAAAACCGGCGCCGTTCAGGTCGGCGAAAAGACTCGCGAACAGGAAGACGAACCGGATCTCGTCCTCTATTTCGCGCCGGTGAAACGCGGGGCTCTTGAAATCATCGTCCAGAAGGCGGTGGAGGTCGGCGCCGCGCGGCTCATGCCGGTCATCACCGAGCGCACCGTCGCGCCAAAACTCAACATCGACCGTTTGCAGGCGATTGCGACGGAAGCTGCGGAGCAATGCGGCCGGCTCACTGTTCCGTCCGTAGGCGAACCGATGAAATTCGCCGCGCTGCTCGAAGACTGGCCCGACGGCCGCCGGCTTCTGTTCTGCGACGAGGCTGGCGACGACGAAGCGGAAGAATGGGGCGGCCGGGAAGGCCGCGCCGCGCCGGTTTTAGAAGCGCTAAAGACTGGCGATAGCAAATCTCCAGCATGGGGCGTGATAACCGGGCCCGAAGGCGGTTTTTCCCCCGGCGAGCGACATGATCTCAGAGCGAAGTCATATGTGACCGCCGCGACGCTGGGCCCCCGCATTTTGCGCGCCGATACGGCGGCGATCGCCGCGCTGGTCCTCTGGCAGGCGGCGCTCGGCGATTGGAGACGGCGTTAACGTCGCAATAGCGTGATGGTCTTAAGGCTTGGCGGATCGCCTTTCGCGGGATAGAGCGAAACCGCGGTTAGATGAAGACGGGCCGGAGAGAGACGTGACTACTGCAGCGGAACAGACCGGCCAGTCGCCGAAGATCGAATCCCTCGACCAGCTGACGGCGCATCTCGCCAGCGGCTGCAAGCCGAAGGATCAATGGCGCATCGGCACCGAGCACGAGAAATTCGTCTTCTGCCGGACGAGCCTCAAGCCTGTGCCTTATGAAGGCGAAACCGGCATCCGCGCGATCCTTGAAGCGCTCGCAACGGAAACCGGCTGGGAGGTGATCCGCGAAGGCGGCGACCCCATCGGGCTCAAGGGCGAGGGCGCGAGCGTCTCTCTGGAGCCCGGCGGCCAGTTCGAGCTTTCCGGCGCGCCGCTCGAAAACATTCACCTCACCTGCGACGAGGTGCACCGCCATCTCGATGCGGTGAAAAAGGTTTGCGATCCTATGGGCGTCGCTTTTCTGGGCATGGGCTTCACGCCGACCTGGACAAGGGCCGAAATGCCGCAAATGCCGAAGGCGCGTTATACGATCATGCGCAATTACATGCCCAAGGTCGGCGATCTCGGCCTCGACATGATGCACAGGACCTGCACCGTGCAGGTCAATCTCGATTTCGCGTCCGAAGCGGACATGGCGATGAAGTTCAAGACGTCGCTCGCCCTGCAGCCGATCGCGACGGCGCTGTTCGCCAATTCCGGCCTCTATGAAGGCAAGCAGTCGAGCTACGCCTCTTACCGCGCCCATATCTGGACGGACACCGACGCTGACCGCACCGGCCTTTTGAATTTCGTGTTCGAGGATGGCTTCGGTTTCGAGCGCTATCGCGATTACATGCTCGACGTGCCGATGTATTTCGTGCGCCGGAATAACAAGTTCATCGACGCCGCCGGACAGTCCTTCCGCGATTTCCTGGCGGGCAAGCTGCCGGCGCTGCCGGGCGAGACGCCGACCATGGAAGACTGGGAGGATCATCTGTCCACGGCCTTTCCGGAAGTGCGGCTGAAGACCTTCCTTGAAATGCGCGGCGCCGATTCCGGGCCCTGGGCGCGCATTTGCGCCCTGCCGGCCTTCTGGGTCGGGCTTCTTTATGACGATGACGCGCTCGCCGCCGCCTGGGACGTGGCGAAAGACTGGACCACCGAGATGCGCGAGGCCCTACGCGACGACGCCGCAAGATTCGGGTTGCAGGCGAAAGTTGGGGATCGCACGGTGCAGGATGTGGCGCTGGAAGTTCTCGATATTTCCCGCGAAGGCCTCAGGAAACGCGCGCGCATGGGCAATCTGAAAGAAGACGAAACGACCTATCTCGATCCGCTCGTGAAGATCGCCAAAAGCGGCGTCACCATGGGCGAATTTACGGCGAACCGTTTTCTTGGCGAGCTCGACGGCGACGCGAAGAAACTGTTCGAAGAGTGCAAATACTGACCAACCGTCTCGATGTTTTCGGCGACACATCCGAGCCTTGCGCGGCGCTCGCGAAAAAAGACGCCTGTCTCGCCCGCGCCCTCGACGCCATCGGCGAGCCGCATATCCGCCGCCGCCCCGGCGGGTTTGAGGCGCTTTTCCGCATCATTGTCGAACAGCAGGTTTCGGTGCCGAGCGCGCAGGCGATCTGGGCGCGCTGCCAGGCGGGGATGGACCCGTCCGATCCGGCCCATGCGCTCGATCACGGCGAGGAAGGCTTGCGCGGCTTCGGGCTCTCGACCCCGAAAGCGCGCTATGTAACGGCGCTCGCCGATCACTGGCGCTCAGGGGCCCTCAATGAGGAAACGCTTGCGCGCATGAGCGACGAAGAGGCCGCGAAAGCGCTTCAGGAGATCAAGGGCATCGGCCCCTGGACCGCGGCGATCTATCTCCTGTTCTGCGAGGGCCGGGTCGATATCTGGCCGCCAGGCGACGTGGCGCTGCTCGGCGCCTATCGCGCCGCAAGGCTGCGGGGGCCGGAGCCGGACATGAAATTTCTCGATTCACGGGCTCAGAAATGGCGGCCTTTTCGCGGGCTCGCGGCGCATATTCTCTGGACTTATTACGCGCATTTGCGCGGGCGGGCGCCGATTTAGGCGTTTTTATAGACTGTTGCGAAAATATCCCGATAATCTTCAAACTTCTGTCATGCAGAATCATATATAGCCATAAAGGCGTTGAGGCGTTTAAACTAACCCGACAGCAGGGGAGTTCCCGCTTTCAAGAGTTCGAGTCAGCATTGTCGATTTGACTTTTTCGCTTCGCGGGAGCCGCGCTGATGTCCGCTGCGCTTCGCTCTCCCGACGCCTGTCCCGCGCTTGTTCTGAATGCGGATTTTCGTCCCTTAAGCTATTTCCCGCTCTCGCTCTGGTCATGGCAGGACACGCTGAAAGCCGTGTTCCTCGATCGCGTCGACGTGGTCGCGCAATATGACACCCGCGTGCGCTCCGCGAAATTCGAAATGCGCCTGCCCTCGGTGGTTTCGCTCAGGAGCTATGTCAGCCATTCGCGCGCGCCGGCTTTCACGCGCTTCAACGTCTTCCTGCGCGACAGTTTCACCTGCCAATATTGCGGCTCCAATGCGCGCGATCATCTGACCTTCGATCACGTCATTCCGCGCTCGCAAGGCGGGCGCACCACCTGGGAAAACATCGTTGCGGCCTGTTCCGGCTGCAACATCAGGAAAGGCGGGCGCACCCCGCGCGAGGCGAAAATGTTCCCGGACCGCGCGCCCAAGCGCCCGAGCATGTTCGAGCTCAATGAGCGCGGCCGCGCCTTTCCGCCCCACTACCTGCATGAAAGCTGGCAGGATTTTCTCTATTGGGATTGCGAACTCGAGCCCTAAGGGACTGTTATTCCTCGGGCTGTTCCGCTGTCGTTCGCGTTGAGGCGGCGGCGGCCTTGGCCTATGATCGATACGCATTCATTGAATTGGCGGGAGGACGCGTCCGATGAAAACCCTGTTTCACTCTTTTCCGGCTGTGCTGAAGGCGGGCCTCGTTGCGGTCGGCGTTCTGGCCGCCGGCGCTTGCGCCTATAACGAGACCCTCGGGCGCAACCAGCTTCTTTTCGTGAGCCAGGGCCAGATGGCGGAGCTCGCCAGTTCCGCCTGGACGGATCTCAAAAAGCAGGAGCCGGTCACCAACGACCCGAAATATGTGAGCCGGGTCAATCGCGTCGCGCCCAAGATCATCCAGGCCGCGGGTGAAAATCCCGCCGATTGGGAAGTCCAGGTCTTCAAGTCGGATCAGATCAACGCGTTTGCGCTGCCGGGCGGCAAGATCGGCATCTATACCGGCATTCTCGATCTCATGGAAAACGACTCGCAGATCGCGGCGGTGATGGGCCACGAAGTCGCGCATGTGAAATTCAACCATTCCGGCGAACGCTACAGCCAGACGGCGGCGGCGCAGACGGCGCTGAGCGCCGGCGGCGCGCTCGCCGGGGACAGCCAAGTCGGCTCGGCCGCGATTCAGGCGCTGGGCCTCGGCGCGCAATACGGCGTTTTGCTCCCCTTTTCGCGCAAGCACGAGCTTGAGGCCGACAAGTTCGGGCTGCGCTACATGAACCGGGCCGGCTACGACATGAACGAAGCCGTGCGTTTCTGGGAGAAGATGGCCGCCAGCAAGAACGGCGCGCCGCCGGAATTCATGTCGACCCACCCCTCGGACGCCACCCGCATCGCGCAGCTGAAACGTGAAATCCAGCTGATCCGGTCCGGCTCCTAAGTCTTTGCGCGCGGGGGGCAAAATCCGGCCCAAAGTCCCGTTCAAAATCCGGTCGGGGCCCGCTTGAAATAGCGCCCGCCCGCGCGTAGGTTCCGCGCCTCTCAGCAGAGGGCCGCCTTAGCTCAGTAGGTTAGAGCGCTAGATTGTGGATCTAGAGGTCCCCCGTTCGAACCGGGGAGGCGGTACCATTTCAGGCGGGGGCGTCGCCGCTCCCGGGCGGCGGGGAGAGAAATCCGGATAATTTTCAATGGCTTGACCCGCATTGGCGCGGGGCGTATGGCGACGCCGGCGCGCGCCGCAGCTTTAACAAATACTTTCGCAAAAGCGGCCATGATTGCGCGCTAATGTGTTAGCTGTCTTAAAACTCTGGCGCCCCAAGACTCATGCGAATTGCTTTCCTGACGCCTCTCTGGCCCGTGTCTCTGGCGCAAAACGGCATCGTCACCTATGTCGACGCCATGCGGCGCGCGCTTGCGGTGCGCGGCCATGACTGTCTCGTGCTGCCCATGCGGTCCTTGCATGAGCTTCACGAGCCAGGAGTGCATGCCGTTGTGAAACCGCAGCGCGGGTTTGTGGAAAAGCAGTTGAGCCGCGCCAGGGCCGCGCTCGACAGCCGCTTCTTCGACTATCGTTACGCGCAGCGCCGGGTGGCGCAGACGCTCGCCGAACTGCATCGGCAAAACCCAATCGATATTCTTGAGACGGAAGAAAGCTTCGGTCTGCCGCTCTTGGCCGCCGGCGCCACGCCGGCCCGGGTTGTGATCCGGTCTCACGGGCCGTCTTTTCTGGTCAAGCAGCCGCCTCACGACCGCGTGGATGACTTGCGCATCCGGGAAGAAGGCCGCGCCTATGCAGCGGTCGACGCCGCGTCCTTTCCCTCAAAAGCCCTGCGCGATGCAGTGCGCGCGCGCTACGGCCTTGATTTTCAGACGAGCGCGGCCTTTCCCAATCCTGTCGATATTCCGCCCGCCAGCGAGGGCTGGCGCCTCGAAGGCTGCGAGCGCAACCGCATCCTTTTTGTCGGCCGTTTCGACAGGCTGAAAGGCGCCGATATCGCCCTTGAGGCGTTTGACATGCTGCTGGAGCGGTTTCCCGAAGCGCGCCTCACCATCGCCGGCGGCGACGCGGGCGTCGCCGGGCCGGACGGCGCGCTACAGACCTTTGACGACTATGTCCGCGCGCATCTGTCGGACAAGGCGCGCGCGCAGATCGAATTTCTGGGGCGGGTGCCCCATGAAGAGATCGCGGGCCTGCGCCGAAAGGCGCTGATCAGCCTCTCCGCTTCGCGCTATGAGACATTCCCTTATGCAGTGACCGAAGCGTTGGCCATGGGCGCGCCGTCCGTGACCAGCGCGACGCCCGGCCTCGCGGAATATCTGACCGATGGCGAGGAGACCTTGTTTGCGCCGCCGGGCGATGCGGCGAGCCTCAGCCGCAATATCGAAATATGCCTCGCCGATCCGCAGCGCGCGGCGCAGATCGGGGCGGCGGGACGGCGCGTGGCCGAGCGGCTGTTGTCGCCGGAGGCGGTCGCGGCCGCCGCCGAAGGGTTTTATCGCGAGGTCCTGGAGACGGCGCCCGCGCGAAAGGCGGCGAGCGCATGAGCTTCACCCTTGTCGCCGTCATTTTCACAGGCATCGCCGCGTCTTTCGCGCTGATCGTGTCGAACCGGGAAGACCGGAGCATGGCGCTGATTATCGGCGCCGTCTGGGTGATCGCCGCCGCCATCGCGTTTCATCTGCCGCAGCGGTCGATCATTTTCGCCGCGCTGGGCCTTCTGCTCGCGATCGCCGGCGCGGCCAGTCCGCGCGGCGCAGTCATTCTCTATCTCGGCGTTCTGGCGGCGCTGCCCGTCACCATGACCTACCAGTTGCCATTTCCCGGCCTGAATTATCTCATCGCGCTCGATTATGCGAAACTCGCCGCGCTGGTTTTGCTCGGCCCGGCCTTCATGCGGGGGATCTTCGAAAAGGCGCCGTCGGACTTTAAAAACGTCGAACGTCTCCTCTTGTTCTTCACGCTGCTGACCGGGGTGATGTCGCTGCGCGACCTGCCCTTTACGAGCATGATGCGAACCGTGGTCAACCAGCTGCTGCTGATTTACGTGCCCTTCGTCGCGATCAGCCGAACCCTGAAAACCAGGGAAGACGTCAATCATGCGCTGTCGGCGCTGTTCGCGTCCTTCGCCATTCTCGCGGTGATCGGCGCGATCAGCGCGTTGCGCGCCTGGAACTATTACGCCGCGCTTGCCGATTACACGACCGCCAAGCCTTATCTGGATTTCAGGAACGGCTTTATCAGGGCGGGCGCCACCATGCTGCCCTCGCTGCTTGCATTCACATGCGCCGCCGGTTTTCTGCTGGCGCTGCGCGCGCGCGTTCAGAAGTTGATGCCCGTCCACTTTCTGTTCGGCTGCATGGCGGTGTTCGGCTTCGCGGCCTTTGTGACGGGCGCGCGCGGCGGCTGGCTCGCCGCCATCATCTGCCTGCTGTCTTACTTTGTTTTTCTTCGCAGCAGCGCCGCCATGCGCAAGATTTTTTACGTTGCGGGCGTTGTCGCTGTCATCGCCGGCTTTTTCGCGATCTTCAACGAAAGCAGCGTTTTAAACGACGAATACGGCACGGTGAGTTATCGGGCCGATCTGATCCGCACCAGCGTCGAACAGATCAAGGACCGCCCTATTTTTGGGTCGAGCGATTTCATGCAGTCCGCGCGCTTTCAGCATTTGCGTCAGGGCGAAGGCATTATCGATCTCGTCAACGGATATATCTACATCGTCCTTTTTTACGGACTCACGGGGCTTGGCGCGTTTCTGGGCGCGCATTTCCTGACAATGAAAAGCGGGCTGAAGGAATTGAGCCTGATGCCCGAGATGAAGGCGGCCAGTCCCGAACAGCAGGATTTCCGGCGCGTGCAGGCTTTCCTGCTCACCCTTCAGGTCAGTTATCTCGGCCTGATCGCGACCATCAGCATGGCCGGTCAGTTATCCCATTACGGCTATGTGATTCTGGCGGTGCTGATCGCGCATACGCGTGTGGCCGCAAGGGCCCGTCATGCGGACGCGGCGCAGGAGAACGGCGCACAAGAAGAAGCGCCGTCAGAGGCCGATGAGCCGCAGATCGAGACGTCGCCGCAACAGCCCGGCCGGGTTCCTTATGGAGCGAGATTTGTCCGCCGGTATTAGGCTTCGCGCATTCGCCGACCGGATTCGTCCGGCGCTTGGAGACGGCTCGCAGGTGCTGATCGCCTCCCATGGGGCGCGCATGGTGCTGCGCATCGGCAGCAGTCTGATCGTAACGCGCCTGCTCGCGCCGGAGGCTTATGGCGTCATCGGCATCGTGAATTCTATCGCCTATATCCTGAACATGGTTTCGGATATGGGGCTGCGCGCCTATGTCATCCGTCATAAGACCGGCGACGATGCGGCGATGCAGACGGTCTGGACTGTGCGCCTCCTGCGCAACATCGTCCTGTTTGCGATCATGTTTATCGGCGCGGGCTTTTTCGCCGATCTTTACAATTCGCCGAATGTCACCCTCGCCATTCGCGTTTGCGCCTTCCCGTTCCTGCTGGACGGCTTGTGCAGCCTTTCCGTTAACCTCACCGAGCGCAATCGCGGCGTCATCAGGCTGACGGCGATCGACTTCGCGAAATTTCTCGCGATGACGCTCACTACCATTGTGGCGGCCTATTTCCTGCGCAGCTATTGGGCGATCGTGATCGCCATGTTTGTCAGCTCCGCCTTCGGTTTGGTGGCGAGCTACACCCTCCTGAAAGGCCCGCCGGTTCGCTTTCGTCTCGAGCCGGAGCATGTCCGGGATCTGTGGAAGTTCTGGCGCATCATCATTCCCGCAAGCATGATTGCGATTGTGATGACCCAGGCGAACACGGTTGTCATGGCGCGGTATTTTCCCATGGCCGAGCTCGGAAAGTTCACCATCGCCTCGACGCTCGCCATGGCGGTGGGAATGTTGACGGGCGAATATGTCATGCGCGTCTTCATGCCTCGTTTCGCCGAGGCCGACCGCGAAGGTCCCGAAAAAGCCAAAAGCGTTTATTACGACGCCAAACGCAACGTGATCCTGTTTTTCGCTTTCGGACTGGGCGGGCTTATCGGCGGCGGGGAATTGTTGGTGCGGATCCTCTATAATGACGAGTATCTCGGCGCGGGACTTTATCTGTCGCTTTTGTGTCTGCGCCCGCTCGGCCAGATTTGCGCCGCGCCTGCGGAACAGGCGGTGGTGACGAAAGGCTTCGTCAAGGTTGCGCTCTACAGCAATATCATCCGTCTTTGCTGGATGGGCGTGGCGGGCTCCGCAGCCTATTTTCTCGCTGGGCCGCTGGCTCTGGTGGCGGCGTTGTGTCTGGCGCAGCTCTCGGCTGTTCCGTTCCTGTTTTGGCACCTGCACCGCTTCGGCCTGTTGCGCCTGCGCGAGGAGGCGTTGATCGCCGTGACGGCGCTTGCGGGGGCCGCGATCGGGTTCGGGTGCTATGCCGGGGCCGAGGCGCTGATCGCCGCCGGGGCGATCCCGAATTTCTGACGGCGCAAGAAGCCGCCTGATTCGTTTCGGGGGCGAAGAAATGCTGATTTTTCGGCGTTTTCCGCAATGCGAGAGGCCGCGGCGGCTGTGGAAAGTACTTAAAAACTATTTAAATCCTGACCCTTGGAATTTTAAGAAACTTTCATTTCCCATCATATCTTCGCTCGTGCAGAAAATCCGCCGGTTAAGCCTTTCTCAGTGATCTCGCCCTATTTCAGGTTTTAGTTAACCTTAACGGGATCGCTGTCTTTTCCGGGAGAGCGGTTGACGTAGAGTCGCGGGTGCGTTCGATGTTCAGGCTTCAGGCGATCTTACTATGTGGCGCTGCGTTCTGGGCGGTCGCCGCCCCGACCGCCGACGCCGCGACGCCGGCCGATCCCCAATATTACGGCTCCCTCTATCCAGAGGACATGGTCGAGCCGGTGCAGGATGAAACCGCGCAGTCCCCGCAGAGCGCACGGGCCGCGCCCTCCCGGCGGGTCGCCGCCGACCAGACTATCGTCAAGGCGCTCGGCGCCGCGGGCTATCTTGTTTCCACGAAATTTGCATCCGAGGACTTCGCCGCCGCGATCAAGCGCGCCATCGGGCGCCAGCCCTCCTATCATGCGCGCGCGAGCAACCTCGATGAAGCGAGCGCGCTCCGCCGTCAGGCGCGCTCCAGCCTTTACCCGCAACTGTCCGCGCAGTTCCGCGGCGATTACGCGATCAGCCGCGAATTCGAGGCGGACACCGACAATGTCGTGGAATCGCTGCGCCCGCGCGAGCAGTTCACGGCCGGCGTTTCCGCCTCGCAGCTGATCTTCGACGGCGGCGCCACGATCAACCGCATCCGCAGCGCCCGCGCCGTCAGCGCCGAATACAAGAATGCGCTCAGCACACAGATCAATGATCTCGCCATGGCGGTGCTCACGGCCTATTACGACGTCGCCGCCCACCAGGCGCTTACCGCCTTCAGCAAGAGCTTCATCACTCGCCAGGAGAAAATCCTCGAGGACGTGAAAGAGCGCGAAAGGCTGGGGGCCGGATCGCAGGCCGACGTCACCCGCGCCAGGGCTCGCCTCGCGGCGGCGCGCGCGCGTCTCGCCGACATCAACGAAAGCATGCGGCTGGCCGAAATCCGCTATGAAGAGTTCTTCGGCGAAGCGCCGGCGCAGCTGCGCCGTCCGGCCATCGCGGAGCCGGCGCTGGCGAACCGCAATGAAAGCGTGGCTGAAGCCCTTGAAAGCAACCCGGAAGTCGCCGTGGCCGAAGCGCGCGCCGATGCGCGCAAGGCTGACTTCAAGGCCGCCCGCGCTTCGCGTCTGCCGGAAGTGCGCCTCTCCGTCGACGCCGTGAAATACGATGTCTTCCAGACCGGCGACGATTTCGATGTGCGGGCCGGGGTTGTGGTCAATTACGACATTTTCGGCGGCGGCGCGCGCGCCGCGGACATCGCGATCGCCCGGTCGCGCGCTAGGCGCGAGCGTTTTCAGGAAGAGCAGACGCGTCAGGACGTCGCGCGCGAGGCGGCTATGGCTTTCGAGCGCGTGCACGGCGCCGATGAGCGTCTCGATGCGCTTGGCGAAGCGCTTGTCGCCCATGACGTTACGCGCGATCTTGTGCTGGAGCGGTATAAATACTCCAGGGGCGATCTCATCGACGTGCTACAGGCGGAAAACGATTATTTCGAGGCGGGCGTGGAATTCGTCATCGCGCTGTCGGGGCGCGACATGGCGGGCTATGCGCTGATGGAGCAGACCGGCGATCTCATCGGCCTGTTTTCCCCACAGGCCGACTATGAGAATGAGCGGCTGGGAGGCGTGCAATGAAGAAGGCCTCCTTCCTCAAGGACA
Organism: Alphaproteobacteria bacterium; assembly: GCA_030433215.1. GTDB lineage: Bacteria > Pseudomonadota > Alphaproteobacteria > Caulobacterales > Parvularculaceae > Hyphococcus. Next base: position 63,811 of record JAUIMC010000013.1, read on the forward strand.
TGATTCCGACCTCGCACTGGCTCTTCGGGCCGTTGCGCGACAATTCTAAAATCTATGGCCAGACCATTCTGGCCGCGAGCATCGTTAACCTCCTCGGGCTCGTCTCGTCGTTCTTCATCATGACGGTCTATGACCGCGTCCTGCCGAACCAGGCGATTGAATCGCTGATCGCGCTCACCATCGGCGTCGTGCTCGCGCATATTTTCGACTTTCTCCTGAAATCGCTGCGCGGCTATTTTATCGACATTGCCGGGCAGCGCCTCGACGCGACGGTCGGCGCCAGCGTCTTCGACAATCTGATGGCGATGCGGCTCGACGCGCGCCGCGGCGCCACGGGCCAGATCGCCGGCCTCGTCAAGGAATTCGACAATCTGCGCGACTTCTTTTCATCGGCGACGCTGGTGGCGATCGTCGATCTGCCGTTCATCTTCCTGTTCATCGGCGCCATTGCGCTTGTCGGCGGGCCGATTGCTTTGGTGCCGCTGATCGGCGTTCTGGGCGCGATCATTTCCGGCGTCTTGATCCAGCCGCTGATCATGAAGCGCACCCAGCAGGCGATGACCGAGGGCCATCACAAGAACGCGGTGCTGATCGAAACCCTCGGCGGGCTCGAGACCATCAAATCGGTGAAAGCCGAAGGGCTTATGCGCGCGCGCTGGCGTTTGGGCGTCGCGCGCCATGCCAAGATTTCCGCCATCGGCCGTTTCCTGAACCAGTTTGCGGTCAACGCCTCCGGTTTTGCGCAGCAGGCGAGCCAGGTGGGCGTCGTCGTGATCGGGGTTTTCCTCGTCGCCGCGCAGGAGATCACCACGGGCGCGCTTATCGCCAGCGTCATCCTCACCGGCCGCGCCATGGCCCCCCTCGGCCAGGTGGCCTCGCTCCTCAGCCGGGTCAGCGGCGCCATGGCGTCCTACAAGTCGCTGAACGAATTGATGACCTCGCAGAGCGAGACCGAAGCCGGCCGCGAATATCTCGCTCGGCCTGAGCTTGAGGGCAAAATCGAATTCCGCGACGTCAATTTCATGTATCCGGGCACGACCAACAAGGCGCTCGACGACGTTTCCTTCACCATCGAGCCGGGGGAGCGGGTCGCCATTCTCGGCAAGAACGGGTCCGGCAAGAGCACCATCGTGCGCCAGATCACCGGTGTCTATCAGCCGACCGACGGCTCCGTGCTCGTGGACGACACCGATGTGCGCCAGCTCCGTCCGGCGGATTTGCGCGCCAATATCGGCGCCGTGTTGCAAGACGTCTGTCTCTTTTCGGGTTCGATCCGCGAGAACATCGCGCTCGGCCTCGATAATGTGTCCGACGAAGACATTCTCGAAGCCGCGAAAATCGCCGGCGTTCATGAATTTGTGGGCGCCACGGCGGGCGGCTACGACCAGCGCCTGGCCGAACGCGGCGAAGGCCTTTCCGGCGGTCAGCGCCAGGCCATCGCGCTCGCCCGCGCCTTGGCTCCGAAGCCGTCGATGCTGCTGATGGACGAGCCCTCGAGCTCTCTCGACGCACAGGCGGAAGCCGCGCTCATCGCCCGGCTCGAAAAAGCCACCAAGGGCAAGACGCTGCTCATCGTCACCCATCGCATGTCCATGGTCCGGCTCGTGGACCGCATTATCGTCCTCGACAAGGGACGCATTCTCGTCGACGGGCCGCGCGACACGGTGATGCGCGCCATGGCGTCGGCGCGCGAATTGAAGACGCGCCGCATCGGCGGGCCGAAACTCGTTCCCTCTTCCGATACGAGGGCTGCGTAAGTCATGACCGGACGCGATATCGCTCCTGTGGACGTTGACGTTGACGATGAGATGCCGATTGAGCCGGCCAAGGCGGCGCAATATCTCCTTTACGTCATCGCAGCCTTCGTCGTTCTGACGCTGACCTGGGCGGCGCTCGCCAAGCTCGACCGTGTGACGCGCGGCCAGGGCTGGGTCGTGACCTCGAACCAGTTGCAGGAGCTGCAATATCTCGAAGGCGGCATCGTCGAGGAGATCCTCGTCTCCGCCGGCGACAAGGTCGAGGCGGGCGATGTCCTCGTCAAACTCGACCCCACTCAAATGAACGTCAAATTCGCGCAAGGTCAGGACGGCTATAACGCCATGTCCGCCAAGATCGAGCGCCTCGAGGCCGAAGCGGCGATGACGCCGCTCAAATTTTCAGAAGGCCTCGTCAACGCCGCGCCGCGTTCGGTCGCCAATGAGCGCCAGCTTTACGACGCGCGCCGGGCTGAACTCGACGCTTCGCTGGATATCGAGGAGAAAAAGCTCGATCAGCGAAAGCGCGCCCTTGAGGACGCCCGGGTCGCTTTTGAGACCGCCAAGGAAGCCGCGGCGCTCGCAGCCGAAGAACACAAGATCATGGAGACGCTGGTCGGCAAGGGCATTGAGCCGCAGGTCGAACTCTTGCGCGCGCGCCAGCGCGACGCCTCGGCCAAAGGCGAAATGCAGCGCGCGGAAATCGCCGTCAGGCGCATCCAGCTTGAAGTCGACGAGGCCGAAGGCGAGGTCCAGCGCATCCGCAAGACCTTTGCGGCGAAAGCGGCCGACGAACTCAACAAGACCAAGGCCGATCTGGAAGACCTCAAGGGCGAATTGCCCGCGCTTCGGGACAAGGTGGCGCGGACCGATGTGCGCGCGCCGGTGGCCGGCGTCGTCAACCGCGTGCTCGTTTCCACCGTGGGCGGCGTCGTCGCGCCGGGTGAAACGATTGTGGAGCTGGTGCCGAGCGAGGACACGCTGCTCGTCGAGGCCAAGATCAAGCCTTCTGATATCGGTTTCCTGCATATCGGCCAGGATGCGCGGGTCTCGATCAGCGCCTATGATTCTTCCGTTTACGGATCGCTCGACGGCGTGATCGAAAACATCAGCCCCGACGCCATCGAGGAAGAGAAAACCGGCGAACGGTTCTACAATATTACGGTGCGCACCAAGGCTGAAAAGCTCCAAAGCCGCCGCGGCGATTTGCAGATCCTGCCCGGCATGGCGGCCGAGGTCGCCGTTCTCAACGGCAAGCGTTCGGTGCTCGCCTATATCGTCAAACCGATGACCGTGGTTTCCGAAAAAGCCCTGCGGGACAAGTAAGCCTAGCGGGCCTTGAGGCGCGGGCGGATATCCGCCTCCCGGCGCGCCATCTTGAGGGGCGACCAGGTGAGCGCCCGGGCGATGTCCCGAACGCTGGCTTTCCGGTCGCGCTGCCGCGCTTTTCTCTGCGTCCATGTTTCTGGCAGGCCCTTCGCGGCGTCCTTCATGGCGCGCAAATACGAGCCCGCGCCGCCCGACACCGTGAAGCGTCCCAGAAGATAGAGATTAAGCAGCATGTGAAACGGAGCCGTGATCACCAGCAGCGGCAAAGGCGTGTTGAGGATGTAGGTCCAGACCCGGTTGCGGTGGCCATGATAAAGTGTGAAGTCGCTTTCCTTGCCGGTGACGCCGGAGCCTTCATGGAGAACGACCGCTTTCGGCGCCTGCATGGCGCCGCCCCCGGCGAGGCGCAGCTTGAAGCCGAGATCGGCGTCCTCTGCGTAACAGAAAAACCGCTCTTCAAAGCCGCCGAGGTCTTCGAACACATTCTTCCGGTAAAACGCCGCCGCGCCGCAGGGCGCGAAACATTCCCCTTCCGGCGGCAGCTTTTCCTTCGGCCAGCCATAACAGCCGCGCCAGGACACACCAAAGGCGTGATAGGCGTCGCCGGCGCCGTCAATCCGCTGAGGGTTCGCCGCGTCAAGCTGCGTCGAGCCGAAGGCGTCGATTTCCGGATGGCGCGCCGCGGCCGCGCGAAATTCCGCAAGCCAGTCCGGGTCGGCATAGGCGTCGGGGTTCAGAAAAGCGAGCCACTCCCCTTCGGCCTGTTTCGCGGCGACATTGTTGCCGGCGGCGAAGCCGAGATTGGCGCCCGCGTCGATCAGGGTCAGCGTTTCGTCGCCGCGTGCGAAATCGGCGGAGCCGTCCGTCGAGGCGTTGTCGATGATGATGGTCTCGAAATCCTGAAAGCTTTGCGCTTTCAGGCAGGCGACGCAGCGTTCTAGGCGTGCGCCCGAATTATAATTGACGATGATGACCGATATCTGCGCCGCCATGGCGCCGGTTTATGGCAGCCCGCCGGGATAGGCAATCGCCGCCAGCTTGGCGAGGCGCTTGAGCGCTGCTAGGGGTAGCAAAGAAGGAAGGAACCTCGAAGCCAATGGCGCAGAAACAGCCTAATGCAACGGTCTCGGTCGCCAGCCCCACGGGGCGCAAGGCGAGCTTTTGCAATGACGGCCCGGCGGCCTTCATTCTCGGTCCCTGCGCCATCGAAAGCATCGACCATGCCGTGATGATGGCGACGTCCCTGCGTGATATCGCAGACCGCGCCGGCGTCGAACTGGTTTACAAGAGCTCCTTCGACAAAGCGAACCGGACGAGCGCCAAGGGCTATCGCGGCGTTTCTCTCGACGGCGCGCGCGAGGTTTTTCGCACCGTGCGTGAGGAGGTCGGTCTGCCGGTGCTGACCGACGTTCACCAGCCGGACCAGTGCGCGGCGGCGGCTGAGTTCGCCGACATTCTCCAGATCCCGGCCTTTCTCTGCCGCCAGACCGATCTCCTGCAGGCGGCGGCGGAAACAGGGCGCGCGGTCAATGTCAAAAAGGGCCAGTTCCTCGCGCCGTGGGACATGCGCCATGTGGTCGACAAGCTGGTCGAGTTCGGCGCCAAAGACATCCTCGTGACAGAGCGCGGGGCGAGCTTCGGCTACAATACGCTGGTCACCGATTTCCGCGGCATTCCCGAGCTGAAGGCCAATGGTGTTCCGGTGATTTTCGACGCCACCCACTCGGTGCAGCAGCCGGGCGGCAAGGGCGCGGCTTCCGGCGGCCAGCGCGAATTTGCGCCGGTGCTCGCCCGCGCGGCCATGGCGGTCGGCGTCGGCGGCGTCTTCATGGAAGTTCATCAGGATCCGGACAATGCGCCGTCAGACGGCCCGAACATGATCCGTCTCGATGCGCTGGAAGAGATTCTGAACACGCTGAAGGCGTTCGACGATCTCAGAAAATCCATGAGCTTGCCGCTCTAGAGTCCCTAAGCGCCGGCGCGCTGGTTCCAGCTTCTGATTTCGGCCTTGCCGTCGGCGCTGACAACGGCAAGGCCCCAGGCGCAGGTTGAAAGCTTGCGCGGGAAATCGCCGGCAAGGCTGTCCGCCGCATCGAGCGCAAAGCGCGCGACGCCATTGCTGGTGACGGCGAGCACCGAGCCTTGCGTCTCAGCGCATTCGGCGAAGAAGTCTTTCCACGCGGCGATGAGCGCTTGCGGATCGACGTCCCAGCCCGGCGGCGGAACGGCGTTTTCGTCCCAGTTTCTCAAGGCGTCTTCGCCGATTCGCGCAATTACGGCGTCCTCCGGCTGGCCCTCGTCTGGGCCGTAATCGATCTCAGTGAGGAACGGCAAAGGCTCGGCGAAAACGCCCGGCGCGACAATGTCGGCGGTCATCATCGCGCGTTCCAGCGGCGAGGACAGCACATGCTCGAATTCAAGGCCGAGCTTTTCGAAATATGCGGCGACCATGGTCGCCTGCATGACGCCCGAAGTCGACAGCGGCATGTCGGTGCGCGCGCCGACGCGGCGGATGACGTCGCCCTTGTTGAAGGTGTTGCCGTGACGGAGAATGTAAAGATCGGTCATGCGGGGAAAAAATCTTTGTCGGGATCGCCATGTTCGGCGATCAGTGCCTCAAGGCGCGCAAGGTCTTCGGGCGTGTCGACGCCGCCGGTGGAAATCGCTGGCGCGGCGACAGGCGCGCACTGAATAGACATGCCGTTTTCCAAAAGACGCAATTGCTCGAGCCCTTCGACGATTTCGAGCGGCGAGGACGGCAGCCGCGTGAACTGGCGCAGCGCGTCCGCGCGGAACCCGTAAAGCCCCACATGCCGCCAGACCGGCGAGAACGCGTCGCTGGCGCGCAGCGCAGCTTCCTTGCGGATCGCCGGAATGATGGTTTTTGAAAACCACAAAGCCCGGCCGGCATTGTCGAAGACGCAGGTCGTGCCGCTGAAGGGCGTTTCCAGCTTCGTTTTGCGAAGCGCATCGAGCGCCGGCCAGTCGAGCCGGATGACGGGCGTCGCCGCATCGGCGCCGCTCGTCTCCAGGGCTTCGACAATGCGCGTGATGTAATCGACCGGCGTGAAAGGCGCATCGCCCTGGAGATTGACGATGACCTCCGGCGATACGCCCAGCGCTTCGGCGGCGGCGAGCGCTCGGTCGGATCCGCTTTCGAGAGAAGCGTCGGTCATCACCGATTGAAGCCCGTATTCGGCGCAATGATCTGCAATGCGCTTGTCATCCGTCGCGACGACATAGCCGGCGCCGTCCAGGGCGTTCGCCGCGGCGCGCGCGCGCGCGCCGACGCGCGCCAGCATCGAGCGGCCGGCGATCTGGGCCAGCGGCTTTCCCGGAAAACGGGAAGAGCCGTATCGAGCGGGGACGACAATCAGCGTCTTCAAGCTTGTTCCTCCTGGAAAGCGCCTCCTGTCATAAGTTGTCAGGACGGTTTTGACGAGACGTTAAGGCCCGCCCGGGTCTTTATAGTACAGGTGTTTATTACGGGGGCGACGCGGCCTAAGCTGCCGCTCCCTTGAAGCGACCGGAGTCAGTATGAGCGGCAATCGCAGCGGAACAGGCGTTGATTATCTGGCTGTGGCGCGCGAGGTTTTGCGGGTCGAAACGGATGCGCTCGGCCTTATGGCGGAGGGGCTGGGGGAGGATTTCCGCACAGCCGTCGAGAACATCCTCAACACGCAAGGCCGCGTCATCTGCGTCGGCATCGGCAAGTCCGGCCATGTGGCGCGCAAGATCGCGGCGACGCTCTCTTCGACCGGCACGCCGGCCTATTTCGTCCACCCGGTCGAAGCGAGCCATGGCGATCTCGGCATGATTCACGCCGACGACATTGTCCTCGCCCTGTCGCGCTCCGGCGAGAATGCGGAGATGGACGATCTCATCCAGTATACGCGCCGGTTCAACGTCGCGCTGATCGCCATCACGGCCAATCGCGACAGCGCGCTCGGGCGTGCGGCGGATATCGTGCTGCAAATTCCCGATGCGCCGGAGGCCTGTCCGGAAACCAATGCGCCGACGACCTCGACGACCCTGTCCATGGCGCTCGGCGATGCGCTCGCCGTGGCGCTGTTGCGCGGGCGCGGTTTCGATGCGGACAGCTTCAAGCTGTTTCATCCGGGCGGCAAGCTCGGCGCCATGCTGAAAACGGCGGGCGATGTCATGCACGCCGGGGATGAGATGCCCTGCGTGCCCGAAGGCGCGAGCCTTGGCGACGCACTGAAGGAACTGACGGCCAAGAATCTCGGTTGCGTGACCGTGATGGGCGCGGAAGGCGGCCTCATCGGCATCATTACCGATGGCGATTTGCGGCGGATCATCGCGACGGGCCGCACGCCGGAAACGGCGAAAGCCGCGATGACGGCGAATCCCGTGGCCGCGCGGCGCGATACGCTTGCGGGCGCGCTCTTGCAGCTCATGAATGAGCGCAAGATCACCCAGATTCCGATTGTCGAGAACGACCGCCTGGTCGGCGTCGTGCATATGCACGATATCCTGAAAGCGGGTGTCGTCTAAAGCTGCGGAGGGGCGCCGGGAGTGAGAAAAATTTTTGTTTTTCTGGCGGGCGCGCTTCTCCTCGGCTGCGGGGCGAAAGACGACGTCCGTGAAGCCCCCCGGGAGAGGACGTCTCTGGATCATCCCGTTGCGGCGGGCGTGGTTCCCGGCGGGGCGCTGACGCAGCGTTACATGCTTATCGGGGCGAAAGCCCGGCCGGATGAAGCCATGGAAGGCGTCTTCCAACCCCGCTCTGACGTGGCGCCCTGGCGATTTGAACTTCCGATCGACTGGGAAGCCGATCCGTTTGACGACAGAAACTGGCGATATCAGCTCCATGCCTTGCGCATCATTGATCCGTTCATAAGAGGATATGAGAAGGAAAAAGACGCCGCTTATCTCGTCAGAGCCAAGGAGATCGCGCTCGACTGGATCGGCCGCTATCCAAAAGGCCCGCGCGGCGAATCCGCGCCTGCAACCGGCAGCATGGCCTGGCAGGATATGGGGACCGGATTGCGCGCGCTTCGCCTGTCTTATCTCTATGAGCGCATTCTCTCCGGCGAACTTCCGGCAACGCCGGAAGAAGCAGGCCGGATCGAAAGTAGCCTCGAAGAACATGCGGGCGTGCTTTCGCATCCGCTTTTCTTCAGTCCCGGCAATCATGGAATTTTCGTGGCGCATGGATTGATGGCGATCTGCCGGACCATTCCTGATCGCGCCGACTGCCCCGCTCGCCGCGCTTATGCCCGCGACCGCATGATCGAGGTTCTGGAAAATCAGTACACAGCCGATGGCGGGCATGTAGAGCATTCGCCGGGCTATCATTCTTTTGTTCTGTCGATGCTGGAGGATGTTCTTAATTCCGGTTGGTACCAGTTTGGCGCGGGCCAGCTCGAAGTGCTCAAAAGGGCGCAGGAGGGCAGGGGCTGGATGGCGGACGCAACAGGGCGTTATCCCAATATCGGCGATTCCGAACGGCGCGAGAATCCATGGGCGCAGGAGGCGTTCGGCGCGATTGACGGCTGTGAAACGGCGGATGCGCAAGGCTCGCTGCCGCCGCCCTGCTACGGGTTCAACTATCTTGAAGACACGGGCTACGCTGTCTTGCGCACGCCGCCCAATGCGCCCGAGGACGCGATGGCGTCTGTTTTCTTTACCTGCAACCGGTTTTCCGCAACCCATAAACACGCCGACGATCTTTCTTTCGAGTGGATGGATGGCGGCGTCTATATTCTCGTCGACGCGGGAAAATATGCGTATCACGGCGATGCGATGCGAGGGTATGTGCTGTCGCGTCCCGCCCACAATTCGGTGTTCTTTCCCGATGCGCCATACGCCGCCGGCGACTATCAGGGCGCTTGTATCGACGAGGCTTCCTACGATGATGGCGTGCTACAGGTTTCCGGCGCCTTTCCGCTGTCGGACAACGCCATGCACCATCGTCGGCTCAGCTATGAACCGGGCGTAGCGCTTGCCGTGACCGACAAGATCGAACAGGGCTGGCGCAAGAAGCCTTTTGAAGTGCGCTGGCAGGTGGGCCCCGGCCTCTCGGTCGAAAGGCGAGGCGAAGACTGGCTGTTGGCGCGCGAACAGAAAATCATCGCGACGGCGCGCCTTGATGACGCTTGCGACTGGTCGGTGTTGAAAGGCGAGAACCGCGACCAGCCCAAGGCCGGCTGGTATTCGGAAACCTATAATGAAATCCGTCCCATCAACGTTTTGAGCGGCGCCTGCCCTGCTGGCGTGGAGACGTTGCAAAGCGTGTTTGCGCTGGCGGCGGAGTAAAGCGGACGCGCGCCGTTCGAAACCGCACGCTCAGGCCAGCACCGCTTCATAGCTTTTGCCGATTGTCTGCGCGATATGCTCCCATCTGCGGTTGGCGCGCACCCACTGGCGGGCGGCCTCCGTCATGGAGCGGCGCTTGTCCGGATCGGCGAGAAGCATTTGCAGGGCTTTTCGCAAGGCGCCGGCATCGTCCGGGGGAACGATGAGACCGCGCCCGTCTTGCGCAAATTCCCGCAAGGGCGGCAGGTCCGACAAAATCATCGCCGCGCCGGCCGCCATGGCGTCGAGGGGCTTCAGCGGCGGCGTCAGGCGCGTCACCGGCGTGTCGGAGCGGACCAGCGGCGCGATGTCGATAAGGCCGTAACTGGCTCTCGCCTCTTCCGGCGAAACGCGCCCAGCCCAGCATAGGCGGTCGGCGAGCCCGAGCGTGCGGGCTTGCGCCTCGAGGGGCCCGCGCGCCGATCCGTCGCCGACCATCAGAATCTGGAAGGGCGTTTCTTTGAGGCCGGCCAAGGCGGCGAACAAGCCTTCGAGGCCCTCATAAGCGGTGATGCTGCCTACAAAGCCGATGACGGGATCGCCGTTAAGGCCCCAGCGTTTTTTGAGCTGCTGCAAGTCGGAAGGGTCGGTTTTGAAAGAGTCCGTATCGCAGCCATTAGGGACCGCGACGATCTTGTTTTCGTCAATGCCCGCCTCGGCGAAATAGGCGGCGATAGCGTCGCCATTCACGAAAAGGCGGTCGGCCTGCCGCGCCGTTTCGATCTCAAGCCGGCGCTGCGCCTTGAAGCCAAGCGAGCCTTCATAAGATGGTTCAATGCTGATCCGCGTCACTTCCCAAAGGCCGCGCACTTCATAGATAAAGGGCAGTTTTGCGCGCCGCGCCGCCAGCGCCGCCGCACGGCCTGTCACGTGGTTGGATGCGGCATGCACAAGGGCGGGGCGGCTTTGTTCAAGATGCGCGTATAAACGCGCCGCATAGGCGGCGACATAGGCCTCATAGCCATGCGAATCCGGTTCCACGGCGCCGATCCGGGCATAGCGGCAACCGTCCGGCGTTGAGACGGCGGCGCCCACGCCGCGAACGGCGCCGGCGACGTCCCATCCTTCACGGCCAAGGGCGCGGATCAGTTCGTGCGAGCGCCTTGTATAGCCGTTGATGACATCAGCCTCGCAAGTGTGCAGCGCCATCGCGACTTTTCTCGGAGACGCAGGCGTCAGGGCCGGGGCGCCGGCTTCCGGCCAATCCGGACCGGCGGCGGCCAGTTTTTCAAGCTCGGCGGCGCGGTCGAGCGCGGCGGCGATTGTCGCAGACTTTGCGGCGGGCGGGGCTGCCTCGCTCATCTGTCCGGATAAAACGGCCCCTGCGATGTCGCGCAAAAAAGGCAGCGATTTTTCATCGGGCGTCATGGCGCGCAGCGGGTCATCCGGCAGGCCGCATTCAAGGCCCAGCACGACCTGGCGCCAGAGCTTCACCGCGCGGACTTCCCGAAAAAAACGCCAGAAGCGCTGCGGCGCAGCCATGATGGCGCGCGGCGAGGAGAGCGTTTCCGCGACAAGACTCGCGCCGCGCATGCGCAAGCTGTTGCGCAGGAAATCCACCTCCGCCCGCAACGCTTCGTTTTCGCGCCGAAGCGAATCGATGTCGTCGGATGGTTTCTTGTCTGAAGCTTGCATGGGCGCGCTGATCTCAGGGCTTTTTCGGGACTCTATAAGGCGTTTCGCTGAGACAAAACATCAAATTGAGTGAATCCTTCGAGGGGTTCGCCTGGCCGGACAAGAGGCGCGTCCTATGGGAAGGAGTCCCTCATTGTCGCCGTAAGCTCGGCACTCCCGCCATAAATCCCTCGCTTTCCGGCGCTGGCGTCATGCGCTTGATAGGGGCGCCGAAGCTGTGCGAGTAATGATAACTATCCTTATGGTGATAAAGCGCGATTTAGATTCAACCTGATTTAAAGCGATCATGACAGATACTGAAAATGAACGAGCGACAAGCCGGGCTGAGATCGGCAGCGCTTTGGTGCAGCTGGACAGCCTGTTGTCCGGGAACGCGCCCGCGCGCGAGGTTCTGGCCGCGCTTCGGCCTGTGTTGAATCAAAGCGCGCACCTGACGGAAGAAGAGCGCCGGGAGACGGCGGTGAAACTCCGGAACGTTGAGCCAAGATGCCGGATCTTATCAACGCTGAATCCCCTGGCGGACGCTTATTATGAACTCTCCGCGCATGAGGATTTTTTGCGGGTCGCGAAAAAAATCGGCGCCATCAGCCCCTGGCGCTATCAGCTGCTGAAAAAGATCATTGCAACGCATATCGCCCGCAACGATCTCGAAAGCGCCGCCTTTTACAGCCACTTATTGGCCTTGCTGAACTTTACCGCAGCGATAGAGGGGGGCGATGCGGCCGGCGCGCCGGCGCAAGCCGCGTCCGCCAAGGCGCCAAGACAATGTTCTTCACCCCTTGAGGTAGTCGCCGCTCTTTCGGCGGGCGAACCTGCGGCTGCGGCTGAGCCGAAGCATCTGGCGATGTCGTCGGAATCCGATTTCTCGCTCTTGTGCTACGAGACTTATGCGCCGGGCGCAGCGCTGAAAAATAATATTGGCGATGAGATTCAAAGCCTCGCGGCGAGCAATCTCGTCGGGCCGGTCCATTCGCTTGTGAACAGGGACAGGCTCGACAAAGCCGACATCGATAAGAAAATCATCATGAATGGCTGGTTCGCGCATTACGCTGGCGCGCCCGAGCCCGTCAAGCAGCTCGCTTACGCCTGGCCGCCGCATCCATCGCTGCGACCTTTGTTTGTCGCTTTTCATCTTGCCGACGCCGCGGCGCCGTTCCTGTTGAATCCCGCCGGGCTGCAATATTTGAAAGCCCACGAACCCATTGGCTGCCGCGACAGGCACACCGAACGCCTTTTGCAGCGCAATGGCGTCGACGCCTATTTTTCAGGATGTTTGACGCTGACCCTGCCGGAGCGCGCAGCCGATGGCCCGCGCGATTATGCGGCGCTTTGCGACCTTCCTTCCGACGTTGAGGCGGTCTTGTCCGGCGAGCTGGCGCGCGCCGGATTGAAGCCGGTGATCGTTCGCCATAACAGCGACGCCTTCCCAGCGGACGAAAAAGCGCGCTTCGCCGTCGCGCAGACCTATCTCGATTTTTATGCCGGGGCCCGGTTTGTCGTCACGAGCCGGCTGCATGCGGCGCTGCCTTGCCTTGCGATGAACACGCCTGTGCTGCTCGTGCGGGACGATCCGGACAACATCCGGTTTCAGGGGCTGATCGAGCTCGTGAACTTTGAAACGCCGTCGGCGATCATGGCGCAGCCTGAGCGGGTGCGTCAGTATGTTGACGATGTGCGCACCGATCACTTGCCGCTGCGAAAGGCCCTCATGGAAAAGGTCGCCGCCTTCCGTGAGGCGGGATAACAGCGGCCCGGCCTTGAAAAGCGGCGCCGCTCTTATGCGGGCTCGCGGAGGACCCGGCCGCGCGGCGCGTTGATTTTGCAGGCCGCCTTTTCCGCGGCGATCCTTTCGGGGTTTTCGCCATACTCGATGAGCGGATATTTGAGCAGCTTGCGCTCAATGCAATCCTTGATGTCGGCAAAAGGCGCAACGTCTTTCCTGCGCGCCGTCACCCAATCATCAAACTCGCTGTCGCTCACATAAAACATGACGATTACATGCCGGTCGATCGTGGTTGAAAATCCGTGATAAGAGTAAAAATGCGGCACAAAAATGCCCACGGAATTCGGCGTATATTTCGCGGGGTGGTGGGGGGTCAGGTCCTTATCGTATAGGACGGTTCCGTTATATTCCGCCTCCGCTTCCGTCGGCGGCGTCTCCGGAAAATAGAACACCATGGACATGAACTTCGCCGGAATATCGACGTGTATGTTCTGGAACCTGTTTTTCTCGATGAAAACAAACTCGTATTCATCGTAGTGGATGCGCAGCTGATTGATCAGATCGTCAGTCGCATTGAGGTAGAAATTTTCAACCAGCGCGCGTTTGATGTCGGCGTCCTCAAAAAGGTGCTGGATGTAGAGCGGTTCGGCGTCCTTGGTTTCGTTCAGGCGAAACCGCGTGTTGACATAATCGGGGTTGTCCTGAAGCCGCTCTTCCAGCTTTCCGCCGAACTTGTACTGCGTCATTTTCCGCAGGGCGGCGTCGTACAATTCATCAGGAAAAACATTCTTGATGAACATGTGCCGATAGGGCTGCTCGCCCACAGGCGTATCGTGTATTCGCTCCAGGACGTGGTCTTTGTATTTGCGCAGCCGCCCTTCGCTGAAGGTCAGCTCCTTGGGGCCGGTGTGAACGAAGAATTTTTTGAGCGCCGACACGGCTGATTGAACAGTCATAACCACTCTCTTGCAGTTTTCAGCGTTACGTTCGGTAGATCCTATTTGCGTCTGGCGAAGATGGTTGCGTTCTCGGTTGGCCGCGACCATTCGCCTTTCTCGACAATATCTTTGATCTTTCGCGCATAGGCGCGCGCCTCGTCTTCGGTGCTGACGTCCAGTGAATCGAGATAGGCCGGTTCCGGGTCGCTGCTTTGATAGACGATTTCGCAGCCCAGTGCTTTCAGCACGGAGGAAACCATCGGAGAGGTGACGTAATACACTTCTTCAAGGATATATTTGATGTAATCGGGTTCGTAGCCGAATTCTTCGAGATAGGCCTTGATGAAGCGCGGCGGCAGGAAGGGCGGCCAAGGCTTGTCGCAATGTCCGTCATAGCAATTGCGCGCATCCTGGGTTAGCAGGAAGATCGTTCCGCCGGGCTTGGTGACCCGAACGATCTCGCGCAGTGAACTCCACAGATCGCTGACATGTTCGAGGACGAACCAGGAGTAAACGCCGCCGAAATACTTGGCGTTATACGGCAATATATCGCCTTCATAGAGACGAAAGAATTCGGCCAGGCGGTCATTGGCGAGTTCTGCAATGCGCCGGTGAAATTCCTTCTCGCGAGTTGCGCAGGTTTCGACGCCGAAGCACGCCATATTGCCGTTATGGGCGTCGATCAGGAATTGACCGGCGCCGGCGCCGTAATCGAGCAAGGGGCCGGATGGCGGCGCGCCAAAATGCTGTTTGTGAATTTTGACGTAATTTTCAAAACGGTTTGGCTTTTTTGCCGTCATTACTGCGCTCGCTTGTTGGGCTGTCGGGCGTATTCTTAGCCGCTATGGCGCCGCTTTGCCAGCGCCGGGCGGGGCTGGGAGGCGGGCGGGATTTCGCGAGGCGGCCTTCTGGATTCTGCGACAAACTGTCGTCTGATTCGGCGGCTGCGTACGGCGCGCGACGGAATTCGTCAGCGCCGCCGCCACTCGCCAGCGGGCCTGGCGCATGGCTTTTCGCGCCGGATATCTTCTGCTAACACGCTTGTTGCTTCGGTCCGCTTATCAGGGGCGGGGTTTCGCCAAGAACAACTTCGCAAGTTCGAGATTTTTCGCATGGCCGACACGCCTACGCGCCGCCGAGATATTTGCGTTTTCGCCGATGTCTCGATGAATTTGATCGACGGATCAAGCATTTGGCTGCAAAGCGTGACGCTTGCGCTTGCGGCGATGCCTGACGTCCAAGTGCATCTTCTATTGCGCGAATCAGTCACCCGCGACCTGCTGCTGGATCCGCTGCGCGGCCATGACAACATCAATATCATTGAACCGGAAAGCGACGCCGACGAAGCGGGCGAGGGCGGATCGGCGCCTGTGCGGCTTGATCCGGAAAAATTCATCAGCATGGTCGAGGCGCTGAACGAGCGCCATCCGTTTGTCGGCGTTCTGGTGCGCGGGAACAGCTATTCCGAAGCGCTGGCCGATCATGAATCGCTGTCGAAAATTCTATGGGCTTATCTTCTCGACCGGCCCCCGCTCGTCGCTGACATTGACGACGCGCCTTACGTCAATATCTGTAAGCGCGCGCGTTTTCTGATCGCACAGTCAGAGCCTCAACGGGCATTGTTGGAAGCACGTATTCCCGAAGCGAACGGCAAGATCGTCGTTCTGCCGCCAATGCTTCCGGCAGGCGCGGAGGTTCCCGCAAAGGGACGGACCTTGAACGAAGCTGGCGATTTTGAGCTGGTCTATGCCGGCAAATATTCGCGGCTGTGGAATGTGGAAAGCTATTTTGATTTGCCCGCTGCGATGTCGGCGAAATCACGCAAGGCCAGCGTTGTCCTGATCGGCGACAAAATTCACAAGGAAAAAAGAGACGCCGGTTTTCATGACCGCATTCTCGATAAGTTGCAGCACACCGAGGGCGTGACTTGGCTGAAAGGTCTTTCGCGCGAAGATACGTATAAACGCGCCGGCGAGGCGGATTTCGGCTTGTGCTGGCGTTCCGACAACATGAACGAATCAATCGAGGTGTCGACGAAGTTCCTCGAATTCGGCTCGCTTGGCCTGCCTGTGTTTTTGAATCGAACGCAGAATTATGAGCTCGCCCTGGGGAAGGACTATCCGTTTTTCGCCTCGACGGCGCAGGACATTTTCGACGCCCTTGAGCGCGTTCAGCGCGAGCCCGAGCTTTACAGCCTGGCTTCTCAGCGCTGTGTGGATTTTGCGCGGGGCTTCACGCTGGAGACCGCAACAGCGCGGTTGCGCCGGCTTCTCGAGCTGTCTCCGCCCGCCTATGCCGGCAAGAAAACCACGATCGCCATCGCCTCCCATGATTTCAAGTTCATCACGTCGGTGCGGGCCCATCTTGAGCAGGACCCGTCGATCCATGTGATTATCGACACCTGGCAGGGGCACCGGTCTCATCGTCTTGCTCATTCCAAAAACGTGCTGGCGAAAGCAGATGTGATTTTCTGCGAATGGTGTTGCGGCAATGCGATCTGGTACAGCCAGAACAAACGCCCCAATCAGCGCCTTGTCATCAGGCTGCACCGGTTTGAATATTTCACCGATTATCCGAAAGAAGTGAACATAGACAAAGTCGATGCGGTGATCGTGGTCAGCGAGCATTTCAAGAAAGTCTTGATGCTGGAACTGGGCTGGCCGGCGAGCAAGATCGTTGTCGAGCCGCAATATGTCGATGCGCATTATCTTGACCGCGGAAAACATCCCCATGCCGACAAGACCCTGGGCTTCGTCGGCATCGTCTCGTTCAGCCACAAGCGCCTGGACCGGGCCGTGGACGTTCTCGAGCGTGTTTTGGAACGTCACCCGGACTACAAATTGCGAGTGCGTTCGCGCATGCCGTGGGAGTTTCCCTGGGCCTGGGTAGGCGATCCGGTGGCGCGCCAAGCCTATCAAAAGCTTTTTGCGCGGATCCGCAAAGAAAAGAAGCTGCGCGATGCGGTGATTTTCGATAATGCCGGCGCGGATATGGGCGAATGGTACCGCAATGTGGGTTATATTCTGTCCACATCGGAATCCGAAGGTTGTCACACATCTGTTGCGGAGGGGATGGCGAGCGGCGCGATTCCCGTTCTGATCGACTGGGAAGGCGCGCGGACGGTGTACCCCGATGAGTTCGTTCATGACAGCGTTGAAAAAATGGCGGCGGCGATTATCGATTACGCCGATGATGAGCAAAAACGCCGGAAAACACGCGATGAAATGCGGGTGGCGGGCGCCGGGGGGTTCGATATCGTGCGTACGATAAATCTTTACCGCTCTTATATCGACGGCGCCGAAGGGGGCCATCATGGATAAAGCAACTGACGCGCCGTCGACGCCGGGGGCGGAGATTGACGATCTTCGCGAATATATTTCCAGGCTCGAGTCCAGAACCGTCTGGGCTGAAAACGAAGTTCAAAAATTGCTCGCCGCGCGTTCCCTGCGTCTGGCGCGGGCTTTCGGGACGCTGCGCAAGGCGCCGTTCAGCGTCAAGAGCTGGGCGTCCTTTCCCGGCGTGCTGATGCAGGCCTTGCGGCCGGCGTCTCCCGAGTTGAAAAACATCGAGCGCCGCCGGTTTGAAGCCTTGCACAATATGGGCTTCTTGGGCGGACCGATGGCCGGGGGCGAGGCTTACCGGCCCATGCCGCCCAAAACCGCCATAGGCGGCTTTTATCAGAATTCGGCGTTTGTCCTGGAGCAGCACGACAAGATCGCCGGCCTCGCCGCCGCCGAGGATATCAAGAACATCAATCCGTCTGCGGAGTTCTTTGGGGTCAGGCCGGACGATTATGATTATGTCCTGAAAAAATCAAAGGCGACCGCGTTTGTTCTAGATCTGGATTACGTAGAAACATCAAACCCCTATTGGGGCGGCATCATGAGCATGACGAATGTGCCCATATCCGTGACGGCGGCGCAGTGCCTCCAGACGGCGCGCGAGCTGGGGATGGCGCTCTATCTCTTCTCCCCGCAGGAGCCTCATCGCTATCCATTGCTCGGCGATGTAAAGCCTTTATTCCACTCTGAAATCGCCTATAGTTAAGCGTCTATAGGCACGATACGAAAGCCTGGTGCGATAATGCCGACAAGAGAACAAGTAGAAACGCAAAGAATAAAATATGCGCGCATCAAGCGCGAGTTTATTGCAGAGGGCAACAGCTATCATGACCCGGCGCCGCTGCTGCCTCAGGAGCTGATCGAGGACTGCAAGCTTCTGCGCGACCGTTATGAGCTGTTGGAGCGCATTCCCAAGGGCGGCGTCTGCGCCGAGATCGGTACGGACCGCGCTGACTTTGCAAAAAAGATTCTGGATATCTGCGATCCGAAGAAGCTTTATCTTTTCGAGATCGACGTCTCGCGCATTCATCGCCCGAATATCGATGAGGCGGTGAGCGCCCAAAGATGCGAAGTGGTCGAAGGCGATTCGGCCAAGAACCTCGAACAGTTCCCCAGCGAGTTCTTTGACTGGATCTATATCGACGGCGACCACTATTATGAGGGCGTCAAAAAGGACATTGAGCTAGCGGCCAAGAAACTGAAAAAAGGCGGCATGATCGTGCTCAACGATTACGCCGTATGGTCGCCGGTCGGCATGACCCATTGCGGCGTGGCGCGCGCGGTCAATGAGTTCTGCCTTGAGAACCGCTACCAGTTTGTTTACCTCGCCCTGCAGACCATGATGTATAACGACGTGGCGATCCGCGCCGTCTAGCGCGTTTCGGGCGCTCATCCGAAGCGGACCGAACTCGGCGGAGAATCAAGGACGGCGCGTTTTGGACGGCGGTGCGCCGTTGCGCCGCCCTTCTGATTCGCCATTTGCCGCCTTATCTGTTTTTAACGGGCTGTGTCACTATAACCTTTTGTTATTCAATATTTTTTAGCCCCCATGGCGGCGCCGGCGCTGGCTTGCCATGGTTAAGTTCTTATGGTGTATGGCGAGGGAGTTCTCGGATGACTGACCGTCGGACAAGATTTTCGTAGTCGAGCATAAATTGGAAACCGCCAAGACATCCGATAGTCCGTCGCCGTCCCCCGCCGCCCAGGCGGTTACCGGGACCGAAATCGCTTCGGCCGTGGCCGATCTTCACGAAGGCCTTCGCAAATGGCGGATGTCGGCCTGGCTGGGCTGGCAGGACGCGATCTTGCCGTTTCGCCGGACCTTCATCGGCCCTTTCTGGGTGTCGATCCAGACCGGTTTGTGGGTGGCCATCATCGTGACGTTTCTCGGCCCATGGCTGGGTGAACAGATGCCGCGCTATCCGCTTTACGTTGCGGTCGGCATCGTGGCGTTTCAGTTCATGACGACGATGCTGGTCGACGGTGCCGGCGCCTTTACGCGCAATGCGGGCCTGATCAAGAACATCCCCAATCCGCTCTCGATCTATTTGCTGAGGATTATGTTCAAGGCGCTCATCCTGCTTTTCGCGCAGGCGCCGGTGATCATCATTGCAGCCTTCTTCACGCCGTCCGGCGTTCCCATTACGGCGGTGATGGCGCTCTTCGGCGTCGCCCTTAGCACCTGGACCTTGATGGGGATCTATCTGGTCCTCGCCACCATCACGCCGCGCTTTCGCGACGTGCCTTACGGTCTGAACGCCCTCATGCGGGTGATGATGTTCGTGACGCCGATTTTCTGGCTTGCGGATATGCGCAGCAGCGTCCGCGCCGTGGCGGTTCATTACAATCCGCTTGCCCATATGCTCAACGTCATTCGGGAGCCGTTTCTGGGGAATCCGCCGCCGCAAGCCTCTATTCTCGTTTGTCTCGGGCTGGGCGCGGCGTGCTGGCTTGTCGGATTTATCCTGTTTTCACGCAACCGATCCCTGATCGCGGCGCAGTTATAAATGTCCATGAGCGAGCCTGTCATATCCATCAAAGATTTGCGCCTTGAGTTCAGCCTCTCGCGGGTGACCAACAAGGCGTCTTTCCGTCTGGGAGCGCCGCGCAAGAACGCGGTGGGCGGACGGATCGTGCAGGACAGGAAAGGCGCGCGCCTTGTCGCGCTGGACGGCGTCAGTTTCGATATTCAAGACGGCGACCGTGTCGCGCTTATCGGCCATAACGGCGCAGGAAAGACAACCTTGCTTCGCGTTCTCGCCGGCATTTACACGCCGACATCGGGAACCTGCGAAGTGCACGGGCGGCGTTCGTGCCTGTTCAGCGTCGGGCTGGGGCTCAACGGAGAGGCGAGCCTGCGGGAAAATGCGCGTCTGGCGCTTCTGCTCTATGGATTGAGCCATAAGGAAGCCGAAGAAAAAATAAACGACATTCTCGAATTTGCGGAACTGACGGAGTTCTCTCACATTCCGCTGCATGCCTGTTCCAACGGCATGAAAACCCGATTGGGCTTCGCCGTCGCAACGAGCGTCTCTCCAGACGTGCTGCTGGTCGACGAGGTGCTTGGCGCCGGCGATGTCAGCTTCGCGGTCCGGGCCCAGGCCCGGCTGAGCGCGCTTTTTGAGGAGGCCCGGGCGCTGGTGCTCTCGGCCCATTCCTACCAGATTTTGCAACGTTTTTGTAACAAGGCGCTGTGGCTGGAGAAGGGGAGCGTGCGGGAATTCGGGGAGCTGAACGAGGTGTTCAGGCGCTATCTCGATGTCATGTCTGACGCGGAGGCGCGCGAGCGCGACGCCGCCGAACCGATCGAAGGGTGACGGTGTTCAAGTCCTATGGACATTGCGCGTTCGTAAAGCAAAGCAGGGCCGGTTAATTCTGGCTCGCGCGGTGAAGCGCTGGTATTGAGGCTCTGTTGGACGTGCCCGCGGGGGAAGCCGGGCGGAGAAAAACGGGACGAAGGCGCGTGAAAATATTCATTGTAATGGGCACCCGGCCTGAGGCGATCAAGATGGCGCCGGTTTACAAGGCCATCGCGGAAGAGCCCGGTTTGACGCCGGTGCTGGTGTCCACCGGCCAGCATCGCCAGATGCTCGATCAGGTGCTCGACTGGTTCGGCCTGACGCCCGATCACGATCTCAATCTGATGGCGCCCAATCAAACGCTCTCTCACATCATGTCTGAAGCGATCAAAGGTCTGGACGACCTGATCGCAAAGGAAGCGCCGGATGCGTTGCTGGCGCAGGGCGACACCGCGACTGTCTGCGCGGCGGCGCTGGCCGCGTTTCATCGCAAGGTGCCTTTCGGCCATGTCGAGGCCGGTCTGCGTACGCGCAATCTGGAGCAGCCTTTTCCGGAGGAAGGCTATCGGCAGATGGCCAGTCGCATCGCGCGCTGGCATTTTTGCCCGACCCGCAAAGCGATGACCGCGCTGGAAAGCGAAACGGTCGTCGGCGAGAAATTGCTGGTCGGCAACACGGTCATCGACGCGCTTCTCGATACGGCGGAGCGCGCGCCGGAACCATCGACGCCGCTCACGCGTGAAAAGCTGGTGCTGATTACCGGGCACCGCCGCGAAAATCATGGAGACCGTTTTAACGATGCATTCGACGCCATCGCGACTCTGGCGCGCAATCATCCGGAAGCGGACTTTGTCTACCCTGTTCATTTGAATCCGAATGTGCGCGACGCGGCTTTTGAAAAACTGCGGGCGATTGAGAATGTCAGCCTGATCGAGCCCGTGGCCTATCCGGAGATGGTCGCGCTCATGCAGCGCGCGAATATGATCCTGACCGATTCCGGCGGCGTGCAGGAAGAAGCCCCGAGTTTCGGCGTGCCGGTTTTGGTCATGCGGGATGCGACCGAGCGCCAGGAGGCGGTCGAGGCGGGCGTATGCGAGCTCGTCGGCGTCAACAAGGACCTGATCTTGAGCCGGGCGAGCGAGCTCCTGGCCCGTACGGCCGCCGAGCGCCGCCAGGCGCCCAATAATCCCTTCGGCGACGGCCGCGCCGCGCAACGCATTGCTGGAATTCTCGCCGGGAAAACGATACAGCTTTTCGAGGGCTCTTCATAAGCTCAGACGGGCGGGCGGCCCGGCGCGATGTCGCGTAGATCATGAGGAATGCATGAGCATGGAACGTAGCGTTACTGTTGTCGGGCTCGGTTATGTGGGGCTGCCCACCGCCGCGCTGCTCGCCCGCGCCGGATATTCCGTTTTCGGGGTCGATGTCAGTGACCGCATCATCGACGCCCTGAAGGGCGGCGAATCGCCTCTTGGCGAGCCGGAAGTTGCGCAGATCGTCTGTGAGGCGCTGGCCTCCGGCCAATTGAAGGCGGGCAAGGTCGCCGAGCCGGCGGATGTTTTCATCATTTGCGTGCCGACGCCCGTGCGCGCCGACAAGACGGCGGATCTGTCGATGGTGCGCAGCGCCATCGAGGCGACAGCCCCGAAGGTGAAAAAGGGCGCCCTCGTCATTCTTGAATCGACCAGCCCGATCGGCACGACGCGCGATGTGATCGCGGCGGCGTTGCAGAAGAACGGCCTCGATCCCTATACGGATGTTGATGTCTGCTATTGCCCGGAACGCGTCTTTCCGGGCGCGACCGTCAGGGAAATTCTTCACAATGACCGCGTTGTCGGCGGCCTGACGCCGAAAGCGGCGGAGCGGGCCCGGGCGTTCTATCAGTCCTTTTGCGAAGGCTCGCCGGTGACCACGGATGCGGCGAGCGCCGAATTCTCAAAACTGATGGAGAACACCTATCGCGACGTGAATATTGCGCTCGCCAATGTCTTTGCGCGCGTCGCCGAAGAGGCCGGCGTTGACGTGCAGGATGTCATCGGGCTCGCCAACCGCCATCCGCGCGTCAATGTGCATTCGCCGGGGCCCGGCGTTGGCGGGCATTGCATTCCCGTCGATCCGTGGTTCCTGATCGAGAGCTTTCCGCAGGATACGAAGCTGTTCCTGCAGGCCCGCAACATCAATGACGGTCAGGCGCAGCGCCTGCTCGACCGGGCGGAAAAGGCGGGGCTTGCGCGCGGCTCGAAGGTCGCCGTCCTCGGCGCGGCTTATCGCGGCGATCTCGACGATTCCCGCGAATCCCCGACAGAGCTTCTTCTCGGCATCCTTCAGGAGCGCGGCTATAGCTGGTCTGTACACGACCCTTACGTGACGCGGCTGCACGTTCCTGACGGCGCCGAAGCCAATCTCACCGACAATCTCGATGAAGCCCTAAAAGGCGCGTCGGCGGCGTTGATCATGACGGACCATGCGCGTTATCGCGCCCTGTCGCCGGAAAAGTTTTCCGTCATGACGCAAAAGATCATCGCCGACGGCCGGCGCATGCTGCATGAATCGTCGTTTGTGGAGGCTGGCTTCACCGTTGTTCCCGTGGGCGCGCCGCTGGCGGCGGGCGCTGATGGCGAAGCGTCCGGCGATAGCAAGAAGGAACGCCCTTCCTTGCGGGTCATCAGCTCTTCCGATTAAGTCCGGTCGTTTTCTTCGGCCCGCTGCATCTCCGCCAGCAGGCTGGCGGCTGCATCTTCCGCATAAACGGCGCCGCCGGACTGGCGGTCTGCGAGCGCCTTTCGCGCCTGCGGATCGCTGAGTTTCCCGATGGCGGTCAGCGGGTCTTCGCCGGCCATCAGCGCTTTCGCCCAGGCCCCGCCGCCGAGGCAAATCACCGGTTTTGCCGCAGCCTGATATTCTGAAAGCTTGCCCGGCACGATATCCGACCCTGGTGCGACCGCCAGCAGCAGGATGTCGGCTTCGGCCTGCGCCCGCCAGCTTTCCTCCATGGCAAGAACGCCGAGCGTTTCGACATGGGGCGCAGCGCGCGCCGCCGCTTGTTCCTGTTCCGTCAGCCGGCCTATGAGGGTGAGGCGCAGGCGCGGTTCGCGCTCGAGCGCCGCGGCGAAAAAGTCCAGCGTCTGATCAATGGACCGGTCGTCATGAGAAAGCGAGAAGCTGCCCGTGTGCACGATAGTGATGGCGTCCTTATCAGAAAGGAAGGCTTGCTCGTCTTGCGCCGGCTGCATGCGTCCGGGCTGGCGCAGCAGAAAGGCCGGCTTATGGGCGGCGTAAGCGCTCATCTCCGAAATAATGCGCTCGGTCGGCGCGCAGAGGAGGTCCGCCTTATTGAGCAGCGAGCGGGCGAGCAATCGCTCGGCCTTGCGTCTCGCCCAATGGCGGCGCTCGCCGATCAGCGGATCGTCAAGCCAGTTATCGCGAAAGTCGGCCGCCCACCGGCAGTTGAAATGACGCGCCAGCCTGGCGGCGGCGAGATGAAGGCTCTCGGGCGGGCTCGTTGAGAAAATCCAGTCCGGTTTTGTCGTGAGTTTTTCTTTCGCTATTCCGGCCGCCCGCAGGCTCCAGCGCAGATCGGGATCGGGCAGCATGAGATTGGCCCGCATCCAGTCCTTCAGGCTCGCGCCTTGAGGGGACAGTCCGCTTGTCGCTGGCGCGGGCATGGGGTGGGGCGCGGCGATAAAGGCGATGCCGTCAGGCAGCGCCGGGGGCTGTACCGGGGCGAGCACCGTTATGTCTGCGCCGAGGCGCGCCAGTCCCCGCGCCAGGAGATAAGGGCGACGCGCGCCGCCGGTGACGACGGGCGGAAAATGACGGGTGAGGATGAGAATCCGCATTGAGGGCGATCACTAGGCTTGTTCGGCCGAAGGCGCGAGCGTCATCCCGGCCCGGATCAGAACGGCGAGTCGAAATCCGCCCAGGCGGGCGCCTTGGCGTCTTTCTCGGACAGCGAGGCCTCGCTGTCCGCAAGTCCCCAGTCGACGCCGAGATCCGGATCGTTCCATTTGATCGAGCCGTCGCTCGCGCCGTCGTAAAACGCATCGACCTTATAGGCGACTTCGGTGTCGGGCTCGAGGGTGACGAAGCCGTGGAGGAAGCCCTTCGGGACGAATATCTGCGCGCCGTTTTCGGCGGAGAGTTCGGCTTTCACCCACTGGCCGAAAGTCGGCGAGGCTTTGCGGGCGTCCACGGCGACGTCGATAATGGAGCCCTTGAGCACCCGGACCAGTTTCGACTGGGCGTGCGGCGGCGCCTGATAGTGAAGGCCGCGCACCGTGCCTTTTTTGACGGACGCGGAATGGTTGTCCTGCACGAAATCCACATCGATCCCGGCTTCCTTGAAAGCGCGGGCGTTATAGGTCTCCGAGAAAAATCCGCGATCGTCGCCGAAGCGCCGCGGCGTAATGATTTTCACCTCGGGAATATCAAGCGAGACAACATCCATGCGAAAGAAGCCTTATCTTTAATGTCCGGCGCCATACTACATCCGCATCCGGTTTTTGCCAGCAGGTTCTGGCCAATAGCGGTTGTCGGCGGAGTGCAAGACGAGACCGTTATCACGGCCCGGCCCGGGGCGCTTTCGGCGCCAGAATTTCATCCCATATGCCGAGTTCTTCAAAACGGGCGTTGAAATATTTCGCGCCGTCGGGGGTCAGGTGATTGTTGTCGAACATGATCACCCCGCCGTCTGGCGCAATGGCGCGGCAGCGTTCGCGTTCATTCTCGCCACAAAGAATGTCGTAAAGGCTGATGTAAAAATCGTCGCCGGGGTTTTCTTCGAGAATCGTCTCTATGCTTTCGGCAAACTCAAGATTGTATGGGCGGTATTTTTTCAATTGTTCGTCTTGCGGCAACAGGCCGAACCGGCTTGCGAAGGACAGCCCGTTAAAGCCTTGCGTTTTGGGCCCTATGGCGATCACTCTGGCGTCGGGGTTAAACAGTCTGAGCTGATCGGTGGCGGTCGCGTAATAGCGCGCCCCCCAGCTGGTCCATGCGACGGCGAAAACCACGATGTCGGCTTCAGCAACAACTGTCCTCAGTTTTGCGTTCATGTTCCCATGGATGGCTTCGCATCGCTCTTTCCATGAAGCTTTTACGTATTTCTCTATGACGGAGAATTGAAGCCCCAACGCGGCCTGGCATGCGTTCCTGGTGCGCAGGAGGGCGGTATCGAGTTGATCGGCGCCTTGATGCTCGCTGAGAATATTCAGGAAGTCTCGTCCCTGGCTGTCCCCGATAACAAGCAGTTTTGGTTTTCCGTTGTCGGAGAAAGTCTTTTTCGTCTGGGAAGGCGCGTCGGCGTAAGTGATGAAATCCTGAAGGTCTTTATCGAGCTGCGCTTTCAGTTCCGGCGACCCCCAGAGCGCATATCGCCAGCCCCAGCCTTTGCTCGCCCACACATTGGAGGCGATGAGGACGCCCATGAAAGCGACGGATACATAAAGAAGCCCGGCGAAGGCGCGCGACTGGTTGGCGAAATTGTACCGGCCGAACCGGAACGGTCTTTCGACATAGCGGAACATCAAATAGGCGATCAGGAATGCGGCGGCGACAATGACGCCCTTATCCGTCACGCTCAGTTCGTCAAACTTGTAATAGCGGAAGAAAACAATGATCGGCCAATGGGCGAGGTAAAGCGAATAGCTGATCAGCCCGATCCAGATGGCGGGCGGGTTGTTGAGCGCGCGGGCGGCGTATCGCGCGGTTCCGGCGTAAATCATGAGGGACGCGCCGGCGCAGGCGATCAGCGCATAGAGCGGCGAAAAGGCGACGTCTTCCGGATAAAACAGGATTGGCCAGAGCGTGGCGGCCAGCCCTGCGAGAAAAAGAGGTTCCAGAAGGATTTTCCGTTTCGGCTGGATTTGAATGAGCCACGCCATGAGCGCGCCAAGGCCGAATTCGAAGACGCGAAACGGCGCCAGGTAAAATATGGTCGCCTCTCCGTCCGAGAACAGTCCCGCGATTGCCGGCGACAGGGCTTCCAGGAGCGAGCTTTGTCCGTCCATGAAGACGAAATTGAGAAAAAAACTGAAGACGCCGGCGGCGAGGATGAAGGCCGGCGCGGTGAACCGGGGCGCCTTCAGCAAAAGCAGGGTCAAAACGGCCGGCCAGACCAGGTAAAACTGTTCCTCGACGCTCAAGGACCATGTGTGAAGCAAGGGCTTCAGATCCGCCGTGGTGTCGAAATATCCGCTTTCCCGCCAGAAATAAAAATTGGAAAGGCTTGTCAGCGCATAGACGGCGGCGCCGCCGAAGCGCTGAAAGTGCTGCGGCGAAAACAGCATGAACGAGATGACGAAACAGCAGGCCAGCGTGAAGAACAGGGCCGGGAACAATCGTCTTGCGCGGCGAATGTAAAACCGCGCGAAATCGAATCCGCCGGTGGATAGGATTTCCTTGCGGATCAGCCGGGTGATGAGGAACCCGCTGATGACAAAGAACACATCGACGCCAAGAAAGCCGCCGGAGAAACGGGCGACGTCAAGATGGAAGAACAGAACGCTCAAGACCGCCAGCGCTCTCAAACCATCGATATCCGGTCTGTATGTTGATGGCGTCATGGGGGCTCAAGAACAGATCTGGTATGGTGAAAGAGACGGCTGCGAAGGCCCTAGCCTGACGGCGTTCGGACCGGAAAGGCGACCCCGCCTGGACTTTTCCCTCGTTGGAAAGCGGCCGGGGGCGGCGTGACCTTTGCCTACGGAATTTCAAGCGCGCTGGCGTCCATCACGGCCCCCTTGCGATTTCCCCATCAAACCCAGCCCGCCGGCGATTGCAAGCATGGTGGAATCGCCGACGGAATTGGGGTGCGGAATTGCCTGGGGAAAAATTTTCCCCGTATTGCCCCCAAAACAATCCCCAGCTTTTGGGGAAGGCTATTTGAAAACAAGGCCCCACATCATCTTGCGATCTGGTTCAAACAAAATACAAGATATAGTCAACATTCCGCCTCTCCCATGCTCATAGCAGGACGTTCGAAAATGGCTGACGCATCCCAATCGCCCCATGAAATCGCCCCGGAGTTGCCGGGCCTCATGACCCCGTCTTTGGCCTACAAGCCCTTCCGCTATCCGTGGGCTTACGACTTCTGGAAGAAGCAGCAGCAGGTCCACTGGATGCCCGAAGAGGTGCCGCTCGGCGAGGACTGCAAGGACTGGGCGAACAAGCTCGACGATGGCGAGCGCAATCTCCTGACGCAGATTTTCCGCTTCTTCACCCAGTCGGATATCGAGGTGAACGACAACTACATGGAGCGTTACAGCCGCGTCTTCAAACCCACCGAAGTGAAGATGATGCTGTCGGCCTTCTCCAACATGGAGACGATCCATGTGGCCGCCTATGCGCTTCTCCTTGAGACCATCGGCATGCCGGATTCGGAATTCACGGCATTTCTTCAGTATAAGGAAATGTCCGACAAGCATGATTACATGCAGCGTTTCGGCGTCGAGAGCCATGAAGACATCGCCCGCACGCTCGCCATGTTCGGCGCGTTTACGGAAGGGCTTCAGCTCTTCGCGTCTTTCGCCATGCTGATGAACTTCCCGCGCTTCAACAAGATGAAGGGCATGGGCCAGATCGTCACCTGGTCGATCCGCGACGAGTCGCTCCACTGCGAGGGCATGATCAGGATGTATCACGCCTTTGCGCGCGAGACCGGCTGCGTCACCAAACAGGTCGCCGACGACATCGTCGAATGCTGTGAAACGGTCGTGGGGCTGGAAGACAAGTTTATCGACCTTGCCTTCGAAATGGGGCCGGTGCAAGGCATGACGCCGAACGATATCAAGCAATATATCCGCTATATCGCCGACTGGCGTCTCGGCCAGCTCGAGCTGCCGAAGCTTTACGGCGTCGAGAAACACCCGCTGCCCTGGCTGACGGAAATCCTTAACGGCGTTGAGCACGCCAATTTCTTCGAGGCGCGGGCCACGGAATATTCCAAGGCCGCCACCCGCGGCGAGTGGCATGGCGATGACGGCGTCTGGTCGAATTTCGATCAGATGATGGCCCGCCGCAACGAAGCCGCCAACGCCTGAGGCGGCCGGCCGATATTCACAAAGCCTGCGGGACCCTTTAATCGGTGTCGCCAAAAGTAACACGCCTGCAAGGTTGCGGGTGCTAAGCTGCGGCGATGATGACACAGGGCCCGACACCCCGGACCGCGCTCGCGAGGCTGCGCGACTGGTTCCTCACGGACGCGCTGCCGCTTTGGGCGGCGCAGGGCTACGACCATGCGCGCGGCGGCTTTCATGAAGCGCTGAATTTCGACGGGACGCCCGCCGCGGGCCGTTCCCGCCGGGTCCGGTCGCAGGCGCGCCAGATCCACGCCTTTTCCCAGTCGGGCCTGCGCGGCTGGCATGATGGGGCAGAGGCGCTCGCCGCCAAGGGCTTCGATTATTTCCTGGCGCGCGCCTGTCCCGATGAGGGCGCGCGCGGCTGTGCGCACCGGCTCGATAGCGAGGGCGCCGTCATCGATGAGCGCCGGGACCTTTATGATCAGGCTTTTCTGCTGCTCGCCAGCGCCTCGCGCTGGGAGGCGGCGAAAGACGAGCGCGCGCTTCATCTCGCTGACAGGACCATCGCCTTCCTGGAGAGCGAGCTCGCCTCGGCCCATGGCGGCTGGCTGGAGAGCGACCGCGCCGAGCTGCCGCGCCGGCAGAACCCGCATATGCATCTTATCGAAGCGTTCCTGGCGCTTCATCGGGTGACCGGCGACGAGAAATATCTCGCTTTGGCCGATCGCATTCGCGATCTTTTCGACCGCGTTTTCTATCAGACGGAAAAGGGCGTCATCCGCGAATTCTTCGACGAGGATTGGCGCCTTCAGGACAAAGACCAGCCAGCCGAACCCGGCCATATGCTCGAATGGGTCTGGCTCCTGCGCGCCCATGACAGGGCTCATGACAGGGCCCATGCTAAACCTGCGGCCGGCGACAGCTCGGGGGTGCGCGAACGGCTTTATGAACGGGCCGTCGCGCTCGGCGCCGATCCGGGTTTTTTCGGGTTTTTCGACAACAAGGCGCCGCTGACGGGCGGCGTTCACAGTGCGAAGCGCCTGTGGCCCCAGACCGAAGGGGTGCGCGCCGCTCTCGTTCTCGGGCGCGAGCGCGAGGCCGCCGCGCTCGTCGATAATCTCTTCATGACCTATCTAGCCACAGAAACGCCGGGTCTTTGGGTGGACGAGTTTGACGCGGAGGGCTGTCCCGTCTCCAAAGACACGCCCGCCAGCATCCTTTATCATATTTATGAAGCGGTCGCCGAAGCGGACGCGGTGTTGACCATGGGAGAGGCGGGATGAAAATCCAGCCGGCCATCATGTCAGGCGGGGCAGGCACGCGCCTGTGGCCGCTGTCGCGCAAGGCGCGGCCGAAACAGTTTCTCAACCTTGCGGGCGAGACCTCGCTGTTTCAGGAAACCGCTTCGCGGCTGTCCGACGGCGGCGGCGTATTTGCAGCCCCTCTGGTGATCGCCGGGCGGGGGCATGGGAAGCTTGTCGCGGAACAACTCGCCGGCGCAGGCATCGCGCCTGCTGACATCATTCTCGAGCCCTGTCCGCGCAACACGGCGGCGGTGGCGGCGGTCGCAGCCCTATGGACAGCGCGCGCGGCGCCGGATGCGCTCGTTCTCCTGGCGCCCGCAGATCATCATATCGACGATGCGGCGGGATTCCGCGAGGCGGTCCTGCTCGGCGCCAAGGCTGCGGCGTCCGGGCGCATCGTCACGTTCGGCGTCAAGCCGGTTCGGGCGCATACGGGCTACGGATATATTCAGGCTGCGGAGGAAATCAGTGAAAAGGTTTTCCGCATCGCCGGCTTCAAGGAAAAACCCGATGAAAAAACCGCCCAAGGCTATCTCGATGCGGGCGGCTATTACTGGAACGCCGGCATTTTCCTGTTCAGCCCCCAGGCGATGATCAACGCGCTCGAGGCCCATGCGCCGGACATTCTGAAAGGCGCCGGCGGCGCCCTTTCAGAGGCCGCGCCGCAGGGGGGCGGGCTGCTCCTGGACGAAGGGTTGTTCTCGAAAACGCCAAGCGACTCCATCGACTATGCGGTGATGGAAAAGACCGACAAGGCTGCGGTCGTGGCGCCTGTCGATGTCGGCTGGAACGATATCGGCAGCTGGACGGAGACCGCGTCCGATCCTGAAAGCGCAGGCCATATGCTTGAGGCTTGCCGCAATGTGACGGTCCGGTCCGACGGGCCGGTGATCGGCGCCGTGGGCGTTGAAGACCTCGTGATCGTCGCGACAGGCGACGCGGTGCTGGTGGCGCGCAAGGACAAGGCTCAGGACGTGAAGAAACTGGTGGAAGAATTGAAGCGCCGCGGCCGGGAGGATCTTCTGTGAGCGCGCCCCAAAAAGTGTTTCTGACCGGCGCGGCCGGCTTTATCGGCTTTTACGTCGCAAGGGCGCTGCTCGACAAAGGCGTCGAAGTGGTCGGCGTCGACAATCTCAACGATTATTACGACCCGGCCTTGAAGAAGGCCCGGCTCGCCGAGATCGGCGCTCATAAGGGCTTTCACTTCCATGAAGCCGACATCGCCGATCATGAAGCGCTGAAAAAGATTCCGGGCGCCCTCGAGGCTGATGTCATCATCCATCTCGCGGCGCAGGCGGGCGTTCGCTATTCGCTGGAAAACCCTTTTGCTTACGCCTCTTCGAATCTGACGGGGCATTTGTCGGTGCTCGAACTGGCGCGCCACGCGACACAGTTGCAGCGGCTGGTCTACGCCTCTTCAAGTTCGGTTTACGGCGCAAATGAAAAGACGCCCTTTTCTGAAACCGATCCGGTCGACCATCCGGTCTCGCTCTATGCGGCGACGAAGCGCGCCGATGAAATGATGAGCGAGTCCTATGCAAGGCTTTACGGCCTGCCGCAGATCGGCCTCAGGTTTTTCACCGTTTACGGACCCTGGGGCCGGCCGGACATGGCCTATTGGTCTTTCGCGGACAGGATCATGAAGGGCGAGCCGATCCGGGTTTTCAATCATGGCGATCTCGAGCGCGATTTCACCTATATCGACGATATCGTCGTGGGCGTCGTCGCGACCGCGCTTCAGCCGATGAAACCGTTGGGAGGCGCGCCGCACCGGCTCTACAATATCGGCAACAACCGGCCGGTAAGGCTCGGGCGCTTCATCGAGGTCCTGGAAGAGGCGATCGGCGAAAAAGCCGAGAAAATCTACGAGGACATGGCGCCGGGCGACGTCCGCCGGACCTGCGCCGACATTTCCGCCATCGCCGCCGATTACGGTTTTGCGCCGACGACGCCGCTCGAAGACGGCATTCCGAAATTCATCGACTGGTTTCGCGCCTGGCGCGCGAAAAACGCCTAGAAATCAAAACGGCTGCGGATCAGCGCCGTCGTTTCCGGCGCAAGCTCATAGCCGCCGAAGGTCTGATGTATGAGATTGAGATCGACGGCGCCGAGCGGTCCGGCGAAGAGACGGTAGCCGGCCTCGAAATCGAGACGGCGTCCCTCCGGCGCCAGCGATGCGCTAACCGGCGTGAAGATGAGCGTTTCCGTTGCCTGATCGAAGCCGGTGGGGAGCAGGAGATCAAGCGCGCCCGCCTCGATCTGCAAGGGCTGGCTGACGCCAAGCCATAAGGCGTCCGCATCGGAAAAGAGTTTCGCGCGGCTGATGGCGGCGGAGAACTGCGTCGTTTTCAGGGCCGGCGCCTCTTCGGCGAAGTCCCCGAAGCCAAAATCTTCGCCGAAGGTGAGGCCGGCCGCGAAACGCCCTTGCAGGCGCCAGAGCGGTGACGGCGACCAGGCGCCCTCGATGGCGGCGTAGGCCGTCGCGGCGTCGGCGTCATTGCCGAAACGGGCGCCGAAGACGGCGCCTTTCTCACGGCGCAGCCCCTGTTCGAAACGCACCATCGCATCGCCCAGCGCCAGGTTGAGGCCGCTGCGCATGACGAAGATTTCCGGCTTGTCGAGGGGCAAGCCTTCCGCCAGCAGGAGCCTTTCCGCTTCCGTGTCTCTGTCGCCGCCTTGCGTCATCAGGACGTCGACGCTCAGCTTGCGCGTGGCCTGAAAGCGCGTCAGCGCGGTGACGGCGTTTGTCCCGCGCGGCAGGAAGGCGTCGGAAAACGCGCTGTCGCTGAGGAACGGCGTCGCGTGGTTGGGGTTGGCCATGCGGTCGACGGAGGCGGGCGAAAAGCCTTGCGCCGTGACAAGATGCGCGCCGGCGATCTCGCCGGAAAGCGCAAAACCGAGCGTCTGGTCATACATGTCGGCGGCCATGTCCGCTGTCAGGTCGGCGTTTCGTCCGTAGGCGATCTGGTTGTCGAGCAGCGAATAGGCGGAGCGATCGCGTGATGTGAGGCGCATTTTCGCAGACCAGCCGGCGCCAAGACTCATGGCTGAATAGCGATGGTCGTCGAAGGGGCTGTAGCGGCCTTCAAGGTCGAAACGCGCCGGCCCGGTCCGGCTGACCAGCTTGTCAAGCGACAGGCGGAAATCGCGGTCATAGGAATCGAGCACCACGATGTCGCCAAGTCCCGACAGAGATGATCCGTATGCGCCTGAAAGGGTTGCGCCGAGCGTGCCGGGGTCGACTTCAGATCCCGTGACGCTGGAAGTGGAGACGCCGCCGATCGGGCTCACCGCGGCGCCGACATTCAACAGCCCACGGCCGTAAATGGGGTCCGTGCCGGGGGCGCCGAGATCGGTGGCGGAGCTGAGGAGAATGTCGACGGCTTCCTCGGCGGTCAGGCTCGGCCAGAGCGAGCGGATCAGTGCAACCGCGCCTGAAATCACCGGCGTCGCTGCGCTGGTGCCTGAAAAGTCGCGGGTCTGTCCCGCCGCCGCGCCGGGAAAGACGCCCTGCAAAAACTCGCCGGGCGCGACCAGGTAAATGTCGGCGCCTTCGCCGGCGCGGTTGGAAAAGCCCGAGATGCCGTTCGAGGAATTGACGGAGCCGGCGATGATCGCCGCCGGCGCGCCGGGGACGTCAAACGCGCCAAGCGCGGAGTCGTCGGGGTCGGCGTCGCCGTCATTGCCGGCTGCAAGTACGGTGACGACGTCGTTGTCTTTCAGGAATTGGATGATGTTGCGGAAGTCGTTGCGCGCGGTCGGTTCGTTCGATCCGAAAGACATGTTCACGACATCAGCGCCGATATCCGCCGAGCGGTCGATGGCCTCGGAAATCGCCGCGCCGAGAAGCGACAACTCGTCGTCGCCCTCGTCGTCCACGCGGAAAACGAGAAGCGTCGCTTCGGGGGCGACGCCATGGGTCCCCACATCGTTTTTCGCCGCGCCGATAATGCTGGCGACGGGCGTGCCGTGGTCGTCCGCGTCTTCGAGGCTCGGTCCGCCCGGCCGCTCATTGCCCGGCGAGACTACGCCGGCGATGACGAGATCGGCGCTTTGCGGATGGATGCGCCCGGAAAATTCCGGGTGGTTGGTGTCGATGCCGGTGTCGATGATGGAAATGACGGCGCCGCCGCCGAGCGCGCCTTCTTCATAGGCGGGGATGACATTGATCTGCTCAAGGGCGGGCTGGCGCTGATATTCCTCGGTGTCGAAATTTTCCACGGCCGGGGGCGGCGGTGGCGGAGGCGGGGCTGGGGCCGGGGGCTGCATGGGCGCGGCGGCGCCGCCGCCGCCGCTGGAGCAGGCGCTGAGGCCGAACCCGGCGAGGGCCGGCAGGATCAGAAAGAAAGCTCTGGAAAACAACACAAAACCTCTGTTTCTCCGACCCTTCTGGGGGTGCGGCGCCATTATACGCCGGCTTTTATGGCAAATCGTAAATGCCGGGGCGCGGGTTTTCCGCTTGAGGAGGCGAGTGGACAACCCCCATTTGGGCGTCATAGGTTGCGCTGCGCCGCGACAGGTTTATACCCGGCGAAAACAGGCGCTTACAGTTTACAAAATATGAAGGTCCGGCATGTCCAACGATCCTGAACGCATCACCATTCTCGCCCGCGAATTCACGGCGGCGGCGCTTGAGTTCCATCGCGGCAAGATGGCTGAAAAAGGCTATCGCATGGAAGGCTCGATCACGCCGCGCGTCTTCAAGATGATCGAGGGCATGGACGCGGCGAAAGACATGTTCGACGGCGAGCCGCTCTTCGCCGTCACTTTCGTCAAGAAAGACTAGCCTTTATTGGGAAATTCGACATGCAGGCCGGTCTTCGCTAGACAGGCTGCATGATCGAATGGCTTAACGCCCTGCTCTGGGGCAAGGTTCTCATCTTCGTCCTCATCCCCGTCGGGTTGTGGTTCACCTTTCGCTCCCGTTTCGTGCAGGCCCGTCATTTCGCGGAAATGTTCGCGATTTTCGGGCAGGCCTTCCAGCACAAAACCGATCATCCATCCTCGTTTCAGGCGCTCGCGCTTTCCGTGGCGGGTCGTGTCGGCGCGGGCAATATCGCCGGCGTCGCCGTTGCGATCACGCTCGGCGGGCCCGGGGCCGTTTTCTGGATGTGGCTTGTGGGGCTCGTCGGCATGGCCACGAGCTTTTTCGAATGTTCGCTCGCCCAGCTTTTCAAGCGCCGCGAGCCGTCCGGCGAGTTTCGCGGCGGTCCGGCTTTTTACATTCAGCACGGATTGAAGAAGCGATTGGGACCGGTCGCGCCGGTGCTCGCGGGGATTTACTCCGTCCTCTTGCTCGTCGCTTTCGGCTTCGCGTTCAACATCCTGCAAAGCTATGCGGTGTCGACGTCTGTCAGCGGCGCCTTCGGGATTGATCCGCGCATTGTCGGCGTCGTCCTGGCGGTGTTCGTGGGGCTCGTGATTTTCGGCGGCGTCAAGCGCATTACGAGCGTCGTCGAATTCGTCGTGCCGGTGATGGCGGCGAGCTATATTCTTCTCGTCCTGTTTATCCTGGCGACGCGCATCGCGGACGTGCCGCAGGCGCTGTTGCTGATTGTTGAAAGCGCTTTCGGTCTGAACGAAGCCGTTGCCGGCGGCGTCGGCGCGGCGCTGGCGCAGGGCATTCGCCGCGGGCTGTTCTCCAACGAAGCGGGGCTCGGCTCGGCGCCCAATGTCGCCGCCGTGGCTTACGTGCCCCATCCCGCGCAACAGGGTGTGGTGCAGGCGTTTTCCGTCTTCATCGACACGCTCATCATCTGCACCTGCACGGCGTCGATTATCCTTCTTTCCGGCGTCGATATTTCCAATCCGGATATCGACGGCGTCATTCTCACCCAGACGGCGCTGGCGGCGCATGTGGGCGGTTGGGCGGACGAATTCGTGGCGACGGCGCTTTTACTCTTCGTCTTCTCGTCGATCATGTATAATTATTTTCTGGGCGAGAATGCGCTCGACTTTTTCACCCATGAAAACCGCCTCGTCTTCACGCTCTTCCGCATTGCGACGCTCGGCTTCGTCATTGTCGGCGCCAATCTCGACTTAAGCGCGGCTTTCGGGTTTGCAGACGCGGCCATGGGGCTTCTGGCGCTCGTCAATCTCTTCGCGCTGGTGCTGCTCTTTCCCATCGGCCTGCGCGTCATGCGCGATTTTGACGGACAACGCAAAAAGGGCCTGACGCCGGTCTTCGATCCGGCGGATTATTCCGATCTCGATATCGATGAGGCGGCCTGGAGGCTGGAGCCTGAAGACGCCGCGCGTCTTGAGCAAAAAAGAGGCGCCTAACGCCCGCCTGTGAGGCGTCCGTAAAGCTCCGGCCGGCGGTCGCGGAAAAAGCCCCAGCTCGCCCGGTGCTCGTCGACTTCATCGAGATCGACGGTGGCCGCGGCAAAGCCTTCCGCGTC
The DNA here is from genome assembly GCA_030433215.1 of Alphaproteobacteria bacterium. Lineage (GTDB taxonomy): Bacteria > Pseudomonadota > Alphaproteobacteria > Caulobacterales > Parvularculaceae > Hyphococcus. Next base: position 99,871 of record JAUIMC010000013.1, read on the forward strand.
GCGCGCCATGTCGGCGATGAAGTCGCCGCCGTCGTCGACAATGAAAGACGAGCCGTAAAAGATCTGCCCGTCTTCGTCGCCGATGCGGTTTGCGGCCGCGACGGGAACGACGTTCGAGACTGCATGGCCGGTCATGGCGCGCCGCCAGCGGCTTTGCGTGTCGAGAGACGGGTTCTCCGGTTCAGAGCCGATGGCGGTCGGATAGAACAGCACCTCCGCGCCCATGAGCATCATGGCGCGCGCAGCCTCCGGGAACCACTGGTCCCAGCAGATGCCGACGCCGATGCGGCCGACCTTCGTGTCCCAGACCTTGAAGCCGGTATCGCCGGGACGGAAATAGAATTTCTCTTCATAACCGGGTCCGTCGGGGATGTGGCTCTTGCGGTAAAGGCCGAGGATTTCGCCGTCGGCGTCGACGGTGACGAGGCTGTTGTAATATTCCTGGCCGTCGCGCTCGAAGATCGACAAGGGCAGGACGACGCCGAGCTCTTTCGCCAGCGGGGCCAGCGCCGTCACCACAGGATGGTCTTTCCACGGATAAGCCGTCTGGAAATGAACGGTGTCCTCGGTCTTGCAGAAATAGGGGCCCTGAAAAAGCTCGGGCGGCAGGATCACCTGCGCGCCGTCTTTCGCCGCTTCGCGCGTCAGCTTTTCCACGGTCGCGATATTCGCGGTCATGTCGTCGCCGAAGGCGGCTTGCAGGACGGCGAGGCGGAGCGTGCGGGCCATAGGGGGTCTCCTCGGTCATCTCCTGTTCGGAGCGCTTGACGGCATAACGGCGCGGCGGTGATGGTGCAACAACGCCGGACCGGCAACAGGCGAGCGCAAATAGGTTAGGGCACGGGGAAATTCAATATGGCGGCGCTTGAAATCTACTGGTCTTTCCGCAGCCCCTATTCCTATCTCGCCATCGGCCGGCTCTGCGCTATCGCCCGCGCGTATGACGTGGAAACGCATTTCCGGCCGGTGCGCCCGCTCGCCATGCGCGAACCCGATTTCTTCGAGCGCGGGCGAAAGCAGTTCCTGCCTTATCTCATGCGCGATTTTCCGCGTGAGGCGGAGCGTCTGGGCCTTGCTTTCGGTCTGCCGCAGCCCGATCCCATCGACATGGATATGGCGACGGGCAAGGTCGCAGCCGAACAGCCCCTCATGGATCGCCTGATGGCGCTCGGGATCGCCGCTTGCGAGGAAGGCAAGGGGCTCGATTTCGCCAGGGCGGTCTCGACGCGCGTGTGGACCGGCGGGGCGTGGTCGGACGACGCGTCGCTTTCGGAAGCCGCGTCCGAAGCGGGGCTCGACCTCGCGGCGCTCGAGGCGTGGGCGCGCGCGAACAAGGAGAAAGTCTCCGCCACAATTGAAGCGAACGAGGCCGCGCAACTCCTTCATCACTGGGGTGTTCCCCTCATGGTGCTCGACGGCGAGCCGTTTTTCGGGCAAGACCGGATCGATTCTCTTGTCTGGCGGCTCGATCAGCTTGGTCTGAAACGCGCAGATCGCGCGGGACGCCCGGACTAGTCTTTTCAACTCTCGAGAGGAGGGGAGCCATGAAAAAGATCAGCCTCTTGCTTGCGGGCCTCACGTTTGCTGCCTGCGCCACCCTGTCGCCGCGCGTGCGCATCGAAAACCGCTTTGTCGAGTTGGGTCTGTCGGAGAACAAGGCTGAATGCATGGCGCACGAGCTGGACGACCGGCTCGACCGGGACGATATGGCCGCGGTTGCGGATTTCGTCGGCGATCTGAATGCGGCGGGAAGCGCCGGCGCGGTTCTCGATGCGATGCTCGGCATAGACAACGCCCGGGCCGCCGGCGCCATCGGCGCGGCCGGGGTCGCCTGCGCTTTCGAATAGCCGGACAGGGACTATCATGACGTCAGCCGGGTTTTTGAGCGACGGCTTTTCCGCCGTCGGCGATGCGTTCGAAAAGAATTTCGAGGAAGGGCTTGAACTCGGCGCCGCTTTCGCCGTCGTTAGAGGCGGTGAAACGCTCGTCGATATTCGCGGCGGATTTTCCGACAAGGCGAAGGAAACGCCGTGGACGGAAGATACCATTGCCTGCATCTATTCCAGCGGCAAGGCGGTGCTGAGCTTCCTGATGGCGCGCGCTGTCTCGGACGGGCGCCTCGATTACGACGCGCCGGTGGCGCAATACTGGCCGGACTTCGGGGCTGCGGGAAAAGAAGACATTACGGTTGCGCAGATGCTGTCGCATCAGGCGGGGCTGTGCGGCTTTCCGGATGAAATGCCGCCGGAAACCTGGCTCGACTGGGACGCGATCTGCGCGAAACTTGCCGCCATGGCGCCGCTCTGGACGCCGGGAAGCGCCAATGGCTATCACCCGCAAACGGTCGGCTTTATCGCCGGAGAGCTGTTGCGCCGGGTGACTGGAAAATCCGTCGGCGAGGCTATTACCGGGCTTTCCGGGGCCCACGGTCTCAATCTTTATTGCGGCATGGGCGAAGCGGAGGCGGCGCGCGCCGCCTATATGCCAAAGCCGCCCAAGGCCCCGGATCTCGGGCCCATGAATGAGTTCAAACAGGCGGCGTTTCTGAAGCCCTGGTCGGCGCCGGCGAAAGTCAGCCGCGAAGACTGGATGGGGGCGGAGCTTCCCGCTTCGAACATGCACGCCGACGCTCTGTCGCTGGCGAAAGTCACGCATCCCCTCGCCAATGGCGGCCTTGATGTCGCCGGCCAAAGCGTGCTTTCCGAAGAGACAATCGACGCTGCGCTCAAAGAACGCATTCGCGGCGACGATCTCGTTCTGCCGTTTCACCTGTCATGGGCGGCGGGCCTCATGCGCAACATCAACCGCCATTTCGGGCCCAATGAAAACGCGTTCGGGCATGCGGGCTTCGGCGGGTCCTGTGTCGTTGTCGATCCGGAAAACAATCTCACCGCCGCCTATGTGATGAACAAGATGTCGCCGCATCTCGTGGGCGATCCGCGCGCGGTGAGATTGCTCGATGCGCTCTATGATTGTCTTTGATTAAAAATTGAGACGAAGATCGAGGCTGACGAAAGCCGGCTGGGGATAGCCCGGCATGACTTTCGCCATGGTCTCGCAGTCGTCGAGATGCGCCCGCCGCAAGGGCGTGTCAGCGCGAGCCCGCCGCGTCACGGCGAGCATTTCCACCTTGCGGTCAGCCAGTCTGAAACTCGTGACCGGGCGGGGTTTTGCGTTGAATGACGCCTGGTGGACAAGCCTGTCTCCGGCCGCAGCCGGCGTCGCCCAGATCACGAATATCACGGTCAAAATCGTAAGAATTGCGCCCATCTTCGCCTCCACATCACCTCATTGTGAGGGAAAGCGTGGCAGGCGCGGATGACCGAAAAATTAGGCGAGCGGGCGGATTTTATCTCAAAGCCCGAGGGGAAACTCGCTTAAATTAAATTGAAAAGCGGCGCATCAGCCAGTCGAGCATCAGCGCGTTCGCCTCGTCCGGTTTCTCCCACATCATCCAATGCCCGCAGTCTTCGATGACATGTTTTTCGAGATCGGGAATGAGCGCCTCCATGCCGTCCGCGGTTTCAGGCGGCAGGAACATGTCGAGATCGGCGCCGACCCATAAAGACGGCGCGGTGACGCTTTCGTTGCGTCCTTCCATGGCGCGCCAGTTTGAATCGATATTGCGATAGAGATTGACGCCGCCGTGAAAGCCGCTGCGCTTGTAAGCCTCCACATAGACTTGAAGGTCATCTTCCGAAATCAGCAGGCCTTTTTCCGGCGGCGGCGGCCCGTCTCGAAATCGTCCGGGCAGGTCGTAAATCTGCGGCATGAGATCGGGCCAGCGCTCGCGCGGCGCCGGGGCGCGGAACATCAGGCGGAAAAATCGCTCGGGGTCCGTTTCGAAAAGCCGCTCCGGCGCATCGCGCTTTTGAAACTGCACGATGTAGTGGTTCGGGCCGAAGCGCTTTTCGATGATCGCGAGCGGCGGGGCCGGCGGGCGCGGGTGCAAGGGCGTGCACAGCCCGATAATCCCTGCGACCCGGTCGGGATGAAGCTGGCCCATGGCCCAGACGAGGGCCCCGCCCCAGTCATGACCGCAGAAAATCGCCTTTCCGATCCCCAGCGCGTCCATCAGGGCGCAGAAATCGCCGGTCATGCGGGCTGTGTCGTAGAGCGCCGGGTCCGGCGGCGCATCGGAGCGGCCGAAGCCCTTGAGGTCGAGAGCGAGGGCGTGAAAGCCCGCTTCCGCGAAAGCGCCAAGCTGGTTTTTCCAGGCATAGGCGATTTCCGGCCAGCCATGGACGAAGAGAACCGGCGGGCGCCGGCGGTTCGGATCGCCATCCGCCTCGTAGACGGCGAGCGCAACGCCGCCTGCGTCGATCATGGTCGGGCCGGGGAAATCCGTCATGGTCGAAATCTCGCCGTCCTGGGCCCCGTGCGCAAGAGGCCTTCACAGCCTGCTCTTGGGCGCATGCCTGCACGCAAGCGTTTTGGAATGCGCCGCAATAGGCTAAGTAGAAAGGCATGAGCAAGACCGAGGGCAAGACCGAAATCCGCCGCGCCCCGCAGGGCTGGACGCTGCAATCTCACGGCGACACCTTCAGCGCACGCGCCGGCCCTTTTTATTTCAGAGAGGAGGGCGGCGCTGCCGGCGTCGGTTTTTTCTCTGAACCTCATCACGCCAATCTTGGCGGCATGGTGCATGGCGGCGCGCTGTTGACGCTCGCTGATATGGCGCTGTGGGATATTTGCCGGCGCGAGGTCGGGCTGTTTCGCGGCGTCACCGTCACGCTGAATTCGGAATTTGTCGGGCCGGGGCCGGTGGGCGCGTTCATTGAGGCGACGGGCGAGATGACCAAGGCGGGCCGCAAGCTGATGTTTGCGCGCGGAACAATCAGCGCCAAGGGCGATGTGCTTATGAGCTTTTCGGGTACGCTGAAACGGGTGGGCTAGCCGCCGCCGCGCGCCGCATTTTTCTGTTCTGCTGTACGGCGTCGAGACTGAAGACGGCGAGCGCCGCCCAGATCAGCCCGAAACACACGGCGTGATAGGTCGTGAAAGGCTCCCCGTAATAAAGCCCCAGAATGAACTGACCGGTCGGACCGATATATTGCAGGAAGCCGATGGTCGAAAAGCGCAGCCGCCGCGCCGCCAGCGCAAACAGGAGCAGCGGCACCACGGTGACGGGACCGGCAAGGATCAGCAGCGCATCCATGCCGAGGCCGACATGCCCGAAGGCGATGCCTTGCGTCTTCGCAAACCAGATCAGGAAAACAAGCGCGAAAGGCGACAGAAGCGCGGTCTCGATGAAAAGGCCCGGCATGCCGCCGACATTAAGCGTCTTGCGCACATAGCCGTAAGTCGTGAACGAGACCGCCAGGAGCAAGGACACCCAGGGGAAAACCCCGGCGCCGAAGGTCAGAACCGCAACGCCGGTCGCAGCGAGGGCGACGGCGGCGATCTGCGTGCGGTTCAGTTTTTCCTTGAGGACGAAAACCCCGGCGGCGACGAACATCAAAGGATTGATGTAATAGCCGAGGCTCGCCTGCAAAACGCGCTCATTGGCGACGGCCCAGACATAGAGCAGCCAGTTGAGGGCGATGACGGCGGCGGACAGGCCGAGCAGCATGACAACGCGCGATGACGCGAAGGCGGCGAGCGTTTCACGCCATTGCTTGCGGAAAGTCAGAATGAGCGCGCCAAAAGGCAAAGACCACAAAATGCGGTGGCCGACGATTTCCATGGGATCGACGCCGCCGAGCGCTTTCAGATAGACCGGCAGCATGCCCCACAGGCCATAGGCGAAGACGCCGCAGATGAGGCCGAGCCTCACGGCGCTGTCGGCTGGGGTTTTACTGTTCGCGTCTGACATAAATCACCGGGCAGTGGCGGATCAGGGCTTTAACGGAGCGCGCCGGCTCTGTCCGCCCGGAACTTGCGATTCAGGCTATGGGACGTCGCTTCCCGGCGCGCAAGCCCGTGCTCCAGCATTTATCGTATCATGGTGGATAGGAACGCTATTGCGTGATCCCGTCGGCGCGCAGCTTCCTGACAATGCGCGCGAAGGCGGCTTCCTCGCCGTTCGTTCTGTACAAGGCGGTGATGACGATGCGTCCGTCCCGGGTTTCCGCAGCGGATATGCCCTCATAGACGAACCCTTCGCCGGACAGAGGCTCGGGCGCACGGTAGAATTTCGGATTGTCGTTGAGTTTCGTCAGCTCCTGATCGAGGGCGCGGCGCACGACGAATTCGAGCGGTAAATATTTCGAGAGGCCGGTCTGTTCCGAGAGTTCGAACAGGTCGAGTCGCGCCTGTAGTTTTCCGTTTTCGACATAAGGGGTGAGCGCGACATCGATGCTGCCGGTTTCCTGGGCGAGTCGGGTCGGATTACCCTGGCCGCGAAGCCCGCAGGACCAGTATTCGATTTCCAGATAGATGGAAAAGCGGATGGCGTTGTCGGGAAAGCTGATGCGCGGCTGGCCGGACCGCCAGCGCTCGCCGCAACGCGACCGCCGCGCCGCGATCCAGTTTTCAAGATCGTCCTCGGTCTGCGTCACGAATTTTGTGACGTCGGTGACGAGCGCCAGTTTCAGATCGCCGCGCTGTGCGGCGGCCCTGTCAGCGTGAAATTCAATATCGGCGATGACCGGCCGGCCCGCGAGATTCACCGTCGTCGGTTCGTCGTAGATTTTCTGATAGCCGGCGGGAGCCTGGGCGAAGGCGGCGCCGGAAAGGGCAAGAGCCGAGAACAGGAATGTGAAAAGACGCATGGAGCGAGCCTAACAGGACGGGCTTTCGCCCGTCCAGTTAGACTTTGCACAGTCAGATTTAGGCCGCTTCGCGTACGAGGCCGCGATTGAGGACGAGCTCGGCGATCTGAACGGCGTTCAGCGCTGCGCCTTTTCTGAGATTGTCGGAGACGCACCAGAAGGCGAGGCCGTTCTCGACCGTCGGATCGACGCGGATGCGGGATACGAAGGTGGCGAAATCGCCGACGCATTCGACCGGCGTCACATAGCCGCCGTCCTCGCGCTTGTCGACGACGAGCAGGCCCGGCGCCTCGCGCAGGATCTCGCGGGCTTCGTCATCGGAGAGCGGTTTTTCGAATTCGACATTCACCGCCTCGGCGTGACCGACGAAAACCGGCACGCGCACGCAGGTCGCCGTGAGCTTGATCTTCTTGTCGAGAATCTTCTTCGTCTCCGCCGTCATCTTCCATTCTTCTTTGGTGAAGCCGTCTTCCATGAAGACGTCGATATGGGGGATGACATTGAAGGCGATCTGCTTGGTGAATTTCGACGGCGTCGGATCGTCATTCACGAAAATGCCCTTCGTCTGGTTGAAGAGCTCGTCCATGGCTTCCTTGCCGGCGCCGGAGGTCGACTGATAGGTCGACACGACCACGCGCTTGATGGTCGCGGCGTCATGCAGCGGCTTTAGCGCGACGACGAGCTGCGCGGTGGAACAGTTCGGGTTGGCGATGATGTTTTTCTTGCGCGCGCCCGCGACCGCATCGGCGTTCACTTCCGGCACGATCAGCGGCACGTCCGGGTCCATGCGGAAATGCGAGGAGTTGTCGATGACGATGGCGCCCGCGGCGGCGGCTTTCGGCGCCCATTCCTTGGCGACCGATCCGCCTGCGGCCATCAGGACGATGTCCACTTTGGAGAAGTCGAACTGTTCGATGTCGCGGCATTTCAACGTTCGGTCGCCATAGGAAATCTCGCGGCCAATCGACTGGCGCGAGGCGAGGGCGAAGACTTCCTTCGCCGGGAACAGGCGTTCTTCAAGGATGGCCAGCATTTCCTGGCCGACATTGCCGGTGGCGCCGACAACCGCGACGTTGACTTCCATTTTGGATACTCCAGTTAACGGGCCGCGAAAAACGATGCTGAGCCGATAATGTCAACCCGGCCCTGCGGCCGGGCGCTTTTGCGCCGGAATGGGCGGGATTTCCAGAGAAAAAATGTCAACAAAGGATCAGTCAGGCTATAAGACGTGTTCTTTCCCGACAGACTTCCTTTCCAGGAGTTTTCATGCCCGATTTCGCCAGCGATCCAATGGCGGCCGATCTGGTTCATCTGGCGGTTGCGCTGGCGATCGGTTTCCTCATCGGTTTTGAACGGGAGCACACGCACCGGGCTGAGGCGCGCGAGCGCAGTTTCGCCGGCGCGCGCACCTTCTCCCTGACGGCGCTGGCGGGCGCGGTGTCGGGGCTGGCCGATCCGGGGCTGATCCTTCCCGTCGCTGCGTTGATGGCGATCGCTCTTTTGACGGCCGTTTCTTATTGGGCGACGGCGAAGGATAAACCGGGCGCCGGCGGCACCACAGAGATCGCACTTTTCGTGACGTTCATCCTCGGGCTTGCGGCGGTGCGCGGACATGTCCTGACGGCGGCGGTCGGCGGCGTCGCCACTGCGATTATTCTCAGCATCAAGGAAAGCGTGCAGCGTTGGGCGTCGGCGTTGAGCGAGGACGAGCTTTACGCGGCGCTGCGGTTCCTCGCTATTTCCGTGATCATCCTGCCGGTCCTGCCGAACGAGGCTTTCGGGCCATACGATGCGCTCAATCTGCGCGATATCTGGCTGATGGTTGTTTTTATCAGCGGGCTTTCCTTCCTTGGCTATTGGCTAATCAAATTCGCGGGCGCCGGGCGCGGCGTGTTGCTGACAGGGTTCGCGGGCGGGCTCGCTTCATCGACGGCGACGACGCTCTCGCTGTCGCGTTTTACGAAAAGCGGGGTTGAGCCGCGCGAGCTTGCCGCCGGGATCGTCGCCGCCAATGTGATGATGCTGTTGCGGATCGGTCTTCTTGTCGCGGCGCTCGCCCGGGAGGTGCTTGTGGCGCTGGCGCCGGGGCTTGCGGCGGCGGGGCTTGTGGGCGCTGGCGCCATGCTCTGGTTGCGCAGGGGCGATAATCACGCCGAAGAACAGGAGAGCATGCTCAAGCTCGGCAATCCCATGGAAATCAAACCGGCGCTGGTTTTTGCGGCGCTGCTCGCGATTATTTCCGTCGCGGCGAGTTTTGGCGCGGAGCGGTTCGGCCAATCGGATGCGATTACGCTGATTGCGGGCCGTCAGGCGGCGTCCGGCTCGATCGCCATGAATGCGGCGGCGCTGGCGGTGATGTTCGCAGCGGCGTCGAATATTGTGCTGAAAGCGGGCATGTCGTGGGTCATTGGCGGCAAGCCGCTGGGGGTTCGGGTGGGCGCTATCTTTGTCGCGATGATCGCCGCGGGCGCGTTCGCGCTTGTGGTGTCCTAGGCGCTGGCAAAGGCGCCGAACGGCACGATCTTGTTTTGCGCGTCATGGCCGATATCGGCGCGGCCGAGATAGGGAACGCCGGTTCGCTCACACCAATATTGGATGATCTCTTCTTCGCTTGATCCGAAAGGCCGGTCGTTTTCCGGCACGTCGCTGAGC
>JAUIMC010000014.1 GCA_030433215.1 Alphaproteobacteria bacterium
GCGGACCGTGATGAGGCTGGAAAGGCCGAGGGCGGCGTTGATGCCGATGAAACCGAGAATGATGATTTCGATAACGCCCATGTTGATCTCTCCTGCTTCCCATCTTCCGGTCTTTCCCGACCGCCGATGATTGAAGATTAGGAGGAGCCCCGATCTGGCGCTGTGATGGGCGTCACAGGCCCGGCCATATCCTTAAAAAAGGATAAACGGCGGCAATTCTATCATAAATTACAGAAGGTTAGGAATTTTCGGCGGGGGCCAGGGCCTCGGCGCGGGCTATGAGACAGGCGATCGCCTCCTCTAGGCCGAAGGTTTCGCCCTGCCCGCAGGCCCTGAAATGCTCCAGCGCCGCCCCGGCGGCCCCTTCCTCAAGGGCGGCAACCCCCGCCTCGAAAGCGCGGCGGAAGGTCTGGAACGCCGGCCGTGCGGCAAGCGCCTCGTCGCCGGCGAGCGCGAAAATCTCGGTCCGGTCGCTCCGGCCCTTCACCGCCAGGGCGCCGAGCGACACGGCGGCGAAGCCGGGAATGCGCTGGCGCAGATCGGCGGAGATGATGACCGGCGCGCCATAGTCCTTGGTGAGCGTTTCAAGCCGCGAAGTGAGGTTCACCATGTCGCCGAGCATGGAATATTCGAGTTTGTCTTCGGAGCCGAAATTGCCGACCCGCGCTTCGGCGGTGTGAAGGCCGATGCCGATGCGGATTTCCGGAACCGGCAGGTCTTTCGCCGCGCGCCAGCCGGCATTCAGCTTGTCGAGCGCCGTCAGCATGTCGAGCGCGGCCCGCGCCGCCTCGGCGGGATGGTCTTTCACGTCAATGGGCGCGTTCCACATGGCGGCGAGACCGTCGCCCATATATTTATCCACGAGCCCCTTATGGTCGGTGACGATGCGCGTCATCTCCGTGAAATACTGGTTCAGGAGCGACGTCACCTGCTGCGCCGTCAATTGTTCTGAAATCGAGGTGAAGCCGCGAATATCCGAAAAGAAAGCGGTGATCTCGCGCTGCTCGCCTTCCAGTTTTAAGAGGCTCGGATCGCGTTCGAGGCGCTCGAGCAGAAGCGGCGACAAAAACTTGCCGAAGGCGCCGCGAATGAAGCGCCGCGCCACCTGCTCTTGCTGGAACATGACCACGAAAGCCGGCACGAACGCCGCGGTGAGAATAAGGCCCGGCGTCACCGGATCGATCAACAGGCGCGACGCGTGAAAGGCGTAGAACGCGCCGCCATAGAGCCCAACAGCGAGCGCCGCCCAGATGCCGAACCCCGCCGCCGCCGACAGGCGCGGCAGGAACAGGAGCATCAGAAGCGAGACGACCACGGCGCCCCCGATCTCCAGCGGGCGCATCAGGTCCCAAGCGCGGAACAGCGTTTCGCCGGCGAGCGCCTGTTCGATGACTTCCGCATGAATATGGACGCCGGAGCGCTCATCCCCGAGCGGCGTGACAAGAACGTCGCGCAACCCCTCGGCGGCGGCGCCGACCATGACGATCCGGCCTTTCACTGCGTCCGCAATGTCAGCAGGGTCGCCTTCTAGAATGTCGACCACTGACAGTCCCCGCTGCGCGATGCTGTCCGGGCCCGCATAATGCACCCAGAGCCGGCCGTCTTCGGTCGTCGGAAAACGCAGGCGGCACATGGTCACCTCGGAAACCGACCGGCGGTTAACACCTTTTACATGGGCGCGGCATGGGCCGTCCGCCGCCGCGTTTATGAAGGCAGGCGTTGCATAGGCCGGATCGAGCTTAGGCGCGGCGACACGGATCGCCTCCAGGGCAAGGCTTGGATAAACTTCCTGCCCGTCGCAGGCGAGCGCGATCAGCGGCACGCTCCTGACGATCGCGTCGTCCGCGAGACCGGCGCGCGCGAAGCCTTCGCCGCTCGCCGCCGCGCGAAAAATTTCCAGCGGCGGCACGACCTGACGGAAGCTCGGCGCGACGCGGGCGAGATCACTCGCCGGCATGCCCTGCACCCGCGCGGCGTCTAGCGCCGGCGGGCAGGCCCCTTGCGCGGCGCCCGCGCGCGCCGTCAGGTGCAACACGGTCGGCGCCCTGGCGAGCGAAGCGGCGAAGCGCCGGTCATGATCGACGGCGTCAAGATCGGAAGCGTCGAGTTCGGCGACGATCGGCGACAGCACGGGCGACGTCAGCCAGCTTTTCGCGACATTGCCGGGACTGGTGCGGTCGGGCTCGGCAAGGATGATGTCGAAGACGATGGACGCGGCGCCGGCCTCGTCGAGCTTGTCGATGATGGTCGCGAAGCGATGACGCGGCCACGGCCACTGTCCGTATTTTTCCAGCGCCGCATCGTCGATTTCGACAACCCGCACCGGTTCGGCGTCATAATCGCGGGGGCTGAGACGTTGAAACTGGTCGAACACCCGGTCGCGCGCGATATTGACGAGCGCCGGGTCGTTGAAAACCAGCGCAAGCGCCAGGACCGCGCCGACCAGCCCGGCGAGACGAGGCCCGAACAACTGGCGCCGCATGGCCCTTCGCTCCCCTAAAGCGATGACGGCGTTGGGCCGGCGGTGCGCGGCATGGATTCGATGCGCCCGATCCCCTCGCCGCCGGCGCCGTCATTGAAATTGAAGAAGAGGTCGGCGTTGTCGCCGGCGTCGCCGCCGGTCCCGTCGCGGATCAGGAACAGCGCATTGTCGATATTCGTCCCGCTGAAATCATCGGCCCCGAAACCGAAAACGCCGGCGTCTCCCGCCGCGTCATCGAAGCCGACGGCGTTCAGGTTCTCGAAGATGTCGAGCGTGAACCCGCTAGAGGAATCGTCAATCGCCACAAAGACATAGGAATCGCCGCCGCCCACTGTGCGGTCGGCGAAATTGATGTCGATCGAGGCTTGCGCGCTGCCGAAGAGGAACGAGCCGTCCGCCCGCCGCAGGTCGGCGCCGCCGCCGAAACCGCGCCCGTCGAAAGTGCCGTCGAAATGATAGGTTCCCGCGCCGAGATCGACTGCGGCCGCCTCAAGCGCGGCGATAGTGGAAAGCGCCGGAACGCCGGAGTCCTGGAAGGCGCTGATCTCCGTATAAAGATGATTGCCCGCGCCGTCGGAAAGGATCGCCGCAATGCTGGCCTCCAGTCCGTCGCCTTCGGAAAGCCCCGCCTCGCCTTTCAGCGCGTTCGGATCGGACGTGATGGAGGCGAGCGTGTAGAAAGCGAGCCCGAAAAGGCCGCTGTCGAACGGCGCGGCCTCGTCGAGAGCGACATATTGCACCGTGTTGGCGCCGCCGATCGCCGGATCGGCCGCCGCGGAAATCACCAGGAAGGACGAGCCGCCGCCGACCGTGCGGCTGCCGAAATCGACTTCAAGCTGCGCGAAGGAAACACCGGTCAGGGGCGTCGGGGTTCCAAGAGTCGAAATCACGTCCGTGGAAGACCCCGTCACGATGGTCGACCCCGAAGTCGCTGAGCCCTCCAGTTCTGATTGCGACAGGAGGGAGCCAAGGGCAAAGGTGAAATAGGCAAGCTCGCCTTCGCCCGGCGAAAAGACGAGATCGTCAAGACCGCCGCTCAGCATGACCGTCTCAAGACCGTTATCGCCGGTAAAGTTTGCTGCGATATCGGCCGTCACGGCATCGCCTTCGCCTTGGCGAATGGTCAGCCTGTAGGCGGGCGTTATGAAAACGGCGAAATCGCCGTCGCCATCCGCGAAAGGAACGCCGGCGCTGGCCAACAGCGCGGCGAGGTAATCGTCTTCAAAGTCGGCGTCGGGATCGAAACCGGAAGGATTGCGCGCAGTGAGATCGTCCGGATTGGTCACCGAGCCGTCGAACCGCACGAAACTGGCGAGCGCTTCGGGCGCGATGGTGCGCGAGGCCCAGTCCACATGAATCTGGAAGACAACAACGCCGTCCTCGACCGTCGAGCCGTCGTCAATCTGCGCAGCGGCGACGGCGAACAGGACGCCGTCCGGGTTGGCGGTCTGGGCGTCCGCGAACTCGTCGAGCGCGTCGAGAGGCAGGATTTCCCCGACCGGAATGGTCATGGGCGGCGGCGGGGGCGGAGGCGTCATGTCGCCCTCTTCCACCGAAGGCTGCTCCGGCCGGTTTTCGGTGTTCTCGTCGTCCTGTTCGTTCTTGTTTTCGGCGTATTGCTGCTCGTCCTCGCCTTCCTGCGCGCCCTGCCCCGAATTGTTCAGCGGGTCGCCCGCATAATCGAGCGTCGAGCCGTCCGTTTCCGGAATGACCGGCACGAAGGCGTCGTAAATGCGCCGCAACAGATCTTCATCGGCGCGGTAAGGATCGGAAACGCCGTCCGGACCGATGCGCACCACAAAGCCGGGGCGCTTCAGCACCGCCTCGATGGCGTCGCGATTGTCGCCGGTCCAGAATTCGACGAGGCCCTTGGGCGTCAGGCCGTTATTGTCGCGCACCGGTCCTTCGAGCAGGGCGTAAATATAACCGTCGAGCTCCACCAGAATGACATTGGTGCCGCGCACGCCCATGGTGACGCCGGTTTCCTGAATCTCGACTTCAGTCGAATCCGGCTCGGTGTCGCGTCCGGAGGAATAGCGGAACCCGCCGCGCGCATAATTGACGACGCGCCGCCGTCCCGCGCCCTGCGCGTCATAGAACTCGCTGATCGCCGCCTCGCTGTTCGGCGAGAACGTATAGGTGCTCCAGTCGCAGAGCTTCAGCTGCATATGGGAGTCGTCGCCGGTCATCACCGTGTCGCCGGTAAACATGTCGTCGCCGCTCTCCGGGCGGAACACATCCGAGCGGTCGAGGCGATCCACATCGATGAAGGGGCCGACCACGGCCGTGGCATTGCCGGCTTTCGGGTCGTCGGTGTCGCGGTCGAAACACTCCGCGGCTTCTACGCCAAGCGGCGCGACCGCAAGGACAGCGGCGGTTGCGGCGGCTTTCAGCGTCGGTTTGGAGATGCGCTTCGTCATGATCGCCCCCTAGAACGCAATGCGTTTCGACAAGAGCAGCGCAGCCTTGTGCGCCGTGTAGTCGAAGTTCAAAATATTGGAGTCGACGGTCTCATATTCATACTGGACGATGATGTTGAGATCCTTCACGCCTTCCGGCGCCTTCGGGAAGAAAAAGGACAAGGGCGCGCCCACGGTGGCGCGGCCGCGATAGAGCCATTCGTCGCGCACGAGTGTCGGGCTGATGAAAACATCCGGTCCGTCATAGTCGGATTTCTCCGCCCACAGACCGATCAGCGAAAAGGCGCCGCGGCCCAGAAGCCAGCTATGCTGAACATTGACGCCGTAACGGTCATAGGACTCGAAGGCGACCTCGCCGTCCTTGACCATGTAAAGGCCTTCGACCTGCAAGGCCTGGGTCGAGCTGAATCGCCATTTGGTTCCGCCGCGCAAGCCGATGCGCTTGCCCGAGCGCAACGGCGCCGCGCCGAAATCCGGCGTTGAGCGGAATTTCTCATCCTCAAGGCGCACCGAAGCGTAAGACATCACCTTCGGCGTCCAGCGATAGGCCGCCTCGGCCTCCCCGCCCCAGCTCGAGAGATAATCCTCGCCGCCGAGCCAGTAGAAGCCGCCGCGCGCTGTCGGCGTGAACGACCATTTGCCGGCATAGAACGTGCCGCCCAGCGCGAGGGTCGCCGCATCGAGGTCGAGCCTGTCGACCTCGATCTTGTCGGAGCGGTAATAACCGGCTTCGGCGTGGAGCGTGTGGCCTTCCTGCGAACCGAGATCGTGCAGAAGACGGCCTTGCGCGGAAAAAACGTAACCGGCGTCGCCATTGCGGTCATTGGCCGCCACAAGATCGTCGCGGCCGAGGAACAAAAGCCGGCCGCTCGACGGCGCCTGATTGCGGTTGGAATCGTAATCCATGCCCGCGGTGATGGTCAGGGAGCCGCGCGTCCTGCGCTGTTCGTATTTGATGCGGTTGAGATAAGCGGCGGCCTCCGCGGCCAGCGCCGAGGACAGATCGCCGCTTTCCAGCGCCAGTTCAAGCTCGTAGCGCGCGCGGTCGTAAAGCCCGAGACGATAGAGCACGAGACCGTAAAGCACGCGCACATCGTGAAGGTCGGGTTCCAAAAGGAGGATCCGCTCCAGGGTCGCGCCGGCCTCCTTCAGATCGCCGGCAGCGATCTGCTGGCGGGCATAGGCTATGTTGAGCCGGATATCCTCCGGCGCGGCCAGGACCTGTTCAAACGGGATGGCCGCCGCGCGCGCGTTTTCGCCTTCGTCCGCGCGCCGCTGAATATCCGTCAGGTCGCGCTCGACCGCTTCGCGCGCAGCCTCCTCCGGCTCCTGCGCAAATGCGGTCGCGATCAGGCAGGCCGCCGCGGCAACCAGCGATCCGGATGCGCGAAATGCCGATCCTCTCACCATGAAACTCCCCCTTGAGCACGCGCGCCTGCCTGGCTGCGCAGGCCGCGCCCGCTTGCTGATCCGCGTCATGCAAACAGCGCGCCTCAGCCTCCGCGCCGAGGCCCCCGCAGGCCGTGACAAGCGCCGCAACTATGCGCCGCACGCCCTTTCGCCGCAACCTTTCTATTGGGTTGGATACTGAAATTATTGTAAAAATTGGCGCGAGGCCGCGCCTTACCGATGAATGAAGAGCTGCCAGATTATGAAATAATGGGTGCAGTGATGGACCATCTGGTCGACCCCGAAGGGGATCCAGAAGGACTGTTTGTTCATATCCGTAAACCGGCCGAGATATTTCGGGCCGGACTTGATCCGGTCCATGAGGAAATGCACGGCGAAATCAAGAAGCGCCAGAAACCACAGCGCCGGGTTCACCGCCATGACGATCACAAAAGTTATCGCCGCATGGATGAACACATGAACCGACAGCGGATAAAGGAAATCCAGCCCGGGCCGCGCCTTGCCGCGCACCATCCATCCGGTCTGCAACAAATAATCGCCGATTAAATGCTTGATCTGGAACGCCGCCAGCATCGCAAAGATGAACTGGCCATCGCTCATGCTCATGGTCATGACGTCCCCCGCGATAAACGCAGCCAGAAGCGGCTCATATGACGCAATGGCGCGGATCGCGCTTTTCTTATCATCAGCGCGACGTCGCCCCGCGCCTTGCCTCCCAATCGCAAGCGCCGCCCTCTCCAGCATCTGCCGGAAGACCGCCGCTGCGAGGCAAAAGGGTACGCATAGTTGCCATCCATAGGCAAGCTGGCCCCGGGGAAGCGCGGGACGCCGTTACAGGGAGTCGATCATCTGCTGGATCTGCGCGGTTTCCGCTGCGCCTTCCGGCATGCCCTCTTTCAGCTGCGTCCAGTATTCTCGCGCTTCTTCCGTGTCTCCGCGCTGGCTGGCGGCAAGCCCCTGGAAATAGAGCGCGAAGGGATGATCCGGCGCGCGGACCGCGATCTCCTCGATCGCCGCCTCGGCCTCCGCGTCGATGGGTTGTCCTTCCGCATTAAGACCGTTCAGCAAAGCCTCGGCGCGTCCGAGCCTTAGGCTGAGATCCTCCGGTTCCAGATTAATCGCGCGCGCAAAGGCGTCGGCGCTTTTTTCATGCTCGCCCAGAACCCCGTAAGAGCGCGCCAGCATGGTCCAGCCTTCGAGGTCTTGGGGCTCGTTTTCAAGCCTTGCGGCAAGGCCGGCGACCATGCCTTCGATCATCGCTTCGCGGTCTTCGGGACTCATCCGGGACATCGCGTCGACTTGTTCCTGCGTCGGTCCCCGGACGCCTTGCCCGCCGCTTTCAATCCGCGCCTCGGCCCTGGCGATTTCCTGCATGACGAAAGGCGCGCTTCCATAGCGCTCTTTCGCGCGCGCAGTAGCGTCTTTCGCCTTGTCCGTCTCTCCCGCCCTCGCATAGGCGTCGATCAGCGCGATCCAGCTTTCATAAGGCGCATCGCCCGCCGCAATCTCCGCTTCGAGTTCTTGCGGGCTCTTCTGCACCGCAGTGGCGACAGGACGGCCAAGCTCGGCGGATATCATTTCAATCTGGGAGCGCACGGTCGCCAGCCAGCCGGCCCCTTGCGGCGCCTCGCGTTCAAGCGCCTTCAGCGCCTCAAGCGCCTCTTCCGGACGGCCCTCCTGATAGGCGGCGATGGCGAGATAGAACCGCGCCCGCGGCTCCTGCCGGTCAAGCTCAAGCGCGCGCGCAAACGCCGCGCGCGCGTCGGCGTTGATCACGCCGCCCGCCGCCATGGCGATGGTTTCGCCTTCCGCCGCATGGAGATAGGATTCGTTCGGCGCGAGGTCGATCGCCTTGCCGTACGCGTCAGCCGCTTCGGCGAAGCGGTTCATATTGGCGTAGCTGTTGGCGAGCATCACCCAGTCGTCGGCATTGTCCGGATTTTCTTCGAGCCGCTCTTCCAGCGTCGCAACCGTTTGTTCAAGGGAGCGCGCATCGCCGCCGCCATTCGGGGACTGGCTGCGCGCCGCGATGCGCATGCCTTCGTCGGTTTCCTTCTGCGCCGGATTGCCGAGCGCAACATAGAGCGCAAAGGCTGCGGCGGGCGCGGCGGCGACAAGCAGGACGCAGATCTGGCGCGCCATGGGGCCGGTTTTGACCGGCCGGGATTTTTCCGCGGCGCGATGGGCGGCGAGCAGGCGCCGCTTGGCTTCGGCGCTCGCCGCTTCCGCTTCTGCGTCGCTGATCAGTCCGGCGGCGCGGTCACGCTCGATCTCGGCGGCCTGCGCCGCCAAGTAATCCTCTTCATCGAGATGATCGGCGTTTTTCGGCGCACGAAAAAACGGCTCCACCAACAGGTAAAGCGCAATGACGGCAATGAGAAGAAAGACGGCCCAGAGCATCAGCCGCGCTCTTTAAGGATGCGGTTCACATCGTCCTCATCGTCTGCGGACAGGGGCGCCGAAGCGGCGATGGCTTTCTTGCTTCCCCGCAAAAAGAAAAACCCGCCCGCCGCGCCGAGCAGCAGCGCCGCCGCGGGGAAAGCCCAGAGAAAAAGCGTGTTGCCCTGCACCGGCGGCTTCAACAGCACATAATCGCCATAGCGCTCGACAATATAATCGATCACTTCCTCATCGCTGTCGCCTTGCGAAATCCGCTCGCGCACGAGAATGCGCAGATCTTTCGCAAGCGGCGCGTTCGATTCCGCGATGGACTGGCTCTGACAGACAACGCAGCGAAGATGCTCGTCGAGGTCCTGCGCGCGCGCCTCGAGCGCCGGATCGTCGAGCAGTTCGTCGGGCTCGGCGGCGAACGCAGATACGCTTACGAAAAGCGCGGCGAGAAGGAAGAACAGCCTCATGACCGGCGCAGCTCCTCGATCAAAGGCGCAAGCGTATTGGTCCAGTATTGCTCGGTGATCGGGCCCGTCACTTTGAAGCGCACGCGGCCTTCCCGATCGACGACGAAGGTCTCGGGCGCGCCGGTAACGCCGAGATCGATGGCGACGCGGCCTGCCTGGTCGTCGCCCACGAGGTCGTAAGGGTTGCCGTAGCGGTCGAGCCAGGCCTTGCCGGCGCCCGGTTCGTCTTTCCAGTTAAGACCATAAATCGGCACAGCCCCGGCTTTCGAGAGCTCCATCAGCACCGGGTGCTCCACATGACAGCTGACGCACCAGGACCCAAAGACATTGACGAGCGCCACCTCGCCTTTGATGTCCTCCGTGGACAGACCTTTCTCCATACCCTGGATCGCCGGCAAATCGAACTCCGGCAAGGGCCGGTCGATGAGCTGCGAGGGAATGTTCGACGGATCGCGCGTCAGCCCGTAGGCGAAAAAGGCGCCGACAACCGCAAAGACGAGGATCGGAAAGATGAAGACGATGCGTCTCATGCGGGCGCCGCCTCCGCCGCAACAGGCTTAGGCTGGCGATGACGCAGCTTCGCGGGCTTCTTGCCCCTGTCGCCGAAGGCGATGAGCCCGCCGAGCGCCGTCACCGCCGCGCCGAGCCAGAGGAAATGCACAAAGGGATTGAAGAACAGGCGCACCGGCCAGCCATTGCCGGACTTGTTCTCGCCGAAGGAAATATAAAGATCGCCCGGCCATTGCATGCGGATCGCCGCCTCGCTCGTCTCCATGCCGCGCACGGGATAGAAACGCCGCTCGCCGGAGAGCGCAATGGCCTGGCCGCCCTTGCGCGCGATGAAGTCGGCGCGTTCTGCCGCGTAGTTGGGGCCGGAAAACTGCTCCACCGCCTGCAGGGTCACTTCATAACCCGCAACTTCCGCCGTCGAGCCTTCCGCCATCAGAACGACGGTCTCGGATTTCCAGAGGCTGATGCCCGCCGCGCCGAGCGCGAAGACCGCGAGACCGGCATGGGCGATGGCCGCGCCCCAGGCGGCGCCGGGCAGCCCCCTGGCTCGGTTTAAACTGTCGCTCATGGGCGCGCGGAAAAGTTTCACCCGCCCGGCGATGTCGATGGCGGCGGCGCCCACAAGCCAGACGACGAGCGCCAACGCAAAAGCGCCGGAAACCCGCGCGCGGTCCGCCAGGAACAGCACAAGCACGCCAATAACAAGCGCCGCCGCCGCCGCTGGGATAAGGCGCTTGAGACTCGCGGGAAGGTCGCCTTTCTTCCAGGCCAGCAGCGTGCCCACAGCGGCGAGCGCCAAAGTGATCGAGGCGATGGGCGCGAAGATCATATTGAAATAAGGCGCGCCCACTGAAATCTTGTCGCCTGACAGAACGTCGATGAACAGCGGATAGAAGGTGCCGACAAACACGACCGCGCAGGCGACGAGCAGCAGCACATTGTTGACCACGAGCGCGCCTTCGCGGCTCACCGCCGAAAAGGCGCCGGTGGCGCTCAACGAATTCGCGCGCATGGCGAACACCGTCAGCGCGCCGCCAATAGCCGCAACGAGAATGGCGAGGATGAAAACGCCGCGGGCCGGGTCGACAGCGAAAGCGTGCACCGAGGTCAGCACGCCGGAACGCACAAGGAAAGTGCCGACGAGGCTTAGCGAAAACGCCGTGATGGCGAGCAGGACCGCCCAGCCCTTCATGGCGTCGCGGCGTTCGACCACGCGCACCGAATGGATGAGCGCCGTGCCCGCGAGCCACGGCATGAAGGACGCGTTCTCAACCGGGTCCCAGGCCCACCAGCCGCCCCAGCCGAGCTCGTAATAGGCCCACCAGCTTCCGAGCGCGATGCCGATAGTCAGGAACACCCAGGCGATCAGCGCCCATGGCCTGACCAGCCGCGCCCAGACCGTGTCCGCCTTGCCGCGCAACAGCGCCGCCACCGCAAAGGAAAACGGAATCGAGAAGCCGACATAGCCTAGATAGAGGAAGGGCGGATGGATCGCGAGACCGGGGTCCTGCAAGAGAGGATTGAGGCCCGTTCCGTCCACGGGCGCCGGAATGAGGCGCTCGAACGGGTTGGACGTAAAGAGGATGAAGGCGAGGAAGGCGACGATGACCAGCGCCTGAACGCCGAGCGTTAAGAGATGCAGATCGCGAGGGCAGCCGCGCCCTTGCGCCGCCAGCACCGCGCTGAAGAGCGTCAGGATCAAGACCCAGAGCAGCATCGAGCCTTCATGATTGCCCCAGGTGCCCGTGAGTTTGTAGATGAAGGGCTTCGCCGTGTGCGAGTTCTCATAGACATTGACGACCGAGAAATCGGAAACCGCGAAAGCGTGCATCAGGCTCGCGAAGGCGATGGCGACCAGCGCAAAGACGACAATCGCCGAGCGCCGCCCGAAAACCGCGAAACCCGCATCGTCGCCCCGCGCGCCCACAAACAGCGCAACGGACTGCGCCATGGCGAGCGCAAAAGCGAGGATCAACGCGAAATGGCCGATTTCCGGGGTCATGGGTCCGCCCTTGATTTTGCGGTCTTTTTACCGGATTTGCCTGCCCGCCGCGAGGCCAAAAGGCGCGGTAAAAAAGCACTCCTGCCTCTCATTCCGGCGAAAGCCGGAATCTCCGTCAATGTTGCACGAGATCCCGGCCTGCGCCGGGATGAGCGGGCTTTCTACCGCACCATGTCGGCGATTTCCGCCATTACCTCGAGATGTTCCCGGGCGAAATGACGGCAGCGCGCCGGGGACCAGCCATAGACCGGGTCCGGGTTCACATTCGCGTCCTTGAACGGCATTTCGAGGGTCATGGAGAGGCAGTTCCAGGTCTCGCCCACATAGGAATTGGCGATATCGAGATTGGCCTTGCCCGGGGCGGCGGCGGGGTAGCCTTCCTTGGTCTGGAAATCGTTCGAGATGTCGAGGAGGCGCGCCGAGTAGCGATTAAAGAGTTTTTCGTGGCGGTCGTCCCATGACGGGATGCCCTTGGCGCTGTCGAGGAAATTATTGGCGATCGCCTCGTCGCCGTGGACGTCGAGGAAAAAGTCGACGCCGGTCTCGCGCATCTTCTCGCGCACCAGAAAGACTTCCGGGCTTTCCTCCATGCTCGCATTGCGCCAGGCGCGGTTCAAATCCTTGCCCGCCGCATTGGTGCGTAAGTGCCCGCGCTTGGCGCCGTCGAGATTCATGCACGGGACGATGTGGAGCGTCGTTTTCTCCATCAGGGTCTTCGCGGCGGCGTCCTTCTCGTCCGTCAGGCGTTCCAGAAAGCCTTCCATCCACCACGAGCCCATGGTCTCGCCCGGATGCTGGCGCGCGATCACCCAGAACGGGCGCGGGCCCGAGCCGGCGCGGAAATAATCGATCTCCTGACCGTCGAGGGTCTTGCCGATCACTTCATGGGAAAGAACTGATGCGGCTTTGACGTTGTCGATATAGGTGCGGTAGCGGCTCGTGGGATACGGCGCGAAATAGGCGTAATAAACCGTCTCTTGCTCCGGCGTGTGGCGGATAATAACTTCGCGTCCGTCGAAATTCGTCTCCACCCGGAACCAGGTTTCCTGATCATAGGAGGCGACGGCGCGGTAATCCGTCCAGCCGCCGACATAAGACGCGGCATAGGCGTTTTTCAGGCGCATGGTCAGCGGTTCGCGTTCGGCGCCGTCGACCTTGTAGAAAAACCACTGAAAGAAGTCCGCCTTGCCGTCAGGCTTGATCTCAAGCTGGATGTTCGACGCGTCCGTCACATCGAGACAGTTGATGTTGCCGCTGTCGAAATCGCTGGTGATGGTGAGCATGGGGCCGCCTTAAAGTTTCACACAAACAAAACATATTTTCATGCATCGGCATTGGACCCCACGCTTGAAGCGTGGGGAATCGCATGTGGCGACATCGCTTCTTCGCGACGCGCCACGGCTCCACCGTGGCGTCCAGACACTCTCACAGACAGGCTTCGCCTGAAGGGCGCGTCAGTCTTTCTTCTCCGTGATCGGCATGACGACCCGGACATGGACGTCTTTCAACTGCTGCTCCGTCGCCTCTATCGGCGCATGGAGAAGCAGGTCTTCAGCCTGCTGCGTCATGGGGAACATCGTGACTTCGCGAATATTCGCCTGGTCGCAGAGCAGCATGACAATGCGTTCGAGTCCCATGGCGCAGCCGCCATGCGGGGGCGCGCCATATTTGAAGGCGTTCAGCATGCCGCCGAATTTCTCTTCGACCACATCCTTGCCGTAACCGGCAATCTCGAAAGCCTTGTACATAATATCAGGGCGATGGTTCCGGATGGCGCCCGAGCCGAGCTCGTAGCCGTTGCAGACGAGGTCGTACTGATAGGCCTTGATGGCGAGTTTTTCCTCGTCGGACTTCGCCGCCTCGAGCGCGCCAAGGCCGCCCTGCGGCATGGAGAACGGGTTGTGGCCAAACTCGACCTTCTTGTTCTCCTCGTCCCACTCATACATCGGGAAGTCGACGATCCAGGCGAGTTCGAAACTGCCCTTGCGGGTGAGTTCCAGCTCTTCGCCGATGACGGTGCGCGCTTTCGCGGCGACGGGAAGGAAATCCTCCGGCTTGCCCGCGAGGAAGAAGGCGGCGTCGCCGGCTTTGAGGCCAAGCTGCGCGCGCACGGCTTCGGATCGCTCCGGGCCGATGTTTTTCGCGAGCGGGCCTTTCACTTCGTTTTCGTCGAAGATCATGTAGCCCATGCCCGGCAGGCCTTCTTTCTGGGCGAAGGAATTCATGCGGTCGCAGAAGGCGCGCGACCCGCCTCCGGGCGCGGGAATGGCGCGAATCTCGTTTTGCGGATCAGCCTCGAGGATTTGCGCAAAGATTTTAAAGCCCGAGCCGCGGAAATGATCGGAGACCACCTGCATCTCGATGGGGCAGCGAAGGTCCGGCTTGTCGGTGCCGTATTTCAGCATCGCCTCGTCATAGGGGATCAGCGGGAACGGATAGGGCGTCACTTTGCGCTCGCCCGCAAAGGCGCGGAAAGTCCGCTCCATGACCGGACCCACCGCATCGAACACGTCCTGACGCTCCACGAAACTCATCTCGAGGTCGAGCTGGTAGAACTCGCCGGCGGAGCGGTCGGCGCGCGCATCCTCGTCGCGGAAACAGGGCGCGATCTGATAATAGCGGTCGAAGCCCGACACCATGATCAGCTGTTTGAAGATTTGCGGCGCCTGGGGCAGCGCGTAGAACTTGCCGGGATGCAGGCGCGAGGGCACGAGGAAGTCGCGCGCGCCTTCCGGCGAAGACGCCGTCAGGATCGGCGTATGGAAATCGGTAAAGCCCGCCTCCTCCATGCCGTTGCGGATTTCGCGCACAACCTTGGAGCGCAGCATGATGTTCTTGTGCAGCGTCTCGCGTCTCAGATCGAGATAGCGGTGACGCATGCGGATGTCTTCCGGGTAGTCCGGCTCGCCGAAGACAGGCAGCGGCAACTCGTCCGCCGCGGAGAGAACTTCAAAGGATTCGAGGCGCACCTCGATCTCGCCCGTGGGCAGGTTCGGGTTCACCACCTCGGCGTCGCGCGCCACCACCTTGCCGCCAATGCAGATGACGCTTTCCTGGCGCACTTTCTCCGCTTCAGCGAAGAACGGCGATTCCGGCTCCACGACGATCTGCGTCAGCCCGTAATGATCGCGAAGATCGATGAACAACAGGCCGCCATGATCGCGCTTGCGATGGACCCAGCCTGACAGGCGAACCGTCTCGCCGACCTCGGTTTTGCGCAATTCTCCACAATTGTGGCTACGATAGGCGTGCATCGATTTCCTCAAATGATTCAGTCGCGCCGGAGTGGCGGCGGCGCGCCCTGTTGTCAAGGGCGCGCTGGCGCGGACCGCCCCTCGCCGCGCCGCTTTTCGGGTCCGGCCCAGCCGCTTATGGGCTGTCAACCAGGCTTTACATTGCGCGGCACCGCCTTATGCCGCCATATAGGACCGAAACCAAAAATCCATGGAGGGCGATATGGCTGAAAGGCCGCCATTGTTACCTGATCTTTTCCGGATGGTCGTGAAGATGATCGTCGGGGGCCTGCTGATCCTCGGCATGGTTTCCTGCGGGGTCGGCTGCGTCGCCGGCGGCGGCGGAGACCCGGCCGAAAAAGAGCCGGTCGCGAAAACCATCTATGGCGATAAAGACAGCGACAACGCCATCGAGCGCATCGACATTGTGGGGCCGATCCTCACCCATGCGCCCGACGAAGCCGATGGCGGCTTTTTCTCGTCGATACAGGTCCTGACCTATGGCTACCGGGTGAAAGAACAGCTCCTCAAGGCCGCCAAAAACGACGACGTCAAAGCCGTGATGCTGTTCGTCTCGACGCCCGGCGGCACCATCGCCGGCAGCGAGGCGATCCATGACGGGGTTCTCGCCGTCAAAGAGGCCGGCAAGCCCATCGTCGCCCATGTGGACATGATGTCCGCCTCGGGCGGGGTCTGGTCGACCGCCGCCGCCGACAAGATCTTCGCCGACCATGGCAGCCTCGTTGGCAGCGTCGGCGTGATCTTCGGCAATTTCATGTATTACGAAGACCCCGTGGCGATTGACGGCGGGCTTTTCGGCAGCGGGATCACCACCCGCGGCGGCATCAAATCCACGGTCATCGCGGCGAGCGAGGGCAAGGATCTCGGCAATCCCTTCCGGCCCATGTCGGAGCGGGAAAAAGCCATGCTCACGGCCTCGGCCGACGAGTTCTATGAGAAGTTCCTCGACCATGTGACCGAGCACCGCCCCCTCGACCGCCAGGCGCTGATCGAGGATTACGGCGCCATGATCTTCGCCAATGACGGGGCCGAGGCCCGGGGCTATATCGACGGCTCCAGGACCTATCAGGAGACGCTCGCCTATATCGCCGGGGAAATCGGCGCGGAGGGCGACGACTGGAAACTGGTCCTGCCGCCGGCGTCCGCGAAGACGCCTTTCGAGCGGATGTTCGGGGCCAGCCTTGCGGCCGTCAGCACCGGCCGGACGCAGGCGGCGCGGAACGCGGCGGTCTGCGCCGAGCTGAGGACCGGCCCGGCCGCCATCACGGCTCAGTCCCTGACATCCCTCTGCGGGCTTTAGGCCCGCCCGCCCTCGCGGCCGGGTTTTCCCCAGGCTCTAAGAGCCGCGCCCTTTTCCCAAGGGCGCGGTTTTTTGCGGCGCCGAAGGCCGCTTGTCTCCGCCCCCGCACGCCGATAGAAGCCCCCTTCATGCAAGTGATCTCCACCACCGACGACCTGGCCACATTCTCCAAAGCCCTGCGCGCGCAGCCCTTTGTGGCGGTGGATACGGAGTTCATGCGCGAGAAGACCTATTGGCCGATCCTCTGCCTCATCCAGGCGGCCGGCGACGGCGAGGAAGCGATCATCGATCCTCTCGCCGACAAGATCGATCTTTCGCCTTTCCTCGAGCTGCTCTCCGACAAGAAGGTCGTCAAAGTCTTTCACGCCGCGCGCCAGGATCTCGAAATCTTCTACAAGCTTCTGGGCGAAGTCCCGGCGCCGCTCTTCGATACGCAGATCGCGGCCATGGCCTGCGGCTTCGGCGATCAGATCGGCTACGAGCCGCTGATGCGCACGCTCCTGAAAGCGAAGATCGACAAAGGCTCGCGCTTCACCGACTGGTCGCGCCGCCCGCTCACCGAAGCACAGCTTTCCTATGCGCTTTCCGACGTGACGCATTTGCGCGAGGCCTATCCGATCCTTGCCGAAAGCCTCGAAAAGCGCGAGCGCAAACACTGGGTCGAAGAAGAAATGGAGGCGCTGAATGACGGCGATCTCTATCACGTCCAACCGGAACACGCCTGGAAGCGGCTGAAGCTGAAAGGCGTCAGGCCCAAGGAAATGGGCGTCGTCATGAAGCTCGCCGAATGGCGCGAACGCGAAGCCCAGACCAAGGACACGCCGCGAAGCCGCGTTCTGAAAGACGAGTCGATCTTCGAACTGGCGCGCCTGCAACCCAAGGACGGAAAAGCCCTCGCCCGCGCGCGCTCCATCCCGTCGGGCTTTGAACGCTCGCGCGCCGGCGCCGCCATTCTTGACACCATCAAGGAAGGCGCCGAGCTCCCCCGCGAAGAGCTGCCGCGCATCGACAGGCCGGAACGCGAACGGGCGCCCGCCGATGTCGTCGAACTTTTAAAGGTGCTCCTGAAGCGCCAGTGCGAGGCTTTCAGCGTGGCGCCGAAACTGATCGCGTCGAGCGCCGATCTTGAAGCCATCGCGCTCGATGACGAGGCGGATGTCGCCGCCCTCTCCGGCTGGCGCCGCGAGATTTTCGGCGAGCCGGCGCTGCGGCTGAAGCGCGGCGAAATCGCGCTGAAACTGAAAAAAGGCGCCGTCGACATTATCGAGGCGTAATCCTTTTCGCCAAGAAAGGATAATCCGTGCAGAACTGGATTTTCGGCTACGGCTCTCTGGTCAACGCCAAGACGCGAAAGAATGACGCCGACACCGTGAAGGTCGAACTGCGCGGCTGGCGGCGCGCCTGGCGCCATATTGCGGAGTTGGACGGAGAGCAGTTTTGCGGGCTCACCATAGAGCCCGATGAAACGAAGAACATATTCGGCGTCCTGATCCGCGCCGAAGCCGCGCATTTCGAGGAAATCGACGAACGCGAAAGAAACTACCGGCGCTTCCAGCTGAAAGAAGACATTTGCGTCGCCGAAGACCGGCCGGCCCGGGATCTCAGTTTCAACAATTGCTGCCACGCCTATGAGACTCTGGAATCCCACGCGCTTGGCGAGACGCACGACGTGCCGATCCTGCAATCCTATCTCGACGTAGTGCTCGACGGATTTCTAGACGGGTTCGGCGAAGAGGGCCTTCTGAACTTCCTGACGACAACGGACGGTTTCGACGCGCCCATCCTCAATGACCGCAAGGCGCCCCTATATCCGCGCGCCCTGAAGATCGATTTGAGCAGGCTGGAAAAATTTGACAAACTCGTGAGCGGGCGCCGTGAAGGCCCGGTCATTGAGGGGATCAAGGATGACTGACAGATACGATCGGATTTTCAAGAATCTGCTGGGCTATGACGAGGAAGAGCTGCGCGTTCTGCAAAGCATCCGGTTTCGCGATCAGGACCAGTCGACGAAAGGCGCCGCGCTCCTGGCCTTCGCCGGCCTCTTGATCGCCACCTCGCTGGTTCAATTATCGGCGGAGCCGACCGCCGCCGTCTCGCTCGACAAGAAATCCGTAGCGCTGATCCTTTCGTTCCTGGGTCTGTTCTTCCTGTTCATCTCTTCCCTGTTTTCGCTCGCGAGCCTCGTCAGTTCCGGAAAATATTCGGACAATTCGAGGGTGGCGCTCTTGCAGTTTTACGATCTGGTGCAGCGCCGCGGGCGCAAGATCGGCGTTTCCTATTTCTTCTGCATGATCGGCACGCTGTTCGTCCTCGCCACCTTGTTCCTGAGCATGTATCCGGACATGCACAGATGGGTAAGCGCCGCCCTGAACTGATTGCGCCGTCCCCGGCCACATAAAGCCTGCGCGGCCCTTGCGAGACCGTTGCCGGCCCGCCCGAAGCGGCGTGTTTTCAGCGATTTAGGCGCTTGAGAAATATTCGGCCGCGGGCCTTGCGGCGGGCGGCGCGCTTCGCTATACCCCGCTCTCCCGTTCGCTGGGGCGCGCCGGTTGCGCTTCTTTCAAAGGCGGTGGGAACGCTGATACGCCGTCTTCTGGTCGGCCAGCGAAGTTGGCGCGGGGTGGAGCAGCCCGGTAGCTCGTCAGGCTCATAACCTGAAGGTCAGAGGTTCAAATCCTCTCCCCGCACCCAATTTTTTTATCTGACCCTTCCGAAAAATGAACTGGCTTTCCGCCCGTCATATTCCGGTGTTCGTATCCGGAAAAGCGCCGCGAAAGCTTTTCAAGGACGCCGCCGCGCTGGTCATCATAGAAGATGAGATAATCAGCCAAGACCAGCCCACCGGCCGATTTGGTGAAGGCTGCAAGGCTTTCTCCCATCGGAAGACCAAACCGCCTGCACCAGCCCTTCGCTAGTCAGATTTAGTTATCCTAGTCGCGCGAGATCGGCCCAAACCGTAAACTTCTCCAAAAATCAAACGGCACGCCGCTATCGGTTTTGTATTTTGGTTTCGATTTCGTGCCGAACTCTCTTTCAAGCAGCAGGTCTATTTGAGTTTTCGTGAGATGTTCAGCATCGCCGCTTGGCGATTTATAAATTTCCGGCACCTGCCATTGAAGGTTGGCTGTATTCGTTAGTCGTTCAATTTTTTCGCATTGCTGCTCAATAGACGTATCAACAAATGAAGGCTGTTTCAGCGAGTCCTCAATCTTCACGTCGGCGCCCAGGCTTTCCCGCAAATGCTCGAGGTCAATACGATCGATAGGCCCGCCAAGACTATCATATTTGTCAATCGGGGTCGCCCTTAGCGCAAGCGGTGAGATTAGTTGCGCGTCATTGTAGTTTGTCGACATCATCAAGCCGCCGAAAATCGATTCTGGCGTCCTTAGCTCATTCCAATCCAGCGCAATTATTTCGAGACTTGTGAATGCGCCGTAGCTGCTCGACAATCCTTTATCAGGCGACTGTCCGCCCACCAGGTAAACGGATTTCTCCAACGGCAACACATATCCGCGACTTAGTCTTTTTTGCGCGCCAACACTCGGCACCTGATAAAAATGGAAAAACCGGTAATAGTTTCGGCTATCGGTCGGGTAACCGATGGCGATGAATGACTTCACTAAAAAACGGGGATCGCGTCTTGCATGCCTATAGGCAGTAAAATGGGCAAACCCGTCCACATTCGAGGTAAAGGCGTTAAAAAAAGCATCAAATTGCGCCCTGTGGTGGTCCTTTACAGCGAACCCCATCTTCACGGAATGAAGATCTCTTATATCTGAAAGCCTTTCAGATATGTTTTGGACCTCTTCGCCTTTCGCATACGGCATTAACACTTGGCGCTTTACGAGATTCAAAAAATCCAACTCACTCTCTGGCGCAATTTCCTGCAAGAGAGTGACGAACGATTCCCTTGTTTCGAATTCATTGATCAAAAACAAAAACACCGAAAAATAGAAAAAATCACTGTTGGAACTTGATACGGCATGCATGCCAAAGTTTCTCAGTGAATCGGATGTGATTGTTGTCAACGTGCAAGGCAAAGAGGCCGCTTTTGAAAACTCGGCATATCTAGCAGCAAGATTTTTCCACGCAGGCGAACGCCGTGTCGCCTTTCTCGTTGGCGTTTCGGCATCTAATGACAAAGCACAATATAAGAGGTGCCGGCATAGCGCGTTTTTGCTGAACGCAAGCTTTAGCTGGTTTGTGTCAGATAGATTCTGTTCAAAAAGCTCGCAAATCTCACCGATTGCTTCAGCCTTGTTCTTTTTTATCGACTTCAGTGATTTAGCGCTCGAGCCCAGAGTCAGCCCACTAGGTGCTTGATTCTTCTCTATCACAGACTGCCCCGACGATAATTATCCCCGCTTGAGGGTCAAATGCAGGATTGTGACAATATTTACAACAGGAATAGCGGTCAATGTAAAAGCTCAAAATATTTACAATGGAGCCGCCGGCGGGAGCAGAAGTTCCAAGCCGTTGAACTTGCTGCTGCAACAGCCTGCATTATGCACGCCGATCTCTCATCGTCGCCGCATCAACGAAACTGACGTTAAATTTCAGAAAAACCTGAGTTCGTGCTTTTGATTACGCATGGCGGACTTTTCGCCAATTGTGGACGGCTCTCTATGTGTAACCGCCATAACATCGGCGGCTTCAGCCGGCCCAAACTATGAAGCTGAGGGAACGCCCTCTCAAAACCATTGGAGACTTAAATGACCAAGACACACTTCTCTATCGGCAGATCAAATTGCGCGGATCTACAGAATTTCCTTACGGCGAAGTTTTTGAGCTTTCATAGGATAAAACGCTATGGCTAGATTTTTCCTTCGGCTGATTACATTCTTAGCAGTGCCTATATCGGTTGCCGTGTTTCATCAGTTCTTCGTTGAACCATTAATCCGTGAATACATTGCGGAAAGCGAGTTTGCCGCAGAAGTCATCATTGAAGTCGGTGAACACGTCTTAACTCGGCAACGGATAGTGCCGGCGATTGCGCTCTTAATAGATGCGGGTGTGATGATGATTTCGAGCTGGGTTTTTTGGTGGCGCGGCATCTTCCGCAGGTAGCGTAATCGTTCGCATCAAGGCAATGGCGATGACAATTTCGCTTACGGTCGAAGCGGCCAAAGAAGACTTGCGCCGATCAGACCAACCGCGATTGCACTAATCGTCAGGCTCATTGAGTGCGATAAATCCGTCCAGGCGCCCAACATGCTGTTGAGCATCAATCCCGCGGCGGCGGAAATGATAACCGCTTTAATTGCCGTACCTGTCGGAAATTCCTTGCGTGGCCTGCGCATTCGCAGACTTTAGCAATCAACATATTATAGCGCAAGCGGATCAGTATATTCCGCCGACACCATAACCACTTGATAGAATTAAAAAATCACACGCAAAGGACCAATATAGTCTGGTCCACCCGATCCTGACGCCGGTGGCGTTAATCGTGTCGCTCGCTTGAGGATAGCTGAGCGCTTTTTAGATCTGGCGTCTTTGTATTTTTGCCAGGACAATCCGAAGGTCAGAGGTTCAAATCCTCTCCCCGCCCCCAATTCCCTTCACCCGTTTCTTGATTTGCGCGCCTGTCTTGCGAGATCGGCGAGGATGCCTTCACGCAAGCCGCGGTCGGCGACGCGCACGCGGCTCGCCGGCCATTCCGCTTGCAGGGCTTCGAGAATGGCGCAGCCTGAAACGACGAGGTCGGCGCGTTCTTCCCCGATGCAGGGCTCGCCCGCGCGTTCCGCAAACGTCATGGCGCGGAGCTTTTCGGTGACGGCGCGGGCGTCGTCGATCGTCAGCCACAGCCCGTCCACCTTGTCGCGGCGATAGCGCGGCAGCTCCAGATGCACCCCGGCAATGGACGTCACCGTGCCGGAAGTCCCGAGGAGATGCGCGCGCCCGTCGCCGAAGAATGCTTTCATACCGGCGGGGTCGCCCATGCGGGCAATCTCCGCGCGCGCTTCGGCGACAATCGCCGCATAGGTTTCCGCGGTCATTTCGCGCCCGCCCCATTTTTCGGCAATAGAGACGACCCCGAAAGGCAGCGAGGTCCAGGCGGCGATCTCGATGCGCCCGCCCTGTTCATTGCGGCGCACCCAGGAAAGCTCCGTCGAGCCGCCGCCGATGTCGAAAACGAGTCCCGCCTCGGCTTCTTCATCGAGCAGCTCCGCACAGCCGGCGACGGCGAGGCGCGCCTCTTCTTCGGTCGTGATGATGTCGAAGGCGAGACCGGTTTTCTCCGCCGCCCGCTCGAGAAATTCCGGCCCGTTGCGTGCGCCGCGGCAGGCCTGCGTCGCAATGCAGCGCATATGGGTGACGCCGCGGCGCTGGATCTTTTCCGCGCATACCGCGAGGGCGGCGATCGTCCGCTCCATGGCCTTTTCCGACAGCACGCCGGATTGGGTGACGCCTTCGCCGAGACGCACGATGCGCGAAAACGCATCGATGATGCGGAAGTCGCGTCCACGCGGCGCGGCGATCAGCAGGCGGCAATTATTCGTGCCGAGATCGAGCGCCGCAAGCCGCACGGGCTTGCGGCGATTGCCGCCGCGTCTTCGCGAATTTTGTTTTTTGGGTTTTTCGGAACCGGAAGGGCGGCCTGAAGAGGCTTTGCCGCCCGCGCCTCGCCCGCGCTTGCCTTCATCCATCACTTTCGCGTCCTCGCTGGAGCCTCTTAGAACGGGCTCTGATGTGAGGGCGAAGCTTAGGGGGCGCGAGGGGCCCCGGCAAGCGCGAGGCGGGAAGTCAGAGGATGGTGAAAAGGCAAGCCGGCGCCGGCGCGGCGCCGCATTTCGCCGAGCGATCCGCGCCGGACGGCTCGAAACCGAGCGCCATGGCGAGGACCGCGAAGGCCGCCAGGGCCAACAGGGTCAGCATCATTCCCTTGGCAAGCATGGTCAACGCAGTCATCTCTCTCTCCTTTTCGCGCTGAAGACGCACGTTCCCCGTATCCGTCCGCTGAAAACGGGCATCCCTTCTCTTTAAGACTTGTTAGGCTTCAGGCGCCGCGTTCGAGATCGCGGAACGCTTTTCTCAATCCGTATTCTTCGGAGGTGACGGCCCGCTCAAGATCGGCGAGCCGGGCGTCAAGCGCGCGAAAGCGATGTTTCAGTTCTGAAAAGGTCGCTTTCGGCCGTGTGGAAAAGGTGCGCCAGAACCGCTCTTCTTCTTGATCATGATAGGCTTCGGGCCGGCCGTCGCCAGGCTTGATCAAGATCGCCGCCGCCAGATAGACGAACGCAGGCAGCGGAAAGAAAAACACCGTAAGCAGAATTGTCAGGACCCGCACCCATTTCAGACTCCAGCCGAAATAATCGGCCAGGCCGGCGCACACGCCCGCAATCTTGCCGCGCCGGGTATTCCTCCGCAAACGGTGGAAATTCGGTCCCGGTCCCGGCTGACCGGCGCGATAGGCGTAGCTGTCCCGGTCGCGCCAGTGATGATGGTGGTGATGGTGATGATGATCAGGCATGGGGCCGCTCCGGATAATCCTTGCGCCAGTCCGGCGCCTCCTTGTCCAGAATGGTCTCCAGCGCCTCCACCCGGCGCTCGAGGCGCTGGGCGGTCTTCCAGAGATCGTCGATCAGCCGCTCGTCATCGGTCGAGAGCGATTTGGTTTTCCGCCACTCCGTCAAATAGTGCATGATGGTGGCCGGAAGCCCGATCACGATGATCGCGATAATCGCGACAATGAATGGCCCTTCTGACATGATAGAAGCCCCTTCGCCCTGATTTTAACCCTGCCCGCCGGAAGATGTGCGGCTTGCGACCCTCTGTTTCAAGGCTTCGAGCTCCGCATTGACGGCGTCCTCGGCCTCGAGTTCCGCAAATTCGTCTTCGAGCGTGCGCGGACGGCCCATGGACCAGCTTTCCGCTTCGCCTTCCAGTTCGTCGATCCGGCGCTCATAGCGTTCGAATTTGGCGAGCGCCTCGTCGATGCGGCCGTCATTGACCTGGCGGCTGATGCGGACGCTGTCGGACGCTGCATTGCGGCGGATTTCGAGAGAGCGCTGTTTGGCGCGCGCTTCCTTCAGCTTGCCTTGCAGGCGCGCGAGATCGTCATTGGTCTTGCCGACGGTCTCATCTATGGCCTTGAGCTCCTTGTCGAGAAGCTCGATCATCTCCCCGGCCTTGCGCTTGGCGGCCACCGCCCCGCGCGCGAGATCCTCGCGGCCCTTGGCGATGGCGAGTTCGGCCTTGGTTTCCCATTCGGAAGCGCGCCGGGCGAATTCCGCCTTCTTGCGGTTCACTTCCTTGGAGTCGGCCAGCGCGCGGGCCGCGCTGGAGCGGACCTCGACCAGCGTGTCCTCCATCTCCTGAATGATGAGACGCACGACCTTTTCCGGATCCTCCGCCTTGTCGAGCATGGCGTTGAGGTTGGAATTGATGATGTCGCTCAGTCTTGAAAAAACGCCCATGGCGAAATGCTCCTAGAAAATGATGCCGCCGAGGATGAACCCGAGGAAGAACGCGCCCCAGGCGAAGCCGGCCCGCCCGCGAAACGCGGTATTGAGACGGTGGTCCCAATCCCGGTCGTAGCTGGCGCGGTCGTCGTATCTGTATCGGCTCATCTTGATCTCCTCAGCGGTGTGGGTTGGTTGAAAACCCCGTCACGGGATTCATTACGCGAAACCGGCGCTGGCTGAGAGCCGATTTTTCAAGGTACTGTTTTTATTAGAAAAATAAGATTTGACGGGAATTTCGACCAAATCATGAGGGCGTAAATTCCTATATTTGAGGCTTTTATTACCATTTTATGGTGGTATTTTTCGCCTATGGCGAATCCTCAAAGCCCTCCTGAGCCCATCGGCCAGTCAAAAGCCTTTCTCGACGCGCTGGAAAACGCCTCGCGCGCGGCGATGATCGATCGCGCCGTGCTCATTACCGGCGAGCGCGGAACCGGCAAGGCCCTGTTCGCCGAACGCATGCACTTCCTGTCCCCGCGCTGGGACGGCCCTTTTCTCAGGGTCAGTTGCCTAGGGCTTGGCGAAGACCGGCTCGACGCCGAACTTTTCGGCCAGGACACGGGCGGGGCCCGCCGCCCCGGGCGCCTGGAGCGCGCCGAGGGCGGGACCCTCTTTCTGGACGATATCGAGGCCGCGCCGGTCCCGGTCCAGGAAAGGCTCCTGCGCGTCATTGAAGACGGCGAGTATGAGCGGATCGGCGGCGAGGAAACGCGCAAGGCCGATGTGCGGATCGTCGCCTCGGCGAGGGAGGATTTACGCCGCCTTGTTCATGAGGGGCGCTTCCGGGCGGATTTGCTGGACCGGCTGGCGTTCGACGTCGTCGCGGTCCCGGCCTTGCGGGATCGCACCGACGACATTCCGCTGCTGGCCGCGCATTTCGGAACGCTCGTCGCCGCGGAGCTCGGCCTTAAATTTCCGGGCTTGGCGCCGGAGGCGAATGTCGCCCTCAACGCTCATGACTGGCCGGGCAACATCCGTGAACTGAGAAATGTGGTGGAGCGCGCGGCGTTTCACTGGGGCGAAGGCGCGGCGGAAGGGCCGATCTCCCAGATCGTTATCGATCCGCTGGAGCGGGTTTACGGCAAATTCGACGCCGCCAAGACGGCGAAAAAACAGGCGTCAGGCGCGCCCTCCAGCTTTACACATCCGGAAACGCCCGCCGACGCCTATGATCTGCGCGCCTATATGAACGAGCTGGAAAAAGCGATCGTGAAAGACGCCCTCGTTAAAAATGGCGGCAACCAGAAACGCGCAGCGCAAGCGCTCTCCCTCACCTATGACCAGATCCGCGGCATCATCAAAAAGCACGATATCGCAGCGTAACGCTCATCCTGGAATGTGTGTTAGCGTTTCGCCGCAAGCGTATGGGCGATCCTATGGACGACAAAGAACTGACCCGGCTTCATAAGCGCCTCGCCAAACGTCCGGCCGGTGAATTCCATTATCCCGAGATATACGGGTCCGGCTGGGACGATCTTTGGATCGGCGACAAGGTGCGCTTCGGCCGGGAGTTTCTGGAGGCGGTGCGCGCCGGCCGCCTGCCCGGCGCCGAGGATACGGGACGCAAGAAAGGCCGCGGGCGGGTCTATCGCTGGAAAGGCGACTAGCCTTTTACCACTGGCCTCGCGTAATCACCTTGTCCGTGGGCAGAAGCTTTTCCGGATTGATCGGGTCCTTGCCGGCGCCGCGCTCGTAAAACGGCGTGAAATCGCAATCGCAGATTTCGAAAAGCTGCTCGAAACTGTCGATGACGAAATAGGTCTTCTGAAAGTCGTCGACCATATAAGCCGTGTTCAGAACCCGTTCGAGGTCAAACCCCACCCGGTTCGGTTTCGGATTTTCAACCGAGTAGATCGTCTCTTCTTTCGAAGACAGCATGCCGGCGCCGAACGCGCGCAAACCGTCTTGCGTATTGATGAGACCGAATTCGACAATGTACCAATAGAGCCGCGCCAGCATGTGCTGCGCATTGTGTTCCATCGCCTTTGGGCCGCCCTTGCCGTATTTCTCCATGTATCCTGCAAACACAGGATTGGAGAGCAGCGGCACATGACCGAAGAAGTCGTGGAAGATGTCGGGCTCCACGAGATAGTCGAGCTCGTGCTCTTCGCGCATCCACCAGGCGACCGGAAAGCGGCGATTGGCGAGATGGTCGAAAAAGACGCCGTCGGGGACGAGGCCGGGGACGGCGATAAGCTGCCACCCCGTCGCCTCGCCCAGCACTTTGTTGGCGTCTTCGAGCCGCGGGATCGCGTCGCCGGCGTTCAGCGCCTCAAGCCCGTCGATGAATTCCTGCGCCGCATATCCCGGCAGAAGCTTCTTCTGGCGGTCGTAAAGAAAGCGCCAGCGCGCCTGCTCGGCTTCAGTGTAGCGCTCGTAAGGCTGCTCCACCGTGTAGTCGTCGCGCATCTCGTTGTAATTCCCGCGCAGCGCATGGCTGGTGTTGGCTGCGAAGGGATTTTTCGGGGCCGTGGCGGCTTCTGCGGATGGTTGGGTCATGCCCCGGAATCTAGGCGTTTCCGGCGGAATTTCTTTTCAAAAAACCCGAAAAACAAGGGAATTTTGATAATTATTCCCGTATAATTCTGAAAAATAGGAATTTTTTATTGTGATTGACGAAATCGACAAGAAAATCCTCAATCTTCTCCAGCGCGACGGACGACTCACCAATGCCGAGATCGCGGAGAAGGTCGGCCTTTCGGTCTCCGCCGCCCACCGCCGGGTGAAGCAGCTCGAAGCCGACGGCGTCATCACCGGCTATTCGGCCAAGGTCGATCGCAGCGCCGCCGGGCTGAACGTCCTCGCCTATGTCTTCGTGAAGCTCGATTTTCACACGGAAGAGCATCTGGCGGCGTTCGAAAAACAGGTGAACCTCATCGACGAGGTGGTCTCCTGTTCAGCGATTTCCGGCGGCGCCGGCGATTACATTTTACAGGTGGTGGCGCGCGACATGGACGCTTTTGCGGAAGTGGCGCTGAAGAAGCTCGTACGCCTGCCGGGGGTCAAGGATTCCTCGTCCAACTTCGTTTTGTCGACCATGAAACAATCAGCCGGTTGGCCGCTGTCGATCCAGGGCTGAAGATCAACAGCGGCCGCCGGGGCGCGTCAGACCCAAACTACGCCTTGGGGCGCAGGTAAGCCTGACGCTGTGCAAAAAGCGACAGTTCGGCGCGGGTTAGAGCGCCGTTCGCATTGAGGTCCGAGGACGCGAAAATCGCATCCTGAAGCCTCAAAAACTCCCCCTGCTGCATTTTGCCGTCCTCGCCTGCGAAGGCGTAGAAGGTGTGACGCGCAACCGCATCGATGCGCGTATGTTCGGCGTCCCCAAGCGCGCCGGGCGCGCCGATGGGCAGCGCGATGGTCTCGACCGCGCCTTCCTTTTCGACCGATACGAAACCGTTGAGATGCGCCAGCTCCGCCGTGACGATGGTCAGCGCGGCGAACTCGTCGACGCCGAGCGCGGCGTCGCCGTCGCGGTCGGCGCGCTGGAACACGCTTTGGGCGTAACTCGCGGCTTCCGCCTGGGACAGGGCTTTCACGGCGCCGTCCTCATAGGCCGGTCCGGTTTTGACGCCGACCAGGGACGCCGCAGCGACGAAAGCAGCAGCGGCGGCAGCGGTGACGGAGTTGGTGATAATCGCGGCGGGCATAAAGCTCTCCCTATCTCTCTCGGGAGCCAAGATGGCGGGGGAGCGGGGCCGTTCTTCGAAGAAATTAAGGATTTATGCGGGCGGACAGCCACGCTATGGGGCCGGAATGGGGCGAATGCGGCGAAATCGGGGAGATTTCAACCGCCGCGCGAGCGCCGCCCACACCTTCCAGGCGGCTATTCCGCCGGCTGGACGGCAGGCGCCTCCTGCGGCGCGGGCGGTTCGGTCTCAGCCCCGTGAATGCGCGCCCAGCGCTCCTTGATCATCGCGGAAGTGAGGCGCGACCCGTCCGGCGACCAGCCCGGCGGCCCGAAGGTGTAGCCCGCGACCTCCTTCAAGGACTTCGCCCTGGAAACGTCCTTGGCGATGCCGATCCATTCATGGAACGAAATCACCAGCGGATTGAAGCTGCCGAGATTCTTGATGATGCCGTAGCGCGGTTTTTCCGCCCGGTCTTCGGGAATGAAGCTGCCGAACATCCGATCCCAGATGATCAGGATGCCGGCGTAATTGGCGTCGAGATAGCGCGGATTGGTGGCGTGATGCACGCGGTGATGGCTCGGCGTGTTGAAGATCCATTCAAAAGGACCCATGCGGTCGATCAGCTCCGTGTGGATCCAGAACTGGTAGAGAAGGCTGACGGCGCCGGTGAAAGCGACCATCGCCGGATGAAATCCCATCAGCACCAACGGCGTCTTGAACAGCAGCGAGCCGAGGATGTTCCCGGTCCAGGTCTGCCGCAGCGCCGTCGTCAGATTGTAGTGCTGCGAGGAATGGTGAATGACATGGCTCGCCCAGAACCAGCGGCGTTCATGACTGATCCGGTGCCACCAGTAATAACGCAAATCGTCCAGCGTCAGACACAACAGCACCGCCCACCAGGTGTTGGGAATCTTGAACGGCGTCAGCTCATAGGCGGCGACAAAGACGGCGCCGATGACAAAGAGCCCGCCGAGAAGCGGCGCGATCTGGCTGCCGAAGCCCATGATCAGGCTGGCCGCGGAATCGCGCGCCTCATAGCGCCCCCGGCCCGTCAGGCGCGCTGCGATAATCTCGATGATCACCAGCACCAGAAAGGCGGGCACCGCATAAGAGATGATATCGGGATACTCGAATTCCATGAGCCTATTTTGCCTCCGTGGGACCCAGTTTGCGAGCCCATTCCGCAGCGCCCGGCGCCGCAATCACGAGCCGCCGCGAACCGGGATCGTTGGGCCGGATAACCAGCGCCCCCCCCTCCTCAGCGGCGCGCACGGCCGCCGCCGGAAAGCGCCTTGTGACGAGATCGCCCCCGAGACGCGAGACAAGAGCGATGTCGCCGCCGGCGCCTTCCGCCATGGCGGCGCGGCCCTGCCCGTCGATCAGCCATGAGACGGGCCGGAAATCCGGTTCGTCGAAAGCCAGCCTTTCGGCGGCGGCGTCCTCGGTGACGGGGCCCGGCGGATCGCGAAAGAAGACCCAGGCGAGAGCGACCATCAGGGCGATCGCCGCAAGGGAGATCAGGGAATCGATGAGAAGATTGCCGGTCATGGACCTGTCGTCAGTCTCGCCCGCTTTCGTCCTGTTCAAGCTCGGCGGGCGCGCTCGCCCGCAAATCGCCCGCCTCTTCCAGATGGGCGCCAATGAAATATGGCCACACGATAAGCGCGAACAAGCCCTTGAAGAAGCCGAGCTTCAGATAGCCGATGGAAAAAAGCCAGCCGATCAGCCACGCCATGCCGGCGCCGCCATGCTGCTCGACCTTGATTGATTTATTCATCGTCCCCGCTCCTGTTTGCTGTCCGTCATTAACAGGGCGAGAGCATAGCCTGTTTGACTTCCATCAACAGAGTCTATGGCGCCAGGGCTACTTATTGCGTTGCAGCAAGCAGGTCCTCGAGATACGGCGCCCATATTTTCGCGATCGTATGGGTGCCGTGTCCGCGGGTTTCGTCCGTAATCGGTAAAAGCACGGCCTCGCCGTTCGGGACTTTTTCGATCTCCCGCTCGAGGATCTTCAGCTCCGGCGGATTGACCTGGTCGTCGGCGGAGTTGATCGCCACGAGCCGCGTCTCGATCTCGCCGAGATGCGGCGCCGGGTTGTAAGTGCGCGAAGCATCGAAGGCGTAGATCGTATCGTTCGGATCGAGCGCGCCCGTATAGCGCGCGACAAGCTCATCAAGATAGGTTTCGGCCTCTTCGCGGGTCGGCGCTTCCTTCTGATATTGCAGCGGGCTCGAGACCATGAAGATCAGCGGATACATCGCCGCCGTCAGCCCGCGCATGGGCTTTTCTTCATAGTCGCCGCCCTGCCATTCGGGATCGTCCATGATCGCATCGATCACCATCTTGCGCTGCATCCGGTTGCGCCCGGCGATCTCCACCGGAAGGCTCGCCAGCGGCATCGCCGCATCCATGAACTTCGGATACATATAGGCCCACATCCATGTGTGCATGCCGCCCATGGACGTACCCATGACGAGGCGCAGATGGTCGACATCAAGCCCGTCGGTCAACAGCGCATGCTGGGCGCGGACCATGTCTTCATAGTCGTATTTCGGGAAATCCATATGCATGCCGTCGGACGGTTTGGAGGAGTCGCCATGCCCGATCCCGTCCGGCAGGATGATGAAATACTCCTCCGCATCGAGAAGACCGCCGGGCCTGAAAAGGTAATCCGCAAAGACGGGACGCAAAAAGGAAGCGCCCGAGCCGGTCGTGCCGTGCGTGATAAGCACCGCATTCGTGGCGCGGCCGTTTTCGTCCCGGCGCAGCGTCCCGATAGTGCGGTAATGAACGCTGAGATCCATGGTCTCGCCGGTTCCGAAGGCAAAATCCTCGATCACGAAATCGCCTTCCGCCGGCTGCGGATAAACCTCCTGCGCCGCCGCACCGGAGAAGACGGGCGCGATGAAGGCGACGAAAACAATAAAGAAGCGGACTGTCATAAGCATTCCTTTTTCGGCTTTGCACCAGCATAGGCCAATCGCCGCGCCGGGTCACGGCGGCGCAGAAAGCAAAACGGCGCGTCCCTTGTGGGGCCCGCGCCGTTTCGTGCATGTCAGCCAGCGTGCGGCTAGCCGACAATCTCGTCTTTCGAGAAGAAGTACTCGATCTCCTGGGCCGCCGTATCGGGGCCGTCGGAGCCGTGCACGGAGTTTTCGCCGATCGATTCGGCGAACTCGGCGCGGATGGTGCCCGGCGCGGCTTCGGCCGGGTTCGTGGCGCCCATGATCTCGCGGTTTTTGGCGATGGCGTTTTCGCCCTCGAGCACCTGAACGACCACCGGTTCGGACATCATGAACTCGACGAGCTCGCCGAAGAACGGGCGTTCCTTGTGGACGGCGTAGAAACCTTCGGCCTGGTCCTTGGTCATGTGAATGCGCTTGGAAGCGACGACGCGCAGGCCGCCCTCTTCCAGCTTGGAGATGATCTTGCCGGTGATGTTCCGGCGCGTCGCGTCGGGTTTGATGATGGAAAAGGTGCGTTCGAGCGCCATGGTGCGGGTCCTTGAGCTTTGTGGAAAAATCCGATTCGGCGGGGTTCCTAGCAACGCTTTGGCGTTGCGGCAAGCGCCGACACGCCAATAAGATGAGGCTCAGGCCTTGCCGGGATTAACCAAAGGAGAGCCCCATGTCCGAAACCCCAACGCCGCCCCCAAATCCGACCTCGGGAGGCTCGTCGCCGGTTTCCATGAATCCGGGCGAAAGCGGCCATGCGAACCTGATCTATATCCTCTATCTTGCGGGGCTGGTGACGGCGATTACCCCCATTATCGGGGTCATCATGGCCTATATGGCCAAGGATCAGGCCCCCGACTGGCTGCGCTCCCACTACCGCAACCAGATCCATATCTTCTGGAAGGGGCTCGTTTACGCCTTGATCGGCTCTGTCCTGATGGTCGTCTTGATCGGCTTCCTGATCCTGCTGGCCGCCGCGGTGTGGTACATTGTGCGCATCGTGAAGGGGATGCAGGCCGTCTCGAAGGGCGAACCCTACGCCAATCCCGACAGCTGGAGCATTTAAGCAAAACGGCTCCCGCCAAGGCGGGAGCCGTTTCGATACGGCCACTAAGCCGGCGTCTTATGAATTAATTGTCGTCTTCCATGGACGTTGCGGTTTCCTGGCCGAGGGTCAGGGCCGCGAAGGTCTGAAGCTCGGCGGCGTCGAGTTCGTCGTCGCCGTCCTGGTCGGCTTCATCGAAGCGCGAGAGAAACGCCGTGCGCAGCTCCTCCATGGTCATTTCGTTATCGTCGCCAGCCGCTTCCTGGAAATTCTGGGCGGCGGCGGTTTCGATGCTGGCGGCTTCTTCTTCATCGAGAGTCTCGCCCGCCTCGGCGGTCTGAACCGTAGAGGCCGCCGCTGCGTCAGCTTCATCCGCTGTCGCCTCTTCCGTAGCGGCCATGTCGCCATCCTGCATGTCAGGCTGCTGTGCCGACTGTTGTGTTTGGACTTCCGGGTCCGTCGCCGGATTGACCGACATCAGACGCGCAGGTTCCGCTACAAAGCCCTCGAAGTCGCGGGCTGAAGCGAGCACGAGTTGCACATACTCGTCACGGTCAATGGCGCCGTCATCATTGGCGTCGGCGTTTGCAAAGGCCTCGCTGGCGAGCGTTTCGATTTCCGAGCGGGTCTTGCTCGTCTCCGCATTCGCCCCTTGCGGCGCCGCGGACGCCGTTTGAGTCGCGGTCATGTCGTCGCCCGGCGAACGGTCTTGGATATTTTCGTAGTTTTCCGAATCCCAGGATTGCGCGCCTTGCGTATCGGAAGCGTCCGCATAGGAGTCGTCTTCCGCCATTGCGGCGCTGCGTTCAGTCTCTTCAACAACGCCATCGTCTTCAATCGCGTCGGCTTCCGAGCTTTGATAGGTATTGTCATTATCGCCGCAGGCCGCGACGGCAAGCATCAGCGCGCTAATGGATGCGGCGCCAAAATAACTCTTCCTCATGAGATTTCTCCCTTTCCGCGCTCAGCAGACCTGTTAGCGAGCGCTGTTTGTCATCACTCGGCCAACGGCGCAGCGAAGGAAAAATTCCAGGCAGAATGTTAAATTCTGGGACAGATTCCGTCCGGGACGGTCTTTACGTACGGTGCAAACATGAATGCGCCCACTTCACGGGTCATGAAGCGGGCGCAA
Source organism: Alphaproteobacteria bacterium (assembly GCA_030433215.1). Lineage (GTDB taxonomy): Bacteria > Pseudomonadota > Alphaproteobacteria > Caulobacterales > Parvularculaceae > Hyphococcus. Next base: position 33,468 of record JAUIMC010000014.1, read on the forward strand.
AGGCTGGTTCAGCGAGCGAGACGGCTCAGGCGGCTTTGCCGTAAAGCTTGTCTCCGGATTTCGCCATTTCGCGGAAGGTCTCCGGCGGATTGAACCGGGAGCCGTATTTCTGGGCGAGGCTTTCGGCTTTCCTGACAAAGCTCTCGATCCCGATGGTGTCGATATGGCTCATGGGTCCGCCGGTCCAGGGCGCAAAGCCCCAGCCGAAAATCGCGCCGAGATCGGCCGATTGCGGATCGGAGACAATCCCTTCGGCATAACACTGCGCCGCCGGAATAAGCTGGGCGTAAAGCAGGCGCTCCTTGGCTTCATCCATCGAAGGCTGCTCGTCGGCCACGGGGAAATATTCCGAAAGCCCCTGCCAGAGATGTTTCTTGCCGCCTTCGGGATATTCGTAAAAGCCGCCGCCGGACTTGCGGCCCTTGCGGCCGAGATCCTCGACCATTTTCACCAGCAGGTCTTCAACGCCAGAGGGCTTGTACGCATCGCCTAGCTCTTTCTTGGTCGAATTCATGATGCGAAGCCCGAGCTCCAGCGAGGTCTCGTCGGTGAGCGCCAGCGGTCCGACGGGCATGCCGAGCGCCTTCGCGGCGTTTTCGATAAGCGCCGGCTTGATCCCTTCAGCCACCATCAGCATCGCCTCGTTCAGGTAAGGCGGTACGACGCGGTTGGTGTAGAAACCGCGCGTATCCTTGACGACGATCGGGGTTTTCTTGATGAGCCGCACATAATCGAGCGCGGTCGCCAGCGCCCTATCGCCGGATTTCTCGCCGGGGATGATCTCGACAAGCGGCATCTTGTCCACGGGCGAGAAGAAGTGAATGCCGATGAACTGGTCCGGGCGTTCGGAATGTTTCGCGAGCCCCGTAATCGGCAGGGTCGAGGTGTTGGAAGCGAAGATGACGTCCTTGCCGATCACCGCTTCCGTCTTCTTGATGACGTCGGCCTTGACGTCCGGGTCCTCGAAAACCGCCTCGATGATCATGTCGACGTCTTTCAGGTCGTTATAATCGGTCGACGGCGTGATCCGCGCGAGCAGCTCTTCACCCTTTTCCTTCGTCACCTTGCCGCGCGAAACGCCCTTTTCGACAATGCCTTGCGAATAGGCTTTGCCTTTCTCGGCATATTCAAGGTCGCGGTCGATCAGCACGACCTCCGCGCCGCCTTTCGCGGTCACATAAGCGATGCCGGCCCCCATCATCCCGGCGCCGAGAACGCCGACTTTCTTGATTTCGGACGGCGGCACGTCTTTCGGGCGCTGTTCGCCCTTCTCCGCCGCCTGCTTATTGATGAACAGGGTGCGGATCATGTTGCGCGTCTGCGGACTGGTCAGCAGCCTGAAGAAATATTTCGACTCGATGCGGATCGCCGTATCCATGGGCACGATCGAACCCTCATACATGCAGGACAGAATATACTGCACCGCCGGATAATTGTGCTGGGTCTGTTTCTGGGCCATGGCGTTGGCGCCGATGAAGAACTGCACGGCGCGCGGGTCCATGGCGCCGCCGCCGCCCGGAAACTTGAAGCCTTTCTTGTCCCAGGGCTGCGCAACCTTCGGGTTGGCCTTCACCCATTCCTTGGCTTTCGCCACGACCTCGTCGGCGGGAACGACCTCCTGAACGATGCCCTGCGATTTCGCGGTCGCCGGGTCGATGGGTTTGCCTTGCGTCGCCAGCATCGCCGCATTCTGGAGGCCGGCAAGACGCGGCAGACGCTGGGTGCCGCCGGCGCCGGGCAGAAGCCCGACCTGCACTTCCGGCACGCCGAGCTGGATCTTCGGATTGTCCGCAACGACGCGGTAATGACTGGCGAGGACGAGCTCAAGGCCGCCGCCGAGCGCGAGGCCGTTCACCGCAGCCGCCACCGGCTTGGCGAACGCCTGGCCGTTTTGCAGGGCTTTCGCCGGATGACCGCCGGTCTCCAGCTTGCGCAAGAGACCGTTCAGCGCAAAAGTCGACTCGAACTGTTCTTTCTTCGTTGCGCCGCCGCTCATGCCGCCGCCGCCCAACATGTTGAGATCGGCGCCGGCGAGAAAGCCCGAGGGCTTGCCCGAGGTGATAACCGCGCCCTTCACATTGTCGTCGGCGATAAAGCTGTCGACCCATTTGGCGAAGTCTTCCATGAGGTCCGCATCCCAGACATTCATGGACTTGCCGGGAAGATCGATCGTGACGAGAGCGACGCCGTCGCCGTCAACTTCAACATTCATTGCTTTGTAGGTCATTGTCCGTATCCGTCCTGAATTCTGGTGATTAAACGCGCTCGATGATCGTCGCGGTGCCCATGCCCGCGCCGATGCACAGCGTGATCAGCGCCGTCTCCTTGCCGGAGCGCTCGAGTTCGTCGACCATAGTCCCGAAGATCATCGCGCCGGTGGCGCCCAGCGGGTGGCCCATGGCGATAGCGCCGCCATTCACATTGATATCCGAATGATCGATGTCGAGCGCCTGCATGAAGCGCAGGACGACGGATGCGAAAGCCTCGTTCAGCTCCCACAGATCGATGTCCTTCTTGTCCATGCCGGCGCGTTTCAGCGCTTTTTTCGCGGCGAATTCGGGGCCGGTGAGCATGATCGTCGGCTCTGACCCGATGGACGCCATGGCGCGGATGCGCGCGCGCGGTTTCAGGCCGAGCTTCTTGCCAATCTCTTCATTGCCGATCAGAACCGCCGCGGCGCCGTCGACGATCCCTGACGAGTTCCCGGCGTGGTGCACGTGGTTGATCTTTTCAATTTCGGCGTATTTCTGCGTCGCCACCGCGTCGAAGCCGGGGAAATCGCCAAGCGCGGCGAAAGACGGGTTCAGCGCCCCGAGCGACTGCATGTCTGTGTTGGCGCGGACCGTTTCGTCATGATCGAGCAGCACTTCGCCGATCACGTCCTTCACCGGCACGATGGATTTGGAAAAACGGTTTTCCTTCCAGCTTTGCGCCGCGCGCTTCTGGCTTTCCACCGCATAGGCGTCCACATCGTCGCGGGAGAACCCGTATTTCGTGGCGATGAGGTCCGCGGAAATGCCCTGGGGCACGAAATAGGTCTTGAAGGCCGTCGTCGGATCCGTGGGCCAGGCGCCGCCGTCGGAGCCCATGGGCACGCGGCTCATGGATTCAACGCCGCCGCCAATGGTGAGATCAGCCTCGCCTGCTTTCACCTTCGCTGCGGCGATGTTCACCGCCTCGAGACCGGAGGCGCAAAAGCGGTTCACCTGAATGCCCGACGTGGTTTCCGGGTAGCCCGCGTTCAAGATCGCGGTGCGGGTCACGACCGCGCCCTGTTCGCCCACCGGCGACACGCAGCCAAGCGCCACATCCTCGATTTCCGCGGCGTCGATTTCATTGCGGTCGCGCACCGCCTCGAGCATCTGGGTCGCCAGCGAGACCGGCGTCACCTCGTGGAGGGAGCCGTCCGCCTTGCCCTTGCCGCGCGGGCTGCGCACTGCGTCGTAAATATAGGCTTCCGTCATGGGGGCGTCCTTTCGGCCTTGAGGTCTTGATCCGGTAAATGCATCGCCCCGCGCGCCTCACATCGCGGGACCCGCTCCGTAGTTAGAACCCGCTGGGGACGCTGGCAATGGCGCGATGCAGCAGGGATTTGCCCCGTCTCCCACATTCCTTTCCCTGTTCGGATGCGGTAATCGGGACGCTCACCGACTAGGTATGGCCCTGATGTCCCAAAACGCTTCATTGGAGCCCCTGAGGGCTCGCATTCGTGATCACTATTTGGCCTCGGAAGAGGCGCTGATTCCCGGCCTGGCGGCCGCAACAGGGCTGGGTGACGCGACGCGCGACGAAGCTCAGGCCCGCGCGGCGGATTTCGTGCGCGCCGCCCGCGCGAGCGCCGAACGCTCGGGCCTGATCGACAAATTCCTTCAGGAATACGGCCTCTCCACGGCCGAGGGGGTGACCCTGATGCGCCTTGCCGAGGCGCTGCTCAGAACCCCCGATGCGGCGACGGCGGATTCTCTCATCGAGGACAAGATCGAGGCCGGGGACTGGGCCGCGCACAAGGGCAAGAGCCCCTTCCCGCTGGTCAACTTCTCCACCCGCGCGCTGATGCTCACCGCCTCCTGGCTCGACGATGTCGAGGCGAAGGACCCGTTGCGCAGGATGGTCCGGGCCACCAAGGACGCCCTCGACCGGCTGGGCGAGCCGGTGATCCGCGCCTCGGTGGCGCAGGCCATGCGCATCATGGGCGAGCATTTCGTGCTCGGCGAAACCATCGAGTCCGCGTTGAAGCGGGCAAGACGCTTCCAGGACAAGGGCTATGTCTTCTCCTACGACATGCTCGGCGAAGCGGCGCACACCGACGCCGACGCGCAGAAATATTTCGACGATTACAAAAACGCCATCGCCGCAATCGCCAAACATTCGAAACACGACTACGCCCCGGCCAATCCGGGCATTTCGGTGAAACTCTCAGCGCTGCACCCGCGCTATGAATACGCCAAGAAGACGCGCATCCTGTCCGAACTCGGGGGCCGCGTCTGCGATCTCGCCATCGAAGCCAAAGCCGCCAATATGGGGTTCAATATCGATGCGGAGGAAGCCGACCGCCTCGATCTGTCTCTCGACATCATCGAGCAGCTGATGCGCGACCCCGCGCTCGACGGCTGGGACGGCTTCGGCGTCGTCGTGCAGGCCTATCAGCGCCGGGCGCCCTACGTTCTCGACTGGCTCGCCGCGCTCGCCCGCGAAACCGGGCGGCGGATCATGGTGCGACTCGTCAAGGGCGCCTATTGGGATTCGGAAATCAAACGCGCGCAGATGATGGGGCTCGAGAGCTATCCGGTTTTCACCCGCAAGGCGCTGACCGATGTCAGCTATCTCGCCTGCGCGCGCAAGCTGTTCGACAATATCGACGTCTTCTTCCCGCAATTCGCCACCCATAACGCGCTCTCTGCGGCGATGGTCCAGAAGATGGCGGGTGAGCATAAGGATTACGAGTTGCAACGCCTCTACGGCATGGGCGAGGCGCTCCATGACAGCCTGATCGAGACCGGCGCGCGCTCGCGCATCTATGCGCCGGTGGGCGGACACCGGGAGCTTCTGCCCTATCTCGTGCGCCGCCTCCTCGAGAACGGCGCGAATTCCTCCTTCGTCAACCAGCTCATCGATCCGGACCTGTCCGTCGATGACGTTGTCGCAGACCCGCTGGAGGAAATCGCCGGGCTCTCCGCCTACGCCAATCCGCATATCCCGGCGCCGCGCGACACCCTTGGCGGCGAACGCCTTTCGGCCGAAGGCTGGGACGAAACGCACCCGCCGACCGCCGCGCAAATGTCGCCTGCGGCGCGCAGCGCGCTGACGCCGGTCGAGGCGCAGCCGATCGTCAATGGCAGGATGCTTTCCGGCGCGCGCACGCCCGTCACGAATCCCGCTTTTGCGAACGATCCCGTTGGCGCCGTTTACAATGCTTCGGAAGAGACCGTCGCGGCCGCCTGCAAGGCCGCCTCCGGTTTCGCCGCCGACTGGGCCGCGACGCCCGCCGCCGAACGCGCCGCCATGCTAAGGCGCGCCGCCGACATGCTCGAGGAACGCGGCGAGCATTTCATGGCGCTGGCCGTCTACGAGGCCGGCAAGACCTGGCCCGACGCCATCGCCGAAGTGCGCGAAGCTGTGGACTTCCTGCGCTATTACGCCGACCGCTGCGAGGAGCTGTCCGGCGCGCCGCTGGGCGTTCTCGCCTGCATCTCGCCCTGGAACTTCCCCCTGGCGATTTTCCTCGGCCAGGTCAGCGCGAGCCTCGCCGCCGGCAATTGCGTCATCGCCAAGCCCGCCGAACAGACGCCGCTGATCGCCTTTGAAGCGGTGAAACTGCTTCACGAGGCGGGCGTTCCGGGAGACGCGCTTCATTATGTGCCCGGCGACGGCCCGTCGGTCGGCGCGCCGCTGGTCGCCGCGCCGGAAATTGCAGGCGTCGTCTTCACCGGCTCCATTGAGGTCGCGCACCTCATCAAGAAGAGCCTCGTCTCCGCCGGAAAACCCGACGCGGCGTTGATTGCGGAAACCGGCGGGATCAACGCGATGATCATCGATTCCACGGCCCTCCTCGAACAGGCGGTGATGGACGTGGTTTCTTCGGCGTTCCAGAGCGCCGGCCAGCGTTGTTCGGCTTGCCGTGTCGTCTGCGTGCAGGATGACGTCGCCGACCGTTTCAACGAAATGCTCGCCGGCGCCATGGCGGAACTCGCCGTGGGCGATCCGGCCGAACTCTACACGGATGTGGGGCCCGTCATCGACGAAGAGGCCCGCAAGACCATTCAGGATTACGCCGATCACATGAAATTCGAGGCGCGCCCGGTCGCGACGGCGCCGGCCCCGGGACAAGGCGTCACCGGAACGTTCGTGCGCCCCGCCGCCTTCGAAATCCGCAAGCTTTCGGATTTGAAGCAGGAGATTTTCGGCCCTGTCCTGCATGTCCTGCGCTTTGACGGCGATCGCCTCGACGAACTTGTCGACGACATCAACCGGCTCGGTTACGGCCTCACCATGGGCGTTCACACGCGCATCGATGAGACCATGGAGCGCGTGGCGCGCCGCGCGCGCATCGGCAATGTCTATGTGAACCGCAACCAGATCGGCGCCGTGGTCGGCGTGCAGCCCTTCGGCGGCGAAGGCCTTTCCGGCACGGGACCGAAGGCGGGCGGCCCGCATTATCTCTCCGCGCTTCAACAGCGCCCGCGTCCCGATGGTAACGACGCGCCGGCGCCGATCACCGAAAGCGAGGAAAGCTCCCTTGAGAAAGCCGCGTTTGAAAGCGCGCATCATGCGTTTCGCGACTGGAGCGCCGCAGATCGGGCGCCCCTGCTTGAAAAGGCCGTCGCGCGTCTAGGCGGCGTGAACGAGCCGCTTGCGCGCAACAGTTCCGAGACTTGCGCGCTCTTTACAGGGAATACGGAGCTGCCCGGGCCGACGGGCGAGTCCAACACGCTGAAACTGCGCGCGCGCGGGCTAGCGCTCTGTCTCGGCGGCGATCTTAAACAGATGCTGCTCTGCCTTGCCGCCGGCAACACAGTCATCGCCAACGACAGCGAGCCCGCGAAAGCCCTCGCCGCCGCGCTAGAGGCCGCCGGCGCCCCGAAAGGCGCGCTCAGCCTTGCGGGGGCCCATGTCTCTCACGCGCTTCTCAAAGACCCGCGCATCCGTCTTGCCGCTTATGACGGCGGGCGGGAAGGACGGGCCGCCATCGAAGCCGTGCTCGCCGGGCGCAAGGGGCCCATCATCCCGCTGCTCTCAAGCCTCGACGCTCCCTGGCGTTTCGGCGTGGAGCGCGCCTTAACCATCAATACGACCGCGGCCGGCGGCGACGTCAGATTGTTGTCTCTGGGGGAATAAGGCTACACTTCCCGCTGAAGCATTGCCGCCCTGCGACATTCATCGCATGTGGGGAGCGGTTCGCCGCAGCGCGCTTGGCGCGCGCGGTCTGAAAGGTCAGTCTCCATGAGCAAAGTCGAGACCGTGAATATGACGTCGATCACAGCGCCCGCCGGGGCCGGGCCTTTTATTGACTCCGAAGGCCGCAGCCGCGCCTGGATGAACTGGATCTTCGCGGACAAGGCGCGAATGTTCTGGATTCTCCAGATCGCCGGCTGGCTCGGTTTTTTCGTGCTTCATATCCTCAGCGTCTCGACCTTCGTCGCCGGACGCTCCACGGACTCCCTCCTCTATTCCGTCGCCTCCTCGCTGATCGGGTTTTTGACCACCAGCATTCTCGCCCGGCCCATCTACCGCTTCGCGCGCCGCCAGGGGCCGGCGCTCCTGCTGCTCATCGTGATGGCTTCGACCATCGCCATGGCCGTCGCCATGTCGGCGATGAAAGCGCAGACTTTCGGCGTCCTCTTCGGCAACGCCTGGATGGATTTGCGCGGCGCCAGCCTCGGCACCACCAACTATCTTCTTCTGATCGTGCCGGATCTGCCGGTGAACCTGTTCCTGCTCGGCTCCTGGGCCGGATTTTATTTCGGCATCAACTATTATCTCAAACTCCGCAACGAGATGGAGCGCGCGCTTCTGTCGGCGCGGCTCGCCGATCAGGCGCAGCTGAAGATGCTGCGCTATCAGCTCAACCCGCATTTCCTCTTCAATACGCTGAACGCCATCTCGACACTGGTGCTGGAACAGGATGGCCGCCAGGCCAATTCCATGCTGACGAAACTCTCGGCGTTCCTGCGCTATTCCCTCGACAGCGACCCGTTGCAGAAAACCTCCCTCGCGGAAGAAGTGCGCGCCCTGGAGCTGTATCTCGCCATTGAGAAAACACGCTTCGCGGACCGGCTGAATGTCGTCTTCGATATCGAGGACGACGCGATGAACGGCTATGTGCCGTCGCTGATCCTGCAGCCGGCCATTGAGAACGCCATCAAATACGCCATCGCCCAGATGGAAACCGGCGGCGAAATCCGCATCGCCGCCAAACGCGAGGGCGCCACGCTGTGCCTTAGCGTCTGCGACAACGGCCCCAACGCGCCGGAAGATCCGTCCGCTCTGTTGCGGGATGTCAAAACCGGCGTCGGTCTCGTCAATATGCGCGATCGCCTCGCCTATCTTTATCAGGGGCGCGGCGAGTTTCGCCTCAATCATGTGGAGCCGCAGGGCCTTTGCGTCCTGCTCCGGATTCCATTCGAAACACGGGGAAATGTAAGCCAATGACCGAGGACAAAATACGCGTCATTCTCGTCGATGACGAACCGCTTGCACTGCGCGGACTTAAACACCGCCTTCAGAGTTTTCCGGAAGTCGAGATCGTCGGAGAATGCGCGAATGGCCGCGAAGCGGTGAAAGACATCAAAGCGCTCTCGCCGGACCTCGTCTTTCTCGACATTCAGATGCCGGGCCTCGACGGTTTCGGCGTCGTGCGGGCAATGATCGGCGCGCCCGCGCCGCTCTTCATCTTCGTCACCGCCTATGACAAATACGCCATTGACGCCTTTGAAGCGAACGCGCTCGACTACATCGTGAAGCCGGTGGAAGAAGAGCGGTTGAACGATGCGCTGCATCGCGCCCGCGAAGCCCTGAAAAGCAAAGCCGCCGCCGACCGCGAGTCGAAACTCATCGAAATGCTGGCCTCGCTCTCCGACGACGACCGCGACCGCATCAAGGAGCTGATCGCCGAGCCCGAATGGTCGGAAAAACAACGCTACACGGAACGCCTTTCCTTCAAGGACGGCTCGAAAGTCGTCGTGCTCGACGCCCATGAAATCGAATGGATCGATGCGGCGGGCGACTATATGTGCATCCATGCGGGCGGCAAGACGCACATTATCCGCGAGACCATGAAAGCGCTCCAAACCCGCCTCGACCCGGCTCGGTTCCAGCGCATTCACCGTTCGGCCATCGTCAATATCGACCGGGTGAAAGAGCTTCACCCCCATTCCAACGGCGAATATTTCATCATCCTCGACAATGGCGCCGAATTGAAATTGTCACGGTCCTATAAGGATGTGGTGGCGCGGTTTCTTTAACCGCGCAGCTGATCTTCGGCGCGTTTCAGATCTTCCGGCGTATTGACGTTGAGGAACGCCTTTTCGTCCGCGAAAAGAACGCGGCGCGCGCCCATATCCGCCGCCAGCGCTTTCAGGGAAAGCCCTTCCCCTTTGGGCGCCGCTTCGAGCGCCGCGCGCAGCGCATCGTTGCGCCACCAGGCGAAAGTCGGGTGAACGCCGCCCGCGGTCGCGGCGACGACGCATTTGCCTTGCGCGTAAAGCCGCTTGAAAAGATCGTCCGGCGCAAAAGGCCCGTCGGCGGGCGCCGTCAGAAACCCTTCGGCTTCGGGCGCGTTTTCCTCGATCCAGTGGAGCGCGGCCCACAGGCCCGCAGCCGGCCCGAGGGGGCCGTCATCTCGGTCCGCGATCGAGGTCAGCCCGGTTCCGTAATCATGGGAGCCTGAAATCAGGATGCGGTCGGCCTGGGGTTCAAGACGCACCGCCACACGGTCGATCAGGCGCGCGCCCAGAAGTTTGAGCGCGCCCTTGTCGGTCCCGCCCATGCGCTGGCCGCCCCCGCCGGAAAGGATCACCGCAATCCGCATTCAGCGGAGCCGCACGAATTCGATCTCGGCGCCGACGTCTAGCGCGGGGGCGTGGGCCGGACGGCGGATCAGCGCATTCGCGGCGGCAAAAGGCAGAAGCAGCGAGCTGTCCTGATTGGGCGCGGGGGCCGCTTCGCCGTCTTTGACCTGCGCGCGCAGATAGGCCTCGCGGCCGCCATTGGCGCCAATCGGCGCGGCGAGCCGCGCCTTAGCGAAAGGCGCCGCCCATGTCTCGCCGGCAAGCTTGCGCACCAGCGGCTGCGCGAAAAGCGCGGCGGTGACGATCGCCGACGCAGGATTGCCGGGCAGACCGACAACGCGCGCGCCTTTTAACGCGCCGCACCATGTTGGCTTGCCGGGCCGAACGGCGACTTTTTCAAAACGGATCTCGCCGCCTTCTTTCGCGAAGGCCGATTTCACATAGTCGTAATCGCCCACGGAAGCGCCGCCGACAGGAATGATTACATCCGCATCCGCGCCGCGCTGGAAATAGCCGCGGATCGCTTCTTCGTTATCGGACGCGCAGCCGAGATAGACGGCTTCGCCGCCCCAGGCGCCGATCATGGCGGAAAGGGCGTAGTGATTGGAATTGATGATCTGCCCCGGCTCCAGAATGGCGCCGGGCTCCATCAGTTCGTCGCCATTGGAAAAGACCACGACCTTGGGGCGGCGGTAAACGGAAACGCTGGCGATGTTCGCAGCGGCGAAGATCGCGCCGTGCATCTCGTGCAGCCGCTCGCCCGCCTTGGCGAGTACGTCGCCTTCCCTGAAGTCGATGCCTGCGGCGCGAATATTGCGCGGTCTTTCCTGGGCTTCGTTAAGGGCGATCGTCTCGCCGTCGCGCGTCACGTCTTCCTGGATGACCACATGATCGGCGCCCTGCGGAACCGCGGCGCCGGTGAAGATGCGTACGGCTTCGCCAACGCCAACCGAACCGGCAAATGGCGCGCCCGCCGGCGCCTCGCCAATGACCTTGAGCCGAGCGCCCGCTTTCATGCCGGCGAAGCGCACCGCATAGCCGTCCATCGCCGACGCGGAAAAAGGCGGCTGGGTGAGCCGGGCGATCACATCCTGCGCGGCGATACGGCCAGCGAGCGCGGAGAGCCCGACCTCTTCAGCGCCGAGCGGACCTGCACTTTCGGTGACGGCGGCGATGGCTTCCTCGACGCTCAGCATGGCTCAGGCGTCCCGCTTGAAGTCGCCGGATTTGCCGCCGGATTTCTCGATGAGTTTCACGTCCTCGATGACCATGGATTTATCGACAGCTTTCGCCATGTCGTAAATCGTCAGGCACGCCGTCATCACGGCGGTGAGCGCCTCCATCTCGACGCCGGTCTTGCCGGCGGTTTTGACTTCCGCCGTCACCACATAGGCGTGGGCCTTGTCGTCGGGTTCGATACGAAGATTGACGCCCGTAATCGGCAGCGGGTGACACAGCGGAATAAGATCGCTGGTGCGTTTGGCGCCCATGATTCCGGCGAGTTCCGCAACGGAGGCCACGTCGCCTTTCTTGACGCCGCCTGAGCGCACGGTCTTGTAGCTTTCCGGCGCGAAGACCACCCGCCCCTGCGCCACGGCGCGGCGGGCGGTTTCGTCTTTCGCGGAGACGTCGACCATGCGCGCCCGGCCGGCTTCGTCGAAATGGGTGAGGTCCTTCGTCACTTATTTTTCCATCAACTATTTTTCGGTGAGCCGGGGCATCAGTTCCACAAGATTGCAGGGTTTGTGGCGGGCATCGAGCTGATGGGAAATCACCTTGTCCCAGCCGTCCTTGCAGGCGCCGTTGGAGCCCGGCAGGCAGAACAGGAATGTGCCCTTCGCAACGCCGCCGCAGGCGCGCGATTGCAGCGTCGACAGGCCGACGCTCTCATAGCTGACCATATGAAAGATCACCGAAAAGCCTTCGATCTCTTTTTCGAAAAGCGGCCGGACGGCTTCGACGGTCACGTCGCGGCCGGTCAGCCCGGTGCCGCCTGTCGAGATGACGACATCGACATTTGGGTCCTCGATCCAGCCGCCGACAATTTCCCTGATGGCGTCTACATCATCGCGCACGAGCTCGCGTGCGGCAAGCTGGTGGCCCGCCGCCTCGATGCGCTGCTGAAGGAGATCGCCGGAGGTGTCATTGGCGCGGGTGCGCGTGTCGGTGACGGTCAGCACCGCGATGCGCACCGGCTTGAACTCGAGCTCTTCGTTAATGCCGTGCATGCTTATCCCTTCCGGCCCTTTTCTTTCCAGCGGGCCGCATCCTTATAATCCGCATCGCGGGGCTCGATCCATGCCTCGCCGTCCTCGCGGATTTCCTTTTTCCAGAACATGGCTTCGGTCTTCAGATAATCCATGAGGAAATCCGCCGCCTCGAAGGCTTCGCGGCGATGCGCGGCGGCGACGCAGACCATGACGATAGGCTCGCCGGGGCGCAGTTCGCCCACCCGGTGAATGATCAGCGCATCGTCAATCGCCCATCGTTTCCGCGCCTGTTCCTCAATCTCCGCAATGGAGCGCTCAGTGACGCCCGGATAATGCTCGAGATAGAGCCCTGAAACTGTTTTGTCGGCCGCGCTTTCGCGCACTTTGCCTAAAAAACTGACGACGGCCCCGGCGGCGCCCGCCCTGGTCTCGAAGACGGAGAGCTCCGCGCCGGGATCGAAGGGATCTGCACTGACACGGATCATGGGGCTTATCCCCCGCTCACCGGCGGCAAAAAGGCGATCTCGTCTTCATCGCCGATAGCGGCGTTCCGCTCCGCCACGAGTTCGTTGACGATATAGCGCACGGATTTTTCGCTGAGCGCCTGACCGAGCGCCGCGTCATCGCGCCCGAGCGCCGTCACGAGGTCGCCGATGGTTTGCGTTTCAGAACCGAGCGCCACATTGCGCGTGCGGGCGCCGGCGGCGTCCGCCAGTTTGCCGAAGAACAAAATGCGCGCCATGGCTCAGCCTCCCGTGACGGACATATGCCGCGCCACGGCGGGCGCCGCGCCGCGTTCGGAAATATCAAAGCCGTGCCGTTCGGGTTTCTTGAGCATCGCCCGGTCGAGCGCCGCGTTCAGCGCTTCGTCAGGGTTTTCTCCGCGCATGGCCGCGCGCAAATCGATCTTGTCGCCATGGCCGAGGCACATATAGATCTCGCCGGTGCAGGTGACGCGCACGCGATTGCAGCCGGCGCAGAAATTATTGGTGAGCGGCGTAATCAGGCCGAGAACGCCGCCGGTCTCCTCGACCTTCACATAGCGCGCCGGACCGCCAGTCTTCTTGTCCATAGGCGTCAGCGTCCAGCGCGCGGCAAGCGCCTCCTGCACGGCGGTGAGCGGCAAATACTGGTCGACGCGGTCGCCGTCGATCTCGCCGAGCGGCATCACCTCGATCAGCGTCATCTCCATGCCCCGGCCATGGGCCCATTCCATCATGGGCGCGATCTCGTTCTCGTTTACGCCTTTCAGCGCCACGGTGTTGATCTTGACCTCGAGCCCCGCATCCTGCGCCGCATCAAGGCCCTTCAGGACCTGGGACAGCCGGTCGCGGCGGGTCAGTTGTTCGAATTTCGTATCGTCCAGCGTGTCGAGCGAGACATTGATGCGCTTCACGCCGAGCGAGCGCAGTACATCCGCATGGTGGACAAGCTGCGTCCCGTTGGTGGTCAGCGTCAGCTCGTCGAAGTCGCCTTTTTCGAGCCGGCGCCCCAGCCGCGCCATCAGGGTCATGATGTCCCGGCGCACCAGGGGCTCGCCGCCGGTGACGCGGATTTTCTTCACGCCGCGATCAATGAAGGCCCCTGCAAGCCGCTCGAGTTCCTCGAGCGACAGCACGTCCCGCTTGGGAAGGAACGTCATGTCCTCCGCCATGCAGTAGGTGCAGCGCAGATCGCACCGGTCCGTCACCGAAAGGCGCAGATAGGTGATCTGGCGTCCGAAGGTATCTCTGAGCGAATTCATGGGGCTAGACATACCACGCAGGTAAGAAGTCCGGCAAATGAGCGCAAGCGCGCATTTTTCCGGCCCAGACCCTTTAACTCCCGGTGCGCGGCAACCTTAACAGGTCGCCGCGCACCGGCATAACAATAGCAAAGGCTCTTTAAGCCAGTCCGACGATCTGGCCGTCCGGACCGAGGCCGATTTCGAGCGCCGCCGGTTTTTTCGGCAGGCCCGGCATGGTCATGATGTCGCCGCAGACCGCCACGACGAACCCTGCACCTGCGGAAAGCCGAGCCTCGCGCACTTCCAGCGTGTGGTCCGACGGCGCGCCGAGATTGCCCGGGTCCGTGGAGAAGCTGTATTGCGTCTTGGCGATGCACACGGGAACGTGACCGAAGCCGAGCTCCTCAAACTCCTTGAGGCTGCTCGCCGCCGCCTTGGAGAGCGAGATGCCCGACGCGCCGTAAATCTCTTTCGCGACAGTTTCGATCTTCTTCGCGAGCGGGGTGTCGTCCGGATAAAGCAGCTTGCCGTCGCTCTTGCCCTTGTCGAGCTCTTCCTTGACCGCGGTCGCAAGATCGGCCGCGCCCTTGCCGCCTTCCGCCCAGTGTTTGGACAGGACGACCTTGACGCCGAGTTCTTCGCCAAGCTTTTTGATCACCGCAACCTCTTCATCCGTATCGTGAATGAAGTGGTTGATGGCGACGACCGGGTTGAGGCCGTATTTTTTTAAGTTGGTGATGTGGCGCTTGAGGTTGACCGAGCCTTTTTCGACCGCGCCCGGATTGGCGGCGCCAAGGTCGCCCTTGGCGACGCCGCCCTGCATTTTCAGCGCGCGCACGGTGGCGACCAGCACCACGGCGTCCGGCCAAAGGCCCGACTGGCGGCATTTGATGTCGAGGAATTTTTCCGCGCCGAGATCCGCGCCGAAGCCGGCTTCGGTCACGACCACATCGGCGAGTTTCAGCGCCGTCTTGGTCGCCATCACCGAGTTGCAGCCATGGGCGATGTTGGCGAACGGTCCGCCATGGATGAAGGCCGGGTTGTGTTCGATGGTCTGGACGAGGTTCGGTTGCAGCGCGTCTTTCAGGAGCACCGCCATGGCGCCGTCGGCGCCGATGTCGCCCGCCGTCACCGGCGTCTTGTCGCGGCGCCGGCCGATGATGATTTTCGACAGCCGGTCCTGAAGGTCGGCGATGTCATTGGCGAGACAGAGTATCGCCATGATCTCGGACGCGACGGTGATGTCGAAGCCGTTCTCGCGCGGCACGCCGTTGGCCGGTCCGCCAAGACCGATGACGATGTTGCGCAGCGCCCGGTCGTTCATGTCGACAACGCGGCGGAAGGTGACCCGGCGCGGGTCGATGTCCTGTTCGTTGCCCCAATAGATGTGGTTGTCGATCAGCGCGGCGAGCAGCGAGTGCGCCGAAGTGATGGCGTGGAAGTCGCCGTTGAAGTGGAGGTTGATGTCCTCCATGGGAATGACCTGCGCGCGCCCGCCGCCGGCGGCGCCGCCCTTCATCCCGAAGCACGGGCCGAGGGAAGGTTCGCGCAAGCAGACCATGGCGTTGACGCCGATATGGTTGAGGCCGTCGGTGACGCCGACGCTGGTCGTCGTTTTGCCTTCTCCCGCCGGGGTCGGCGTGATGGCGGTGACGAGCACCAGCTTGCCGTTTTTGCGGTCTTTCACCGAGTTGATATAATCGAGGGAAACCTTCGCCTTGAAATGGCCGTAGGGGGCCAGCGCTTCGGGCGGCACGCCGAGGCGTTTTTCCGCCAACGGCAGGATCGGATCCATTTTAGCCGCGCGCGCGATTTCAATGTCCGGAGCGCCCGGAGCGGGCAGATTATCTTGCGTCATGCGATAAATAGCCGGGTTTTCCGGCCCTCCCTTTGTTTGATTGTATGTATAACATACATTTATGGAACGGCGCGAACAAAACTGTTTCCGTCCCGGCAGTAAAGCGCAATATTTGCTTCCCGGGCCTTCGCGATTGCGAAAGCCGTGGGTCCCGACACGCTGGCCACGGCGCGCACGCCAAGCCGCGCGGACTTCTCGATGATCTCATAGGAACACCGGCTCGACATCAACACAAAGCCATCGGCCCTGTCCGCCCCGCTGCGGGCTAGGGCGCCAAGAAGCTTGTCGAGGGCGTTGTGGCGGCCGACATCCTCGCGGGCGAGAAGGATCTCGCCATGGAGCGACACCCAGGCGGCGCCGTGCACGGTTTTGGTGAGCTGGTTCAAGGGCTGCCAGTCGCGCAACTGCCCGAGGGCGCGCGTCAGCGCCTCCGGAGCGAGCGTCATCGCCTCCTCGCCCGCCTTGGGCAGCGTTTCGAAAAAGGTCTCGGCGTTTTCCAGCCCGCAGACGCCGCAGCCGGCCCGGCCCACGAGATTGCGCCGCTGCTGGCGGAGATCGAGACGCTCGAGCTTTTCCGGCGCAATGGCGATGTGAAGTTCTATGCCGCGCTCGCTCTGGTGAATGTCGACGGCGGAAATCTCTTCCGCCGCATCGACCACGCGTTCGGTCAGCGAAAAGCCGACGGAGAAGTCTTCCATGTCGGCGGGGCTCGCCAGCATCACCGCATAGTTGCGGCGGTTATAGACGAAGGCGACCGGCGTTTCCGCCGGCACGCGCCAGCGCCCGCCGCCGCCATCGCCTGTGATCGCCGTTTCGCGTTCGAGCGGCGGCGCCTCCCCGAGCGTCCTGAAGACCGTCACCCTACTCCGCGGGCTCGACAATGCCGCGCTCGAGAATGCGGCGCAGGTCCGGCGTCGTCGCTTCGTATTCTTCCTGCCATTCGGACTTGTGGTTCGCCGGCGTGATCTCGACGGCGGTCACTTTGTATTCCGGACAGTTCGTGGCCCAGTCGGAGTTTTCCGTCGTCACCACATTCGCCCCGCTCTCCGGGTGGTGGAAGGTCGTGTAAACAACGCCCGGCGCCACGCGTTCGGAGATTTTGGCGCGCAGGGTCGTCTCGCCCTTGCGGCTGCGGATCGAGACCCAGTGGCCTTCATGAACGCCGCGCGCCTCGGCGTCCGACGGATGGATTTCAAGCACGTCTTCATCGTGCCAGTCGCTGTTCTGGGTGCGGCGCGTCTGCGCGCCCACATTGTATTGCGACAGGATCCGGCCGGTCGTCAGGATCAGCGGGAATTTGCGGTTGGTTTTCTCCGTCGTCGGAACATATTCGGTAAGAACGAAATGGCCCTTGCCGCGAACGAACTCGCCGATATGCATGACAGGCGTGCCGTCCGGCGCCGCTTCATTGCATGGCCACTGAACGCTGCCTTTTTCGTCGAGAATCTTGAAGGAAACGCCCGAGAAAGTCGGCGTCAGCCGCGCGATCTCGTCCATGATTTGCGAGGCGCTTTCATACGGCATCTTGTAGCCCATGGCCTCGGACAATGCGGCGGTGATGCGCCACTCTTCCAAGCCCTGCTGGGGTTTGATCGCCGGGCGCACCCGGTTGATGCGGCGCTCGGCGTTGATGAACGTGCCGTCTTTTTCAAGGAACGAGGTCCCCGGCAGGAAGACATGCGCAAAACGCGCCGTCTCGTTGAGGAAGAGGTCCTGCACGATGAGGCATTCAAGCGAGGAAAGCGCTTCCTCCACATGATGGGTGTTGGGGTCGGACTGGGCGATATCCTCGCCTTGCACATACATGCCCTTGTATTTGCCGGCGATCGCGGCATCGAACATGTTAGGAATGCGGAAGCCCGGCTCGGGATCGAGTTCGACGCCCCAGGCGCCTTCGAATTCGCCGCGCACCGCATCGTCGGAAACCGAGCGATAGCCGGGAAGTTCGTGCGGGAATGATCCCATGTCGCAGGAGCCTTGCACGTTGTTCTGGCCGCGCATGGGGTTCACGCCGACACCGAGGCGACCGATATTGCCGGTCGCCATGGCGAGGTTGGCCATGCCCATGACCATGGTCGAGCCCTGGCTGTGTTCGGTGACGCCGAGACCGTAATAGATCGCGCCATTGCCGCCGGTCGCATAAAGCCGCGCGGCGGCGCGAATGTCGTCAGCCGGAACGCCGGTGACTTCCGCCACGGTTTCCGGCGAGTTCACCGGATCGGCGGCGAAGTCGCGCCACTCTGCAAAACTGTCTTCCTCGCAGCGTTCCTTGACGAAGTCTTCGTCGAGAAGCCCTTCCGTCACCACCACATGGGCGAAGGCGTTGATGAGCGCGACATTGGTGCCGGGCTTCAATTGCAGGTGATAATCCGCCTCGATATGCGCCGTGCGCACGAGATCAATGGCGCGCGGGTCGGCGATAATAAGCTTCGCGCCCTCGCGCAGGCGGCGCTTCATCTGCGATCCGAAGACGGGATGCGCTTCGGTGGGGTTGGAGCCGATCACGACGATCACGTCGGCTTCTTCGACACTGTCGAAATGCTGCGTGCCCGCCGAGGTGCCGAAGGTCTGTTTCAGACCGTATCCGGTCGGCGAATGGCAAACACGCGCGCAGGTGTCGGTGTTGTTGTTGTGGAACGCCGCGCGGATCAATTTCTGAACGAGCCACACTTCTTCATTGGTGCAGCGCGAGGAGGTGATCCCGCCGATGGATTTGCGCCCATATTCCGCCTGGATGCCTTTCAGCTTGTCGGCGGCGTAAGAGATCGCCTCCTCCCAGCTTACTTCGCGCCAGGGATCGGTGATCTTGTCACGGATCATCGGGCTCGTGATGCGGTCCTTGTGGGTGGCGTAGCCCCAGGCGAACCGACCCTTCACGCAGGAGTGGCCGTGATTAGCCTTGCCGTCCTTGTGCGGCGTCATGCGGATCACCTGATCGCCCCTGAGTTCGGCCTTGAACGAACATCCAACGCCGCAATAGGCGCAGGTGGTCAGCACCGTGCGGTCCGGCACGCCCTGCTCGACGACGCTTTTCTCCTGCAACGTGGCCGTCGGACAAGCCTGGACGCAAGCGCCGCAGGAAACGCATTCGGAATCGAAGAAGTTTGCGCCGCCGACGGCGACTTTCGAATTGAAGCCGCGGCCGTCAATGGTCAGCGCCAGCGTGCCCTGCACTTCGTCGCAGGCTCTGACGCAGCGCGAACAGACGATGCATTTCGACGGATCGAATTCGAAATAGGGATTGGAGACGTCCTTAGCCTGACCCAGATGGTTCTCGCCCTCATAGCCATAGCGCACTTCGCGCAGGCCCACGGCGCCCGCCATGTCCTGCAATTCGCAATCGCCATTGTCGGAACAGGTGAGGCAGTCGAGCGGGTGATCGGAGATGTAAAGCTCCATGACGCCGCGGCGCAGCTTCGCCAGCCGGTCGGTCTGGGTATGGATCTTCATGCCCTCGCGCACCGGCGTGGTGCAGGAGGCCGGCGTGCCCTTGACGCCGTCGATCTCCACGAGACAGAGCCGACATGACCCGAACGATTTCATCATGTCGGTGGCGCAGAGTTTCGGGATGGAAATGCCGATCTCCGAGGCGGCGCGCATGACGCTCGCACCCTCCTCCACTTCAACATTGAACCCGTCGATCTCCACCGTGACCTTTTTATCGGTCTTCGGTTTCGGGGTGCCGTAGTCTTTTTCTTTCAAGAGGGCCATTTCGCCTTCTCCAATCCGCCGCTTCGCGGCTTGTTCTACTCCGCCGCCTGTTTGGCGGGCTTGATCCCGAAATCTTCCGGGAAATGTTTCACAGCGCTCTGCACGGGGATCGGCGTCATGCCGCCCATAGCGCAAAGCGAGCCGTCGACCATGAGTTCGCAAAGGTCCTGAAGCACGTCGACATTCTTGCCGTGGTCGATGTCGTCCCTGATGCGGTCCATGGTCTCGACGCCGCGCACCGATCCGACGCGGCAGGGCGTGCACTTGCCGCAGGATTCCTCGACGCAGAACTCAAAAGCATAACGCGCCTGTTCAAGCAGATTCACGCTGTCATCGTAAATCACAATGCCGCCATGTCCGACTCCCGCGCCGTTCGCGGCCATCGTCTCGTAATCCATTTCAAGGTCGAACAGCCGCGGCGGCAGATAGGCCCCGAGCGGCCCGCCGATCTGAACGGCGCGCACGGGACGGCCGTTGAAGGTCCCGCCGCCGATGTCTTCAACCAGCTCGCGCAGTTTGAGGCCGAAAGCGGTTTCGTAAAGCCCGCCATGTTTCACATTGCCTGCGATCTGGAACGGCATGGTGCCCGTGGACGTGCCCATGCCGTAATCGCGATAGAATGCAGCGCCCTTTTCGAGGATCGCCGGGACCGAGCACAGCGAGATGACATTGTGCACCAAGGTCGGCTTGCCAAAGAGCCCTTCGAGCGCCGGCAGCGGCGGCTTGGACCGGACTTCGCCGCGCTTGCCCTCGAGGCTGTTGAGGAGCGAGGTCTCCTCGCCGCAGATATAGGCGCCGGCGCCGATGAAGACTTCGATATCGAACGCCTTGCCCGAACCGCGCACATTGTCGCCGAGCAACCCGGCCTTGCGGGCGTTAGCGATGGCGTCATTAAGGACGCGCGCCGCCACCGGATATTCCGAACGCAGATAAATATAGCCTTCCGTAGCGCCGACAGCGATCCCGGCGATGGTCATGCCCTGGATCAGGGTGAAGGGATCGCCTTCCATGATCATGCGATCGGCGAAGGTGCCGCTGTCGCCCTCGTCTGCATTGACGACGATATATTTCTGATCCGCTTCAGCGCCCGCAACAGTGCGCCATTTGATGCCAGCCGGGAAGCCGGCGCCGCCGCGCCCGCGAAGGCCCGATTCGAACACCTCCTCGCAGATCGCGGCGCTGTCCATCTTGAGCGCCTTATCGAGACCGGCGTTGCCGCCGTGTTTTTCGTAATCCTCAACCGACACGGGATCGATGACGCCGCAGCGCCCGAAGATCAGGCGCGTCTGGTTTTTCAGAAACGCAATCTCTTCTACGACGCCTACGGACTTTTCGTGCTTGCCGTCGCCCGTCACGGCTTCGAGCAGCGAAGCGGCGTCGCTTTCATCAACGGGACCGTAACCGACGCGCTTGCCGTCTTTCTCAACTTCGACAAGCGGTTCAAGCCAGTGCATCCCGCGCGAGCCGGTGCGCACGATAGTGAGGTCGAGCTTGCGCTTGTCCGCCTCGCGGACGAGCGCGTCGCCAAGCTCGTCGGCGCCAAGCGCGACAGCGGCGGAATCCAGCGGCAGGTAAAGCGTGAGCGCACTCATGACACGCGCTCCTTCTTCGTCTTCTCGACGGTCTTGGCGATTTTATCAGTATCGGCGCGCGCCACAAGCCGGTCGCCGACCATGGCGGCGGGCGCGCAGGAGCAAAGGCCCAGGCAATAAACCGGCTCGAGCGTTAAATCTTTCGAGGCGCTGGTCTCGCCCATTTTCAAAGCAAAGGCTTTTTCAATATCCGCGACAAGCGCGCGGCCGCCAGCCGCCTGGCAAGCTTCCGCGGCGCACACGCGCACCACCGTTTCGCCCTGCGGCGCACGTTTGAAGTCGTGATAAAAACTGATGACGCCTCTCACCTCGGCGCGGGTCAGGTTGAACACTTCTGCGGCGACCGCTTCGATGTCTTCTGGCAGAAATCCGCGTTCCTTCTGCACGGCGTGCAGCGCAGTGATGAGACCGCCGGTTTTACCGACGTATGGTTCTATTATGCTGGCTAGCGTCACTTATTGCTCGGTTTTGTAGCTACAGGACTGACTTGTAACATATAATCGCGTAGATTCCCTTATCAAAGAGGGCACAGAGGTTGGCGCTTTTGCGAAGCCGCTGAAGCGCCTTGCGCCCGCACCGCATCGACAAGCGCTTTTTGGGCCGCTGTGGGACGCCAGTTGCGCCTCATGGTTAATCCGATAAGCCGCGTTACCCGCCCCGCAGGATGCTGGCAAGAGGCGAGCATCCCGGCCGATTTTTCGTACCCAATTTGAAGATCGGAAAGCAGCATCATCCGATCACTGTTCAACATAAGCACGCGCGCCGCGCTTAAGGAGTTACATTCAATAATATCCTCCGGCGCCGGCGCACCCAGATGCGCAAAAAGCTCGTCAAAGTGGCGGCGCAAGGGCGATGTCGGGCGCGGCGCAATCCACGGATAATCCGCCAGCGAGACCTCGCTGTTTTTTAGGGCGGGATGGCCGGCGCGCATCACGATGGAGAGAGGGTCTTCAAACAAAGGCTCCTCGACTATGTCTTTGACGAGGGGATTTTCGCGCACCGCCCCAATCAGGAAATCCACCTCGCCGCGCCTGAGCCCGATCAGCAGATCTTCATAAGCGCCATCGAGGATCGAAATGCGGTGTTCGGGATGATCGAGCGAAAAAGCCGCGGCCGCCGCCGGCGCCAGATGGGCGCGCGCCAGCGGCATGGCGCCGATGACCGTGGCGCCCGCTTCCTGGCCCGTCAGTTCGCGCAACTCCGCCAGCCCCTGGCGCAGTTCGGCGAAAGCGAGCCCGGCCTTCATCGCCAGCGCCACGGCCCGGCGAGTGGGCCGCACCCCATGGCTGGTGGCCTCAAAGAGCGGCGCGCCGAGCGCCCGTTCGAGATCCTTGGCGGAGCGGTGAACGGTCGGCGCGGCGTAGCCTTCCGCCTTGGCGGCGTTAGCAAATCCGCCATGACGGATGATGCTGATCAGGGTCTCGAGGCGCCGGCCTGACATCGCCCTTAAAAGGCTCGCCGGGGCCCCTTCCCGGCCTGCCGCCTCGCCCAGCCCTTCCTCCAGAAGGGACAGCGCCGAGCGGGCCCGGGGGGCCAGCGCCGCGCCCGCAGGAGTAAGCGACATCCTGTTGTTTTTACGCTCGAAAAGTGGCGTTTGCGCCCACTTCTCCAGAGCTTTCAGGGCTTGGCTGGCGGCCGGCTGGGTCAGGCCCAGCCTTGCGGCCGCCTGCGTAACCGAGCCGGCCGCCGCCGCCTCAGTGAAAATCTTCAGCCGCCAGATGTTCGGGGCGTTCGCCATGAAAGAGGTTACCGCAGATACTCATTAGCATTCTCTTATATCACGGGGTGATTTTCAATTGGCCTTTTCGCACTGCCGGGCGCATGTGGGATGCAAATTAATGAATCCGGGAGAGCGCCATGGGCGTCGTGGTCACCAATATCAAACGCACGGACAAAAAGGTCGTGGACGCTTTCGCCGAAGGCAAATATGGCGTCGCCACGGTGCATGAAGCGCAAGGCCGGAAGGGCCTCCTCGCCCCGGAGATCAGCCCGATCTACAAAGGGGCCTATGTGGCCGGGACCGCGGTCACCATCTCCGCACCGCCTTGCGACAACTGGATGATCCATGTGGCCGTGGAACAGTGCGAGCCCGGGGACGTGCTGGTCCTCGCCCCCACCTCCTATTCCGACGCCGGCTATTTCGGCGACCTCCTCGCCACCTCCCTCAAGGCGCGCGGCGTTAAAGGCCTGATCATCGACGCCGGGGTCCGGGACACCAAGGACCTCACGGAGATGGGCTTCCCGGTCTGGTCGAAATGCATTTTCAGCCAGGGCACGGTGAAGGAGACCCTCGGCAGTGTGAACATTCCGGTGGTTTGCGCCGGCGCCCATGTGAACCCCGGCGACCTCATCATCGCCGATGATGACGGCGTCGTCGTGGTGGCGCAGGACGAAGCCGCCGACGTCCTGAAGAAATCGCAGGAGCGCGAGGCCAACGAGGAATCGAAGCGCCAGCGCCTCGCCGCCGGCGAGCTCGGGCTCGAGATCTACAAGATGCGCGAGCGGCTCGCCGAAAAGGGCCTCAAATATATCGATCAGAAGGATTACCAGAAGTCATGATGACGGCGATCCCTGCGACCCTGATGCGCGGGGGCACGTCGAAGGGTCTCTATTTCAACAAGAACGATCTGCCTGCGGATGAAGGCGAGCGCGATATGGTGCTGCTCGCCGCCATGGGCTCGCCGGATGTCCGCCAAATCGACGGCGTCGGCGGCGCGCATCCCCTGACCAGCAAGGTCGCGGTGATTTCTCCGTCTTCGCGTGACGACGCCGATGTCGATTACCTGTTCCTTCAGGTCGTGGTCGACAAAGCGGAAGTCTCCTCCAGCCAGAATTGCGGCAACATTCTCGCGGGCGTTGGGCCCTGGGCTGTCGAAAACGGTTTCGTCAAAGCGCAGGACGGCGTGACGCCCGTGCGCATTCACATGGTCAATACGGGCAGCGTCGCCCTCGCCCATGTGCCGACGCCTGACGGCCAAGTGGAATATGAAGGCGAAGCGCGCATCGACGGCGTGCCCGGAACCGCCGCCGCCATTCCCATCGACTTTCTCGATGTCGCCGGCGCAAGCTGCGGCGTCCTTTTGCCGACGGGGAATGTCATCGACGAAGTCGACGGGATCGAGATCACCTGCATCGACAACGGGATGCCCGTGGTCGTTCTGCGCGCCGCCGATTTCGGCCTTTCCGGCGCGGAAAGCCCCGCCGATCTCGAAGCTAATGACGAGCTCAAGAAACGCATCGAGAGCATCCGGCTCCAGATCGGCCCGAAAATGAATCTCGGCGACGTCGAGAAAAAGACGGTGCCGAAAATGACGCTCATTTCGCCGCCGCTTTCCGGCGGCGTCGTGAACACCCGCAGCTTCATTCCGCACCGCGTGCATGAGGCGATCGGCGTTCTCGGCGCAGTCTCGGTTGCCACGGCCTGCGTGCTGCCCGGTTCGGTCGCGGAAGGCATTGCCAAAACCAGCGCCGGGGCCGGCGAACAGCGCCTCGACATCGAACACCCTACGGGTTTTTTCACCGTCGACATGGATGTCGCGATCGAAAACGGCGCGGTCAATGTCAAACGCTCCGCGCTTTTGCGCACCGCGCGCAAGCTGATGCGCGGCGAGGTTTTCATCCCCGGCAAGGTCTGGGACGGCAAGTGAGTAGTGAGCTGAGCATATGTCTTCTCGGCTTCGGCGAGGTCGGCCAGACTCTCGCGGAGGACCTCGCATCGAAAGGCGTCGCGCTTTCCGCCTGGGACATTCTCTTTGCGGATAAGGCTTCCGAAGCGTCCAAGGCCGCTGGCTCCCTGCGCAAAGGCGAGAACGCACATGACGCCGTGAAGGATGCTGACATTGTCATCAGCGCCGTCACCGCCGCGCAGACCCTGGCGGCGGCCGAAAGCGTCGCCGGCGCGCTGAAGCCCGGCGCTATTTTCCTCGATCTTAACTCCGCCTCGCCCGGCGTTAAAACCAGGGCGGCAGAGCTGATCAACGCCGCTGGCGGGCGCTATGTGGAATCGGCGGTGATGTCGCCTATTGGCCCGAAACGCATCGCCTGCCCCATGCTGTTCGGCGGGCCGCATGCGGAAGACTTCCTGCCGCGCGCCCATGAACTCGGCTTTACCGGCGCAAAAATCTTTTCAACCGAATACGGCAAGGCGTCGGCGGCGAAGATGTGCCGCAGCGTTGTGGTCAAGGGCGTCGAAGCGCTCCTGACCGAGTCTCTCCTTACCGCGCGCCACTACGGCGTCGAGGATACGGTCGTCGCCTCGCTTTCCGATCTCTTCCCCGGCCCGGAATGGGAGACGCTTTCCGGCTACATGATTTCGCGCGCCCTCGAACACGGGAAGCGGCGCGCCGAAGAAATGCGCGAAGTCGCCAAAACCGTTGAAGAAGCGGGACTTTCGCCTCTGATGAGCTCAGCCTGCGCAGAGCGGCAGGACCTTTCCGCCGCTTATCGCTATGCCCTCGATAACAAAAGCCTGCCCGACATGCTGGATGCGATTCTGAACGGGCGGAGCGCGGAGAGACGCTTATGATCATCGACTGTCACGGTCACCAGACCATCGTTCCGAAGGCGCATACGGATTTCCGCGCGGCGCAAAAAGAGCGCCTGAAAGACCCGTCGCTGCCCAAGCCCATGCAGCCGCAGATGAGCGACGATGAAATCGCGGAAGGGATAGAAACCAACCAGTTGAAGCTCCTGAAAGAGCGCGGCGGCGACATGACTATCTTCTCCCCGCGCGCCTCCGCGATGGAGCCCCATGTGGGCGACGCGGAAACCGCGCTCGAATGGTCCATCGCCTGCAATAACATGATCCACCGGGTGACGCAGATCTTTCCGGAAAATTTCATCGGCGTGTGCATGCTGCCGCAGACGCCGGGCGGGACGCTCGACAATTCCATCGCGGAGCTCGAGCGCTGCGTGAACGAGCTCGGCTTTATCGGCTGCAATCTGAACCCCGACCCCTCGGGCGGGCACTGGAACGCGCCGCCGCTCACGGACAAATACTGGTATCCGATCTACGAAAAGATGGTGGAGCTTGAAGTTCCGGCGATGATCCACGTCTCCGGGTCGTGCAACCCGACGTTCCACGCCACCGGTTCCTATTACATCGCAGCGGACACCAACGCCTTCATGCAATTCATTCAGGGCGATCTCTTCAAGGATTTCCCGGACCTGAAACTCGTCATCCCTCATGGCGGCGGCGCCGTGCCCTATCACTGGGGCCGCTATCGCGGGCTTGCCGACATGCTGAAACAGCCGCCTGTCGAAACCCATGTGATGAAGAACGTCTATTTCGACACCTGCGTCTATCATCAGCCGGGCATCGACTTGCTGTTCGAGGTGATCGAAATCGAGAACATCCTGTTCGGCTCGGAAATGGTGGGCGCCGTCCGCGGCGTCGATCCGCAGACGGGCCAGTATTTTGACGACACCAAGCGCTATGTAGACAATCTGGATCTCTCCAAGGAAGACCTCTCTAAAGTCTATGAAGGCAACGCCCGTCGCGTTTATCCGCGCCTCGACAAATTCCTGACGGCGAAAGGCAAGTAACCGCTCCATGAGCGAAACGAAGGAAACATTCGAAAAGACGCCGGGCTGGCTCGACTGGTTCCAGGGCCCGTCAAAGCCGTCGTTCACGCCGCCGCCGGGCGCCGTGGACGCCCATTGCCATGTCTTCGGGCCGGGCCATGAATTTCCCTTCGCGCCGGAGCGCAAATACACGCCCTGCGACGCCTCCAAGCATCAGCTTTACGCGCTGCGCGATCATCTCGGCTTTTCACGCAATGTGCTGGTGCAGGCGACCTGTCACGGCGCGGACAACAGCGCCACGGTCGATGCGGTGATGAGCTCCGGCGGCAAGGCCAAGGGCATCGCCTCGGTCAAGCCTTCCGTCAGCGACGAAGAACTCGATTATCTGAACGCCAACGGCATTAAGGGCGTGCGCTTTAATTTCGTGAAGCGGCTCGTCGATCCGCTGCCGCCGGCCGTCCTCGCCAAGTTGGTCGAGCGCATCAACAAATATGGCTGGCATATCGTCATTTATTTCGAGGCGCCAGAGCTCCCGGAGCTTTACGATTTCATCTCGAATATCTCGACCACCGTCGTCGTCGACCATATGGGCCGGCCCGATGTGACAAAAGATGTGAACGGACCGGAATTCTCGCTGTTCCAGAAACTGATGGAAGAAAACGAACATATCTGGTCGAAAGTCACCTGCCCGGAACGCCTGTCGCAATCCGGCCCGCCGGCCTATGACGATTTCGTTCCTTTCGCGCGGCGCATTGTCGAGCGCTTTCCGGACCGGGTTCTGTGGGGCACCGACTGGCCGCACCCCAATCTCAAATCGCACATGCCAGACGACGCCTGGCTCGTCGACATGATCCCGCGCATTGCGCCGACCGAGGCGCTTCAACAAAAACTGCTCGTAAACAATCCCATGCGGCTGTACTGGCCAGAGGAGATCAATTGATGAAACAGGACATTCACGAATATCTGGCCGAGCTGGAGGATATTCCCGGCACGCGCGTCTATACGACGAAGCGCGCGCGCAAAGGCTACTGGGTGAACCAGTTCGCCATGAGCCTTATGACCAAGGAAAATCGCGACCGCTGGCGCGCGGACGAAAAAGCCTATCTCGACGAATGGCCCATGACCGAAGAGCAAAAACAGGCGCTCCTAGACCGCGACTACGACAAGCTCCTCGATCTCGGCGGCAATATCTATTTTCTCGCAAAGGTCTTCTCGACCGACCGGAAATCCTACTTGCAGGCTGTCTCCACCATGACCGGCATGAGCGAAGAAGACTATCGCAACATGATGCTGTCGGGCGGACGTTCGCCCGAAGGTCTGCGCTCCAAATCGAAAGGTTACTAGTTTAATGGCCCACATCACTGCAGGCATCACATCCAGTCACGTCCCCGCCATCGGCGCGGCGATCGATCTCGGCAAGACCGACGAGGACTACTGGAAGCCCGCCTTCGCCGGTTTCGACTGGACGAAGGAATGGATCATGAAGCCGGAGAACAAGCCGGACGTGGTGATCCTCGTCTATAACGATCACGCGTCGGCTTTCGACATGAATCTCATCCCGACCTTCGCCATCGGCTGCGCGGATGAATTCCAGCCGGCCGACGAAGGCTGGGGGCCGCGCCCGGTGCCGGTCGTGAAGAACCATGCGGACCTCGCCTGGCATATCGCGCAGAGCTGCATCCTCGATGAGTTCGACATGACGATCATCAACAAGATGGATGTGGACCACGGCCTCACCGTCCCGCTGTCGCTGATGTTCGGCGAGCCGGAGGCGTGGCCCTGCAAGATCATTCCGCTCGCCGTGAACGTCGTCACCTATCCGCCCCCGACCGGCAATCGCTGCTATAATCTTGGGCGTGCGATCCGCGATGCGGTCGAAAGCTTCCCGGAAGATCTGAAAGTCCAGGTCTGGGGTACGGGCGGCATGAGCCACCAGCTTCAAGGCACCCGCGCCGGTCTCATCAACGCCGAGTGGGACCAGAAATTCCTCGACGATCTCTCGGCGGACCCCGAGCGTCTGCGCACAATGCCCCATATCGAATATCTGCGCGAAGCCGGCTCGGAAGGCATCGAACTCGTCATGTGGCTGATCATGCGCGGCGCGCTTGGCGACAAGGTGAAGGAGCTGCATCGCCATTACCATGTGGCGGCGTCAAACACCGCTCTCGGCCATATTGTTCTCGAACCTCAAGACTGAACGCAAACGCAAAGAAAGGACCGATAGAATGAAAGTAGTTCTCGCCGGTGCCGGCGCATTCGGCCTTAAACATCTCGACGGCATCAAGAATATCGACGGCGTGGAAGTCGCCTCGATTGTGGGCCGGCGGCTCGAGCCGACCCAGAAAGTCGCCGATGAATACGGCATCCCCCATGCGACGACCGAGCTTTCCGAAGCGTTGGACCAGCCCGGCGTCGAGGCGGCGATCCTGTGCACGCCGACCCAGATGCACGCCGAACAGGCGATCCAGTGCATGGACGCCGGCAAGCATGTGGAAGTGGAAATTCCCCTCGCGGATTCATGGGCCGACTCCGAAGCCGTCATGAAGAAGCAGAAGGAAACCGGGCTTGTCTGCATGGTCGGCCATACGCGCCGGTTCAACCCGTCGCACCAATATGTCCATAACAAGATCAAGGCGGGCGAACTCGAAGTCCAGCAGATGGACGTCCAGACCTATTTCTTCCGCCGCAAGAACATGAACGCCAAGGGCGAGCCGCGCTCCTGGACGGATCACCTTCTCTGGCATCATGCGGCGCACACGGTCGACCTCTTCCAGTATCAGACCGGCGAGAAAGTCACCGTCGCGAACGCCATTCAGGGACCGATCCATCCTGAGCTCGGAATCGCCATGGACATGTCGATCCAGCTCAAAACGGAAAAAGGCAAGATCCTGACCTTATCCCTGTCCTTTAACAATGACGGGCCGCTCGGCACCTTCTTCCGCTATATCTGCGACAACGGCACCTATATCGCCCGCTATGACGATCTCGTCACGGGCCGCGAAGAGGCTGTTGACGTTTCAGATGTGGATGTTTCCATGAACGGCATCGAATTGCAGGATCGGGAGTTCTTCGCCGCCATCAAGGAAGGCCGTGAGCCGAACTCCAGCGTTGCTCAAGTGCTGCCCTGCTACAAGACGCTCTACGACCTCGAGGAGCAGTTGAAGAAGCAGGGCTGACAAACCGACAGACAGAGGCCCAGAACAGTGACGATCATGAAACGCCGTCTCGCCGGCCACGCCGTCAATCCCATCGGCTTAGGCTGCATGAATTTGAGCCACGCTTATGGCAACCCGCCTCCGCCGGAAGAGGGCGTCAAGCTGTTGCATAAGGCGCTTGATCTGGGCGTCGATCATTTCGATACAGCCGCGCTTTACGGTTTCGGTCGCAATGAAGACCTTGTCGGCCCGGCGCTGAAAGACCGCCGGGACGATATCTTCCTCGCCAGCAAATGCGGCATACAAGGAGTTGACGGCAAACGCGTCGTTGACGGGCGGCCGGCAACCCTGCGCGCCACGCTCGAGGATTCGCTGCGCCGGCTTCAGACCGACCGCATCGATCTTTATTACCTGCACCGCTACGACAAGCTGAACGAAGTTCCTATCGAGGACAGCGTCGGCGAATTGGCGCGCATGGTTCAGGATGGAAAGATCGGCGCCATCGGCCTTTCCGAAGTCTCCGCTGATACTTTGCGCAAGGCGCATGCCGTTCATCCGATCGCCGCCGTGCAGTCGGAATACTCACTGTGGTCGCGCAATGCTGAGATCGCCGTGATCGACGCTTGCGCCGAGCTTGGAACCGCTTTCGTCGCGTTCTCGCCCGTGGCGCGCGGCTTTCTCGGCGGCAGCGACCTCAATCCTGAAAAGTTCCCCGAGAAGGATATTCGCCGGGGCATGCCGCGCTTTCAGGAGCCGCATTTCTCACAAAACGCCGCGCTGCTGCCAGAATTCCGGAAGATCGCCAAAGAAGCGGACATCACGCCCGCACAACTCGCTATTGCCTGGACGCTCTCCAAGGGCCAGCACATGCACGCCATCCCAGGCACCACCTCCATCGCCCACCTCGAAGAGAATATGGGCGCCGGCGATGTGGAGCTCGGCGCCGAAACAATTTCGCGCGTCGAAACGCTGATCAACCAGAACACGGTGTCAGGTCCCCGCTACCCGGCCGGCACGCAGGCGGAAATCGATACGGAAGAATTCGCCGCGGCGTAAGCCGCCTGCCAATCATAAGAGCGGGCCTTCAGTGTCCGCTCTTTTTTCGTGGACCAACAAACATGGCGCGCACCGACACTCCCGAGGCTGAAAGCCGCGCCGCCCTTTCCAAGATCGAACTCATAGGCCTCACCGCCTCGGTCATGGCGCTGACGGCGCTGACCATCGACATGATGCTCGCCGCCCTCGGCGATATCAGCGAGGCGTTCCGCCTCACGAATGAAAATGACCGCCAGCTTGTCGTCACCGTTTTCCTCCTGAGCTCCGGCGCCGCACAGCTTTTCTACGGACCGATCTCCGACCGGTTCGGGCGCCGCACTGTCTTCATCTGGTCGATCTCCGGCTTTATCGCCGCAACCCTGCTCTGCGTCGTCGCGGCGCACTACTCCCTTTTTCTTGCAGGCCGGGCGCTCCAGGGCGTCGCCGCCGCCGGCGGACGAGTCGTCGTTCTCGCCCTGGTGCGCGACCTCTTCAAAGGCCGCGAAATGGCAAGCATCATGTCCATGGCGATGACGGTCGGCATGATTTCGCCGATCATCGCGCCAGGCATCGGCCAGTTGATCATGTTCGTCGCGCCCTGGCGCTATGTCTTTGTGGTGCTGTTCGCCTACGGCGTCATCCAGCTCGCCTGGGTCGTTTGGCGCCTGCCCGAAACGCTGGCGCCCGAAGACCGCCAGCCCCTGCGCCTCGGTGCGATCAGCGGCAGGCTGCATTTCTTTTTCTCGCATCGGGTGGCGATCGGCTACACTTTTGGCGCGGCTTGCGTCATGGGCACGCTGATGGCGTACATCACGGCGGCGCAACAGGTTTATGTGGAGACCTATGGGCTCGGCGCAAAATTTCCGCTTGCGCTCGGCAGCGCCGCCCTCGCCGTCGGCGCCGCCGCCATGCTCAATTCGCGGCTGGTGCGCCGCGTCGGCACGCGCCGCCTCTCCCATAGCGCGCTCGCAGCTTTCGCGCTCATCCACGCCGCCCACGCGATCTATCTGTCCCTGACCGGCGGCGGGACCATCGCCGGTTTCATGCTGTTTATTATACCGGCCTTTTTCGCCATGGGCCTCATCAACGCCAATTTCAGCGCCATCGTCATGGAGCCCATGGGCAATATGGCCGGCACCGCCTCGTCGGTTTACGGCTTCGCGACCATGACGGGCTCCTCGCTTCTCGGCGGATTTGCGGCGCGATTTTACGACGGCACGGCCATTCCCATCGTTATCGCTTTTGCGCTGTTCGGATTTGCCGCGCTCGGCGCTGTCTTCCTGACCGAACGCGGGCGCCTGTTTTACGAAGAACCCCACGCCTGACGCCAATCAGCGGTCACGAAGTTTTGCATTCCTGAAGGCTTGCCGGCGCCCCCAGGCCGATCAATTCTTGCCCGCAAGCCAATCACGGAAAAATTACGCCATGACATCGATCCTCGTCTTTTACGGTTCCTACCGGTCCGACAGGATGGGCATTCGCCTTGCGGACTATCTTGTTTCAAGGTTCGCCGCGCGCGGCGAAGACGCGGAGCTGATCGACGCCAAGGCCATCGGTCTTCCCATGCTCGACCGCATGTACAAGGAGTATCCCGCCGGCAAGGCGCCCGAAGCCCTGGAAACACTCGCGGCGAAAATCAAGGCGGCCGGCGCCTTCGTCTTTGCCGCCGGCGAATATAACTGGGGCGTGCAGCCGGGCCTCAAAAACCTCACAGACCATTTCCTCGAGGAATGGTTCTGGCGCCCCGCCGCCATCGCCAGCTATTCGGCGGGACGGCTCGCCGGCGCGCGGGCGAACTCCGCCTGGCATCCGACGCTTTCGGAAATGGGCATGCCTGTCATCCCGAGCACCCTCACCGTAGGCCAGATCAGCCAGGCGCTTGACGAGAATGCAAAGCCTACAGGCGACGGCGGCAAGGCGCTCGAAAGGGCGTTTCCGCGTTTTGCCGACGACCTCGCCTGGTGGGCGGAGGCGGCGCGCGAACAGCGCAAGAAAAAGGCTCCGCCTTATTAAAAGCGGAGCCTGGGTTCTTCAATAATTGCACGGTTCTTAGAAACCGCCCCAGACGTCTTTCACCACGTCGATGATGAAGCGCATCTTCGCGGCCTGCTGCTCGACGAGAATGTCATTGCCATGCTCGGTCGAGGAGAAGCCGCATTGCGGCGACAGGGCGAGCTGATCGAGGTCGGCGAATTCCGCCGCTTCGTGGATCCGGCGGACGATGTCCTCTTTTTTCTCAAGATCGCCGAGCTTGGTGCTGACGAGGCCGAGAACAACCGTCTTGCCTTTCGGCACATAGCGCAGCGGACGGAAATCGCCCGAACGGTCGTCATCATATTCGAGGAAATAGCCGTCGACATTGAGTTCGTTGAAGAGCACTTCCGCGACCGGCTCATAGCCGCCTTCGGCCGCCCAGGAGCTTTTGAAATTGCCGCGGCAGAGGTGAATCGCGACGCGCATATTGTCGGGCTTGGTCTTGATCGACTCATTGATCCATCGCGCATACATGCGCGGCAACTCGTCCGGATCCTCGCCACGTTCTTCCGCCGTCTTCCGGTGGTGCGGGTCGCAGAGATAGGCAAGGTTCGTGTCGTCGAGCTGAAGATAGGTGCAACCCGCTTCGGCGAGCGCAGTGATTTCTTCCTGATAGGCCTTCGCTACATCCGCATAGAATTCTTCCATGTCCGGGTAGGCTTTCTCGTCGACCGCGTTCCGGCCGCCGCGGAAATGCAGCATGGTCGGCGACGGGATCGTCACTTTCGGGGTCTGATCGGTGATCGATTTCAGAAACTTGAAATTCTCAAGCTCGACCGGCTTGGAATGACGAACCTTGTCTTTGACCTTCATGGCCGGCGGCGCGAAATCGATATCTCCCTTGGTATTCTGGAATTTCTTGGAAATGCCGCCTTCCTCGACGACGCCGTCGAGCTGGGTCAGGAAGTCCACATGGAAGAAGCGCCGACGGTATTCGCCGTCGGTGATGCCTTTGAGGCCCAGCTCCTCCTGAAACTTGACGACGCCCTTGATGGCCTCGTCCTCAACTGCGCGGAGCTGTTCCGCAGAAATATCGCCGTCCTTGAATTGAGCCCGCGCCTCGGTCAGCTCTTTCGGGCGTTGGAAGCTTCCCACATGGTCGGCGCGAAATGGCGGTGTCTTCATGACGATGCAATCCTTTCAAAATTTCTTTCAAATCAACGGCTTGCAGCTATTGAGCGCAGAAACCGCGAAGGACGGCGGAAGAGCCATGCAGCCCTAATCCCACTGCCGTCCCACCGGGAGGTTTCAACGCAGATCGCATACAAAGACAAGTGGTAGCAAAACTACCACTCAGACTTCTTTATATGTTTATGTATTGGGGGGGGGCTAAAGACGCCCGGCATGCCAGCGCAGATGGTCTTCGATGAAGCTGGCGATGAAATAATAGGAATGGTCATAGCCTTCCTGCATGCGCAGGGTGAATTTCTGGCCGGCTTTGGTCGCCGCCTCGGCGAAAATCTCCGGCTTCAGTTGTTCTGCGAGGAAGTTGTCCGCCGTTCCCTGATCGATGAGGATGTCCGCGCCGCTCGGCTTTTCGGCGACAAGCGCCGTGGCGTCATACTCAGCCCAGGCGCTTTCATCCGAGCCCAGATAAGCCGGCAGCGCCTTCTTCCCCCAGGGAACCTGCGACGGCGCGACGATCGGCGAAAAGGCGGAGCAGGTTTTAAACCTGTCGGGATTTTTAAAATGAATGGTCATGGCGCCGTGGCCGCCCATGGAATGACCGAAGATGCCGGCGCGTGAGGCGTCCACCGGAAATTCTTTTTCGATCAGCGCCGGCAGCTCCTTCGTCACATAGTCGTACATCTTGTAATGCTTCGACCAGGGCTCCTGCGTGGCGTTCAGATAGAACCCCGCGCCCAGCCCGAAATCGTAAGCCCCTTCCGGATCGTCGGGCACGCCCTCGCCGCGCGGGGAGGTGTCAGGCGCGACAATCACGAGACCGAGCTCCGCGGCGACGCGCTGCGCCCCGGCTTTGGTGATGAAATTCTCTTCCGTGCAGGTCAGGCCCGACAGCCAGTAAAGCACCGGAAACGGCCCCTGCCCTTCGGGAACATAGACCGCGAAATTCATGTCGCAGGAAAGGGTTTTCGACGCGTGAGCGTAAACGCCTTGCGTTCCGCCGAAGGATTTCACCGCTGACTTCTGTTCCATGTCCCGCCTCGTCTTATCCGTCATAAAAACCGCGCGACCCGGAAGCCGCGCGGCGTTGATGTCAGGTCGCGTTATTCCGCCGCCATGCAATAGGTGCAGATCTTGTTGCCGTCAGGATCGCGCAGATAAGCCCCATAAGCGTTCGGCATAACCTCGCGCGGTCCTGGCTCGCCTTCACATGTCCCGCCATTGGCGAGACCCGCTTCGTGAAAGGCGTGAACCGCTTTGCGCGACGGCGCGATAAACCCGATCGTGCCGCCATTGGCGTGAGTCGCGGACTTTCCGTCTCTCGGCTTCAGCACCAAAAATTCCGGCATTTGTGCGCCATAGGCCACGGCGCTTTCGCCAAAGGCGCCCATATTCTTGACGCCGACTGCGCCCAAGACGGCGTCATAGAATTTCGTCGCCTGCGCAAGATCGTTCGTGCCGACGGTGATATGCGTGTAAATCGACATAGGTCTGCTCCTGAAATGTCCGCCCTCGTCTCAAGGCGCGGAACCAGCAGCTGCTATCTTAACGTCGATCCGCCGCCAGCAGCCGGACGGCGGGACGCGCCTCAACTCAATGAAAATCAGAAAACGACCACGGACCGGATCGACTTGCCCTCATGCATCAGATCAAAGGCCTTGTTGATGTCTTCGAGCGGCATCGTATGGGTGATGAGCGGATCGATTTCGATCTTCTTGTCCATATACCAGTCGACGATCTTCGGCGTGTCGGTGCGCCCGCGCGCGCCGCCGAAGGCGGTGCCTTTCCAGACGCGTCCCGTCACAAGCTGGAACGGCCGCGTCGAGATTTCCTTGCCGGCCTCGGCGACGCCGATGATGATCGACTCGCCCCAGCCGCGGTGGCAGCATTCCAGCGCCTGACGCATGACATCGGTGTTGCCCGTGCAGTCGAAGGTGTAATCAGCGCCGCCGCCGGTGAGTTCGATAACCTTGTCGACGACATTGTCCATGCCGATTTCTTTCGGATTGACGAAATCGGTCATGCCGAAATACTCGCCCATCTTGCGCTTTTCCGGATTGATGTCGACGCCGATGATCTTGTTGGCGCCGACCAGCCGCGCGCCCTGAATGACATTGAGACCGATGCCGCCGAGGCCGAACACCGCAACATTCGCGCCAGGCTCGACGCCCGCCGTCCATACGACCGCGCCGACGCCCGTCGTCACGCCGCAGCCGATATAGCAGGCCTTGTCGAAGGGCGCGTCCTTGCGGATTTTCGCAACGGAATACTCCGACAGGACGGTGAAGTTCGAAAAGGTCGAGCAACCCATATAATGATAGAGCGTTTCGCCTTTCCTGGAGAAACGGCTGGTGCCGTCAGGCATGACGCCCTTGCCTTGCGTCGCGCGCACCGAGGTGCAGAGATTGGATTTTTGCGACAGACAGGTTTTGCACTGGCGGCATTCGGCTGTGTAAAGCGGAATGACGTGATCGCCGGGCGCGACGCTCGTTACACCGGGGCCGACCTCGCGCACGATCCCCGCCCCTTCATGGCCGAGGATCGAGGGGAAGATGCCTTCGCTATCCTTGCCTTCCAGCGTGTAAGCGTCGGTGTGGCAGATGCCAGTCGCCATGATCTCGACCAGCACTTCGCCGGCTTTCGGACCTTCAAGGTCCACCTCTTCAATGACCAGCGGCTTGTTCGGTTCGACGGCGATGGCGGCTCTCGTTTTCATCTTTTCCCTCTAATATCAGCGCATAGACTCTCAGGGCCGGGCCATAACAGGATGTGCGCGGCAGGTCTTTGTTCTGCCAGAAAAATACTGCCGCTGGAAAGGTCTGGACGAAGAGTTTTCCCCAGATGGGCGAGGATTCAATTCACCCATGAGCAGATCATACTACCGGGCATGATCCAGACTCATCTCATCACGCAAAGCGATGACTTTCATTCGCCCTGACGCCGGCGCAATTCCTCAAGGTCATAAACGAGATCAGCGCGGGCGGGCATCTCCGCCAACATATGGCGCGTCAGGCGTTCATAGAACTGAACGAAGCGGGCGACCTCGCTTTCGCTCATCAATCCCTGGCCGCCCGGACGCGCCTCGCGCAGTTTGCGCTCCTGCTCACGGCGGTTTTCAAGAATGGTTTCCATGTCCGGCGCGCGCAGCATGACGAGATAGTCAATCAGGCCGAAAACCGCCTGATAGCCAAAAGCCAACTTTTCATTGACGTACCGCCGCCAGACGCCTTGCGCATCTTCATCGCGTTCTAGCGCATTGATGGGCGCCTTCAGAGCGTCCTCATCCTGCGGGCGCACGCCCACGCACCATCCCTCAAAGAGAATGACATCGCGCGCGCTTTCGATATGGCGCCATTCGCTTTCAGGCGCGCGGTCGTCCCGCGATTTGTCGAAGACGGGCAAGGTCACGGCAGAGCCCGTTTTAAGCACGCCGAGAACCCGCGTTATCTCCTCAACGTCATGAGTTCCCGGAACCCCGCGCGTGGCGAATAGCGGGTGAACGCGCTTTGCAAGGTCGGCGCGCGCCGCTTTTGAGAGATAGAAATCGTCAAGGGACACAGTGGCTGCGCGCAAACCTTCCGCCGGAAGCAGGCAGCATTCCAGAAACCGGCAAAGGGTCGTCTTACCGCTGCCTTGTCCGCCATTGACGCCGATAATGATCGGCCCGCCTTTTTCGCGCCGCCACGCCGCGATCTTCGCCGCCAACGGGCGCCAATATGAGTCAACAAGGGTGCGGTATGAGCCGGGGAGCCGTTCCTGCGCGATAAGGGCGTCGATGCAAGAATCCGCCGCGGCGCCGATCATGGTTCAGGCGACCGGGTCGGGCAGCGCGTCGCCGGCCGCAAAGGCTTCTACATTCGAGGCGGCGCGCATGCCCATGGCGTTGCGGGTTTCCTCCGTGGCGCTGCCGAGATGCGGCAGGAGGACTGCATTTTCAAAAGCGAGAAGCGCCTCGGGAATTTTCGGCTCCTGCGGATAGACATCGAGCGCGGCGGCGGCGAGCGGCCCGTCTTTCAGCGCCCCGGCGAGCGCGTCATGATCGACGACCCCGCCGCGGGCCGTATTGATCAGGATGGCGCCCGGCTTCATGCGCGCGAGTTCGCCCGCACCGATCATGTTCTGCGTTTCCGCCCCACCCGGCACATGCAGCGAAACGAAATCGCTTGTCGCAAGAAGCTCGTCCAGCATCTCGATTCTTTTTGCATCGAGAGGGGCCGTTACTTCTGCCGGCGCCGCGCGGCGCGAAAAGTAGATGATATTCATGCCGAAGCCATGGCGGGCGCGATGCGCCGTCGCCTGCGCAATACGTCCGAAACCGACAAGCCCCAGGGTCTTGCCGGTGACCGCCCGGCCCAAAAGATGCGTCGGCCGCCAGCCCGTCCACTGCCCCGCCCGCAATTCCCGTTCGCCTTCGCCCGCGCGCCGCGCAGCCGTCAACAGCAGCGTCATGGCGAGGTCCGCAGTCGCATCCGTCAATACGCCCGGCGTGTTGGAAACCCGGACGCCCGCGCTTTTGCACGCGCCGACATCGATATGATCGAAGCCGACGCCGAAATTGGCGAGGAGTTTCGCGCGACGCCCGGCCCCGCCGATGACGCCGGCGTCGATCCTGTCGGAAACCGTAGGACAGATGACGTCATAGTCGTCAAAGGCCGCCGACAGCGCGTCGGCGCTCATGGGCGCGTCATTTTCATTGAGCGTGACGTCGAAACGCGCAGAGAGATACTCCTCCACCGTCTTCGGCCACGCCCGCGTCAGCAAGACCTTCATGCTTCGATCCATCTTCGTGTCTGTCTTCACCGTCGCAGTCGCGCGTTATTCTTCCCGCGCAGAAGCGATATCGCGGCGCACTGTGCGCGAGGCCAGATAATAATGCACGCCGGCCCAAAGATTAAAGAGGACCAGCGCAACCAGCGCGTAGCGCAGTGCGCTTTCTCCGAAATAAGGCGTGAAAGCGTCAGACAGGATCCCGCCGAACAGGGGCCCAAGCCCCAGACCGATCATGGTCTGGATAAACAACAAGAGTGACGCCGACAGGGCGCGGTGATTGGGCCCGACGAGCGATTGCGCCATGGCGAAAGACGGACCAAAAAAGATCGACGCGAAAAACGCATTGGTGGCGAACGCCAGCATGACGATGACAGTCTCGTTGCTGAGATAAGCGAGAAACTGAAATGGCACGCAGATGATGACGGATATGCCAGGCACCCACATGTAAAAGCGCTCATCCTCGAACCGGCGCGCTAGCCAGTCGGACAGCGCGCCCCCGAAAAACGTGCCGAAAGCGCCAACGAAAGAAAACATCGCCAGCCAGTTACCGATCTGACTGGTCGTCATGCCATGGCTTTCGACAAGAAACACCGAATTGAAATTCGCCGCGCCGTACCAGACGAAAGCATGCATGGCCGCGGCGAGCGCCATGTTCAAAAAGGCCGGACGCGCGGTGACGAATTTGAAAGCGTCAAGGGGATTGCGCGAGCGGGCCGCCGGCGGGGCTGAGCGTTTCGGCTCCTTCACGGTGAAAGCGACCAGAGCCGCAATGATCAGGCCGGGAATCCCCGCAACGATAAAGGTCGTGCGCCAGCCCCACCAGTCATTGCCGTGCCCGCCAAGATAAACGCCGATCATAGTGCCAAGGGGCACGCCCAGCGCATAGATCGACAGCGCCGTGCCCCGGCTTTTCAGGTTGAAATAAT
This sequence comes from Alphaproteobacteria bacterium, assembly GCA_030433215.1. GTDB lineage: Bacteria > Pseudomonadota > Alphaproteobacteria > Caulobacterales > Parvularculaceae > Hyphococcus. Next base: position 73,140 of record JAUIMC010000014.1, read on the forward strand.
CCGAGATCAGCGAATGCGACGGCGGCGAACCGCCCGCTTCGCCAATCGCCGTGCCGATGCGCGCGCCGAGCAGCATGGGAAAACTGCGCGCCATGCCACAAGCGGCGGTCATAACGCTCCAGAAGCCGATGGACGATGCGAGAATCCATTTGCGGCTCGTACGGTCAGCCAGCGCCGCAATCGGAATGCCGCATGTGGCGTAAAAGAACGCGAAAGAAAGGCCGCCCAGCAAACCGAGCTGCGTGTAGTTCAGGGAGAATTCTTCCTGAATAGGCGGCAGCAACACGCCGAGGATCGACCGGTCCATGGCGTTCACGATATAGCCAAGCAAAAGGACGAAGAGGACGTAATTGCGATAACCCGGCTTATTGGGTTCCGCCGCGGCTGACTCCGCCATGTTTTCCTCCCGGCCTTATTGGCGCGTCTTATCTATTCACGAGGCGCAGACATTTTTGACCTGGCCGCAAAGCACGTTCGGGCCCGGATAAGAGGCAAAAGAGAGCATATAATTAGAATCGAAACAATATGATCTCCGGCAACACTCAGGACCAGGCGTCAAGAAAAACGGCCGCCGGCGCAATGCGCTTACGGCCGTTCCTCGTTTGTGTTCACTGACAGTCAAGCCGCAGCCAGATCGGCCCCTTCGCGCAGAACGCGCAGCTTCTTCCAGGTGACGTCCGGATCGATCTTGCCGTAGCCGGCAAACGTGCCGAAGCCGCAATCGGTGCTGGCGATAACACGGTCCTTGCCGACAATATCGATAAACTTCTGCAGGCGCTGCGCGATCAGTTGCGGGTGCTCCACATAGTTCGAGCACGTATCGATAAGGCCTGGCGCGAGTCTTTTCTCGTCCGGAATTTTCGCCTCTTTCCAGACCGCCCATTCATGTTCGTGACGGGGATTGGCCGCTTCGAACAGAATTGTCGCCGGACGCGCCTTCAGGATGATGCCGACGATTTTCTCCAGCGCAATGTCGCAGTCATGGGGGCCTTCATAATTGCCCCAGCAGACATGCATGCGCAGACGGTCGGCGGGGAAGCCCTCGGTGGCGGCGTTCAGCGCTTCCACATTGGCCTCGGCAATTTTCACGAACTCCTCGTCGCTTGCGTCCTGATAGCCCGTGTGCCGCGACATGGCGAGGTCGGGACAATCGAACTGAAGGTCGAACCCGGCGTCGATGATCGCCTCATATTCAGGGCGCATAGCCGTTGCGAGATCGGCGAGATAAGCCTCGTGGCTCGGATAATACTGGTTCGGCTGAAACGCGGTGATCAGCCCCGGCGACGCCGCGTTCAAAAACCCTTTAACGCCCTTGCCGTGCTTTTCCATGGCGTGTTTGAACCGGCGGACGTCTTCATGAGCCGGCTCGATGTTTTTCAGTTTCACCGGCGCAACGCAGGCGGCGCGGGTAAATTCCTGCGCGCCCATGATCGCCGACAGTTTTTTGACGAGATCGGGATGCGCCGCGAGATCGCGCGCCGGCTTGCGGTCGACATGGCCGCCGAAGCCTTCGAGCCGCTCGGTCATATAAGTCGAATAGCCGACCTTGCCGAGTTCACCGTCGCTGACGATGGTGACGCCGGCCTCAACCTGTTTGGCCACGGCGTCGTCGATGGCCGCCTGCACCAGACGGTCGAATTCCTCAACATCATAATCTTCGCCATGATCGCGCGCCAGCAGCGGTTTCACCAGTTCAGGGCCGCGCGGAAGGCTGCCAACATGCGTCGTATCGATTTTGCTCACGAGACTAACTCCGTTCTTTCGTAAAATAGGCGATCCCTCGCGTTTCATAACTCTCCCGCGTCCGCGCGCCTTTGCGCGCCGCGTCGTGAAATGCGGTGTGCGGCGTGCGCCAGGCGCGCCCATGATCGGAATCATGAAACTTGATAAAGACGATTTCGTCCTTCGTCATATCCGGGTAGTACCACCACCGGTGTTCAGGATTATGAAAGAAGATCGTTGCAGCGACCATTTCCTCTTCGCCAGGGATCGGTTTGAAACGCTCTTCATAAGGCGGGATCTCGTCCACGTCGACCTTGACATTGGAAACGCCTTCATCGTCCTTGACGCTCGCCGCTTCGCATAGCGCCAGCGGCCAGTCCTGCGGCGGCTCGCTCAAAACGCGCCAGATACTGAAGATGATGAAGCGGTCGTAACCGGGTCCATCAGGCGCCGTTTTCTCATAAAGCATCTGCGCGATCTTGTGCGACGTGAACTCGTTGAAATCCACATGCGCTTCCGCCGCCGGCGGCTGAATGATCTCGCCGGTCTTGCCGCTTGACCGGATTTGCCCGCCCATGATCGCCACATGATCGGCGCCCGTCATCTCCATGGCGATCTTCTTGATCTCGGGAAAATAGACATTCTCTATGCGCTGCTTGTTCTCGAAATCGTCGAGCTGGGTCGGGTGCTCGGCGATGGCGAAGCCGTGTTCATCAAGCGTGAAGGGCTTGTCCGCCTGGCGCGCATTGCGAATGACAACCGGATAGGGTTCGTATTCGCCAGTGTTCACTTCCTCGCCCGGGGCCCAGAAACGCCGATTAATGAGCGATGTTGGCTTCAGGTAAGAAATTTTCGCGTCTACGGTTTCCATTTCCGCGATCCTCCCTGTCAGGTTTTGGAAAACAGATTCCGCACGTCGTCCGGCGCGGGCGCGGATTTGATGCCGCCGGGCGCGCTCTCATCATAAACCGTCCAGACGCGCTTTTCCGTTCCTTCAACGCAAACGACATCCCCCAACAGAATACGATGGGCGACCGTAAAGCTTGAGCGTCCGAATTCCGGCGCGTCGCTTTCGACAATAACATCGTCGCCATAGGCCGCGGGGCGCATGAACCGCGCCTGCAGATCGATCAACGGATAGCCGGCGACCCCCATGCCTTTGCGCATTTCACGCTTTTTCGGCAGGCCGGCGAATTCGAACATCTGCACGGTGTTTTCGCTAAACATATCGATGAAGCGCGGCGCGAAGACGATGCCCGCCGGATCGCACCAGCCCCACTCGATACGAAGCTTCCTCTGGAAGAACGCCGTCACGGGTTACGGCCTGAAGGTCAGAGCGCCGCGCCGTTCGCTGAAGCGCCAGCCCTCCTCAGTCAGTTTGAAGCGGTCTTTGTAATAGCCGACGAGCGGGCCGTCATTCTTGTGCGGCAAGCCGCCGTCTTCGGCTTCCTTGCCGGTGAAAAGCAGAATGATGCTGTAGGCCGACGCTTCGGTTTCGCTCTCGACCGTGACCACGACATTGGCGCAAGCATGCTGGCTGATGCGCGGCGGGCGAGCGGTGAACGCCTCCATAAGCGCATCCCTGCCGACGATCGGGTCATCCGGCGCCGTGGGGCGCGTCATCAATCCGTCTTCGGTATAAAGCGCGACGATCGCCTTCCAGTCATGGGCGTCGGTCAGATTGGCGTAATGATGAATGAGGCGCGCGCATTCCCATTCGATGGCGCGGCGGTCTTCCGGTTTCATAGTCAGTCCTTAAAGCCTTCTCTTGCACGGCTGTTGTCTATCTTGATCGCTTTGCCCGTCACCGGGTGCTCATAGTGGAACGGCACGATGTCCGTCGCCGGCCACAGACGCGGCGCCGGATCAATCAGTTCGTCCGGTCCAAGCGGGTCTTCGGGGTAACAGACCTTGGCCATGGGAATAAAGTCGATGGCCGTTTTGCCCCAGCCTTCCTGGAAGCTGCCATGCCAGTGCGGGAAATAGCCGAGCCGCTTGATTTTCCAGACGCCGCCTTCGCGGACATACTCGTTTTCGTAGACCCCGCCTTCCCACCACTGGCGCTGGCGGCCTTCGGCGGTTTCGTGTGTGCCGGCCTGCATCATGGAGCGTCCGCGCGCCTTCGCGGTTTTCCGGTTGTCGTCGACATCGATGATCATCTGCATTTGTGGATGATCGAGCAGCCAGCCATAGACGGGCCCGTTATGACCGGCAGTGAACTGTGTGCGGAAGCGCTCGATATAAAGGCGTTTCACGCCTTTCTTGCCTTTGTAGACGCCGCCGAGGAACCAGACCTCGCCGTCATCGGCGAAAAGATCAGCGACTTCCTCATACTGGGATTTGTCGATGAAATAGCCATAGGCGTATTGCAGCTTGCGGATATCGTTGACGTCGCGAAGCCTTCCGACTTCATCCTCCAGCGCCTCGATCTTTTTTTCGAGCTTTTTAAGTTTCTTGTCGTCCGACATGGGCGCCTCCGCTCCTTAAGCCGGTTTCTTTTTCAAGGAGGGCGGCGGCGGCAATACGCCGCCCGCCGCCATGGCGTCGCCATAAGGCTTCATGCCGTACCAGAAGATGAAAATCGCGGGCGGGCCCATCAGCGTCGCGGTCAGGAAGATCGAGTAGCGGATATTTTCTTCCGAGAAGATAAAGTCCGTGAAGCTTGCCACGACCAGCGGCCCGAGCCCCATGCCGACGACATTCATGATGAACAGGAACAGGAACGTCATCTGACCGCGCAACTGGTTCGGGGTCACGCTCTGCAGCGCCGCGTTTTCCACGGGCGCAGCCATGCCCGTGAAGACCGTGGAGACAAGGAAGATGCCCGCCGCCAGCCAGGGACTCGGCATCAGCGGCTGCAGCATGGCAAGCGGCGCGGCGATCGCTGTCGAGTAGACGACCACGCGGATATTGGAGTCGTAAATGTTCTTCTTCCACCAGCGCTCGGCGATCCAGCTCCCCGTGAAAAGACCGATGGGCATGGCGACAAGCAGGCTGAAGCCCGACACATAACCGATGAGTTCGGGGTCCCATCCGTAGGTGCGGCTATAGAACGCCGGCCCCCACATCGACATCCCGAACATCTGCACGGAACGCAGCGCAAGACCGGCGAAGAGCGGCACGAAAACTTTCCAGTGATAGAAAAGGAACTGGAAGACTTCCGTAATCGGACTTGATTCTTTTTGCACGACGCCGCGGCGCTTAGGTTCTTTAACCGTCAGCATCAGCCCGGAAACGATAAGACCCGGCATGCCGACAAGCACCAGCACAACCTGCCAGCCGCGCAAGTGAATCCCGAAAGGAAGGTCGTAGCCGGCGCTCGTTCCGACGAGACCGATCACGGCGCCGCCGATAATCATCGCAAGACCGGAGCCGGCGACAAAACCGAGATTCATGCCTGCGATGGCGCGCGGCAGTTTATGCGGCGGAAAATAATCCGACAGCATGGAATAGGCCGACGGACCGCTCGTGGTCTCGCCGACGCCAACGCCGACCCGCGCCATGAACAGCTGCCAGAAATTACCCGCCAGTCCGCAAAAGGCGGTCATCAGACTCCAGATGGCGATACCGACCGCCATGATGTGCTTGCGGCTGTGGCGGTCCACCATGCGCGCCACGGGCAAGCCGAGCACCGCGTAAAAGAAGGTGAAGGCAAAGCCCATGACGAGACCCATCTGAACATCCGTCAGACCGAGATCGGCTTTGATGGGTTCGACCAGAAGGGTGAGGATGCCGCGGTCGAGAAAGTTGACCATGACTGCAAGGGCGAGAATAGCAACGCAATACCAGCCCTGCGCCGCCGGCGGATACGCCTCTTCGTCGATTTTCGGCGCTTCGTCTTCGGCCTTGCCGGCCTCGGCGGCGATGTCCATAGATAGGTTCCTTCCCGAACACTGATCCGACCGCCCTTGAAGCGCTGAGGCTAGAGGCGATTTTCGTATTGTAAAAACGCAAAGCCGAAACCGCGCCGCCGCTTGACCGGACTGCGGGCCTGTCTTCACAAGTCGCTGAAAGTATAGATGAACCGGCCCTCTTGGCCAGTTGTTTGGACCGCCGCAGCGCGCCGAAGCGGGCCAACTTGCGCCTCACGGCGCAAAGGGTTTTTTCCATTCGCGCAAGGCCCTCGCGAGCCCCTTGGACCCGGCTGCCTCCCTCCCGGGTTCAACAGTTGGTTCCCGCCCGGTGGCGAAGCGCGCCGGACGCGCCCTAGGGTCTTGCCGGCACAAGCAACCTTAATGGGAGGTTCAGATGAAAATCGCCATCGTCGGCGCCACCGGCAATATCGGTCAACGGCTGATCGCAGAAGCTTTGTCCCGGGGTCATGAAGTCACCGCCCTCGCCCGCAAGACGAACGACCTGAGTGAAAAGGACCATCTTCATGTGGTCGCCGCCGACATTCTCAGCGATGACGCGGTCTCCATCCTCAATGGACAGGATGCGGTGATTTATTCCCTGCGCTTCAAGGATATCGACTACGGCAAAGCGATTGAGACCTTCCGTAAATCCGATGCGCCGCGACTGCTCATCGTCGGCGGCGCGGCGTCGCTGCTGGCCGAGCCGGGCGGACAAGCGCTGATCGACACGCCAGGCTTCCCGGAAGAAGTGAAGATCGAGGCGGAGCCGGCCCGTCAGGTGAAAAACGCGCTCATTGAATCAGGCAAGGACGATTGGACCTATCTGTCGCCCTCGATCATGATCGGACCCGGCGAGCGCACCGGCAAATTCCGCCTCGGCGGCGACGTCGTCTTGAAGGACGCAGAGGGCAACAGCGCCATCAGCTATGAAGATTACGCCATCGCCATGATCGACGAAGTGGAAAACCCGAAACATCAGGGCAAGCGCTTCACGGTCGGTTACTAAGTCGAGGACAGAACAATGAAAGATTTTGCAGGGAAAACCGCCTTCATCACCGGCGGCGCCTCAGGCGCCGGCTTCGGACAGGCTTGCGTTTTCGGCGACGCCGGCTGCCGCGTGGCGATCGCGGATATTCGCAAGGACGCCGTCGACGAGGCGCTCGACAAGCTGAAGGCGCGCGGCATCGACGCCTATGGCGTGGCGCTCGACATCACCGACCGCAAGGCTTATGCGGCGGCCGCCGACAAGGTGGAGAAAGATTTCGCGCCGGTCGACCTTCTCTTCAACACGGCGGGCGTCTCGATTTTCGGCCCGCTCGAAAAAGCAAGCTATGACGATTACGACTGGATCATGGGCGTCAATTTCGACGGCGTCGTCAACGGCATGCAGACTTTCGTCCCGCGCCTCATCGAGCGTGGGCGCGGCGGCTATATCGTCAACACCTCCTCACTCGGCTGTTTCGTGGCGGCGAGCGTCGCCGGCATTTATTCGGCGTCGAAATTCGCCGTGCACGGCATCACCATGGCGATGCGCGACGCGCTGACGCCTTATGGCATCGGGGTCTCGGTGCTATGCCCGGCCAATATCCGCTCCAATATCGCCGAATCCGTCGACACGCGGCCCGCCCATCTTTCCAACTCGGGCTATGAAGTCGATGAAGCCGAACTCGCCGCGCTGCGCGAGATCTACGCGCAAGGGATGGATCCGGAAGAACTCGCCGGCCATGTCAAAGACGCCATGGAGAAAGAGCAATTCTACATCATCCCCTATCCGGAAGCGCGTCCGATGCTGGAGATGGCGTTTAAACAGGTGCTCGATTCCTTGCCGCCCATCGACAGCGACAAGGAAGGTCAGGCGAAACGCCACGCCGCCATGATGAAATATCAGGAAGCGCGCAAGGACATGGATTCCAAGCGCTACAAGAAATAAAAAAACCGCGCCCTGACTATATGTCAGGGCGCGGCGTATATCCTCTCCGCCGAAAAGCTAGCGGTAAAGCTGCTCGTTGATCGGCAGATTGTTTTCACGGCAATAGGTCTCGTAGTGGTTCATGAACCACCACACATCGAGGGTTTCGATGTGCTCGCCTTTGTCGTCGTAAAATTCGTTCGCGCCCTGCATCCAGCCGAAGAGCTTCACGCCCTGCGGGTGCTCGGTGACGAGGGTGTGGGCTTGTCCCGGCGCTTCGGAAATGAAGTCGCCGGGTTCTGCCAGCCAGTCATATTCGAGATAGCGCACGCTGCCTTCGAGGCACATCATGATGACCTGCCCGCGATGCTTGTGCGTGCCGATGACGCCCGGCTCCTTTATCCAGAGGATATTGCCGTACCAGTTCTGGCGAACGTCGAAGGCAAGATGCCGGATCGCGGCGTTGTCGCCGAACGGAATCCAGGGGCTGTCCACGTCTTCGTGACCGACGAAGCCGCCGGGGACGAGATGCCGGTCGAGAACCTTTTTGTGGTTCTCCGGCACGTCGATAATTTTGTAGTTCGAATTCGATTTTGTAACCGCGCCAATGCTGCTCATGATCGATCTCCTTTTCGGCGCTTAAATATAAAGCTGCTTGTTGATCGGAATGCCCTGCTCCTCGCAGTAGCTTTCATAGTGATCGAGGAACCACCAGACATCGACTGTATCGATGTGATTGCCTTCTTCGTCGTAGAACTCGTTCGCCCCTTGCATCCAGCCGAAGAGTTTCACGCCGTTCGGATCATCCGTGACGAGCGTATGCGCCTCGCCGGGCATTTCATGGATGAACGCGCCGGGATAGGCCACCCAGTCATATTCGAGATAACGGAAGCTGCCTTCCAGGCAGACCATCAGCACCTGGCCGCGGTGCTTGTGGGTCGAGACAACGCCGGGCGACTTCACCCAGAGAATGTTGCCGACCCAGTTGTTGTGCACGTCGAAGGCAAGATAGCGGATCGCCGCATTCTCCCCGAACGGCACCCAGGGACTTTCTTCGAGGGAAGAGCCCACATAGCTGCCTTCGATGCCTCGCCGTTTGATCAATTCCTTGAACGGCTCTGGCACATCGACAATTTTGAAGTCGCCGCTTTCCGGCGCTTTCATGGTCGCATCGCCAACTTTCGCCATATCCTGTCTCCTCTATCATAGTTACTCGCTCGGCTACGCCACGGCGGGGTTAGCCTGTGCGCGTTTAATCGGCGCGGTTTCCGTCAGCATCGTGGCGACGCATCCCGCAGCGATCGCGAAACCGCAAATGATCCAGAGCGGAGCCGTAAGGCCGAACTTATCAGCTGCCCAGCCCGCCATGAAAGGCGACAACACGCCGCCGAAGACTTCGCCCGTGGCCATGACCAGCGCCAGCACCGTCGCCACATGCCCTGACTGGATTGTTTCCGACGGCACGGTCGCCATGAATATAGGAAAACAGCCATTGAGCGCCCAGCCGAAGAAGAAGATCACCGCCAGCACCCAGGGCGACCCGTCAAAGAACATCGCCCCCAGCGGCAACAGAACGCCCATGAACGGGATCGCGACCAGAACCGGCTTCCGGCCGATGCGGTCCGACAGCCCCGCGACAACGAAACTGCCGATGGTCGCCGAAATCCCGAGCGCGCCCATCAGCCAGCCCATGGTTTGCGGCGCAACGCCTTTCACCTGCGTCAGGTAGAGCGGCATGAACGCCCAAGTGATGACCAGATAGGAAACCAGAAGCACCGACACAATCGAGCAGACCACGATATTCTTGTAGGAGAACGCCTCCTTCAGGGTCATTGGCTTCGAAGTTTCTTCGGTTTTCGGCTCCGGCAGCGGCTCGTCGATGAACTTCCAGATCAGGAGCGCCGTAATGATGCCGGGCACGCCCGCAAGGAAGAAGGCGCCGCGCCATCCGATGGCGGCGGCGATCGCCACCAGCACTACCGGCGCCACAAACGAGCCGAAAAAGTTCGAACCGAAATTCTGCATGACGCCCATGGCGAGACCGCGATGGCGCGGATTGACTTCGCGCACGACCAGAGCGTGAGAAATCGGCGCGATCGGTCCTTCGGCAACGCCCATCAGCAAGCGCGCGCCGAACAGCAGGAGGAACGAGGTCGCCAGCCCGGACAGCACCGAACACAGCGAGAAGGCGAAAATCGCCACCAGCAAAAAGCCCTTGCGGTTGCCGGCTTTGTCAGAGGCCGCGCTCACCAGATAGCCGGCAATCGCCCAGGTCAGCGACAGGGCACCGGCCAGAATGCCCACATGCGTGTTTGTGAGATTGAGGTCCGGCTGCACAAACGGCATCAAAAAGTTGAGCGCATTGCGGTCGAAAAAGACAATGCCGAAATTAAGACTTAAAAGCGCAACCAGCACGAACTGATACGCAGCGCTCTTCTTTGACGTCTGCAGCCCCTGTTCCACGTTTCCCTCGCCTTTGTGGGTTGTTCTAATTCACGATTACGCTAGCCGCGCTCTGTCGGCAAAGCAATGAACAGGAGCGCAATAGCAGTGGACTGAAACGCACCTGTCCGGTTCCCAACTATTTCCAATCGGGATGATTTTCATTTGCTTTTGTGATGGGCGAGAAGCCCCTCGCCTTTAGTCCTTATCTCCCCCGGGAACGCCGTGGGCCATGCGCTTTTCATATTCCGGATCATCCTCGGGCTTGGCCAGCGCCGCCATGACCCGGGCGTGAATATCCTCGAGCGTCTGCCGGAACTCAGGGTAAGGAAGAATGTAAAGCTCGTCCTTTTCGACGCCTTTCAGCACATATTCGGCGAGCCGGGCTGGCTTCATCCCGACCTCGATCACCTTTTTCAGATGCGCCATGACATTCGGGTCTTCGCCATAATAGCCGGTGTTCTGAAGATGGGCGGGCCGCGTCTTCACGGCTTCGTGGATATTGGAATCGACCGCGCCGGGGCACAGCATGGAGACTTTCACCGCGGTGTCCTTGAGGTCCATGGCGAGGCATTCGGTGAAGCCGCGCACCGCCATTTTCGTGGTGCAGTAGATGCCGGTGCCCGGCAGCGCCACAAAGGCCGACATCGAAGCTGTATTGACGATATGGCAGTCATCGCCGCGCTTCAGCATCCGCGGCAGGAAGGTCTGCACGCCGTTGATGACGCCATAGACGTTGACGTCCATCTGCCACTGCCAGTCTTCGGCCGTCGCCTGCTGCAGGGCGCCGAAGATCGAGACGCCCGCCGTATTGAAGAGAAGCTGCACGGGGCCGAGCTGGTCTTCGACCTTGTCGGCGGCGCGGGCGTAAGCGTCGCGATCGGTGATGTCGAGCTTCACGGGCGTTGCTTCAACGCCTTTTTCCGCCAGCGATTTCACCGCGCTTTCGAGATGGTCGTCCCTGATGTCGCCGATGGCGATCTTCGCGCCGGCCTTGCCGAAAACCTCCGCCTGTCCGAGCCCGACGCCCGAACCGCCGCCCGTAATGAATGCAACCTTGCCTTTGACGTCCGTCACTTCCGTTCCTTCCCTTGGATCTTCCTTGACTGCCTGCCGGCTTATTCGGCGAGCCCCAGCATCTTGCGCGCTTCGCCGGGCGTCGCCACTTCGCGGCCGAGCCGCTCGATCAGCTCGACGCTCCAGGTGACGAGATCGGCGTTGCCGTCCGCCTTGCGCCCGCGCTTCAGATAGATCGTGTCTTCAAAACCGGTGCGCACATTGCCCCCGAGCAGCACCGATTGCGCCGCCATCGGGAAGGAATGCCGGCTGACGCCGAACCCGGTGAACTGCGCGCCGCGCGGAATCTGGTTCTTGGCGTACATCATGGCTTCAGGGGTGGCGGGCAGGCCGTATTTCGTGCCGAGAACAAATGAAAACGGCGCGTTTTTCGGGATGGCGTTCTTGGCCATGAGATCGTCGGCGAAAACGAAATCCCCAGCCTCGAAACATTCGATTTCCGGCAGCACGCCGGCGTCCTGGATCATGCCGCCCATGCGCGTGATCATGGGATCGAGATTGATGGCGACCCCGCCCCAAAGCTGCATGGTGCAGATGTCGAGGGTGCACATTTCCGGCTTCAGATCGAGAATATGCTCGAGCCGCTTTTCGGCGGTGAACATCAAGGTGCCTTCTTCCGCCGGCATTTTGGGGTCGTCTTCGCTCTGCATCCAGGTGCAGCCCGGCCCCGTGGTGACGTTGAAGATCACCTCGCTGTTTTTCTCGCGGATCAGCGAGACCGCTTCCCGGTAATGCTCAAGCTCCGTCGACATGCCGCCGGTTTCCGGATTGCGGACATGGATGTGGAGGAGCGAGGCCCCGGCTTCCGCGGCGGCCAGCCCCTCATCCGCGATCTGGCGCGGGGTGATCGGAAAATTCGGGTGATCGGGAAGCGGCGCGGAGCCGGTCACCGCGCACGTGATGAACACCTTGTCTGTCAAAGTCGCCTCCATGGAGCGTCTGGTTCAGGAAAACGCGTTTCCTCTCAGCCGATGAAATAGCGCGGCTTTTCGCGGGCGTCCTCACTCTAGGGCTAGTGGAATTCCACCGGGGCGGAACAAGGCCGGAACCGGTTTCTGGAATAGTCGCAAGATAATGCGGTCTCACGCAGGCGCTATCGTGTACTATTATGGATACTACGATAACGATGGAACAAAACAAGAAAGAGATCTCGCGCTTCCTCAGAAATGCGCGCCAGCGGCTCAACCCGGAAGATTACGGGATCACCGCATCGGGCCGGCGGCGCACGCCCGGCCTGCGGCGCGAGGAGGTGGCGAGCCTCGCCGGGATCAGTCTGACCTGGTACACCTGGTTCGAGCAAGGGCGCGATATTCGTCCCTCCACGGAAGTTCTCGAGAATCTTTGCGTCGTTCTGCGGCTCGACGAAAAGGAGCGGGAATTCCTATTCCAGCTCGCGCAAGGACGTCCCTCCCCGCTCAGCCCCAACCTGCACAACGAAATCACCCGCGGCACCCGGCTGCTCCTCGACACCATGGCCGTGCCCGCCATCGTCATGAATGAGCACTGGTCGGTGATCGGATGGAACCGGCTTGTCACGAAAGTGCTGCGCGATTACGGCGCCATTCCGCCGAGCGAACGCAACCTCTTCAAGATCCTCCTGACCTCGGAAACCTATTCCCCGGACGCCTATCGCGACATGGTGCGCCGCCTTACCGCGCGGCTGCGTTGGGATTACAGCCGCGCCAAGGACCGCGCGTTTTTCGACCAGCTTATCGGCGAAGCCCGCGAGCTCTGCCCGATCTTCGACGAATGCTGGCAGAGCCCGGACATCATGGACCGGTTCGAAGCCTCCCACTCTGTGGAAGTGAAAGACATGGGGCGCATCGATCTGCGCCACACCTCTTACGCCATCGAAGGCGCCCTTGCGCAACGCATGGTCTGCTACGCGCCTGAAAACGAAGAAAGCCGCGAAAAAATCGCCGCCATCAAAGCCGAGCTCGACAAGGAAGATGAAGCGCGAAAAAGCGCGTGACGGCGTCTCAGCCGCGCGCAGCCAGCCACTGGTCTTTCAGCTTGTGCTTTTGCACCTTGCCCGAGGGCGTGCGCGGCAGTTCCTCGACGAACTCCACATGTTTTGGCGCCTTGAAGGCCGCAAGGCGCGACTTCACATGAGCGATCACATCGTCCGCCGACAGCTTATCGCCTTTACCCTTCAAGAGAATATAGGCGACGCCCACTTCGCCCCAGCGCTCGTCCGGCACGCCTATGACCGCGCAGTCGAGAATTTCGGGCGCTTCTGCAAGCGCCGCTTCCACCTCGACCGGAAACACATTTTCGCCGCCGGAGATGTACATGTCCTTGGTGCGGTCGACGATGTAGTAATGGCCGTCTTCGTCGACGCGCGCAGAGTCGCCGGTCTTGAACCATCCGTTCTCGAACGCCGCTTCGGTTTCCTTCGGCCGGTTCCAGTAACCCGGCGTCACATTGGGGCCCTTCACCCACAGCTCACCAACCTCGCCGGTCGGCGCTTCGGTTCCGTCGGGTTTCATGATCTTGGCGCGCATGCAAAAGGCCGGAAAGCCGACAGAACCGGCCTTCTTCTTGATCACTTCGAGATCCTGCGGCGGCATCGAAAACGCCGAGCCGATCTCCGTCATGCCGAAGCCGTCCACCTGCCGGACGCCGTCCTCCGCCCATTGCCGTACGGCCGCCGGCGGGTTCGGCGCGCCGCCAGTCTGAATGACCTGCACGCGCGACAGCTTGCGGATGGTTTCCGGCGGATTGTTCGCCCGCATCATCGCGCCCATCTGGGTGACGCAGAAATAATGGGTGACGCCATACTCTTCGTTGAGCAGGTTCTGCACGCTGACGACAGGGTCGAATTTCGAGGAGACCAGCACCGTTCCGCCATAGAACAGCGGCGTGCGCGACGCAGCCATCAATCCCGCCACATGGAAGAGCGGCATGTCGCAGAGAAAAACCGAGGCTGCGGAGACTTCGGCGGAGAGGCCGTAATTGAGGCTCGAATAAAGCGCAGTGCTGCCGGTGATGATCACGCCTTTCGCGCGGCCCGACGTGCCCGACGTGTAGAGCATGATGATCGGCGCATGAACGTCGGTGTTGACGGCGAGATAGACCGGCGCCGCGGCTTTCGCTTCGGAGAGAATGTTGGCGCCGTCGTCTTCGATGATGAAGCTGCAATCGTCGGCGGCGGCCTTTACCGCGGGCGCGGCGTGCGCTTCAAATTCGGGTTGCCAGAACACCGCCGCAGGCGCCGCATCCTCGATCAGCTTTTCGACTTCAGGCGGCGCGAGGCGCCAGTTCAGGGGCACGAAAATATGACCGGCGCGCACGCAGGCGAACTGCACAAGCAGCAGAAACGAGCTATTGCGCGAGAGCATGACGACGCGCTCGCCCTGTTTATCCCCGAGCCGCTCGCACAACATCCCCGCGAGTCTCGCGATGCGTTCGTTGGCTTCGGCGTAACTGATCGCCTCGCCGGAAATCAGATCGAGAATAGCCAGCTTGTCAGGCTGCGTTTTGGCGTGAAAATCGATCGCGTCAGACATTGGCCGTCTCCAAAAATCCCCTCGCGGGTTTCGCCCGGACCGGTGCAAATGACAAGCATGTCCCAAGCATTCTTAAGCCCCAACGGGCGTTGGGGTCATGCTTAATGTGCAGTATCATATTACCACCCCTAACACCTTTCTCTGGCAATGGCTTTTTCCCGCGCATCTCAGCGTTTGCAGAGTCGACAAATCCGATAACATCAGCACAAAGCTAATCTTGTAAAATCAAAATGGGAGCATGGCGCAATGACGTCGAAAAATCTTGAAGAGGCAATCAAGGCCAAGGGCAACCCGGTCGAGATGCTTCGCAACTCGCAGGCCGGACCGAACGCCTATCCGGGCGTGCCGCCGGAATACACCAACTGGCGTGATGAGCAGCGCGCCTGGCAGGAAGCCTGCATCCTCTTCAACCAGTCCTACCACATGGCCGATCTCCTCGTGGAGGGACCCGGCGCTTTTGAGATGCTGAACTATCTCGGCATCAACAGCTTCAAGAATTTCACCGTCGACAAGGCCAAGCAGTTCGTGCCCGTGACGCCGGACGGCTATGTCATCGGCGACGTCATCCTATTCTATCTCGCCGAGAACAAATTCAACCTGGTGGGCCGCATCCCGACCCTCAACTGGATCATGTACCAGGCCGAAATCGGCAAATGGGACGTGAAGGTCGAGCTCGACGAGCGCACCGCCATGCGCAAGGACGGCAAGCGCAAATCCTACCGCTTCCAGATCCAGGGCCCGAACGCCATGGCGACCATGGAAAAGGCGCTTGGCAAGACGCCGCCGGAACTGAAATTCTTCAACATGACGACGCTCGATATCGCCGGCAAAAAAGTCGGCGCCCTGCGTCACGGCATGGCCGGTCAGCCGGGTTTTGAACTTTACGGCCCGTGGGAAGATTACGAAGCCGTGCATACGGCGCTTGTCCGCGCCGGCGAAGAATTCGGCCTCAAGCTGGTTGGCGGCCGCGCCTATTCTTCGAACACGCTTGAATCGGGCTGGATCCCCTCGCCGCTTCCGGCCGTTTATTCCGGCGACAGCCTGAAGGAATATCGCGAATGGCTGCCGGGCACGAGCTATGAAGCCAACGCCTCCATCGGCGGCAGCTTCGTCTCCGACAAGATCGAAGACTACTACTTCACGCCCTGGGACCTCAGCTACGGCGCGTTCGTGAAGTTCGACCACGACTTCATCGGCAAGGAAGCGCTGGAAGAAAAATCCAAGCACGATCACCGCAAGAAAGTGACGCTGGCCCTCGACAGCCAGGACGTCATGAAGTGCATCGGCTCGCAGCTTGAAAAAGGCGAGCGCGCGAAGTTCATGGAATTCCCCTCCGCGGTTTACTCCATGCACCCCTTCGACCGCGTCATGGCTGGCGACAAGGTCGCCGGCGTTTCGACCTGGGTCGGCTACTCATCCAACGAGCGCTGCATGCTGACGCTGGCCGTGCTCGACGCGAAATACGCCGAACCCGGCACCGAAGTGACATTCATCTGGGGCGAAGAGAACGGCGGCACCTCCAAGCCGACCGTCGAACCGCACAGCCAGGCCGCGATTAAGGCGACCGTCAGCCCGGTTCCCTATTCGGAAGTCGCGCGCACGTCTTACGCGGACGTCGAAGGCTGGCGCAGCAAGAGCTAAGCGCCAGACGATTAAGAACGGAAATCGGCGGCCCTTCCCGGGCCGCCGATTTTTTTGCGCCCGCTGCCGAGGTCGGTTCCGGTTTCGCGCGAGCGCTTGGCCCCGAAGGCGGGACGGCCTAGCATCGCGGAAAGAAGGCAATAAGACGATGAGGAAGACGCCATGACCAATGTCCGGGACAGCGTCATCGATTTTCTGCGACAGACCGGCATGACGGTGATGTTCGGCAATCCGGGCTCCACCGAATTGCCGCTTTACCGCGATTGGCCGGAAGATTTCCGTTACGTGCTGGGCCTTCAGGAATCCGCGGTTCTTTCCATCGCGGACGGCTATGCGCAAGGAACCGGCAGACCGGCCATCGTCAATCTTCATTCTGCGGCGGGACTGGGCCACGCCATGGGCTCTCTCGTCACCGCTTACAAGAATCAGACGCCGCTGATCGTCACGGCCGGGCAGCAGGCCCGCAGCCTTCTCCTCGCCGAACCGTTTCTGGGCGCTGTCGACGCGGCGGAAATGCCCAAGCCTTACGTCAAATGGGCCTGCGAACCGGCCCGCGCCGAAGACGTGCCGAAAGCGCTCGCCCGCGCCTACGCCATTGCGATGACGGCGCCGAAGGGGCCGGTTTTCGTGTCCCTGCCCGTGGACGACTGGGAAGCGCCTTGCGAGCCGGTTACGCCGCTTGCCCTTCACGGGGCGCCGGAGCCGGGCGCAGACGCGCTCGCCGCCGCCGAAAGCAAGATCGCCTCGAGCAAGACGCCGGTCATGGTGGCGGGGCCGGAAATCGACCGCTGCGGCGGATGGGAAGCGGCCGTCGCTTTCGCCGAAAAGCTCGCCTGTCCCGTCTGGGCGAGCCCGATGTCGCCGCGCTGCTCTTTTCCGGAGACGCACACTCAGTTCGCGGGGTTTCTAAGAGCAGACGAAACCAGCGTCGCCGAAGCCCTCTCGGCCCATGACCTCGTCATCGTCATCGGCGGACCGGCCTTTACCTATCATTTTGAACAACCCATGGCGGGCGGCTTCGACAAGGACATTCTTCAGATCACCAACGATCCGAATACGGCGTCCTACACGCAGCGCGGAACGGTGATCATCGGCGACGTTGTCGGCGCCATGGTCAAGCTGACGGAAACGAGCGAGGCGCGCGCGCCCTTTTCCGGAACCGCACGCGCTGAAGCTACGCCGCCTGACGAGTCGGACCTCACGACGGCGCTCGCCGTCAGCACCCTTCAGGAAAAGCGCCCCCCAGACGCCATCATCGCGGAAGAGGCGCCGAGCGCGCGCGGCGAGGTGCAAAACCGCTTGCGCATCGACAGGCCGGAAAGCTTTTTCGCCACCGCCTCCGGCGGGCTCGGTTTCGCCGGCAGCGCCGCCGTAGGGCTGGCGCTGGCAAAACCGGAACGGCGGGTGATTGCGCTGCTCGGCGACGGCTCGTCGCTCTACACCATTCAGGCCCTGTGGTCGGCGGCGCAGGAAGGCGCGCCGGTCACTTACGTCATTCTCAGCAATGGCGGCTATGAAGCGCTGAAGGGGATCGCGCGGCGCTGGCAGACGCCTTCGGTCGGCACCGACCTGCCGGATCTCGACTTTATCGCGCTCGCCAAAGGGTTCGGCATGTCAGCCTGCCGCGTGCAAAACGCCGCCGGCTTGCGCGAAGCGCTGGACAAGAGTTTCAAAGCTGACGGCCCGTCGCTGATCGATGTCGTCGTCAGCGACGGCTGACAGGCCTTAATGCAACGGCTGTTTTTCAGCGATGCTGGCGTTGCGGTATTCGCGCGGGGAAACGCCGTAACGCTCGCGGAAGACGCGGGCGAAATGCGTGGTGTTGTTGAAGCCCCAAGCGTAAGCCAGCTCGGTAATCGAGCGATGGCGCCACATGGGATCTGCAAGGCGCTTCTTGCACTCTTCAAGACGGCGGCGGCGAATGAAACCAGAGATGGTCTCGTCCTCTTCCGCAAACAGCATGTGCAGATAGCGCGGCGAAATCCGGAAGGCCGCGGCGATCGACGCGACCGTCAGTTCCGGATCCTTCAGATTGGATTCGATATAACAGCGGATATGGCTGCGGCGGGCTGAGGCCACCGCGGAATCGGCGATGCGCGAGCCGAAGGCTTCCATGCAGGAGGTTGCGAACATGTCGAGAAGATTATTGCCGACGCGTTCGCCGATCTCCTGGTCCATGCCGTTTTTAACCTGATGCCAGACGCTGGCAAGCATCCCGGAAAGAGTCGCCGAGAGGCCTTCCGACCCGCTCATGCGCTGACCGAGGGCGATCTCCGGCGCCGGCAAGCGGCGCTTTACGTCATTCGGCGAGGCGATCATCACGAGGGTCGATGCATTGGTGTCATATTCCAGCGTGTACGGAAGAGCACTGTCGGTAAGAACCATGTCGCCCTGTTTCAAAAACGCTTCGCGTCCGTCCTGGGCGACCCGCATGTCGCCTTCAAGCTGAAGGTGGAAGAAGTAATGACGCTCGCGGCTCGACGCGGCGTGACGGGCGGTGCGCAGCACCACCGCAGGACTTGCCGTTACATTGGCGAGAAACACATCCCCGAGCTGAACGCTATCTACGGCGCCTTCAAACTCTTCCGGATGAAACGGCCGCGTTTCAAGCGGCGTAAAGACCTCAGCGACAATATCGTTCCAGCGCGTCACTTTCGAAGCGCCGGCGAAATCACGAGTCGACAGGTGCAGCATCTTCCAACTCCTCCCTATGTCTGGTTGGCCTATGTCTGTTTGGCCTTATTTTTTGTTATGTCTTATCACAAAAACGCCGGCCGGGCAATTTTGTATGTAAGACAAACATATTTTTCCCATCCGCGCGACTAAATTCGTTGCTGCATCGCAGCGCCATGCTGCGCCGCAGCATCCCCGCCGATGGCGGGTTTCTTCGGCCTAGGTGGCGTTTCCCCCGCCAGAACAGGGCGTTATCCGCTGCCAAAGCATGGGAATTTAGGGAAGGTTTCCTGATGTTTGAGCGGATGTTTTCACGATCGGCGCAACTCTTTGGAGTCGCGGCGTTAAGCATGTCGGCCTTATTGTCCGGATGCGGCGGACAGGAGGATGCGACCGAAACCGGGACGGAAAACGTCACCGAAAACGCCTCCGAAACTGCGCCTTCAAGCGCCGCTGACGCGGCCACCCACGCAAATGTGAACGCGGCCCGGCTGCTCAATGCCGACCAGGAACCCGGCCAGTGGATGTCGCACGGGCGCACCTATGGCGAGCAACGCTACAGCCTGCTCGATGAGATCAACACGGAGACTGTCGGCCGCCTCGGCCTTGCCTGGCATCAGGACCTCGACACCAATCGCGGCCAGGAGGCGACCCCGCTCGTCATCGACGGGGTCATGTACATCACCACCGCATGGTCCAAGGTCAGAGCGTATGACGCAGTCACCGGCGAAAGACTGTGGGCCTATGACCCACAGGTCCCCGGCGAATGGGCGGTGCACGCTTGCTGCGACGTCGTTAATCGCGGCCTCGCTGCGTGGAACGGAAAGCTCTATCTCGGCACGCTCGACGGACGCCTTGTCGCGCTCGATGCGGAGACCGGCGAGGAAATCTGGAGCAAGGTCACCGTCGACCGCTCCAAGCCGTACACCATCACCGGCGCCCCGCGCATCGTCAAAGGCAACGTCATCATCGGCAATGGCGGCGCCGAATTCGGCGTGCGCGGCTATGTCACCGCCTATGACGCGGAAACCGGCAGGGTCGCGTGGCGTTTCTACACGGTGCCCGGCGACCCGGCGAAAGGCTTTGAAAGCGAAGCCATGGCCATGGCCGCGCAAACATGGAACGGCGAATGGTGGGAGCTTGGCGGCGGCGGCACTGTCTGGGACTCCATGGCCTACGATCCCGATACGGATCTTCTCTATATCGGCGTCGGCAACGGCTCTCCGTGGAACCAGGCCTTCAGAAGCCCCGGCGGCGGGGACAATCTGTTCCTGTCCTCCATTGTGGCGCTCGATCCCGACAATGGGGAATATGTCTGGCACTTCCAGACGACGCCCGGCGAGACCTGGGACTTCACGGCCACCCAGCAGATCATCGTCGCGACACTCGAGGTCGACGGCGCGCCGCGCAAGGTCGTCATGCAGGCGCCGAAAAACGGCTTCTTCTACGTGCTCGACGCCGTCACGGGCGAGTTCATCTCCGCGAACAACTTCACTGACATCAACTGGGCCACCGGGATCGATCCCGAGACGGGACGCCCCATTGAGAATCCGCAGGCGCGTTTTGACCAGACCGGCGAACTTTTCGTGGTCAGCCCCGGCCCCGGAGGGGCCCATAGCTGGCACCCCATGAGCTATAACCCTGAGACGGGCCTTGTTTATATTCCCGTCAATATCAGCGGCTTTCCTTATTCGCCTGACCCGAATTACAAGCCGGAGCCGCGCGGCTTCAACAACGGCATCGACTTCTCCGCCGCCGCCCTGCCGGCCGATCCCGAGATCAAGGCGCACGTCAAGGCGACCGTGGGCGGGCGTCTCGTCGCCTGGGACCCGGTCGCACAAGAGGAAGCCTGGGGCGTTCCCTATCCCGGCGCCGGCAATGGCGGCACCGTGACGACCGCCGGCGGCCTTGTTTTTCAGGGCACGAAATACGGCGAATTCGCCGCCTATGACGCCGCGACCGGAGACAAATTATGGTCCGCGGATGCACAGACCGGCATCATGGCGGCGCCTGTAACCTATGAAATCGACGGCGAGCAATATGTGGCGGTGCTTGCCGGCTGGGGCGGCGTCGAAGCCCTTGCGCCCGGCGAACTCGCTTCCATCGGGGCGACCATGCCCAATTACAGCAGACTCCTCGTCTACAAGCTCGGCGGGTCGGACAGCCTGCCGCCCAAGCCGGTGGTCGAGGACAAGCCCCTCGATCCCCCGCCGCTGACCGCCTCCGCAGAAACGGTCGCGGAAGGCAAATATCTCTACGGAAAGTATTGCGGCGTCTGCCATGGCGACGCGGCCCACAGCGCTGGCGTTCTGCCCGACCTTCGCCATTCGGACATCGTCAAGGAAGAATCGCAATTCGCTGATGTCGTCCTCGGCGGAGCGCTCTCCGCAAACGGCATGGTTTCCTTCACCAGCGTTCTCGATGCGGACAGCGCGGAAAAGATCCGCGCCTACATCATCGCCCGCGCCCATGAAGACATCAAATATCAGCAAATTGAAGCGTCTTCCGGCCAGTAGACATGAGCGATGCTGAAAACCTTCATCGCGGCGCCTGTCACTGCGGCGCCGTGCGGTTTTCAGTAAAACTGCCGGACGGACTGTCGAAACCGCGGCGCTGCACCTGCTCGATCTGCCGAATGCGCGGCGCAGTGGCCGTGTCGGCTCGTCTCGACGGCTTCACCATTGTGGAAGGGGCTGACAAGCTTTCGCTCTATCAGTTCAACACCGGAACGGCGAAACACTATTTCTGCTCTGTCTGCGGCATCTACACCCATCATCAGCGCCGTTCCGATCCGACCCAGTACGGCGTCAATGTCGCCTGTCTTGAAGGCGTCAGCCCGTTCGATTTCGAGGAGGTCGAGGTCTATGACGGCGCGGTCGCTCATACGAGCGACACCCGGGCCGCGCCGGTGCGCGCCGGCGTCCTAAAATTCATCAGGGACTGAGCGCTGCGTACGCAGTCGCACAATCAAGTCTCGCCGCGCGCCCATGCCACCGCGGGCGAAGGCGGCCTCCCCCTATGGCGAAGGAAACGCCAGGCAGACAGATCGCGGCCTTTTCATTTTTTAAGGGCGGCGTCACAGTAGCTTCATGACGGCAAGGACGATCCGGGCGGAAATCAATTACACGGCGCCGATGACCCAGCGGCCGCGCTATCACGCCAATGATCAGTCCCGGGACGTCATCGACCTCGATCCCAGAACCGTTCCGATCATCGACGGACGCGCCGAACCGCCCTCCCTCGAGCGCGAAGGCTTTGCACTCGTTTCGCACCGCAGCAAGGTTGCCGATTTCCGCACGCCGGGAGCGCAGGAAACATACAGATCAGAAATAGAATCGCTGCTCCGCGCGGCGACAGGGGCCGACGAGATCGTCATCGCCACGCCGGGCCTCTTCCGGTTCGGCGAAAAATCGCCGGACAGCGGCAAGCATAATAACTCCCGGCCCGCGCGGTTCATCCATATCGACGTCAATGACGGGACGGCGAACGACTTCTCGCGCGCCTCCGCCCCGATAGACAGAACCGTGCGGCGCGCCGCGCATTTCAATGTCTGGCGCGTCGTCACGCCGCCGCCGCAGGACGTTCCCCTGGCGCTATGCGACGCCCGCACCCTCGCCCCGGAAGACCTCATCGAAGCCGACGCTGTCTTCGATCAGGAAGGAAAGCCGGACTGGTCGTTCACCGGTCTGGTGGTCGGCGCGGCGCCGCGCCATCGCTGGCTGTGGTTTCCGGACATGACCCCGGACGAAGCCGTCATCTTCGTCACTAATGACAGCGACCCCGCCCGCCCCCATTGCGTCGCCCACAGCGCTTTCGACAATCCCTTGTGTCCGGACGACGCCGTCCCCCGCGCCAGCCTAGAAATGCGCGCCATCGCCTATTGGCTTGACGAAGCTTCCAGCTGAGAGAGATAGAGAGGAAATGACCGAATTTCCGCAGACCATTGATTTCATATTCCTCAACCAGCCCGTGGGCGAGGAATATTCGCGAAAGGGGCTCGAAGTCGAAGGGGAAATTCCCACCGATGTGCGCGGCGCTTTTTTCCGGGCCGTG
>JAUIMC010000015.1 GCA_030433215.1 Alphaproteobacteria bacterium
ATGGTCGAAGCCGGGCAGATGGCGGAGCTTTCCAACGTTGCCGAACTGGATCAACACGTCGCGCTGTGGCAGCAGGATGACACTTCGGCGGCCCCAATCGGATTCATTCTAAGCATGGAAGGCAGCTGGGCGGTGCCCGATCCTTCGTACATTGAACGCTGGTACAACATGGGGCTGCGGATTCTGGGGCCAGCTCATTACGGCCCGGACGATTACGGTCACGGGACCGGCAGCAAAGGTGGCCTGAAAGAGAAGGGCCCGGCGCTGCTGCGTGAAATGGATCGCGTCGGCATGCTGCTGGATGTGACTCACCTGTCTGACGAATGTTTCTGGCAGTCGCTGGACATTTACACCGGTCCGGTCCTGGCCAGCCATCACAATTGCCGAGCTCTCGTGCCGGGCGACCGACAACTGGATGATGAACAGATTCAGGCGTTGCTGAAACGGCGTTGCGCGCTGCATCCGAAATCGGCTCCTGCGGCGTTTCCTCTTCTTCGGCGAGCGTCACCGGCGCATCGTTGAAAATATCGATGACGATGGAATCCCCGGCGCTTTTCGAGGTGCGCACGGGGCAATTGCAGGTCAGGGAGAGAACGAGCGCGCGGCTGTTTTCGCCGTCGATCACGCGCGCATTGAGAACGCGATGAGCCTTGCGCTTGTCGATAATGTCCGACAGCTCAAAGGCGTAATCCTTTTCCGGAAACGTGATTTCGATCTTCCGGTCCGATGTGGCGATGCGCCAGCCGGCCGGAGCCTTCGGGATAACGAGGCGCGAATAATCGCCATGCTCGCCCGCCCGCACGGAAACGGTTTCGCCCGCCGCAAGAGCTGCGGCGGGGACGAGAATCATAAAGGCGATGAAGAAGATGCGCCTCATCAGGCAGCCTCCTTCTTCAGAAGCTTCAGGGCCTCGTCAATATCCGAGAAGCCGGGCCGGTCATGGCCCGGAATGTTCCGGCGCGCCACCTCGACGCACATTTGCGGCGAGTGCATCTGAAGATGGGCGACGATGCATTCGCGAATGAGTTTATAGAAACGTTGTTCCTGTGCGTTGACCTCGAGGATGCGGTTCGCAAACGGGCCGACGAGAGAATAGGCGAGGAAAACGCCTAGAAACGTCCCGACAAGCGCGCCGCCGATCATCTGGCCGAGAACTTCCGGCGGCTTGTCGATGGACGCCATGGTCTTGATGACGCCGAGCACCGCCGCGACGATGCCGAGGGCGGGGAGGGCGTCGGCGATGTTCTGCAAGGCGTGACCGCCATGCAGGCTTTCCTCGTGCATGGCCTCAAGCTGTTTTTCCAGAAGATCTTCCACCTGATGCGGGTTGTCGAAATTCATCAGGATGGAGCGAATGGTGTCGCAAATGATGTCGGTTGCGTCGTGATCCTTGGCGATTTTCGGATAACGCTGGAAGATCGTCGACTCGGCGGGATTTTCGATATGCGCTTCCGCCTGCACCGGGCTTTCCTTGGCGACGCGCAGCAGTTCGTACATCAGGCAAAGAAGGTCCTGGTAATCCTTCTTCTTCCATTTCGGGCCGGCGAGGGCTTTCATGAAGTCGCCGCCCACATGCATGATGGTGCCGAAGTCATTGCTGACGACGAAGGCGCCGACGGCGGCGCCGCCGATGATCATCATCTCATAGGGCAGGGAATGGAGAATAATCTCCATCTTGCCGCCGGCCATGAGATAGCCGCCGAAGACCATGAAGACCGTAATGACAATGCCAAGGATGGGTCCCATAAACGCCCGCAGTGAGTGTGTGCAACTTTAACGTCTCGCTTAACCTGTATTTCACGGAGAAGTTAATCTTCGCTGAAATTAAGTGCGGTTATTGCGCGAGTTGCTGCGAGCGATTGGCGAGAATGACGCTGACGAGATAGGCCTTTTCGGAGTCCATGCTGGCGACGACGCGGGCGGCCTGTTCGTTGTTCATCGCCGACAGGAGGCCGGCGGCGAATTTGGAATCCATCTCGTTGATAATCTTGCCGGCCTGGTCGGGCTTCATGCCCTCATAGATGGCCGCAAGCTTCGTAATGTCTTCGTTGCGCGCGTCCTTGACGACCTGAATCTTGTCCTGAAGCTCGCCATTGGCGTCTTCGAGCTCGGCGAGACGCTTTGTGATCTGCGCCTCATAGGTTTTCAGCTCGGCTTCGCGGTCGGCGATGGCGGTTTCGCGGCGGTCGAGCGAATACATCCTGTCCTTGACGGCCGACGCCAGATCGCCGTCGACGCAGGCGCCCGCGGCGGGCATATCGCCTTCCACAAGCCCGGACGACGCCTTGCCGGACGCTTCGGAAGCGAGCACGGCGATGCGGCCGATAAAAGAGGCGAAGAATACGACGCCCAGGACTAAAAGCGCTCTCGTCTTCATGATTTACCCGGCGATTTTTTTCATTTTGCGCTGGTTGCGGGCTGTCATGAGCGCGGCTTTCACCTTGGCCGCCGATTTCGCTTTTGCTTTCGCGGCGGCGGGCGTTTCCTCTTCGTCGATGTCGAGATAGGAGACATTGTCGCTGGCGTCCCTGCCGCCTGGCGCGCGCGTGCCGGGCCCGTCGGGGTCCGGACCGTCAACAAGGAAGAAATCTATCTGTTCGTCGAGGCGCTCCTGCAGCGCTTTCGCCTTGGCGAGGCGCGCATCGAGCTCGGCGCCGGCTTTGCCCGTCGCGTCATTGACGTCGCGGATCGCGATTTCGGCAAGCTCGGAGATGACGTCGATCATTTCCGTCAGTTGCGGCAGGATGTCCTTGGTTTCCTCAATCAACGGCGTCAGCTCGTTGATGCTTTGCGTGCTCGATTCCTTCGCCATGGTGACGGTCGCCCGCGCCTGGTCGACCGTGTGCGACATGGTCGCAATCGTCGCGCCAAGACCTTTTTCGGTGTTCTTCAGCGCTTCGAGTTTGCGGCTGAGGATGAAGCAGTAAAATGTCGCGGCGCCGGATGCGGCGAGCAACATAAAATCAATGATCATCTCCATTACAAAGGCCCCTCAGGTTAAGACGAATTCGGTAATGAGAACATTCTGGACATTCGCGTCCGGAACGATGGCGCGTACACGCCGGAGAATTTGAGCGCGCAGGCGCGACATGGCCGCCGGATCTTCCAGCACCTCGCTGTCCACCGAGCGCAGAAACGTGTTCAGGACATCCTGAACGTAAAATCCGTTGTCGAGAAGCTGGTCGGCGCCATCGTCATCGGTTTCCAGAACGAGCGAAATTTTAAGGTGCTTCGAGCGGCCGATAGGCGCGATCGACACCACCATCGGGTCCATCACGACGAAAGTGGCGTGCTGCGAATGCTGGACTTCGCCGAGCGGTTTCACATCGCTTTTTTTATCGCCGCCATGTCCGCCGCCATGACTCTTGTCGGCTTTTTTCTTCTTTTCTTTTTCGGCCTGTTTTTCTTCTTCGCATTCTGCAAGCGCAGCCGCATCTGTTTCGTGGCCGTCGGCGTCATGCGCATCGCCGGCTTTTATGCAGGCGGCGTTTTCTTCTTTTGCGCCGGGCGTCAGTACGAAAGCGGCGCCGCCCGCGACGCCGGCGGCGACAACGCCGGCGGCGATCATCGGAATGAGCGCGAGACCTTTGGCCTTTGGCGCCTCTTCGGCTTCCTCGTCCGCAGCGCCGTTTTCGGCTTCGGACTCTTTTGGCGTTTCGTTCGACACGACTTGAGCGCACCTGTTGATTTCGAAACGCACCATAGACAGGCAAACGTAAACCCTAAATTAATCATACCCCCGGAAATTAACCATGAAATTTCAGGAATGCGCCGCCTGTCGCGGCCCGTCCTCCGGTGGCTTTGGTATGTTCAAACTTGCATCTGTCTGGAACGAAATGTCGCTCTCAAGGAAGGTCATCCTTGCGGGTGTTTTGGTGGCGACCCTGATCGTTTTATCGGCGGTCATGAACATGGCCACAAAGCCGCGCATGGCCTTTTTATACGGGGGGCTGGATGCGTCGGCGGCGGGGGACGTCCTGGGCGCGCTTGAGGCGATGGACGTCGAGGCCGAGGTTCGGGGCGAGGCGATCTATGTGCCGGAAAACCGCCGCGACTCTCTTCGCATGGCGCTCGCCCGTCAGGGCCTGCCCCAGCAGGGCCAGCCCGGCTTTGAACTTCTTGACGAACTGAACGGCTTTGCAACGACTTCGGAAATGTTTGACGCCGCCTATTGGCGCGCCAAGGAGGGCGAGCTAGCGCGCACGCTGCTGGCGACGCCCGGCGTGAAATCGGCGCGCGTACACATTGCGGTTCCGAAATCATCCTCATTCGCACGCCGCCGCAGGCCGCCCAGCGCCTCTGCGACCATCACCATGAGCCGCGGCCGGCTCGACATGCAGCAGGCCACGTCGATGCGGTATCTGCTCGC
Organism: Alphaproteobacteria bacterium; assembly: GCA_030433215.1. Classification (GTDB taxonomy): domain Bacteria; phylum Pseudomonadota; class Alphaproteobacteria; order Caulobacterales; family Parvularculaceae; genus Hyphococcus. Next base: position 4,370 of record JAUIMC010000015.1, read on the forward strand.
GCTCGCCGTGCCGGACATGGAGCCGGAGCAGGTGGCGATCATCGACAGCGTCAACGGCGTGATCCTGAAGCCGGGGGCTGGCGATCCGGTCATCCAGGCCGAAGGCGACAGCCTCGACCGCGAACGCCGGCTTGAAGCCAATCTTATGGACCTTATCGAGGCGCGGGTCGGCCCCGGCAACGCCCGGGTGACGGTCTCCCTCGATATCGACCGCGAGCGCGAAACGGTTTCCGAGCGTATTCTCGATCCGGAAAGCCGGGTGATGATGGGCCGCGAGACGACGGAAATGCAGGAATCGGAAAGCGGCGGCTCGTCTGGCGCGGTTACGGTCGCCAGCAATCTGCCCGACGGCGACGCCGGGGGGCAATCGTCGCAATCGAATTCCTCGCGCAGCGAAACCAACGAACAGACGCGTTTCGATATTTCCGAAGTCAACCGGCAGCGTGAAAAACTGCCGGGCGCGATCTCCCGTGTCCATGTGGCGGTGCTCGTCAATAATGTTCCGGGCGAAGACGGCGCGGAACCGGCGCCGCGCGCGGAAGGCGAACTTGAATCCATCCGCGAACTGGTGACCGCCGCTGTCGGCTATGATGAAGCGCGCGGCGACATCGTCACCGTGAAGTCCATGCCGTTCCATGAATTTGAAGCGGTGGAAACGCCGGAGAAAACAGGCGGCATTATGCTGTGGGCGCAACAGAACGTCATGTCGATCCTGCAGATCGTCATCCCGGCGATCGTCGTCATCGTGCTCGGCATGTTCGTTCTGAAGCCGGTCCTCACCCAGGATATTGGCGGTGCATCACAGGCGCCTGCGCTTCTTGCCGCAGAACCGGCGGACGCGCAGCCGGCCGCCCAGATCGCCCGCTCGCCGCTTGAAGAACTGCGCGACCTCAGCGCTTCGGACAAGGAGGCGACGGCCACGCTGCTCAAAGAATGGCTCGGCGATACGGAACGGGCGGCGTAAATGGCGGCGGGCTCGGTCAATTTTGCGAAAGACGCTGAGGCGAAATCGGTGCGCATACCGTCCTTGCCGGGGCGCCGTCACGGCGACGGCGCGTCTGTCGACGTCGACTCGGACGGGTACAAGGCTGGATTTGACGCCGCATCCCGGGAGTTCATGGCGCAGCTCGAAGAGCAGGAAGCCTGGCACGAGGATTTTACGAAAAAGACGGGCGACATGCTCGCCGAGATGGATGCGCGGTATCGCAGCGAATGCCTTGCGCTGATTGCGCGGCTTTTCGCCGCCGCCGCGCCGACCCTGGCGCGGCGCTCCTCGCTTGCGGACATCATGCAGCTGATCGAAGAGCGCGTCGTGCAAGGCAAGTCGGATCTTATTCTAAGAGCGCATCCGACGCTTGTGGCGCATCTCCCGGACAAAGAAAGCCGTATTCTTTCTTCCTCGCCGGAAGTCACGCTGATCCGCGACGAGACCTGCGCCCCTGCAACGGTTGATGCGAAATGGAAAAACGGCGGGCTGTTTCATGATCCCGACGGGCTGATCGAAGAAGTGCTGCGCGCGCTTGAAGGGGAGACGGCCGCGCAAGAGGAGACGGGCGATGAGTGAAGAGAAAAACGAAGTGACGGCGGTGGACAACGCAAGCGATGAAGACATCATCGCCGATGTTCTTGACGGCGGCGATGGCGGCGCGGGAAACCGTAACATCCTCGAACTGCCGGTGCGCATCATGGTGTCCATCGGTTCGGCGAAAATCACCATCCAGCAATTGCTGGCGATGACCAAGGATACCGTGATCGACCTTGAACAACTGATCGAGGACCCGGTGGACATTTTCGTGGGCGACCGCCTGATCGCAAAGGGCGAGCTTGTGGAAGCCAAGGAAAACGAGAACGGCATCGGCGTGAAAATGCTCGAAATCTGCGGGCTCGGTAACTAGGCCAGGGAAGGGCGAGGGGATGAGGCGCGTGAGGGCGTTTTTGGCGTTGGCGCTTGCGGCGGCGGTGGTTTTCATCGCAGAGCCGGCGGCGGCGCAGACGCTTGGCGACGCGGGCGATCCGTTGCGCGAAACCGCCGAAGCGGTCGCGGAAGGCGGCTTTTCAAAACGCATCATCCAGATGTTCCTGCTCGTCACGGTGCTGAGCCTTGCGCCCGGCATCGCGATGATGGTCACCTGCCTGCCTTTCATGCTGATCGTCCTGTCGATCCTGCGCCAGGGCGTCGGCCTGCAGCAGGCGCCGCCGAACATGCTGATCGTCAGTGTCGCGATTTTTCTGACCTATTTTGTCATGGAGCCGGTCTTCAAGGAGGCCTGGACCGCCGGCGTGCAGCCGCTTCTGGACGGCGCGATCAGCGAAGAATCCGCTTTTTCGCTGACCATGCAGCCGTTCCGGATGTTTATGGAAGCGCGCGTTGATCAGGGCGCCGTTGAGATTCTGATGGATGCGCGGCCGCTGGAAACGCCCCTGCCGGCGGATGGCGGAACGCCGCTCTCTATGCTGGTGCCGGCCTTTGTTCTTTCTGAAATTCAGCGCGCTTTTGAAATCGGCTTCATCGTGCTTTTACCGTTTCTCATCATTGATCTTCTGATCGCCTCGATCCTGATGGCGATGGGGATGATGATGGTGCCGCCGGCGATCGTGTCGTTGCCGTTCAAGGTGGCTTTCTTTGTCCTGACCAATGGCTGGGTCGCCGTTTCCGGCGCGCTTGTGAGAGGGTATTCGTAATGGCGACGGCGTTGCAAAAAACGGATATGCGCGGCGGCAAAACCGATCTGGCGCGCACCGACACCCGCTACGAAAACTGGTTCACGAAAGCCCATAAAGCGGCGATCGTGCTCGCGTCGCTAAGCGCGGAATCCGCCGCGGCGATTGTCGAGGACATGTCCGACAATGAGTTGCGGGTGTTCGCAAAAGCCTTTTCGGAACTGAAATCCGTGTCGCCGCAGCTGTTGCAGGCGGTGGCCGAGGAATTCATCGCCGAGATCGGTCAGGAAGACAACAATCTCGCCGGCGGGCCCGATGAGGCGCGCCGCGTTTTGGCGCTGATGGCGCAGGAAGAACGGGCGGACCGCATTCTGTCAAATATGGGCGGCGGCGGCGACTCGGCTGTCTGGCCGCGCATCGAAAAACTGGAAGATCAGGAGCTGGCGGAGTATATCCAGGCCCAGCGCATGCCGGTCGCGGCGGCGATTATTTCCAAGCTTTCTCACGAAAAGACCGCCAGCGTTCTCGATATCGCGGAAGGCGATTATGCGCAGCGCATCCTCCTGGAGCTCGCTCGTAAACAGCCGCCTTCAGGCGAGGCGCTAGAAGCGATCGCCAATGTGCTGGAAGAGGAACTGTTGAAGTCTTCCGGCGCCGGCGACGAAGATGAGGGAGAAGACGGGGAAGAGCCCAAGCCCAAGAACAATGCGGGCGCCGCCGTTGGCGAAATCATCAACTACCTGCCGGGCGCGAAGCGCGACGCTTTGCTTGAACATTTCAAGGCTGCTGATCCGGAAATCGGCGCGGCTGTCAGAAAAGCCATCCTGACGTTTGAAGAATTGCATGCGCGCATGCCTGCGGCGGGCGCCACGGCGCTGCTGCGCGATCTCGACCGGGAAGTGCTGTTGAAGGCTATCAAATTCGGCGAAACCAACGCCCAGGAGACGGTTGAATTTTTGTTCGGCAACATCTCCAAGCGCATGGTCGAACAATACAAGGAAGAACTCGCCGAAATGGAAACGCCCCCGGAAACCGAGGGCGAAACGGCGCAGCGCGAGGTCACGAGCGCCGTGCGCGCGCTTGTCGCGCAGGGCGAGTTCAAGCTTATTGCGCTTCAGGAAGAAGAAGCGCCGGCGGCTTAAGGGCTATTTGTCGAGAACGCCCGGCCAGTTTTCGTCCCCGGCGGCGACAAAGCCAGGAATGTCCGTCTCCCAGCGCGCCTGGATCTCATCATTATAATTGAGATAGAGCTTTCCCTCGAAAATCGTCCAGTTTTCCGGATTGCCGCGGGCCGTGTAGTCCTGCGAGACCGCCCAGGCGCAATAGCCGCCATATTGGGGCGCGTATTTTTCCGGCTCGGTTTTGAACGCGGCGAGATTGTCGGCCGAGGCGAAGCGCCATTGCGCGCCGTTATACTCCGTAGAAAATGATTTATCGCCTTTCACCGGCTTTGCTTCGGTGAAATAGGCGACCGCGTCATAGCCGTCGAGGGCGTTATTCGAGAAGCGGCCGGTATAGACCGGGTCCTTGGCGAATGCCGTTCCGGCGGCGGAGGCCGTGAAAAAGAGTGCGGCGAAGGCGAAGACAAGGCGTTTGATCATGGCTGGCTCCCGGGCCGGCGCCGGGAAACGCCCCGCGCCTTATTCCCAAACCCTAGGGCGGCGGCGTCCGCCCGCCAAATCAAGCAAGATCACATCATCGCGACGCGGAAGGCGGGTCAGTCGTTTTCTTCGCCGCCTTTCTTCTTGGCGGAAGACTCTTCCTTCGGTTCCTCAGGCGGAAGGCTTTCCACATGCAGCGTCCGGGTCGGATAGGCGAAGTCGATGCCTTCATCCTCGAAGGCCTTGTGGATGTTCAGAAGCACTTCGTGATTGACGTCCATATAGGTCTTGTAGGCGCGGTCCTCGATCCAGAAGACGGATTCGAAATTGATCGAGCTGTCGGCGTATTCTTTCAGATGCGACCGCTCGAAGCGCGCCTTTTCGACCGGCTCGACGGCTTTCTCGATGAGCTCCGGGATTTTGCGCAGCTTTTCATGGGGCGTCTGGTAAAGAACGCCAACCGTGACGAGCGAGCGCCGTTCGTCCATGCGCCGGTAGTTGCGAATTTCCTTGTCCAGCAATTGCGAGTTGGCGACGATGATTTCCTCGCCGGAAAGCGAGCGGATGCGCGTCGTCTTCATCCCGATCTTTTCAACATCGCCCCAATAGTCTCCCTGATCGAAGCTGATGAAGTCGCCGCGCAGGAACGGCTGGTCGAAAACGATGGCGAAGGATGAGAAGAGGTCCTTGAAGATCGACTGCGCCGCAAGGCCGACGGCGATGCCGCCGACGCCGAGCCCGGCGATCAGCGCCGTGATCTCGATATTGAGATTGGACAGGATCATCAAGAAAGCGATGCTCCATACGGCGATGGAGACAAGCGTCTTGATAAGATTGATGGCGTTGGTGAGGACGCCCGATTGCGCCGACGCCGTGTCGGCGTAACCGACGATCCCGGCGGTCAGGAGTTCGCGCGCCCAGGCCGCGAGCTGGATGATGCCGATGATGATGGCGAGCGTGCGTGCAATGCCGCCCCAGCCTTCGGGAATGATCGGGAAGAACGGCATGACCAGCGCCGCCGCGATCACCAGCAGAAAGAGTGAACTTGTCTTGCTGATAAGGCGCGAAATGACGTTGATCGGGTCGTAATAGCCCTTTTTCTTGCGCTTGATGATTCCGGCGACGAGGGCGCGGATGATCCTCAGGACGAGAAAAACGGCGATCCAGGCGCCGACGGCGACCGCAAATTCCGAGCCGTTGGCCTGAATCCAGTCCCAGCCCTCCTGAAGACGAGGCCCGAGCTTGTCGAAAAACGAATCAACGCCCTCGGTCGCGTCTTCGACCGCGTTTCCGGCGTTTTCGCCGCCTTCTCCGCCCGGCGCGCTGGCCGGGTTCGCCTGAGCGGCGCCATAGCTAAAGTATTTCATGGGGTTGCCCCGCGCTTCCCTATGTCATCCGTGATGATGTGTCCCTCATCCAAAACAGGCAGGAGCCGGGAATGTTCCTCTGGAAAACCCGATATTTTGGCTGGGCCCCGGCGCGTGATAAGGAAAAACCATGGGGAAGCAGGGAGATGACGCATGCTGAAAAGGCTCGCCGCTGCGGGGACGGTTTTCGTGGGCGCCGCTCTTTACGCCGGCGCCGCTTCGGCTGCGCCCGCTGAGGAGCTCGAAGCTCTTTTTGAAAATTACTGGGCGAACGAAATGGCCGAAGATCCGTTCGCGGCGACACAGTCGGGCGTTCCCGGATATGACGACAAAATTCCGGGCGTCGCGCCGTCGGACTATGCGCGCCGCCGGGACGAAGCCGAAGCGTTTCTGACCCGGCTTGAGGAAATCGACCGCAGCGAGGTCGATGAGAATGTCGCGCTCAGCGCCGATCTGCTTGAATTCATTCTGAAACACGATGTGACGCTCGCCGCCTATGACAGCTGGCGCATTCCCTTTCTCGCGGATACAGGCTTTCACACGGATTTCGGTTATATCGTCGGCGCGACGTCTTTCCGCAGCGAAGCCGATTACGAAAACTATATTACGCGGCTGAAAGCGCTGCCGGCCTATATCGATCAGAATATTGAGAACATGCGCCAAGGCCTTGCGGACGGGTTCACGCAGCCGAAGGAAATCCTGCCCTATATTCTTCCTTCTTTTGAGGCGCAGGTGAAAGACAACGCCGCGGCGCATCCCTATTACGCGCCTTTCAAGTCGATGCCGGCGTCAGTCCCGTCTCGGCGCCAGTCGGCCTTGCGCCAGGAAGGCAGGACCGTTCTTGAAGACGAAGTCATTCCGGCGTTCGCGCGCCTGGCGGAGTTCATTCAAGACGAATATATGCCGGGCGCGCGAGAGACGCTCGGCGCCTATGATCTGCCGAATGGGCGCGAGTATTATCGCGACCTGGTGCGCTATTACACGACCCTCGACACGGTGACGCCGGAAAGCATCCATGCGCTCGGCCTTCGCGAAGTGGCGCGCATCCGCAAGGAGATGAACGCCGTCATCGCCGAAACCGGTTTCAGCGGTACGTTCGATGAGTTTGTGACTTTTCTGCGCACAGACAAACAGTTCTATCCCAAAACCCCGGAAGCGCTGCTGGAGCGCGCGGCGTGGATCGCCAAGGACATTGACGGGCGCTTGCCCGGCTATTTCGGCAAGCTGCCGCGCCAGCCCTATTCGGTGGAGCCGGTGCCTGCGGAAATCGCCCCGAACTACACGACCGGCCGTTATGTCTCGGCGCCGCCTGGCGGCGCGCGCGGCGGGCAATATTGGGTGAACACCTATGCCCTCGACAAACGCCCGTTCTACGAAATGACGGCGCTGACCCTGCACGAAGCCGTGCCCGGCCATCATCTTCAAAATGCGCTGGGGCTTGAGATCGAGAATGCGCCGGAATTCCGCAAGCAGTTCTATCCGCACGCTTTCGGGGAGGGCTGGGGGCTTTATTCGGAAAAGCTCGGCGTTGAAATGGGCGTCTATCAAACGCCCTATGACGATTTCGGCCGGCTTTCCATGGAGATGTGGCGCGCCTGCCGTCTCGTCATCGATACCGGCATTCACGCCAAAGGCTGGACTCGCCAGCAGGCGCTCGACTATCTCGCCGACAACACCGCCTTGTCGCTGCACAATGTGCAGACGGAAGTCGACCGTTACATCGCCTGGCCGGGTCAGGCGCTTGCCTACAAGATGGGCGAACTGACCTTGTGGGAGTTGCGGGCGAAAGCCGAACGCGAGCTGGGCGAGGATTTCGACGTGCGCGAATTCCATGACGCCGTGCTCACCGCCGGCGGCTTGCCGCTCGATATCCTGCGCGACCGGATCGACGCCTATATTGCAGATAAGAAAGCGGAATAGGCGCGCCCATGACGTCGTTTTCTGTCCCGGCGCTTCAGACCGACCGGCTCATCCTGCGCGAACACCGGCTTGAGGATTTCGACTCCATTGCAGAAATGTGGCGCGATCCCGAAGTGACGCGCTATATCAGCGGCAAGCCGCGCCCGGAAGAAGAGGCATGGACGAAGTTCCTGCGCGACGCCGGCCATTGGGCGCATCTCGGCTATGGCTATTGGATCGTAACGGAAACGGCCACCGGCGCTGTTGTAGGACAAGCCGGATTTGCGGATTTCAAGCGCGACCTGACGCCTTCCATCAAAGGCGAGCCGGAACTGGGGTACGCTTTCTGCGCCCATGTTCATGGCAAGGGGTACGCCAGCGAGGCGGTTCGCGCCGTCGTCGCCTGGGGCGATCAGCATTTCACCACCGACCAGCGCATGTCCTGTATCGTCGGTCCGCAAAACGCCGCCTCGTTGAGGGTGGCGGAGAAATGCGGCTTTCGCGAGACGGGGCGCGCGGACTATCACGGCGAGGTCGTTATTCTCCACCGGGACGTTTTCAACCGTTCTTGAAAGCGTCCTTGAACTCTTCGCGCAGAACCTGTTTTTGCACCTTGCCCATAGTGTTGCGGGGGAGCGCGTCCATTGGGAAGAATTTGCGCGGACGCTTAAACTTCGCCAGCGAAGACAGGGCGGCGGCGAGCGCTTCGTCATCGGGCGGGTCTCCATCGGCAACGATAACCGCAATGACGCCTTCGCCCATATCCGCATGGTGCACGCCCACAACCGCGCTTTCGGCAACGCCCGGCAAGGCATCGAGAATCTGTTCTATTTCGACAGGGTAGATGTTGAAGCCGCCGGCGATAATGAGATCCTTTTCGCGTCCCGCCAGCGTCAGCCGTCCGTCGCCGTCGAGCGTTCCCACATCGCCGGTCTTGAACCAGCCGTCTTCGGTGAACGCCTCTTCCGTCTTGTCGGGCTTGTTCCAGTAGCCCGCGCAGATATTCGGGCCTTTGACTTCCACTTCGCCGGGCGCGCCGTTTTCTCCGGCGATGCGCACCGATATGCCGGGCAGGGCGTAGCCCACCGTGCCCGCCACGCGTTCGCCTTCCAGCGGGTTGGAGGCGATCATGCCAGCCTCCGACATGCCGTAGCGCTCGAGAATGCGGTGGCCCGTGCGCGCTTCGAAGGCGTTAAACGCCTCGACGGTGAGCGGCGCCGACCCGGATATGAATAGCCGCATATGCGCCGCATCGTCTTTGGTAAACTCCTTTTCGCCGAGAAGACGCGAGTAAAAAGTCGGCACGCCCATCATCACGCTGGCGCGGGGCAGGGCCTTGCGGACCGCGCCCGCATCGAATTTCGGCAGGAACAGGATTTCGCAGGCGCTCAGCATCGCCGTGTGTAGCGCGACGAAAAGCCCGTGAATATGAAAGATCGGCAGCGCATGGAGAAGCACGTCTTCGCCCGAAAACCCCCAGAGCGCATTCAAGGTCTTCGCATTGGAGGCGAGGTTCTCATGGGTCAGCATGGCGCCTTTGGAGCGGCCCGTAGTGCCGGACGTGTAAAGAATGACCGCGAGGTCATCTTTCCCGCGCGGCTCGACGACGTTGATCGGTTCGACGGTGAAGGCCGTATCGCGCAGGGTGCCGGCGCCGTCTTCGCCTAAGGTCAGCACATGCTCGACGCCGATCTCCTTGGCCATATGCGCCAGCTCGTCATGGCGCTCGCGCGTGCAGACGAATATTTTCGGGCCGGCGTCTTCGATAAAATATTTCACCTCATCGGCCGTATAGGCGGTGTTGAGCGGCACATAGACGAGCCCCAAGCGCATGGCGCCGAGATAGAGCGCGACATTTTCCGGCGACTTGTCGACCTGCACCACGATGCGGTCGCCCGGCCGCGCGCCGAGATGGAAAAGGCTGCTCGCCATTTCCGCTGACAGGGTGTTCATGTCGCCATAGGAAAGGCGGCAGGGGCGGCTTTCGTCGATGAGGGTGAGGAACGGCTTGTCGGGGGCGCCGTCATAGACGGCTTTGAGGGCTGCGAAGAAATTTTCATTGCTCATGGGCGGGTTTTAGCGCGCCGGCCTCTCTTTGCGAAGGCGCGCGCCCGCTCTCGCTGTGAGGGTGCAGCTTGATGGCGGGCGGGGCGGGAGGGGGCCCGCGCGCCCCGTCAAGGTCTGGCGCCGTAGGCCCTGACGCGCTAAACCCTGTCTTCGTCAAGGGGTTAGGTCATGTTCGACGAAAAGGAAGCCGGCGCGGACAAGCGCTCCAATTTCGACCGCCAGCTCGGCGCCTCGATTGAGGCGGCGGCGGACTGGATCGCCGAGCGTCAGAAACCGGAAGGCTATTGGGTCGGCCGGCTTGAATCCAACGCCTGCATGGAGGCGCAGTGGATTCTGGCGCTCTGGTTCATGGGGCTTGAGGACCATCACCTTCGCCCGCGCCTTGCGCAATCCTTGCGCGAGACCCAGCGCGAAGACGGCTCCTGGCAGATTTATCACGAAGCTCCCGCCGGCGACATCAACACGACGGTTGAGGCCTATGCGGCGCTGCGCTCCATGGGCGACGCCAAGGATGCGCCGCACATGGTTCGCGCGCGCGAATGGATCATGTCGAAGGGCGGGCTTAAAAACATCCGCGTCTTCACGCGCTACTGGCTGGCGCTGATTGGCGAGTGGCCGTGGACGAAGACGCCGAACCTGCCGCCGGAAGTGATCTTCTTTCCCAACTGGTTTGTCTTTTCGATCTACAATTTCGCGCAATGGGCGCGCGCGACCCTGATGCCCATCGCGGTTCTGTCTGCGCGCCGGCCGTCGCGGCCCCTGCCTGCGGAACGCCGCCTCGACGAGCTCTTTCCTGAAGGTCGCGAGAAATACGATTATGCCTACCCTGAAAAGCCGGGTTCCGGGTTCGCGGAAGCTTTCTTCCTGACCGCCGACAAGGTGCTGCACGCACTGCAGGGCTTCGGCGACACGGCGGGCATCGGTCTTGCGCGCAAGGGCGCGGTTTCCCGCGCGCTTGAATGGATCATCAAGCACCAGGACGCCGACGGCGTCTGGGGCGGCATCCAGCCGCCATGGATCTATTCCCTGATGGCGCTTTATAATGAAGGCTATGCGCACGATCACTCAGTCGTCGCCAAGGGCCTCGCGGCGCTCGACGATCCGCGCTGGCGCGTCGATGTAGGCGAGGCGACCTGGATACAGGCGTCGACGAGCCCCGTCTGGGACACCGAACTGACGCTGCTGGCGCTTGAAGACTGCGATCTCAATGAACGCCATGATGCGGAAGTCGAAAAGGCGCTCGACTGGCTCCTTTCCCAGCAGGTCTTGCGCAAAGGCGACTGGAGCGTCAAATGTCCGAAGCTCGAACCCGGCGGCTGGGCCTTCGAATATAAGAATTACTTCTATCCCGATACGGACGATACGGCGGTGGCGCTGATCGCGCTCGCGCCGTTCCGCAACAAGAAAAACTTTTCCTCCCCCGTTTACGGGGGAGGTGTCGCCGAAGGCGACGGAGGGGGCGGGTTGCAAGAACCCCCTCAGTCCGCTTCGCGGACAGCTCCCCCGCAAGCAGGGGAGCAGAGATCTGCACGCGTCGAAGAGGCGATCGAGAAGGGCGTCGAATGGCTCATCGGCATGCAGTGCAAAAACGGCGGCTGGGGCGCCTTCGACAAGGACAATGACAAGCAGATCCTGACCAAGATTCCCTTCTGCGATTTCGGTGAAGCGCTCGATCCGCCCTCGGTCGACGTCACCGCGCATATCATCGAAGCCTTCGGCAAGCTCGGCATCCGCAAGGACCATCCGGTCATGGTGCGCGCGCTCGATTATATCCGCGCCGAGCAGGAGGCGGACGGAGCCTGGTTCGGACGCTGGGGCGTCAATTATGTCTATGGCACGGGCGCGGTCCTGCCGGCGCTCGAGGCCATCGGCGAGGACATGACGCAAGGTTACATCCGCAAGGCCTCGGACTGGCTGATCCTGCATCAGAACGAGGATGGCGGCTGGGGCGAATCTTGCGCCTCCTATATGGACGTCAAACAGATGGGCCGGGGCAAATCAACCGCCTCACAGACCGCCTGGGCGCTGATGGGCCTCGCCGCCGTGGGCCGCGCTGAGGATGAGCGCTCCATTGCCGACGGCGTCCAGTTCCTGATCGAGCGCCAGAAAGACGGAACCTGGGAAGAGCCGGAATATACCGGCACAGGGTTCCCCGGCTACGGCGTCGGCCAGCACATCAAGCTCACCGACCCGCAATTGCAGGACCGGCTAAAGCAGGGTCCCGAACTCTCCCGCGCCTTCATGATCAACTACAATCTCTACCGCCATTATTTCCCTATGATGGCGATGGGACGGGTGCGGAAGATGATGGCGGGCGCTTAATTTTTCGCGTTATTCAGGAACGGTTCCGCGATCGCGCCGGCGAGGCCGTGAACATCGCGCGGATTGTTCATATTGCTGAGGATCGCAATGGAAAGCCCTTCTTCGGGATAAACCGAAAGATGCGCCCGCGATCCTTGTTGCGAGCCGCTGTGATGAAACAGCGTGCGGCCCTTGTCGTCTTTTTCGTTGCGCCAGCCGAGCCCGACGCCGAGTTCTTCCCCGGCGTTGGTGTGCTGGCGGGTGAAGATCTCCGTAAAGACGGCGTCTGAGAAAAAGCCAGGCGCCAGATGGAGCGCGCCATAGGCGGCCACGGCTTCCGCGTCGCCGACGAGGCCGCCGCCGGCGATCTTGTAGGCGGAGTTCAGCGGCGAGGCGTTGACCACCGGTCCGTACCGGTCCGCCGACAGCTCGGGATATTCTTCCCGGCTGCTGTAGAATTCCGTGCGGTTCGGGACGATGGCGAACATGTCATCGACGGCGACGTCTTCAATGCCGGCGGGGGCCAGGATTTTTTCATGAAGGAGTTCTTCGAACCTGCGCCCCGCCGCCGCTTCCAGGACGAGCTCGGCCAGCGAATAGCCGAAGGTGGAATATGCATAGGCCTCGCCCGGCGGGGCGAGCAGCGGATCGTCCGCAAAGATCGCAAGGATCGCGGCGGCGTCCGGGTAAGGGCGCGTGTCGATGGCGCCGCCGGGCTGCGCCGGGTCCGTGTCTTTCGGGAGATAGGAGCGGATGCCCGCAAGATGGCCGAGAAGTTGGCGCAGGGTGATTGGCGCGCCCTTGTCGGGAAAGGCCGGCACATAGGCGCGGATGTCTTCGTCAAGATCGAGCGCGCCTTCTTCCGCGAGCATGGCGGCGATATCGGCGGCGAAGAGCTTTGACAGGCTGGCGAGGCGGAAACGCGTATCGCGCGTTACGCGCGCGCCGGTTTCGAGATTGGCCACGCCGAAGGCTTCCGACCAGACAATCTCGCCGTCGCGGATAACGGCGACCGACATGCCGGGAATGCGGTGTTCGCTCATGCTCGCTTCGATCGCCATGGCAGCTTCCGCCGCAGGGCCGGGTTCGAGCAGGATTGCAACCTCCTGCGCCGGCGCAGAAGCAGCCGGCGCGGGCGCGTCAGTGCAGGCCGAAAACAGCGCCGCGCCTAGAAACAGCGCGGGTAAAGCGATGGAACGCATGGTCTCTCCTCATTCTCTTGCCGAGACCATCATCGCCTTGAACGCAACATCTGGACTCTCGTCACGGGCTTGCTAGCCGCACCCGCCATCCATTTCCGAAATCCAGCCGGAAATCAACGCCACGCCTTCCTCATGCGCCACGGCGCGGCCGAGCTCGGGCATCATGGCGCCGGGATCGGTGGTGTCCATGCGAAAGACGGTGATGGAAAGATCGGGCCTTCCCGGCACGATGTCATAGGGCCGCCCGCCCGTGCCGCGGCCCGCTGCGATGGGCGCTTTGCAATTGCCCATGGCGGGGCCGGAGGCGTCCGGTTCGAGATTAAGCCCGGATGTGTCCGCGGGCCCGTCCGGGTTGTGGCAATGGCTGCAATTGGCGTCGAGATAGGCCCGCGCGCGTGCGTCGAGGGGTTCGGCTTCATCGCTCCAGTCGACATTGCGCGGCGCCGGCGTTTCGATCTCGCCGGTGAGCAATCCTTTCGCCAGCCAGTGGTCGAGTTGGTTGAAGCCGGGCGCGAAGCTTGAAGCTTTGTTCAGATGCCGCGCCTTGGGGCCGATGGGCTTGATCTCTTTCGTCGTCGCATTGTCGGCGTGACATCCAACGCATTGATTGGCGTTGGGGACGAGATAAGCGAAGGGCTCCATGCGCCCGCCGCCTGCATCGTTCTCGCGGATCAGCGTCAGGCGCTTGACGTCGCCGGTGCGTTTTAAAACCGCGTCCGTCTGGTCCTCGTTCCAGACATAAGGAAGGGCGTCCCAGCCTGCTTCGCGATGCACGAGCACGCGGGTTTCGATAAGGCGCAGATGGTCGAGCGCCATTTCACCGTCATAGAGCTTGCGTTCTTTGCCGGTCAGGACGTCGCCCGTCCATTCGTTATCCGGAACCGGATAATAGAAGGTCTTGGTGATGACCGTGCCCACAGGAAAATCGAAAGCGTCGTTCGGATCATAGACCGCCGGCGCGCCATCCGGCGTCCAGACAGTTCTCAGCTTCAGCGCGTAATCGGAAAAGAGCGGCGTTGCGAGGTCGTAGGGCGTGACGCCGTCGCTGAGGCGCAGCGCGCCGTCTTTCGCCGCGATCATGCCCCAGTCGCTCAAATGTTCCGGGTTTTCGTCCGCGTGATAGGTCGGCGCCGGGCCTTGCGAACAGGCGGCGAGCGAAAGGCCGAACAGCGCAACAGCGGCGAGACGAGACATCATAAGCCGGCGAGGGGGCCGTTAAGTTCGATCGCCGGCAGTTTATCAAAGGCGCAGTCATGCACGCCGGCGTCGGCCACATGCGGGTTCTTGTTGTCGTTGGGGCCGTCGACATTCACGACTTGCGCCTCGCCGTTCTGAACGCACAGCACGTCCTGCGGCCCTGAAAGCGCCGGGTCCACATAGCCGTCCCAGAGAACGTCCGGAAGGCTGCCCAGCGGCCCCGCGACCGCGACTTTCAGCGCCTGAAGCTCGAGGCCGTCCGGATTATTGCCGCCGCCCTCGAACGCATTGCCATAGACATAAATGCCGTCCGGATAGGGATCGAAATCGGCTTCCATGCCCTCAGCGGCGAGACCGGAAGAAAAGACGCTCGAGACGATGACATTGGCGGTCTTGTTGTTTTCGATCCGGTTGTTGAAAATCTCCACCTGATCGTTGGAATTGATCACGACGCCCGAGCCCGCCGGAACGGAGGCGACGGCGGTGCCTTTAAGTGCGAAATTCTTCGTGTTGTTTTCGTAGATCTCGTTGTCATAGACGCGGGTGCGCGCGCCCGGCTGTTTCAGGTTCGGCATGTTGAAAACGAGGATGCCGCCGGTGTTGTTGGTGGCGACATTGCCGTAAACATCGGCGTCGAAAGTATTCTCGATTTCGATCCCGGCGACATTGTATTCCGCGCGGTTGTTGCGGATGACGACATTCTGCGACTGGCCGATATAAAGTCCGGCGTCCGAGGCGCCGATGGCGACGGATTCTTCCATAAGCAGGTTTTTGACCTGAACGGGATAGATTCCATAGGCGCCGTTTTCGGTTTCCGGGCCGCCGGTCCATTCGGTTCTGACGCGGCGGATGACGATGTTCTCGCCCTCTGAGATTTTCAGCGCGTCGCCTTTTGTGTCCTCGATGGCGAGGTCTTCGATGGTGAAGTCGCTCGCCGTGACGAGAAGGCCTTCGGCGCCGGCGATCTGGTCCTTGAAGGTCAGGACCGTCTTGTCCATGCCGGCGCCTTTGATGGTGACGCCGTCGACGGTGAGACTCAAGGAGCGGTCGAAGGCGAAGCGCCCCTCGGGAATCTCGATAACGTCGCCGGGTTCAGCGTCGAGGAGCGCGGTCATCAGGGTTTCCTGATAGGAGGCGTCGCCCGCCGGGGCCGCTTCCTGTTTTTCACCGCAGGCGGCGACCGTCAGCAATGCTGCGCTCGCGAAAACCAGTTTTCTCATCATGCCGTCCTCGTCTCCTGCGCCTTATTCTTGATTTCCGGCGCGGCCCCTTACAGCATCCGATGATGCCGGAATCGGGCGGGGAATAAAAGGAAGCTTTGCATGTCACTGACGCGGCGGAACCTGATGCAGTCCGGCGGCGCCGGGGCAATCCTGTTGACCGCCGCCAGCGCCTGTGCGCGCTCCGATCAGGCGGGCTCGAACGATCTCGCCGAACTCGACGGCGCGGAGACGGCGGCGCGCATCCGCTCCGGCGATCTCGGGCCTTTGGAAGCTGTCGAAGCCGCGATCGCGCGGGCCGAGCGCATCGACCCGAAAATCAACGCTATCGTCACCCGGACTTTCCGGCGCGCGCGCGAAGATGCGCGGCGGGCGGAGGGGACCGCCGCCGGTCCCTGGGCGGGCGTGCCGACTTTCGTGAAGGACCTCGATGACGTAACCGGCGTTTCGACCCGCTTCGGCAGCCGCGCCTTTCCCGGCTATAAGGGCGGCGAACAAACGCCGTTTATCAACGCGTTTCTCGGCCTGGGCGTCGTCAGTCTCGGCAAGTCGGCGACGCCGGAATTCGGCCTTTCCGCGACGACCGAGCCCATCGCCACCGGCAAGACGCGCAATCCTTGGAACACGGACTATTCCTCCGGCGGCTCTTCGGGCGGGGCTGCGGCGCTGGTCGCCAGCGGCGTTGTCCCTATCGCCCATGCGAGCGACGGCGGCGGCTCGATCCGCATTCCCGCGTCCTGCTGCGGCAATGTTGGCCTTAAAGTTTCGCGGGGCCGCAACCCGCAAGCGCGTTCGGAAGACGATATCGGACCGATTACCCTCGCCGTTCACGGCGTTCAGACGCGCACCGTGCGCGACACGGCGGCGGTCGCCGCGGCGCTGGCCTTGTCGTCAAGCGAAAGCGGTCTTGCGCCGCTGCCGCTTATCACCGCGCCGGGCAAGGAGCGCCTGCGCATCGCGCTCGCCCCGCGCGGCCTCGCCGGGAGAGAGCCCGATCCGGCGGTGAAACAGGCCACGGAGGAGGTCGCGGCCCTTTGCGCCGATCTCGGTCATCATGTTGAGGAGGCGCCGGCGCCTGTCGATGCAGGCCTGTCCGAGGATTTCACCCTCTATTGGGCCGCTTTTGCGCAAGCGGCCGTCTCGCTCTGGGAGGAGACGTTCCACCTGCCGCGCAACGCCATTGCGTTCGAGCCTTTCACCATCGGTCTCGCCGATCGTTTCGAGCGGGAGGAAGCGTTGTTTCCCGCCGCCATTGAACGATTGCAGGCCGTGGTCCCGCGCATGAACGCGTTCCATGAGCAATATGACCTCATCCTGTCGCCGGTGCTGACGGCGCCGCCGCCTGAGATCGGCTATCTCGGCGCAACGCTCGATTATGAAACGCTGATGCAGCGCCTGACGGACTATGTTCAGTACACAGTCCTTTACAATATTACGGGCGCGCCGGCGATTTCCCTCCCGCTTTCCATGTCGCCGGAAGGGCTTCCCATCGGCGCCATGTTCGGCGCGCCTATGGGCCGGGAGGACAGGCTTCTTGCGCTCGCCTATGAGCTGGAAGAAGCGAGGCCCTGGGTCGGACGGCGGCCGTCTGTCTGGGGATAGCGCGAGGAAATTGTCCGCTAGCGTACATGACTTCAGCAATTTGACTTTGGCCGCCAGCCTTGGCTAATTGAAATTCAGGGCGCAAAGCGCCGGTTCATCCGGCCTGCGGGGCAATTTCATTTTTTCATATCGGGCAAATGGCTGAACAAGAAAAACCTACCGCCAACCGTTTGTTGAAATCTCTGAGCGAAGAAAGCTGGCGAACGCTGAGCCCTTATCTCGAAGAGGACGAGTTGCGGCATCGGGAATCCATCACCGTCCCCAATGAACCGATCGAGCACATTTACTTCGTCGAACGCGGCCTTCTTTCGGTTGTAGCTCCCGGGCCGGCAGGACGCAGGGCGGAAGTGGGGCTGATCGGCTATGAAGGCATGTCGGGCGCTCCGGCGATTCTGGGGCTTGAGACCAGCCCGCTCGACACCTTCGTGCAGCGGCCGGGGTCGGCGCTGCGTATCCGCAGGGAGAATCTACGGCGCTGCGTTCAGGAAGATCACGCCCTCAAGGAGTCCCTTCTCAAATTCATGCATATCATGACGACCCAGACCGCCTATACGGCCTTCGCCAACGCCCATGGGCGGCTGGAAGAGCGCCTCGCGCGTTGGCTGGTCATGTATCATGACCGGGTCGACGGCGACGAACTGCCCCTCGTTCATGAGTTCCTCGCGATGATGCTTGCCGTGCGCCGTCCCGGCGTGACGGAGGCCGTGCACAATCTTGAAGGCCATGGCGTCATCAAGGCGCGGCGCGGCAATGTCACCATCGTGAACCGCGAGGGGCTTATCGAAAAAGCGGGCGGCTTTTACGGGCAGCCTGAGGCGGAATACAATCGGATATTCGCGACGCAGCCCGAGACAGCAAAAGTCTAGGAAACCGCCTCGATCAGCCCTTTGAAGAAGGCCGCGCCGTCTGTGCCGCCAAGCAGCGGCGAGATCACCCGCTCGGGATGAGGCATCATGCCGAGGACATTGCCGGAATCGTTGATCAGGCCGGCGATGTCGCGGGCCGAGCCGTTCGGATTGTCCACATAGCGGAACGCAACCCGGCCTTCGCCTTCGAGGCGGTCGAGGGTTTCGTCGTCAGCGTAATAATTGCCGTCATGATGGGCGACCGGGAAATTCACATAGGCGCCTTTTTCAAAGCCGCGAGTGAAGATTGACTGGTTGTTCTCGACCCTCAAGGCCACTGTGCGGCACACGAAGTCGAGCCCTGCATTGCGCATCAGCGCGCCGGGCAGGAGGCCCGTTTCGCACAGGACCTGAAAGCCGTTGCACACGCCGATCACCGGCGCGCCGGCCTTCGCCTTGTCGATCACCGCCTGCATGATCGGCGATTTCGCCGCCATGGCGCCGGCGCGAAGATAGTCGCCATAGGAAAAGCCGCCGGGCAGGGCGTAAAAATCCGCGTCGGGCAAGTCCGTGTCGCCATGCCAGACCATGGCCGGCTTTGCGCCGGTCGCCTGTTCGAGCGCGACAGCGATGTCGCGGTCGCAATTGGAGGCGGGAAAAACGATCACAGCGGTTTTCATGGCAGGTCCGTCACTGATTGGTCTTGTTTTCAAAGGCGGCGATGAGATTGTCCGAGTCCGTCACCCATCCGAAGACATTCTCGAAATTCCAGAGCGTGGCGTCGCGCACGAAATCCGGCCCCGCATGGTTCATGGCGTCTTCAACAAGCACGGGCCAGTATTCTTCGAAATAAGCGTCGCGCGCCGTGCTTTCGACGCAGACATTGGTGGCGATGCCGGTAAAGAAGAGCGTGCGGATATTGTGCGTGCGCAGATCATTGTCCAGCGTCGTGCCCGCAAAGCCGCTATAGCGGGATTTGCGGATGACGATATCGCCGGGCTCGGGCTTCAGATCGTCGACGATTTCCCAGTCCCAGGTGTCATGGATCAACAGCTTGCCTTCAAGCTCGGGCCGCGCGCGCATGGTGCGCAAGGACAGCTCTTTATGATAATTCGGCGAGCGCGGACCGCCGGCGTCCGATAGGTCCGGTTTGTAGCCCACTTGAAGATAGACGATTTTGACGCCGGCTTTTCGCGCCTTGGCGATCAGCGCCTTGTTCGCGGCGACGACGTCGGCGGCCTTGGAAATGTCATGGCCGGCAAGATCGAGCATGCCGCCTTTCGAGGCGAAGGCGTTCTGCATGTCCACCACAACGAGCGCCGACTGGGCGAGATCGACATCGACCGGATCGGGCTTGGCGGCGAGTTTGACCATGATGTCGTTCAGGCGCCTCAGGCGAGAATTTCGATGGCGTAATTTTCCATCACCGGATTGGCGAGCAGCTTTTTACACATGTCTTCGGCTTTGGCGCGGGCGGCGGCCTCGTCGGTTTCGGCGAGTTTCATCTCGATCACCTTGCCCTGACGCACGCCTTCCGCGCCTTCGAAGCCGAGACCGGCAAGCGCGCTTTCGATGGCCGCGCCTTGCGGATCAAGGACGCCGTTTTTCAGGGTGATGGTGATTTTCGCTCTCATGAGGCCCCAAAGTCGCGGGCGATCGCCCGCCTGTCGCTGTCTTTAGGGGCTGATACACCGGGCCGGGATGGGGTGCAATGCGCGCGAGGTCAGTGAATGAGCGGACCCGGCGCATGCCCGGCATAGCCGTCGAGCTGGCGATAGGCCGCCGCCGCCATGCCGGCGAGGAACCGCGCCGCCTCGCGGCGTTCGCGCTCCTTCCAGGACGCTTCGAGCTCCTGGGCGCGCAGGGCTGAGTTCTCGCGCACGATCAGCGCATGGGCGAGCTGGGCGTCGCGGCGCTCGCGCGCCGTGGGCGGGCCGCCGGAATAAAGCGCCTGCGATTCGATCTCTTTGAGCTTCCTGATGGTCTCGATGCGCTCTTCGGGCGTGGTCGACGTCTCGGGGCTGTCTTCTCCGGCGTCTTTCTGGGCTGCGCGCCGGGCCGCGGCTTCCGCCGCCTGATTCGAATCGGCGCTCGCCTGTTTGCGGCGATTGGCCTCCGCTTCGGGGGATTGGGACTGGCTCTGGAGCGCGTCGGCGGTTTTGCCCGTGGCTGCGGCAGGGCGCACAGATCCCGCCGCGCCAGACGTGGCGCGCCCGGTAGCATAGCTGAACACCGAATAAGCCATAGCGGCTTAAGAGTATCCCCAGAAAGTTTGCCGCTCTGTTTCCGAAAAAGGGCGCTTGGTAAACGCGCCGGCAAGGTTTCGTTCACCATGCCGGCGGGATTTTACTTTTCGTTGTCGGAAACCAGGACCGGGCCCGACTGGCCCGAGCTTTCGTTCTCGCGCAGGATGCCGAGGCGGCGCGCCACTTCGCGATAGGCGTCGGTGACGTCGCCGAGATCCTTGCGGAAGCGGTCCTTGTCCATGATGTGGCCGGTTTCGATGTCCCAGAGCCGGCAGGAATCCGGGCTGATTTCATCAGCCACGATGAGGCGCATCATGTCGCCCTCATATTGCCGGCCGAATTCGATCTTGAAGTCGATCAGCTTGATGCCGGCCGCCGCGAACAGACCCGACAGGAAGTCGTTCACGCGCAGGGCCAGCGCCATCATGTCGTCGATTTCCTGGGGGTTGGCCCAGTTGAAGGCGGTGATGTGCTCCTCGGAGACCAGCGGATCGCCAAGCTCGTCGCTCTTGAAATAGAACTCGATGACCGAGCGGGGCAGGGCCGTGCCTTCCTCGATGCCGAGGCGCTTTGAGATCGAGCCGGCGGCGTAATTGCGCACAACCACTTCCAGCGGCACGATTTCCACATGGCGCACCAGCTGCTCGCGCATATTGAGGCGCTTGATGAAATGGGTCGGCACGCCGATGCGCTCGAGCCCGGTCATGATGAATTCTGAGATCCGGTTGTTGAGGACCCCTTTGCCTTCGAGAACCGCTTTTTTCTGGTTATTGAAGGCCGTGGCGTCGTCCTTGAAATACTGGATGATGGTGCCGGGCTCGGGCCCTTCGAAGAGGATTTTCGCCTTGCCTTCGTAGATTTGTTTGCGGCGGGCCATTTTTATTAGTCCTTTCAGCGCCTTGCAGGCGGAGAGGCCGGCGCAGGGCGAGTTATTCCAAGGGCGGGCCGCGCCGATTCCGGCTGCGAGCCCTCCCGTTTTGGCTAGCACGGCTGGCGCGGCGGGAGAAGCGGGGGTTTACGCTCCCCGGGGGGTGATGAAAAGCCCCCGGCGGCGGGCGGGCCCGACAATTTTCCGCCCTGCATTGCGCCGCGCCCGAACCGGCATTAAGTACCCCAACAAGGTCCCGTTTTTATTGCGAGTTTGGAGAGCAGCCCATGACGACCTTCGATGATCGCGAGAATAAGTTTGAGAACAAATTCGCCCATGACGCGGAGCTTCGCTTCAAGGCGGAAGCACGCCGGAACAAGCTTTTGGGCCTGTGGGCGGCTGACTTGATGGGTAAAAGCGGGGCGGACGCCGAGGCCTACGCCAAGGAAGTCATCAAGGCCGATTTCGAGGAAGCCGGCGACGAAGACGTTTTCCGCAAGATTCGGGGCGATTTCGACGCCGCCGGGGTGAATCAGTCGGACCACCAGATTCGCCGCCAGATGACCGATTTGCTCGCCGAGGCCGTCCAGCAGCTTCAAAAAGGCGAATAAGCACGCGGGGCCTCATCCGCTGACGGGGGAGCGCCATGATCGAGGGGACGGCTTTTGCGCTGTTTTTAAGCGGCGCGCTCCTGCTCAACATCACGCCCGGGCCGGACATGGCTTTCACGCTGGCGTCGTCGGCGCGGGGCGGAACCCGCGCCGGGATCGCCGCGGCGTTCGGCGTCGGCGCCGGGGCTCTGGGCTGGGCCGTCGCGGCGGCGGCGGGACTCGCCGCGCTCTTGGCCGCGTCGGAGCATGCGCTGACCATCATCAAGATCGCCGGCGGGCTTTATCTTCTCTATCTCGCTTTCCGCGTCATCATGGAGAAGAAGCAGACCGGGGAGACGAGCGGCGCGGGCAGCGCCGTGAAGGCGTTTCGCGCCGGCGCGCTCACCAATCTTCTCAATCCGAAAGTCGGTCTTTTCTTTCTCGCTTTCCTGCCGGGCTTCGTTCAGCCGGACGCGGGCAATCCCGCCTTCCAGATCTTCCTTCTCGGCGCGGTCTTCAGTTTCACGGGAACCTGCGTTCTCGTCATGGTCGCGCTTGCGGCCGGCGCCTTGCGCGCAAGACTGGTTGACAGTCCGGGCGCGCAAAGAGGCATGAAAGCGCTTTCCGCCAGCGTCTATGGCGGCCTCGGCCTTTATCTCCTGACGTCGCAATCGAAATAGAAGCTCAGCGCCGGCGCGCTTTCGCCGGGGCAGGCTGCAAGCGGAGCGGAAAGAGCGGGATGGGCTTGCCCTTGTCGTCGTCTTTCTCCTCACGCGGCAGCAGGAACACCGCCGTGCCCATGGAGCCGGCGCCCCAGGTGATCATCATCACGACCATCAGCATGACGACCGCCATCGGGCCCACGGACGATTCCCTTACCAGCGCGCCAAGCCCGCCAATGTCGAACCAGATCAGGGCGGCGACGAAGATCCAGCCGCTCACCGTGCCGATGAAAAGATGCGTCAGCAGGAAGCGCACCAGCCGCCAGTCGACGCCCTTTCGGGAGCGGCCGGTCGCTGCGCTGTCTTCACGGGGGTCCATAGTGAAAATCTATATCCGCCAGAGGTTCCGCGCATTGCGGCATGACGCCGCCAGCCTGTCCCGCCTCGCTGCTATTGCCGCCTGGGATTTGCGCCGTGCTGGGCTAGGATGGCCGCAAATAGAACATAACGAGGAGAGGGCTCATGGGACGCGTCAGCGGAAAGAAGGTGGTGATTACCGGCGGGGCGCAGGGGCTGGGCGCCTGTTTTGCGCGCATGCTGGCCGACGAAGGCGCGAAGGTTTTCCTGACCGATGTAAACGGCGAGGGCGCGGAGAAGACCGCCGCCGCGATCAATGAAAAACACGCCGGCGCCGCCGCTTCCATCAAGCATGACGTGACCAGCGCCGACGACTGGAAGGCGGCGCTCGAAGCGGCGTCCGCGTTCATGGGCGGCGTCGACACGCTCATCAACAATGCCGGGGTCGGGTCCTTCGG
The DNA here is from genome assembly GCA_030433215.1 of Alphaproteobacteria bacterium. Classification (GTDB taxonomy): domain Bacteria; phylum Pseudomonadota; class Alphaproteobacteria; order Caulobacterales; family Parvularculaceae; genus Hyphococcus. The sequence goes on from JAUIMC010000015.1 coordinate 27,513, forward strand.
CAGCATCGAGACGGAAACGCAGGAGAACTGGCGGCGCACGCAGTCCATCGACGTCGATTCCATTTTCACCGGCACGCAGCTGGCGATGCCTTATCTCAAAGCCTCTCAGCCGGGCTCGATCATCAATATCTCCTCGGTGGCGGGTCTCATCGCCGACGGCAATATGATCGCCTACAATGCCGCGAAAGCGGCGGTCTGGATGATGACCAAATCCATCGGCCTCCACTGCGCGCGGGCGGGTTATGATATCCGCTGCAATTCCGTGCACCCCGTGTTCACCCGCACGCCGATTATCGACCCGCTGATCGAAATGGGCGGCGGCGGCGACGACGGCGAGAAGCGCCTTGTCCAGCAGATCCCCTGGCGCCGCCTCGCGGAGCCGGAGGATGTGGGCTATTGCATCCTTTATCTGGCCTCTGACGAATCGCGCTTCATCAACGCTTCGGAGTTCAAGATCGACGGCGGCATCACGGCGCAATAGGCGCCGGGTGCGCTTAATCTGAGGCCGGCGGTTAACTTTTGACTGACCCGGCCGCGCTAAACCCCGTGCGGATTGCGGGGTTCGGGCGAACCCCCTAAACTGACAGGGAAATTCCGCCGCGCGGCGAGACGGGGCGCGCGGCCCAGCAACAAAGGAGACGCCATGTCCGGCATTCTCATTTTCCTCGGCCTTGTCGTCGTTGTCGTTGTTTTCGTCATCACGATTTACAACCGCATCGTCGCGCTTTCTCAGCGCACGGAGCAGGCCTTCGCCGACGTGGACGTGCAGCTGAAGCAGCGCCATGACCTGATCCCCAATCTCGTGGAGACGGTGAAAGGCTACGCGACGCATGAACGCGAGACCCTGAACGAGGTCATTGAAGCGCGCAACGCCGCGCAGGCCGCGCACGGGCCGGCCGAGCAAGGTGCGGCGGAAGGCGTTCTCGGCGCCGCTTTGGGCAAGCTCTTCGCGCTCGCCGAGGCCTATCCCGATCTCAAGGCCAACACGAACTTCCTCGAGCTTCAAAACGAACTGTCCGACGTTGAGAACAAGATCGCCGCGGCGCGGCGCTTCTTCAACAATGCGGTGCAGGAGTTCAACACGGCGATCCAGCAGATCCCGGGCAATCTCGTGGCGCCGCTCGGCGGCTTCAGCCAGAAGGAATATTTCGAAATTCCCGAAGGCAGCCGCGCCCAGATCGAAACCGCGCCGGAAGTGAAGTTCTAACCATGCCTGATGGGCGGCCCGTCTTGCGCGCCGCCGGGATGGACGATGCGGACGCGGCGGCGGATATCCTCGCCGCCGCCTTCGCCGCCGACCCGGTGATGCGCTGGACATTCGGGGGGAACGGCGCCTTTCATACGATCTTTTATGAACTCGCCCGCGGGGTCTATTTGAAGCACGGCTTCGGGCATATTGCGGAAGGTGGTTCTGGCGAGCATAGGGCGGCGACGCTCTGGCTTCCGGCCGGCGTTCCCCTGAACCTGCCGCAACTGAATCAATTAAGGATCGCGTCGTCGGTGATCCGCCATGGAGGTTTCAGCGCCGCCGCGCGCGCGCTGAAGGTCGCGGACATCCTCGAAACACATCATCCGGAAGAGCCGCATTTTTATCTTTTTGCTGTGGGCGTGGCGCCGCGCGCGCGAGGGAAAGGGCTTGGCGGCGCGCTGTTGCGCGAAGGCCTGAAACGCGCCGACCAAGAGGGCGCGCTCGCCTATCTCGAAAACTCCAACCCGAAAAACACGCCGCTTTACGAACGGCTCGGCTTTCGGGTGACGGCGCCGTTGCCTTTGCCGGAGGGCGCGCCGCCGCTGCTTTCCATGCTGCGCGCGCCAGGCGAGGAGGCGGCGTAATGGGCGCCTTCGGCCTTCAGACCCATATCTGGAACAACAATCTGAAATCTCTCGTCCTGCTGGCGGGGTTTCCGGTTTTGTTGCTGCTTTTGATGTACGGGCTGTCGGTCGGTTATGTGGGGCTCACCGAGCCAATCAATACTGTCGGCGAGGGCATGATGCTCGCCTTACAGCATTTGCAGCGGCTCTGGCCTTTCGCTTTTCTCGGCGCGGGGCTGTGGTTCGTCATCGCCTGCTTTTCCTATCAGTCGATCATCGAGGCGTCTGTCGGTGCGCGTAGCCTGACGCGAAAAGAGGCGCCGGAACTTTATAATCTGCTTGAAAATCTCTGCGTTTCGCGCGGCCTCACCATGCCGAAGCTCAACATCATCGAGACGCCGGCCTTGAACGCCTTCGCCAGCGGCCTCTCGGAAAAAAGCTACACGGTGACGGTGACGCGCGGGCTCATCGAAACCCTCGACCGGGACGAGATTGAGGCGGTGCTCGCCCATGAGCTGACCCACATCATGAACAAGGATGTGCGGCTTTTGATCATCGCCGTGATCTTCGTCGGGGTCTTCTCTTTTTTCGGCGAGCTTGTCTTCCGCAACATGTTCTATCGCGGCGTCAGGATCGGCGGACATACACGCTCGCGCAGCGGCGACAGCCGCGGCGGAGGCATTCTCATTCTTATCGCCATCGCCCTGATCGTCATCGCCTATGTGCTGGCGCTCGTCATCCGCTTTTCCCTGTCGCAAAAGCGCGAATATCTCGCCGACGCCGGCGCGGCGGAGCTGACCCGCAATCCCGACGCCATGATCTCGGCTCTGAAGAAGATCTCCGGCCATTCGACCGTCGACGCGCCGAACGACATCCAGCAGATGATGGTCGACAATGCCCATCCCTTCGCCGGCGTTTTCGCCACGCACCCGCCTATAGAAAAACGCATTGGCGCGCTGGTGAAATTTGCGGGCGGCCTCGCTTAAGCAGCAGTCCTCTTGCCGAAGCCTTTGTCGGTCTTCATCAGCCTGTCCCAGAACCGGAAATAAAGCCCGTAATTGGCGCTGTAATCGGTGTGGTGAACATCGTGATGCGTGGCCGAGATGACATGCCGTCCGAAAAGTCCATGAGTCAGCCGGCGCGGCAGGATTTCCCAGCCTGCATGATTGGTGATGCTGACGACGGTCATGAAGATCAGCAGGAAGAAGACGACCCCCACATGGATCGGGATGAAAAACGTCGCGAGCGGCAGCGGCCAGGCGCTGATGAGCGACTCCCAGGGGTGAAAGGAAAAGCCCGCCCAGGGCGTCGGATGGCGCGAGCGGTGATGGGCGAGATGCATGGCGCGAAACAGTTTCGGGTGATGCATCGCCCGGTGCGACCAGTAGAAATACGCGTCATGGATCGCAAGATAGAGGAAGGCGGAAACGGGCGCCCACAGCCAGTCGCCGATCCCGTTCATCTCCGTATAGATCGCCGTGCCGCCATGTTTGAACGCCTCGATGACGATCGCGCCAGGCGCGGCGTAAATCAGCGACGACAGAAGCGACATGCGGATTTCGAAGGACACGATTTTCCGCGTCGGCCGCACCGGCGACAGGCGCGTCGCCCGGACCTTTTCTTCGGGCCGACCCCATAACAGCCAGTAGAAGAGCCCGGCGACCGCGAAATAGCGCGCCCAGATGATCGCGGTGAGCGCGGCGTAGGTGAACGCCAGCTCGCCAGCGCTGATGTCGGAAAGCCAATTCATCAGCGACTTCTAGCGAAATTCCGTTAGACTGTCATCGAAGGCAAGGAGCCGAAAACCGGCATGAGCGACATTGATCTGGCGATATTGGGCGGCGGCCTGGCGGGGGGCCTTGCGGCGCTCGCGCTCAAGCGCCGCCGGCCGGATTTGTCCGTCAAGCTGATCGAGGCGGGGCCGCGGCTCGGCGGCGAGCACACCTGGTCGTTTCATGACACGGACCTGACGCCTGAGGGCATGGCGCTCATCGAACTGCTGATCTCCTGTCGCTGGCCGGCGCAGCAGGTGAAATTCCCGGCTTATGAACGCCGCCTATCCACCGGCTACAATTCCATCGCCTCATCGCGGTTTCATGACGTGCTGATGGAAGCGCTCGGCGCAAGCGTTGTGCTCGGCGGTTCCGTTGAGAAAGCCGCGCCCGAAACCGTCACGTTAAGCTCCGGCGAAACCATCCGCGCCAACGCCGTGCTCGACTGTCGCGGCGGCGTTTCATCGCCGCATCTGAAGCTTGGCTTCCAGAAATTTGTCGGCCAGGAGTTGCGGCTCGCCGCGCCGCATGGCCTCGACGCGCCGATCATCATGGACGCCACCGTGCCGCAGCTCGACGGCTATCGTTTCATTTATGTGCTTCCTTTCGACGAACGCACCGTGCTGATCGAGGATACGCGCTATGCGGATGGCCCCGACCTGCCGGTCGAAGTCTTTCGCAAGGAGATCGCCGGTTACGCGGCGGCTCAAGGCTGGCGCATCGACGAAATTATCCGCGAGGAAGAGGGCGTGTTGCCGATCGCGCTCGGCGGCGACATCGACGGCTTTTGGGATGAAAAGCTGCAAGATGTCGACGGCGCCGTGGCGCGGGGCGGCATGCGCGCCGGACTGTTTCATCCGCTAACCGGCTATTCGCTGCCGGACGCCGTTGCGCTGGCGCTTGAGATCGCCGGGCAGGACGACCTTTCCGCGCCTGCTCTCTATAATGTGACCAGAGGCTATTCGACGCGGGTCTGGCGCGAACGCAGTTTTTATCGCTTTCTGACGCGCATGTTGTTTCTCGCAGCGTCGCCCGAAAACCGTTACGGCGTGCTTCAACGGTTCTATAAAATGCCCCTGCCGCTGATCGAACGGTTTTATGCGGGGCGGTCGAGTTTTGCTGACAGGGCGCGCATCCTGATGGGCAAGCCGCCGGTGCCGGTCTTCAAGGCGGCGGGCGTGATGCGCGAACAAAGCGTGATGGAAAACGGATAGGAACGCATGGGCGAAGTCAAGAAAGCGGCGGTCATCGGTTCGGGATTTGGCGGACTGGCGCTCGCCATCCGGCTGCAATCGGCGGGCGTTCAGACGACGATCTTTGAAAAGCGCGACATGCCGGGCGGGCGCGCTTATGTCTACAAGCAAGACGGTTTCACGTTCGATGCGGGGCCGACGGTCATCACCGACCCGTCCGCGCTGGAAGAACTGTTCGCGCTGACGGGCCGCCAGCTTTCCGATTATGTGGAGCTCATCAATGTGGATCCGTTCTACCGGCTTTGCTGGGAAGACGGCTACACATTTGACTATTGCAGCGACGAGGAACGGCTATACGAACAGATTGAGGCGAAGAACCCGGAAGACCTCGAAGGCTACAAGCGGTTTTACGAATTCTCCGAAAAGGTTTTCGAGGAAGGCTATTTAAAGCTCGGGGCCGTGCCGTTCCTCAATTTCTGGTCGATGATCCGCGTCGCGCCGCAACTGACGCAACTGCAAAGTTTCCGCAGCGTTTACGGGCGGCTCTCCGATTTCATCAAGGACCCGCAACTGCGTCAGGCTTTCAGCTTTCACACGCTGCTTGTGGGCGGCGATCCGTTCAAGACCTCGTCCATTTATGCGCTTATTCACGCGCTGGAACGCAAATGGGGCGTGTGGTTCCCGCGTGGCGGCACCGGCGCGCTGGTGTCGGGACTGGCGCGGTTTTTCACCGATCTCGGCGGCAAGATTTATCTGAACGCGCCTGTGGCGGAACTGATCACGAAAGACGGGCTCATTGATGAGGTCGTATTGGAAGACGGGCGCCGCGAGCGCTTTGACGCCGTGGCGTCCAACGCCGACATCGTGCACACTTACGACAAGCTTCTCGGCAAGGATGCGCGCGGCGCGCAGATGGGCCGGACGCTGAAAGGAAAACGCTTTTCCAATTCGCTGTTCGTCGCCTATTTCGGCCTGAAACGAAAGCATGACCATCTGGCGCATCACTCGATCCTGTTCGGGCCGCGCTATCGTGAACTGATTTCGGAGATCTTTTCCGGCCCCGACCTGCCCGAGGATTTCTCGCTTTATCTGCACATGCCGACCAAGACCGACCCGGCGCTGGCGCCTGAAGGCTGCTCGACTTTTTACGCCCTGGCGCCGGTGCCTAATCTCGAAAAGGCGGATATCGACTGGGCGGTGGAAGGGCCAAAATATCGCGACCGCATCCTCGACTATCTCGAAAAGCGCTACATACCGGGCCTGCGTGAGGACCTCGTGACGAGCCATATCTTCACGCCCGCGGATTTCGAGACCGAATTGAACGCCCATGCGGGATCGGCCTTCTCCATCGAGCCGATCCTGACGCAATCGGCCTATTTCCGCACCCATAACCGCGACGATAAAATTCCCAATCTCTATTTCGCGGGCGCCGGCACGCATCCGGGCGCCGGCGTGCCAGGCGTCGTCGGCTCGGCGAAAGCGACGGCGAGCCTGATGCTGGAGGACCTGGCCCCCGCGATCAAGGCCGCGCAATAGTGACCGCCGCGGAGACGGAAGCGCGGCTTGCAGAGCATGGCGCGGAGAGCATCGCCAAAGGATCGAAAAGTTTCGCGCTCGCCTCTTTGCTGTTTGGCAAGGCGATGCAAGCTGATGTCCACATGCTTTATGCCTGGTGCCGTCATTGCGACGATGTGATTGACGGACAGACGCTCGGCGGCGACGCGCCCGACGGCAGACTTTCCCGCGAAGACATGCACAACCGGCTGGAGTTGTTGCGCGCGCAAACGAAGATGGCGCTGAACGGGGAGCGCACCAGGGTTCCCGCCTTCGACGGGTTCTCGGGCGTCGCCGCGCGCCGGCGCATTCCCGAAGCCTATCCCATGGACCTCCTCGACGGCTTCGCCCACGACGCCGAAGGCCGGACTTATGAAACGCTCGATGCGCTGATGGACTATTGCTACGGCGTCGCCGGCGTCGTCGGGGTGATGATGGCGATTGTTATGGGTGTCTCGCCTGAAGACGAAGAAACGCTCGACCGCGCCTGCGATCTCGGGCTCGCCTTTCAGCTCACCAATATCTGCCGCGATGTCGTCGATGACGCAGAAGGCGGGCGGATCTACCTGCCGCTCGACTGGTTGAAGCAGGCCGGCGTGCCGGGAACGCCGGAAGCCTTGCGCGACCCCGCGAACCGTAATGCGATCGCCTCCGTCGTTGCGAAGGTGCTGAGGGAAGCCGACCGCTATTACGATTCATCGAGAGAGGGCGCGCGGCGTTTGCCCATGCGCGCTGCGGCGGCGGTGCTCGCCGCGCGCAATGTCTATCGCGAGATCGGACGCAAGGTTGAAAGGCTTGGGCCCGCTGCATGGGACAAACGCACAGTCATATCCAATCCGAGAAAATTATGGCTCGCCGCGTCGGGCATGGCTGCAAGCGGCGCGCAGGCGGCGTTCTTGCGCAGGCGTCCTTTAAGGCCGCGCGGCGATCTTTGGACAAGGCCTTCGAGAAGCTAACTTGTGTCCGCTCTTTCCCGCGAAAGCGGGAATCCATATTTTGAAATCAACACGGGTGGGCTGGACCCCCGCCTGCGCGGGGATGAGCGGTCTTTTTATTAAGCTTTCGCCGGCGTGCGCATGGTCTTGTCCTGCGTTGCGGCAAGCATTGTTTTCAAGCGTTGCGGCGATGGCGCGAAAATGAAGCCGAAAGAAACGCAGCCATGCTTGCCTTCGACGGCGTGATGTAGCCGGTGCGCCTGCACGACGCGGGCGAGATAGCCTTTTTTCGGTCTCAGGCCGAAATCGATCCGGCGATGCACGAGAATGTCGTGAAAGAAGAAATAGATGAGGCCGTAGCCGAGAATGCCGAGGCCTGCCGCCAGCGCCAGCGGCGTTCCGTGGACGCCGAAATACATCAGCACCATGGAAGGGATCGCGAAAAAGACGGCGAACCAGTCGTTTTTCTCGAACGCCCCTTCGCGGGGTTCATGATGGGATTTGTGTAAGGACCACAAGAAGCCGTGCATCACATATTTATGGGTGATCCAGGCGACCGTCTCCATCAGGAGGATGAAACCGATCAGAACTGCAATGAAGGCGAGGGCGTCCATGATGCGCGTCAGGCTTTCTTGGTCAGCGCCTTGAATTTCGCTTCGACGGCGCGGGCAAGATCGGCGAGCGGCGCCCCGGCGCCGCAATCGACGCGGTTCGCCGCCTTGACCGCTTCGTCGATCCAGTGGCTTGCCGTCATATTCGCCTTGCGCGCGCCCATCAAGGTGACGACGGTGGTGCGGTTTTCATCCTTGCCGGAATCCTTGCCGGTCTGGCTTTCGTCGCATTCGGCGTCGATGACGTCGTCGAAGGTCTGATAGGCGAGGCCGAGCGCGGCGCCGAACTGCTCCATGGCGTCGATCTCGATGGTGCGCGCCCCGGCGATGACGGCGCCAATGCCGGCGGCGGCGGAGAACAGGGCGCCGGTCTTTTCAAGGTGGCTTTGCTCGACCTCGCGCATGCCGCCATGCGGCGCGCCGCCGGTGCGGGAGAGATCGCTTTCCTGTCCGCCGGCGAGACCGTCAACGCCAATGGCGTCGGCGAGCTTTTCCGTCGCGATGAGACGCCGTTGCGGATCGACGCCGTCCATTTTCGCAAGCGTGCGAAAAGCTTCGTTGACGAGCGTGATGGAGGCGAGAATGCCGACGCCCTCGCCATAAGCCACATGGGTGGCGAGCCCGTTCCGGCGCAGATGCGCGTCGTCCATGCAAGGCAGGTCGTCGACGATCAGCGAGGCGGCGTGGATCATTTCAACCGCGCAAGCGGCGTCGAGGGCTTCCGCTGCGTCGCCGCCGCATTGCCGGCAGGCGAGCATGGTCATGATCGGGCGCAGTCTTTTGCCTGGGGAAAACGCCCCATGGGCAATGGCCCCTCTCAACCCCTGATTGTCCGGATTAAAGGGCAGAAGCTCCGCCAGCCGCTTCTCGGTATCCTGGCGAAGCGAGGCCGCCAGCAATTGAAACTGATTTGTCGAGAGTTCCAGTGAAGGCGGGCTCGCGCCGGGCGCCGCTGATCCGTCCATCGCAACCTCAAATTTCCCAGCGGCCATCGTGCCCGCTTTTCGCAGCAGGCGCAAACTGAATCCGCCGTCGGCGGGCCGCGCCAGGGCGGCTTTTTGCGAATGCGAGAGAACGGACGCCCCCGCGATCACATTCTTGTGAAAAAATCCGTACAGGAATAATCAGTCGAAAGCGGCGAGCGTTTCTAAACGCCGAGCGCGTCGCGCATCCGGTACCAGCTCATGCCGAGCGCAAGCATCGGTCCGCCTACGATGTCCGCCGCAGGAATGCGAAAATGCTTGGTTTCATCGAAAAGATCAATGCCCGTTTCCTTGCCGCGAACGGCGTCGGCGAACATTTCCCCGACAATATGCCCGCAATTCACGCCGTGCCCGGCATAGCCTTGCGCATAAAAAACATTGTCGCTGACCTTGCCGATGAGCGGCACGCGGTTCAGCGGGATGCCGATAACGCCGCCCCATGAAAATTCGACCCGCGTATTTTTCAGCTGAGGAAATATCCGGCGCATGCGCGGCGCGAGCTCGCCTTCGATGTCATCGATATCGCGGTTGGAGTAGGTGCAGCGTCCGCCAAAAAGAAGCCGCCGGTCGCCGGTGAGGCGGAAATAGTCGAGCACCCAGTTGGAATCGCAGATTGCGAGATTGCTGGGCAGCAGTTCTTCCGCCAGGTCGTCACTCAAGGGTTCAGTGGCGATGACGTAGGTTTTCGCCGGCAGCATGTAGCCGGAGAGTTTTTCCTTTTCGAGCATGTGATAGGCGTTGCCCGCGAGAATCACATATTTGGCTGAGACCTTGCCGTTGGCGGTATGGACGACCGGCGCGGGACCGTGGTCGACAGCGGTGACGGGCGTTCCTTCGAAAATTTTGACGCCGTTCTTCTCCGCCGCCGCCGCTTCGCCGAGAAGCAGGTTCAGGGGGTGGCAATGGGCGCCGCGATGGTCGATCAGGCCGCCCACATAAGCGTCCGTGGCCATGTGCTTGCGCAAGCCGGGGCCGTCCGCCAGTTCGACGACCCCGTCCATGCCGTGTTCGGCGTAATCGGCGAACTCTTCTTCGAGGGCCTTCATTTGCCGCGCATTCAGCGCGACCGTCGCCGCGCCGCGCACATAGTCGCACTTGATGTCGTATTTCTGCATGCGCGCTTCGACGATCTCATTGCCGAGATAGCGCGTCTTCCAGAGAAATTCCTCCGCCTTCGGGCCCATCTGTTTGACGAGTTCGCCTTCGCCGGACCAGCCGCCCAGAACCTGACCGCCATTGCGGCCGGAGGCGCCCCAGCCGATGCGGTTGGCTTCGAGCAGAACGACCGAATGGCCGCGTTCGGCGAGCGACAAGGCCGAGGCGACGCCGGTGAAACCGCCGCCGACAATGACAATCTCGGTTTCGATGTCTTCACTGAGAACGGGCCGGTCCGGCGCGGTCTGCGCGCTGGCGGCGTAATAGGAAGGAGCGTGGGCTTGTCTTGCTTGCATAAGGTCCAGCGTCAGAACGCCTGAAGGTAGGAATCGTATTCAAAATCGGTGACGCGCTCATTCGCCTTTTGCATTTCCTGGCGTTTCAGCGCGCCGTAAACCTGCGAGAAGAGATCGCCGAAGGCGGGCGCCAGAATTTTCCCCTGTGAAAAGGCTTCGAGCGCGCCTTCCCAGGAGGCCGGAACTTTCTCCGCGCCGGATTCATAGGCGTTGCCTTGGGTTTCGGGCGGCGGCGTCAGCTTGCTTTCAACGCCATGCAGGACGCCCGCAAGCAGCGCCGCCAGCAAAAGATAGGGGTTGGCGTCGGCGCCGGCGATGCGGAATTCAAAGCGGCGGTTGGCGCTTGCGTCATTCGGCACACGGATCGCCGCCGTGCGGTTTTCATAGCCCCAGGTGAGGGAAGTCGGGGCGTGGCTCGCATCCTGAAACCGGCGGTAGGAATTGAGATGCGGCGCAAGGAAAATCATCGCCTCGGGCGCTGCGCAAAGCAGGCCTGCAATCGCCTGCTCGAGAAGCGCGGAGCCTTTCTCGTCATTGCCGGCGAAGACATTCGCGCCCTTGCCGTCGAGCATGCTCATATGAACATGCAGGCCGTTGCCGGCGAGATCGCCGAAGGGTTTGGCCATGAAAGTGGCGATCAGCCCGTGTTTCGCGGCGACGCCTTTGACCGTCCGGCGGAAGAGGACGGTCTGGTCTGCGGCGGCGACGACGTCCAGCTGGTGCATCAGGTTGACTTCGAACTGTCCGGCGCCGCCTTCGACGATCGCCGCGCCGAGATCGATGCCTTGCGCGTCGCAGGCGGCGTAAAGATCGCTGAAGAACGGTCCGTAGGCGTCGAGCTCCGACATCGCATACATGCGCGCGTCGCTGATGCGCCGCCCGGTCGCCGCGGATTTCGGGGTCAGCGGGCGGCCTAGCTCGTCGGATTCCTGTGACAAGAGATAGAATTCAAGCTCCAGCGCCGCGACCGGGTGAAGGTCCCGGGCCGCGAGGCGGGCTTTCATGTCGATCAGCAATTGCCGGGGGTCGGCGGGAAACGCCCCGCCGTCTTCATCGCCCATCATCAGCATGACCTGGGCTGCGGGCTCGTCCGCCCAGGGGCAGGGGGAAAGACCGGCGCCGACCGGGAAGCAGAGCCCGTCCACATCGCCGGTTTCGAGAACAAGGCCGTTCTCCATGACGTCATAGCCCCAGACATCGACGCCGATCAGCGAGCGCGGCATCCTGAGGCCGCTGTCGAAGAGTTTGAGGGCCGCGGCGGCGGGCAGGCGCTTGCCGCGCAAGACGCCGTTGAGGTCGGAGAGAAAGACATCGACGAATTTGAGATCGGGCGTCGCGCCGAAAAATTTTTCGGCGCGCGCTTTCATCTCTTCAAGGTCTTTGTGTCTTTCTTCATTGGCCATGATGCGCTCAGACGTCCAGTTCCTTCGCCGTCAGGTCGAGGGCCCGGCGGATGCGCGTGAACATCTCATCGATTTCCGCTTCCGAGATGACGAGCGGCGGGCACAGGAACATGGCGTCGCCCACGGCGCGCATCACGACGCCGGAATTGAAACAATGATTGCGGCAGGTGAGGCCGGCATGACCGCCGGGTTCGAACCGCGCTTTCGTTTTCTTGTCCTTGACGATTTCCAGGGCGCCCAGAAGGCCGACGCCGCGCGTCTGCCCCACGAGCGGATGATCGTCGAGCGTCTTCAGTTTTGCCTGGAAATAGCGGGAGATTTCCGCGCCGCGTGCGCCTACAAGTCCGAGCTCGTCGAGAAGCTCGATATTGCGGATGGCGACGGCGGCGGCGACCGGGTGGCCGGAATAGGTGAAGCCGTGGGCCATTTCCGTATCGGCGTTGATGATCGGGTCCGACATGCGCTTGTTCATCGCCACGGCGGAGAGCGGCACATATCCGCTGGTGACGCCTTTCGCCATGGTCATGATGTCCGGCGTGAAGCCGTATTTCTGGCAGCCGAACCATTCGCCCGTGCGCCCGAAGCCGCAGATCACTTCATCGGCCCATAACAGGATGTCGTATTTCCGGCAGATGCGTTCGATCTCCTGCCAGTAGCCTTCCGGCGGGAGCATCAGCCCGCCGGCGCCCATGACGGGTTCGCCCGCAAAGGCCGCGACATTCTCCGGTCCAAGCTCGAGGATCTTGTCCTCGACAGCTTTTGCGCAGCGCAGGCCGAAATCGCGTTCGCTCTCGCCGTCTTGCGCATACTCATAATAATGCGGCGGCGGGCCCACATGATGGAAGCGCGGCAGGGGAAGGTCGAAAATCCCTTGCATGAAAGGCAGGCCGGAAAGGCTTGCCCCGGCGACGGTCGAGCCATGATAGGCGCGCTCGCGCGAGATGATGGCTTTCTTGTCGGGCTTGCCTTCGAGATTCCAGTAATACCAGATCAGCTTGATCGCCGTGTCGACGGCTTCGGACCCGGAGCTGCCGAAAGTGATCTGGTCGAGCCCTTCGGGGGTCTTTTCCGCGATGAGATCGGCAAGCTTCGCCGCATAGGGCGTCGTCGTCTGGAAGAAGAGATTGTAATAGCTCAGGGTCTTCATGGTCTCGGCGGCGGCGTCCACCAGCTCCTGGCGGCCATAGCCGATATTGACGCACCACAGTCCCGCCATGCCGTCGATGATCTCGTTGTCATCCTCGTCATAGATGTAAACGCCATCGGCGCGGGTAATGACGCGGGGGCCCGTCTCGCGCAGTTCATGATGCGTCGTGAAGGGGTGGAGATGGTGCGCGCTGTCGAGCGCCTTGATGTCGAGATTGGTTTTCATGGCTTACACATTGACCATCAGATACCGCACGTCCCAGGGCGAGAGCACGCTGGAGCGGTGTTCGAATTCGGAATGCTTGATCGCGGCGTAGGTGTCGACGAAGCCTTCGCCGAGATATTTTTTGAGGGCGTCGGATTCGGAAAAAGTATCGATGCTTTCCGTCAAGGTTGCAGGCAGCGGGCTGTCGCTGTCGTCATAGCCCTGGCCAACATATTCCGCGCGCGGCTCGATCTTGTCGACCATGCCGGCGTATCCGCAGACCAGCGAGGCGGCGATGGCGAGATAGGGATTGATGTCGGCGCCGGAGATGCGGTTTTCGACGCGCCGGGCTTCGGGTCCGCTTGACGGCACGCGCAATCCCACCGTGCGGTTTTCGCGCCCCCAATGGGTGTTGGTGGGCGCGCTCATATAGGCTTCGAAGCGGTTGAAGGAGTTGGTGTAGGGGGCAAAGAGCGGCATCGCGGCAGGGAGGTGCGCCTGAAGTCCGCCGATGAAGTGGCGGAAGGTCGCCGAATCTTCGCCTTCCTTGTCGGCGAAAATATTTTTGCCGGTCTTGCGGTCAACAACGCTCTGGTGAAGGTGGATCGAGGAGCCGCTTTCATCCGCATAAGGCTTCGCCATGAAAGTGACGAACATGCCGTGACGTTTGGCGACCTGACGGGCGAGGCGTTTGAACAGGAAAAGCTGGTCGGCGACCTTCATCGCCTCGCCGTGGCGGATGTTCACCTCGAACTGGCAGGGCCCGTCTTCGTGGATCAGCGTTTCAAGGTCGATATGCTGGATGTCGCAGAACTGGTAGAGCTCCTCGAACAGCTTGTCGAACTCGTCGATGGCGTCGAGGGAATAAACATGCTGGCCGAATTCGCGAAGCCCTGAGGCGCCGTCGGGCGCGCGCGGCTCCAGCACCACGTCGTTGAAACGCGCGATGAGATAGAATTCGACTTCCGGCCCGACGATCGGCGTCCAGCCTTTCTGGTGATAAAGCTCCACGACATTGCGCAGCACCTGACGCGGGGCCATCTTGAACGGCTCGCCCTGGTCCGTGAACGCATCGCAGATCACCGCCATGGTGGCGTCGGTGTTCCACGGCGCCAGATGGATCGTGTCGAGATCCGGCGCCAGCACGAGATCGCGCTCGGTGCCGGGCACATGATCGTTATAGATCATCTCGCCGTGAACGGAGATCGTATAGGTGCCTTCGGGAATGCGAAGGCTCTTGTTTTCGAGGCTTGAAAGGAACAGGCCCGGCAGCATGTTCTTGCCGCGCGCATTGCCGCTCATGTCCGGCGTCAGACAGGACACGTCGCCGATGCGGCGCTCGCGCATCCATTCCTTCAGTTCATTCAGCTCCATAATTCACCTTGAGCGCTGGCGCGCGGCTCATAAGGGCCGGCGCGAAACGCCTGCTATTGTTTTTTGACCGTCCGGCTCGTCCCGCTCCGTTAGGCTTCGAAAGGAGAGGCCGTGAAGGCGGCGGTCTTGCGCCGATCAATCTACCAAAAACCGGCCTAACGAAAGACGAAAGAACGCTCGCGGCTCAAACGTGATCACAAAATACGGCGGCCCTTTCATTTCCGCAAGTCCCCAGAAGCGGATGGTTTCAGTTTGGTTTACTCAGTTTTGCCTTTCCTTTGGAGGGTGAAGCCCTATGGTCTGGAAAGGCGAGATCACGAGGGAGAAAAAGGGTCCGGTGACGGCTGCAAAAGCGCCTTTGCGGATTGTGACGTCTGGCGCGCCGAAGACAGATGCTGGCGGACGCAGCGCCGCCGTGCATGAAACGGTTTATGAACGCCTGCGCTGGGCGATCATGTCCGGTCAGCTTGAGCCGGGGCGGGCCCTTTCTGTGCGTTCGCTGGCGGCTGAGTTCGGAGTCAGCGCCATGCCGGCCCGCGAAGCGATCCGCCAGCTTGCGGCGCTCGGCGCCCTCGAATTCACGCCCACGCGGCGGGTCGCCGTGGCGCAGATGACCCCGGAAAAACTGAGCGAGCTTAGCGATGCGCGCCTCGCCCTAGAACCGGCGCTGGCGGCGCGCGCCCTGACCGCGCTCGACGGTGATGCAAATGCGCGCGAAAAGCTCGCGGCGAAGCTTCTCGATATTGACGAAACGCTCGACAAGTCGATCAAGCAAGGCGACAGCGCCGCCTATGCGCGGCTGAACAGCGAATTTCACTTTACGCTTTACGAGGCCGCAGACGCCCCGGTCTATCTCGGTCTCGTGGAAAGCCTCTGGCTTCAGACCGGTCCGTTCATGCGCGTTGTGATCGGGCGGCTCGGCACGGCGGCGCTCGAAGACGACCAGCACAAGGAAGTCGTCGAGGCCTTGCGCGCCGGAGACGCCAAAAAGCTCGAGACCGCCATTCGCGACGACATCAAGCAAGGCATGACCAATATCGCCCGCGGCTATTCTGCCGAAGAGTAAACCTTTTCGCCGCCGAACCAGGTTTCGAGCACGTTTGTGTCGCTGATTTTGTCCGCGTCGCCGCTCTCGGCGAGCGCGAAAATGTCCTGATCGAGAATGGCGAAGTCGGCCTTTTTGCCGGGTTCGAGCGAGCCTGTGACATCCGCCTGTTTCAGGGCTTTCGCCGCATTGATCGTATAGGCGTCGACCGCATCGTAGATCGAGATCGCCTGCGCCTCATTGAGCGGCGGCGGGCCGAAGATGGCGCGGTTGACGGCGCCTTCGATGTTGACGAAGGGGCGCGGGTCGATGGTGTCCACCGGCGCATCGGAGCCGGCGATCAGCATGCCGCCGGCGGCCTTGATTGCGGCGGCGGGATAGGCGTTCTGAAAATAATAGCCGTCCGGATTGTAGAGGCCTTCGGGTCCGTCGGCGCGGTCAACAAAAGGAATGACCGTGGTGTCGTACTGACCGTCCGAGGACGCCCAGGCGAAGGTGAAAGAGGCGTAGATATCGTTTTGCGCAAAGCGCGCCTGGTCTTCCGGACGCACCACCTGCAAATGCGTGATGATATGCTTGTGGTCCGTGGCGTTTTCGGCCTGCGCCGCCTCGATGGCGTCGAGCGACGTTTGCACGGCGCGGTCGCCGATGGCGTGAATGTGCCAGGTGAAGTCCGCCGCATCGCCTTCGCGGACATAGTCCATGATCATGTCTTCCGGATGCTGAAGAACGCCGTTCGACTGCGTGCATTGCAAGGGGTGATAGCCGTGCTCGGCCTTGAACGCGGCCGCATCCGGCGTTTCGCCGGCGGCGATCTGCGCGCGGGTTTCGACGCAAAGCGCGCTGTCTGTGTCCACATAGCCCGCGATCTTCACCCACTGCGCTTCCTCGTCCCATTCGTAAATCGGTTGCAGATAGTCATGGGAAAAGGCGCCGTTGGGGAGCGTCGGCGGATCGGACAGGGGATCGCCCTCAAGAACGCCGTCCGCGAACAGCTTCAGGAAGTCTGCTTCCAGCAGCGGCTCGGCGGCGTATTTCTCCCGGATCGCTTTCGCCTCGCCCAGAAGCGCGCCGTAATCGACCGTTCCGTCTTCGCCGGCATAAGCGCCGGGGTCGAAATAAAGCGCCAGATGCGCCCGGGCATGGAATTCGCCCTTGTCGAGCAGCGCGTCGTAAATATCGAGACTTTCCGGATCGGCGGCCGCATCGAGGAAGGCGGTGATGCCGCGGGGGAGGGTGACGTCCATCAACAGCTCCGGCGAAGCCCGGCGCTTTTCCATGCCGGCTTCGAGCAGGCTGCCCGCGCCGATGGCCTCCAGCGCGTAAGCTTCCGTCAGGCGCCCGTTGGGCTCGCCGGTTTCGTCGACGCCGATATAGGGCGCGAGATCGGGAAACTCGCTCGATAGCGTGTCTTTGGAAAAGCCGACGACTTCGCCCTCGGCGTTTTCAGCGCGGGCGAGCGCAACGGAATTCACAGCATAATGATGGCCGTCGCTGCCGCGCAGGATCACCGGCTTTTCCATAGAGACGAAGTCGAGCGCTTCGCGCACGCTCGCGAAGCGCTCGCCCGGCTGGTTGCCGGCGGCGAAGTTCCACGACATGACGACAAGCCAGTCGTCTTCGGCCATGTCGGGACGCGCCGTGCAGTCGGCGGCGTAATCGGCGATTTCCGCCAGCGTCATGGGCGCGTTTTCGAGCGTGCAGGTGGGCACCGGCATGGCGCTGATCGGGTGTATATGCGCGTCGTGAAGACCGGGCAGGACGAGGCGGCCCTGAAGGTCCACGACCTCATAGCCGTCTTCGTCCATCATCGCGCCGAGCCGGTCCTCGCCGAGAAGCTCGACGATTTCGTCGCCGCTGACGATCATGCCGGCGGCGAATTCCCGGTCGGGATTGGCGGTGTAGATGCGGCCATTGGTGAAGAGGATGTCTTTCGCGTCGCCGGACGCGCCGCTGGCGCCCTCTGGTGCGGGCGCGCTTTCCTGTCCGCCGCAGGCGGCGAGGGACAGGAGTGCGGCTGTGCAAAGGCTGAGAGAAAGACGTGTTTTCATGGTTTTGCCCCGATGTTTTGCCCCGATCCGGGGTCGCGGCGGCGAGGCTTTCCTCCCTCCGCGAATTCTGCATCATGGCGCGCATGATGATCGCCATCGGATGTGATCACAAGTGAAAAGGCTGATTTTTGTGATGACGCCGCAAGGCAGGCTCCGGTGAGCGACAGGAACGCCGAAATCGCAGCGGCGCTGCGGGAAGGATTCGCGGCGCTCAACGCCGGCGAGCCGAAAAGGGCGGCCGAGTTCTGCCGGCGCGCGCTTTCCTTCGACCGCGCCAATCCGGAGGCGCATTTCCTCGTCGGGCTCGTCGCCGCGGACATGAAAGACTACAAAACGGCTGTCAGCGCCTTCGGCTCGGTCACGAAGATCAAGCCGGATCACGCCGCCGCCTGGGGGCATTTGGCGCAGATCTTCATGCGCCTCGGCCAGCCGGCTCGCGCCGAGCAGACGGTTGAGAAGGCGAAAGCTGCTTTCGACGGCGACGCGGCGGTCGCCGACCTCATCGGCATGGTGTCCTCATCTCTCGGCAATCAGACGGCGGCGAAAGACTGGTATCAGCGCGCTATCGAAAAAGCGCCGGACCGGCCGGTCTACAAAGTCAATCTTGCGACGGCGCTCACCTTCCTCGGCGAGACGGACGCGGCGGAAGATACGCTGACGGCGCTGCTGCGCGGCAATGAAGACATCGCCCAGGCGCAATGGCTGTTGTCTTCCGTCAAAAAGGCCGAAGACCCGGCGCGCGCGGATAGGCTGATGGAAAAGGCCGCCGCCGCGCGCGATCCGCATTCGCGCGCCTTCCTCGCCTACGGCGCCGGCAAGGAATATGAAGACTGCGAGGCATGGGCGAAGGCGTTCGCGGCCTTCGACCTTGGCGCCAAGGCGAAACGCTCGACTCTCGACTATGACGAAAAAGCCGATGAAGCTCGGTTTGAGGCCATAAAATCCACCTTTACGGCGGACTGGGCGGCGGAAAAGCGCGAAGGCCATGTCGATCCGTCGGCGATCTTTGTCGTTGGCCAGCCGCGCACCGGCACGACGCTGATCGAGCGCATCATTACGAGCCATTCCATGGCCGAATCCGCAGGCGAGTTGCAGCAGTTCGGCCTTTCCGTGCGGCGCTTGTCGGAGGGCGCTTTTTCCGACCGCTTTGCGCCGGAGGCCATCGAGGCGTCGGCGCGGGTGGATGCGGCGGCGCTGGGCAAGGAATATCTGCGCGCGTCCGCGGTGATGCGCAAAGGCGCGCCGCGCTTTGTCGACAAGCTGCCGGGCAACTATTTTTATATTCCGCTGATCCTCGCCGCGCTGCCGAACGCCCGCATCGTTCACCTGACGCGCAATCCCATGGACAGCTGCTTTGCGAGCTTCAAACAGCTTTTCGCCGAAGCCTATTTCCATTCCTACGACCAGCTTGAAATGGCGCGCCATCATGCGCGCTATCTGAAACTGATGGATCACTGGCGCGCGCTCTTTCCGGGGCGTTTCCTCGACATTTCCTATGAGGAAACGGTCGCTGACACAGAGCCGCATGCGCGCCGGCTGATCGATTTTCTGGGGCTCGACTGGGAAGAGCAGTGCCTTGCCTTCCATGAACAAAAGGGCGCAGTGGCGACGGCCAGCGCCGTTCAGGTCCGCGAAAAACCGCACAGCCGGTCCGTGGGGCGGTGGCGGCGCTATGAGGCCGAGCTTGCGCCCATGCGCGCCGAGATTGAGGCGGCGGGCGTCTGCGGACTTGCAGACGCGAAATAGATGTGATCACATAATTTGACGACTTGGGATTGCTCCAAACTCACCTTGGGTAAAAGGGTGTGAGTGGTAACCTTTTGTTTATATTGGGTGATATTTTGGCGGTGCGCATGCCGGGCGTGATATTTTCGTCGCGTTGCAGCAAAAAAAGTCCCGTTTGGGATCGCGAAAACGCACTCTTTATTGTGAGAATCCGGCTTTATTGTTACGAATTTGCGACTGGAATCGCGGCGCGCATCCGCGCCGATTCGCGCCGCCCGGCGCCATCAGGAGGGGTCTAAAATGAAACCGACCGGACTTCATAAAAAGATGTTGCTTGCCGGCTGTTCCGCAGGCGCGATGTTCGCCTCGCAGGCGACGCTGGCGCAGGACGAGATCATCGTCACCGCCCAGAAACGTGCTGAATCGATTCAGGATGTGCCGCTGGCGATCACGGCGCTGTCCGGCGAGTTCACGCGCGAGGTCAATCTCGACGACGTCAAGGACCTCGTGAAATTCACGCCGGGGGTCACCGGCAACTCCGCGGACAGTTTCATCGACACGCTGTCCATGCGCGGCATTCTCACCAATGATTTCGGCGCCGGCGGCGATCCGTCTATCGGCCTTTTCAAGAACGGACTTTATCAGGGCCGCAACGGCGCGGTGGTGACGAGCCTTTACGACATGGAGCGCGCGGAAGTGCTGCGCGGTCCGCAAGGGTTCCTGTTCGGGCGCAACGCCATCGGCGGCGCTATCTCCGTTCATACGGCGCGGCCGAATTTCGACGGCGTCAACGGCTATGTCGAAGCTGATGTCGCCGAGCGCAACCGCTTCTTTGGCGAAGGCGCGGTCAATATTCCGCTGTCGGACGTTTTCGCCGTGCGCATCGCCGGCTATGGCGGCCATGAAGACGGCTATGTGGATAACGCCTCTTTCCCGAACAACGACCCGCTGATCGAACCCGAGAAATATGCGGGCCGCTTCTCGGCGCTCTACAGCGACGGCCCTTTTGAGGCTTTTTTCACGGCGGAATATGAGGAGCGCAAGCAGTCGGGATCGGTTTACCGGGCGACGGAAGGCGGGCCCGGCTGGGATAATCTTGTCGATATATTCGGCGTTTCCCTCGGCGGCGACGGGCGCGACATCGACAGCGACCTGCAGCTTGGCGAGGCGGACGATTCGGAGATTTTGAGCTTTGGTCTGGAGCTGACCTATGATCTCGGCGGCGCGTTCATCACCTCGCTTACCGGCTACAAGGATCACGATTATTACTACGCCGAGGATTTCGACGGCACGCCGCTCGGGATCAACGCCTACGCACAGGACCAGACCGGCAATTATTTCGAGCAGGAAGTGCGGGTCGTTTCCGACACCGACGGGCCGCTCTCCTGGTATGCGGGCGCGAGCTTCTACAATGAAGAAATCGACGTTCTCTTCACGCAAGGCGCCGATGAAGAGGTGATGTGCGAATTCTACTGGAGCTATTACGGCATCAACTCCTGCTCCGATTATTTCGCCTATTACTACTACACATTCACCTCGACCCCGGAAGGGCTGGTCGAGAGCAACGCCGTCAGCGGGCGCTATCACGGCTGGGCGGCTTATGTGGACGCCACGCTGGCGCTGTCTGACAGGTTCGATATCGGCGTTGGAATCCGCTATTCGAAAGACGTCAAGAAATTCTCCATCAGCGGCCTTCCGGTCATGAGCGATCTCGGCCCTTATTTCGGGGTCGGCTTCACGACGGCTGAACCGCTCGAAGACAAGCAGAGCTGGGATGCGTTTACGCCGCGTTTCATCGCGCGCTTTTATCCGAGCGACAACTGGACGCTTTTCGCCAGCGCCACGCGCGGCTTCAAATCCGGCGGCTATGGCAGCTTCTTCATCTCGCCGTCGAGCGTCACCTATTGCGGGCCTTTCGACGACAGCTGTCTCAATCTGACCAATGCGGATGCTTCGCCCAACGCCTTCGATCCGGAGAAGGTCTGGTCCTATGAGGCGGGCGTTAAGGGTTCGCTCTTCGGCGGCGCGACGCGCGTCGACGCTAACGTCTATTATTATCAGTACAAAGACCTCCAGGTAAACGTGCCCGGCACGGGCGGCGGCATTCTTGTCGACAATGTCGGCGATGTGAAAGGCTGGGGCTTCGAGGCGTCCACCAACACCGATCTCGGCGAATATTTCGATCTTTATTTCGCCGGGGCCTATGCAGACACCGACGTCACCAATGCGGAGCCGCTTTGCGACGGCACGCTCGATTGCGAAGGCTCCGCGCTCGGCCATGTGCCGAAAGTCTCTGCTTCAGCGGCCTTGCGCTTCAACTATCCGGTCGCGGGCGGCACGATGAAAGCGTCAGCCGAAGCTTTCGGCCAGTCCAAGACTTATGGCGGATTGTTGAAACCGGATTACGCGGTCAATGACGCTTATGTCGATCTTTCCCTGCGCTACGGTTATGCGTCGGATGCGGGCTGGAGCGTCATCGGTTATGTGGAGAACGTCACCAACGCGCTTTATTATGACGGCGTTTCGGAAGGCGGGAACTTTATTCCGGCGCACTATTTCGGCCCGAGCCGGCCGCGCACCTTCGGCATCTTGATGACCTACGAATTCGGGGGCTGACGCCCGCCGTCACTTGAGAAAACGCGCGCCCGTTGCGTATGACGGGCGCGCCAAACCGGACTGGCTATGATCATTAAAACCGGCGTTCTCTTTCAGGCCTTCAAATATCTGGTCTACGCGCTGCTGGCGGTCAACACCGGTCACTTCTTCCTCGAAAACTTTGCAGGCAGCGCCGTCACCTATGGCGACGGCATGGGCCTGCGCGACGTCATCGTCGCCTATACGGACTCCATCGACACCGCCGCCTGGCTGGTGCTTCTCTTGCTGCTTGAGCTCGAGACCTTCGTCCTGCCGGACCATATCAAGGCCTGGGCGGAGTGGACGATCAACATCCTGACCGTCATCTGTTTCGCGATCATCCTCTATGCGCTTTATGGCTATATCGCGACGCTCTGGATTCCCCTCGGTTTTGAACCTTACGCCGGCGCCGATCCCTGCACGCTGGTGGGAACGAATGTCAGCTACGCCCTCGCGCTTGACGATTATGTGCCGCTCACGGCTGACAACTGTCTTACGCTCGCTGATGAGGCTTACTTCCACCCCGAAGCCAATCTCCTGGCGACGCCGGAGAATTTGAGCAATATCAGCCGTCTTGCCTGGACGGACGTGGTCAACGCCAGCATCTGGGTGGTCATTGTTGCGGTGCTTGAGCTTGAGGTTTATCTGCATTCCTCGAAGCTTTTCGGCACGAAGTTCTTTTTCGCCTATAAGTCCGCGAAACTGCTGTTTTACGGAACGCTTTTTGTCTGCGCTTATTACTGGTGGATGCTTGGCGAGCCCTGGGACGCATGGGATGCGTTTTTATGGCTGGTCGCGTTCTTCTTCATCGAGATGAACATGCTCTCCTGGCAGGAAGAGAACGCGCAAAAGCGAAAAGCAGGCAAGCTCCTCTGAGCCGCCGCCTGGCCGGCGGTCAACAAACTGGTGTGTTATGAGATTTTCGAAATCGGTCGCTGATGCGCTTCAGGGCGTATCCTTGCGCGGCGACGCCTTCATCAATGGCGCATTCCGCCCTGCGAAAAGCGGCGAGACCCTGCCATGCGTGACGCCCATTGATGGGGCTGAGATCGCGCGTCTTGCGGCCTGCGACGTCGGCGATGTTGAAGACGCGGTCGCCGCCGCGCGCGCGAGTTTTGAGGCAGGCCATTGGCGCAAGCTGGCGCCGCGCGAGAAAAAGAAGATCCTTTTCGCCTTCGCCGACAAGCTCGAGGCTCACGCCGAAGAACTGGCGCTCATCGAAACCCTCGACATGGGCAAGCCCATTGCGAACACCAAAAGCGCCGATATTCCGCTCGTCATCCAGACCGTGCGCTACTACGCCGAAGCCATCGACAAGGTGAATGACGAGCTTGGGCCTTCGCCCCATAACGCCGTCTCCATGATCGTGCGCGAGCCTTTGGGCGTCGTCGGCGCGGTGACGCCCTGGAATTTCCCGCTTCTGATGGCCTCGTGGAAGTTCGCCCCGGCGCTGGCGACCGGCAATTCGGTTGTGATGAAGCCGGCGGAGCAGGCGAGCCTTTCCATGTTGCGCGCGGCGGAGCTCGCTATGGAAGCGGGGCTCCCCGAAGGCGTCCTCAATGTCGTGCCGGGCGAGGGGGCGAAAGCCGGCAAGGCGCTGGCTTTGCACATGGATGTGGATGGGATCGTCTTCACCGGCTCTACGGCGGTGGGCAAGCTGATCATGGGCTACGCCGCGCAATCGAATCTCAAGCGCGTCGGCCTCGAATGCGGCGGCAAGAGCCCCCAGATCGTCATGGAAGACTGCCCCGATTTCGACGCCGCGGCGGACGCGGCGGCCTGGGCCGTGTTTTACGATCAGGGGCAGGTTTGCACTGCGGGGACGCGGCTTCTCGTGCAGAACTCCATCAAGAAAGAGTTCCTCGAAAAAGTCGCCGCCGTCGCGAAAGGTCTCGCGCCCGGCGATCCCCTCGATCCGGAAACGAAATTCGGCGCCCTCGTCGACGAGGCGCAGATGAACACCGTGCTCGGCTATATCCGCAAAGGGAACGAAGAAGGCGCGACCTTGTTGGCTGGGGGCGAGCGCGCGCATGGGCAAAGCGGCGGCTTTTACGTGGAGCCGACGATTTTCGACGGCGTCGACAATAAGATGACCATCGCCCAGGAGGAGATTTTCGGTCCGGTCATTTCCGCCATCGGCTTTGACGATTTCGACGAGGCCATGACCATCGCGAACGACACCATTTACGGGCTTGCGGCGGGCATATGGACCAGCAATATCAACACCGCCCATCGCGCCGCGCGGGTTTTGCGCGCGGGCAATGTGTGGGTCAATTGCTGGGACGGCAGCGACATCACCACGCCCTTCGGCGGCTTCAAGCAATCCGGCTTCGGCCGCGACCGCTCCTTGCATGCGCTCGACAAATACACCGAGCTCAAGACCATCTGGATGCAACTGTCTGAGTAGGACCGAAAGACTATGACGAACGAAACCCAACCCGGACGCAATGACTGGCTTCAGTCTTACTGGATGCCCTTCACGCCGAATAAAGCCTTCAAGGCGTCCCCGCGCATCTATGAAAGCGCCGAAGGGGTTTATTACAAGACCAGCGACGGACGGACGATCCTCGACAGCTTTTCAGGGCTTTGGTGCTGCAATCTCGGACACCGCCATCCGAAAATTTCCGAAGCGATCAAGGCCCAGGTAGACGAGCTCGACTATTCGAATTCGTTCAATTTCGGCCACCCCAAAATCTTCGAACTCGCCAATGTCCTCGCCGATCAGTTTCCTGGCGATCTAGACCATGTGTTTTTCGTCAATTCCGGCTCGGAAGCGGCGGATACGGCGCTGAAACTCGCCATCGCCTATCAGCGCCACAAAGGCGAGGGGACGCGCACCCGCCTTATCGGCCGCGTCAACGGTTATCACGGGGTCGGTTTCGGCGGCATCTCCGTCGGCGGCATGGTCAATAACCGCAAATATTTCGGCAGTCTGTTGCCCGGCGTCGATCATCTGAGTTTTCCCTACGACCCGGCGACGCAAAGCTTTACGCGCGGCGAACCCGACGCCGATGTTGAACCTTACATGAGCCAGCTCGAAGAGATCATCGCGCTGCATGACGCTTCGACCATCGCGGCGGTGATGGTTGAGCCCTTCGCCGGATCGGGCGGGGTTTTCATACCGCCGAAAAATTATTTGAAGCGTCTGCGCGAAGTGACGAAGAAGCACGGCATCTTGTTGATCGTCGACGAAGTCATCTCCGGCTTCGGCCGCATGGGCGCGCCGAACGCCGCGAGCCATTACGGGGTCGAGCCGGACATCGTGACGGTCGCCAAGGCGATCAACAACGCAGCCGTGCCCATGGGTGCGGCGATAGTCAGGAAGGAAATCTACGACACCTTCATGGAAGCGATGCCGGCAGGCGTCGAGTTTTTCCACGGCTACACCTATTCCGGCCATCCGCTGGCGGCGGCGGCGGCGCTCGCGGCGCAGGAGGTCTTCAGGACCGAGGGCGTTTACGAACACGCCCGCGAGCTGGCGCCCTATTTCGAGGAGGGCGTCCACTCCCTCAAGGGCGAGCCTAACGTCGTGGATATCCGCAATATCGGCCTCGCCGCCGGGATCACGGTTGCGGCGCGGGACGGCGCGCCGGGGGCCCGGGGCGGGGAGGTGTTTCTCAAGACCTATGAGGAAGGCGTCGCGATCCGCGCCAATGGCGACAATCTCGCCGTCGCGCCGATCCTGACCATGGGGCGGGCCGAAATCGACCAGACTATTGAGGCCCTCAGAAAGGGCCTGCGGGCGGCGGCCTGAAAAAAGCCGCCATTGGGCGCAAGGCTCGGCGCAGGGCTGGCCAGCCCGGCCCGCTCCCGGGGCTCGCGTTGCCTCTGGCCTCAAAGGCCGTTAGAACCGGCCCGCTCCGGATCAGGGTCATCCGGAAAGGGTTGAAACGAACCGGAACAGCGGCAGGGACCAATACGTGGCCAACGAAGACAGCGCGTTAAGAGAAGTAGATGAGGCGCTTGAAGAAGAGCGCCAATGGGCGTTTTTCCGGGATAACGGGCCGGCGCTGATCGTCGGGGCGGTCCTGCTCGTGGCGGGCGTCGCCGGCTGGCAGGGGTGGTCGCATATGCGCACCCAGGCCGCCGAGGAGCAGGCGCTTGAATTCGACAACGCTGTCGATCTTCTCGCCCAGGATCCAACGGCGGGCCGCACGGCGCTCGCCGCCGTGGCCGAGGACGGCGGCGGCTATGGCGCGCTTGCGGCGTTGCGTCAGGCGAACTCCTACGCCGCCGGCGGGGAGCGCCTCAGAGCCATCGAGATTTATCGCGAGATTGCGAATGGCGATGCGCCGCGCAGGCTTCGCGAATTTGCGCAATTGCGCGCGGCCCTGCTGTCTCTCAATGACGGGCGCGATGCGGTGATGGGCGATCTCGGCGACCTTGCGGAAGGCGAGGGAGCTTACAGCTATCACGCCCGGGAAATTCTCGGCGTCGCGTCGCTCAACGAAAAAGATTACGAAAGCGCTGTGGTCGCCTTCAACGAATTATCGCTCGACATGAATGCGCCCGAAGGCGTGCGCGAGCGCGCGACGGAATTCGCCCAGCTCGCTGAAGAAGCAAGAGCAGGCGTGAACATTTTCGGCGAGTTGCGCCTTGAAGACGTTACGAGCACCCTCGGAGTCGATGACCCCGCCGCGCCGGGAGAAGACGCTGCAACGGCGAACGGGGATGCGCCGGAAGAAGCGTTGGAGGAGACGGCGGACGCTGTTGAACCGGGCGCCGCCGAAGACGACCATGACGATCACAGTCACGAAGAGTAGATCATGAAGCTTTCCCCGTTCTGGCGCAGCCTTGTCGCCGCCTTCGCTTTCGCCTTTCTGGCCGGCTGCGGCTCCAATCCGATCACCAATCTCTTCAGCGGCGACGAAGAAGACGATCCCAATGCGCCCGATGAAGAGGACCGGATTTCGATCCTGGCGCTGGAGCGCGATCTGTCTCCCGATCCGCGCTATTCGAGCATGACGGTCGAGACGCCGCCGCCCTACGTCAATTCCTCCTGGACGCAGCCGGGCGGCGAAGCGGACCACACGCTGCACCACCTCGCCGCGCCGCTTGAAATGAACACGCTCTGGAAGGCGGATGTGGGCGACGCCTCGCCCCGCCGCGCGCGGCTGACCTCGCCGCCGATCGTCGTCGACGACCGCGTGTTCGTGATGGACGCCGCCGCAAACATTTCGGCGTTCAACGCCGAGGACGGCGAACTCGTCTGGCGTACGGAGCTAACGCCTGACATCGACGAGCGCTTCCGCATCCGGGAAATCTTCCGCGGGCCCGACCCGGCGGAAATCGGCTTTGGCGGCGGCGTCGCCTATGAGCAGGGACGCATCTTCGTCACCTCGGGCTTCGGGTTCGTCGCGGCCCTCGACGCCCAGAGCGGCGAGGAGTTGTGGCGTATCGAGACCGAAGCGCCGGTCAGAACGCCGCCGACCGCCTATCGCGGCAAGGTCTATCTTTCGACCATCACCAATGAATTCATGGCGCTCAATCAGGAAACCGGCGCAAGCGAGTGGACCTTCCAGTCCTTCGAGGAAGCCGCGCGTTTCCTGTCTTCAGCGAGCCCGGCGGCCGCAGGCGATCTCGTGGTGGCGCCGTTCTCCTCCGGCGAACTCGTCGCCTTCATCGCCGACAACGGCCGCTCGGTCTGGGACATGACCTTGTCGCGGGAATCGCGCCTGACGGCGCTGTCGTCGCTCAACGACATTGCCGGCAGCCCGGTCATCGACCGCGGTCTCGTCTATGTGGTCAGCCATGGCGGGCGGTTTTCCGCCATCGACATCCGGTCCGGCCAGGCGGTGTGGGAAAAACCCGTGGCGAGCCTGCAAATGCCCTGGGTCGCGGGCGATTTCATCTATCTCGTCACCATTGAGGGCGAGCTTCTCTGCGTGACGCGCAATGACGGCGGCATTGTCTGGCTGACCCAGCTTCCCCGGTATGAGAAAGAGAAAAAGAAGAAGGGCCGCATCTCCTGGGCGGGTCCAGTCTTCGCCGGCGACAGCCTTGTGCTTGTTTCCACCGATGAAGAAATGGTGCGGGTCAATCCGGCGACAGGTGAGATCATCGAGACCAAGGAAATCGACGGCGGCTCGGTCGTTGCGCCCGTTGTCGCCGGTGAGAAGATCTTTGTCCTGACGGAAAAAGGCAAGCTGATCGCCATCCGCTAACGCAAGATGGCTTTGCAAGTGAGTTCTGATGCCGGTGAAAATCGCTCTCGTGGGCCGGCCCAATGTCGGCAAGTCGACGCTGTTCAACCGGCTTGTCGGAAAGCGCCTCGCGCTGGTTGACGACACGCCCGGCGTCACCCGCGATCGCCGGGAAGGCGAAGCGACGCTGGGCGATCTCTCTTTTACGGTCATCGATACCCCGGGCCTTGAAGAGGCGCCGGAGGCCGCTCTTGAAGGGCGCATGCGCAAACAGACCGATGCGGCGGTGGCGGAAGCGGCGCTCTGTCTGTTTCTCATCGACGCGCGCGCGGGCGTCACCGCCCTCGACACGACCTTCGCCAGCCTCCTGCGCGAAAGCGGCAAGCCGGTCGTCATTCTCGCCAACAAGGCCGAAGGCTCGGCGGGCGAGGCAGGATTTTACGACGCCTATTCGCTTGGGCTGGGCGAGCCCATCGCGATATCCGCCGAACATGGCGAAGGCATGGGCGAGCTTTACACCGTATTGGAGCCGTTTCTGGCGGAAGCGGAAGAAGACGATCTGGAAGCCGACGACGAAGAAGTCGCCTGGGACAATCCTTTAAAGCCTTTGCGGGTTGCGATCATCGGCCGGCCAAACGCCGGCAAGTCGACGCTCGTTAACCGCCTGATCGGCGAAGAGCGCCTGCTGACGGGTCCCGAAGCGGGCATCACGCGGGACTCGATTTCCGTCGAATGGACCTGGCGCGGCAAGGACCGCGACTGGCCGGTGAAACTGTTCGACACGGCGGGTATGCGGCGCAAGTCGCGCGTGCAGTCCAAGTTGGAGAAACTCTCGGTCGCCGACGCCCTGCGCGCGATCAAGTTCTCGGAGGTGACAGTGCTTCTCCTCGATGCGGAGCACCCCTTCGACAAGCAGGATTTGCAGATCGCCGATCTTGCCTTGCGCGAGGGGCGCGCACTCGTCATCGGCGTCAACAAATGGGACCTCATTGAAGACAAAGACGCGAAAGTCCGCGAGCTCCGGGAGATGGCGGCGCGCCTTCTGCCCCAGGCGCCGGGCCTTCCCATCGTCACCCTTTCCGCGCTGACAGGCGGGGGCATACGCCGCCTGATGCCGGCGGTGGTGCAGGTCTATATCGACTGGAACGCGCGGGTGAAAACGCCGGAGCTCAATGAATGGCTTCACGAAGCGGTGGGGCGTCATGCGCCGCCGGCGGTCTCCGGCCAGCGCATCAAGATCCGCTATATCGCCCAAACGAAAACACGGCCGCCGACCTTCGTCGCGCAATGCACGCGCGCGGAAGATCTGCCCGCCGCCTATAAGCGCTATCTCATCAACGGCATCCGCGAGGCCTTCGACATCAAGGCGGTGCCGGTGCGGCTTATTCTGAAAAAGCCGGACAATCCTTATGCGAAGGACAAGTCCTAGGCGCCGCTCCACTCCTTAAACGAGATGCGCAAGGGATCGCGCTCTTCGCGCGTCAGCACATGGAACACCAGCGGCAACAGCTCATCCGGAACGGGCAGGGTTTGCGGATCCTCGCCCGGCATGGCGAGCTTGCGCATGTCTGTGCGCATGGGGCCGGGGCTGATGAGCGAGACATGCACCTTCGTTTTCGCGGTTTCCTCGGCGTAGGTCCTGAGCAGCATGTCGAAAGCGGCTTTCGTGACCGCATAGCTTCCCCAGAAGGCTTTCGGCGCTTCGCCGCCGACCCGTGAGGAAAGCCCGACCACCCGCGCATCCGCCGATTGGCGGAGCATGGGATCGAGGGCGCGCAACAGCCGCCAGTTCGCCGTGACGTTAAGGTCGAGCGTATGGGTCCAGACTTTCGGGTCGATATCGGGCACAGGCGCCAGTTCGCCGAGACTGCCCGCGTTCAGAACCAGAATGTCGAGCGCGGGAAAGCGGTCTTTCAGCGCGCCGGCGAGCTGTTCGATCCCGTCTCCGGAAACGAGGTCCATGGGGATGAGCGAGGCCTTGCCGCCCGCGGCGCGGATTTCGTCGTCGAGTTCCTCGAGCGCGCCGGCGGTTCTCGCCAGCGCCAGCACATGGGCCCCGGCTTTCGCCAGTCCTAGCGCGATCGAACGCCCGATGCCGCGCGAGGCGCCGGTGACGAGGGCGGTTTTGCCCGTGAAATCGGGAAAGGCAAGGTCAGGAGCGGCCATGAATGAGTTCCTTGTTTGCCGGGCTCA
Source organism: Alphaproteobacteria bacterium (assembly GCA_030433215.1). Taxonomy (GTDB): domain Bacteria; phylum Pseudomonadota; class Alphaproteobacteria; order Caulobacterales; family Parvularculaceae; genus Hyphococcus. The sequence continues at coordinate 57,743 of JAUIMC010000015.1, forward strand.
ATAGGGCGGAAGCGATGTCTTCCGCAACCCGCGCGAATGTCGCGCCGTCGAGGGCCTCCAGGGAAAACCGGGCGAGGGGCTGTCCCGCGCGCCCGCGCTTGCGGCTGCGGGCATAGGCGGGGTCGTAATGCTCCCGCATCAGCGCTTCGGCGAGGCTGCGCCAATGGCCGGCCTCCGCCATGGCCCGCCACTCGGCGACCGCTTCCTTGGCATGAAAGGGTCTTAGCCGCTCGATCGCCTCGCCGGCCGCCTTGCCGTCGGCGATGATGTCTTCATAGGCGGAAAGAAGATAGGGCGCGCGGGTTTGCGGGGCTGCTTCGATGACGATACGCGGCGCCTCGAGCATGGTTCGCCAGAGCCGTTGGGGAATCTCGCAGCGCCCGATGCGGTTCGATTCCGCTTCAACGAGGATGGGCTCTGACAGGTCGAATCCGCGCAAGCGTTCGAAAATCAGCGTTTCAAAATGTTTTTGCTCTGGCTGCGGATCATTGGTGAAGCCGCCGAAGACGGAACCGCGATGATTGGCGAAGGCCTCGAGATCGAGGACCTGAACTCCTGCGGCGCCCGCCGCACGCAGGATGTCCGATTTTGCGGTGCCGGTCTGGCCGTCGATCAGGACCACAGGCAGGGATGCGTCATCGTCCCGAAGCGCTGCAACGACAGCCCGCCGCCAGGTCTTGTAGCCGCCTTTGAGAACGCCGCAGCGCCAGCCGACCTGGGCGAGGATCGTCGCCATGGCGTTGGAGCGCATGCCGCCGCGCCAGCAATAGATCAGCGGGCGAAAACCGTTCGGTTTATCGGCAAGCGCGGTTTCGAGATGGGAGGCGACATTGCGGGCGACATAGGCCGCGCCCATGCGGCGGGCCTCGAAACGTGATCTCGTCTTGTAGACGGTCCCAACTTCGGCCCGTTCCAAATCGTTCAGTACAGGAAGGTTCAGGGCGCCGGGCAGATGGTCTTCCGCAAATTCGGATGGGCTGCGCACGTCCAGTATCGCGTCAAAACGGGACAGCGTCTCCGGGCTGATATCGCTGATCTCCTCAGTCATGGCTGACCCGCTAATATGGCTTGCGCAACAAAAATAGAAGTGTACTAGATTTTTATCGACCCCAAGCAAGGAGATTGGAATGTCCGCCGAGCCTCGCCTGACCTCTCTTGCGCATGGGGGCGGTTGCGGCTGCAAGATCGCGCCGAATGTTTTGCGGGAGATTTTGGGCGATTTGACGGGCGCCGCCGGCCATGAGGCGCTCCTCGTGGATGCGGCGACCAGCGACGACGCGGCGGTCTACAAGATTTCCGATGACGCCGCGCTGATCGCGACCACCGACTTTTTCATGCCCATCGTGGACGATCCGTACGATTTCGGACGAATCGCGGCGACCAACGCCCTCTCCGACGTGTACGCCATGGGCGGGCGGCCGATTTTCTGCCTCGCCATTACCGGCATGCCGCTGGACAAGATGGCTGGCGACACCATCAAGCGCATTCTTGAAGGCGGGCGCAGCGTCGCCGAAGCGGCGGGAGCGCCCGTGGCGGGCGGCCACTCCATCGATTCCGCGGAGCCGATCTATGGCCTCGCCGCCATGGGGCTCGTCCATCCGGACCGCATTCTCAAAAATAACGGGGCGAAGCCGGGCGACGTTCTCATTCTCGGCAAGCCGCTCGGGGTCGGCATTTTCAGCGCCGCCTTGAAGAAGGGGTTGCTGCCGCCGGAAGGCTATGACGAGATGATCGCCGCGACGACGCTTTTGAATCGTCCGGGCGCTGATCTCGCCGGGATCGACGGCGTTCACGCCATGACCGACGTCACCGGCTTCGGTCTTCTCGGCCATCTGAGCGAAATCTGCCGCGCGAGCGGCGTCGCTGCGGCGGTGGATGAAAGCGCCGTGCCGGTGTTCGCCATTGCCCGCGAACTCGCGGCCGGGGGCGTCAAGACCGGCGCCAGCGGGCGCAACTGGGAAAGCGTGAAGGACCTGGTTGAGGCCCCGCAGGGCTGGGCCGAAGCCTCGCGCGACATGCTTGCCGATCCGCAGACTTCCGGAGGGCTGCTCGTGTCCTGCACGGCCGACGCGGCCGACGCCGTGCTGGCCGCGTTTCGCGAGCACGGCCACGACGCCGCAACGGTGATTGGCGCCGTGACGCAAGGCGCGCCGAAGATCCGGATCGAGACTTAGAGCGCCGGAGAAGCGCGGGGGGCGGCTATGCGAGCGTCCGTTTCAGCGCATCCGCCCAGCCGGCGAGATTGCGCGCGCGCAAGTCAGGGGCCATGGCCGGCTGGAAGCGCGCATCGAGCCGCCAGCGTTCTGCGATCTCCTCCGTGTCTTGAAAAACGCCCGCCTGGAGCCCCGCGAGATAAGCCGCGCCGAGCGCCGTCGTTTCGAGAATTTTCGGACGCTCCACGGGCAGGCCCAGAATATCCGCGAGGAACTGCATCAGCCAGTCATTGGCGACCATGCCGCCGTCGACGCGCAGGGTTTTCGTTTCCGCGCCGTCTTTGGCGATGGCGGTCATGAGGTCCGCTGTCTGGTAGACGACGCTTTCGAGCGCGGCGCGCGCGAACTCCGCGCGGCCGGAGGCGCGCGTCAGGCCGGAAATCAGGGCGTGGGCGTTCGGCGCCCAGTGCGGCGCGCCGAGCCCGGTGAAGGCCGGGACCAGATAAACGCCGTTATTCGTCTCGATGCTTTCCGCGAGCGCCGCAGTTTCGCCTGCGTCCTTGATGATCTGCAATTCGTCGCGCAGCCATTGCACCGCCGCGCCGGCGATGAAGATCGAGCCTTCGAGGGAATAGGTTGTCTCCCCGCCAAGCCGATAGGCGATGGTGGAAAGCAGCTTGTTGCGGGAGACAAGGGGCGTGTCGCCGGTATTGATGAGGACGAAACAGCCCGTGCCATAGGTGCTTTTGATGTCGCCGGGCGCGAAACAGGCCTGGCCGAAGGCGGCCGCCTGCTGGTCGCCGGCGACGCCGCAGATCGGCAGGGCGCGCCCGAAAAATTCCGGGTCCGTGGCGCCGAAATCGGTGGCGCAGTCGCGCACTTCCGGCAGGATATCCCTCGGCACACGGAATGTCTCCAAAAGCGCCTCATCCCAGCAATGCTCGTGAATATTGTAGAGCGCGGTGCGGCAGGCGTTGGTCGCGTCGGTTGCGTGGACCTTGCCGCCGGTCAGCCGCCAGATGAGAAAGGAGTCCACCGTGCCGAAGGCAAGTTCGCCGGTTTCGGCGCGCGCTCTGGCGCCGTCCACATGATCGAGAATCCACGCCGCTTTTGTCGCGGAGAAATAGGGATCGACGATCAGCCCGGTGCGTGCGGCGACATGGGGCTCCGCGCCTTCCTCGCGCAGCCGGGCGCAAAGATCGCCGGTGCGCCGGTCCTGCCAGACAATGGCGTTGTAGACGGGCGCGCCCGTCGCGCGATCCCAGACGATGGTCGTTTCGCGCTGATTGGTGACGCCGAAGGCCACGACCTCGCCGGATTTTTCAGCCTCCTGGAAAGCCTTGCGCGCGGTTTCCAGCGTCGTCTTCCAGATGTCTTCCGGGTCATGCTCGACCCAGCCGTCCTTCGGGTAATGCTGGGGAAATTCGGCTTGCGCAGCGGCGACAATCGCGCCCGCGCGGTCGAAGACGATGGCGCGGCTAGACGTCGTGCCCTGATCGATCGCCAGAATATATGGCGGTTCAAACTGGCTCATGGCTCTCCCTTTGGCGCTTCCGGTCCTGCGCCCGGTCTTCATTGTTTTCCCTCAGTCTACAGCGAGTTGCGCCCGCGCAGGAACCCCGCCGGAACCTTGTTGGCGCGCTCATACCGCAGGCCCCTGATTTTCCGTTTTCAGGCGCCGGGAACGCTGATAGGCAAAGAGCCGAAAAATCCGAATGGAGGGCGGAAATGAAGAAAATTTTAGGGGCCGGCATGTTGGCGCTGGCCGGCGCATGTTCGCAGGGAGATGGCGCCAAAGAAGCGGCGGAAGAGTCTGCGGGCGCGGACACCGTCGATCATATGCGTCTTTATGCGTTCGATTGCGGGCGCATCCGGATGAACGATCTGTCGCTCTTCACGCAAGGCGACGAATATGACGGACGCACCAATGACGCTGCGGTGATGTGCTTTCTGATCCGCCATCCCGACGGCGATCTCCTCTGGGATGCGGGCCTGCCGACGGCGATTCACGACGCCGGCGCCGAGGGCGTCGAGTCCGGCCCCTTTTTCATGACCATGCCGAAGACGATTGAAGGCCAGCTTGCCGAGATCGGCGTGACGGTTGAGGATATCGAGTACTTCTCGCCATCGCATTCGCATTTCGACCATATTGGCGACGCCAACCGTTTCGCCGGCGCCACGCTGATCATCGACAAGGACGAACGCGCCCATATGTTCCGCGAAGAGGCGCGCGCTGACCAACAGTCTTTCCCGCTCTATAATGCGCTTGAGAACGCCGAGACCGTCGAGTTTGATGGCGACCATGACGTTTTCGGCGACGGCAAGGTGAAAATCCTCGCCATGCCCGGCCACACGCCGGGGCATACATCGCTTCTCGTGCAGCTCGACAATGAAGGGCCTGTGTTGCTCTCGGGCGATCTCTATCACCTCGAGGAGTCGCGCGAGAACAGTTACGTTCCGAAATTCAACACCAATGTCGAAGACACGCTGGCGTCCATGGACCGCTTCGAGCAGATCGCGGCGGACATGAACGCCCGCGTCGTCATCCAGCATGTGACGGCCGACTATGAAGACCTGCCGCGCTTGCCGGGCTATCTGGATTAGAAGAGCCGGGTCCCCACGCTTTAAGCGTGGGGACCGCTTCTTTTAATACTGCAAGCTCACCCTTGCGCCATATGTGGCGGGTCTTCCCGGAGCGGCGACGTCCGCAAGGCCGCCCGGGCCGATGAAGAAATTGCGGGTTTCATCGTAATTCGTATTGAAGATGTTCCGTCCCCAGAGCGCCAGCTCCCAGCGTCCGTCATCGGGACCGACCGCAAGCTGGGCATTGGCGAGCCAGTAATCGCCGACTGCATAGGCGGCGCCGAGCAGGGGCAGGGACAGCGTGTCGCGATAGGAATAATCGAAGCGCGCGCGCGCCGACCAGCCTTCCGCGACGGCGGTTTCCGTCTCGATGAAGCCCTGATAGCTCACATTCGGAAAGCCGAGATCCTGTCCCGCGCGGTCAACATAGACCGCCATGCCCGACGCGCCTGAGGCGGCGGTGTCGAGGTCGGTGAAGGAGGTGAACTCCCCGGTCTTGTAGCCAAGCGACTGGCCGAGCGTCAGCCAGGGCGCGGGCGAGAGGATCACTTCCAGCTCGCCGCCCCAGATTTCGCTGTCGGCGTTGACGATGCGCCCGACAATCGCGCTCGTCGCAGGATCGAAGATCGCCGACTGCACCTGCTGGTCCTTGTAATCGTAATAGAAGCCGGCGGCGTTCAGTTGGGCGACCTCGCCGAAATCTTTTTTAAGACCGACTTCAAAGGCGTTGAGTTTTTCCGGATTGAAGGGCGTCAGGGCGTTCGGGTTCAGCGTGTTGTAGGCGGTGAAGCCGCCGGATTTCACGCCGCGCGAGACATGCGCGTAAAGCAGCGTCTCTTCCCCCGGCTCGAACTCGACGCCGATCTTGCCGGAAAAATTGTCGGAATTGAGGTCGCGATTTTCGAGCGTGCCGTCGGCGAGTCCGTTGGCGAAGTTGACGGGTCCCGTGCCGAGGGAAAACGTGCCGAGATCGCGCAGCTTGCGCTCCTCGTCCTCGTAACGAAGCCCCGCAATCACCGAGACGGTGTCTGTCAGCGCATAGTCGCCATGGATATAGGCGGCCATGGTGCGGACCTTTTGCTTGTAGGGCGTCGACACCGCGAAGCCGGGACCGAAGCTGGCGACGAAGTCCGACTGATAGAGCTCGTTGAGGTCTTCTTCCGAGTAATAGAGCCCGCCGACCCAGTTGAAGCGGTCCGTCTCGCCGGAGAGCCGCAATTCATGGGACATGACGTCGGCGCTCGATTCGAAATAAACGCCGGCGCCGCCCACGGTCAGCGCGTCAAAATCATTGTACTCCTTGCGGTTCAGCACTTCATAGGCGCCGATATAGGTGAGCTGGGCCGCGCCGAGGCCGGCGTTCAGGGTCAGGCTCGCGCCCCAGCCTTCATTGTCGCGGAACGGGTGCTGGTCCTGGGCGATGCCGGTCAGCGTTTCAAACGCCGCCGATGAGCCGTAGGACGTCTCGCGGCGCGCATGAGCGAGCGAGCCGTCGAGCAGGCTGTCATTGAAAAGCTGCAAGCCCAGCCCGTCGGACTCGTCGATGAAGCCGTGAAGATTGAAAAGCGCCTCCACATCCGGCGCCAGATCGACGGCGAGGAGCCCGCGCAGGGCGTATTGCTCGGCGTCGCCGACATCCTCGCCCGTCTCGCGGCTTTCCTGCCAGGCGCCGCCATGGGCGGTCGCGCCTGAAAGCCTGACGCGCATGCTGTCGGAAACGGGACCGGAGACATAAGCTTCGGCGTCAACGCGCCCGAAGCGGCCGCCTTCGATTATGGCGCCGGCGGCGAACTCTTCCGTCGGCATGGCGCTGATCACCTTGATCGCGCCGCCCGTGGTGTTGCGCCCGTAAAGCGTGCCCTGCGGCCCGCGCAGGACTTCCACGCGCGCGACGTCATAGAGGACGCCTTGCGTCATCACCGGGATCGGATAGGCGACGTCGTCCACATAAACGCCGACCGTCGGCGCGTTGTTGGTGGCGTAATCGCGAAAGCCGACGCCGCGGATCGAAAAGCTCGGCTGGCCGGAGCCGAACTGGTTTTCGACTTCAAGGCTCGGGGAGATATTCTCAAGCCCGTTCACCGTCTCGATCCCTTGCGCGATCAGCTCCGCGCCGGAAAACACATTGAGCGCGACGCCCACATCCTGCGGAGATTGTTCTCGGCGCTGGGCGGTGACGATGATTTCGTCATCGGCGCTGTTGTCTTGCGCCAGGGCGGCGAAAGGGGACGCGCCGCCCATGAGGGCGGCCAAAAGGATTGTTTTTTTCATTAGGCGTTTCCGTGACTCACATTGGCGAAGCCCGGCGCGCCCCGTTTTACTCGGGTCCCGCCGTCTCCAATGGTGTCGCGCCGACCGTCCGCCGCCAGGCGTTTTACTCGCCGTGCGGACGTTCCCGCCGCGCTCTGCGCCCTTAATCAGGATCGCCGTTTTACTCGGCGGCGCAGTGCGCCTGCGGTTACGCAAGCGGCGGCTTTCTTATCGGTTTTGTGACAGAAACTCAATGACCGCCGATAAGGCGATTAGGATTAATCGGCTTGAAGAAATGAGATCACATTCTCGGAGAAGGCCGCCGGCTGATCCCAGTGCAGGGAATGCGCGGCGCCGGAAAGGGTTCGATGCGCCGCTTTGCGGGCGTCTTTGAAACTCTCCGCAACTTCCGCGGGCGTGAACATGAGATCGTGTTCGCCCGCGAGGACCAGCATGGACTTGTCGATTTTCGCCGGCAGGGCGCTGGCGTCAAAACTGCGGACCGCATCAATCTGGCGGCGCATGTCTTCGACGCTTTGGGCATGGGGGTAGGCGATGGCCAGCGCGATGGACGCGTCGACCGCATTCCTGTTTTCAAACAGGGCCGGCCGGAACAGCCAGTGAAAGAAAGAACGCAACCAGAGTTCGTCGGAAACGCCCGCCTCGCGCAAGGCGAGGATCGTATCGACGACGGAGATCGCGCGGGCCGGCCGCCGCGCGCAGCTTGCCGCAAAAACGAGCTTGCCGATGCGGTCGGGCGCCATGTCGGCGAGCGCAAGGGCGATGACGCCGCCCATGGAATGACCGAGCACATGGGCGCGCTCGATCTGGAGATGATCGAGCAGGGCGACATAGTCGCGGGCCATGGTCTCGATGGAGACGGGGCCGCGCGTTTTCGTCTGACCGGCGGCGCGATTGTCCGGAATGATCGTGGTGAAGGCTTTCGCGAGAAAGGGCGTGACCGGGCCCCAGCTTGCATGATCGCTGGCGAGACCCGCAATGAGGAGAAGCGGCGGGCCGTCACCGGCGGTTTCATAATAAAGGTCGGCGTCGTCCACGGAAAGAACCGGCATCTCAGGCGTCCTTTCGTTTGGCGCGCAGGCGATAATATCGGAAAGCCGCGCCGGGCGCGCCCAGCATCGGGTGCTGGCGCTCCCAGTCGGTGACGTCGATATCAACGCCCGAATGGCGTTTGATCTTCCAGGCGATGTAGTCGATCCCGCCCTTGAAAGTTTGCGTTGCTTTCAGGAGCCGCGCAACGGAAAGCAGCGCGCCCTGAACCGCGCGAGTGCGCCAGGCGAGCGCCGCGCCGCGGGGCGGCGATGTTTCAAGCCTGATTGTTTCCCCGGTCACGGAATTGGAAAGCCCCGCAAGGGTGAGCGCGGGCGCGGTGACGCTTTCGGTCCAGTCGCCATAGCTGTCGAGGAGTTTCGCCGCGCGGGTTTCGTCTTCGGCCCGGAGCTCCGCCTTGTAGGACGCGGCGAGCCCCGCAAGCCACAGATCGCGCGGGGTGAACGGGCTTTGGATCAGTCTCGCCGAACTTTTGCAGAAGGTCGCGATGGCCTGGGCGAGCGCCGTTTCGAGCCGCGCTGTCATATCCTCGTCGGGCGCCTCGATGCGGCAGGGCTGTGCGAAGCGTCCCCAGAAATAGGAATGAAAGGTCTCGTCGCTGACGAGCTTTTCGAAATGGTCAAGCGTCAGCACTGCTGCTTTCGCGCGCAGCGTTCCGAAAGGCGAGGGCGTTTCCACGTAGAAGACATTGGGCGGCATGAGTTTGTTCATCACCCGCAACGTGCGCGAAGAGGGATAAAGCGCCTCGTAAGTGGAGCCGATCACATAGAAGTCGAAGACGATGTTCGCGGGATCTTCGGTTTTGGAAACGCTGGCGCCGGAGCCGTAAAACAGGATCGCCGCGCCCGGATAGGTTTCGCGCAGCGCTTTTACGAGACAGTGCGCGGCTTCGCTGAGCGGCGGCGCCGAGACGGCGCGAATGCGCGCGCGCAAGGTCTCGAGCGCGCGCGCCTGCGCCGGATCTTTCGAAAGCGCGGCGTCCATCAAATGAGGAAAGCGGCTTTTTGAGAGACCTTGAGGATCAGGTCCTCGCCGGGCGCCGTGTGGAAGATCTCGCCGTCGAACACCACCGGGCCGTCAAAGCGCATCCTGAGCTCATCGCTTTTCCAACTGTGATAGCCGGCTTCCGGGAACCAGGATTTCGGCTGGCCGCGCAGGGCCGGCATTGCGGCGCGCAGGAGTTTCTGGCGGGGATAGTCGATGGTGGTGACGTTCATGGGGGCCGGGCCTTCGCCCCAGAAAGGAAAGATGCTCCCCGAAAGGCGGTTCAGCGTCGTCATCAGAATGATCGAAAGGTCGTGGTCGTGATAATCGCCGCTTCCATTGCGAATTTGCGTCGCGAGCGGCGGCGGTCCCTCGGCGTTGTCGAGCGCGCATTTCAGAATGAAGCTGCCGATGGAAAGCCCGAGCGCCAGGGAGCGCTTGGCGCCCATGGTCTGGACATTCTGACGGCTGAACTGCACCGCCGTGTGAAACAGGCCGGCGCCGAGAAAGAATCCGTAGATCGGCGCCTGGCGCTCGGAAAGCTGCATGCCGATGAGCGGGCGCTCCACCCGGGAGACGTCGCCGCGTCCGCGCCGCCACAGAAAGTTGTCGAGCGAGGTGGCGGGCGGTCCGTGCAAGCCGCAATCATTCGCGATGACATTGGTCATGCCGCAGGGGAGCGCCACATAGTTCGGCTTGTCGTGAAAGCGGCGCTTGTTGATGGAGCTGGTGATCGCCGCCTGCATGGTGCCGTCGCCGCCCGCGAGGATCAGCGTATCGGAGTCGGCTTTTTCGATATCGTCGAGGGCGAGGTCGAGGTCTTCGATGCGCTCCAGGACATAGGGCCGGATATCCTGATGGCGCTTGGAGACGTGGAGCAGGTCTTCCGCAAGCATGGCGTTGCGGCTGCTTTTCGCATTGATGATCATCGACGCGGTCGACATGTTAAGCACTCAAAAGGGCCAGGGGAGCCACTTTCCGCCTGAACCGGTTAACCATTTGTTTCGGGCCCTGCCATCCCAAGCAGGCGTGGGGAAATGCGGCCTTTGCCCCTTACGGCCGTTTCCGAGCTTGTCACAATTCGGCCATATTTATCCAGCGTCGCGCGGCTGATTTCAATCGCCAAATAGGCGCCGGCGAGAGGCTTCGCCATAGGTCCCGCCATCAAAGCGTCGTGACCGGCTGCGGAGCGGCGAAAACGCTTTTGGCTCAAGGGATTACCTGCACGCCTTTGGGCCGGACGGACAGTCCGATAGCGGCTTCAGCCGGTCAGGGCGGGCGGTTTTGCGCCCGGCAAGCCATCCCCTCTAAGGGAAGCGGCGTAGAAATTGCTCCCTTCCGGGCTGCCGCAAGGCGCGCGAGCCGGCGGCGAGAGGGCGAGGACGTGATGATGATGACGGAACGCATGTGGAAATCCGCGCTGGCAGGCGCATTTTTCTTAGGGTTGGGCGGCGCGGCCCATGCCGAGACCTTTGCGCTCGACGCTGTGTCATTCCGGGATTTCACCGGGACCGTCGACATCAAGACCACGAGCGGCGACGAGATCGACATCGCCATCCGCCAGGGCAAGACCTACGCCCCGGTGACCCTGAAGGAAGAGGACGGCGTGCTTCTCGTCATCGGTGAGAAATGGAAAGAGGACGGGGCGGAGGATTGCTGCAACCGGCGCATTGTCCGCAACTTCAATCCCCGCGAAGGGCGTGACCTGACGACAGGCGAGCCGGTCGATGACGGCTTCTTCGCCGACTACCCCACCATTGAAGTGTTGATGCCTTACGAAGGCGACGTCGAGTTTGTCGATGCGCGCATCAAGCTCGCCATGGAGCGTCTTGCGGGCGCGCTCAATCTCGACGCCTGTTACGTCTATGGCGAAACCAGCGACCTTGAAGAAGCGGTGATCGGCGTGGTTCACGGATCGCGCCTTGTCATCGGCAATGTAGAAGGCGGGCTTGAGATCGACGTTTCCGGCGACGCCGACGTGCGCGCGGGCGACGCGGCCATGGTCGATGTGGACATCGCCGGGCCCGGCGATGTCGTGCTCGGCGATGTTGACGGCATGCTCGACGTGTCGATTGCGGGCTCGGGGCTGGTGCGCGCGGCGCATCTGGATGGGCCCGTGACGGTGCGCATCGCCGGCTCCGGCGCGATCGCCGTGAAAAGCGGCAAGGCCGACCGCTTGCGCGCCTTTATCGACGGTTCAGGCGGGGTCTTTTTCCGCGGCGTCGCCGTTCAGCCCGAATTGACTCTTTACGGCTCCGCCGAAGTTCATCTCGACAGCGCCGAGGGCCGCATCACGCGCCATGGCGGCGGCGCGGTGTATGTGGGCGGCGTCAAGCTGGACGACTAAGGCGCGGCGGGGTCAGACGCTGGTTTTCAGGATAAGCGCCGTATCGGTCTCATCCATGGTGTTGAGGACCTTGGTCAGCATCAGTTCAATTTGATTGGCCTGCAGACGGAAAGGGGCGAAGGCCTCTGCAAGCCTGTCTTTCCCGGCGGTTTTCTGCGTCTTTTCGATTTCTTTCAGAATTGCGGCGAGGTCGTCGCGGTCCAGCGATTGCCGGCCCGCCATTTCGCGCAGGCGCAAGCGCAGCATGATCATTGATTTTAGTTCCGAACGCGTCAGGCGCGCGCTCTTGTCGGCCTGCGCCCTCGACAAGGCCCGGTCAAGCGCGACGGCGGTCTTGTCGAATTGCGGCCACAAGGCATGCGCCTGATCGGTCAGGCTCTCCGCTGATTTCTTCTGGCCAAGCTTGACGGGCGCCAGGGCGAAGGCCGCCGACGTTGCCAATTCCGCGCTTGCAAAGAATGCAAGCGCGCCGAGAATAACCATACCCCTCATCAAACAGCTCCCCACTGAGCGTGTCTAATGCCGGAGTATAGTCACGCTGAAAGCCGCATGAAAACTGCTTTCCTGAAGATTAGGACGCCCCTGTCCCGGCGAATTTTCTGCATTATTGCGCGCCGGGCCCGTTTCGCGCTCTAATATATTGGAATCAGGGGCGTTCCGGGAACGAGCGCCTGTTGTTCAGGCGTATCTGTTGCGTAATCGAATAATCAAAAACAATAGGGAGACGGGCTGATGGCGATCCTACTGACGAATTTGCGCAACGCGATTATCACGGGTTTTGTGCTCGCTGCGGTTGTGCTGGCGGTTTATCTTTCCATGGGCGGCGCGATCGACGCCGTGTTCTGGCGGTTCTTTTTCCGCTGGCTGCATGTCCTGTCCGGCGTGATGTGGATCGGGTTGCTGTGGTATTTCAACTTCGTGCAGATCCCGCAAATGCCGTCCATTCCGGATGAGCAGAAACCGGCCGTGGGCAAGCACATTGCGCCCGCCGCTTTGTGGTGGTTCCGCTGGGGGGCCATGGCGACCATTGTCACCGGTCTCATTCTGGCGGCGCTCAATAATTACATTGTCGAGGCGCTGACCCTCGGCCTTGTTGGGAACGGGGTCATGCGCACGACCCTGATCGGCGTCGGCATGTGGCTCGGCGCGATCATGTGGTTCAACGTCTGGTTCATTATCTGGCCGAACCAGATCAAGGCCCTCAATATCGACAATAAGCACCCCGATCTCGCCGCCGACGCGAAAGCGAAGTCGGCGAGGACGGCGATGCTGTTTTCGCGGACCAATACGGTGCTCTCGATTCCTATGCTGTTCTGCATGGTCGGGGCCCAGAACCTTTAGGGCGGGCGCGGCCGTCTCTTTCAAAATGCGCACAACGAAGAAAACGGCGGGCTTTTGCCCGCCGTTTTTTGTCGAAAACCGCCGCGCGCCCCCTTGAAAGCCCCGGGGGGCCTCCTAGATAGCTGCCTGTATGCATATCTTAATGAATTTGCAGATATGCAGATGCGCGACAGGCCGGGGCGATATGTGCTAGCTTCAGCTCGTTCCTGCACGCCGCGCAACTGGGAGAAATGGGATGCCGGGCAGCATATATGTCGCAAAAGAACTGGCTGAGATCTTCAAGGTCATCTCTCATCCGGATCGCATCCGGCTGATTGAAGAGCTTCGGACCGGGGAAAAAGACGTCAATACGCTGGCCGAAACGCTCGCCCTGCCCGGGGCGCGCGTGTCTCAGCATCTGAGTCTGTTGCGCGCGCACCGCCTCGTTGAGGAGCGGCGCGACGGGCGTCACCATTTCTACCATCTGATCCAGCCGGAAATCGCCGGATGGATTGTTGACGGGTTGGATTTCGTCGAGGGCCGCATGTCGGGGCTCGGCAAGTCCACCATCAACCAGGCGCGGCGCCGGTGGTCGGCGCCCGTCAAACCCGCAATTTCCTGATGGAGAAAAAGACAATGCCCCGTTTCGCCGCCGGCGTGGTTCGTTTCCAGAACGAGGTCTACCCCGAGAAGAAAGACCTGTTCGAGCAGCTGAGCAAAGGCCAGGAGCCTGAAGCGCTGTTCATCGCCTGCTCGGATTCGCGCGTTGAAACCGCGATGATCACCCAGACGCAGCCTGGCGACATGTTTATCGTCAGAAACGCCGGCAATATCGTGCCCCCGCATACAAGCCACACGGGCGGCGTCACGGCCTCGATCGAGTTCGCCGTCGCCGCGCTGAAAGTCCCGCATATCGTCATTTGCGGCCACACCGAATGCGGCGCCATGAAAGGCGCCATGAACCCTGAGGCGCTCACTGATCTGCCGCATGTGAAGGAATGGCTCGGCTATTCGGCCGCGGCCGTGGAAGTCGTCAACGCCAAAGGCAAGGGCAAGAGCGACCAAGACCGCATGCACATGCTGCTTGAGCAGAATGTCATCCTTCAGATGCAGCATCTTAGAACGCATCCGAAGGTGGCGATGCGCTTGGCGAGCGGCGATATCCAGCTTCACGGCTGGGTCTACGACATCAAGACCGGCGACGTGACCGCCTATGACGAAAAGCAGGACAAGTTCCTGCCCGTCGATGTGCGCTACGCGACGGAGATGGCGAAGCTGGCGTCCGGCGGCTGCGCCGCGTAGCGCTGCGCCCCCCACACATTTCGGAGATTTATCATGGCGACGAATGACGCTTCCATGAAGCGCACCCCTTATTTCGACTTATCCAACCTGCGCGGCGACATGTTCGGCGGCCTGACGGCCGGCGTCGTCGCGCTTCCCCTGGCGCTCGCCTTTGGCGAGGCGTCCGGCGCCGGGCCCATCGCCGGGCTCTGGGGCGCGATCTTTGTCGGCTTTTTCGCCGCGCTCTTTGGCGGCACCGGCTCGCAGGTCTCAGGCCCCACAGGACCGATGGTGGTCGTCTTTGCCGGGGTCTTCGCCTCGCTCAGCGGCAGCCCGGCCCTGATCTTCGCGGCCGTCGTCCTGGCCGGCCTCATCCAGATCCTGTTCGGGGTGTTCCGCCTCGGGCAATATATCCGGCTTGTTCCGTACCCGGTCATTTCCGGCTTCATGAGCGGCATCGGCTGCATCATTATCGCCCTCCAGCTGTCGCGGCTGTTCGGTCATGAGCCCGGCGAGAGCGGCACCATTCCGGCGCTGGCGGCGATTCCGGAAGCGGTCATGAATCCCAATTGGATCGCGCTCGGCATCGGCGTTCTGACGCTCGGCATCGTTTTCACCTGGCCGAAAAACTGGGGCCGCTGGGTGCCCGGGCCGCTCGCCGCCCTGATCATCGGCACGCTGATCGGCGTCGCCTTCAAGGGCGCGCCCATTCTCGGCGACATCCCCACGGGCTTTCCGTCCTTCATCATGCCGGCCTTCACGCAGGCGAGTTTCCTGATCGTGCTTGAGGCGGCGTTCATCCTCGCCGTGCTCGGCGCCATCGACTCGCTCCTGACCTCGCTGGTCGCCGACAACATGACCCGCACGCGGCACAACTCCGACAAGGAGCTGATCGGGCAGGGCATTGGCAACGCCGTCGCCGGTTTCTTCGGCGCCATTCCCGGCGCCGGCGCGACCATGCGCACCGTCGTCAATATCCGCACCGGCGGCTCGACCCGCCTTTCGGGCATGATCCACGCCCTGCTTCTCTTTGCGGTGGTGATCAGCCTCGCCCCGCTTGCCGCGCAGATCCCCCATGCGGTGCTGGCGGGCATTCTCGTGAAGGTCGGCTACGACATTCTCGACATCTCTTATCTGAAGCGCGCCCATAAAGGGCCGCGCTGGGATTTAGCGCTGATGGCGCTCGTCCTCGGCCTCACGGTGTTCGTCGATCTCATCACCGCCGTGGCTGTCGGCGTCGTTCTCGCCGCGCTCGCCTTCGTCAAGAAAATGGCCGACGACCAGCTCGCCCATTTCCGCGCCGGCGATCCGTCGCTGGCGACGGAGGAAGAGCGCGCGCTTCTCGAGAAGGGCAAGAACAAGGTGATCCTGTTCGACTTCGGCGGCCCGTTGAGCTTCGGCGCCGCCGCCGATCTCGGTCACCATGTGCGCGAGCGCGTGAAAGAGCATGCAAGCGCTATCGTTCTTGATTTCTCCCGCGTGCCGTTTCTCGACGTTTCCGCCGCCCGCGCGGTGGAAACGATCGCCTGCGACGCGCGCCAGGCGAACAAGACCGTCTATGTCACCGGCATCAACGACAAGGTGCGCGAGGTCCTTGCCGGCCTCAACGCCGATCACTGTCTGCCGGCGGACACCGCCTATGCGACGCGCATCGAAGCGCTGCGCGCCGCGGTGGCCGAAGTCACGTCCCATGAGGGCGGCGAAGGCGCGCCGGACGGCGCGCCGACAGCGGCGCCGGCGTAGCAGCATCGCCGACGTCAGCGGAAAGCCGGCGCGTCACAGCGCCGGCTTTTTATTGTGCAGGAGCAAGCATACACAAGATACTTGAGCACGGCCGCCCGAACTTGACTTTCGAACACCAATCCGGAGACTGGACCGGGGAAGGGTATCGGGGCTTTCATCTTGAAATATATGGCGCATCTTGCAGCGGTGCTGCTGGTTCTGGTTTTTGCGCCCGCTTCGGCGCAGCCGCCGATTGAGCTTTATGGCGGCATGCCGTCCATGCGGTCGCTTGCAGTTTCTCCCGACGGAACGCGCGTGGCGTTTTTCCAGAATGACGGCGAACAGGATGTCGCGCTGGTCTACGACCTCGAAAGCAAAGAATATGTGGCCGCGCTCAATACGAGAGAGATCAAGGTCCAGCATCTTTATTTCGTGTCGCAGGATTATGTCATTTTGCGCGCGTCGGAAACAACGCGGGTTCGCGGCTATCGCGGCGAGTTCGAATTCTCCGCGGCCTTTTCCTGGAATCTGAAAAACGGCGACGCCCGGCAATTGCTTCGCTATGAAGACGACCTCTATCCCGCGCAGAGCGGCCTCGGACGCATTGTCGGCCGCTGGAAGGGAACCGATTACGTCTTCATGCCCGCCTATATGGGCCGGGACGCCACGGACCCTGATTTCGATCTCCTGCGGGTCGATCTGGACACAGGGCATGCCCGCACCCATGAACGCGGACGCCATGACACCATTGACTGGCTTGTCGCCGAAGACGGCGAGGTGATCGCCCGGGAAGACTTTGACGACGAGGAAGACGTCTATTCCATCTGGCTCTATGAGGATGGCGACGACCGCAAGATTTTCGAAGTCGAAGCGAGCATCCCGCCCTTTTCGGTGCTGGGCGTAAAGGCGGACCGGTCTGCGCTTATTCTGTCGGCGGCGCACGGATCGACGAACCGCGACGTGATTATCGCGCTGACGCCGGATGGAAAGTTTTCCGAGCCGTTGTTTTCAAGGTCCGACGCGGATGTGGACTCTGTCATCACCAGCGGCAACCGCGTCGTGTACGGGGTGCGCTATTCCGGCCTCTATCCTTCCTATGAATTTTTCGATTCCGAATTGAGCCAGCTCATGTCCTCGGTCGAAGGGCTGTTTCCCTATTCGGCGGTGCGCGTCTCGGACTGGACCAGCGATTTTTCCAATCTCGTTCTCTATATCAGCGGCGGCGCGGCGGCGCCGGCCTATCACATGTTCGACGCCGGCGCCCGCCAGGTGTTGCGTTTCAGCAGCGCCTACGCCGATCTGGCCGATGACGATGTCGGCACAGCGCAGCCCATGTATTACAAGGCGCGGGACGGCGAGAAGCTTTCCGGCATCTTGACGCTGCCGCCCGGCGCCGACCTGAAGGGAAACTACCCGACCGTCATCATGCCTCATGGCGGGCCGGCCGCTTACGACGCCGTCGGTTTCGACTGGAAGGCGCAGTTCTTTGCAAGCCGGGGCTATGCGGTGATCCAGCCGAATTTCCGCGGCTCCAGCGGTTTCGGGCGCAGTTTCGAGACGGCCGGTTATGGCGAATGGGGCCGCGGCGTCATGCAGCACGACATCACCGACGCCGTGAACGCTGCCATCAAGACCGGCATCGCCGATCCGGACCGCATCTGCATCGTCGGGGCGAGCTATGGCGGCTATGCGGCGCTGGCGGGCGGCGCTTTTACCCCTGACCTTTACAAATGCG
Organism: Alphaproteobacteria bacterium; assembly: GCA_030433215.1. Taxonomy (GTDB): domain Bacteria; phylum Pseudomonadota; class Alphaproteobacteria; order Caulobacterales; family Parvularculaceae; genus Hyphococcus. The sequence continues at coordinate 75,189 of JAUIMC010000015.1, forward strand.
TTGTGGCGATCGCGCCGATCTCCGATTTGCCGCGCATGATTTATGACGAGCGAAGCGATCACGGGCACGATAGCTGGGCCGTCAGCTACTGGACCAACCTGATTGGCGATGTGCGCGCCGAACGCGACAAGCTGGATGAAATATCTCCGGCGAATTACGCCGAGGCGTTTCAGGCGCCGGTTCTCCTGATCCACGGCAATGACGATACGGTCGTTCCCTATCGCCAGAGCCGGATCATGGAAGGCGCCCTGAAGCGCGCGGGCAAGGATGTGGAGCTGGTGAAGTTGCGGGGCGGGGATCACTGGTTCAGCACCAGTGAGATGCGTCTCGACACCCTGCGCGCCCTCGACGGCTTCGTCGACCGCCATATCGGCGGGGAGGCGATGACGGCGGTTTCTCCCTAAAGCCTGTCGCGGCGGGCGGCGCGCGCCTATATTGCGGGTCGTGCCGTCAAAGAAACCTTCATCTTCAAGCGCCTTGCCGCCCAAATTCGCCGACTGGTTCGCGTTGCGCGGCTGGCGCGCGCGCCCGCACCAGCTCGACTGTCTCGCGGCGGACCGGGCGGGGCTGTCCTTTCTTCTGATCGCGCCCACGGGCGGGGGCAAGACGCTGGCCGGCTTCCTGCCGAGCCTCGTCGAACTCGACGAACGCCCGGCGGCGGAAAAAGGCAGGCTGCACACGCTTTACATATCGCCCCTGAAGGCGCTCGCCGTCGACATCGCCCGCAATGTCGCGGCGCCGGTCGCGGAGATGGGCCTCGACGTCTCCATCGAGACCCGCACCGGCGACACGCCCGCCGCGCGCCGCCAGCGCCAGAAATTCCGCCCGCCTGACATATTGATGACGACGCCGGAGAGCCTGTCGATCCTGCTCGCTTCGCCGGATGCGCGTGACTATTTCAAAGGCCTGAAGCGCGTCATCCTCGATGAGCTGCATGCGCTGATCCCGAACAAGCGCGGGCATCTGTTGTCGCTGGCCTTGGCGCGGCTGCGCGCGCTGGCGCCGGAGGTGCGGTTTTCGGGCCTGTCCGCGACGGTGCCCGACGCGAAGCCGCTGATCGATTATCTGACGCCGCAACACAAAGACAACGCCAAATCCGCCAAACTCATTCGCGGCAAGTCCGGCGCGAAGCCTGTCGTGGATGTGCTGATGTCCGAGGAGCGCATCCCCTGGGCGGGCCATACGGGCCGCCATGCGTTTCAGGAAGTCTATGAACGCATTAGGGCCGCGAAGCTGACGCTGGTGTTCGTCAATACGCGTTCGCAGGCGGAAATCACTTTCGCTTCCTTATGGAAACTGAACGACGACAATCTCCCCATCGCGCTGCATCACGGCTCTCTTGAGGTCGACAGGCGGCGCAAGGTCGAAGCGGCGATGACAAGGGGAGAGTTGCGCGCGGTGGTGTGCACCTCGACTCTCGATCTCGGCATCGACTGGGGCGACGTCGATCTCGTCATCCAGATGGGCGCCCCGAAAGGCGCCTCGCGCCTGACCCAGCGGATCGGGCGCGCCAATCACCGCATGAATGAGCCGTCCGCCGCGCTGCTCGCGCCAGCGAACCGCATGGAGGTGCTGGAATGCATCGCCGCCAAACAGGCGATCGAGGAAGGCGCGCTCGACGGCGACCCGCCGCGTAAAGGCACGCTCGATGTTTTGGCGCAGCACATTCTCGGCATGGCCTGCGCTGAGCCGTTCCGCGCCGACGATCTTTATGCGGAAATCCGCACAGCCTCGCCTTACGCCGATCTCCCGCGCAAGGATTTCGACGATGCGGTGGAGTTTGTCGCCACCGGCGGTTACGCGCTGAAGCGCTATGACCGCTATCGCCGCATCGTGAAAACGAAGGAGGGGACCTATCGCGTGCGCGACAAGCTCGCGATCCAGCAATACAAGATGAATGTGGGGACGATCACCGAAGCGGCGGAAATCAACATTCGCCTTGCAAGTTCGAAAGGCCCGAAACGGCCTGGCAGAAAGCTCGGAACCATCGAGGAATGGTTTTTCGAAACCATCAATATCGGCGATGCGTTTTATTTCGCCGGCGAGGTTTTGCGGCTTGAACGCATTCAGGGAAACGACGCTATCGTCACGCGCTCCAGCGCCGAGTCGCCGCGCCTGCCGAGCTGGGGCGGCAATAAATATCCGTGGTCGACCTATCTCGCGGATCGCGTGCGCCACATGCTTTACAATGTGGATGACTGGAAAGCCTATCCCGATCAGGTGCGCGACTGGCTCGAAAAACAGCGTGAAGTCGCGCGCATCCCGAAACCCGACGAGTTGCTGGTGGAAACCTTTCCCTATCACGGGCGGCATTTTCTGGTCTGTTATCCCTTCGAGGGCTGGCTCGCGCACCAAACGCTCGGCATGCTGGTGACGCGCCGCCTCGAACGCCTCGGCAAGCAACCCATCGGTTTCGTGCCGACGGAATATGCGCTTTCCGTCTGGTCGCGCCAGGACATGTCGGATGTCGACATGACCGCGCTCTTCGATGAAGACATGCTCGGCGACGATCTCGAAGCCTGGACGGCGGAAGCCACCGTGATGAAACGCACGTTCCGAAATTGCGCGACCATCGCCGGGCTGATCGAAAAGAAATATCCGGGACAAGAGAAAACCGGGCGTCAGGTCTCATTCTCCGCCGACCTCATCTATGACGTGTTGCGCGAACATGAGCCGGATCATCTTCTCTTGCGCGCTGCGTGGGACGATGCGGCGGGCGGCTTCATGGATATTGCGCGCCTGCAATCGGTGCTGACCCGCGCGCGGGGCAGGGTGGTCGCGTCGCCTTTGGACCGCGTCTCGCCGCTCGCCGTCCCGGTGATGCTCGAGATCGGCCGCGAGGGCGTCGCGAAATCGGCCTCGGAGGAAATGCTGAAAGCCGCTTCGGACGAGTTGATCGCCACGGCGATGGGAGCGCCCCGCTAGGGCCGCCGCATTTTCGGCCATCAGTTTGCAATAGCGAAAGCTTGCTATTAGCGTTTCTCCCAACGCACCGCCCAGGGGGGAATCATGAAGAGCTTTGTCCGGTATTGTGCAATCTTGCTTGCATTGCTTGTGCAGCCTGTCCAGGCGAAGGGACCGGAAGAAGGGCCGTTCATCCTGCACCGGGCCTATAAAAGCATTTACAAGGGTGACAATTACGAGATTTTCCATCCGAATTATGTCTGGGACCGGATTGATCCGCTCTGTTCGAGAAGTCTCTCCTTTCGCATTTCCGTCGTCTTTGACGTTCCCCCGGACCTCCAGCTGGACGAGGAATATCTGACGAGAACCCTGTTCAGGGAAGGGCCGTTGCCGGACCTCGCGATCGACAGTTGTCCGAACGCCACTTCCATCTTTGCTCAGATTTATTTCAAGGATAAGCCGCTGGGACGGAACTTCGAAATAACGTCGCCTACGCAAATCAAGCAACAAGGGCGTGAAAAAGAATTTGCGATCATCAGCATGCAACTTCGCGGCGTAGACAATCAGCTTCTGGGCGAGCGCTCTTATGAGTACATGAATTATTCCAACAAGATGCGCCTCAAGGAAAGCGTCAGTTATAACGATGTGATCGTCTATAACGAGAATGGCCTTAGAACGCCGGAACAGATCGCCGCGGAAGAAGACAGAAAACGCCAGCAACAGGCTTCGCGCCAGCGCGAAATAAACGATTCCGCGGCGCGCAATGCCTGGTTCGCCAAGGAGAAAGCGGCGTCGAACTGGCCGGGCGCGGACGACTGGATGATGGACATTTATATGATGGGCGGCCGTTCCACCGCCGCCGCGCCGCCGCGCAGCGTTGAGCAGAACCGGGCCATGACATGGCCAGTCAATAGCTGGTTCGCCATCGCGGCGTATGTGGAGCTAAGCCATAAAAGATGCGGCGCGACGACGCCCAACGGCGCCTCTGAGGTCACCATAACAAGAGAAGATCAATATGGCGTGCAGACAGATTCCGTTACTATTCACGCCGACAGCTCGCTGGCCGGGCCTTATGTCGCCTTCCGCAACAATAATGGCGGGTATAACGCGCTTAACGTAATCGGGCTGAACCGCATCCAGAAGGGTTATGAGCCCATGTTCTCTCGCTGGTCCTGCGGCGGGGCGGAGCACGCCCGTTTCATCCGGGGCCTCGCCAAGTGGGACCGCGAGACCGACTAAGCGCGACGAAGCAGATTCGGAAATCGCCTTCCGTTTTTCCGGGAAGCGGTTAAAAGAAACGCCGTGTCGTCTCATGCTGTCATCGCGATCAATGGCGAAAGCCTGACCCCCGATCCCCTCGGCGCGGCCTATTGGGCGCGTGAGGAGACGCTGATCGTTTCCGATCTTCACTTCGAGAAGGGCTCGAGCTTTGCGGCGCGGGGCGTCATGCTGCCGCCTTACGACACGCGCACCACCTTGATGCGGCTCGCCTCGCTCATCCGCAAATACCGCCCGCAGCGCGTCATCTCGCTGGGCGATGCGTTCCATGATGAAGACGCCGAAACGCGCATGGACGAGGAAGACGCCGCAACGCTCGCCGCACTGATGCGCGAGGCGGACTGGCTCTGGGTGCTCGGCAATCACGATCCCGAACCCCCGGCGCGGTTTGCAGCGGCGACCGAACAGGCCGCGCGCATCGGCGCGCTCACCTTCGTCCATGAACCATCGGAGCGCGCGCGCCCCGGCGAGATCGCCGGACACCTTCACCCTTGCGCGCGCGTCGTGACAGAAGGGCGAACCTTGCGCCGGCGCTGTTTCGCGGCGAGCGAAACGCGGATGATCATGCCGGCCATGGGCGCCTATACGGGCGGGCTGAATATTCTCGATCGCGCTTACGCGCCGCTATTCTCCAGCCCTGTCGCCTGGGTCATGGGCGCCGACGGCGTCTATCCCATTGGCTTTGAAAACCTCGCGCCGGATGTCGCCGGCGGCGCGCTCGGCAAGGCGAGCTGAGACGCCCCAATAACGGGAGTCGCACGCCTGAAGATTCATCACATCTGATGAATTCTTGCCGGAATCCCGCTTCCGGTGCGTAGTTATCCACGTCTTTCCATTCGGCCTTATCCTTCTTTCCGCGTCGAGCTGAGACCGGAGCAAAGGCGGAGCCCGCTTAAACAAGCGCCCCGCATGAAACAGCCATGAGGTCCTGACGGCGCCGTCTTCCGGGCGCGAAAGCGCGCCGGAAGAGGCTCTTTGACAATGTGGAGTTCTGCGCGCGGCCGGGCCTGTCGGTCTGGAAGCGCGCGCGCCGGCGGCGAAGGCTCAAACCGTCACGAGATCGGTGTGCGCGAAGCCCTTCGAATAATCGAGCACCGAAATCACCTCGGGCGTCACGCGATAAAGCGCGACGTCTTCGGGGTTCGGCGGCTCGAAGGGAATGTCTTTTTGTTCGGGATAGCGGGCGAACATCAGCGCCATCGCTCTTTTGCCTTCCTCCATGTCGGTGATGCGCGCAGCGCGCGCCGCCATGGAAAGCCCCTTGATGTCCATCACCTGGTCCTCATCATGGTCGATGGTGATGGAGACCCGGTCGTCGCGGCCGAGATTGGCCGCTTTCTGGCTCTCGCTGCCGCATAGGAAGTATATCGTCAGACCGTCATGGCCGTAGCCGACGGTGGTCGCCTGGGGCCAGCCGTCGGGCCGCAGGGTGGCGACGGTCATGATCCGGTGGTCGTTGAGGATGCCGAGAATCTGCTCCATGAGAGCCTTGTCCATGGCCAGTCTCCGAGGGTAGCTGCGGGGAACAGGGTAAACGCTGCGCGGGGACGCGATTTTGACCTGGCTCAACGGGGCCGGGCTGAGTCGGCCGGGAAAGCCGCCGGACCGGGCGCGCCCTTGTTGACATATGGGCCCCATCTGGCTATTTCCCGCCGCTCTTCATTCACTCGAAAGCCCGGAAAGGCTGATCGTCATGAAAGTCCGTTCGTCGCTCAAGTCCTTGAAAAACCGGCATAAAGACTGCCGCGTGGTGCGCCGCAAAGGCCGCGTCTATGTGATCAACAAGACCCAGCGCCGCTTCAAAGCGAAGCAGGCTTAAGGGCTTTTCACGCGCGCTCGCGCCAAATTTCCTTGGTTTTTAAGGGTTTAAAGATTAGGCTTTCGCGCATGCGGAAGCCTTTTTGCATGCTTGTTGCGGCCCTGATCACCGCGAGCCCGGCGCTCGCGGATCAGACCGATCCGCGCCTCGACCAGCTTTTCGAGGAGCTCCGGGTGGGCGACGCCCGCCGGGCTGAGGAAAACACCGCGCGGATCATCGAAATCTGGTCGGATTCCCAGAGCGACACCGTGGATCTCCTCTATGAGCGGGCCAATCTCGCCGCCAATAACGGGGCCTTCGACCTCTCCCTGGCGCTGCTGGACCATATTGTCGGCCTCACGCCGAATTTCGCCCAAGGCTATGCGCTGAGGGGCTCGGTTCGCCTCGCCGCGGAGAATCGGGCGGGCGCCATTGAGGATTTCTCCAAGGTCCTCGAGCTCGAGCCGCGCCATTTCGAGGTCCGGACGACGCTGGCCGAGCTTCTGCTCGCCGGCGGGGAGCGCCGCGACGCCTATGAGATGTTCCAGAAGGCGCTCGAATGGAATCCCCATGACGATTACGCCCGGCGCCAGGCGCGCGCGCTGCGCCGGGAAATCGACGGTCAAGAGATTTAGTTTTCCACACTGGGACTGTTCTGGCTTGGCCTTTCGGGCGAGCATTTCTATTCCTTTGGGTTCGCGAATGACGGGCGCATCGTCCGTGTTCGGATGAATGTTCTCTAGACCCCGAAGGAGCGAACCAGTGGCGGACGGATCGGCGAGTGTTGAAGGCGCGACAACCATTGCAGCGGACCGGCTGCGCTCTATCATCGAGCGGGTCGAGCGGCTGGAAGAAGACAAGGCCGCGGTGTTGAACGACATCAAGGAAGTCTACGCCGAAGCCAAAGGCGAGGGCTATGACGTCAAGACGCTCCGCCAGGTGGTGAAGATCCGCAAAATGGAAAAGTCTGACCGCCAGGAGCAGGAAGCGCTGCTCGACCTTTACCTGACCGCCATCGGCGAGGCGTAGGCCGGGCTTGCTTTAAGCGCTGTCATTTCTTCCCGCTTCCGCTAAGCTTGATGCTTCGCGGGAGAGAAGCGATGACGCTCGAAAACATCTATTATGTCAGTCAGACCGTGGCGGTCGCCGCGATCCTGATTTCGCTGATCGCGATCTGGCGCCAGCAGCGGCAGACCAACAAGATCGCCCGCGCCGACATGACCGAGCGCGTTCTCGGCAAGCTGTTCTCGATCATGGAGATCATGACGGCGGACCCGGTCCTCGCCAATCATTACGCCAAGCTGATCAAGGGGCAGGAGCCCGAAGACCCCGCCGTCGCGGCGCGCCTTGTCTGGTTCTTCTCGCTTATGCTTCAGTCGCACAACAGCAGTTTTTTCCTCTGGAAAGACCGGCTCACCGATGAGCGTTCTATCGGTCCGCACGACCAGACCATCCTTTTGCATCTGAAGACGCCGTTTTTCCGGACGGAATGGGAGCGGGTGAAAAAGCGCCGGACCTATCCCGACGATTATGTGAAGCATGTGGAGGCGCTGCGCGAAAAGGCGGGTCTCGTTCCCGCCGCGACCGCAGGGGCGGCGTCGCCGGCGCCCTCGGGCGAAAGCAATTAGCGGGCTTTCGCCATGACGGCGCTTCCCATCGATGCGGTCACGCCGCAAATCCTGTCAGCGCTGGAAACGCAAAACCGGCTGGTGCTTGCCGCGCCGCCGGGCGCGGGCAAGTCGACCCGGCTGCCCTTGAAGCTTCTGGACGCGCCCTGGCTCGAAGGCCGGCGCATTCTCATCCTCGAACCGCGCCGCATCGCCGCGCGCATGGCGGCTGAGCGCATGGCCGCGAGCCTCGGTGAAAGGCCGGGCGGCGTCATCGGCCTGTCGACGCGGGTCGACAGGCGCGTCTCTTCCGCGACGCGCATCGAGGTTATTACCGACGGGCTCTTCACGCGCCGTATTCTCGATGATCCGGAGCTGTCGGGCGTCGGCGCCGTTCTCTTCGATGAGTTTCACGAGCGCTCGCTTAGCGCCGATCTGGGTCTTGCGCTGGCCTTAGACGCGCAAGGGGCGCTGCGCGAAGATTTGCGCCTTCTCATCATGTCGGCGACGCTCGATGTGGCGCGCATGGCGGGCGCGCTCTCAGCCCCGGCGATTGAAAGCGAAGGCCGCCAATACCCGGTCGAAACGATCTATCTCGGCAAGGGTCAGGACCGCGTGGAGGACCAGACCGCTTCCGCCGTCCGGCGCGCGCTGCGTGAACAGGAAGGGTCGATCCTCGTTTTCCTTCCCGGTCGCGGCGAAATCCTGCGCACGGCGGAACGTCTTGAGGATTTGCCCGGCGACGTGATGGTCGCGCCGCTTTTCGGCGCCTTGTCGCCGGCGGAACAGGACCGCGCCGTCTCGCCCGCGCCCGCCGGCAAGCGCAAGGTGGTCATCGCCACCGACATCGCCGAAAGCGCGCTCACCATCGAGGGCGTCTCGACGGTGATCGACGCGGGGCTCGCGCGCCTGGCGCAGTTCGATCCGGCGTCCGGCGCCAGCGAGCTCGTGACGCGGCGCGCCTCCCTCGCCAGCGTCGATCAGCGGCGCGGCCGCGCCGGACGTCTCGGACCCGGCGTCTGCTACCGCCTCTGGGACGAAGCCGCGACGCGCGGGCTGAAGGCTCATGCCGACCCGGAGATCATCATGGGCGATCTTTCGGGTCTCGCTTTGGCGCTTGCCGAATGGGGCGAGCGCGATCCCGCGCGGCTTTCTTTCATCGATCCGCCGCCGAAGGCGCGGTACGCCGCGGCGGTGGAACAATTGCATTCGCTCGGCGCCTTTGACGAAACGGGGGCCTTGAGCCCGCGCGGGCGCGAGATGGCGCGCCTGCCCATGGCGCCGCCGCTCGCCGCTATGGTGGCCGGCGCCGAAGCGGGACGGGACCGCAGCCTTGCTGCCGAAATCGCGGCGCTGGCGAGCGAGCCGGGTCTCGGCGGTCCGTCCACGGATATTCGTGATCGTTTGCATCGCTTGCGCCGCGACGGCTCGCCCCGCGCGAAGGTTTTGAAAGCACAGGCCGCGCGCTGGGCAGGCGGCGCGAAAGAGCAAGGCGACGCCAAAGACGCCGGGCGCATCATCGCCGCCGCGACGCCGGGTATGATCGCACGGGCGCGGCCCGGCGTTCGCGGGCGCTATCTTCTCGCCATGGGGCGCGAGGCGCGCCTCGATGAGGCCGACGCGCTGGCGGGCGAACCCTGGCTCGCTGTCGCCGGGCTCACGGGGGCGGCGAAAACCCAGCGCATCACGCTCGCCGCGCCCTTGAGCGAGGCGGAGGCGCTGGACTATGGCGGTGTCGTCGAAGAAGAGCGCGCCGACTACGATCCGCAGACGAAGACATTGAAGGCGCGGCGGGTGCGCGCCCTCGGCGCCATCGTCTTGTCCGAAGCGCCGCTGGCGCGCCCGCGGGGCGAGGCAGCGCAAAAGGCGCTGATCGCCGCCCTGCGCGAGCACGGGCTCGATCTCCTGCCCGCTAGCGCTTCCTTGCGCATGACGCAGGCGCGCATGGCGTTCGCGAAAGAGAACGGGCTTGATCTTCCGCCCTGCGAGGATGAAGCCCTGCTCGAGACGGCGGAGGAATGGCTGGCGCCGCTGCTGGGCGATCCGCCGAGCCTCGACACGCCGAAAGACGATGCGGTGCGCGAAGCGCTGCTGTCGCGTCTGCCATGGGAGCAGCGTCAGCAAATGGAAAAGCTCTGCCCGCGCTTTCTGGAGATTCCGAGCGGGCGGCGCATCGAGATTGATTATTTATCGGAAGGCGGTCCCTCGGCGTCGGCGCGGGTGCAGGAGTTTTACGGGAGCGCGGCCCATCCCACCGTCGGAAAGGGCGCGCCTGTCACGCTGCATCTTCTGTCGCCCGCCGGCCGGCCCGTCGCCGTCACGAAAGACCTTCCCGGTTTCTGGAGCGGCGGCTATCGCGACATGGCGAAAGACATGCGCGCACGCTACCCGAAACATGACTGGCCGGACGACCCGGCCGGCGCCAAGCCGCATGAGGGCCGCACCAAGGCGCGGTTGGCGAGGGATGGGGAGTAAGGGAATTGATAAAAGCCGCCGGTTTTCTTTCCTCCCCCATTTATGGGGGAGGTGGCCAGCCGCTTCTTGCGGCTGGACGGAGGGGGCGACGCGGCTTGCCCCCATCCCCGGCTCCGCCGGTACTTCCCCCGCAAGCGGGGGAAGAGGGACATGCAGTACGAGTTACAAGCTAAAGACTAGCTCGCGCGTTTGATCTCGAGATCGTGCTCGCGCAGTTTGCGGTAGAGCGTCGAACGGCCCATGCCGAGGCGGCGCGCGACTTCCGACATCTTGCCTTCATAGGTTTCGATGGCGAGCTCAATGAGGTCTTTCTCGATTTCCTGAAGCGAGCGCAGATGTCCCTCGCGGTCGAAAATCGCAACAGCAGACTCGCCGCCGCTCGCGGCGACGCCTTGCTGAACCGGCGGAGGCGAGATGCGCGGCGCGGGCGCGCCGCCGTCTTCGTTCTCTTCGTCGGAAAGCACGGGCGGGCCGGCTTCGATGCCGGCGGCCTTGAACTCCTCAGCAAGATGCGGGAAATCCTCGGCGCAAAGATAGGCGTGTTCCGCAAGCACGACGGCGCGGAAAATACTGTTTTCAAGCTGGCGCACATTGCCCGGCCATTTGAAGGCGCAAAGCACTTCCATCACTTCATGGCGGACGCCGCGCACGTCGCGGCGCTCCTCGGCGTTATAGCGCTGGATGAAGTGATCGATGAGCGCGGGAATGTCTTCCGGGCGGTCGCGCAGCGACGGAATTTCGATGGGGAAGACATTGAGGCGGTAGAAAAGGTCTTCGCGGAACCTTCCGGCTTTAACCTCTTCGGCGAGATCGCGGTTGGTCGCGGAGATGACGCGCACGTCGACCTTCACGGGACGCTTCGAGCCGATCGGGTCGACTTCGCCTTCCTGCAACACGCGCAGCAGTTTCACCTGCATGTCGGCGGGCAGCTCGCCCACTTCGTCGAGGAAGATGGTGCCGGTGTCGGCTTCCTGGAATTTGCCGATATGTTTGGCGCTGGCGCCGGTGAAGGAGCCTTTTTCGTGGCCGAAGAGAATGCTTTCGACGAGGTTCTCCGGAATCGCGCCGCAGTTCACCGTGATGAACGGACGGCCCGAGCGGTCGGACGAGCCCTGAATGGCGCGGGCGACCATTTCCTTGCCGGTGCCGCTTTCGCCGGTAATGAGGATCGGAATGTTCGAGGAGGCGGCGCGTTCGCCGAGCCGCATGACATGGCGCAGCGCGCCTGAATCGCCCACGAGATCCTTGAAGCCCATGGCGCCTTCATGCTTGCGCTTGAGGCGCGAGACTTCGCCCTTGAGCGTCGTCAGGTTGAGCGCGTTCTGGATCGACACGATAACCCGTTCGGGGCTCGCCGGTTTGACGAAAAAGTCCGACGCGCCCGACTGCATGGCTTCGACGACCGTGTCGATGCCGCCCTGCGCGGTCAGGACGATCACCGGCAAATCCTCGCGGAAGGATTTCGCGCGTTTCAGCGTTTCCATCCCGCCAAGGCCCGGCATTCTGAGATCGAGCATGATGAGCGCCACATCCGCGCCCTGCTGGCTTTGCAGGAGAGACAGCGCGCTCTCGCCATTCGCCGCCTGCAGCACGGGATAGCCGGCTTTTTCGCAAACGGCGCGCATCAGCCGGCGCTGGGTTGGGTCATCGTCGACGATCAGGATCGTTTTCACCATGGAAGGCGGGCCCTTATGAAAAAAGAATGTCAGCCCTGCAAAATGGCGCAAGGGAGTAAAAATGGGTTTAATCCGTGTCATTCCGGAACGTGTCAGCGGCGCTTTGCGGTAATGATTTGTTTACGGATTAATACCCTGTTTACCATGTTTTTCCGCCAGGGCCGGCTGGTTTCAGCCGTCTCCCTCAAGGGGGAGCCTCTCGGGCGCGCCGCATCAATCTCTTTGTTTGTCGGCCGGGATCGGTTATCGAGAAGTGAAACCGAAAGCCCGCAACCCCCATGTCCGAAAACAAGCCTGACAAGAAGCCCAAAGACCTGATCCGCCCCCTCGCGCATCTGAAGGGCGAAAAGCCGCCCGCGCCGGAATGGTTCGAAAAGGCGATCGCCACCCCCTCCGAGGAGGGGGCGGTCACGGTCAATGGTGCGCGCATCCGTTTTTCCGCCTGGGGCGAGCCGGACCACCGGGGGCTGCTCTTCGTTCATGGCGGGCGGGCGCACCGCAACTGGTGGCGGCCTTTTGCGCCGTTTTTCGCCCAGAATCGCCGGGTCGCGGCGCTCGACCTTTCCGGTATGGGCGACTCGGACTGGCGGGACAAATACTCCCTCAACCACTTCGTCGACGAGATTTTCGCGGTGATCGAAGAAGCAGGGCTCGCCAGCCGGGGCCGGCCTGTTGTCGTCGGTCATTCCTTCGGCGGCTGGGTGACCCTGGCGGCGGTTGAGCGCGAAGGGGAAAAACTCGGCGGCGCGGTCGTGGTGGACTCGCCGCTGGGCGTGCCGGACCCCCATGAGGGCTACAATGTCGTCAAGCCGCACAAGCCTGGGGAAAAAGCTTCCGATAGACGCAACGCGCATTTCTACGAGAGCAAGGAAGAGATGATTGCGCGCTTCAGGCTACTTCCCAACCAGCCGGCGGAAAGCCTTTATTTAATTGACTATATCGCCCGCGAGGGGCTGCGCCGCGCCAAGCCGGAAGAGGGCGGCGAGGGATGGACCTGGAAATTCGACCCCGGCGATCGGGCCGGCTTTGAGATCCATTTCGAGCGCGATCTCCTGCGCGCGGCGCGCTGTCCGCTCGCCTTCATCTATGGGGAAAAATCCATGTTCGCCCGGGGCGAGGGCATCGCCCATCTGGAGGAGCAGGCGCGCGGGCGCTCTCCCTTCGTCGTCATTCCGGACGCCTATCACCACCTGATGATGGACCAGCCGCTGGCCTTTGTGGCGGCGCTGCGGACCCTCTTGTCGGCCTGGCCGGTGCGGTTCGGGGTCTAGGCGGGCTCTCGCCCTCGTAGCGTGGGAACAGGACGCTTGAGAAGACTTGCCCAAGCCCTTGAATTCCGCCAAAAGACTGGAAAAAACGGAAGGGGTTTTACATGACTGACGAAGCCGTTGAGCGCGCGCACGACGCCGAAGAGCATAAAAAGTCCTATGACGCCATTATGGGCGCCGCCACGGAAATCGGCGTGCCGTTTTCGCTGGCGCTGACCATGTTCTTTACAGGGCTGGCCGCGCGGTCCGGCGTCCTGATGGCGATTCTCCTGGGCGTGGTCGTTTATGTCTTCGCGCATGTCATCGTGAAACTGTTCTTCTCTCACCCCCATTAGTGCAGCGGTCCCCGCTGGAGGCCCGATGAAACTAGCCGTATTGAAAGAAACGCGGTCCGGCGAGACCCGCGTTGCCGCGACGCCCGAGACCGTCAAGAAATACATCAGCCTCGGGGCGAGCGTCGCCGTGCAGTCCGGCGCCGGCGAAGCCGCGCGGTTCCCGGACGCCGATTATGCCGCGGCGGGCGCGAGCATATCCCCGAGCGCCGCAGACGCCGTTCAGAACGCCGACGCGGTCCTGAAAGTGCTGGCGCCCTCGAGCGAGGAGCTGCGCGTGTTTCCGCGCGGCGCCAAGCTGATCGCAACGCTCAACGCTCATAGCGATCCGGACAGCGTCGCGTCTTACGCGCGTCTCGGGATCGACGCCATGGCCATGGAGCTGATGCCGCGCATCACCCGCGCGCAGTCCATGGACGTCCTGTCTTCGCAATCGAACCTCGCCGGCTACAAGGCGGTGATTGATGCGGCGGCCTATTACGGCCGCGCCCTGCCAATGATGATGACGGCGGCGGGCACCATCGCGGCGGCGAAAGTCTTTATCATGGGGGCGGGCGTCGCCGGCCTTCAGGCGATTGCGACCGCGCGCCGTCTCGGCGCCGTCGTTTCCGCGACGGATGTGCGCTTTGCGGCGAAGGAACAGGTTGAAAGCCTCGGCGCGACTTTTGTCACCGTCGATGAAGAGGCGATGAAAAGCGCTGAAACCGAAGGCGGTTACGCCAAGGAGATGTCGGAAGACTTCCAGAAGCGCCAGGCGGATTTCGTCGCTGAGCACATCGCCAAGCAGGACATTGTCATTACCACCGCGCTGATCCCGGGCCGTCCGGCGCCGCGTCTCGTCTCTGCCGACATGGTCAACGCCATGAAGCCGGGCTCGGTGGTTGTCGATCTCGCCGTCGAGGCCGGCGGCAATGTGGAGCTCTCGCGCCCGGGCGAGGCGATCGAGACCGGCGGCGTCACTATTCTCGGCTTCAAGAATGTGCCCGGCCGTCTCGCGGCCGACGCGTCGAGCCTTTACGCCCGCAATATCTACAATTTCATCGCCGCGTTTTTCGACAAGGAAACGAAGTCGATGAAAGCGGACCCGGAAGACGCCATCATCAAGGGCGTCATGCTGACCCGCGACGGCAAGATCGTGCACCCGGCGTTTGAAGCGGCGGCGACACAAGAACCGGCGCCCGAACCGGAAGCCGCGCCGAAAGAGCCCATTGCGGATGCGGCGGACGAGACCGACGGCGAAGAGGAAGATTAATCCCTGAAAGGAGCGCGCCTGAAAAAGGAGCGCCCCGAGAAGGAGAGACAGGCCCCATGCAGGACAAGAAAGAACAGGTCGAAGAGGCCGCGAAAGCCGCAGAACAGGCGGCGCAGGCGGCGGAAGCCGCGGCGGCGAATGCGACCGGCAATGCTGACGCAGCGCAGGCGGCCGCCGAACAGGCGCGCGACATCGCCGACCAGCTGGCCATCATCGCGGCCTCCAGCCCCATTTCCGATTTCGTTTTTCTCGCGACGATTTTCATCCTCGCGATCTTCGTCGGCTATTACGTCGTGTGGTCCGTGACGCCGGCGCTGCATACGCCGCTGATGGCCGTGACCAATGCCATTTCATCCGTGATCATTGTCGGCGCGCTGATCGCGCTCGGCGCCGACCTGTCGGACTCGGCGGCGAGTTTCTGGCCGAAATTTTTCGGCTTTGCGGCCGTGGCGCTCGCCAGCGTCAACATATTCGGCGGCTTCCTCGTCACCCAGCGAATGCTCGCCATGTATAAAAAGAAAGAGCGGTAGACGATGGCTGATAATCTTCCAGCAATCCTCTATGTCGCCGCCGGCATCCTCTTCATTCTCGCGCTGAGGGGGCTGTCGAACCCCGAGACCGCGCGCCAGGGCAACCGCTTCGGCATGATCGGCATGGCCATCGCCGTTCTGACGACGCTGTTCGTGCTCGAGGACAAGGGGCTGGGCACCTGGTTCTTCGTGCTCGTGGCCATCGCCGCGGGCGCCGCGCCCGGCGCTTATATCGCGAAAAAGATACCCATGACCGCCATGCCGCAGCTTGTGGCGGCCTTCCACTCGCTGGTGGGTCTTGCGGCGGTGCTGATCGCCTGGGCGGCGTTTCTGGCGCCCATCGCCTTCAATATCGGCGAGCCGGGCCATATCCATGCCGGCTCGGTGCTGGAGATGTCGCTCGGCGTCGCCATCGGCGCCATCACCTTTTCCGGCTCGATCATCGCTTTCGCCAAACTCAACGGCAACATGTCGGGCAAGCCGATCCTCCTGCCCATGCGCCATCCGATCAATCTCGGGCTCGGGCTTTTGATGCTGCTCTTTATCGGCATGCTGATGACGGGCGAACAATCGGCGACGACCTTCTTCCTGTTGACGCTTGCGGCTTTCGTGCTCGGCTTCCTGTTGATCATACCCATCGGCGGCGCCGACATGCCGGTCGTCGTGTCCATGCTCAACTCCTATTCCGGCTGGGCGGCGGCGGGCATCGGCTTCACGCTCGAGAACATGGCGCTGATCATCACCGGCGCGCTGGTCGGTTCGTCAGGCGCGATCCTCTCCTACATCATGTGCAAGGGCATGAACCGCTCTTTCGTCTCGGTCATTCTCGGCGGCTTCGGCGGCGATGATGCGGCCGCTGTTGCGGGGGGCGATGACGACCGCCCGGTGAAGCAAGGATCGGCGGACGACGCGGCTTTCGTCATGAAGAACGCCAACAAGGTGATCATCGTCCCCGGCTACGGGATGGCGGTGGCCCAGGCCCAGCACGCGCTGCGCGAGATGGCGGACCTCCTGAAAGCCGAAGGCGTTGAAGTGAAATACGCCATTCACCCGGTGGCGGGCCGCATGCCCGGGCACATGAACGTGCTTCTGGCCGAGGCGCAGGTGCCTTATGACGAGGTCTTCGAGCTTGAGGACATCAATTCCGAGTTCCGCACCGCCGACGTTGCTTTCGTCATCGGCGCCAATGACGTGACGAACCCGTCCGCGAAAACCGACAAGACCTCGCCGATCTACGGCATGCCGGTTTTGAACGTGGAAGATGCGGGCACAGTGCTGTTCGTTAAGCGGGGCATGTCGGCTGGGTACGCCGGCGTTCAGAACGAGCTCTTCTACCGCGACAACACCATGATGCTGTTCGGCGACGCCAAGAAAATGTGCGAGGAAATCGTCAAGGCGTTCTAAGGCAGGGATTGGATATCAGGGATTAGGGATTCGGTTTGTGGTATGACCAAACCAATCCTCTGCTCCCTAATCCCTAATCCCTAATCCCTAATCCCATTTCACACCCACATTTTCGTGAGGTGCGTTGGCGGCGCACGCGGGCGCTGATAGATTCCCGCGCTCAGGGACAACCAAGGGGAATTTGCATGAAATATCTGATGCTGGGCGCAGCCGCGCTCGCACTTGCAGCATGTTCGCAGGAAACGCCGTCCGAGGCCGATGACAGCGCCGCGCCCGCCGAAGAAGAGGCGATGACGCCGACGGATGAAATGGACGCCGCCGAGCCGGAAATGTCCGCCTCGGAAAAACTCGACAGCGTGCTCGCCGCGCAAAGCGACGACGTGAAAGCGCGCTACGACTATCGCCATCCGAAGGAGACGCTGGAATTTTTCGGCGTCGAGCCGGGCATGACCGTGGTCGACATCCTCCCCGGCGCGCCGGGCTGGTACGGCAATATTCTCGTCTCCTATCTCGGGCCGGACGGGAAAATGATCGGCGCTGAATATCCGGTCGAGATGTGGGCGCAATTCGGCGGCAATTATTCGAGCGACGAGTTTCTCGAAAGCCGCAGAGCCTTCCCGGAGACCTATCCGGCCTCTGTCGCGGAAGCCGGCGGCGATGACGCCCCCGATGCGGACGCCTTCATCATCGGCTCCATGCCCGAAGAGCTCGCAGGCACGGCCGATGTGGTTTTGATGATGCGCGCGGCGCACCATTTCAACCGCATTGAAGACGGCGCCTATTGGGAAGCCGCGCTTTCCGACATTAACGCCGTCCTGAAACCCGGCGGGGTTGTCGGCGTCGTTCAGCACCGCGCGCCGGAAGGCAATTCCGACGAATGGGCGGTTGGCAACGCCGGCTATGTGAAACAGTCGCGCGTGGTCTCGGTCTTCGAGGATGCGGGGTTCGAGCTGGTCGATACCAGCGAGATCAACGCCAATCCCAACGATCAGCCTACGGAAGACGATATTGTCTGGCGCCTGCCGCCTTCCAATGACAGCGAAGAGGCGGCCGAGATCGGCGAAAGCGACCGCATGACGCTTAAGTTCAGCAAGCCGGAATAAGACCGGCTTATTGCGAAAACAAAAAGCGGCGCTCCGTGAGCGCCGCTTTTTTCATGTCATGAAGAGACCCGAGCGCTTATTTGCCCGCGCCGCCGAAGGTGAATTCGCGCATCAGGTGAAAGCCCACGGCGAACTGATGGCGGCTGCCGTAATCGGCGATGATCGGCGTTTGCGCATAATCGCGGAAGACATATTGATAGGTCGCGTAGGGGTTCAGGGACCAACGGTCGCGGATATTGATATAGGCGTTGATGGAGCCGCCGACATCGCGAAATCCTGAATCGACTTCATAGACCGGCAGCCGTCCGCCCGAGCGCGCCGACTGTTCCGGCGTGATCGAGAAATAGGCGTCGGCGAAATCGTCGTCGATCCAGGTGGCCTGGCCGCTCGCCGCGAGCGAAAAGCGTCCGGCGCGGAAGAGGAGGGCGGTCAGATAGCCGTCGACGGAGGCGCCGTGATGGCCGGTCCTGATGGCGTGGCGCGCTTTGGCCTTGAAGGCGAAGCGGTCGAGGAAGGTGGTGGCGACAAAGCCGCCCATTTCGAAGGTCGTGCCCACATCGCCGAGCCCGTCGAGCGCGGGGTTGTCGTCCTGGTCGCGCCGGCCGCGGATCTTGATGGTGGGGCCGGCCCGGAAGCGCGAGAATCCGAAAATGCCGAAATCCGCGCCGTCATCGTCGAGAAAAACGAAGTTCTTGAACTTCACATAGACCTGCGGGTCGGCGTTGAACTCGTAATTGTTAGAGCCGAAATAATCCGGCTCGTAGATCGGTCCGATCCCGATAGAGAGATTGGTTTCTTCGGGCATGAGAAAGCTGAGCGAACTGAAGAAACCGCGATTGTTGTCTTCTTCGCCAAGCGTGATGCGCCCGCCGACGGGGTCGTCATCTTCCTCAAGGCCCTTTTCGCCGAAAATCAGCGGGCGGACTTTCGGCTCGTCGAGGCGGTTGGCGTCGCGCTCCTGTTCTGCGGTCAGGATCGCGGCTTCTTCCGCCTCGCGCCGGTCCTGGCGCAGCTTGTCGCGCTTTTCTTTC
>JAUIMC010000030.1 GCA_030433215.1 Alphaproteobacteria bacterium
CGACGCCCTCCCAGCCGAAGAAAAGCTGCAGGAAGTTGTCCGCGGTCACCAGCGTCAGCATGGCGAAAGTGAAAAGCGAGAGATAGGCGAAGAACCTCGACTGCTCGCCGTAATCCTTCATGTAGCCCATAGAATAGGTGTGAACGAGGAAGGACACCGAGTTCACGACAATCAGCATCACCGCCGACAAGGTGTCGAGGCGCACCGACCATTGAGCGACAAAGTCGCCGGAGCCGATCCAGGTGAAGAGCTCAATGGTGCGCGCATGGGCCTCGCTGCCGAACACCGCCGTCACGTCGAAAAACAACACCCAGGAAAGGATCGCCGCGATGAGGACCAGCGAGGTGGTCAACAGCTCCGCCGCGCGATAGCCGAGCGCGCGCCCGACGGGCATCGCCAGCATGGCGCCGAACAGCGGCAGTAAGACGACAAAGGGTTCCCAGGTCATGCGTCAGTTCTTCATCAGGCTGGCGTCATCGACAGCGATGTCGCCGCGATTGCGGAAGAAGGCGACCAGCATAAGTTCAATCGACATCAGGATGACGATGATGTTTTTCCGGTTGAGGAAAATGCCCGCCATGCCGATGGCGAAAAGGATCGCCGCGACGGAAAGATAATGCCCAAGCCCGATGTCAGCCATGTCTTAAAGCGCCCCTTACGACAGCCCCTGGCCCGGCTTGATGTCCACAAGCTCGTAGCCTTCTTCGCGTTTGCGGCCGACCTGTTTCGCCGGGTCCTGTTTCTTGATGCCTTCCCGCGTGCGGAAGGTGAGAATGATCGCGCCGATCATCGCCACCAGAAGCACCATGCCGGCGATCTGAAAATAATGGACATAATCGGTGTAAAGGATGAGCCCCAAAGCCTCGATATTGGTCGGCCCGTTGGGGTCGGCGACGGTTTGCGCCGCGGTCGGCGACGGGTGCGCCCGCGCGAGTTCGGCGTCTGACGGAAACGCCCAGACCCCAACCACCATGATGAGTTCGACCACGATGACGCCGGCCATCACGAGACCGTAAGGCAGATATTGCAGAAAGCCCTGCTTCATCTCGACGAAATCGACGTCGAGCATCATCACGACAAACAGGAACAGAACCGCGACCGCGCCCACATAGACGACCACCAGCAGCATCGCGAGATATTCCGCGCCCATGAGCACGAACAGCCCGGCGGCGGAAATGAAGGCCGAAATCAGGAACAGCACAGAGTGAACGGGATTGCGCGACGCGACGACCATCAGCCCGGAAGCGATGGCGGCGAAGGCGAACAAATAAAAGGCGAAAGCGGCTATCGACATAAGATCAGGCGCGCAGGACTTTCTCGGACGAAACGCTCGTTAGAAAACACGCCGGACGGCGCTACCGAAACTGGCGCGCTCGCTTCTCTTGAGAAGCCGCTCAAAACAAGGACGACTCAAAGCAGCCAGCGCATTCGCTCGCGCTTTTAGAGGCATTGAGAGGACTTTGCAAAGGCCTAGACGCCGAAAATACGTGGGAATCCGGGACTTATCGCCACGCATGAAAGGAAAGGCCTGAGCCGGGGCGAAGAGCTTGGTTTTTCACCTCTCCCACGCCGCGCCAAACGCCCTTTCGGCCTCCTACTCCCCGGCCTTCAGACTGGCCAGATATGCGGCCAGATCGTCGATGCGGTCCGCCTCCACAATCAGGCTTGGCATGGACCGGTGGGGCGACCTCAGCAGCGCGGCAAGCGCCGGCCGGGTCATGTCCCTCCGGTTGGCCAGCGCCTCGAACGCCGGGGCGGCAGGCTCCGGAGACGCGGTCTCGCCGGCTTCCACCGCATGACATGAAGCGCAAGCCTCGCGCGCATAGGAAAGACCCGACGCCGCAGCGCTGTAATCGCCGTGGATGGCAGGCCCCTCGGCGCCCCCCTGCCCGGCGCAGGCGCCGAGCGCGACCAGGCCCGACGCCGCTAGTCCGGCGACTATGAAGCCCGCCTTCGGCAAACCCGCGGATACGCTGTTCTGTCTTTGGTTCATATGACGCCCCCAATTTTCCCCACACAGCGACCGTCTGACTTAACCACAAGACTGCGGCTCCGCCAATGACGGCCTCGCGGCCGAAAAATCTCAGGATTGGACGATTTTCGCCGGAATCCCCACCGCGGTCGCGCCATCCGGGAGGTCGTTCACCACCACCGCATTGGCGCCGATGCGGACATGGTCGCCAATCACCACGGTTCCGAGCACCTTCGCGCCTGCGCCCACATCCACATGCCCGCCGAGCCGCGGTGCGCCGGGCTTTTGCGTGACGCCGAGCGTCGTCTGCTGCATCAGGAGACAGTTGGGCCCGATCACGGCTTCGGGGTGAATAACCACGCCCGTGGGATGCGGGATCATCAGTCCGCCCCCGATATGGGCGCATTTGAGGGGGATGTCGGCGGCAGTCACGATCGACCAGAAACCGTGACGCAGGCTGATCAGGCCTTTGCGCAGCCTGGACAGCGGATCTTTCCGTCCAACCAGCCGCTGATAATCACGCACTGTCTTGAGAAGTTTGCGGGAGGGGTCCCAAACCCCGCGGGGTTCTTCACGAGACCAGTCCGGCGTTGCCGCGGAGACATCCCTCGTCATCGCAAAGGCTCCGCATGCGGACTGCCTGCGCAGCGGAACGCCGCGCCGCTATCAACGATAAGGAGCGTCAAGTTCGAGATTGCGCGCAATCTCGCGCTCCCAGCGGTCGCCATTCGCAAGCAACCGGTCCTTATCATAGAAAAGTTCTTCGCGGGTTTCGGTGGCGAATTCAAAATTCGGCCCCTCGACAATCGCATCCACGGGACAGGCTTCCTGGCAGAAGCCGCAATAGATGCATTTGGTCATGTCGATGTCATAGCGCGTGGTGCGGCGCGAGCCGTCATCGCGGGGCTCCGCCTCGATGGTGATCGCCTGCGCCGGACAGATCGCCTCGCACAATTTGCAGGCGATGCAGCGCTCTTCGCCGTTCGGATAGCGGCGCAGCGCATGTTCGCCGCGAAACCGCGGAGACAAAGGGCCCTTCTCGAAGGGGTAATTCAGGGTCGCTTTCGGCGTGAAATAATATTTCATCGCAAGGCCGAAAGCCTTGAAGAAATCAAGGAGCAGAAACCCTTTGAGCGCCTGTGTAATGCGCGCCATGACTAGCTTCTCCAGCTTTGCAGGTAATCCGCCGCGCCCGGGAACAAGATGAGGAGACCGGCCACCAGAACCACCCAGATCAGCGACACCGGCAGAAAGATCTTCCAGCCGATGCGCATCAACTGGTCATAGCGGTAGCGCGGAACAATGGCCTTCACCATGGCGAACAGGAAGAAGAAAAAGACAACCTTCAGCATGAACCACAGGACCGGCATCGGGCCCCACATCAGCGGCTCCCACGGAATCGGCGAATGCCAGCCGCCGAAAAACAGGACCGTCATCATCGCGCACATGAGCACGATATTGGCGAGCTCGCCGATCATGAAGAGCAGAAACAGGGTCGAGGAATACTCCACCTGATAGCCCGCGACGAGTTCGGATTCGGCTTCCGGCAGGTCGAAGGGCGGACGGTTGGTTTCGGCCAGCGCGGAAATGAAAAACAGGAAGAACATCGGCAGCAGCGGAATGAAATTCCAGTTCCAGAACCCGCCGCCGCCGCGCGCCTGGCTGTTCACGATGTCCGACAGGTTCAGCGAGCTCGACACGAGGATCACGCTGATGATCACGAAGCCGATGGAGACTTCGTAGGAGACCATCTGCGCCGCGGACCGCAAGGAGCCGAGAAACGGATATTTCGAGTTGGACGCCCAGCCGCCCATGATGACGCCGTAAACGCCCAGCGATGAAATCGCGAAGAGATAAAGGATGCCGACATTGATATCGGCGCCCACCAGGCCCGGGCCCACAGGGATCACCGCCCAGCCAACCAGGGCGAGAACGAATGTGATGACGGGCGCGAGGATGAAGACGACTTTGTTCGCGCCGGCCGGAATAAGGATTTCCTTAAAGACGAACTTCAACAAGTCCGCGAAAGACTGGAGCAGGCCAAACGGTCCGACCACGTTCGGGCCCTTGCGCATCTGCACCGCCGCCCAGACCTTGCGGTCGAAATACATCAAAAAGGCCTGCGCCAGGAGCAGGGTCACGAGGATCGCGAGCGCGCCGGCCGCAGTCGACGCCAGCCACCAGCCCCATCCCAGATCGGTCGGCCGGGTGACCAGATTTGTCCAGATCTCTTCCATGGGCCCGCGTCATAACGGGGATCGCCGCGCTAGTCACGAGGGAAATGGGGGCCAATCGGTCGCGGCCCGCCCGTTTTTCGGGGGCCGGCCCGGCGACGCCTATTTCACCGAGATCGAGGAGATGAAGCTGGCGTTTTTCTCGATCCTGGACGGAGAGCCGTAAATCTCGATGGAGCCGACGCCGCTGACCGTGGCGTCCGCCGCCTCGCTGGCGAACACCGCCGCCGAGCCCACACCGGAGACATTCACTTCCGCCTCCCGGCATTCAAGGCCCCTGGCGTCAAGCTCGCCGACGCCCGAGAGATTGGCGTCGAGCCGGCCACAGACGCCCGAGACAGCGAGCCCGCCGACCCCGGCGAGATCGATCCGGAAGGCTTCGGCATCGACGCCGGAAGCTTTCCCGTCGGCGACCCCGGCGAGATCGAGGCCGTTGAGCTCAGGGAGCGTAATCACGGCGGTCATGCCCTGATTGCGCCATGACCGCTTGCCGAATCTCTCTTCGTCCTGATCGAGCTTCAAAACGCCGTCCTCGACGGTCACCTCAAGCCGGTGCATTTCGCGCTCGGCGCCGGAGACCGTGACGGAATAGTCGCCGCCGACGCGCACATCCACTTCAAAGACGCCGCCAATATCGATCTCGTCGAACCCGGAGAGTTCGAAGCGCTCCGTAACGTCTTCCGATTTATCCCGCCCGGCGATGTCGCCGAGATCGCCCAACGCGTATTTCACCGCCGCGAAGGCGATGGCCACGGCTACAATAAGCCCGATGATGATCCCGAAGAAGATGCGCATGTCCCGCCTCCGTCATTTCCGGCGAGCGTAGCGCGCAGCCCTCGCCTGAGAAAGGTCGGTTCGTCGCATCGAGCCGACGCCCGACCGAAACGCAGACGCCCCTTAGTTCAGGCGGATGATGTTCGAGCCTGCCGCCGCCGTCTCGGCTTCAGCGCGTTCGGCGGCGCGCCAATGCGGGCGCATCTGGCGGGAGAAGATCACCGCAATGATGGCGGCCGGCGCGAAAATCGCCGTGAGCGCCTCGATGCGAAAATTTTCCGGCCCCGGAAGACCGCGCGACGCCGCCAGAAAAGCCACGACGGCGACGGCAAGCGCCGCGAAAAGATAAGGCCATAGCGAACGCTGTTTACGTTTCTCCAGCAGCCTGAACAAAGGCGCCCCCACGGCGACGCTTGAGATAAAGCCGATCAGGAAAATCAGGAACCCCGTCATCAGGGTTTCCAGAAAAACCGATAACAGCGCGCTGAAGGAAAAGTCAGAAACGACGCCGACGACAAGCCTCACCAGAAAGGTCATGGCGGCCCCAGCCGCGGCGCCGGCGATCACCGCCACGACCATGTTCTCGAACGCGATATTGACGCGGACCTGATCCAGGGTCTCCTGCGAGCGATCCTTCGCAGGCAGATGCATTTACTCGGCCGCGACTTTCGCCGCGCCATTCATCACAGCGGAGCATTCCGCCATGGTTTTCGACGCGCGCGCGATCGGGTTGGTGAGATAATAATCAGCCACTGACGAGACGAAGGGCTCTGACCCGATATCTCCGGCGGCGCCGGCGGCGTTCGCATCAAAGCGGTCTTCCGCGCCGCCGA
Organism: Alphaproteobacteria bacterium; assembly: GCA_030433215.1. Taxonomy (GTDB): domain Bacteria; phylum Pseudomonadota; class Alphaproteobacteria; order Caulobacterales; family Parvularculaceae; genus Hyphococcus. The sequence continues at coordinate 5,814 of JAUIMC010000030.1, forward strand.
TCTGGTCGATGCGGCCGAGCGAGGGAACCTCCGCGATCATCGCCTGGCGCAGCGCGAACATGTCGTCGTAAGGGAGAGCCTTGTCGATGCGGCCCGACAGAGCGCGGATGATCGCCCAGCCCTCGCGCGCCTCGCCCGGCGGGAAACAGGCGCGGTTCGCCATTTGCGCGCGGCCTTCGGTGTTGACGTAAATCGCGCTCTGCTCGGTGTAGGCGGCCGCCGGAAAGATCACATCCGCATGGCGCGCGCCATTGTCGCCATGACTGCCCTGATAGACGACGAAGGCCCCGGCAAGGCGGCGGGCGTCGAACTCGTCGGCGCCGAGATTGTAGACGAAGTCGATCTCGCGGGCTTCGCAGGCATCGAGAATGCCAGCGAAATCCTTGCCGCCCTCGCCCGGCAGGAAGCCGAGATCGAGCGCGCCGACGCGGCCCGCTGCATTATGGAGCACGTTAAAGCCGTTCCAGTCGCCGCGAATGGCGCCGATGCTGTCGGCCAGCTTCGCTGCGGCGTTGAGCATCGCGGCGCCGTCCTCGCGGGCAAGCGCGCCCATGCCGACAATGACGACCGGGTTCTTCGCCGCCTTCAGCGCTTCGTAAAACGCGCCTTCGCCTTTCGCGAGCGAGGACAGCGTGTCCGGCCCGGCGCCGAGATACTCATACTCGTAGGAAAGATCCTTCTGCTCGCCGATAAGGCCGATCTTGACGTTGAGATTGCCCAGCCAGGTCTTGCGGATGCGCGCATTGATCATCGGCGCTTCGGCGCGCGGATTGGTTCCGATGAGAAGAATGGCGTCGGCCTGTTCGAGATTGGCGATGCCCGTATTGAACAGATAGCTGCGGCGGTCGCCCTCTCCAATCTTCGCGAAGTCCTGGCGGCAATCCATGTTCGGCGACCCGACAGCGCCCATCAGGTCTTTCATGGCTTTCACGGCTTCGGTGGAAACGAGATCGCCGGCAAGCGCGGCGACTTTCTCTTTCGGCGTCGATTTCAGTTTGTCGGCGACAAGCGAGAGCGCCTCGTCCCAGCTTGCCGGAACGAGCTTGCCGTCCTTGCGGACATAGGGCTTGTCGAGGCGCTGCCGCTTCAGCCCGTCCCAGACAAAACGGGTCTTGTCGGCGATCCACTCCTCGTTGATCCCTTCATGGAGCACGGGAAGGATGCGCAACACTTCGCGCCCGCGCGCATCGACGCGGATATTCGAGCCGACGGCGTCCATGACGTCGACGGACTCGGTCTTACGAAGCTCCCAGGGGCGGGCGTTGAAGGCGTATGGTTTCGACGTCAGCGCGCCCACCGGGCAGACATCGATCAGATTGCCCGTCAGCTCCGACTCCACCGCCTTTTCGAGATAGGTGGTGATCTCCGCATTCTCGCCGCGATTGACGAGGCCGAGATCGTCGACACCCCCGATCTCCGTCGCGAAGCGGACGCAACGCGTGCACTGGATGCAACGGGTCATGATCGTCTTGATCAGCGGGCCCATATGTTTTTCTTCGACAGCGCGCTTGTTTTCTTCATAGCGCGAACCGTCGCGGCCATAGGCCATGGCCTGGTCCTGAAGATCGCATTCGCCGCCCTGGTCGCAGATCGGGCAGTCGAGCGGGTGGTTGATAAGCAGGAACTCCATCACCCCTTCACGGGCCTTCTTCACCATTGGCGTGTTGGTGAACAGCTCCGGCGGCGCGCCTTCGGGACCGGGGCGCAGATCCTTCACGTTCTGGGCGCAGGAGGCGACGGGCTTCGGCGGCCCGCCCTTCACCTCAATCAGGCACATGCGGCAATTGCCGGCGACGGAAAGGCGCTCGTGATAGCAAAAGCGCGGGATCTCTTCGCCGGCCGCTTCGCAAGCCTGCAAAAGCGTCAGGTTCGTGGGGACTTCGATTTCCCGGTTATTGACCTTGATAACCCGCGTGTCGGACATCGTTCATCTTTCCCGTCTGCAGCGCTTTGTGCGGCGGCGATTCCCGCCTGCAACTGCCCCTGCATAAAGCGGAATTATCGAATGACAAGCGCCCGATTGTCCCGCTCCGGGCAAGGACCCTGCGTGATATCCGCCCGTCAGCGCTGGTAAAAGAGGGCCTCAAGCCGCGCAAGGCTTTTTGCGAGCCCTTCCTGGCGGATGATCATGCGCTGGCCGGCGCTTGCCGAGCGCTGGCATTCCTCATGGAGGCCGTCGAGGCGCGCCTCAAGCCTTTCCAGCATCGCCGCAAGGCGGTCGATCTTGTCGCCAAGCCCCGCGACGGCGCTCTCCCTTTCTTCCCTCCTGCCCTGCATGGCCGGTCTCCCTCCCCTTCCGCCGGAATAGAGACTGGCGCCTCAAATTTGCGATTTTGTCAATATATACAGCAAATTGTTGCGTTTTTGTCCATCGCAATTCAACTTCCCGCCTCTCATGTTGCGGCTCATGCAACGCGAGATTGACTGGATTGTCGAAGCGCTGGCCCGCGACCGGACAAAGACCAAGTCCGGGCTGGCCAGAGCCCTCAATATCGACAAGTCCGGCGTTTCCAGGATGCTCCGCGGCGAACGGCGGCTGAAATTCGAGGAGGCCCAGCGCGCCGCGGATTATCTGGGCGTCAATCCCGGCGGGGGTTTTGCGGAAGACGCCGCCGATTTCCAGGGTGAAGGGCCAGCGCGGCGCGATGACGGAACCGCCCCGCTTTACAGAGCGACGGCCGGCGGAAACGGCCTCTGGGTCATCGACCGCAGCGCCGTCATCGAGCGCCGCCCGCGCGCGCCCGAATTCGCCGGCGCTGAACTCGTCTTCGGCTTTTACGCGCCGGACGATGCGATGGCGCCGCGCTTCTACACAGGCGAAGTGGTGTGGACGAACCCGGCGCGTCCCGCAGCGCCTGGCGAAGACGCCTTGCTCATGGAAGACCCAAGCGATCCGGCGACGCTGAATCTTTACCTTTGCTTTCTGGAAAAGAAGACCGCGACACAGTTTTCAGGCGTCCAATATGGCAATGGCGAAAAGGTGAGCGCGCCGGCGCGCGGCTGGCGGGCCGCGCATGTTTATGGACGAGGCTAGGCGCACGCCTGGCGGTTCGCGATCTTCACTTGAAGACACAAGCCCAAACAGAAAAACGCCCGGCTCCTGATGAAGCCGGGCGTCTTGATTTTAGCGCCCCGTAGGAACGCCAGCCGAAGCTTAAAGAACGCGTTCTTTAAGGTCTTTCGACGGACGGAACGCAACTTTTTTCGAGGCTTTGATCTTGATCGCTTCGCCGGTCGCCGGGTTGCGGCCCATGCGCGCCGGACGGTGGCGAACCTGAAAGATGCCGAGACCGGCCAGGCGCAGCTTCTTGCCTTTTTTCAGGTAGCCGCCCATGCGGTCGACCAGATCGGAGACCATCGTCTCAGCCTGCTTCTTCGGCATTTCATACGCTTCGGACAACTCCGCCGCGAGATGCTTCAGGGTAAGGACGTCAGGCAGCGCTTTTTTGGCAGCGGCTTTTTTCTTGGCGGGGGCTTTCTTAGCCGGCGCTTTTTTCGCCGCGGTCTTTTTGGCGGGCGCTTTTTTCGCCGGCGCCTTTTTAGCAGTTTTCCGTTTAACGGCCATGTCAGGTATCCTTTATCAGACAGTGAATGCGAAAAGCAGCCTAAAACACGGGGGTTTTCGCCTGCTGTGTTTTCATTATTGCCCGTGATTCGTCGCTTAGGGAGACTCCGAAAAGCGCATTTAGGCCCGTAAAATCGAGTTTTTTAAGCCTTCGGGGCGGTTTTTTTCATGATCCACTCATGATCGGCGTGGTTTCCAACCATGAAATCATACTCGCCGACCTTCTCGAAACCATAGCGGCGATAGAGGTCCTGGGCCTTCGGATTCTCCGAAAAGACGCCGAGATAGAGGGGCTCAAAGCGCGCCTCGAGCCAGCTTAAAACCGTTTCCAGCAAGGCTTTTCCGAGCCCGAGACCTTGCGCCTCCTTTAGAACATAGATGCGCTTCAGCTCGCCCGCGCGCGCCGGCATGTCGGCGACAGGAAGCGCGCAGGGACCCGCCGTCGCATAGCCGAGGATGACGCCGTCATCGTCTTCCACGAGCCACGTCGCGGTTTCCGGCCGCGCCATGAACTCTTCGTAATAGGACGGCGCGTGCGCGCTTTTGAGGAAGCTTTGCAGGTCTTCCGGGCGGTAAAGTTCGCCGAAGGTCTCGATGAAAGTCGCGGCGCCAAGAGCCGAAAGCGCGGGCGCTTCAAGAATGTCGGCGCGCCTGATGTCGGCGCTAACGGTCATTCCGCCGCGGCGACGGCCACATGCGGGCGGTCGCTGCGGTAATTGTTGATGCGCTCTTCGATCTCGCCGCGGAAATGACGGATGAGGCCCTGCACCGGCCAGGCGGCGGCGTCGCCGAGCGCGCAGATGGTGTGGCCTTCGATCTGCGTCGAGACTTCGAGAAGCTTGTCGATTTCCGCTGTGGTCGCATCGCCGATCGCCATGCGCTCAAGGACGCGCCACATCCAGCCTGTGCCCTCGCGGCAGGGCGTGCACTGGCCGCAGCTTTCATGCTTGTAGAAATAGCTGATGCGGGCGATGGCGCGCACGATGTCGGTGGACTGGTCCATGACGATCACCGCCGCCGTGCCGAGACCGGAGCGATGTTCGCGCAGGGCGTCGAAATCCATCAGCACGTCGTCGCAGATGTCTTTCGGCAGACAGGGCACGGACGATCCGCCGGGGATGACGGCTTTGAGGTTCTCCCAGCCGCCGCGCACGCCGCCGCAATGTTTGTCGATCAACTGTTTCAGCGGGATCGACATCGCTTCTTCAACATTGCACGGACGATTGACGTGGCCTGAGATGCAGTAAACCTTCGTGCCGTGATTGTTCTCGCGGCCGAATTTGCGGAACCAGTCGGCGCCGCGGCGCAGGATGGTCGGCGCCACCGCAATCGATTCCACATTGTTGACGGTCGTCGGGCAGCCATAAACGCCCGCCCCCGCCGGGAAAGGCGGCTTCAGGCGCGGCTGGCCTTTCTTGCCTTCAAGGCTTTCAAGCAGCGCGGTTTCCTCGCCGCAGATATAGGCGCCGGCGCCGTGATGAACATAAAGATCGAAATCCCAGCCCGAACCGGCGGCGTTCTTGCCGAGAAGGCCCGCCGCATAGGCCTCGTCGATGGCGGCCTGTAGATTGTTGCGCTCGTCGACATATTCGCCGCGTATATAGATGTAACAGACATGCGCCTTCATGGCGAAAGACGCGACCAGGCACCCTTCGATGAAAAGGTGGGGATCGTGGCGCATGATCTCCCGGTCCTTGCAGGTGCCGGGCTCGGATTCGTCGGCGTTGACGACAAGGTAATGCGGGCGCTCGCCCACTTCCTTCGGCATGAAGGACCATTTGAGGCCCGTCGGGAAGCCGGCGCCGCCGCGCCCGCGAAGGCCGGAATCCTTCATCTGCTGGATGATCCAATCCTGGCCCATGGCGATGAGGTCAGACGTCCCGTTCCAGGCGCCGCGCTTCTTCGCCTCTTCGAGCCGCCAGTCCTGGAGGCCGTAGAGATTGGTGAATATCCGGTCTTTATCTTCAAGCATCATACTATCCTTGCGAGCGCTTACTCGGCCGCATCCGCCGGTGTGACTTTAATGTGCCACCATTCCCTCAGGGCGCTGACGGTTTGCGCATCCGCGAACGTGCACAAAAACACGCCGTCCAGTTCAATCGCCGCGCCGCCTGACGCGCTGGTGAAAGCCGAATGCCATTGCGCCAGGCACGTGTCGCCGTCGCAGGTCAAAACGTCGTAGGTGAACGTAATATCGCGCTGATCGGCGGTGACGCCCGTCCAGTATTCTTTAATCGCGGCCCGCCCTTCCATCACATCCTCGAAGGGGTTTTCATGATAGGTCGCGTCGGCGGTAAAAAGCGTCCCGACCTTTTCCGCATCGCGCGTCTCCCACGCTTCCTTGTAGCCGGCGAGCCAGGCGGCGAAATCCTGCGTAGAAACGTCCACGGCTTCCGCCGTCTCGGCGTCCGCAGAAGCGGGCTGCGCGGAAAAGCAAAAGACCGCCGCAGCGGCGGCGAGGCTCGCAAAGCCAGTGCGACGTGCTGTTTGTCTCATGGTCTTCATCATGTCACCTCAAGGATTTCAAACGCTTCTTAGCAAGGATGCCGCAGTTTAGGCCTTTTCGCCGTGCCCCGGCAATTCACGAAGCCCGGCCGCCGATCAAGGGCAGTTCAGAAGCCGTCACTGCCCGGCCGGCTCTTTCGGCGCGGAATTGGGTATTTCCTTCAGGGGCTGGGCGCGCGAGCCGTCATAGAGCGCCGGATCGGTGAGCGTCGTGTTGTCGCCTTCAGGGTCTGAAGTGTGGCGGCCCGGATGCTGGGTGCCGATTTTCACCTGTTCGCCGCGGGCGAGCTTGCCGAGAAGGTCTTCAAGGATCTCCGGCGTCAGGTCTTCGTAATAATGATCGCCTTCCTTGGTGGAAATCTGGATCATCGGCGCGTTGCAGCAAGCGCCGAGACATTCGACTTCGAGCCAGGAGAACTTGCCGTCCTCCGTGACGTGGCCTTCGGCGCCGATCACTTTCTTGCAGACCTCGCGCAGCTCGCTGGAGCCGCGCAGCATGCAAGGGGTGGTGCCGCAGAGCTGGACGAAGAACTCTCCGACCGGCGCGAGATTGAACATCGTATAGAAGGTCGCGACCTCGTAGACCCGGATGTAGGGCATCTCGAGCTGGCGCGCGATCGCCTCCATCATGGGGATCGAAATCCAGCCTTCCTGCTTCTGGCCGCGCCACAGGAACGGGATCACGCAGGAAGCCTGGCGGCCTTCCGGATATTTCTTGATCTGCTCCTCGCACCAGGCCTGGTTCTCGGGCGTCCAGTCAAAGGACGCGGGCTGGTCTTTCGCAGGGCGGCGGCTCGCCATGGGCTGATCTCCTTAAGGCGGGGTCGTCAGAAGTCATCAGAATCTGGGGCGACACATAACGGATTGTCCGCAAAACGGAAGGGGCGTCCTCGTCGCGGCGGGGCGGCTTGTCAGTCCCCGATGCGCGTCCAGCGCAGCTTGCGGGGACAGAGAAACCCGAGGCAGCCCCTCAGCTCCAGATCGCCGCTCTCCAGCCGGTCAACCTTGACCCCGTACCAGACCATTTTGCCCTTATCGAGGGATTCATCGACCGCGTTGATCTTGCCGTCACGAAAACGCCCCTCCCCACGAGGCTCCAACCCGGTAATCATGGTGAACCCGACAATTGGCTGGCCGTCGGGCATTTCGGTCTCGCCGGACCCGTCCTCGCCCTCATGGGCCGCCTCGATGGTGCCGCAGGTGAGCCCGGGCGCATCCGTGCAAGCGTGAAAACGCACATCGAGCGTGCCGGAAACGCCGCCTTCAAGCTCGCTGGCGCCGGTGTTGTAGAGCCCGACGATCTCGCTCGCCTGCGCCCCGCCGGCGAGAAGCCACAGCGCCGCCGCGCCGGCGATGGCGCAGCGCCGCCTCATCCCTCGAGCTCCACTTCGTTAAGGGCCGCCGCATCCTCGAAACAGCCAAGGCAGATGACGCCGATATTGTCGGGACCCAGCGCGTCGAAGTCCTCCTGGGAGAGCGCGTTGCATTCATTGCAGACCGCGTCCCAGATCCCGTCCGGCCCGCGGCTCCACCAGAAGCCCTTCGGCTCCCCGTCCTTCAGGGACTGAACGATATGCTGGCAGACGTAAGTCTTGGGCTGCTTGCCATGGGTGCCGCAGGTGACGGAAGGGACTTTCATCCGAAATATTTCCTGCTTGATCTCTTCCAGTTCGTGAATCGAACGCGTGGTTTGCTTCCCGGATTACCCCGCGCAAACTCAGTCACAGCTTACCGGTCGATTTCGCCGAAGACGATGTCGAGACTGCCCAGGATCGCCGAGACGTCCGCCAAGAGGTGCCCGCGATTCATCCAGTCCATGGCCATCAGATGCGGAAAGCCCGGCGCGCGGATCTTGCAGCGGTAAGGTTTGTTGGAGCCGTCGGAAACGAGATAGACGCCGAACTCGCCTTTCGGCGCCTCGACGGCGGCGTAAACCTCGCCGGCCGGGACGTGAAAGCCTTCGGTGTAGAGTTTGAAGTGATGAATGAGGGACTCCATGTTCCCTTTCATCTTGTCGCGGCGCGGCGGCGTCACTTTGCCGTCGGTCGCCATCACCGGGCCCGGCGTTTCGCGCAGCTTCGCCACCGCCTGCTTCATGATGTGCACGGACTGATACATTTCCTCGACGCGGCACAGATACCGGTCCCAGCAATCGCCGTTCTTGCCGATCGGGATCTGGAAATCATATTCGCTGTAGGTCTCATAAGGCTGCGCGCGGCGCAGATCCCACTGAATGCCGGACCCGCGCACCATGACGCCGGAAAAGCCCCACTGGAACGCCTCTTCCTTGGTGACGACGCCGATATCCACATTGCGCTGCTTGAAGATGCGGTTGTCGGTGATGAGGGTCTCGATGTCCTTCACCTTTTGCGGGAACTGCTCGCACCAGGCCTCGATGTCGTCGATCAGCGCATCGGGCAGGTCCTGATGCACGCCGCCGACGCGGAAATAGGCCGCGTGCATGCGGCTGCCTGAAGCGCGCTCATAAAACACCATGAGCTTTTCGCGCTCTTCGAAGCCCCAGAGCGGCGGGGTGAGCGCGCCGACGTCGAGCGCTTGCGTCGTGATGTTGAGAAGGTGGTTCAGAACGCGCCCGATCTCGCAGAAGAGGACGCGGATATGCTGCGCGCGTTTCGGCACCTCGAGCCCGAGGAGCTTTTCCGCCGCCATGCAGAAAGCATGCTCCTGGTTCATGGGCGCGACATAATCGAGGCGGTCGAAATACGGGATCGCCTGAAGATAGGTCTTGTATTCGATCAGCTTTTCGGTGCCGCGATGGAGCAGCCCGATATGCGGGTCGACGCGCTCGACGACCTCGCCGTCAAGCTCGAGCACGAGACGCAACACGCCGTGCGCGGCCGG
>JAUIMC010000016.1 GCA_030433215.1 Alphaproteobacteria bacterium
ATGGTTGTCGACGATGCGGTCGATATCGACGCCGTTTTCGTCTTCCTGAAGCGAGAGCTCATCGAGATATTCGTCGCGATAGGTCGCCGCGACGCGCAGGTCGATGGGACCCTTTTCATAACCGAGAATGCCCGTCGCCACATGCTTGGACTGACCGGGAATGGTGATCTCGCGCCCGTCGATCAGCGTCGCTTCGCTGTCGATATAGGTGTAGTTGGCGCCGACGATGAGGCCGTCGAGAAGCCCCGGCAGGAAGTCCAGCGGCTGCTGGTAGTTGAGCTCGACGCCGAACAGCGAGGCATCGGGCACGTTGATGAAGGTTTCCACTTCTTCGAAGAACACGCCGCTGATCGTCACGTCTTCATTGATGGTCGAGGTAATGAGGTCCGAGATGTCCTTGTAGAAGACGCCGGCCGACAGGATCGACTTGTTGCCCGGATACCATTCGAGCGAGGCGTCGAAATTGTGCGCTTTCTGGCGATCGAGCAGCGGGTTGCCCGCTTCGCCCTCGGCCTCGTCGTCGACCAGGGTGCGCGGCGCCGCCGCTTCGAGGTTCGGACGCACGATCGTTTTGTAGTAACCGAGACGGAACACGACCTCTTCGGTCACGTCGTACCGGATATTGATGCTCGGCAGCCAGTCCGTATAGGAGCGCTCGACATCAACGCCCAGCGCATAGACTTCGTCGCCATCGTCTTCGGCGATCAGCTCCGCGCCAGCCGGAATGACAGCACCCGGCTCATAGGCGTTGAAGCCGGAAGCATCGTATTCCGTGTGCTCGACGCGAACGCCTGCAACGACGCTGGCGGCGCCGAACTGGCGCTGGCCCATGAGATAGCCGGCATAGACGTCCTCATTGGCGACATAATTGGCGCCGGTGGATTCAAGCGCCGTGTCGACAATGTTGAGCTCGAAACTGTCGAGATTGGAGAAGAAGAAATCGCGGAACAGGGTCGGGTCCACGACAGGATTGATGCGGTCGAGCCCGTAATCAACCTCCCCCATGAAATCGCTGAGAACGAGATCATCGGCTTCGAGGATGGCGAGATCGAGGTCATAGGACTTTTCACGAAGCCGGGCCTTGGCGCCCGTCTTGATATAGCCCGGGGCGCCGAACAGATCGACATCGACGCGGAGATTGGCCTGGAAGGCGAGCTCTTCGTCTTTCGCGATGCCGTTGGTGCGTTCAACTTCATCGAACTCGTAATTGTCCGGATCGAAATAAGCCGCTTCCGCCGAAGCGTCGGGGAAAGCAAGGCGCGGCAGCAGCGGATCGGAAACGTCGACGCCAAAGAGGCCCTCTTCGAATTCAGCGCGGAACCCGCCGTCGAGGCGCTCGGGCTCGCTTTCCTCCGCATAGGAATAGGCGCCGGAGACGTCAAAGGTGATCGCGTCTTTGGCGAATTCGGCGCCGCCGGTGAAGGAATAGATCAGCTGGTCTTCGTAACGGTCCTTGATGTCGCGGTCGACTTCGTAAGGATCGTCGTCGCCAGCGTCGACAACCGCCACAGACCCGCTGCTCGTATCGCTGAAGCTGGGATCGCCGAGCTTGTTTTCAACGCGGCTGCGATATTCCTGGTCGGAGAAGTCCGAATAAAGGCCATGCGCGTAAAGCAGGAGATTGTCGGTCGCCTGGAAATCGAGATTGAGCGCCGCGGAAAAGCGCTCGCGCGTCACCTGATAGTCGCGAAGCTCGAGCTCTTCCGGATAGATGACGCCTTCGTCGAGAATCCACTCGCCGTCATTCTCTTTGTTTTCCGAGCCGAATTTGCGCTTCTGCCAGGCGGCGGTGGCGGCGACGCCGAGACGGCCGTCGAGGAAGTTGTCCGCAAAGGCGCCGGAATAGCGCTGGCCGAACTCATCGACCTGGTTGGTGTAGATGCCCGCCGCTTTCAGTTTGAAGAGCAGGTCTTTCTGGTCAAGGCCGGACAGCGTCGTGATTTCGACATTGCCGCCGATGGAGTCGCCATCCACATCCGGGGTCAGCGACTTGGTGATGGTGATGCTGGAAAGAATATCGGAGTCGATGACGTCGAGCGGCACCTGGCGCTGGTCAGCGTCCGGCGACGGCAGGCGCACGCCGTTGACGGTCGTCGTCACGAAGTTCGGATTGGCGCCGCGGATCGAGACGTAACGCCCCTCGCCCTGGTCGTTCTGGATGTTGACGCCGACGGCCCGGCGGGCGGCTTCGGCCACGTTTTCATCCGGCAACTGACCGACCGCGTCGGAAGACAGGACGGTGATCACCTTGTCGGAGGATTTCTGCTGGCTGAGCGCGGAGTTGAGCGCGCCGCGCTGGCCGATGACGAGAACGTTGTCGACAACCGCAACATCGCTGCCGAGGCTGATGTCCTGACGTACGACCGCATCCGCGCTGGGAACCGACACTGACACCGTTTCGCTGTCCGCGCCGACATAGGTGATGACGAGCGTATATTGACCGGCCGGCACATTGGCGAAGCGGAATTCACCGGCGCGGTCGGTCGCCGCCGAGGCGCCGGTTTCCGCGATACGTATGATTGCGCCTTCAAGAGAGACGCTTTCGCTTTGGTCGCTGACGCGGCCTTCGATAACCCCGGCGAGCGCCGGGAGCGGCGCCAAGGCGGCCACAGCGATGACAGACGCCGCCGAAGCGGATAGAAGAGAACGGTTCATGAAATGCCCCACAACAAACTTGCGGAGCGCGCCATGCGCGTTTTTTGTAACGGGGTCGTGACGGCTTGATGACTGAAATGTAAAACTAGCTTTAGCCCCTGCGGTAGATTTACACAGGGCGCGAACACAACTGAGACAATGCGCACCATTTGCGCACAATGGCGGCTTCAACTAATCTCCGCCGCAAGAATCCGGGAGAAACGCATGTCGCAAGACGCCATCATCAAAGTGAGTGAAACCGCCGCCAGGAATACGCTGACGGACGCGAAAAAGGCCGCCGCCATGCGCGCCGAGGCCGAAAAGAACCCGGAGGCGTTCTGGGCCGGCGTCGCCAAGCGCCTCGACTGGTCGAAGCCGTTCACCAAGGTGAAGGACGTTTCCTATGACGCGGACGACCTGCATATCCGCTGGTTCTATGACGGCGAGCTCAACGCCTGCGTGAACTGTCTCGATCGCCACCTGCCCGAAAAGGCGAACGATATCGCTATCATCTGGGAAAGCGACGATCCGGGCGCCGACAAGAAGATCACCTATGCGGAGGCCTTCGAAGAAACCTGCCGCATGGCGAACGTGCTGAAGGCGCGCGGCGTGAAGAAGGGCGACCGCGTCGTCATCTACATGCCGATGATCCCCGAGGCCGCCTACGCCATGCTCGCCTGCGCGCGCATCGGCGCGGTTCACTCCGTCGTCTTCGGCGGCTTCTCGCCGGACGCGCTCGCAAGCCGTATCGAGGATTGCGGCGCCACCGCGATCATCACCGCCGATGAAGGCGTGCGCGGCGGCAAGAGCGTTCCGTTGAAAGCCAATGTGGACAAGGCGCTCGAAAAGGCGCCGGACGTGCGCGCCGTTCTGGTGGTCGAACGCACCAAGGCGGACATTCCCATGAAGGCCGGGCGCGATCTCTACTGGTACGCCGAAGCGCGCGACGACGTTTCGCCGGACTGCCCCGCCGAAGCCATGAATGCGGAAGACACGCTATTCATTCTTTATACGTCGGGATCGACCGGCAAGCCGAAAGGCGTTCTACACACCACCGGCGGCTATCTCGCTTATGTCTCCTACACCCATGAGATGGTGTTCGATTACAAGCCCGGCGAAATCTACTGGTGCACGGCGGATGTGGGCTGGGTCACCGGCCATTCCTATATCGTCTACGGCCCGCTGGCGAACGGCGCGACGACCCTCATCTTCGAAGGCGTGCCGACCTATCCCGACGCGTCGCGTTTCTGGCAGGTGATCGAGAAGCATGACGTCAACATCTTCTACACCGCGCCGACGGCGATCCGCTCGCTGATGCGCGAAGGCGACGACTGGGTGACGAAAACCGACCGCTCGTCCCTGCGGCTGCTCGGATCGGTGGGCGAACCCATCAACCCCGAAGCCTGGTATTGGTATTACAATGTCGTCGGCGACGGCGAGCATCAGATTGTCGATACATGGTGGCAAACGGAAACCGGCGGCGTCCTGATATCGCCGCTCCCCGGCGCCACGGATCTGAAACCCGGTTCGGCGACGCAGCCCCTCCCCGGCGTCTTTCCCGCCATCGTCGATGCGGAAGGAAACTTCCTCGACGGCGCCTGCGAGGGCAATCTCGTCATCACTGATTCCTGGCCCGGCCAGATGCGCACCGTTTACGGCGACCATCAGCGCTTCATCGACACCTATTTCAAGACCTATCCGGGCATGTATTTCACCGGCGACGGCGCGCGCCGCGACAAGGACGGCTATTACTGGATCACCGGCCGCGTCGACGACGTCATCAACGTCTCCGGGCACCGCATGGGCACCGCGGAAGTCGAGGCCGCCATCGACGAGCATCCCCTCGTCGTCGAATCCGCGGTCGTCGGCTTTCCCCACGACGTCAAAGGCCAGGGCATTTACGCCTATGTGACCCTGCATGCGACGGACGAGCCTTCCGAGGCGCTCGAAAAGGAAATCATCGAGGTGGTGCGCAAGGAGATAGGGCCGATCGCCAAACCGGACCATATTCATTTCACGCCCGGCCTGCCGAAAACCCGCTCCGGCAAGATCATGCGCCGTATCCTCAGGAAGATCGCGGAAAACGAGTTCGGCGCGCTCGGCGACACCTCGACCCTGGCCGATCCGGGCATTGTCGACAGCCTCATTGAGGGGCGCAAAAACCGTTAAATGAAAAAGCGGTAATCGCGGCGGGACGGCTTATTCTTAACAAACCGGAAACGCCGTTTCTCTAGTCTCTCGGCGAAGCTGACCGCCGGGAGACCGATGGCGACCATCGCCGCAGAGTTTTCGCATGCGCGCCGCAGCGACTGGAGCCTTCCGGTCGCGGCCTACGGCCTGTTCGCGCTTGTGGGCGCGCTCGCGCTGCATCCGGCGGCGCTGTCCATGGCGAAAACCTGGCTTTCCTCCTCGACCTATCATCACGGCGTCGCGGTCGCGCCGCTGGCGCTATTGATGATCCTGTCGCGCCCGCGCATCGACCCGGCGACCGGTCCGGCTTTCCTTTTCGGCGTCATCGCCGCCGTTCTGGTCTGGCTCGCCGGCCATGCGGCGGGCGTCGCGCTTGTCGAACAGGTTGCGTTCGTCAGCCTGCTGATCGCCGGCGCCGGGGTTTTCTTCGGCGCGGCCGCGTTCCGGCTCTGGGCGATGCCGCTTTTCTTCCTGTATTTCATGGTCCCGTTCGGCGAGGCGCTGATCCCGTTTCTCCAGCAAGCGACCGCGCATGCGGTCGTCGCCTTGCTCAATCTCGCCGGACTTTCCGCGACCATAGACGGCGTTCTTATCAAGACCTCGGCTGGCCTTTTTGAAATCGCTGAAGCTTGCGCGGGTTTGAACTTTCTCCTCGCGGCGCTGATGATCGCTTATGTCTATGCCTGCCAGGCCCTGCCCTCCGTAAGCGCGCGCCTCGGCTTTCTGTTCATCGCCGCGCTGATCGCCCTCGCCGCGAATTTCCTGCGCGTCTATCTCCTGATCCTGATCGCCGACATTTCCGGCATGACGCTGGCCGTCGGCCCGGATCATCTTGTCATCGGTCTCGTCTTTTACGGCGCCGTCTTTTTCCTCCTGTTCTGGATCGGCGCGAAGATGAAGAGCCCGAAAAGCCTGTTTCCCGAACATGCGCCGGTCATGGCGCGCCGCCCCTGGCATGGAAAGCTCGCGGTGCTGGCCTTTGTTCCGGTGGCGCTTGCCGCCGTTTACGCCCGGGCCGTCATCGACGCGACGCCGCCGCGGGGCGTCGCGGAAGTCTCGGCCTTCAACGCGCCGGGCTGGCGCATCCTGCCCGGCCCGCAAAACTGGACGCCCGCGATCGAGGCCGACCGCATGCGCGTCTACACCTATGAAAAGAGCGGAACCCGCGTTTACGTGGGGCTGGCGGGCTTCACCCATGACCGGCGCGGCGCCGAAATCGTCAACACGCAGAACAGCGCCGCGGGCGGCGACTGGCGGCGCATCGCCGGCGAAGAGAACATCGCTTATCTCTTCGGCGGCACGCGCGCGATCCCCATGGAAATTTTCGCAGGGCCGGAACGCCGCCGCCTGTTGACGCTGACCGCATGGTGGCGCGGCGACAAGATTTATACGGACCCGCGCGCCTTCAAGGCCGCGCAGATGAAAGACAAGCTGCAGGGCCGCAATCCCCCGGGCGGGATCATCGTCATCGCTTCCGATTACGCCGGCGAGCCTTCCGAGGCCCTCGCCCGCATCCGCGCCTTTACCGGCGAGGTGGAGCCCTTCGCCGACTGGCGCGCGCGCCATGCCGAAATCCGGCAGGCAGGGGCGATCCCCGTGAGCGCGCTCTAGAAACCATGTGCGGCATTGCTGGCATTTTCGATCTGAACGGCGAACGCGACATCGACCGCGAGGCGCTCAAGCGCATGACGGATGCGCTCGCCCATCGCGGACCCGACGGCGAAGGCTTTTTCCATGCGCCGGGCGTCGGTTTCGGCCATCGCCGGCTTGCGATCATCGACCGCGAAGGCGGCGCCCAGCCCCTTCACGCCCAGACCGGCGGGGCTGTCCTCACTTACAACGGCGAGATCTATAATTATCAGGCGCTCGCCAAAGCGCTCACGGGCGTTTCGCTCAAAACCCGTTCCGACACGGAGCTTCTTGCAGAGGGGCTGGCGCTGAAAGGCGGCGACTTCCTGCATGACTTACGTGGCATGTTCGCCTTTGGGTTTTTCGAGCCGCAACAGAACCGCCTGACGCTGGCGCGCGACCGGCTCGGCGAACGCCCGCTTTATTATACGGAGACCCGCGACGGGTTTTTGCTCTTCGCTTCCGAAATCGGCGCGCTTCTCGCCTCAGGGCTCGTGGACGCCGCGCTCGATCCGCGCGCCGTCGCCGATTATTTTTATTACGGCTATGTGCCCGATCCGAAAACCATCTATCGCGGCGTCTACAAGCTGGCGCCGGCGCACAAACTCATCGCCGCGCGCGGCGAGACGCCGCGCCTCGAACGCTACTGGCGCCCCGTTTTCGCGGACGCCGCCGCGGCTTCTTTCGAAGACTCAGCGCAGATACTGCGCGCGCAAGTCGACGAAGCGGTAAAGCTGCAAATGCTGTCCGACGCGCCGCTCGGCGCGTTTTTGTCCGGCGGCGTCGATTCCACCAGCATCCTTTCCGCCATGGCCGAGACCGGCGCGAAGCCCGTCGCCTGCACCGTGGGTTTCGATCAGGAAAGCCATGACGAACGCGCCGCCGCGCGCGCCATCGCGGAAAAATTCGGCGCCGACCATTATCAGGATCTCGCGGATTGCGAGACGGCGGCGCTGATCGATCGGATCGCGGCCGTCATGGGCGAGCCTTTCGCCGACGCCTCCGCGCTTCCCTCTTTTCTCGTGGCTGAGGCCGCGCGCCGCCACGTCACGGTCGCGCTCACCGGCGATGGCGGCGATGAAATCTTCGCGGGCTATCGCCGCTATCCGTTTTTTCTTGCCGAGGAAAAAATGCGCGAGATGGCGCCCGCGCCCTTGCGCGCCGGGGTCTTCGGCCCGCTCGGCGCGGCCTATCCAAAACTCGACTGGGCGCCGCGTTATTTGCGCGCCAAGACCACCTTTCAGGCCATGGCGCGCTCGAGCGCGGACGGCTACGCCGCGGCGGCTGCGATCAACCTGCCTTCGCGCATCGACGCGATCTTCAATCCGGATTTCAAACGCGCGCTGGCGGGCTACGAACCGGAAGCGGTGATGGCCGCGGCCATGGACGAGGCCGGAACCGACGACCCGCTCGCGCGCGCGCAATATGCGGATCTCATGACCTGGCTGCCGGGACGGATGCTCGTCAAGGCCGACCGCACGGCGATGGCGCACGGGCTCGAAACGCGCCCGCCGCTGCTCGATCATAAGCTCGTCGAATGGGCGGGCGCCCTGCCCGCCGAGTACAAGCTGAAGGGCATGGACGGCAAACGCATTCTGAAAGAAGCCTTTGCGCCGCGGCTCGGCGCCGATCATGTGGCGCGCCGCAAACAGGGCTTCGCGCCGCCCTTGAAAGACTGGATGCGCCGCCGGCGCGCCAACCCCGCCCAGCGCCTCAACGTCTCTGACGCCTGGCGGGAAAGCGGCTTCTTCGATGAAAAGGCCGTCGGGGCGATGATCGCCGCGCATAAAAGCGGCGGCGCCGACTGCGCCCAGGAGATCTGGAGCGTCGTCATGTTCGACGCATTTCTTACAAACGCCCGCTAATCCCTGACCCTCGCGCGCAGGCGATTGCGCCAGGTCGGCCGCTCGACCACGAAAGAGGTTAGGATGGTTTCCGGATCGCCGAGCCGCGCCTTGTATTCCTCCTCGCCCGCAAGGAGGTCATAGGTTTCAAAGCCCTTGTCGCGATAAAACTGCGCCGCCAGCGCATGCGCGACGAAACCGGGCGAGACGCGGTTGTCGTCTTCGATGTTGAAGCCGCTCTGGTAATTCATCACGCGCTTGCGGTGCACGAAATTATAGAGAACCGCGAAGGTCTCCTCGCCGGCGCTGACTTCAAAAAGATGCAGACTATCCGGCGCGTGGGACCAGAGCCGGTCGTGGAAACTTTTCAGATGCGGGTTGGCGAAAACCCCTGCCTGTCCCCGCCCGCGCCAGCGCTGCTGGTGCAGCTCTTTCAGTTTTTCATATGCGGATTTTTTCTCGTCAGGCGTTTCCGCCAGCCGCGCCCTGATCGGGCCGCGCTCCTCGTAAAGCGCGATCGAGCGCTGGATTTTCGTCTGCAGGGATTTGCTGAGCCCGGCGATGAAGCCCTCGCCGCCAAGCTCGCAGACATAGACCGGCTGTTCGCGCAGGATGCGCGCGGAAAAGCCGCGTCCGGCCGCCGCCGATAAAATCATCGATGTCATGCGCATGCGCGCATTGCGGAAGACGAACCCGTCGGCCTTGTCGAAATAATCCATGATCGCGGCGGCGGCCTTGGTCCTCAAGCCTCCGGAGGGACGCGGCGCAAGGAAGTCGAGATATTCCGGGTAGATCGCATCGCGCGCCGGATCGCCATATTCCTGAAACCAGATTTCGCGAAGCCCGAGGCCCATCAGCTTGCGCTTCGGGGCGGCAAAGGCGCCCATCAGCCGGGCGCGGCCATCATCGATGACCTCGACCTTGTAAAGGTCGGCGCCCGCCGGGGCGCCGCCGAGCCAGGACGCCATCCATTGCGGCGACTGGAAAAATCCGGCGTCGGGACACTCCGCGAAAAGGCGCGCCCAGTCGGCGAGAAAAGCCTCCCGGTCGTCGAGCGGCGCGACTACGGCTTGCAGCGCGGAAGCTTCAGCCATGGCGGCCCCGCACTTCCTCAAAAAGTTCGCGATAGGCGGCGATCATGCGGTCCTGCGAAAACGCCTCCCTGGCTTTTCGTTTATTGGCGGCGCCGATGGCGGCCCGCGCCGACGGATTCTGGAGCATCTGCGCGAGAGCGTGGGCGTAGGCCTCATCGTCGCCGGCGGGCGTAATGTAGGGCAGATTCTCTTCCGCCACCATCAGGGCGACGTCTCCCACGCCGGTGGCGACCACGGGAAGCCCGGCGGCCATGGCCTCCATGAGGCTTATCGGGGCCTGTTCAGTGTCCGAGGACAAGGCGAAAATATCGAACCGGGCATAGGCGTCCGCCGCCGCCGCCGTCGCCCCCGGCAGAGAAATCCGCGAATCGTCCCTGGCCGCCTTTCTAAGCGCGTCGAGGGCCGGCCCGGCCCCGACAATCTCGAGCCGCGCGGCGCCGTCGCGATCCGCCGCGCGGAACGCCGCGATCAGCCGGGGGTAATTCTTTTCCGGGCGCAGCGCCCCGAGCGAGCCCACGACGAGCGCGTCATCATGGCCGCGCTTGCCGGCCTGGAGCGCGTTGAAATCGACGCCGTTCTCGATGCGCATGACAGCCTTCAGGCGCCATTTTTTCGCCGCGGTTTTTTCGAGCGCGCGGGAGGGCGCGACCACCGCCGTCTTTTTCAGGAGCAGGCGCCTTGCGCGCACCCGGCGGGGAAGCTGGCGGTCGATGGTTTCGTCGGGACCGAAGCCGTCCTCGAAATGCACATGAGGAAGACGCGGGCCCAGCCGGTTGGCGGCGACGGCTTCCATGGCGCCCCAATTATAGGTGCACAGAATATCCGGATTGATGTCGCGCAGAAGGCGCCGCAAACGCCAGATATTCGACAGGCTGAGGCCGGAGGTTTTCTTGAGGACCAGTGTCTTGAACTCGGTACGGACATCGTCATCAAAGAGCGCGCGCGCCGCATGATCGCCGTCGAGCGCGACGATGACATGCCGGTAAGACGGCCCGAGACCGCGCGCGAGCGCCGCCAGCCGCGCCTGCTGGCCGCCATAGGCAAAGCTCGGAAAGACGTGCAGCAGGACCGTTTCCCCCGACGGTCCGCCGCTTGAGGCTGCGTCCTGCATGGCGGTTGATGTGACAGGTTTCGCATTCCCGTGCAAAGGGTTGCCGGGTGGGCATGCGCCTTGATAATGGCCTTTGAGGGACTGCGCCATGAGCAAAGACATCACCATTCGAACCGATCTGAGGCCGGGCGATCTCGGCCGCATCATCACGCTGCACGGCGAAGGCTATGGCCGCGAGGAAGGCCATTTCGGCCTCGCTTTCGAGGCTTTCGTGGCGCGCACGGTCGCGGATTTCGTCATCGACAATGGCGCGAAAGGCCGGGTCTGGCTGGCCGAGCGCGGGGATCGCCTCGTCGGCTGCACGGCCATGGTCGACCGCGGCGGCAAGGGCCAGTTGCGCTGGGTACTGGTCTCGCCGGAAGCGCGCGGCGCGGGGCTCGGCAAGACGCTTGTGGATGAGGCCCTCGCCTACGCCGCTGCGCAGGGCTGGAGCGACGTGACCCTCGAAACGACGACCGGCCTGCCTGCCTCCATGGATATCTATTTGCGCCTCGGCTTCGAGGTGACCGGCGAAGAAGAAGCCAAGCTTTGGAACCCCCATGCCCAGACACTGATCCGCATGAGAAAGACGCTCTCATGACCGGGGGCGCGAACTGCGCTCTCGCCGGAATCATGAGCGCGGCGGCGACCTATGCGCTGGCCCGCCGGGGCGCGCGTCACCCTTTTTCAACAGTTCGGCTTCGGCCATGACCGCGGGTCTTCGCACGGCGTCACAAGGCTTTTTCGCAGCGCCTATAAGGAATTCGATTTCCTGAAGCACGCGCGGTTTTCCGGAAACCAGGCTGACGCCTAACCGCCTATCTTAAAGGCGAATTTGTAGGGAATGTAGATTTTCAGCGCCAAGGGGCCGGTTCGCTCCCAGCGCACAACCTGCTCAAGCCCGGAAATTGCCGTTTCCGAGGCCCCCAAAGCCTCGCTTTGCTGTTGCGCGTCCGCGCGGATCTCAGCCGTCAATTGCGTCCGGTACCGTTCGACATTGACGATGGAAAGCTGGGTGTCGCCTTTCTGCTCGGCCAGCGTGCGCCCTTCAAGCTTGAGTGCTTTAACGAAGTCTTCTATGCGCGCCGCCGCCGCTTCGAGACTGTCCCCGCTTTCTTTCACGGGCGTCTTGACGACCACGGATTGAACCGACGTATCGGATCGCCCGTATTGCGGCGTAAAACTTTCCTCATCGACGGCCTCATAGGGTTTTGGAAAGTAAAGCGTGTCGTAATCGTCTTCATATTCGACGAGCGTCGAAAGCTCTATGTCATTGCGCCGGCGCGCGGATGCGATCAGCCCCTCAAGCGTTCGCGTCAGCTCCCGCCGGCGCTGCGCCCTGTCGCGCGTGTCGCAAACGAAATCATAGGATATCAAAACGAAATCTGCGTTTCGGATCAGAGAAACCGTCGGCACGGTGTCCGAGGCGAACCGTTCCAGCCTTGAACCTGTAACGACGATTTCATCATTATATTGCGCATAGGCGGATGCGCCTGAAGCCAGGCAGACGAAGACCGCCATTACGAAAGTCCGGATCATGCAGGAGCCCTCCCGTCCCAAGCAGGACGGGATGATCGCATCAAAGCCGGCTGCTGAAAAGCCGGGCGTCGCCCGGAAGACTTACTGGGCGGGCGCGAGAATATCCGTGAAGAGCTGATCGGCGGCGGGTTCGGGGCTCTCGAGGGAGAAGTCCGCCGCGTCCTTGACGATCGCCTTGATCTCCTTGTCGATCTCTTTGAGCTTGGCCTCGTCGGCGAAGCCGTTCTCTGACAGGCGCTGTTCGCAGCGCTTGATCGGGTCGGAGGTTTCGCGGATGTGATCGACTTCCTCGCGGGTCCGGTATTTCGCCGGGTCCGACATGGAGTGGCCGCGATAGCGGTAGGTCTTCATTTCAAGAACGTAAGGCCCCTCGCCCTTGCGCGCATGCTCCACCGCCTGACGGCCGGCCTCGCGCACCGCGACGACGTCCATGCCGTCGACTTCCATGCCCGGAATGCCGAAAGCCGACCCGCGCCGGTAAAGATGGGTGTCGGAATGCGAGCGCTTGACGCTGGTGCCCATGGCGTACTGGTTGTTCTCGATGATGAAGATCACCGGCAGCTTCCACAGCTGCGCCATGTTCATGGCTTCGAAGACCTGGCCCTGGTTCGAGGCGCCGTCGCCGAAATAGGTAAGGCTCACCGAGTCATTCTCGCGGTAATGATTGGCGAAGCCGAGGCCGACGCCGAGCGGCACCGAGGCGCCGACAATGCCATGCCCGCCATAGAACTCCTTTTCCTTGGAGAACATGTGCATGGAGCCGCCCTTGCCCTTGGAGTAGCCGCCTTCGCGGCCGGTGAGCTCGGCCATGACGCCTTTCGGGTCCATGCCGCAGGCGAGCATGTGGCCGTGATCGCGATAACCGGTGATGGTCTGGTCGCCGTCCTTCTTCACGGCTTCCATGCCGACCACCACGGCCTCCTGGCCGATATAGAGGTGGCAGAAGCCGCCGATATGACCCATGCCGTAAAGCTGGCCCGCGCGCTCCTCAAAGCGGCGAATGAGCAGCATGTCGCGGTAATATTTAAGCAGCTCTTCCGTCGTCGCGGAAAGGTTGGTTTTGGGCGCGGCGTCGTCAGCCATCAATCATATCTCCCGAATGCAGCCCCTGTCATACGCGCCACGGCCGCCGCGAACAAGCGGGCGGCGGGAATTCACGTCCTGCAGGGCGCGAAAAACCTAGCGTTTTTCTTCGTTTAGGAGCCGGTCGAGCTCGCGCCGGGGGATCACCACGTCGCCTTCCCGGCTATAGCCGAGGACAGTGCGGATGCGCTCGTCGAGAATGTCCGGATCGAGGGATTTTGGATTGAGAAGGTCGGCCCGCTTTTCGAGCTCCTGCCGGCGCGCCTTGAGGGCGTCGAGCTCGGCGGTTTTCGTCTCCGCCTCGTCCTGAAGCTGGCCGAGCGCCCGGTAGCCGGTGTCGCTGGCCGTCGCGCCCCAGACGAGAATGCCCGTCAGACACATGACAAGGGCCGGAAACGCGATGTCGAGAAGGAAGCGGATACGCAACATGGGCTCGTTCTTTTTTGTTGCGTTTTAGAAGAATCAAACTTGGTTAACGATTAGTTAAGCCGATTCGCTTTTCCGGGCGCCGCTAGAGCGCCAGCGTCAGAGCCTGGTCGCAGCGCTTCTCGACCTCGGCCCGCGCTGAGGGCGCGAAGCCGTATTTCTTGTACAGGCCGAGCGCCTCTTCGAGCACATTGTTGGTCTGAAGCTCGATGCGCCTGAAGCCGAGCGCCCGCGCCTGGGCGATGGCATGGTTGAGGAGAAGCTTGCCCATGCCCTTCCCGCGCGCGGCGGGTTTCAAATACATCTTGCGCAGCTCGACGGCGTCCGTTTCGCCCTCATCCCTGAGGGGCATCAGTCCGACCGTGCCGACGATGTCGCCTTCCGGCGTTTCGATGACGTCAAAGATGCCGCCAGCGTAAAACCCTTCCAGATCATCGAGATCCTTGTCGGTCGTTTTCGGCGCCGGCTCGAGACCGTATTCATCGAGCACGGCGAAGATCAGGGCGCGAACCTTGACGCAGTCCGCATTGGTCGCCGGACGGATAACGGATGCGTTCATCGGTTCCTCATGAAGAGCGCAGCATGGCGGCGCCGGCATAGACACCCGTGTCGTCAAGCTCTTGTTCGATGCGCAGGAGCTGGTTGTATTTCGCCAGCCGGTCGGAACGCGCCAGCGAGCCGGTCTTGATCTGACCGCAATTGGTCGCCACCGCGAGATCGGCGATGGTTGCGTCTTCGGTCTCGCCCGAGCGGTGCGACATCACCGCCGTGTAGCGCGCGCGATGGGCCATATCGACGGCGGCGAGCGTTTCGGTCAGCGTGCCGATCTGGTTGACTTTGACGAGGATCGAATTGGCGCAGCCCTTTTCGATCCCGGTGCGCAGGCGTTTTTCGTTGGTGACGAAAAGATCGTCGCCCACGAGCTGGCATTTCTCGCCGGTGAGATCGGTAAGCGCCTTCCAGCCCTCCCAGTCGTCCTCGGCCATGCCGTCCTCAATGGAGACAATGGGATAACGCGACACGAGATCGGCGAGATATTTCGCCATGCCCTCGCTGTCGAGCGACTTGCCCTCGCCTTCGAGCTCGTATTTGCCGTTCTTGTAAAACTCCGTGGACGCCGCATCGAGGGCGATGAACACGTCTTCCGCCGGACGGTAGCCGGCTTTTTCCACCGCTTTCATGATAAAGCCGAGCGCCTCGTCGGTGGATTTGAGGTTCGGCGCGAAGCCGCCCTCGTCGCCGACATTGGTGTTGTGGCCGGCGTCCTTGAGGCCCTTCTTCAGCGCGTGAAAGACTTCCGCGCCCATGCGCAGCGCGTCGGCGAAGGTTTCGGCGCCGAGCGGCATGATCATGAATTCCTGGATGTCGATGGGATTGTCCGCATGTTCGCCGCCATTGATGATGTTCATCATCGGCGCCGGCAGCACATGCGCGGAGACCCCGCCCACATAGCGGTAGAGCGGCAGGGCCGAAGCTTCGGCGGCGGCCTTGGCGACGGCGAGCGACACGCCGAGAATGGCGTTGGCGCCGAGGCGCGACTTGTTCTCCGTGCCGTCGAGCGCGATCATGGTCTCGTCGATCAGCGTCTGTTCCTCGGCCTCGAAGCCGGACAGCGCGTCGAAGATCTCGCCGTTCACCGCCTCGACGGCCTCAAGCACGCCCTTGCCGCCATAGCGCTCGCCGCCGTCGCGCAGCTCGTGGGCTTCATGGGCCCCCGTCGAGGCGCCGGACGGAACCGCCGCCCGGCCCAGCGAGCCGTCTTCCAGCGTGACATCCACCTCGACGGTGGGGTTGCCCCGGCTGTCGAGGATCTCACGGGCGAAAATATCGGCGATGGCGGTCATGAAAAAAGGCTCCGGTTGGTTTTCCGGAGCCTCTATAGCCCGACAGGACACGAGTGCAATGTCCCCGCCCCGTCATGACCGGCCAGGTCCTATTGCGGACGGCCCTGGCGGGTGTCGGGCTTGGGATCGCGCGGCGGCCGGGAGGGGCGCGTCTCCTCATACCGGCGCTGGCGCGGGGTCGACCGGCGCGGCGGCGGCGAGGACGGCTGGGTCCGGGCCGGCGGCGCCGATTGCGGGGGGCTGGACGGCGCCGGGCTCGATGCGGGCGGGGGCGTCGCCTGCCGGGGCGCGGCCCCGCTCGAGCGCGTGCGGCCCTGTGGTTGCGGACGGGTGTCCTGATAGCGGCGCTGGCGCGGGGTCAGCCGGCGGTTCGGATTGTCGCCGGGCGTCGCCTGAGGCGGTCTTGCGCCGCCGCGGTCGGAGCGGTCCCGGTCACGGCCCCTATCCCGGCTTCCATCTCTGCTTCTGTCCCGGTCATAGCGGCGGTCGCCGTCATAGTCGCGGTCGCGATGGCGCCGGCTGCGGTCGCGATCGTAGTCGCGCCGGCGGTCGTAATCGTAGCGGCGCTTGTGACGGCGGTCGTAATCGCGATAGCCGCCCCAATAGGTGAAGTCGAAATAATAGCCGCTCGACGGGCCCCAGGCGCCGTAACGCCCGTACCACGGCCAGGACGAGCCGTAATACGTCGTGCTCGAATAGCTCGAGCTGTAGGCGTAGCTGTCATAGGCGCTTGCGAAACACTGATTGGCGGTGGCGTCGCAATCAGCGTGACAGGCGCTGTAGGCCGACGCATTGCCGGCGACATCCTCGCAATAGCGATAGCAGGCGCCCGCCTGTTCGTCGCAGGAATCGAAAGCGGATTGATATGGATAGGTGACGCAGCCGGCGAGCGCGAAAAACGCCAGCCCGAATACAGCCTTTAAAAGCTTCATCCCCGAGTGTCCCTTGTCTG
Organism: Alphaproteobacteria bacterium; assembly: GCA_030433215.1. Lineage (GTDB taxonomy): Bacteria > Pseudomonadota > Alphaproteobacteria > Caulobacterales > Parvularculaceae > Hyphococcus. The sequence continues at coordinate 16,326 of JAUIMC010000016.1, forward strand.
GGCCCCTCACCCGGGAAAGAGCATAAAGACGCGGATCGCAAATGCAAACGCCGCCCGGAAAGGGGCGGCGCGCAAAAAACCGTGATGAAAACCGGGTTTAGTCTTCTTTCGGCTCGAGAACCTGACGGCCGCGATATTTGCCGGTTTTCAGGTCGATATGGTGCGGACGGCGCAGCTCGCCCGAATCCTGGTCTTCGATATAGCTCGCCTGGCCAAGCTTGTCGTGGCTGCGGCGCATGCCCCGCTTCGCAGGCGTGGTTTTTCTCTTGGGGACGGCCATGGAAACCTCTAAATCGTCAATCTCTGCCGCGTGCGGATCGGCTGGGCCTTCGGGCCCGCCCGGCGCAAACGCTGGAATGGGAAGCCCGGTCGTCTAAGCCAGGACGCAAGGCTTGGCAAGGCCATCTAGCGCCCGGACCGGGTTTTTTTCCCCAGATTAACCGGAATCCGGAGATTTGCAGGTTTTCCTCAAGGCGCTGGAAAGCCGCCCGTTCTATGATGGCTGCCGTGGTGGGTTAGTCGTCCTTGGGGGGACCGGGTCTTTGCGCACTTTATCAGCTATTTCGTCGGCTTTCATCCTGACGCTCGCTTGCCCCTTCTCCGCGCAGGCCGAGGACAGGCCGGACGCTGAACGCCATGAGATCATGACCGCGCCCGCCTCCACAGGCGGCGGCGTTTTCGTGGAGCTGATCGCCGAGGATTTTTACGAATCGAGCCTCAGGCTCTCCCAGGCGCGGCGCATCGAGGCGGAAACTGCCCGGCGCTATCTGGCGCTGGACGAAGCCGGCCGGGCCCGGTTCCGGGCGGCGCGCAAACGGCAATGGCGGGAAATGAGCGAGGCGGAGCGCCAGGCGCTGAGAGACGCGAAACGGCCGCGCTTCGACAATCTCGACGAAACCCAGAAACAGACTTTCCGGCGGATCGCCGCCGAAACGCTGGGCGCCGGAGATCTTGCCGCCTTGAAGGCCAATGAAATCTGACCTTCGGCAGACGCGTTAAAGTCCGGCTTGTTTAAGCGTTGGGGCGGGCGCGATGCGTCGCGAGATATTCGCGGGCCAGCCTTTGCGCTTCAGCGACTTCTTCCGTGGTCATTTCCTTGGCGAGCTCGGCGCGGTAGGCGCGCGCTTCGAGATTGCCCTGCATGGCCGCGAGATTGAACCATTTATGCGCATTGATGAGATCGAACGCGCCCTCCTCGCCGCCCGTCGAAGCCTCAAGACCCAGACGGTACATTTCCATGTCGCTCAAAAACGGCTCAGCCGTATCGAGCGCTTCCACACCCATGGCGATTGTCATTTTTATGCCCCTTCAATTGCACGCCCGTCCGCTTCCCTTGCGAACGGATTAACCATAGGAAGGATGAAAGGGCTGAGGCTAAAATCCCGTTAATGCGCAATTAGCGACTTGTTTACGCCTTGAAAAGGTTTCGTTAAGACCTGGATTGTTCCGTATACAAACAAAAATGCCGGACAAAGCCCGGCGTTTTGACGGATGCAGCAAGAAAAACGCGTGACGCGCTATTCTTCCTGCGGGATTTCCTTGAGTTTTTCAAACGCGCCAAGCCCGCACCCCCCGAGGGACCGGCCAAAGCTGTCCATGACCCGGATGATGTCGCCGCGGCACATCTGGCCCGTGGCGGAGTCGTGAATATAACGTCCCTCGCGGGAAAGCCCGATACACCGCCCGCTCAACTCATTGAGATAGACATCGCCGGACGCTTCGACGAGCATCGCATAATCATCGACGATATCCGTGTCGCGCACATTGCGCAGGGAAAGGCAGGAAACCGTTTCGCCTGTCTTTTCGTATTGCGACAACAGCTCGCGCGCCTTGTCCGCGCGCGCAAGCGCGCCGGTCGCCGCGCCCGCCGCGACAACAATCGCCGCCAGGGCGAGGCCGGCCCGCGCCGGGGAAATGTTTTTGATCGCCTTCATCAAAGCCGCGCCCCTAGTTCTCTTCGCCTTCTTCGCTCATCTCTTCTTCGGGGATTTCCACCAGCTTTTCGAAATCGCCGAGCCCGCAGGAGCCCGTGGTCATGCCGGTCATGTTGTCGACCACCCTGACGATCTCGCCGCGGCAAAGCTGATTGATCGAAGTCGTGTACTGAATGTAGTTGCCGGCGCGGCTGGCGCCGGAACAGCGGCCGGAAATCGTATTGAGATATTCGCCGCCGCCTCTCGTCGTGACCAGGAAATGCGAATCGTCGAGGGGATCGATCGTGTCGATCTGGGTCAGGCTGAGACAGGAGCGGGTCTCGCCGGTCTGTTCGTATTTGGACAAACGCTCCGCGGCCTTTTCCGAAAGCCCCGAATCCGTCGCCGCCGTCGCGCAGCCAGCGCCGGCGAATGCGATCAGCCCTGCAAACAACAAGTTCTTCTTCATAATTTCCTCCATGCGCCCAGCCGCATATGTCGGCGCGCCAGGGCGCCGACATCGCCTGTGTTTATAAGACATTCTCACGAAAGAAGCGAAACCGCATAAATCAATTTCGCGAGAGCCTTTTAGTCGGCGAGCTGATAGCCCGGCGTCGAGCGGGAAATCTCGACTTCCTCGGGATTCATCTCCGCGCCGACTTCCGCAAAGAGCGGCGTCGAGAGATAGCGCTCCCCGGTATCCGGCAGCATGACGAGAATGGTCGTTCCCTTGGGCGCGGATTTCGCCACTTCCATGGCGCCGGCGAAGGTCGATCCGCCGGAAATGCCGGTGAAAATTCCTTCGCGCTGGGCGAGCGCCAGAGACCATTTCATGCCGTCGGCAGGCGGCGTCTTCACGATCTGATGAATGACGCCGGCCTCTACGGCCTCGGAAGTGATCTTCGGAATGAAATCCGGCGACCAGCCCTGGATCGGATGCGGCGTCCAGGCGGGGTGCGAGCTTTTCGGACTGCCGTCGGCGTTTCGCTCCTGCGGGGCGCCGCTCGACAGCATCGCGGCATCCGGCGGCTCGCAGACAACGATCTTGGTGTCCGGGCTTTCTTTTTTCAGCACGCGGGAAACGCCGGTGAGCGTGCCGCCGGTGCCGAAGCCCGTCACCCAGTAATCGAGCTTTTCGCCCTTGAAGGCGTCCATGATTTCCCGGCCCGTGGTGCGCTCATGCATGTCGGGATTGGCTTCGTTCTCGAACTGGCGGGTCAGGAACCAGCCGTTCTTTTCGGCAAGCTCCTTCGCCTTCTCCACCATGCCGGTGCCTTTTTGCGTCGCCGGCGTGAGAATGACTTTCGCGCCCAGGAAACGCATCAACTTGCGCCGCTCTACGGAGAAGCTCTCCGCCATAGTGACGACCAGCGGATAGCCCTTGGCGGCGCAGACCATGGCGAGGCCGATGCCGGTATTCCCGCTAGTCGCCTCGACGACGGTCTGCCCCGGTTTCAGGGCGCCGGATTTTTCCGCCGCCTCGATGACGCCGAGCGCCAGACGATCCTTCACCGAGCTTAAGGGATTGAAATATTCGCATTTGACGAAAAGGTTCACGCCCTCCGGCGCGAGACGATTGATGCGCACAATCGGCGTGTTGCCAACCGTGCCGAGGATATTCTCGTGTTTCATGGCGATGTCTCCAGAGTTCGGCCGAGGTTTTACGCTCTTGAGGCCGCGCCATCAATGCGCCGGCGCCGCTGACGCCGGCATCATTTCTAATGCGGTTTATACGTTTCCTCCTGACGGCCAGTGCGCTATTCGCCTGCGCCGCCCGCAAGCGTCTTCAGGATAATGCTCCAGTGATCGAGCCCGGCGTAGAATTGGTCGACGGCCAGGCGTTCGTTCAGGCCGTGGGCGTACATATCGCTCGGCTTGCTGAAAGCGCCGGAGATCGCCACCGTGTCATAGCCCAGCGTGCGATAATGCATGCCATCCGTGCCGCCGGATTCCATGTACGGGATGATCGGCGCATCGACGCCGCGCGCTGCAAGCGAGGCTTCAATGGCGGCCAGCACGTCCGGGCGCAATGTCGATTCAGGACTTTCCGTCACATCGGTGATCAACTTGAACTGCACCGCGTCGTTGTCGACCACTTTCTTCAGGGTTTCTTCCGTCGCCGCAGCGCCGACGCCCGGGAAGATGCGGCAATTGACGGTCGCCGTCGCCGATTGCGGCAGCGCGTTTTCCGCATGGCCGGCGCGCAGCATGGTGGCGATACAGGTCGTGCCGGTTGTCCCAACCGTTTCGGGATTGGCGCGCAAGGTCGCAATCGCCTTCTTGTCTTTCGGGTTGTCAGCGAACGCAATCATCGCATCGCCAAGCTCGCCGGGCACCACAGCCCCCGCCGCGCGGAAATAGGCGCGGGTCAGATCCGAATACCGAACGGGGAACTTATGGGCCTCGATTTTCTTCAGCGCATCGGCGAGTTCATAGATTGCATTGTCCGCCCGCGGACGCGATGAGTGACCGCCCGGATTGGTAATGGTGAGTTCGAAAGTCGCGAAGGTCTTTTCCGCCCCCTGAACACGATACATCAAAGGCGTCCCATCCGGCGCGAGCGCACCGCCGCCTGCGTCGCTGTTCAATATGAATTCCGGATCGATATTCTCCGCCACATATTTGGCCTGCGCCTGGGTGGAGATCATCCCGGTTTCCTCATCGCCGGAAATCACGAGCACCAGGTCGCGGGTCGGCGCCCACCCTTCTTTCTTGAGGCGGATAAAAGTCTGGGTGAGGTTCGTGACGCCATATTTGTTGTCGATGGTTCCGCGCCCGAAGAAATAGCCGTCTTCCTCGGTCAGCGTGAAGGGCGGACGCTCCCAGTCTTCCGGCAAGGCGTCGACCACGTCCATATGGGCGAGAAGCACGATGGGCTTTTCTGCGGGCTCGCCCCCGGCGCGGTAGAACACCATCAAGCCTTGCGTCGGCTCGCCTTCGCTGTCGTAATCCGTAACCTGAATATCCTCGTCCGCGAAACCGGCGGCCTTGAACTCGCCGACCAGATAATCGACGAGCGGCGGCATCTGCTGGTGGCCGCGCGCTGAGCGGAAGGAAATCACCTTCTCGTAAATGTCACGCGCCTGTTGCTCGTCAGCGGTGAGGTCGCGGGCCGAGGCCGGCGCAGCGGCAGCGAGGAAGGCGGCGGAAAGCGATAGAACAGAACGAAAAGTCATTGAGGGCCTCTTGGGATAAGCGGCGCCGGGCGCCGCTGAAAACGCCAATCTATCGGATTTCCGGCATAATGCGAAAAGAAAGATCAGCGGCGGATTTCGGCCCCGCGCAACCGCCTGCCCCCCTTTTATTTGCTTATCTCATGGCAGGCGCCGCAGCGAAGGATCATTCGGCGGCCCCCGGCCCTGTGGTCGAGGAGGCGTCAATCGCCCGGCCCCAGCGCGCCGCGACCTCTTTTTCAATCAATGGCGGCAGTTTCCGATAAAGCGCTGCAAGCGCTCGATACGACTGGAGCCGGTCGACCGTTTGCAGCCGGATCGCCGACACTGCCGAAGCCGTCTTCCTGTTTTTGCATAATTCCTCAATGTCGTATTCGACGGAACCCATTGATCCGTATTCGTCATAGGCTTTTATGTCTGAAAACAGAACATGCTCCTCTACGGTGAAGCGATGATGCTCCGTAATGCGATAGACATTCTCGACCGCCTGATTCAAATGCCTGACCCGCCTGACGACATCCGACAGACCGGTCTTGATGTCTTCGTTTTCAATGACGACAAATGAGCCGCTTGACGTGAGTTCGTCATAGGTGCGGCTCGAGAATATCGGCGCGTTAATATAGCCAAGGGTTGAAATCGCGTACTCAATCTCGGCGCCGGCGTCAGCGGGAACCGCGCATTCGGCAAGCGCATCGAGAAACAGGGTCTGGCCGGCGGCCTGCCGGTCCAGCAGCCCGATCGTCCGGTCTATGGTTTCTATGCTTTGCTGCAGATCTTCGTGGAGGCGAAGCAGGTAGCCGTATTCTTTCGCGCGTTCGCCGCGCGCTGCATTCCAGTTGGAGACCTGTATGCCGATGAAGACGCCGACTACAACAATCAGGAAGTCCAGCGCGACCGCCGTCCAGTTCTGGGCTTTGACGTGTTCGATGACGCGGCGCAGCAGCATGGATTTTCCCCGATTCCCGGTCTTTTAGCATAGTTTGCAAAAGCCGGGCACGGCCAAACGCCGGCGCGCCGCAGACGCACCGGTTAGAATCTGTTGCCCCATGCGCTTTTTCCGGCCAACAATGGGCCGGGGTGCAAGGCCGCAACGGCCCTGCAAATAATGGGGTTGGGGCAATGGAGCAGATTTCTGCTTTCTTTTCCGAATTGCTGGAATGGGCGCGCGAAGGCTATGCCCAGATCAACGCGCTGCAAGGCTTGATTATCGCTCTTTATGCAACGTCGAAGCTTACAAGCTGGGGGCGGATTTTCGTTGTGGCCGTCAGCGCCAGCATCGTTCACGCGATCGCTGATTTTCTGCTGCCGGCCATCGTCAACGATACGGCGCCGAACCTGCCGCCGGTGCTCGAAGGCGATTACTGGAAATATCTCGCGGTTCTCTATCTCGGCTATGTCGTGCTGATCGCGTTGTTCTATATGGTGAAGAAAACGCTGATGAAGTAAGCGCGAGCGCTTACTCCAGCCCGAGTTTCGCCTTCAGGATCTCGTTGACGGCCTGCGGGTTCGCCTTGCCGCCGGACGCCTTCATCACCTGGCCCACGAACCAGCCCATGGTCTTGGGCTTTTCCTTGACCTTTTCGGCCTGGTCCGGATTAGCGGCGATGATCTCGTCGACGATCTTTTCGATGGCGGCGGCATCCGTCACCTGTTTGAGGCCGCGCTTTTCGACAATGTCGGCGGGTGAACCGGTTTCCTCGCCTTCGAACATCAGAGCAAAGACGTCTTTGGCGATCTTGCCGGAGATGGTGCCGTCCTTGATGAGGCCAATCAGCTCGCCGAGCTGCGCGGCGGAGACGGGACTGTCTTCAATCTCCTTGCCGGCTTTGTTGAGCGCGCCGAAAAGCTCGCCCGTCACCCAGTTCGACGCGAGCTTGCCGTCGCCGCATTTCGCTACTTCCTCGAAGTAAGCGGCGCTCGCCTTGTCGGCGGCGAGGACGGAGGCGTCGTAGGCGGACAGCCCGTATTCATTGATGAAGCGGTGCTTTTTGGCGTCGGGGAGTTCGGGAAGCCCCGCCTTGATCTCGTCGACCCAGGCCTGCTCGAATTCCAGCGGCAGAAGATCCGGGTCCGGAAAATAGCGGTAGTCATGCGCGTCTTCCTTGGAGCGCATGGTGCGGGTCGTGCCAGACTTCACGTCGAAGAGGCGCGTTTCCTGATCGATCTCGCCGCCGCCTTCGAGCACTTCGATCTGGCGGCGCGCTTCATAGTCGATCACCTGCTTCACATAGCGGATCGAGTTGACGTTCTTGGTTTCCGTGCGCGTGCCGAGATGGCTGAAGTCGCCCGTCTCCTGGAACTTCGCGTAGCTGCCGGCGCGGCAGACCGAGACGTTCACGTCGGCGCGCATGGAGCCTTCCTCCATATTGCCGTCGCAGGTGCCGAGATAGCGCACGATGGAGCGCAGCTTCGTGAAATAGGCGGCGCCCTCGTCGGCGGTGCGCATGTGAGGCTTGGAGACGATCTCCATCAGCGCCACGCCGGAGCGGTTGAGATCGACGTAAGACTCTTTCGGCGCAAGATCGTGGATCGACTTGCCCGCGTCCTGTTCGAGATGCAGCCGCTCGATGCCGACAATGATGGTCTCGCCGGGCTCGACCTCGACCTCGATCTCGCCCTCCCCGACAATCGGGTCTTTATATTGCGAGATCTGATAGCCTTGCGGCAGGTCGGGATAGAAATAGTTCTTGCGGTCGAAACGCGACCAGGTGTTGATCTTGGCGTTGAGGCCGAGCCCCGTGCGGATCGCCTGTTCGACGCAATATTTGTTGATGACGGGCAGCATCCCCGGCATGGCGGCGTCGACGAGCGAGACATTCTCGTTCGGCCCCGCGCCATATTCAGCCGAGGCGCCCGAGAACAGCTTCGATTTCGAGCTCACCTGCGCATGGACCTCAAGGCCCACAACGACCTCCCAGTCGCCCGTCGTCCCTTGCAGCAGTTTTGTCGGCTCCGCGCCCATGGTCGTCCTCGTCTTAAAACCAGAGTCAGGCGGTTTTGCCTGCGCTTTGCGCCGGTTGCAAGCCGCCCGTCACCCCTCCGCCCGCTCGATGACGCGCCCGATAGCCTTATGGAGGCGGCGGGGATATTGCAGCTCCAGATAGTGGGTGCCGGCGGGAATGATCTCCATCTCGCCCTTGCCCTCGGGCAGCGCGTCCATCAGCCGTCTGGCGTTGGATTTCGGGACGATGGCGTCAAAATCGCCGTGCAGCACTTCCACGGGCGCGGCGATCCCCGACAGCCGCTCGAGGATCGGGCCGATCTGGGTCCGCCGTCCGGCGACCTCTTTACGGACCTTCATCCAGCGGTTCGGCACATAGGACTCGATCCCCTCCACATCCCCCAGCTTTTCGATATGCAGGGCGTAGTCGTGCGGCTCCTCGATGAGCGCCGCGACCGTGACGACGCCTTTCACGGCCTCGGGAAAGTCGAGCGCGGTTTTAAGCGCCAGCTCGCCGCCATAGGAAACGCCGAGCGTGATGATCTTCTTGTCGCCGAACTCGCCACCCCCGCAGGAGGCCGGCAGGAAGGGGCGCGCGGCGGCCACCTGATCCTCGAAGTCGGGATAGACCTGGGGCTGGCGGCGCCCGAAACCGGGCCGCGACAGAACCACCATGTCGAGCCCCGGCGGCGCCGTTGTCAGAAGCCGGGTGAAGAGAAACTTGTTGCAGGGCGTGCCGGGAAAAACGATGACCCGCCAGTCGCCGTCGCCCTCGCGGTGAAACGCATCGTTCTCCAGCGGCTCGGGCAAGGGCGCGACATAGCTGATTTCCTTAAAATCCCCGAACATACGGGCGCAGCCCCTTGATCTCGCTCAAATTGTTTCGATGTGGAATTATGTTACACTAACGAGTGTCGGGAAAGCCCGGAACCGGAAGAGAATTTGCGTGGCCGTTCAAGAAGTCCAAAGCCTGCGGGATCTGAAGATCCTCGCCGTCTCGGAAACAAGGGGTTTCCAGTGGCCGACGCTGGCCTTTTCGTTCCTTGTCATCTCCATGACCATTCTCGGCATTGTCCTTGGCGCGGCGGGCGTGGTTCCGCTCTGGGCCGCGATGCTCTGGAATTCGTTCTGGATGGCGCAGGGCTACACCGCCGCCCATGAATGCGCCCACCGCAATCTCAACGGCAAGCACCGCAAGCTGCGCTGGCTGAACGACGTCTTCGGCGTTGCGGGCTTTTCCTTCACGCTGCATTCCTACACCGTGCATTGCCATGTGCACCGGCTGCATCACGCGCACACGAACGATCCCGAGCGCGACACCGACGCCTGGGTCTCTGACGCGCCGAACCTGCCCGCCGCGATCCTGCGGGCGCTGGCGTTCTATTTTCACACGAATTATTTCGTCGTGAAGATTTTCCCGCTGGTGCAGAACAAGCGCAAATTCCTCATCCGCGGCTTTCTGGAAACCGCGATCCCCTTCGCGATCATCATTACGCTGTCGCTCATGGGCTACTGGCGCGAGGTCATCATGCTCTCGGTGATCCCGACCATTCTCGCCTTCGCGCTGGTGAGCTTTTTCATCGACTGGCTGCCGCACCATTATGAAGGCGATCACTCGGACCCGATGAAACAGACCTATATCGTGGTGCCGTCAAAAGGCCTGCGCGGCTGGCTCTACAAATGGGCGTACAACTTCCACAATTACCACCTCATCCACCATCTCGTCCCGAGCGTGCCGTGGTATGCGTGGGAGCGGACCTTCGAGAAGTCGGAGAAGTATCTTCAGGGCGCGGGCGCGCGGATTTATTATCCGGGCGACGCTGGCGCGCATCCCTCGCCCGTCCCGGCGGAATAATCCGGCCGCTCAAACCCTGCGTACTGTGTTGCATCCGGCGCATCCCCACGCTTTAAGCGTGGGGTCCAACGCCCTACTTACCAAAGCAACGCAACGCTTGCGGATTCTTCAGACGATGGACGCCACGGTTAAACCGTGGCGAGTCGCGGGTGAGAATTTTTCGCTCTCTCAACAAAACGACCTGTTTCGCTGCAAACGAAAAAACCTTACGCCCACCACTCATTCGGGCGCTTGTTTGCCCCGGCGGCCTGTTCCAGCGCGAACATGCCCTTGAACATGGTCTCTTCGTCAAAGGGCTTCGCCAGAAGCTGCAAGCCCAGCGGCAGTCCCTGACGGTCATAGCCCGCCGGCACCGAAGCGCCCGGCAGCCCCGCAAGGTTCGCGGTGACGGTGAAGACGTCGTTCAGATACATCTGCACCGGATCGTTCATCTTCTCGCCGAGCGCGAAGGCCGCCGACGGCGCCGCGGGCGTCAGGATGAGATCGACCTTGGAGAAGGCGTCCGTGAACTCGTCGAAGATGCGTTTGCGCACTTTCTGGGCGCGCAGATAATAAGCGTCGTAGTAACCGGCGGAGAGAACGTAAGTGCCGATTAGAATGCGGCGCTTGACCTCGTCGCCGAAGCCCTCGGCGCGCGTTTCCTCATACATCGAGGTGATGTCGGTGTATTCTTTCGCGCGCAGCCCGTATTTGACGCCGTCATAGCGCGCGAGGTTTGAGGAGGCTTCCGCCGGCGCGACGATGTAATAGACGGGCAGCGCGTATTTGGTCATGGGGAGCGAGATGTCGACGATCTCGCAGCCCGCATCCTTCATCCAGGCGATGCCGTCCGCCCATAGTTTCTCGATCTCCTCGGGCATGCCGTCGACGCGATATTCCTTCGGCACGCCGATCTTCAGGCCTTTGAGGGACTGGCCGAGCACCGCCTCGTAATCGGGCACCGGACGATCGACGGAGGTGGAATCCTTAGGGTCGTGCCCCGCCATGGATTTCAGCATGATCGCCGCGTCGCGCACGTCCTGGGCGATCGGGCCCGCCTGATCGAGCGAGGACGCGAAGGCGACGACGCCCCAGCGCGAGACGCGGCCATAGGTGGGCTTCACGCCAACCGTATTGGTGAGCGAGGCCGGCTGGCGGATCGAGCCGCCCGTGTCGGTCGCCGTCGCGGCGGCGCAGAGCCGCGCGGACACCGACGCCGACGACCCGCCGGACGACCCGCCCGGCGTCAGATCCGTATTGCCGCCGTCTGAACGCCGCCACGGATTGACGACATTGCCGTAAAAGCTCGTCTCGTTGGAGGAGCCCATGGCGAACTCGTCCATATTGAGCTTGCCGAGCATCACCCCGCCGTCGCGCCAGAGCTGGCTCGTCACGGTCGATTCATAACGGGGCTTGAAGCCGTCGAGAATGTGCGAGCCGGCGGTCGTTAAAACGTCCTCGGTGCAGAACAGGTCCTTGATGCCGAGCGGCACGCCTTCGAGCGGCCCGCCCTCGCCTTTGGCGAGTTTCGCGTCGGACGCTTTCGCCATGTCGCGGGCCTTGTCGGCGGTGACGGTGACATAGGCGTTCAGCGCTTTGGCTTTTTCGATGCGCCCGAGATAGGCGTCGGTCGCTTCGAGCGAGGTAATCTCTTTCGCTTTCAGAGCGTCGCGCAGTTTTGCGAGGGTGAGATCGGCGGGATTCGTCATTATTCAACCACCTTCGGCACGACGAAAAAGTTGTCTTCGGTCTTCGGCGCATTGGCGACGACGTTGTCCGCCTGGCCGCCGCCCGTGGGTCCGTCCTGAAGCGCGTCCTCGCGCATGGGGAGTTTCACGTCGACGGCCGACGCCATGGCCTCGACGCCCTCGACATCGACCTCGTTCAACTGCTCGATCCAGCCGAGAATGCCGGACAGCTCGTTGGCCAGCGGCTCGAGGCGCTGTTCCGGTTCGGCGATGCGCGCGAGCTTCGCGACCTTGCGCACGGTCTCCTTATCGATGGACATGAGGCTCTCTTTGACTGTCTGAAGCAGCCAATGGACCTATCAACGCCCCCGCTCGCGCGCAAGTGCGCCGGCGGCGGCGAAAAGCCCGTCGATCTCCCTTTCCGGCCGGGCCAGCGGCTTGCGGGCGAAATCCTCCACCGCCCCGGCGAAGTCCGGGTCGCCGGTGCGCTCGGCGACGAGGTCGTAGAACATCTCCTCCGAATAGCCCTCCGGCCCCGCCCGCTCGATAAAGGCGCGCCAGAAATCGGCCGTCGAGGCCCCCTCGGCCCGGGCCACCGCCGCCGCGATGACATGGCCGCAGGCATAGAGCGCGCGGTAATAGCCCCTGGCTATGGCGCCGTTGAGGGTCGTTCCCTTGCCGAGTTCCCGGGCGCATTCGCGCCGGGCCCGGTCTTCATCGGCTTCGAGTTCCGCCGCACCCCACTCCCCGAGGGCTGCCATGACTTCGGCGGCGATGGCGTCGGCGGCGCCTTCATGGATCCATTCCGGCGGCTTCGAGGCGCCGGGCCGCGCCGCCGCCTGCCACAGATGCACCGCCTCATGCACCGTCGCCTGAATGAAGACCTCCCGCGCCTGATCGTTGGGCTCTGTCCAGACGCCGCCTTCGAGCATGATCTGGAACTGCGCCGGCAGGGCGTCGCCCGCATAGCTCAATTGGGCTGGCTTGCCGGGCGCGGCGGCGAGGAAAAGATTCGGCTTGGTTTCCGGCGCCGCGCCGAACAGGGCTGAGAGCTTTTCGAAGCTTTCAGGCACAAGGCGGCTGAACTCCCCGACGATCCAGTCCGGCGTTTGCGGATCGATCACCGCCATGACGGCGTCCGTCTCGATAGGTTCCAGCGGCCCCAGATAGACAAAAGCCGGATGCGCCATGGGGCTTTGCCAGTTTTCGAGCGCCGGCGCGTTGTCTCCGAAGGCGACCGCGTGACCGCCCGGCGCCGGGGTCAGGTCGAAGATGACATCGGCGCGCGCATCATGTTGCGTCAGCGGCCAGAAATGGCCCGTATAGACAAGGACGCCGCCTGCGCCATAGGGCGCGACAGGCTGATATTCCTTGGGCAGACGATCGGAGGCAGGGCGCGCCGTCAGAGCCAGCGTATCGAAGCGCCCGCCGTCGCGCCGCGCGATGATCTCGCGGTCTTCGTCCTTGCGGATTTCGAAATCCGGCGGCAGATCCCAATGCGCGGCGCGGTAATCGCCGGTGATGTCGTTAAAGGCGAGCTCGGTCTGCGGGCGGCGAAGCTCATAGACGATGGCGAGCGCGGCGTCCGGCCCTTGCGTAATGGCGATCCGCGCGTCGGGCGCGTCCTCTCTGGCGCAGGAGAGGAGCAGACCCGCAAGAAGGAACACAAGAATAGCTGAACGCAGCATCGCCAACTCACTCTCCGCTCATTCCCGCGCAGGCGGGAATCCAGGCCCTGCTTGCCGGCTGTCTGGATCCCCGCTTTCGCGGGGATGAGCGGCGGTAAACAATAAACGCCGGTCCACCGACCGGACTTGACCGGACCTGTTACCATCGGAGGATGAAAGAGTCATTCGCAGAGCAGGCGGCGGCGCTCGGCGCCTCGGGCGCGCTTTTCGGCCTTGATATCGGCGAAAAGACCATCGGCGTCGCGGTCTGCGATCCCGCCCGCATGGTCGCGACGCCGGTCGAGACCATCAGGCGCAAGAAATTCACCCCGGACGCGCAGCGCATCGCTCTTCTCGCCGGCGAGCGCGCCATTGCGGGGATCATTATCGGCCTGCCCCTCAATATGGACGGATCGGAGGGCCCGAGCGCCCAGCGCGCGCGCGCCTTCGCCCGCAACCTGCCGAAAGTGATCGACCTGCCCGTCGCCTTCTGGGACGAGCGGCTTTCCACCGCCGCCATGGAGCGCGAACTGATCGGCCTCGATACGAGCCGCGCCAAACGCGCGGAGAAAATCGACGAGATGGCCGCGACCTATATCCTGCAAGGCGCCATCGACCGGCTGCGCGGCCTTGCCGCCGAGTCTTAAGTCTGGCTCTAGTTCTGGGGCATCGGGTTCTTGACGAGCTCGGGGATCAGCTCCCGCCCGAAATAATTCGAGAACCAGGCGACGGCGAGCGCCATGGCGATAATCAGCACCCATTGCACGAAAACCGCGAAGCCGCCTTTCGGCTGCGGCGCGACATTCTGGTTTATGGGATCGATCAGCGACACCGCCGTCAGCAGCGCCAGCACCAGGGCGCCCGGCAGCACCCACCAGAGCGGGCCCTTGATCACGCCGGAATAGACTTCGAGCAGAACGACCGCAAACGCGGTCAAAACGGATAAAATCCTGACGCCGAACAACATGGTCTCCCCTCCCTTGAGGTTTGGCGGCCCCCTTATCCTTAATAGACGACCCGAGGGGCCAAATCCACTATTCCGGCCGCCCGGCCGCTGAAGCCATTGCCGACTCGCCGAAGCGGGAGTAAAGGTCCGGCTTTAATGACAAACGCAGAACGCCCCCAACCGCCGAAAGGCGGCTTTTCCGCGCGCCGCCTGATCGCCATCGACGATCTGACGGACGCCGACATCCGCTATTTGCTGAAGCTCTCAGAGTTTTACGCCGGCTTCCTGCGCCGCGCGGCGCCGCCCCCACGGCGGCTGGCGGGCAAGACCCAGATCAATCTCTTCTTCGAGGATTCGACCCGCACCAATCTCTCCTTCGACCTCGCGGGCCGCAAGCTCGGCGCCGACGTCATCAACGTGCCGGTCGCCGCGTCCTCCGTGCACAAGGGCGAGACCCCGGTGGACACCGCCCAGACCATGGCGGCCATGGGCGCCCATGTAATGATCGTGCGCGCCAAGGAAGAAGAGCTGCATTACGACCTCGCGAAGACGCTTTCCTGTCCCATCGTCAATGGCGGCGCCGGCAAGCGCGAGCACCCGACGCAGGCTTTGCTGGATGCGGCCGCCGTGCGCTCCGAATTCGGCACGCTCGAGGGGCTGACTATCGCCATCTGCGGCGACATCAAGCATTCCCGCGTCGCGGGCTCGGACGCGCGCCTCTTCCAGCGCCTCAACGCGCAGGTGCGCTTCGTCGGGCCAAAACACCTGATGCCGCCCGACGATCAGTTCACGGATATTCCCCGCTTCGATACTCTGAAAGAAGGTCTCGACGGGGCCGATGTCGCCATGGCGCTCCGCATGCAGTTCGAACGCATGGAGGGCGACGGGAAAAAGCTGGCGCAAGGCTTCTTCGAGGAGTTCGGCCTTACCCACGAAACCCTGAAGCTCGCCAAGCCCGGCGCGCGGGTCATGCATCCGGGGCCCATGAACCGGGGCGTCGAGATTTGCGGGCGTCTCGCCGACGACGAAGAGCTTTCCCTGATCCTCAGGCAGGTGTTTTACGGCGTCGCCATGCGCATGGCCTGCCTCGACGCGCTATTGACGCGCGGCGAATAAAGGCCCGCCTTTTAGCCGCCTGCGGGAATTGAGGCGGAATTAAGGCCTTGTAATCAAAGCCTTATTGTGTCGCCCGTCACAGGCGTAAAAGTCCTGCCCGGTCATCTTCTCCCCATCGAAAACCAACCCTTCGAGGGAGAGAGAGATGAAAAAGACACGCTTCAAGACCGCGATATTGCTGGCCGGCGCCGCGCTGTGCGTTGCTGGCGCGGCTTCCGCGCAAACCCGCATGTCGGCGCAAAAGGAAGAACCCGCACGCGCCGCCATCGCCCGGCCCGTGCAGATGAAAGCCGTCAAACAGGACCAGACGCTCGCCGCCGCGGTCCGCTCCGACGAAACCAAGGCCGCGCTCGCCGCCAATGTTCGCAATCTTTCGGTCAGCCCGGCGATGATCGAGGCCCACGAGATGAAGCCGGCCAATGTCGTCGGCGCCGTCTCCGACAACGGCCTCGACGACAAGGACGCCGCCGCGCCGACGCGCGCGCTAATCCAGAAAGCCGGCCGCTCGCTGCAAGGCGCCAGCGCCGCGGCCATCAAAGGCGAAATCCAGAAGATGCCGCAGACGAAAGCCGAGATCGGTTCGATCACGGCCAGGACCGCCAGGGTCAATCCGGGCATCGCCGGGGCCGCGACGGAACTCGCCGCGCCGCCGACGCCCTATCTCGACGTCGCCGCTTTCGGCCAGGCGTTCCACGCCGCCATCAAGGACGATGTCGCAGGCTACGCGCTCCGCATCGGCAAGAACGGCCAGACCATCTACACCCTGCAATGGAACTGGGCGCAGACGCCGAACGACTCCTCGCTCGGCTGGAACCCGCAGCGCCGCATGCATATCGCCAGCGTCTCGAAGCTGATGACCGGCATCGCCATGACGCGGCTGCTGCATGAAAAGGGCATTTCGCCCAACGCCAAGATCATCTCCTATCTGCCTAGCTACTGGCAGAAGGGATCGAACATCAACGACATCACCTTCAGCCAGCTTTTGAAACACACGTCCGGTTTTTCCACCGGCTCGTCGAGCTCGGATTATGAGTTCATGAAATCGCGTGTCGCGGCGGGCGTGCCGTCCACCGGGTCTTACGATTACGAGAACATGAATTTCGGCCTGTGCCGCATCCTGATTGCGGTGATCAACGGCAATATCGACAAGAACGCGAATTTCGGGATGTTCAACGACCTCATCTGGGACGCGATCACCGTCAACGCCTATGCGCAATATATGGAAGACAAGGTCTTCGCGCCGTCGGGCGTTTCCGGCCCGAGCCTGTCGAAACCGTCGAGCCCGGCGCGCGCCTATCCGTTCCCGGTTGCGGGCGACGGCTGGAACTCCGGCAATCTCGCCTCCATGGCGGGCGGCGCCGGCTGGCACATGTCGATCAACGAAATCCTCGCGGTGATGCACACCTTCCGCCGCACCAACAAGATCGTTCCGCCTTCGGTCGCCCAGGACGCGCTTGAGGACGGCTTCGGCATCGACCGCCGCCTCAAGACCAAGGCCGGCACGATCTACGAGAAGAACGGCTTGTGGCGCGACGGAAGCCAGCGCACGGAGCAAAGCGTTGCAACCTTCCTGCCCGAAGGCATGGATGTGGTGGTGTTCACCAACTCGCCCATCGGGTCCGAGGCCGCCTCCTTGCGCAATCTCGTCAAGGATCTCTACATCGCCAACATCATCGAGCCCTGATCGCTCGACGCACCGTAAAAGGGCCGCGCCGGTTATCCGGCGCGGCTTTTTTTGCGCGCGGATTACGCCCCACCCCCGCCGAGGACTTCCCGCTTGATTTCACGGCCCACGCGCCGCACAACGTCGATCGGGAGGAAGACATGATCTCCATTCTGGCGCCCCTCATTCTTGGCTATCTCTTCGGCTCGATCCCGTTCGGCCTCGTCATTACGAAAGCCGCCGGACTCGGCGACATCCGTTCCATCGGCTCCGGCAATATCGGCGCGACGAACGTGTTGCGCACCGGCCGTAAGGATCTCGCACTCGCAACGCTTATTCTCGACGGCGGCAAGGGCGCGATCGCGGTGATCATCGCCTATGCGCTCGGCTGGCGCCCGGAAGTCGCCGGCGCGGCGGCGTTTCTGGGACACTGCTTTCCGGTCTGGCTCGGCTTCAAGGGCGGCAAGGGCGTCGCGACGTTTATGGGCACCGTCTTTGCGCTCCACTTTCCCGCCGGGCTTTTCGCCGGCGCGACCTGGCTCGCGGTCGCTTATGTCGCGAAATATTCCTCGCTCTCCGCGCTGGTCGCCGCTTCGGCGACGCCCTTCGTCATGTTCGCCATGGGAAAACCGGCCTACGCCGTCGCCTCGCTGTTCATGACGCTTCTCATCTTCATCCGCCACAGAACGAATATCGCACGCCTTCTATCCGGCGAGGAGCCGAAGATCGGCGCGAAGAAGGAGGCGTCGGAGGCTGGTGCCTGAGACCGAACGCCTCGACTGGCTGCAGCTCATCCGCACCCAGACTATCGGGCCGGTCACCTTCCACCGCCTCCTCGCAAAATACAAAACCGCCGCAGACGCGCTGAAGGCGCTGCCGGAATTGTCACGCAAATCGGGCCGCGCCGCGTCGTTGAAACCGGCGAACCGCAGCGCCTGCGAACGCGAACTGAAAGACGCAGAAAAACACGGCGCGCGCCTTATCGCCTCCTGCGATGCGGACTACCCAGCGGCGCTGAAGGCCGTTCCCGATCATCCGCCGCTGATCTATGTGCGCGGTCATGCAAGCCTCTTCGAAAAACCTTCAGTCGCAATCATCGGCGCGCGCAACGCATCCGGCGTCGGGCGCAAGATGGCGCGCATGCTCGCGGGCGATCTCGGGAGCGCGGGCTATGTCGTGACCTCGGGGCTGGCGCGCGGCATCGACGGCGCGGCCCATGATGCGGCCCTCAAAACCGGGACCATCGCCGTCGTGGCCGGCGGGGTCGATGTCATCTATCCCCCGGACCATGAAGAGCTCACGGCCCGCATTGCCCGGGAAGGCGCGGTCGTGTCCGAATGCGCCATGGGGGCGCAGCCGACGGCCCGGGACTTTCCGAAGCGCAACCGCCTCATCTCCGGGCTCTCCCGCGGCGTCGTCGTTGTCGAGGCGGCGGCGCGCTCGGGCACGCTCATCACCGCCAATTTCGCGCTGGAACAGGGCCGCGAGGTGTTCGCCGTGCCGGGCTCGCCGCTGGACCCGCGCTGTCAGGGCGCGAACCGGCTGATCCGCGACGGGGCGACGCTGGTGGAGACGGCGCAGGACATTATAGATGCGCTCGCCGCGCAGAACCGCGGCGCGCGCGCCGGGGGGCGCGATCTCTTCGACTGGGCGGGCGGCGATAGCGGCGGCATGGGCGAAGCCGATGCGGCGGCCCTCGCTTCCTTGCGCCGTCAGGTGCTGGAGATTTTAAGCTTCACCCCGCTCCATCGCGACGAGATCCTGCGCGAAGCGGATGCGCCGCCGGGGCTCGTCGCCGACGCGCTCCTCGATCTCGTCCTGTCCGGCGAAGCGCTGGAGCATGATGGCGGGAAATTTTCCCTCAATACGGATTAGAGCGCCGGGTCAGGCGACCTTGAGGGCCGAAAACCGCAGGGCCTCGATCCGCGCGGCGCGCAGCGTGTCGGCCAGGGTCTCGATGCCGTTCTGGTCCGCCAATTTTTCAAGCTCGCCCGCCAGATCGGCGATATAGGACGCCGTCGAGGCCGCCTCGCTCGCCGCCGCAGCACTGGCGGCCGCCAGGTAATTCGGGTTAACTCTTTGTTTTCTAGCCATTTTATCACTCGCCCGGCCGCCCCTCGCGGCTCTATGTGCGCTTCCCTACACTGCACGCTACCCTGGCGGGGCCTTACAAATCGTTTACCACGTTGGGGCGAGGGTGTTCCCCTTATAGTTGACAGGAGCCATGAGCCCGCCCCATAGGGCGCGCCCACATTGGTTTGCCAATCTTCGCCCGGAGACGCCGCCCCTTATGCAAGTTGTCATCGTCGAATCCCCATCCAAAGCGAAGACCATCAACAAATATCTGGGGTCCGGCTACAAGGTGCTCGCCTCTTACGGGCATATTCGCGACCTGCCGTCGAAGGACGGGTCGGTGAAGCCGGACCAGGATTTCGAGATGGTCTGGGAGCTCGACGCGAAATCCAAAAAGCGCGTGAGCGACATCGCCACGGCTGTGAAGGGCGCGGACCGGCTGGTGCTCGCCACCGACCCCGATCGCGAGGGCGAGGCGATTTCCTGGCATCTCCTCGAAACGCTGTCGGACAAGAAGGCCCTGAAAGGCGTCAAGATCGACCGGGTGGCCTTCAACGCCATCACCAAGAAGTCGGTTCAGGACGCCATGGCCAATCCGCGCGAGATCGACGAGCATCTCGTCGACGCCTATCTCGCGCGCCGCGCCCTCGATTATCTCGTGGGCTTTACGCTGTCGCCGGTGTTGTGGCGCAAGCTGCCGGGCTCGCGCTCGGCGGGGCGCGTCCAGTCCGTGGCGCTGCGGATCATCTGCGACCGCGAACTCGAAATCGAAACCTTCATTCCCCAGGAATACTGGACGGTGAAGGCGCAGGCCGTTTCCGGCTCCTCAGCGCCCTTCGAGGCGCGCCTCGTGCTCCACGAAGGCGAGAAGGTCCAGAAATTCACGCTCGGCGACGAGGCCGCGGCCATGGGCGCCAAAAAGGCGGTCGAGGCGGCGAGCTTCACCGTGGACGCGGTCGAGGCCAAGCCCGGCCGGCGCAATCCGCCGCCGCCCTTTACGACGTCGACCCTGCAACAGGAGGCTGCGAGGAAACTCGGCTTCAACGCCCAGCGCACCATGCGCACCGCGCAAAGCCTTTATGAAGGCGTCGAGATCGGCGGCGAGACAACCGGCCTCATCACCTATATGCGGACCGACGGCATCGACATGGCGCCGGAAGCCGTTTCCGATGCGCGCAAAGCCGTCGGCTCGAAATTCGGCAAGGATTACGTTCCGGATTCCGCGCGCGTCTACAAGTCGAAAGCCAAGAACGCGCAGGAAGCCCACGAATGTATCCGCCCCACCGCCTTCGACCGCTCGCCGGACAAGGTGCGGGGCCTGAGCGACGACGAATACAGACTCTACGACCTCATCTGGAAACGCGCCATCGCGAGCCAGATGGAATCGGCGCGGCTTGAAAACACCACCATCGACCTTCTTTCCGCCGACAAGAAGACAGGACTCAGGGCCACCGGCTCGGTCATCCTCTTCGACGGCTTTCTCGCGCTTTACGAGGAAGGCCGGGACGACCCGGAAGCGGAAGAAGGCGGCGGCGTCCTGCCGAAACTGACCAAGGGCGAGAAAGCCGGCGTTTCCGAGGTCGCGGCGGACCAGCATTTCACCCAGCCGCCGCCGCGCTTTTCCGAAGCGAGCCTCGTCAAACGTCTTGAAGAGCTCGGCATCGGCCGGCCCTCGACCTACGCCTCGATCCTCTCGGTCTTGCGCGACCGCGGTTATGTCACCATGGACAAGAACCGCTTCATCCCGGATTCCAAAGGCCGTATCGTCACCGCCTTTCTCGAGAACTATTTCAAGAAATATGTGGAATACGACTTCACGGCGGATCTCGAAGAAAGCCTCGATGAAATCTCTGCGGGCGAAGGCGACTGGAAAGAATTTCTGCGCGCCTTCTGGTCGGAGTTTCACGCGGCCGTTCAAGACATCGGCGATCTCCGCATCTCCGAAGTGCTCGATGCGCTGAATGAATCTCTCGGCCCCCTCATCTTTCCGAAAAAGGAAGACGGCTCCGATCCGCGCGCCTGCCCGCAATGCGACAACGGACAATTGTCTCTGAAGACCGGCAAGTTCGGCGCCTTTATCGGCTGCTCGAATTATCCCGATTGTTCCTACACCCGCCAGCTCTCTGCGCTCGGCGAAGGCGAGGACGGCACGGAGTCCGGCGACAAGCTGCTCGGCAAGGACCCGGACACCGGCATGGATGTCTGGCTGAAGGTCGGACGCTTCGGCCCTTACTTCCAGCTCGGCGAACAGGAAAAAGGCTCCAAGGAAAAACCCAAACGCGCGGGGCTCCCGAAAACCTGGTCCGTTGATGACGCGGATCTCGAAAAAGCGCTGATGATGCTGTCCCTGCCGCGCGAAGTCGGCCCGCACCCGGAAGACGGCGAAATGATCGAAGCCGGGCTCGGCCGCTACGGGCCTTTCGTGAAACACGGCAAGATCTATGCGAACCTGCCGGGCATCGACGATGTGTTCGAGGTCGGCCTCAACCGAGCGGTTACGCTGATCGCGGAAAAGAAAGCCAACCCCCGCGCCGGGCGCGGCCAGGCGGCGAAACCGTTGAAGGAACTCGGCGAACACCCCGAGACCGGCGATCCGGTGAATGTCATGAACGGGCGTTACGGGCCCTATGTGAAACACCAGAAAACCAACGCCACCCTGCCCAATGGGACAGAGCCTGAAAAAGTCACGCTCGAACAGGCGCTGGAGCTGATCGCCGCGAAAGAGAAAAAGCCGGCGAAGAAAAAGGCCAAGAAGAAAGCCGCCAAGAAAAAGGCGACCAAGAAGACCGCAACAAAAAAAACCGCGACCAAAAAGGCGCCCGCCAAAAAGAAAACAGCGGCCAAAAAGACCGCCAAGAAAAAAACGACGAAGAAAAAGTCGGCGGAATAAAACTGACTTTTTTCCTCCGCTCATTCCGGCGGAAGCCGGAATCTCCCTCCCTGTTGCATGAGACCCCGACCTCCGTCGGGGTGAGCGGTTTCACACGCATTCATTGCGTCTTTCTTCCTGAATAATCGAACACGCAACAGCACATATTTGTGCGCCGCAATAAAATTCACAGGCTGTTCGCGAAACTATCGCTGAACCGTCATCAAGCTCCCCTATCTCGCGCGGCGAGACGGCAAGCCCCCGATCGCCTCCTTTGGCCGTCTCATTCGATCAAACCCGAATGAGGAGTTCACCCATGCCCCGCGCCTTTTTGCTCCTGACCGCCTTGCTCTTCTGCGCCCCTGCTCACGCGCAGGACGAAACCGAAATCGCCATGGAGGACGTGCCGGACATCGTTCTCGACATGGCCATGAACACCGCCCCCGGCGTCGACTTCGACCGCGTCAGCATCGAGATCGAAAACGGCGTCGTCATCTATGAATTCGAAGCGAAAGATCACAACGGATGCCACATCGAAATCGACGTGACCGAAGACGGCCAGCTCGAAGAAATCGAAATGGAAATCGCCATGGCGGATGTCCCGCCAGCCGTCGCGGCGACGCTGGAAAAAGAGGCGCCCGGGTTCCGCGCCGAGTATGTCGAACTGTCCGTTCGCGATGGCGGCGGCGTTTACGTCTACGAGTTCGAAGGCGACATTGACGGCGCGCCAGTCGATATCGAGATCGCCGAAAGCGGCGCATTGGTCGCCCTTTCCGACGATTATTCGAGTTGAATCAAGGTTGTTTGGGCGGCGGGCGCGGCCCGCCGCCGGACCGGCGCATTTTAGAGCCCCGCTTTAAGACTCCCGTATCCTTCTCTCGCTTTAACCTGATCTATTGCCTAGCATCAGGGGATGAGCATGAGAGGACTAGCCAGACTTGCTGCGGCCGCCGCGCTCTCAGCCCTCGCCGCCGCCTGCGCCTCGACGCCGCGCGGCGCGACCTCTCCCGGCGATTATGCCTCTCTTTCGCTGTGCCGCGGCGTCGTGATTTCCAACGCCCCCGCCATGGACAGAAGCCGGCGCATCGTGAATTTCGACCCTGAGGCGCGCGTCAGGGGAACCCGGCTCCTGCGCGCGCCGGTGAAGTCCTGCGTCTCCTCCGGCTTCGGGCCGCGGCGCGGCGGCGCGGGCTCCTTTCATCACGGGCTCGATCTTTATACGGGCCGCCCGGCGCTCGTCGCCGCCGGCGGCGACGGCGTGATCGAGTCCGTCGGCTCCCTGCGCGGCTATGGCAGGACCGTGCTGATCAGCCATGGCGGCGGCGTCAAAACCCGCTATGCGCATCTGTCCGGCTATGAGCGCGGCGTCAAGGCGGGCATGCGCGTTCGGCTCGGCCAGCCCATCGGGCGCACGGGCGACACCGGCAACGCCACCGCAGTGCATCTCCACTATGAAGTCATCGTCGACGGCAGGCGCCACAACCCTTTGACCATCGGAAATTAATAGCGTTCGCGCCGGCGGGCGAACCATGCTACCCGCAAGGGTGTTTCTAAGCACGCTACGAAAGACGTCTTTTGGCCAAACGCGCAAAATCCACTTCGCCCAATAAATCGGGGCCCAACAAATCGGGGCCCCATAAATCCGGCCCCCGCAAATCAGGCGGCCTTCCCTCGAAAAAAGACATCATCGCCTATCTGGAAAACGCCGATGGCGAGATCGCGCGCCGCGACATCGCGCGGGCTTTCGGGGTCAAGGGAGAGGCGCGCGCGGAGCTGCGCGCCATCCTGAAAGAGATGGATGCGGACGGATCGATCAATGTGAAGGGCGGCAAGCGCATCGAACGCGCGGACACGCTGCCGCCCGTGGCGCCCATCGACGTCATGTCCGTCGACGATGACGGCGATCTCCTGTGCATGCCGGCGAACTGGCGCGGCGAAACCGAGCCGCCGATGATCCGCCTTTCGGCGCGGCGCGCGGCGAAACTGAAGCCCGCGCCCGGCGTCGGCGACCGGCTGCTGGCGCGGCTCTTTCCGGCAGGCGACGACGGCTACGACGCCAGCGTCATCAAGGCTATCGGCAAGGGCGCGCACCGTTTTTTCGCAGTCTATTACAAGCGCCGCGGCGGCGGCGTCGCGGAGCCCGTGGAGCGCCGGGCGCGCGACAGTTTCACCATCGGCGAAGGCGACGATCACGGCGCCAAGGACGGCGACCTCGTCTGGGTGGAAACCAAGAACCAGCGCGGCTATGGCCCGAAGCGCGGGCGCGTGCGCGCCATCGCCGGCCATATCGACGACAAGCACGCCTTTTCCCTGATCGCGCTCGCCAATCACGGCATCCCTACGGACTTTCCCGCCGACGTGCTCGCCGAAGCAGAAAAAGCCAAGCTCCCCGATCTCGGCGAGCGCACGGATTTGCGCGAAACGCCGCTCATCACTATCGACCCGGCGGATGCGAAAGATCATGACGATGCGGTGTTCGCAAAAGCCGACGACGATCCGGAAAATCCCGGCGGCTTCCGCGTCACCGTCGCCATCGCCGATGTCAGCTTTTTTGTGAAACCGGATTCCGCCCTCGACAAGGAGGCCCTGAAGCGCGGCAACTCCACATATCTCCCCGACCGGGTGGTGCCGATGCTGCCTGAGCGACTGTCGAACGATCTGTGTTCCCTGAAGCCGAATGTGGACCGGCCCTGCCTCGCCGTTGAAATGGTCATCACCGAGGGCGGCGTCAAAAAGAGCCACCGTTTCATGCGCGCCCTGATGCGCTCTCATGCGCGGCTCGCCTATGAGGACGCGCAGGCGATCAGCGAGGGCGGCGAGGCGTCAAAACAGCTTCAAGACGTCGTCACGCATCTTTACGACGCCTTCCATGCCCGCATGAAGGAACGCGCCAAGCGCGCGCCCCTCGATCTCGATCTGCCCGAACGCAAGATCATTCTCGACAACAATGGCGACGTTGAAAAAGTCGTCAAGCGCGAGCGCTTCGACGCCCACCGGGTAATCGAGGAGTTCATGATCCTCGCCAATGTCGCGGCGGCGGAAGCGCTTGAGCGCGCCAGGACGCCGCTGATCTATCGGGTTCATGACGAGCCCGACGAGGAGAAGCTGGAATCGGTGCGCGATTATCTCGACACGCTCGATTATTCTCTCACCAAAGGCGCTGTGCGACCCGCCAATTTCAACCAGCTCTTAAAAATCGCCGGGGAGCGCGACCAGAAGGAGATGGTCTCCGAAGTCGTCTTGCGCTCGCAGAAACAGGCGATCTACGACACCGAAAATGTCGGCCATTTCGGGCTCAATCTCGGGCGCTATGCGCATTTCACCTCGCCCATCCGCCGTTACGCCGACCTCACCGTGCACCGGGCGCTCGTCAAAGCCTTCAAGCTTGGGCCGAACGGCCAGACCGAAAAGGAAGCAAAGGCGCTCGGCAAGATCGCCGAGACGATTTCCGATCTCGAGCGCCGCTCCATCGCCGCCGAACGCGAGTCGAACGACCGCTATCTCGCGGGCTATCTTGAAGATCGCGTGGGCGCGGAATTCGAGGCGCGCATTCGCGGCGTCACCAAGTTTGGCCTCTTCGTCATGCTCGATGAAAGCGGCGCCGACGGCTTCATCCCCATGCGCTCCATCGGCGCTGAGCGGTACCGCTTCGAGGAGAAAGAACACGCCGTCATTGGCGAGACGACCGGCGGGATCTACCGCCTTGGCCAGGCGGTGAAGGTGAAACTCGAGGAAGCCGCGCCGCTCACCGGCGGGCTTCGCTTCGAAATGCTGTCCGACCCCCTGCCCGGTTCGCAGAAACGAAAGGGGCGCGCCGGCCAGCCCTCGAAGCCGGGCCAGGGAAAGAAAGCCACGGCGAAAAAGCGCGCCGGCCCGAAAGGCAACCGCGCCAAGGCGGCCAAGGACAAGCCCGCGCAGAAAAAGAAACGGCGCAGCAAGGCCAACGCCAAACCGAGGCGGGGTTAGGTTTATCCGCTTATCCCCGCGCAGGCGGGGATCCACTTCGACTCTCGCGTCTTCTCCCAAATTTTTTCGATCGCCGCCTCCCCACGGCTTGACCGTGGGGTCTATCTCCCACCGCATGAAATATGACTGGACGCCACGCTTAAAGCGTGGCGACTCGCCGTTGAAAAATTCAGGTCTATAAAACGCGCTTTCCTGGATCCCCGCTTTCGCGGGGATGAGCGGCTCGGCGCCTACGTCCCGTGCTTCACCGGTTCGGCGTCTTCAAGACCCCAGACCTTGAGCGCAAAGGCGTAAAGATGCGCGCGCTCGTCAAGGCGCTCGAAGCGCGCCGCTGAGCCTGCATGGCCGGCGCCCATATTCATGCGCAACACGAACGGCCCGCCCGACGCGTCATCGCGCAGGCGCGCGATCCATTTCGCCGGCTCCCAATAGGTGACGCGGTAATCGGTGAGCCCGCCCGTCGCCATGATCGGCGGATAGTCCGTATGCTTGATATTCTCGTAAGGCGAGTATGCCGCGATCCAGCCATATTCCTCGGCGCTGGTGATGGGGTTGCCCCATTCTTCCCATTCGGGCGGCGTCAGAGGAAGGTCGGCGTCGGAAATCGTGTTGATGACATCGATGAACGGCACCGCGGCGAGGACGCCCCCGTAAAGGTCCGGCGCCAAATTCACCGAGGCGGCGACCAGGAGCCCGCCAGCGCTGCCGCCATAGGAGACGACCCTGCCTTTCGATGTGTAGCCATTGTCGATCAGCGCCTGCGCCGAGGCGTTGAAATCCGTGAAGGTGTTCATTTTCTCGGCGAGCTTGCCGTCGAGATACCATTGCCGGCCCTTGTCGGCGCCGCCGCGCACATGGGCGGTGGCGAAAACCGCGCCGCGATCCACCAGCGACAGGATATTCGCGGAAAAATCCGCCGCGCTCGCAATGCCGTAGGAGCCATAGCCATAGAGCAGCGCCGGCGCGGCGCCGTCTTTCGCCGTGGTTTTAAGGCGCAGGATAGTGACGGGGATTTTCGCGCCGCCTGCGCCGTCCGCCTCGATGCGTTCCACGACATAAAGCGAGGGATCGTGACCGCTCGGCACTTCCTGAGTCTTCAACAGCGTGCGTTCATCGCTCGCCATGTTGTAGTCGTAGGTCTCTTCCGGCCGCGACGGCGATTCATAGGTGAAACGGAAGACATCCGTATCGTATTCGTAACCGGCGTTCATGCCGAGGGCGTAAGCGGCCTCGTCAAACGACACGCTGTGGCTGTTGCCGTCATAGGTTGAAATGACGATGCGCGGCAGGGCGTTCTCCCGCTCCATGCGCACGAGGTAATCCTTGTAGGGCGTGAAGGTGACGACCTGGCTGCCCGATTTGTGCGCGAGCCAGTCTTGCCAGTTGGCGCGGCCCGGCGAGGCGACCGGCGCAGTGACGATTTTGAAATCGACCGCCCCATCCGCATTCGTCATGATGAAAAAGTCGTCGCCATGATGTTCGGCGAAATATTCAACGCCGTTTTCGCGCGGCGCGATGAGTTGCGGCGCGGCTTCCGGCGCATCGGACCTCAAGAACCGCACCTCGGACGTCGCCTGGCTGTTTGACGTGATGAAAACATACTCGCCGCTCTGGCTCTTCTCGATGGAGAGGAACATGGCGTCGTCCGGCTCTTCATAGATGACCGTATCATTCGCCGGATCGTCGCCAAGTCTGTGCAGCTTCACCCATTTCGGGCGCTGATTGCCATCGCGCTCCACATAGAAAAAGGCGTCCGACCCCGCCGTCCAGACCGCGCCCTCGCCGTCCGCGCTCTCGATCAGATCGGGAAGGTGTTCGCCGGTTTCGAGATTGCGCAGGGCGATGGCGTAATATTCCGAACCGAGCCGGTCGGTGGCGATCGCAATCAGCTTGTGATCGGGGCTGTGCTCGACGCTGCCGATGGAAAAGAACTCCGACTCGCCGCGTTCGGCGTCGCCGTCATAGATCGCCTGCTCCGCGCCGCCCGAAACAGGTTTGCGCATGAACACAGGATAGTCGCCGCCTTCGCGGAACTTGGTCCAGTAAAGCCAGTCGCCGTCTTTCGCGGGAATGGTGCTGTCGTCTTCCTTGATGCGCCCGCGCATCTCCGCGAAGAGCGTCTTGCGCAAGGGCTCGAGATCGCCGGTGACCGCCGCGTAATAGTCGTTCTCCGCGTCGAGCATGGCGCGGATGTCCGCATCGAGCGTTGCAGGGTTGCGCAACACTTCCTGCCATTCGCCGTCGCGCAGCCAGGCGTAATTATCGGTGCGCGTTTGCCCGTGCTGGGTGGTTTCGACCGGGCGTTTTTCAACGGCCGGCGCCGTCAGACTGCGGGCTTCGGCGAAAGGATCGCGCTTGGACATGGAGGGCTCTTCTTTACTCTGTTGCGGTTCGGCGGACGGCGTCTGATCACAGGCGGAAAGCACGGCCAGGGCGGCTGCGCATAAAATCCTGATATTCATCTTGCGTCTCACATGATGACTGAACGTAAAGACATAGACCGTTTGGCATGGCTGAGGCAATTGCCATAAATCACTGATTCAAAACGTCTTTCCCAAGCACGATCATGCGCCGCCGTAACAATCCCGAGAGGCGCCGGAGGCGTGACTGGCGCGCCGCGCCGGCCATCGCCTATTGAAAGCGCAAAGGAGTTTTATGTCATGAGAAACGCCCTCTTCGCCCTCGCCGCTATTTTGTTCGTCGGCCACTCCCCCGCCTTTGCGCAAGACGGCGACGAAACCGCCAGCGCGGTTTTCGCCGGCGGTTGCTTCTGGTGCATGGAAGCCGACTTTGAAAAACTAGACGGCGTCGGCGACGTCGTTTCCGGCTATGCGGGCGGCGTTAAACAGAACCCCACCTATCGCAATCATGAAGGCCACCTGGAAGTGGTGCGCGTGCCCTACGATCCGGCTGTCGTCAGCTATCGCGAGCTCGTCGATTATTTCTTCCGCCATATCGACCCGTTCGACGAGGGCGGCCAGTTCTGCGACCGGGGCCATTCCTATACGACAGGAATCTTTTATGCGAATGCGGACGAATTCGGCGTTGCGCAAGCCGCCAAAGAGGCGGCGGAGGAAGAACTCGGCAAGCCCGTAGTGACGCCGCTTATCGAGCTCGACACCTTCTGGAAAGCCGAAGGCTACCACCAGGATTATTACAAGAAGAATTCAGTGCGCTACGGCTTCTACCGGCGCTCCTGCGGGCGCGACAAACGCGTCAAGGATGTCTGGGGCGATCACTAGGCCACGCAAAAACGCCGCTGCGGCTCCGCAGCGGCGTTTTTGGTTTCAAGCCTGACAGTCTTTATTCGATCGTCGACTTCTTGTCGTCGCCGCCGCCCGGAACCGGGAAGCCGCGATCGCGCATCAGCGCCTCGATCCGGGCGTCGCGGCCGCGGAAGTTGCGATAGGCCTCCGCCGGGTCGATGGCATTGCGGGGCGCGAAAAGATTTTCCACGAGCTTTTTCGCCATCTCGGCGTCGTAAAAGCCGCCCGGCGCCTCCGCGAAGGCTTCCGCCGCATCGGCGGTCAGAACGTCCGCCCACATATAGCCGTAATAGCCGGCGGAATAGCCTTCGCCGGAAAACACATGCCCGAAATGCGGGGAGCGGTGCCGCATGGGCAGCTCTTCCGGCATGCCGAGATCGGCGAGGGTTTCTCGCTCGAACGCATCCGGATCGATGCCCGCCGGATCGACCGTGTGATAGCGCATGTCGACCAGCGCCGAGGCGAGATATTCGGTGGTGTCGAACCCCTGCTTGAAGGTCGACGCCGCCAGCACCTTGTTCACCAGCTCTTCCGGCATGGGCTCGCCGGTCTCATGATGGACGAGATAGTTGTCGATGACCCGGTCGGTGGGAAGCCAGCGTTCGAGCAATTGCGACTGGAACTCGGTGTAGTCGCGCACGCCGCTGTTCAAGGTCGGATAGTCCACATTCGACGAAAGATAATGCAGCGCATGGCCGAATTCGTGGAAATAGGTTTCCGCATCGTCCCATGAAATCAGCACCGGTTCGCCGGGCTGGGCTTCGACGAAGTTCGAGTTGTTGGTGGCAAGCACGGTCTTCTCGACGCCGCCGAGCGTGTCATGGCTGCGGAAGCCGGACGCCCAGGCGCCCGAGCGCTTGCCCGGCCGCGCGAAGGGATCGAGATACCACAGGCCGATATGCTTGCCCGAGGTCCTGTCCGTGACTTCCCAGACCTTCACGTCTTCATGCCAGACCGGCACCGAGCCTTCAGGCACGGCCGTGAATTGGAAATTGAAGAGCTCGCCGGCGACCATGAACATCGCCTCGCGCAGCTTGCCGAGCTGGAGATATTGCTTCACCTCGTCGGAATTGAGGTCGTATTTCGCCTTGCGAAGCTTCTCCATGTAATAGCGGTAGTCCCAGGGCGCGATCTCGAAATCGCCGCCTTCCGCGTCGACGATGGCCTGCATCTCCGCGACTTCTTCCTCGACCCGCGCCTTCGCGGCGGGCCACACCGCCTCCATGAGCTCGAGCGCGTTTTCCGGGGTTTTCGCCATGCGGTTCTGGAGCCGCCATGAGGCGTAATTCTCATAACCGAGCAGCTTCACGCGCTCGTCGCGAAGCTGGAGAATTTCGGCGATGATCGCATTGTTGTCGTGTTCGCCGCCATGATCGCCGCGGCTGTAATACATCTCCCAGACCTGGCGGCGCAGGTCGCGGTCCTCCGCGAAGGTCAGGAACGGGTCCATGGCCGAGCGGGTGTTGGCGACAGCGTATTCGCCTTCGCCTTCCATGCGCTCGGCGGTCGATTTCGCTGAAGCGAGGAACCCGTCAGACAGCCCGGCCGCCCGATCCGCGTCGAAGAAAACCGCATAGGATTCCTCGTCATGGAGGACATTGTTGGCGAATTTGGTGTGGAGTTCCGCGAGCCGCTTGTTGATCGCGGCGTAGCGGTCTTTCGCGTCGCCTTCGAGGGTCGCGCCGTTGGAAGCGAAGCCGTCATAGACCAGCCAGACGAGGCGCTGCTGTTCCGGCGACAGGCGATCCATCTCCTCGCCCTCGTAAACAGCCTTGACGCGGGCGAAGAGTTTTTCGTTCTGGTTGATCTTGGAATAGAACTCGGAAAGCTTCGGCGCCATTTCCTGCTGGATTTCGCGAAACTCCGGCGAGGACATGTTTGCCGACCAGATGCCCCAATAGGAAAAGACGCGGCCCAACGCTTCGCCGGTTTTCTCAAGCGCGATAATCGTGTTGGCGAAAGTCGGCGCTTCGGGGTTCTCGGCGATGGCGTCGATCTCGGCGAGGTTTCTTTCCATCCCCGCTTCCATCGCCGGCTTGAGGCCGGACAGCGACACATCGTCGAATTGCGGCACGCCGTTGTAAGGTCCCTTGAACGGCGCCAGCAGCGCGTCCGCGGCCGCATCGCCCGTCTGGGCCGGCGGAATGTCGGCGAAAAGATCGCCCATGTCTTCATTCACGTCTTCGCTCATTTCCATCGCTTTATCGTCTTCAATCCGGGCTTCAGCCGCTTCTTTCTGTCCGCACCCATTGAGCAGGGTCATCAGCGCCAAAGCCGAAATAAGTGTTTCCATCCGCATGGTTCGCGGCTCCTTTCATCATCCGGTCGGTCGGCTCTCCCCCGAGGGCCGACAAAGGCCAGGCCGGCGGCGAAAACCTCCGGCGGGCCTTTGTTTGCGCCCATCCTGAGAGGCTGCGCGGCGGCTGGCAAGCGGCAAGGGCGCCAGGCGCAACGCTTCGTCGCACGAGGCTAACGCTTCACCGCCGCGGCCATCGCCGCGCTCGGGCGGCGGTCAGGCCGGCTGCTGCTGGGAAATGCAGTGAAAGGAGCCCCCGCCGGTCAGGATGTGCGAGGAATCGACGGCGCAGAAATAGGGACGATCGATAAGCCCTTTGAGGATTTCCGCCGCCTCATGGCCCGGCCCGGCCTCGCCGGTGAGCTTTTCATAGACCGGCATCACGACCGAGTGATTGGCGATGTAAAAATTCATGTGGCTCGCCGCGGCGGGCTCGCCCTCGAGCTCCACGCGCCCCGGCGAGGGGATAGTCACAACCTCCAGCTTGCGGCCGGCGGCGTCGGTTTGCCCCGCGAGGGCTTTCTCGATGGCGGCCAGAACCTCCGCATTTGGATCGTTGTCACCGGTAGGACGCATACAGACGACTTTGCCCGGCGTGACGAAGCGCGCAAGATTGTCCACATGGCCGTCGGTGTGATCGCCCTCAAGGCCTTCATCGAGCCAGATGACCTTTTCGGCGCCGAGCGCGGCTTTTAACACCGCCTCGACGTCTTTCTCGCTCATCCCCGGATTACGATTGTTGTTGAGAAGACACTGGCGCGTGGTGATGAAGGTTCCCTCGCCGTCGGTCTCGAGCGCGCCGCCCTCGCCGGTGAAGTCGTCGAAACGGCGCAGGCGCGCGCCAGCGAGGTTCGCGACGACGCCGGCGATCTCGTCATCTTTTTCGAGACGGTATTTCCCGCCCCAGCCATTGAAAGCAAAGGCGCTGGCGGCGCGCGCGCCGGTTTCGTCTTTCACGAAAACAGGCCCGGTGTCGCGCAGCCAGATATCGCCGATGGGCGCTTCGTGGATGGTCAAGAGCGACGGGTCCGGCAGATGCCCGCGCATAATCTCCGCCGCCGCGATAGCGTCGGCGCCGCGCGCCAGAAGATGCACCGGCTCGCCGCGTTCGCCCGCATCCTCGCCGCCGGGGAACAGGATCGCGCGGATCAGATCCTCGACCTCCGCCCGGGCGGGGCCGAGATCGTCCTCCCAGAGCTCAACGGCGCTCGGCCAGCCGATCCAGACGGCGTCATGGGGGGCCCATTCGGCTGGCTGACGGCGCGATGAGAGCATGAACGGGTCCTCAACTTTGTGTTCTCGGTCATTGCCGCGGGACGGCCTCACGGTTATATAGGCCTCGCGGAGCAATCCGCGACATAGAAATCTTCGGGGCGGGGTGAAAGTCCCCACCGGCGGTAATGCGAAGGATTTTATCCTTCGATGAGCCCGCGAGCCGAGGCGAACGGCCTTTTTCAAGGCCATGAGCCAAAGCAGGATTCCGGTGAGAGCCCGGAGCCGACGGTCATAGTCCGGATGAGAGAAGATTGACGCGGAAAGGACGGCGCTTTTGCGCCTGCCTTTCAAGCATGTGCGCAGGCGGATTCCGCCTTGTGTCATGCGCCTTTTGCGTTGATGCGGGCTTTCCGTCCGCCTTCCCTCCTCCATCCCCGATTCCGGAATTGGCTATGCGCCTTCGGCGCGGATTTTATTTTGCGCTTCGAGCGCGGGGATAGAGTTGCGATGCGTAAGACGGGTTTGTGTTTCACCATAACGGCTTTGCTGTCGGGCGGAGCCTTGGCGCAGGACCGGGTCGACGAGATCATCGTCACGGCGGACCCCTTGGAGCTCGTGGAGCTCGAGGACAGCCGCGCGGTGATGGGGCTCGACCTTTCCTATGCGGAAGCGCCGCGCTCGGTGAACGTCGTTTCCGATGCGCTGATCGACCGCTTTTCCATCGAGACCGTGGACGATCTCGCGGCCTTCGCGCCCGGAACCTTCACGGGCAGCTTTTTCGGCGTGCCGGGCTCGGTGTCGCTTCGCGGCAATCGCGCCGACACCTATTTCAACGGCTTCAAGCGCGTTGAAAATCCCGGCACTTTTCCGACGCCGCTCGGCGCCAGCGAGCGCATCGAAATCGTCAAGGGCCCGACCCCGGCGGTCTATGGCGCAGGCCGGGTCGGCGGTTTCCTGAACATCACGCCCCTGACCGCGCGCACCGCAAAAGACGTCGCAGCGGAGGGCCGTCTCCTCTCACTCGAGGGAACGCTCGGCTCCTACGGCAAGCGCATCATTCGCGGCGACGCGGGCGCGGCGTTCGATCTCGGGTCTTACGAGGCGGGCGTTTACGCCCATGCCGAATACGAAAACTCCGACAGTTTCTATCGCGGCATTGAGCCGGAAAGGACGCTCGTTCAATCGGCGTTCACACTGGCGCGCGACAATTTCGATGCGGAGTTTGGCGGCGCCTGGTTTTCCTCGACCGGCTACAAACAGACTATCGGCTGGAACCGCGTCACGCAGGACCTGATCGACAATGGAACCTACATCACCGGCCGCGATACGGATCTTTCCGATCTCAACAGCGACGGCAAGCTGACCCCCGACGAGGTCGACGCGGCGGTCGGAACCTTCTTCGGGACCTCAAATATCCGCCAGCTTGTGGATTACGGCGTCTTCCCCTCGCCCGCCTTCGCGCTGGATGAAGGCGTCGGAACCGCGACACTGTCCCCGCGCAAGGTTTACATCGCGGATGAAGACATCGCCGACGCGGAAACTTTCACCGCTTACGCCGATCTCGCCTGGTCTTTGGGGGAGGATACGCTGCGCCTCCAGGGCTTCTACGATTCCATGGATAGCGATCTTTACGTCAGCTACGGCTTCGCGGCGGAATATGTCGCGGACGTCTTCGAACTGCGCGGCAGCTACGCTTTCGATGTCAGCGCCGGACCGGTGAGCCTCGACGCGCTGCTCGGCGCCTCCTATCGGTCCTACGACAACGAAACCCGCCAGACTTTCCTGTCGGGTTATCTCGCCGTCGACCGCCGCGACCTGACCGTGGGGCCTACGGGCAGCGACATTTTCGACGATCCGTTTTCGCAAGAAGCGAACGGCATCGGCTGGGACACTGATCTTTACTCGAAGACCACGGACCTCGCCTTTTTCGCCGTCACCGACATCGCCTTTTACGAACGCCTGCATCTTCTCGCGAGCGCGCGCCTCGACCGCTTCACCGCCTCAGCGATCAACACCGGCGGCGCCATCTTCAATCCGGCGCTGGGTTTTGTCCGCCTCAAGGACGACGATGTTCAGCCGAGCTACGAATTGTCCCTGCGCTACGACGCGACGGACGCCGTCTCCGTCTACGCGACCTTTGCGGAGAACAATGCGCTTGAGACCAATGACGGCGGCGGGATCGAGGTCGACCGCATCGACCAGAGCAATTTCGTCGCCGATTCCACTCTCTATGAGGCGGGCGTCAAACTCTCGCGCCGCGACCTCGTCGGCTCCCTCGCCTTTTATCGCCAGACGCGCCAGCGATCTGACCCGTTCGGCAATCTCGACGAGGAAACCTCGAAGGGCGTTGAGGCGGAGCTGAAATATCTCCTCTCCGACGAGTTTTCCGTGAACGGCGCCGTCACCTGGCAGGAAACGCGCATCGGCGCGCCGGGCCCGTGCGGCTCCGGCAATGGCGAGTTCGTGGTCATTCCGCCAAGCCGCGCGGGGCTCGCCCCGGCGGACGGCTATGGCGGTCTTTTTGCAGCGCTCAACGCCTCCTGCCTTGCGGAGTTGCAGGACGGCTACGCCCGCAACACCGCACCGGAATGGCTCGCCTCCGGCTTCGTCACCTATACGGGACCGGAAACGTCCATCGGCGCCTTCGGCGCGTCCGTCGGCGGCGTCTATGTGGGCGAGACCGGCGGCAAGATCGACAATGCGATCGTCCTTCCCCGTTACGTTCTCGCCAAGGCGGCGTTCTTTTACGAGATGGGCCGCGTCTCGCTGATCGCCAATATCGACAATCTTTTCGACAAGCGTCACTTCGTGCCCGTGCAGAATGTCTATGAGGAAGTCGGCGTGTTGCCGGGACGCGGGCGCGAATTCACCGTCACCCTGAAAGCACGGTTCTAGGAGCCTTCATGTTCGTCAGCAAACGGGCCGCGGGGCTCTACATCCTCCTCTGCCTCATCTTCTTTCACATCACGGCCGCGACCTTCGCGTCGCTCGGCGTCGTCCTGCCGGCGATGATCGCAGAGCTGCAATGGAGCTGGACGCAGGCCGGCTTCGGCTTCACCGCGCTCGCCCTCTTCACCGGCCTGTTCAGCCCGGTCGCTGCGGAAAGCCTTAAAAAGCTGGGACTGCGCGGCAATTACGCGGCGGGCGGCGCGGCCATGGCTGCGGGCTTTTTCCTCCTCGGCGCGGCGGCGGCCCTGCCCGCCTATCTTGTCGCCACCTCGCTTCTGGGCGCCGGTTTTGCGCTCCTCGCGAATGTGCCGAGCACTTATGTCATTGCACAGACGGTGTCGGCGCGGCGGCGGAATTTTTTCATCGGCGCTTATCTTGCGGCAGGCGGCGCCGGCGGCGTCGCCGGGCCGTTGATGGCCCATAGTCTGCTCGAAGGCGGCGAGGACTGGCGGCTCTACTGGCGCCTCGCGGCGCTGTTGATGCTGATGCTCGTTGCGGCGTTTCTGTTCTTCGCCGACAGCCGTTTCCTGGGCGGACGCGAGGCGCGCAACGCCGGCGCGCAAACGCCCGAAGACGACCCCCGCGCCGACAGAGCCGCGCCCCACGACTGGACCCTGAAAGAGGCGCTGTGCGCGCCCGGCTTTTACCTTATTGGGGCGGCGCTGATGGCCGCCTATTTTTGCGGCGTCTCGGTGTCGAGCTGGGCGGTGACGCATCTCACCGGGCTCGGCCTTTCGGCGGGCTTCGCGAGCGCCATGCTGAGCCTTCACGCCGCCTCGAACGCGCTCGCGCGCGCCGCCGGGGGCGTCGCCGTCAAACGCTTTCGCGCGCGCTATCTCCTGATTTCCGGGCTCGCGGCGGAAGCCGTCGGCATGATCGCGCTGTCCTTCGCCTATGACAGCAACATCGCCGTTATCTTCGCGCTGTTCGAAGGCTACGCCTTCGGCATGATCCTGTTCGCGACGACGGTGCTCGCCATCGAGTATTTCGGCATCAAGAACTCGCCAGCCATTCTCGGGGCCATGAACCTCTTCGCGACCGTCGCCATGCTCGGCCCGGTGCTGACGGGCCTCACCGGCGACGCCTTCGGGAGCTTCTCGCCGATCTTCATCATTTACGGAACCGGCGCCGGCCTCCTAGCACTTCTCGCCCTCTTCGTGCACAACCCGAACGAAACCATTCCTTCGCGCAAACAGGGCTGAAGCGACAGGACAACTCAAAAAGAAAAAGGCGGGCTCAAGGGCCCGCCTTTTCCGGTTGATGTTTTCGCCTGACTTAGAAGTCGTAACGCAGGCCGAACTGAACGCTCCACACCGAAAGGCCGGTGTCGATATCTTCGTCGTCGCGCCAGTCGGTGTTGACGTCGGTGATCACGATCTGGTTCGCCATGCTCGGATCGACATTGTCGAGCTCCGCCGTGATGAGATCGACGATCCGGTAGGAGCTGGACGCCGAGAATGACCGGAAAACGCCCCACTCGTCATTGAGGAGATTCGGCAGGTTGTTGATGTTCGTGAAGAAGGTCAGCGTATGACCGTCCATCACGCCCGGGAAAGTCTGCTCGAAGCGCATGTCGAGCTGGCTGTACCAGCTGTCATAGAAGCCGTTTCTCGGCGCATACTCTCCGCGATAGGCGTCGAGGCCGGTCTCGGCGAGCACGCGGTTGAAGTCCTCTTCAACCTGGGCGCTCGCAAAGGCCACGAGCGGATCGTCAACGAGCGGGATGTAGGGCAGCTGACGATTGATCGACGTATCGTAGTCGCCATAGAGGTTGTTTTCCTGCTGCTGGCCGTCGAGGCTGCTTGAGCCCAGATTCGTGTCGAGCGTGTAGCTGTAGGGACGCCCGCTATTGGCCGAACCGAAGAAGGAAACGCGCGATACGACGTCGTCGCTCCAGCGATGCTCCAGATCAAGGCGCGCGCGCAGCGCGTGCTTGTTCATATAGTTGGAATTCGCTGCAAACGGCCGGTTGATGTCGACCCGCGCCGTGCCTTCAAAGCTCGACCACGCGGTCGAGCTGGTGCCGCCATGCACTTCTTCCACGTCGGAATACGCATATCCGAAATTGAAGTGAACGGAGCGGTTGTCGAACTCCCAGGTCTTGTCGAAATAAGCCGACAAAACCAGGCTCTTCGGCGTCGTATCCGCATTGGTCAGCATGTAGACTTCCTGGTCCGAAAATTCTTCGTATATCGGACGCCCGTCAGGCGCGGTCGCAATCTCCTGCTGGCTGAGCGAGACGAAGTTGTAGGGGTTCGAGCCGAGCGTGTAGAGCGCGTCGGCGCCGATCAGCCAGTCTTCGCCAAGGGGACCCAGATCGGCGGTGTATTGCGCGCCGAGGCTGAAGCGCCAGATCGACGGGATTTTGAAGTCCGGATCGAGAAGCGCGACCGAGCCCGTGCCAGCAAGCGCCGACGCGGTGTTGGCGTCCTGCAAGGCGGCCGGGATGGTGTAGCCGTCGAAGCCGTCGCCGACATTCACGGGAACGCCCGAGCTGAAGTTGTTGGCGTAACCGGAATTGATGCCTGTATTCTGGAAGGTGTTGGAAATCCAGACTGACGGATCGCCGCCCGAGAAGCGGCCGACGCCGCCCGTCACGCGGAGATTGTTCATCGCCTGCCAGTCGAACGCGACCCGCGGCTGGATGATGCCCGTGCTGTCGAGCGTCGCGGTGTTGGGAACGCCATAGGTCGCCTCAACGGCGGCGTTTTCGGTGATGTCCGGGAAGCCGGAAAAGAAGTCGTAGCGCAGGCCAGCCGTCAGGTTGAGCGTCGGCGATACGGTGAACTCATCCTGAAGATAGATCGAGTGCAGCAAGCGCTCGACCGTCGCGCCGGTGTCGAGCTTGTCGTTGGTGGGCGCGCTCGAATACTCGATGAAGCTCGGCATCTGCGCCGCATAATCAGCGATGCTGTCAAATTCAGCATGACCTTCGCTGTTGAACGCGTAGACGTTGAACCATTCTAGCTGTTCGAGTTCGTAGCCGAAGGTGAACAGGTGGGCGCCAGTCTGATAAGCGCCCTTGGCTTTGATCTGCAGCGTGTCCTGCTTCAGCTGGTTGGCGTGACGGTTCGGGTCCGGCCCCACATGGATCGTGCCGCCGTCATCTGTCCCGATTTCCATCCACGCGAAGTCAGTGCCGTTCAGAGCGTCCTGAATGGTTTCGCGGTCCTGGTAGGAGACTTTCAGTTCGGTCGAGAAGTTGTCGGTCCAGTCCGAGAACAGACGGCCGGAATAGTTTCTGAGTTTCTCGCCGCGCTGATACCAGTGCGAGGGATAGGAGAAGTTGCCGCCGCCGCCGGTGAACAGGTCCCAGGTGCGAAGCTGGCTGCCGTCAGTGTTCTGATAGGCGAGCTCAAGACGGTGGTCTTCGGTGATGTAGGCGTCGATCTTCGCGAAGTAACGGCGATCCGAGGTCGGCGCGCTGGTGAAATATTCAAGCGGATCGTAGTTGTAGACGCTGCGCGAGATGTCGAGGACCTGATTGTAATCGGCCTGGGTGACGCTCGAAATCTCGTTGGCCACGCCCGAACCGGCGTAACCGACATCGACCGTGTCGGAGCCCGAGAATTTCTCATAGGCGAACGTGAAGAACAGACGGTCCTTGATGATCGGGCCGCTGAGCGAACCGCCCCATTGCTTGGCGTCGTTGGACGGGCGCGGAACGTCGATAGTGCCGCTCTCGAGCGACGCGCCGTTCATCAGCGCGAAGTCGTAATTCAGGAACATGCCGCCATGAAGCTCGTTCGAGCCCGATTTCGTCACGACGTTGATGTTACAACCCGTGAAGGAGCCGTATTCGACGTCGAACGGCGCCAGTTCGACCGACACCTGCTCCACAACATCATAGGGGAACGGCATGCGCTGGGTCGGGTAGCCATTGTCGTTGAGGCCGAAATCGTCATTCTGCTTGACGCCGTCAACGGTGAGCGAGTTGGCGCGGTTGTTGCCGCCGGCGCAGTAGATGCCGTTGCCCTGGTCCGTGCGCTCGTCGATATTGATGCGCGGGTCGAGGCGGATGATGTCTTTGATGTCGCGGTTGAAGTTCGGCAGATTGTCGAGATCGTCCGAAGTGAAGGTCGCGGAGGGGCCGGTGGCCAGATCGGCGACAACCGAGCGGGTGGCGACGACGACGATTTCGTCAGCGCTCGCGCCCGCGCTGGAAAGCGCGAAGGTCAGGTAAGAGGTGTCGCCCAGCGAAAGGCCGACGCTTTCAACCGACTTGCCCTGATAGCCGGACGCCGTCGCGGTCACAGTGTACTCGCCCGACACCGAAAGGTTGGTCGCCGAGAAACGGCCCGAACTGTCCGTCGTCACCAAGCGCGAAGCGCCGGTGTTGGTGTTGACGATCGACACGGAAGCGCCGGAGATCGGCGCGCCGGCGCCGTCGGTCACGACGCCGCGAACGTCAGCGGTCGTCTGCTGCGCATGCGCCGGAGTCGGCGCGACAACCGTCGTGAAGGCGGTCGTGATCGCAATCGCCGCCACGCCGGCGGAGAGCGTATTCATAAGTTTCATGTTGATATCCCCAAGCTGAGTCTGCAGCCCTGCAGTTTTGTGTGCAGCGCGAAATACGCGACTGGCCTTAGGTAAAGTAGATGACAAATGGATGACAACGCCGCCCGGTTTTTCTTAATCTTTTGCGACCTTTTGGCCCCGCCGCCCTTCTCGCTCTGTTGTGGAAAATAACGTGAAGAGTCACGAGCGCTTAGCCCGCCTGTGCGGCCCGGCGCCCTTGCCGACAGGGAAGTCGTCGGTGGATTTTAGTGGGCGAGTGTGGACCGCGCGCCACACTCGCTGCGCGGCTACATGCGTTCCGGCGCCGAAAAGCCGAGCAACGACAAAACAAGATCGAGCTGGCCGCCGACCGCAGAGGCCAGCGCAAGGCGCGAGGCCCGGATATCGGCGTCGGCCTCGTCGGCGATTCGGCACGCCGCGTAGAACTTGGAAAAACTCTGGGCGAGCGTGAAGGCATGATCGCACAGGAGATGCGGCAGGCGCCGTTCATAGGCGTCGCGCAGCGCATCGGCGAAGCCGAGCAGCACAAGGGCGAGGTCGATTTCCTCCGGCGCGGCGAGGATCGCCGCCCCCGCCTCGCCCGCGCCCGCCGCCCTGGCCTTCGCGACCACCGAGCGCACCCGCACGCTGGCGTAGAGAAGATAGGGGCCGGTCTTGCCCTCGAACGCCATGAAGCGGTCAAGATCGAAGATGTAGTCGCTGGTGCGCGGGTTCGAGAGATCGGCGAATTTCAGCGCCGCGACGCCCACCTGGCGGGCGACTTCCTGCGTCTCCGCCTCGCCATAGCCTTCCGCAAAGCCGTTCTCCACGAGGCGCTCGCGGGCCTTGTCGGTCACGGTTTCAATGAGATCGCGCAGCTTCAGGGTGCCGCCCGCGCGGGTCTTGAAGGGCTTGCCGTCCTTGCCGTTCATGGTCCCGAACCAGAGATGCTCGAGCCGCGCCTCGTCGAAATAGCCGGCCTTTTCGACGGCCCGGAAGACCTGTTCGAAATGCAGCCGCTGGCGGGCGTCGACCACATAAAGCATGCGGTCGGGATCGAGGGCGCGCTTGCGGTCAACGATGGTGGCGATATCCGTCGCGTGATAGCCCACCGCGCCCTCGGAATTGAGGAAGATGATTGGCGGCATCTCCTTGTTGTCGTCCTCGCGGGCGACCCGGATGATCTCAGCGCCGTCGGATTCCTCGAGGACGCCGCGCGTTTTGAGATCCTCCGTCAATTCCGGAATCAGCGGGTCGGCGTCCGCCTCGCCTTTCCAGAGATCGAATTCGACCTCGAGATCGGCATAGTCCTTTTTCATGGCGTTGACGGACAGCGTCACGAAATGCCGCCACAGGGCTACATAGCCAGGCCGTCCGCTCTGCAACGCCTTGGTCGCCTTGCGGGCGATGTCGGCGCGGGCTTTGTCGTCTTTGCACGCCGCCGAAGCCGCCGGATACATTTCCTCGAGATCGGAAAGACTTATGGGCGGGTCTTCAGGAAACGGGCCTTGCGCCGCCGGATCGAAATAGACGAGATCGGGCTGGCGCAGTTCGAGCTCGGAAATGAGCTGACCCATTTGCAGGCCCCAGTCGCCGAGATGCACGTCGCCGGTCACGTCGTCGCCGGCAAAGCGCATGATCCGCTTCAGGCTCTCGCCGATGATGCCGGCGCGCAGATGGCCCACATGCAGGGGCTTGGCGACATTTGGCCCGCCATAATCGAGAACGATCTTTTCCGGCGTCTCTTTGCTCCAGCCGCCGAACCGGCCGCCGTCGGCGCA
This sequence comes from Alphaproteobacteria bacterium, assembly GCA_030433215.1. Lineage (GTDB taxonomy): Bacteria > Pseudomonadota > Alphaproteobacteria > Caulobacterales > Parvularculaceae > Hyphococcus. The sequence goes on from JAUIMC010000016.1 coordinate 58,179, forward strand.
GAGCGCGTCGAGGCGCGCGGCGAGGAAGTCCGGGGTGAGCTTGAGATTGATGAAGCCGGGACCGGCGACCGTGACCTCGGCGAATTCCGGGCGGGCGGCCAGGCGTTCGGCGATGGCCCCGGCGATCTCGCGCGGGTTCTTTTTGGCGGCCTTGGCCGCGGCGAGCGCGCCGTTGCACTGGAACTGGGCGAGATCGGGCCGGTCAGCGGCTTTCACCGCACCGAGACTCGCGTCGAGCCCTTCGGCGGCGAAGGCCTCGCCGGCGATGGCCGACAATTCGTCTTTCAGGGTCATTGCAGTTCGGGAAACTTCAGGCTCTTGCCGGAACGGTTGAAAATCGCCTGTTCCGGGGTCACCGAAAAGCCGACGATGATTTCGAAGTTGAGGCCGGAAACGGTCTCGCTGGCGCGCGGGATCACGACTTCGTCGATGTCGATCTGCTCCACCTTGATGGATTCGCCATCGCCGAACTTCACCGGCACCTGAAACTCTTTCTTGGCGATGACTTCGGTGTCCTTGCGGGTCACGGCGACGAAATAGGTGAACCGCTTTTCATCCTCCCCGCCCTTCGGACCGCGTCCGAAAGCGAGATCGATGGTGATCCCCGCCTCAATGGGTTCGTCCGCATAGTAGCGGCAGGTGGAGGCCACATCGACCATCTCGCCCGAATAGGCGATATTCTCCACGCTCTCTTCCCCGTCGAATTCGATGAAGCGGGAGGCGTCTTTCAGGATCAGGATATTGGGACAAGGGGCGGGATTGGCTTCCCGCGCGGCGCGCGCTTTGTCAGAACCGGCGCACCCCGCCAGAGCGGAGGCGGCTGCGGCGAAAAGCGCTGTCGCGAGGAGTGTTTTCATCGGCCCGAACCCTTATATTTATTCCACAAATTAGCCTTGGGACCGCCTTTCGGGCGCCTGGACCGGGTGCTAGGCCGATCCTCGCCGCGGCGGGGCCCAAACGAGGGCAGCCTCTCGTAGCGTCTCGCCGCCGGGGGCGCAATCACCGAATCGGCGTCCCCCTTCACAGAAAGGCCCCGCCGGCGCGCCCCTGCAATTGAGGGGGCTGCGAGTTAGGGCCATGGAAACGAAAGGGCCGCTATGAAGGCTCATGAGGATCGCTGCTGAGATGACGGACCCCAAACCGCCTGTCACGGTCCGCCTGGCGAGCCCGCGCGGCTTCTGCGCCGGCGTGGAGCGCGCCATCCGCACCGTGGAAGACACCCTCGCCGCCTATGGCGCGCCCGTCTATGTGCGCCACGAGATCGTCCACAACACCCATGTGGTTGCACGCCTGTCGGCCATGGGCGCGAAATTCATTGAAGATCTCGACGACGTCCCCGCCGACCGGCCCGTGGTGTTCTCCGCCCATGGCGCGCCGCAATCGGCGCATGCCGAGGCGGCGGCCCGCAAGCTCGTGAAAATCGACGCCACCTGCCCGCTGGTCCTCAAGGTTCACACCCAGACCCGCCGCCATATCGCCGCCGGGCGCAAGGTCGTGCTGATCGGCCATCGCGGCCACCCGGAGGTCGTCGGGACCATGGGCCAGGCGCCGGAGGGCGCGGTTCTTCTCGTGGAGACGATCGCCGATGTCGCCGCCTTGCCGGACCCGGACGGGCCCCTCGCTTATGCGACCCAGACGACCCTTTCCGTCGACGAGACCCGCGACATTCTCGCCGCGCTGAAAGAGCGTTTCCCCGACATCGCCGGCCCGGCCAGGGAAGACATCTGCTACGCCACCTCAAACCGCCAGCAGGCGGTGAAGGCGAGCGCCGCCGGAACCGATCTTTTTATCGTTATCGGATCGACCACCTCATCGAATTCGGTGCGCCTTGTGGAGACCGCGCGAGGCGCCGGCGCGAAAGACGCGCTGCTGCTGGAAGACGCCGGGTCCGCGGACTGGGCGCGCATTGACGCTGCGTCCGTCATCGGGCTTTCCGCCGGCGCCTCGGCGCCGGAAATCCTTGTCGAGGAATTCTTGACCGCGCTGGCGGCGCGCCGCACTTTGCGCGTCGAAACCGTGGAGACCGCGCGCGAGACGATCAGCTTCAAATCGCCGCTGCGGCTCGCCAGCTAGACCCAAACCGGCAGGAATTGACCATGATCGAGATCTTCACCGACGGCGCCTGCCTCGGCAATCCGGGGCCCGGCGGCTGGGGCGTGTTAATCATTGAAGGCGGCGCCCGGCGCGAGCTGAACGGCGGCGAAGAGGCGACGACCAACAACCGCATGGAAATGTTCGCCGCCATCCGCGCGCTTGAGGAAACCCCGAAAGGCGCGAGCGTCGTCATCCACACCGACAGCCAATATGTGAAGAACGGCATCACCGGCTGGATCAAGGGCTGGAAGCGCAATGGCTGGAAGAACGCGGCGAAAAAGCCGGTAAAGAACCGCGATCTGTGGGAACGGCTCGACGCGCTCGCCGAGGAGCGCACTGTCGATTGGCGCTGGGTCAAAGGCCATAACGGCCATCCGGAAAACGAACGCGCCGACGAACTCGCCTGCCAGGCGGCGCAGGCTTTCGCCTGACGCCGCCCTTATAGAATCTTAAAGCTGGCCGAGCATGTGTTCGGCGCTGGAAACGTCAAAGGCGCCCGGCGCTTCGACATTCAGCTCTTTCACGACGCCATTATCGATGACGGCGGAGAAGCGCTGCGAGCGCTCGCCCATGCCGAAGCCCTTGCCGTCCATGACGAGGCCGAGAGCCTTGGCGAAATCGGCGTTGCCGTCCGCCAGCATGACGACTTTGCCGCCGGCGTTTTGATCCTTGCCCCAGGCGTTCATGACGAAGGCGTCGTTCACCGACATGCAGACGACCTTGTCGACGCCTTTCGATTTGAACTCGTCCGCTTTCTCGACGAAGCCCGGCAGGTGCTTCGCCGAACAGGTCGGCGTGAATGCGCCGGGTACGGAGAATAGCGCAATTTTGCCGGAGCCAAGAAGCTCGCCGGTCTGCGCTGCTTGCGGGCCCTCATCGGTGGCCACCATGACTTTCACGTCAGGAATTTTGTCGCCGACAGCAATGGTCACGTTAAATTCTCCTTTGTCATTGCTTCTGCGGGGCTTTTAGGCGTCCTGAAGGCCGCCGTCCACCGCCAAACGCGGCCTCTTGCATCAACTCCGGGCGAGCCTTACTTTTTCCAATATGGAAGAAACGGATGCGCCGCCTCCCCCGCCTGTCGGCGACACGCTTGCAGGCCAGATGCTGATCGCCATGCCGAATATGGGCGATCCGCGCTTTGACCGCTCGGTGATTTTCCTTTGCGCTCATGACGAGGAGCACGCCATGGGCGTGATCGTCAACAAACCGCTCGACGATGTCAGCCTTTCGGAACTTCTGGAACAGCTTGAAATCGCGCCGCGGGAAGATGCGGACGAGACGCCGGTGTTTTTCGGCGGCCCGGTGCAGACCGAACGCGGCCTCGTTCTCCATACGCTCGATTACGAGCTTGACGCGACGCTGGCGCTCGGCGACGGGCTCGGGCTAACGGCGAGCCGCGACATCCTGGTGGACATTGCCGGCAGGGAGCCGAAGAACGCGGCGCCGCGCCGCTGCCTTTTGGCCATCGGCCATGCGGGCTGGGGCGCCGGGCAACTCGAAAAAGAAATCGCCATGAACGCCTGGGTTCATTGCGAGCCTGACGAGGACATCATCTTCAACGGCGCCGATGAGGATATCTGGAAGCGCGCCCTTGAAAAGCTCGGTGTGACGAGCGCCATGCTGTCGACGGAATGGGCGTCGGCGCGCGACGAAGACCAGCCCCTGAATTAGGTCACTGACCTGAGGCGGCCTGAATGATCCCTTTATCTTGAATATTCTCTCCGTGTCATCACCGGGCTTGTCCCGGTGATCCAGCCCGAAGCGAAGAAGTCTGGCTCGCCGGCATAAAGCCGGCGATGACACCCATATCGTTTCAGACGGCTCCGACCCCTAACGCAGGTCCTGCGCGCCGCCCCAGAAGCGCCAGCGCCGGTGCTTGCGCCCGACGGTCTCGTCTTCGGCGAACTCGATCTCTTCTGCCGGGGCTTCCTTCAGATCAGCGTCGCTTTCCGCGGATGCGTCTTCCGTCCGCTCGGCCAGCGCGGTCTCCTCTCCGGCTTCCGCTTCAAACGCCGCCTCGAAGGCCTGCGGCTTGGCGGAGGCGGATGGCTGCTCGTCTTGCCCGGACGCATCCTCTTCGTCCTGTGGCGCAGGACTTTCAGCCGCGGACGCTTCGGCGCGCTCGCTGAGAACCGGCTCGCCCAGGGCGTAGCCCTGACCATAGGCGCAGCCCATATCGCGGGCCTTGGCGGAAGCGGATTTCGATTCAACGCCCTCGACAATCACCTTCAACCCGAGATCCTTGCCGAGCCCGGCCAGCGAAGCGACGATTTTCGCGCCGTCGCCGTCGGAGTCGAGATCGCCGGCGAAAGACTTGTCGATCTTGAGATAATCGAAATCGAATTTCCTGAGGTTCGAGAGGCAGGTGAAGCCCGCGCCGAAATCATCGAAGGCCAGCGCGACGCCGGAGGCTTTCAGCTTGCGGAACACATCCCAAGCGAGCGCCGTGTCGCTGACCGCATCGGCTTCGGTGAGCTCGAGCACCAGCGCATTTTCCGGCAGTTCGTATTTCGCCACCGTCTCGCGGACTTTCTCCAGAAAAGCCTTTTCGCGGATCTGGCCCCAGGAGACATTCATCGCGGCGAAGAGGTCGCGGCGCTTCCCTTTCTTCAGCGCGTCGGCGAGAAACGCCGCCGCCTGATCGAGCATGGTCGCGGCAAGCGCCCCGCCTTCGCCGATCTTTTCGGCGGCCTTGACGAAACGCTCCGGTCCTTCCTCGGCGCCTTCTTCCTGACCGCGCCAGCGGGCGAGCGCCTCGTAACCGGCGACCTTGCCGTCATCGAGCGAGACGATCGGCTGGAAGGCGGCGACGATATCGCCATTGGCGAGCGCGGCGGAAAGTTTCGCCGTCATGGGATCGGCCGCCGCCGGCGGCACGATTGCGGACTGGGTCGCGTATTTCAGGCGCGCTTCGTTGATCGGGCTTCCCGACAAGGGCTCCACAAAGGCGACGATCCTTTCGATCTCGCCGGAGTCCTCGTCCGCCGCACGGGCGCCGCGCAGACGCATCATGCGCCCGTCGAAAAGTTTCAGGCAGACATCGAACGGACCGTCGACGGGCGCCAGAAGATCGGAATCGAAACGGGCCGCATCGTCGGCGTGAATGAAATTGCGCAACGCTTCCGGCGTGAAGGGCGCATTGGAATCGGCGCCGAGCAGCGCGGGCAGCGATTCCGTCTGGTCGATAGCCTCAGGCGACCAGTCCCAGATGGCGACGCCGGAATAATCGAGGACGCGGGCGATCTGGCTGTCGAGCACGATCTCAGAGCGCTCGCGCGCCGACTTTACTTCTTTATGACGCGACGGCGCCTGATGGCTGGTGCGCACGCCGAAATCGAGAGGCTTGTGCTCCACCGCCTGCGACAGGCCGGTTTCGGTGAGCGCGATCATGCTGGCCGCCAGAATGCCGAGGGTGAAGAGGCCATGAGAGGCGAAAGCCAAAACGCCGCTTTCGGCGGAGCCGAACAGGCCGAGCAGCGGCGCCGCCGCCGCCAGCGCAACGCCGGGCAGGACAAGGCGCGCGCCGGAGTCGCCGCGCAACGCCTGGGTCAGCGACAAAAGCACCGCAAAGCCGCCGACGCCGACCAGCGCCCAGCGCATCATCGGCGCAAGGTCGATGCGGTCGAAGAAATTGATGACGCCCATGCCGCCGATGACGAGCGCCGCCGTAAACATCACGCCGCCGAGCAGCGGGTTGTAGCGTGCGGCGCCGATGGAGGCCGACAGAAAGACGATGGCGGCCGCCGCGAACAGCGCCTGCATCATCACCGTCGCCTCGGGGGGAAGCGCGGACAAAAAGCCGAGCCAGGAAAATTCGAGCGCGCCGGCGGCCATCACCATCAATAAGGCGCACACCGCAAGACCGCTTCTTCGGATCGCCGCATAGCCCGCCAGAAAGGCCATCGCCACGATAAAGGCGCCCGCAACGGCGCCGCGCAACAATTCAGCTTGTGCAAGTCCAGCGAACCCGTCAGCCAAGCCAAACACTCCTACTGCCACCATGTATTAACCCCGAACCCCTCAACGCCTTCCCTAAGACCGTGTGAAAACGGCCAAAATTGAGCGGTCCCCCCGGGACGGCCCCCTTAAAGCCGACCCTTGCGCAACTGGAACAGCCGCGCATTCGCCCTGTGTCATCTTCACGCGGCAATGAGATTATCGCAAGAGGCGGGCCGGATTTCGGAAAGAATTTTTGGCTTGACGGGCGCACAACAGCCCCGTTTCAGGACGAACTATACTTTATTTGCGGTAGTCTGAGGCGATCAGTGCATAGATGAAGTGATCGCGCCAGGCGCCATTGATCATTAAATAATCCCGGGCCAGGCCTTCGCGCGAGAAACCGCACCGTTCCAGGAGATTTTGCGATGCAATATTCTCCGGCTGGCACGCGGCCGCGAGACGGTTAAGCTCAATCGCATCGAAAGCGTGCGCGGCGATGGCCTTTACAACCGCGGTGCCGTAGCCGCGCCGCACATAGGGCGCGCCCACCCAGTAGCCGAGCAGCGCCGAGCGCGAGGCGCCGTAGCGGATATTGCTGAGCGTGACGCCGCCCACCAGCGCGTTGTCTTTCATGCGGAAGGCGAAAAGATAAAGCCCGCCGCCGCGCCGCCGGTCGCGGTCGTAAAGGCGCAGGCGCTGTTTATAGGCGGCGAGGCTCGCCTGCTCCTGCGTCCAGCGCTCCTCCCATTCGGTCAGATGCGCCCGGCTGTCTTCGCGCAGGGCCGCCCAGGCCGCGTAATCCGACGGCGCCGGCGCGCGCAGGATCAGCGGCTCCTCGACGAGGACCGGATTGAAAGCCGGATTGGAGGGCGCAGTCGTAAAAAGCATCGCCGCCTTATAGCGCGAAAGCGCTCCCTGCAAAAAACCGCAATTATGACAAGTTGAATGCAGCCTCGACCGGCGCCGTCTTGCAGGGGCCGACGATGGAGACGGCGCAGGGGCCCTCAAGGGCGCGGGCCGCGCAGCGCTGCATGTCCGCGACCGTAATGGCGTCGATGCGGGCGAGGATCTCGTCGGCGTCCATGAGCGCGCCATAGGTGAACAGCTGTCCCGCCGCCGCCTCGATGCGGTTCGCCGGGCTTTCAAGGCCGAGCATCAGCGAGGACCGCAAGAGCGCCTTGCCGCGCGCCACCTCTTCGGCGGTCATGGCGGCGGCGGTCGCCTCCATCTCCGCGCGGATGATCGTCGCGGCTTCCGCGATGTGCTTGGCTTCGGCGTTCACATAGGCGCCGAGAAGCCCCGCATTGTCGAACCCGTCGGCGAATGCGTAGACCGAATAGGCGAGCCCGCGCTCCTCGCGGATTTTCTGGAACAGGCGCGAGGACATGCCGCCGCCCAGAACGTCCGCATAAAGACGGGTTGCGAAGAAATCTGCATGCGCCGAGGCGACGCCCGGAAAGGCGACCGCGAGATGGGTCTGTTCGATCTTGCGCTTGTCGTGCCTCAGCCCGCCAAGAAAAGGCGGCGCGCGCCGCTCAGCGCCCTCGCCCTCTCCCGAAAAGCTGCCGAACCAGTCCTCGGCGAGTTTCAACAGCGCGTCTTCCTCCACCGCGCCGGCCGCGGCGAGGATCATTTCCTGCGGGCGGTAGCAGCGCGCCATGAAGCCGCGCAACGAGCTCGGCGTCTGGGCGCGCACGCTTTCCGGCGTGCCGAGGATCGCCCGGCCGAGCGGGTGAGCGCCCCACGCCGCTTCGGTGAGCTTTTCGAAAACGACATCGTCGGGCGTGTCCGCCGCCTCGCCGATCTCCTGGACCACGACCTCGCGCTCGCGCGCCAGTTCGTCTTCATCGAACCTGGGATGGGCAAGAATGTCAGAGAGAATATCGGCGCCGAGCGCCAGGTCGTCTTTGAGGACGCGCGCGTAATAACCGGTGCGCTGATGGCTCGTGGCGGCGTTCAGATAGCCGCCGACGCCCTCGATCTCTTCGGCGATGGCGAGCGTCGACCGGCGCTCTGTGCCCTTAAACGCCATATGTTCGAGAAGATGCGCGATGCCGTATTCGCCCTGACGCTCGTCGACCGAGCCGGCGCTGACCCAGACGCCGAGCGCCGCGGTTTTGAGCTCCGGCATGGGATCGACGACGACGCGCACGCCGTTCGGCAGGGTGTGCAGCGAAACCATGGGGGTCAGTTTCCGAACGCCCCTTCAACGAGCGCCTTCACTGCCGCGGGGTCGGCGGGCGCGTGCTCCATCTTTTCCGGGCGCTCGAAAAGATCGGCGTAGAAATCGGGCAGCGCCGGGGTCTCGCCTGTCGCTTCCTTCACCGCTTCGGGGAACTTCGCCGGATGGGCGGTCGAGAGCGTCACGATCTTGCCGTCAAGGGCGCCCATCTGGCGCAGACGCCGCGCCGCGGCGCGCGCCACCGCCGTATGCGGATCGATAAGCTCGTTCGTCTCCTCGTAATGGCGCCGGATCTCCGTCAGCGTTTCTTCCATGGAGACGGCGTCGGAAACGAAATCGTCGCGGATGGCCGCGAGGGTTTCGCCGTCGAGCTTCATGCTCTTTTCTTTCGCGAAGTCTTCCATGGCGGCGCGCAGGACCTTGGCGTCGCGGTGCTTGGCTTCAAACAGAAGACGCTCGAAATTGCTGGCGACCTGAATGTCCATGGACGGCGACGCGGTCGGTTTCACATCTTCGGGCGTATAGTCGCCCTTGGCGATGGCGCGGTGGAGAATGTCGTTGGCGTTGGCGGCGACGCCGAGCTTGACGATAGGAAGGCCCATGCGTTTGGCCGCATAGCCCGCAAAGACGTCGCCGAAATTGCCCGTGGGGACGACGAAATTGACCGCATCGGCATGCTCGCAGACTTTCGCCCAACTCGTGAAATAATAAACCGTCTGCGCCGCAAGCCGCGCCCAGTTGATCGAGTTGACGCCGGAAAGCTGCACGCTGCGCGCGAAAGCCTCGTCGGCGAAGAGCGTTTTCACAATCGCCTGGCAGTCGTCGAAGGAGCCCTTGACGGCGATGTTCATGACATTGGGCGCGATCACCGAGGTCATCATGCGCTGCTGCACGGCGCTGACGCGGCCTTCGGGGAAGAGGACGACGACATTGACGCGCTCACAGGATTTCAGCGCCTCAATGGCCGCCGAACCCGTGTCGCCGGAGGTCGCGACGATGATCGTCCGGCGCTCGTCGCGGCGCTCCAGCGCGGCATCGTAAAGGCGCCCGAGGATCTGCATCGCGAAATCCTTGAAGGCGAGCGTCGGCCCGTGAAAGAGCTCGAGCATGTAATCGTCCGGTCCCAGCGCTTTGACCGGCGCGACCGCCTCGTCGGAGAAAGAGGCGTAAGCCTCGGCCGTCATCGCGGCGAGTTCGGCCTTGTCGAAGCTCTCCCCGGCGAACTTCGAGAGGATCTCCGCCGCGGCCTCGGCGTAAGGCATGGCGCCCACGGCCCGGGCTTCCTGCACGGAAAACACGGGCCAGCCCTCAGGCATGTAAAGACCGCCGTCGGGCGCAAGGCCGGCCAGCAACGCGCCTTCAAAATCAACAGCGGGGGCGGCCCCGCGGGTGGAAACGTATTTCATGGGGCGCTCTATCGCTTATTCCGCGGCGGCAGGCAAACCCCCGGCGGGCAGGTCGCAAAACAGGAATTTGCGGTCGTAAAGCGCGCCGATGAGGAGCTTGTCCCTGAAGCGCGCGGCGACCGTGGCGGCCGAATGCTGCTCGCCCCGGTCGCGGTAAACCGTCGACAGCCGCCCGTCCGGGTCCAGACGGAGAACTTCGGAAGGCGCAATCGCCTCTTCGTCGCGCTTGAGGCGCGGCAGCAGGAGCGGCTTCGGCAGGGCGGCGATCCACAAGGCGCCGTCGCCGTCGAAAGTGAGATTGTCCGGCGACGCGTCGAGGGGGATGGCCTCCGCCGGCGTCAGCTTGCCGGTCTCGGGATTGCGGTCGAAGACCTTCACCCTTCTGGCGGCGCTTTCCGCCGCGTAAAGCCTGGCGCCATCCGGCGAGAGCGCGAGCCCGTTGGCGAAGCGCAGCTTGTCCGCGGCGACGCTCCATTGCCGGCCGTCGACATAGAAGATTTCGCCGAGATCGGCGGCCATCAGGAAGTGCACCCCCGCCAGCGGCGAGTTGCGCCCGGGGCGCAGATCGTTGCTCACGTAAAATTCGCGCGGCCCCGCCGCGGCGACGCTGTTGGGGCTTAGGATCCGCATTTCCGCAAAACTCTCGAGATGCGCGAGGTCGCCATTTTCCTCGACCTCGTAAAGCTCGACGGAGGGGCCCGCCTCGTTCACCACGAAAAGCCGGCGCGTCTCGCCGTCGTCGTAATAGCTGAGCCCCAAAGGCCGGAAGTCGGCGGGAACCCCGCCTGTGCGATCGCGCCAGGCGGTTTCGGCCAGGGGGTCGGTGAGATCGAAAAGATGGATAGCCCCGCGCTGGCCCTCGCCCCGGCGGTCAAAAGAGGAGATGAAGGCAAGGCCGCGCGCGGCGTCGATTTCGATGTCTTCAGGCCCGGCGATGCCCCGGACCGGCTGGCAGGCCGCCAGCGCCACCGGCTCGATCTCGTCAAACTGGTTAAAAGCGTTGAGACGGAGACCGGCCGCGCCGCCCAGGACCAGGAGAAGAGCCAGCAAAAACAAGAAGAAACGCATGGAACAGGGGCTAGCTCAAGAGGTTTTCGGAACGGTCGGCGTCGGCTTCAAATCATAACATTGCACCTGCGAAGGCGCTAGCGTTCGATTCTTTGATTTCAGGGGCTTGCAGACCGCGCCGCCCCCGCGTATATGCCCCGCTTCAATCCGAAATCGAACAGTTTTGCGCCCCGTGCGAAGGACCGCCGTCATGAAAAAAGACATTCACCCGACTTATCACACGATCAAGGTCGTGATGACCGACGGCACCTCCTTCGAGACACGCTCGACCTATGGCGAGGAAGGCGCGACGATCAATCTCGACATCGATCCGCTTTCGCACCCGGCCTGGACCGGCGGTCCGCAGAAAATCGGCGAGCGCGGCCGCGTGTCGAAGTTCAACCAGAAGTTCGGTTCTTTCGGCCTGAAGAAGTAAGACTTCGCGCCGCTGCGGCGGCGCTGTTTACTCCCCATCATCAAAGACGTGTCATCGCCGGCTTCATGCCGGCGATCCAGTTTTGGCTTTTATTGCTGACTTTTGTGGATCACCGGGACAAGCCCGGTGATGACACTGATGCGAGTAAATGCCTACCGCCCGCCGAACGCCTTCAGGAGCGCGCGCTGTTGCGCGGCGGCGTCGTTCTTTTCTTCCGGCTCGGCTTCGCCAGTGAACAGCTCGCGGTCGAGACGGCTGATACGGTTGTAAAGCTGATGAGCCGCGTCGATGAGCGTGACAAGACGCTCCGGCAGGCCTTCCGAACTGAACTTCACCGAAGCGGCTTCCGAGGCGACCAGCCTGTATTTATCGTCGCGCGCCTCGCCAAGGCCCATCTCGCCCTCGCGCACGGCGCGCAGCACCAGAAGCCAGGAGGCAATCTGCATCAATTGGGTCGTCAGGCGCATGGAGGCGCCGGCATAGGCGAGCGCGACCTCGCGCGGCAGCTCTTTCGAGGCGTCGCGGCCCTCGCCGTCGAGATAATTGGCGGTCTCCTCTACGAGCGCCATGCCCTCGCGAAAGGTTCGTGCAAAGAGTTCCGACTGTACGAAGTTTTCGGCCCCCGCCGCCTCGTCGCCCGCCTGATCCCCTGTTATATCTTCGATACCCATTATTCTCATTCTTCCGCTTCCCCTAAGGATGCCGCCCCTCGGGGCCGCTGACAAGCCGGAGGCTCGCCCTGCCGCGTGATCCTCCGGGCGCATGGCCAAAAGGACACGAACGCCCGCAAAATCAGCAATGCTTATGCCATCGCCGCCCCACACAACCAGAAAGCGAAACGGCGCGAAAGGCTTCACGCTGGGCGTCGACGGATGCCCCGCCGGCTGGGCCGTTGTGCGTCTCGCGCTTTCGGACATGACGGCGAGCGGATTCATCATCCCGTCTTTCGCCGGGCTTATGAACGGCGCCGGGCGGGAGGCGGCGATGATCATGGTCGACATGCCCATCGGTCTCGTGGAGACGGGCCGGCGCGCCTGCGAGGGAATGGCGCGGCAAAGACTCAAGCCGGGACGCACGTCAAGCGTCTTCACCCCGCCGCGCCGCCCGATGCTGGCTTTCGACTCCTATGAAAACGCCAATCAATGGGGCAAGGCGCAGGAAGCGAAAGGCGGGCTTTCAAAACAGGCCTGGGCGATCGCGCCGAAGATCCGCGAAGTGGACGCGGCCGTCACGCCCGCCGATCAGGCGCGGCTCGGGGAAGCCCATCCGGAAGTCGCTTTCGCCCGATTGAATGGCGGCAGACCCTGCGCGCACCCAAAGCGCAAGCCGGAGGGGAAAAGCGAGCGGCTGGCCCTGTTGTCGCGCGCCGGATTGCCGAACGCGGAAGAGATCTACCGGGGCCTGCGCGAAGAGCACGGCGCGAGCGCCGTCAACCGCGACGACGTTTACGACGCTTGCGCGCTGGCGCTGACCGCCGCCGCGCGGCTCGCGGGAAAGGCCGTGCACCTTACCGACGGCGCAAAAGATGCGCGCGGGCTCGTCATGGAAATCTGGGGCTAAAGCGCCGGGCGAAAAAGTGGAATCCGGTTTTTCGCATCGACCGGCGCGACTGCTAAAAGCTGGATCATTGATCCAGCTCTTTATTCGCCTGTCTTCAGGCGGCGATACATGATCCCGTAAAACGAGAACTGCACGCCGTAGACGAAGGCGTAATAGAAAACCGTGACCGCAAAATAGAGCGCCGCCAGGACCAGCGCGATCACCGCAAAGGCGCCGCCGCTCTGGCCGAGGCTCATCAGCAATTCAAAAAGCGACCGCACCATTTCATAGATGAAGCCGATGATCATCAGCGCGACGGTCATGATGATGATTGCGATGAAAACCGGCCAGAACTGTCCTTTTGTCAGATTAAACGAGCCAAACAGGATGAGCCGGTTTTCCGCCGCCGAGCCCGCAAGAAAAGGCGCAAGCCGCACGCTGACATAGATCAGGGGGATGATGGAAATCGCAACAGCGCGCACGAAAATCCGCGTATAGTCAAGAATGTCGGCCTGGCCGCCGAAAGACGGCTCGGCGCCGGTTTGCGCGGCGGCGACAAGCGCCGCGAAAAACGACCTCGCGCCTTCCAAAAATGCGCCGATGCTTTCGCCGTAACTCGCGAGCGAGATTATCAGTGCAACGCCCCAGATCGACAGGGATATGACCGCGCTGATGATCGTCGCCCAGAAGACCCGCCAGGCCGGCCCGTCGAGCCGCAGGTGAACATAGCCCGGCCGCTCCTCGCCGAGCGCGGCGAGACGGAAAACCGACGCCATGACGCCCGAGAAAAGCATGGAGACAGCCACGTAAAGAACCACCCCGAGTGCGATCATGAAGGGGATTGAGGCGCGAAAGATCTCATCCACATGCAGCGTGCTTTCGGAATCCTCCGCCGCCGCGATGGTCTGGAAATCGACAATCGCCGCAAAATAAAGCCCGACGAGAAGTAGGCTGATGACAATCGGCGCCCAGGCGTAACGGATCACCGTCCCCCAGCGCTTGATCCCGAACTGAAAGGCTTCATGCAGCGTGTCGCCAATCGGCAATGGTTGAGACATCATCTTCCCTTTGTCGGCCGGCGCCGGTTTGGAACGCCATGCAGATCAGGGATGGTAGCCGCGTTCGCTTTCCCTATAAAGCCGCCCGTAAAGGCCGGCCGTGACGCCGAAGGAAAAGAACGACCACAGGATGTTCACCAGAATCTTGGTGATGTTCCAGATCCAGACAAAGAGCGGCAGCACCCATTCCGCCGTCACGCCGCTGTTAACCAGTTTCGTCGACACCGCCGTCGCCTGATAGAGAAGCCCGACGACCCGCGGCAGCAGATATTGCAGGACGAGACCGTTCAGGAAAAAAACCTGGATCACCGACAGAAGGCCGAACAGGAAGGTGATAATCACGAAAAGGCGCAAGATGTTCCAGCCGCGCGTCACCGCAAGCGTATTGCCGAGCGCCAGGGATTTCCGGCACACCGCCACGCCCGGATAGGCGAACAACCTCAAGCTGATGTAATTCATCACGAAGAATGACGCGACGCCGAAGAAAAGAACCCGCGCCGCCGGCGACTTCATGGTGAAGTCGAGGCCTTGAACGACGCCGCTCGCATCGACCTTGGCGATGCCGAGCATCCCGGCAAGCGCGCCGAGGAAAGTCACATTGCCGCGAAATTCGCTGATGACATATTCGGCGAAGAAGAAATAGGCGGTCGCGAGCAGCAGGACCGCAATCGCGAATGTCGTCAGCGCGCGCAAGACGGTTCTCCCGACGGCGGGCGCATGCGGCCGGTTCTTCGGCGCGAAGTGAAAGAACAGGAAAAGCCAGAACACGATCGCCACCGGCGCGGCGGCGGTGAGCGGAATGCCGCGCGTGTAAAGCCAGCGCTGGCCGCTTGCCGCAGCCGCCTCCCCCACGGTCTGGATCTCGATGGTGTGCAGGCTCGCCGGGTCCGGAAAACTCGCCATGGTCTGCGACATGGCCGCGACAATGTATTTCAGCGTGTAAAAGGTCGCCGCAGCCAGCGGGCCGAACACCAGCACCGCGACGAACAACGTCCCGAACAGGCTCGACACCACAAAGCGCAGCTCGTCAGGTCCGAAAGGCGCGTGCAGGACGCCGGGCGCCGGTTTTTCGCCCAGCCCCGCATAGCGGATCAGCGGCGCCATGAAGGAGGCGGTGAGGATCCCCTGCGCGGCGAGGCTCGCCAGCGTAATGGTCCACATGGCGATGGGACTGTTCTGAAAGCCCCGCGCCGCATAGCGTCCCACCTGCTGCTGAGCGCTGGCGAAGGAAGGAATATCGGCGAAGGTGATGAGCTGGCCGGCGATCACCGAGGCCATGGCGAACACCGCGACCATGCCGGCGATCATCGAGAGGACGAGCGGCAGCCAGGCGACCCGGGCAATCGTCTCCATCCGGCGCCCGCCGAAATGGAGCGCGTCCCCCATAACGGAAAAAATACGCAATCCCATCAAACCCCTCGCGGCCGTCTCGCGCAGCCATCGGGCTCAGGCTAGCCGGAAAAACCCGCGAAGGCCATGCGCGCCCCGCGAGAAGATGTTGCGCCATGGGCTGGCTCAGGTAGAAGCGCGGACCATGAGCGAAAACAATGTGATCCATATCATCGGCGCGGGGCTCGCCGGCTCCGAGGCGGCCTGGCAGGCGGCCGAGGCCGGCGCGCGCGTCATCCTTCATGAAATGCGCCCCGTCCGGGGCACCGAGGCGCACCAGACCGGCGGCTTCGCCGAGCTTGTCTGCTCCAACTCCTTCCGCTCCGACGACGCAACGCAGAACGCCGTGGGTCTTCTCCATGAGGAGATGCGCCGGGCGGGTTCGGTGATCATGCGCGAGGCGGACAAGAGCAAGGTGCCCGCCGGGGGCGCCCTCGCCGTCGACCGCGACGCGTTTTCGGACGGCGTCACCGCCGCCATCGAAGCCCATCCGAATATCGAGATCCGGCGCGAAGCGATCGAGACCCTGCCGCCCGAAGACTGGACGAATGTCATCGTCGCCACGGGCCCGCTCACCGCCGCGCCGCTGGCCGAAGCGATCCGCGCGCTCACCGGCGAGGAGTCCCTCGCCTTTTTCGACGCCATCGCGCCGATCATCTACAAGGAGACGATCGACTTCGACATCGCCTGGATGCAGTCGCGTTACGACAAAAAGGGTCCGGGCGGGGACGGCGCCGATTACGTCAACTGCCCCTTCGATGAAGATCAGTATGCGGCCTTTCTGAACGCCGTCCTTGAAGGCGAGAAAACCGAGTTCAAGGACTGGGAGAAATCGACGCCTTATTTCGAAGGCTGCCTGCCGATCGAAGTCATGGCCGAACGCGGGCCCGACACGCTGCGCTACGGCCCCATGAAGCCCGTCGGACTGACGGACCCGCGCACCGGAAAGCGTCCTTACGCCGTCGTGCAGTTGCGCCAGGACAACGCGCTGGGCACGCTCTACAACATGGTCGGCTTCCAGACGAAGCTGAAATACGGCGCCCAGACCGACATCTTCCGGATGATCCCCGGGCTGGAAAAAGCGGAGTTCGCGCGGCTCGGCGGCATCCACCGCAACACCTTCCTGAACTCCCCGAAGCTGCTCGGCCCGTCCCTCCAGCTCAAGGCCCGGCCCGCTCTGCGCTTCGCCGGCCAGATCACCGGCGTCGAGGGATATCTGGAAAGCGCGGCCATCGGCCTCCTCGCCGGGCGCTTCGCCGCGGCGGACGCCAAGGGGGTCGAGACGCCGCCGCCGCCGGCCACCACCGCCCTGGGCGCGCTCATCGGTCACATCACCGGCGGGCATGTTTCAGGGGGGCAGGAAAAAAATTTTCAGCCCATGAACATCAATTTCGGCCTCTTTCCCGAGATCGAAACCCCGCGCACCGACTCAGAGGGCCGGCGGATCAAAGGCAAAGAAAAGGGCTTCGCCCGCAAGCGCGCGCTCTCGGCAAGGGCCCTCGCAGACCTTCAGTCATGGCTTCAAAATCGCCCCTTAGCCGCTGAATAAGCTGTATTATTTAGAACGCTGCTCATTCCCGGATTTTATGGAGTGGGCCGCGACGAGTTGCCCCGCCGCGGCCCCCCCGACGTGCAGCAGGGGGAGAACACCGCACAGCCGGGAAACCGAAACGCCTATGATTGCAGCCGCACCGGGCGGCTTGTCTAGTGCGTCAAAACCTGATTAGGTCGAATGACCTAGAAGAACGCGATTTACGGGGGTGAAATGGCGTCGTCAACTGATCACAGCTCAAATATAGAAAAAAGCAGTATTAAGGCTGCGCAATCTTCGTCTTCAGAAACGGAAAAAGCCTTCGAGGCGATCCTCACCCATCTGCAAGAGTTGCAGCGCGCCCGGCCGACGGTGCAGATCTGTGACGGCAAAACCGGCCGAACCCGGACCACCATCGACAAGATCCTGAAGGCCGCCAATCTGGTCTTCACTCGCAACGGCCATGGCGGGCTGTCGCTGCGCAAGGTCGCCGAGGAGGCCGGCATCGCGGTCGGCAACCTCACCTATCACTTCCCGACCAAGCATGCGCTGCTCGACGCCATGATGCGCGAGGCGCTGGCCGATTATGTGGAGGCGCATCTCGCGCAGTTTAAGGCGGAGGAAGACACGCCGCTCGACATCCTCCTCAATGTCGTCGAGTTCTATGTGCGCAATGCGCGCGAGAGCCATCAGTTTTTCTATCAGCTCTGGGGCTTCGCCGGCTCCAGCGAAGAAGCGCGCGAAATGGTGCGCGAGCTTTACCGGCCCATCGGGCGCTTCGTCTATTATCTGGTGCGCGCCGCCAATCCGAAGCTCAACGACGCGCAGGTGCGCCAGGCGGTGTTGCAGATTTTCAGCCTCGAGGAAGGCTACAAGCTGTTCATCGGCATGGGGCCCGATGACGCGTCGGCGATCCAGAGCGCGGAAAACGACATTCGCGACCTCACCCGCAAGATCATCCGCGCCGCATAAAGGCTCGCTCACAACTTCGCGGGCGCCGGCGCTAACTGCTTGAAACCCGGGGCCGCCGGGCACACAGTGTGCCCATGAACGCTGTCACTCTCGTTATCGAACCGCGCACGCGCGACCTCGGCGGTTTCACCGTCGGGCGCGTCCTCCCCTTCGCCAAACGCCGCACGGTAGGCCCCTTCATCTTTTTCGACGAAATGGGCCCCGCCGACTTCAAGCCCGGAACCGGCATCGACGTGCGCCCGCACCCCCATATCGGACTCGCCACCGTCACCTATCTCTTCGACGGCGAGTTGCGCCACCGCGACAGCCTCGGCTTCGATCAGGTGATCCGCCCCGGCGACGTCAACTGGATGATCGCCGGGCGCGGCATCGTCCATTCCGAAAGGACGGACGACGAACCGCGCGAGAACGGCCAGACCATGCACGGCATCCAGAGCTGGTTCGCCTTGCCCGAGGCGGACGAGGAGACCGAGCCGGAATTTCACCACCATCCCAAGGAGACCCTGCCGGTCATCGCCGGCGAAGGGCTTTCCCTGCGCCTCATCGCCGGCTCGGCTTTCGGCAAGACTTCGCCGGCGAAAACCTTTTCCCCGATGTTCTATCTCGGGGTCGAGGCGCAAAAAGGCGCCGCTGTTCCCCTGCCCGACGAGCACGAAGAGCGCGCGCTCTATATTCTCGCCGGCGCCGTCGAGATTGACGGCGAGACCTACAACCATGGCCGCATGATCGTCTTCGAACCGGGCGCCGCGCCGACAATCACCGCGAGCGAGCCGTCAAAGCTGATGCTGCTCGGCGGCGCTTCCCTGGGCGAGCGCCATATCTGGTGGAACCTCGTCTCTTCGAGCAAGGACCGCATCGAAAAGGCGAAAGAAGACTGGACGGCGTCCGCCGCAGCCGGCTTCAAGAATACGGTGTTTGCGCTGCCGCCGGACGAGACGGAGCACATTCCCCTGCCTTCGGAATAAAGACGGCTAGCGCGGCAAATTCTTGACGATGCGCGCCGCGACCTCCTCGACCGTTCCCGTGGCGTCAATGCGCGTCCAGCCCGTCCCAAGGCTTTCCGGCTCTTTTTGGCTTTTCGCGACCTCAGCGCCGGCGTCGGAGGCGTCGCCTTTGCGGCCTCCTATGCGCTCAAGGCGCACATCCAAAGGCGCGTCGAGCCAGAACCCAGAGACCGGCGTCTTCGCTAGTGACGTCACTGCGTCGCGCATGCCGGCTTCCTGAAACGTCGCGTCGATAACAACGCTGGCATGGGCCTTAAAGGCTGTCGCAGCATGATCGAAGAGCGCGTCATAGATTTTTCCGCGCGCCTCCTCCGTATACGCTTCTTTTTCCGCCTTCTCTTCCGGCGCCTTGTCCTGCGCGCGCTTGCGCAAGACATCGGTCCGGAGCCAGCGCGCGCCCGCCGGCCCCGGCATTTGTCCCGCCAGTTTTTTCGCGACCGCAGACTTGCCGGCGCCCGAAAGCCCGCCAATGGCGATGGCCCGTGGATGCTCGTGGCGCAACAGGTCAAAAGCAAGACGGCGATACTCGTCCGCCTCTTCGAAATGCTCCGCCTCCACCGCAACCGCCATGCGCACGGCAGCGCGAAGCGCCATGAAGAACGGCAGGATCTCAAGCGCGCCCTCCTCTTCGCGCGCGCCATCCCAATACCGGTTCATGACGAGATTGGCGCCGCCCGCCATGCCGATCCGGCGCAAATCCATCAAGAGGAAAGCCAGATCGTAAAGCACGTCATTAGTCGCCAATTGCTCGTCGAATTCGAGCGCGTCGAACAGGGTCGGCGCCCCTTCGAACAGGCACATATTGCGCAGATGAAGATCGCCATGGCCGCGCCGGACCTTTCCGGCGCGGCGGCGGCGTTCGATCAGCGGGTCGACACGAGCGAGCGCCGCATCGAGCGCGTCATAGAGCGCGGGGTCGCCCACATTGAGCCCCAGCTTCGCGGCGCCTTGCGTTTCCGTCTCGCGCAGTTCGCGCACGATAGCGCGATAATCTGCGGCATGGCCGGTCGTGAAGACGGGTTCGAGCGCGCCATGCGCCCCGGCGATGACGTCCGCCGTCTTTTCCAGAAGCGCCGGCGTCAGGCGCCCGGCTTTCGCGAGTTCATCGAACTGCTCATCCTGGGAAAACCGCTTCATCTCGATCACCCAGTCGAGCGGCGCGCCTTCCCCGCCGATGCGATAGCGGTCTTCGCCCGCCGCGACCACGGGCTTCACGCCCACATACATGGCGCCCGCCATGCGCCGGTTCACCTCAAGTTCGGCGAGACAACCCGCATGGCGTCTTTCGAGCGTCGAAAAATCGACGAAGGGCAGCGTCACCGCGCGCTTCATCTTGTAGGCGCGGGTCTCGGTCAGGAACACATGGCTTAAATGCGTGTCGATGCGCGGCGCATCGAGCGCGATATTCTCGACGCGGCCCTCGTCGAACGCCGCAAGGAGATCGGCCTGCGCGCCGCCCTCCATGGACTTCCCGTCATTGTGCGTCGCCATCGCTCAAGGCTCCTCAGGAGCGGCGTTCAATCATAGCGACAATTAACACAATCCCGGCAGGATTTCCGAAAGCTTTACGGCGTGCGGACCCTACAAAGGCGGCGTTCGGTAAAATCCGTCCGGATAAATTGGCGCAATTTTCAGCACAAACACAGACACTGCGGCCAGAGTGAAAACAGTGCGGCGCAGCACCGGGTGGCTTGCGCGCAATCGGGTTGCAAGGGAATCGACATGTCGGAGAGCCAAGTTTCAAGCGGCAATCAAGAGATCAGCTGGTTTTGGGAAGAAGTGGAAGCCGATGTCCGGCAGACCCTGACGCCCCAGCAGCGGATTGCGATCGAGACCGCCGTCAAAAATTCATCCGCGCAAAAACAGCCCGCCGATGTGCGGCTCTATCTCGGCAAATATTTCGTGCGGATCATCGCCGGCAAGGAACGCCGCAATAAAGAGCGCTTGAAACAGGATCTCAAAGAAAACCCGGTGTTCGCCCGCAAGAACACGCCGGTCATCGCGTTTTACTGGATCGTGATGTTTCTGGCGACGCTCTATATTCTGGGCGCCACGACCAAGGTCATCCTGCATTATTACTTTCTCTGAAGAAATTGCAGGGCCCGGGACGGGCTAGAACTTGAACAGCTTCTCCGCTTCGGAACGCGTGTCGCCGCGCCCCTTGAGCTCTTCCTCGCAGCGCGTCACTTCCGCTTTGAGAGCGTCGATGCGGTCTTCGAGATCGCCGACGGATAGCGTGTAAAGATCCTGCTTGGCCAGATAGGACAGGGTCATGTCCGGCTTTTCGCTCAGCGGTTCGTCGTCCATGGCGGGCCTCCTCTTCGCCGCGGACCCGGACTTTGCGAAATCATGGCGCTTAAGGCAAGAATGGGCGAAAATTGTGAGCGAAATTCCATGACCAAAGCCCTTCCCGCGACCATGCAGGCCATCGTGATCACCGAACCCGGCGGCCCGGAGGTCCTGCAATTGATGGACTGCCCGGTTCCCGAGCCCCAGGGCGAGGAAGTCCTGATTCGCGTCGCCGCGGCGGGCGTTAACCGGCCTGAAGTGTTGCAGCGCAAAGGGCTCTATCCGCCGCCGCCGGGCGCCAGCGACCTGCCCGGCCTGGAATGCGCGGGCGAAATCGCCGCCGTCGGCGCCGAGGTTAAGACCTGGAAACCCGGCGACAAGGTTTGCGCGCTCCTCACCGGCGGGGGCTATGCGCAATACGCCATCGCCGATGCCGGCTCGGTGCTGCCGGCGCCGGAAGGGCTGTCGCTGGAGGAAGCGGCGGCCCTGCCCGAAACGGTGTTCACGGTCTGGGCGAATGTCTTTGACGACGCACAGTTGAAAGCCGGGGAAACCCTGCTCGTCCATGGCGGCACCAGCGGCATCGGCGTCACCGCCATCGGTCTCGCCAAGGCGATCGGCGCGAAAGTCGTCGTCACCTGCGGGACGAAAGCCAAATGCGAGGCCGCAAAGCGGCTCGGCGCCGATGCGGCCTATCTCTATGACGAAGACAAATGGGACGACGCGGTCCGCGAAAGCGGCGGCGCCGACGTGGTGCTCGACATGGCGGGCGGCGATTTCGTGCCGCGCAATCTCGCCTGCCTCAATTTCGGCGGCCGCCATGTCTCCATCGCGCCCCTGCGCGGCGTTGAGGCGACCATCAATATCTTTCTGATCATGCGCAACCGCCTGCGGCTTTCCGGCTCGACCATGAAATCCCGGCCCTTCGCGGAAAAAGCCCGCCTCGCCGCGGATATCCGGGACCGGGTCTGGCCGCTGATCGAAAGCGGGGCCTTCCGCCCGGCCCTCGATAAAGTTTTCCCGCTGGCGGAGGCCGCCGAAGCCCATAAACGCATGGAATCCGGGGCTCATACGGGCAAAATCGTTCTCCGGGCTCCCTAATCTTTTCTTGGCGGGGGCCGCCAAAGCGTCTATACAGCCCCGCAAATCGCGCTGAGGCGCGTCGCTTTCCCCGAAAATCCGGCGGTTAGCGCGGCTCCCCGAAGAGGGGGGCCGCCCCCGAAGGCTTTTTGGACCATATGACCGGAGACATGACATGGCCGACCGTCCGCTGATGCCCATCGCCACCGCCGTCTGGCTGATCGACAACACGTCCCTCAGCTTCGACCAGATCGCCGAGTTTTGCGGCCTCCACTCCCTTCAGGTGAAAGGCATCGCCGACGGCGACGTGGCCGGCGGCGTGCGCGGCATCGACCCGATCACCAATCACCAGCTTTCCCGCGATGAAATCGAAAAGGGCGAAGCCGACGAAAATTACAAGCTGAAGCTGTCGCGGCCGAAAACCATCGTCGCAGAGAAGCCGCGCAAGGGGCCGCGCTATACGCCCGTGTCGAAGCGCCAGAACCGGCCGGACGCCATCGCCTGGATGGTCCGCAACCATCCGGAAATTTCCGACGCGCAGATCGCCAAGCTTCTCGGCACGACGAAAACCACCATCCAGTCGGTGCGCGACCGCACACACTGGAACTCGGCCAATCTACAGCCGCGCGACCCGGTCGGCTTGGGGCTGTGCAGCCAGATCGATCTCGACGCCGTTGTCAGAAAAGCGGCAGCCAAACGCGCCAAAATGATGAAAGACGAGCCGCAGCCTGACGCCGGCCCGTCCCTGGAACCGGCAAGCGACGAACACGCCTCCCCCTTCGCGTCCG